>JANRMQ010000005.1:0-265462 GCA_040981125.1 Nitrospira sp.
GTGTTCCACCCGCGGCAATCTAAACTTTAATGCTGAGCTGGTCGTTCTTGATCGAAAGATCGGAGACTACGTGATTGTGCACGAATTGCTCCATTTCTCCGTCCCTAATCACGGCAAGCTCTGGAAGAGCCTCATGAAGGCTCATCTGGGTGATTACGAGCGGCTGGCAGAACGACTACGGAGTGTGAGTGGCGCATCTCTCACAGAGAAGCTATGAAGATTCCGGATGTCGAGGATTTATTGGTCGACCGAGAAAAGATTGCACAGTATTTGCTTGCCGCGACACATCCTGATGGAAGTACGAAGGCAGAATTCTTCAGTCGATTTGGCTTCACTGTGCCGCAGTGGCGGGAGTTGGCTGATGCCTTACGGAAACACGGCGCAAGTGGAAAAGTCATCAGAGTAGTAGAATCCTCATATGGTACGCGCTATGCTGTAGACGGTCCACTGGAAACACCGGATCGACGAAATCCGCTGATACGCACGGTCTGGCTACTGAGGCAGAGCGGTACAACGGCCCGATTAATCACGGCTTATCCGATCGGGGGACAGCGATGATTAGAGAACACGAACGCATTGTCTTGACCAGCGATCTTCCCAAGGATGGCCTCCAATCGGGCGATGTGGGCACCGTCGTTCACATCCATGGGGAGGGTGAGGCTTTTGAGGTTGAATTCTTTACTCTCGATGGCGAAACCGCCGCCGTTGCCACAGTGCTTCGGTCCCAAGTGCGCCCGGTCAGCAATCGTGATATCACCCATGCTCGGTTGGTCGAGAGCCGTTCGTGAAAGAAACGTCTATCCTTGCAAGATATCTTCCCGCTATTCTCTCAGCTTGCCCTTTCGATCCCTTACCGCCGGTCTAGCGGCCTGATTGACTTATAACTTTACCTACGTTTGACCGATCTATGGATTTGCTAAACATGCTTCTTCAGGCAGGTGTCGTGCGCCGGATCGGCACAAGAAAATCAGGCCGGTACCTCCTGGCGTGATGACCCAACGATTACATCGGAAGACCCAACAGCGAATCGCCGAGATTTTTCGCCGCCTGGATTATGCCGCGCTGGGACCGGTCTATTGTGATGAGGGTGGAGATGAATTCTGGGAGGCCAAGCGAGGGCTGTGCCGGAGGCGAGGCGGCACCATCGCGGCAGCGCTACGGAAGAAGCTGACCCTTGGAGGACGCAGTCTCTACGTCGGCGCCGGCGTGCCGGAAATTCCGCCGCTGATGATGGAGATCCTGGAATTGAAGCGGACAGTCGATGCTTACAATCTCCGGGGGAAAGAAGTCTCGGTGTTGAATCGAGCCTGTAGCCAGACCGGGTTGCGGTTCCTGCGAGGCGACGCCGGATCTGCGCGAGGGCGATATGATCACCTCTGGATTGTCAGCGTGTTGAATGACCCGGAACGATTTCCCGATCTTGCGGCTTTGTCCTATGGTCGAGCGACGCCCTTGACCTTCAATCATCAGCGGTTCGAAAAAGAGCGGCGGATCGTGCGGCGGCTCGTGAACCAATGTTTGAGAAAATTGCGCCAGCCCGGCTGGGTCACGACGACCACCGAGGAGGTGCAGTGGATCGCTGAGTGGTGCCACCGCCGAGCCATTTCATATGCCCTCCAGGACAAGCAGTATCCCACCGCCACCGTCGGCGATCCCGTCTGCTTCGTCAGAGTGGGATGATAGGTTGGACCTTTTGCGCAGAGGAGTTGAGATGCCGACTTCGCCGGAGGAACGGGGTACCCATCGAGGTCTTGCTGTGAAGGAAAGCCGGAACTGACCACGGAACTGTGGTCGCTTGCGACCATAGCCACGGGAATTCCGGAAGGGCGCACGATGCGATGAGTAAAGAGCATCACGTTTGTGCGCGCCGCCGAGTCGGTGAGGCGGCAGGAATTCCGCACGGCAAGACCCGGAAGGGTCGTTCCGAGAGGCGGGAGGCATCCGACTCCTCTGCGCGAGACACAGATGCACAACCATAGATTGTGACGACGAGTCGCCGACGACCAAAACATCAGACCCAGAAGCCGGGGCGGGGCTTCTCCGGCCCATTCATATATTGCCTGGCATAGTTCACATAGTTCTGCGCCGATTCCTTGATCCAGGCCAATTCTTTCTCGCTGACCGGACGCTTCACTTTGGCCGGTGAGCCGAGCACCAAGCTTTTGGGCGGCACCACGATTCCCTCCGTCACCAAAGCGCCGGCGCCCACGACCGAGTCCTCCCCGATGACGGCCCCGTCCATGATGATGGCGCCCATTCCAACCAGGACGCGATCCTGAATCGTACAGCCATGCAAGACCACATGATGGCCGATAGTGACCTCGGACCCGATCACCAGTGGGTGCGTGTCGTGGGTGACATGCAGCATGCAGAGGTCTTGAACGTTGGTGCGGTCGCCGATACGGATGTAATTCACGTCGCCGCGAATGACGGCATGGAACCAGGCGCTGCAGTCCACGCCCATGGCCACATCGCCGATGATGACGGCGGTTTCTTCAATGAAACAGGACGCAGGAACGGTCGGTTTGACGCCTTGGAACGTGCGGATCATGTGAGTGACAGTCACAAGTCAAAAGAAACAGGTCACAAGCCTGGATCCACCAGACTGTAAGTGAATCGCTCGATCGAATCAAGAGTCCGGGGTAGTGAGTCAGTTTGCCATCAGAAGCACTGAAGTCGGTCATTCCGCGGAAGCGGGAATCCAGCCAAGGCCTTCCCTGCCCGCTCCCCGCTTCCGCGAGGACAAGCTTCGCGGGCATGACTGAAAAGTAAACCGGCCCACTCCCCAGGACCCGGACGGCGATTGACACCCTTTTCAACCCTCTCGTAGACTGGCCAGTCATGTCGAATCATTTGATCACGCCGCGTCCGGCGTCCAGCCGGCACAAGACCAAGATCGGCTTCGTGAACCTTGGCTGTTCCAAGAACCAGGTCGATTCCGAAGTGATGCTCGGAGTCTTGGTGGCGGCGGGATTCGAGCTGACCGGCGAATCGAAAGACGCCGAGGTCGTCATTATCAATACCTGCGGATTCATCGAAGAGGCCAAGCAGGAATCGATCAACAGCATCATCGAACACGGCCGCCTCAAGAAGCGCGGGAGCTGCCGCGTCTTGATCGCCGCCGGCTGTCTGGCCCAGCGCTACCAGGGAGAGCTGTTGGCTGAACTTCCCGAACTCGATGGTGTGGTGGGCACCGGGGAATTCGGCAAGATCGCTGACATCACCCGATCGCTCCTCAAGTCCTCGAAGCCGGAACAGCGGACCTTCATCAGTCCTCCGCCTTATTTGTACGACGAGCTCGCGCCGCGGATCCGTCTCGGATCATCGCATAGCGCCTACGTCAAGATTGCCGAGGGATGCAACCGGACCTGCTCATTCTGTGCGATCCCGATCATGCGCGGAAAGCAGCGCAGCCGTCCGATTGCGTCCATCGTCGCCGAAGCCACACGGCTCGTCGATGAAGGGGTGAAAGAACTGAATCTGATTTCACAGGATACGATCAACTATGGCGTGGATCTGGGTATACGGCATGGGTTGGTATCCTTGTTACGGGAATTGGTGAAGATCCAGGGACTCAACTGGATCAGGCCGTTTTACCTTTATCCCCAACAGGTCACCGATGAATTGCTGGACCTCTATGCCGGTGAAGCGTCCATCACGAAATACATCGATATGCCGCTTCAACATATTAACGACGGGATGCTCAAACGCATGCGCCGCATCGGCGATCGCTCCGCGCTCACCGCGCTCGTGGAGCGCATCAGGCGGCGGATTCCCGGAGTGAGCTTCCGCACCGCGTTCATTGTCGGCTATCCCGGCGAAACGGACAAAGCCTTCGAGGAATTGCGGGCGTTTGTAGAGGAGACCGAATTCGATCGCGTGGCGGCGTTCCTTTATTCGGATGAAGAGGGCACGGCCGCCGTCGGTCATGATGAAAAAGTTGCGCGAAGCGTCATGGACGAGCGCCGCAACGAATTGCTTGCGGTTCAGGATGACATTGCCGCGGCGAAAGGCCGCGACTTCATCGGCCGGACACTCGAAGTGCTGATCGACGGCCGGTCGGATGAGAGCGAAGATCTACTGGAGGCCCGGCACGAGGGGCTCGCACCGGAAATCGATGGCGTGGTGCTCGTATCGAAGGATGCCGGACGGCCAGGCGAATTCATCAAAGTCACGGTCAACGATGCCGTCGGGTATGATCTTGTGGCGACCGGAAGACCACGTTCAGGGACAACAGTCGATCCCTCCCTCCTGCATCCGTCGAAAACGAACCGGGGCTACCGCTGACGACCAGCGGCAGCCCCGTCCTGACTGCCTGACGGTTCCTACACTTTGGCGCTCAAGAACAGAGACGCGCCGCGCCGATTGATCAGCATCAGCACATTCTCTCCCTTCTTCAACGATGACGCGGCCTTTTCGTAGTCCTGCACGGACTTGACCGGCTTCCGATTGATCTCGCGGATCACATCGCCGGGCATCAAACCGGCTCGGTCCGCGCCGCTGTCCGGCTCCACGCCGGTCACCACGACTCCCTGAACCTTGCCTTTGAGTCCCAATTCCTGCGCGGTGTCGCGATCGAGGTCCTGCACGGCCAGGCCGGCGAGGCCGTAATCGCCCTCTTCGCCGCCTGCTTTGGCGACCTGTGTCGGTTCCGGCAATTCGCTGATTCTCGCCGTCAACTCCTTCTCATGGCCGTCGCGCAAAACCTTGATCACGGCCTTCGCATCGACGGGGGTCTTCACCACCAACCGCTGCAACGCCCCCGCATCTTCGACCGGCGATCCGTCATAGCCGATGATGACATCTCCCTGCTTGATGCCGGCTTTGTCGGCCGGGCTGTCTTCTTTCACATCACTGACCAGGGCGCCTTTGGAATCCTTCAAGCCGAACGACTTGGTGAGATCCTGATTCAAGTCCTGAATGCCGATCCCCAGATAGCCGCGCACGACCTTGCCGTGCTTCACCAGGCTTTCGAACACCGGTTTGCTCATGCTGGTCGGGACGGCAAAGCCGACTCCTTGATAGCCGCCCGTCTGCGAGAAGATCGCCGTATTGATGCCGACTAGTTCTCCTTTGGTATTCACCAGCGCTCCACCGGAGTTGCCGGGATTGATCGCGGCATCGGTTTGAATGAAATCCTCATACTGCGTGATCCCCATGCGGCCTCGTCCCAAGGCGCTCACGATCCCAAGCGTCACGGTGCTGTTGAGACCGAAGGGATTGCCGACCGCTAAGACGTACTCGCCGACCTGGAGCTTGGATGCGTCACCCCAGGGGATCATGGGGAGATTGTCTCCGTCGATCTTCACCACCGCCAAGTCGGTTTTGGGATCGGCTCCGACGACCTTCCCTTTGAATTCACGCTTGTCCGGCAACGTGATGGCAAGCTCTTTCGCGCCGTCCACCACATGATTATTCGTCAGGATGTAGCCGTCCTTCGTCACGATGACGCCCGAGCCCATCCCGCTGCGCTGGTGCTCGCGCGGCATCTTGGGCCCGCGATGCTTGCGGGGTCCGGAGGGATCGCCCGGCATACCGAAGAATTCCTCCATCCGGTCTCGGAAGTTCGGGGCGCCGGAGACCGTTTCAGCCGCGGCGGTCGTAATATTGACGACGGCCGGTGTGACGGACTTGGCGACCGCGGTAAAGCCCTCTCCCGGCGCCGGCGCG
Organism: Nitrospira sp.; assembly: GCA_040981125.1. GTDB lineage: Bacteria > Nitrospirota > Nitrospiria > Nitrospirales > Nitrospiraceae > DASSBQ01. Next base: position 5,671 of record JANRMQ010000005.1, read on the forward strand.
ACCGGCTGGACGCCGGTGGAATTGGCTTGCGCGGTCTCGCTCGATGCGTGAGACGCGGGAAAGGAGACCTGTCCCGAAATCAAGGCCAGGCTCAAGAGCGCCATGCCGGCCAATCCTCCTGCTGTGTACTGAGCCACTCGCTTCATAACTCCTCCATCTGATGGTGAACGAATAGGGTCCAAGATCGGCCGGTTCTCTTGGCCGACACAGAAGTACCCTAGCAACCGGCGATGAGAGGGGGATTAGCTGAAAATTAAAAGATGTTAAGCTGCGGCAAGTGGAAGGATGACGGTGAAGGTGGCGCCTTTGCCCACCTCGCTTTGCACTTCAATATGGCCCTTGTGGGTTTCGGCGATCCAGGCGCAAATGGCCAGCCCGAGACCGGTGCCCTTCTTGTTATGGGCTCGCGCTTCATCGGTCCGATAGAATCGATCGAAAATCCGTCTATGCACGTCGGAGGGAAATCCGATGCCTTGATCCGTGACCGCCAGGCGGGCCTGATGTTCCGCCACGGTCAGACTGATCTGGACCGTCCCGCCGGCGTGGGAATACTTCACCGCATTATCGACGAGGTTCAACAGCAGTTCCCGCAGGCGAAGCTCATCGCCCATCACCGTTGCCGCCATGACCTGGCCGAGCACGACCTGGATATTGCCTTCCTGCCCGAGCAACACGGCTTGACGCTGGATATCTTCCACCAGCGCTTCCAGCCTGACCGGCTCGCATTCCATTTTGATCTCGCCCAGATCCGCCCGGGACAGAAACAAGAGTTCATCGACGATACGCGACATGCGGTCGATTTCCTCCAAGTTGCTTTCGAGCACCGCTTGATAGTCGTTGACGGGCCGCTGTCTCCGCAGAACGAGTTCGGTTTCGCCTTTCATCACGGTCAAGGGCGTGCGTAATTCATGGGAGGCATCGCTGCTGAACTGGCGAATCTGCTCAAAAGAGGATTCGAGGCGCGCGATCATATTGTTGAACGTATCGGTCAATCGTCCGATTTCATCCGACGAGGCCGGTGGAGGCAATCGCTGGGTCAGGTCGCCCCCCGCGATCCGTTGGGCCGCGAGCGTGATGGAATCGACAGGGCGCAAGGCCCGGCCGGCGAGGAACCAGCCTCCCGCCAGCGCGATGGCCAGCGCGATCGGTGTCATGACCCACAAGACGATCAAAAAATGATGGAGCGTCGCCTCCATCGATTCCAGCGAGGTCCCGACCTGCACGATGTAGAGCAACGACCCGCGATACACGATCGGGACGGAAATCAGGCGCAGCGGGGGTTCGTTGGGGTATTTGGCGGACTCGAACATGGTCCTTCCGCTGAGGGCGACATCGAGCGCGTGGCGGCTGAGCGGGACCTCGTGCTGGCGGATATTCGGGGACCGCAGCGTGATCGTACCGGAGGGACTGAAGATCTGAAAAAATTTGTCGATCCGCGCCAGCTCGGGGAACTGATTCATGAGTTCGTCTTCATTGATCAACGGCAGGAAGCCGCGCACCTCCAGGGATCGAACGGCCGCCGCGGCGGTTTCTTCCAACGATTCATCGACCTGATCGCGAAGGTTGCGTTCCGTGATGGTGTAGAGAATGATCGAGAATGTCAGCAGGATGAGCGCCAGCGCCGTTCCGTACCAGAGCGTGAGTCTGACGCGCAGAGGCATTAATCCGCCTTCAACATATAGCCGCTGCCGCGGATCGTATGGATCAATTTGCGGCTGCGACCGCGATCGATCTTATTCCGCAGGTAGTTCACATAGACATCGATCACGTTCGTAAAGGTATCGAAGTCCTGATCCCACACATGTTCGGAAATCATGGGTCTGGTCAGCACGCGGCCGGTATGGCGCATGAAATACTCCAGGAGGGCATATTCTTTCACGGTGAGATCGATCCGTTGACCGTCCCTGGTGACTTCCCGCGTCGCCGGATTGAGAATCAAATCATCGACTTGGAGCACTCCCGGCACGTCAGCCGTGCCGCGGCGCAGCAACACGCGCACGCGGGCCAAGAGTTCATCGATGGCGAAGGGTTTGGTGAGGTAGTCATCCGCGCCCGCATCCAAGCCCTTGACCTTTTGATCGACCTTCGACTGGGCGGTCAAGATCAGAACGGGCGTATGGATCTTTTCTTTCCTGATCCGGCGCAGAATCTCCAAGCCGGGAAGACCCGGCAACATGAGATCGATGACGATGACGTCGTAACTGCCGCTCAACGCGTGGTCCAGGCCCTGCGCGCCGTCCTCGCAGAGATCGACGGCGTAACTTTCTTCTTCCAGGGCCCGCTTGATGAAGGAGCCGACTTTGGTTTCGTCTTCGACGACAAGGACGCGCATCGAACGCTCCACAAGGGGCCTTGAATTATACCAGAGCAGAGCAAAGCCGCGGCCGTGCCGAGCCCTACCGGCTATTTGGGAATAAACTTGGTCACGGTGACCGGGCTATACGAGAGCACGGGGCCATCGGAGGCGCGGTGGGCCAAGGTATGTTTGAGCCAAGTCTGGTCGTCTCGTTTGGGAAAGTCCCCGCGATAATGGGCTCCGCGGCTCTCCTCGCGGGCGAGGGCGCCGGTCACGATGGTATCCGAGATCTCCATGAGTGAATCGAGCTCCAAGGCCTGAATCAGGTCGGTATTGAAGACCTCCCCTTTATCCTGGACCAATACATGGGGACTGCGGCTCTTTAATTCACGGATCTGATTCAGCGCTTCGCGCATCGATTGCTCGGTCCGGAAAATCCCCAGATTGCGGTTCATGACCTTCCCCAGTTCCTCACGGAGTTCCCACGCCCGGAACGGTCCTTCGTTGGACAGTAATCGCCGGACCCGCATGGTCTCGGCCGTAAGCGCGTGGTCGGACACGGGACGAAACGTGGCTGTTTCCACATAGCCGGCGGCTCTGGTTCCCGCGCGGCGCCCGAACACAATGGTCTCCAGAAGTGAGTTGCCGCCGAGGCGATTCGCGCCGTGGACGCTCACGCACGCGCATTCTCCCGCCGCATAGAGACCGGGAAGGTCGGTTTCCCCCCATTGATTCGTGGCAACCCCGCCCATTTGATAATGGGCGCCGGGGCGAACCGGAATCGGCGTTTCAATGGGATCAAGCCCCGCGAATTCAACGGCCAATTCCCGGATCTGCGGCAACCGTTCCAGGATGCGCGCGCGGCCGAGATGACGCAAATCCAACAGGACGCAACCATCGACCCCCCGGCCCTCCAGAATTTCCTGACCGATGGCGAGCGATACCGTCGAACGGGTCGCCAATTCCATTTGCTCCGGCGCGTAGCGCTTCATGAACCGCTCACCCAGCGTATTCAGGAGATACCCGCCCTCGCCCCTGGCTCCTTCCGTGATCAGAATGCCCGTGTCCTTGAGCGTGGTCGGATGAAACTGGACGAATTCCATGTCTTTGAGCGGCACGCCGGCCCGATACGCAAGCGCCATCCCATCTCCGGTGTTGATCACCGCGTTCGTGCTGGTATGAAAGACTCGACCGCTTCCGCCGGTGGCGAGGATCACGGCTTTGGCCTGGATCGTCTGCATGCCGCCCTGGATCATGTCCCAGGCGATCACGCCGCTGCAGCGGCCCTCTTCGGCCACCAGCGCCGTGACGTACCATTCTTCGTATACGCGCACACGGCGCTGGAGCAATTGTTCATACATGGCGTGGAGCAAGGCATGACCGGTCCGATCCGCCGCATAGCAGGTGCGGGGAAACCCGGCGCCGCCGAACGGCCGCTGGGCGATGCGGCCGTCCTCATTGCGGCTGAAGATCACGCCCATCTGTTCAAGCTCCAGAATATCCTGCGGCGCTTCGCGGCACATGACTTCAATGGCATCCTGATCCCCGAGATAGATACCGCCCTTGGCGGTGTCGAACGCGTGAGCTTCCCAGGAATCCTTGTCGCCGAGCGCCGCATTGATGCCGCCTTGGGCGGCGACCGAGTGGCTGCGAACGGGATGGACCTTGGAGAGCACCGCAACATCGAAGCGGCTTGGAACGGCGAGGGCGGCGCGCATCCCGGCAAGTCCCGCCCCGATGATCAGCACGTCATGCGTGATCATCAGTCCCGAGGCCTTCCAATCCGGAGAGACAGGACAGTGCGGCGAGAGCCGTAGTCGCGGCTCCGGCGGGCGGTGGATAAGAGGGCGGCGGAGAGCCGTTGATGGATCCGCCGGATGCTTGGAAAAGGCTCTTGAGCATGGTACGTTAGCATCGAGATCGACAACCGAACGTCTTCATTCTACCGCTTGCAAGGACGGTCATCTTCCCATGTCACAGCACGATTTACTTACAGTACCCGATTCCTTTGTCCGCCGCCACCTCGGACCGACGGAAGCCGATATCCAGGAGATGTTGGCCATCCTCGGCCTCCCGTCCTTGGATGCGCTCGTGAGCAACACGATCCCCGAAGATATCAGATTACGGGGACCGATTTCGCTCCCGCCCAATCGCAGCGAGCAGGATGTTTTGAGCGAGCTTCGCGCCATCGCCGGCCGCAATCAGGTCTATCGCTCACTCATCGGGATGGGGTATTTCGACTGCGTCACGCCGCCCGTGATCCAACGCAATATTTTGGAGAATCCCGGTTGGTACACGCAATACACGCCGTACCAGGCGGAAATCGCGCAAGGTCGGTTGGAAGCGCTGATCAACTTTCAGACGATGGTGGCGGACCTGACGGGCCTGCCGCTCGCAAACGCGTCATTGCTCGATGAGGCCACGGCCGCCGCGGAAGCGATGGCAATGTGCATCGCCCATTCCAGAAACCGACCGGAAGAGAAGCCGGAATTTTTCGTGTCCCACGATTGCCACCCGCAGACGATTGCGGTGGTGCAGACAAGGGCGGAACCGCTCGGCATCACCCTGCGCATCGGGGCGAACAAAACCATTGATTTCAACAGCGGGCGGCTGTGCGGCGTCCTTCTTCAATATCCCACGACGGACGGCTATGTGGGCGATTATGGACGGCTCGTCGAGCAGGCTCATGCGGCCGGCAGTCTGGTCGTGGTGGCGACGGATCTCTTGGCCATGACGCTCTTGCGGCCGCCCGGGGACTTCGGCGCCGATATTGCCGTGGGCTCGACGCAGCGGTTCGGCGTGTCACTCGGGTATGGAGGCCCGCACGCCGCGTTTCTGTCGACGAAAGAGGAATATAAGCGACAGATGCCGGGACGGATCGTCGGCGCGTCCCGTGACAACGCCGGCAAGACGGCCTATCGGTTGGCGCTCCAAACACGCGAGCAGCACATCAGACGCGAACGGGCGACCAGTAATATTTGCACCGCCCAGGTTTTGCTGGCCGTCATGGCCGGGATGTACGCGGTGTATCACGGGCCGGAAGGATTGCGCCGGATCGCCGCCCGCGTGCACCGGTTCACAAAATTGCTGGCCGAAGGGTTGCACCGGCAGGGCTATGACGTAAGCCCCGAAGTCTTTTTCGATACCTTGCGCGTGCGAACGCACCAGGATCAAGCGCAGGCGATTTTAGCCCGTGCCGAAACTGAGCGAATCAACCTCCGGCGATACGAGGACGGAAGCATCGGACTATCTCTCGATGAGCGCACGACGCTGCAGGAAGTCGAGACGCTCTTGACGGTGTTTCTTGGCCCGAACGCGGCTATCGCGAATGTGCAGGAATTGGCTCGTAACCTGAAAGTCGAGTATCCGGCCGCTCTGGCCCGAACGACGGGGTATCTCACACACGCGGTCTTCAATCGGTATCACTCGGAGCATGAGATGCTTCGCTACCTTCATCGGCTGCAAAGCAAGGACTTATCGCTCGTGCATTCGATGATTCCGTTGGGCTCCTGCACGATGAAGCTGAACGCGACCGCGGAAATGCTGCCGGTGACCTGGCCGGAGTTTGCCGGCCTCCATCCGTTCGCGCCTGTCGAACAAGTTCACGGGTACCAGGAGCTGTTCCGGCAACTTGAAGCGCGACTGGCGGAAATCACCGGGTTTGCGGCCATCTCGCTGCAACCGAATGCCGGTTCGCAGGGAGAGTTTGCCGGCCTCATGGCCATCAGGGCCTACCATCGACATCGTGGAGAGTCCCATCGGGATATTTGTTTGATTCCGGTGTCGGCTCATGGAACCAATCCGGCGAGCGCGGCGATGTCCGGAATGACCGTCGTGGCGGTCGCCTGCGATGCCAACGGCAATGTGGACATCGGGGATCTGGAAAATAAGGCGGCGCAGCATCGAGATCGTCTGGCCGCCATGATGATCACCTATCCCTCGACTCATGGCGTCTTCGAGGAAGGGGTCCGGAGAATGTGCCAGATCGTCCATACGCATGGAGGCCAGGTCTACATGGACGGCGCCAATTTGAATGCGCAAGTCGGCTTGTGCCGGCCGGCGGACATCGGAGCGGATGTCTGCCATCTGAATCTGCACAAGACCTTTTGCATTCCCCATGGCGGCGGTGGACCGGGAATGGGACCGATCGGCGTGGCTCGGCATCTCATGCCGTTCTTGCCCGGCCATCCGGTCGTCGGCGTCGGCGGCACGAATTCCATCGGTCCGGTATCGGCGGCGCCCTACGGCAGTTCAAGTATTCTCACGATCTCGTGGGTCTACATCGCGCTCATGGGCGGCGATGGACTGACCAAGGCGACCGAAGTCGCCATTCTCAATGCCAACTACATGGCCAAGCGGCTGGAAAAGCATTATGCCGTGCTGTATGCAGGCCGGCACGGCGCGGTCGCCCACGAGTTTATTCTGGATTTGCGGCCGTTAAAGGAGCAGTCCGGCATTGAAGCCATGGATGTCGCGAAGCGGCTGATGGACTATGGATTTCACGCGCCGACCGTGTCGTTTCCCGTGCCGGGAACCTTGATGATCGAGCCGACCGAGAGCGAATCCAAGGCGGAGCTCGATCGTTTTTGCGATGCGCTGATCGCCATCCGTGGAGAGATTCAAGACGTGATCGACGGCCGCCAGCCGCGATCGGGCAATGTCGTGAAGCAGGCGCCCCATACGGCTCACGCCGTTACGTCATCCGACTGGGCCAGACCCTATAGCCGCGAGCAGGCCGCTTTTCCCGCTCTCTGGGTTCGGGATCACAAGTTTTGGCCCAGTGTCGGACGCATTGACGAGGCCTTTGGGGACCGCAACCTCTTCTGTACCTGCCCACCGATGGATCCTCAGTCCTGAGCGCGACCATGAAGGTCGTTTGTGAGGCCGGCCGCACCCTCCGCTGGTTCCGCCTCCAGCTTGTTGCGATGGCGGTTCTGGTGGGCGGAGCGGGTCTACTCCCTGCTTCGGATGGCCCGTTTCCGGTGTGGGCTGAAACTCCTCCCGCATCATCCGCCGACACTCCGGTGGATCTGGCGCCCGGCGGAAACTATGCCGCGGGCATCAGACTCCGGATTCCAAACCAGGGATGGTCATTCCAGGTCCCCGCGCAATGGCATGCGACGGTGTTTGAAGATTCCGAACTGCCGTTCCTGATTTCAAACGAAGGCAGCAGCATGGGCATGATGTTTCCATTGGCGCAGGCGACCGCAGACGAGGTCGAGCATGAACTGGCTCAACCGCTCGTGTTATCCCAGGGCGTGTCTTTTGTGCCGACCGGCTCGCTCGTCCGAACGGAGTCGCGTCTCCTGCGGTCCTATGTCAGCGAGGCCACCGTCGGACGCGCGTTGGCTGTGAAAGGGCCGTCGGATCAATGGGTGATTTATTTCCTCATGGGTCCCGGCAATGAGTCGGAGGGCTATGACGCCCTGCTCGATCAATTGGCGGACTCTACCCGGTTCGGCGGGGAAGAAAGCGGGAGCGAGCCGCGTGAGGGCATCTGACCGATCATCATTCTCCGGAGCTTCAGGTGGCGCATGAGCCCTTCACATCCGGCGCGCGTCGTGATCGATACCGATCCTGGACTCGATGATGCACTCGCGCTACTGTTGGCGTTCCGTTCCCCGGAACTCGAGATCGTCGGCCTCACGACCGTCTGCGGCAATGTCCCCGTGGGCCAAGCCACAAAGAATCTCTTTCGCGTCCTGAATCTTCTTCATCCCTGTCCCTCATTGCCCGTCGGTCAAGGGGCCGCGCGCCCGCTGGAGTATCAGTTGGCGACCGCCACGCAGTTTCACGGAACGGACGGCCTGGGCGACCTCGATCAATTTCTGGATGCGGCGGGGGCATGCCGGTATGTCTCGCCGCGCCTGCCGGCGAGCTTGCCGACCGCGCAGGAAGTCTGGCAAGACTGCGGGCGGCGCTATTCAGGAGAATTGACGTTGATCACGCTGGGACCGTTGACGAACGTCGCGCTGGCGCTGAAAGTCAGTCCCGGCACCGTTCAGCGGTTCACGCGAATCATTGCGATGGCGGGGTCGATTGCCGTGCCGGGCAATGTCACGCCTGCTGCAGAGTTTAATGTCTTCGTGGACCCCCATGCCGCCCGGCGGGTATTGCAGGCCGGCCTCCCGCTCACATTGATCCCGTTGGATGTGACGACGCAAGTCGGCTTCGATCGGCAGCGGATCGCTGCCTTGACGAAAACGCCTTGCGACCATGTCGCGCAATTCATCGGCGATTCGATGGGCAAAGGATTCGATTTCGCCGAGATGGTTGAAGGCCATGGACGGGTCTATCTGCATGACCCGTTGGCGGTGGCTGCGGCGATCGATGCGACGCTGATCAGCCCGGAGCCGTTGCATGTGGACGTGGAAGCCGCAGGCGAAGCGGCGCGAGGCATGACGATCGCGGATCGGCGGACGTTGCTGCCCGAGCACAAGAACAGGCCTAACGTGCAGGTGGCGTTGGGAGTGGACGCGTTGCGGGTGCTCGCATTGTTCGAGGACCGATTATGCCGAAGGTAATCGTGGTCGGCTCGGCCAATCTGGATTTTACCGTCGCCGTGGATCGTTTGCCGGGACCTGGAGAAACCGTGCTGGGCCGCGAATTCTATCAATCGTACGGCGGGAAAGGGGCCAATCAAGCGGTCGCCGCGCGCAAGGCCGGAGCCGACGTGGTCTTTCTGACCAAGATCGGCACGGATCCGAACGGGCGAATGATGGAGAAGCATTTCCTTTCGTCAGGCTTGCCGCCGACCGGCCTCCTTCGTGATCCGAAAACGCCCACCGGCGTCGCATTGATCATGGTAGACCGAGCGGGGGCCAATCAGATCGCCGTCGCGCCGGGGAGCAACCACAGGCTGACCGCGGACGAAGTGCAGCGCGCTTCATCCCTCATGGCGGGCGCGCGGGTATTGTTGGTGCAATTGGAAATTCCCATGGCCGCCGTAATGATGGCTCTGACCCTCGCGAGAAAAACCCGGGTGATGACGATCCTCAATCCGGCCCCCGCCCAACCGCTTTCGACCGACCTGCTGAAGCTGGTGGATATCTTGACCCCGAACGAAGGGGAAGCCTGCGCGCTGGGCGGGCAGGAGGAACCGGAAGATGCAGCCCGGGTGTTGGTGAAACGCGGCGCGCGATCGGTCATCGTCACTCGCGGCAAAGAAGGCGCGCTGCTGGTAGAGGGCGAGGCGGCTTCCCGCTCATTCCCGGCTTTTGCGGTTGAGACGGTGGATTCCACCGGGGCTGGGGACGCTTTCAACGGGGCACTGGCCTGCTCCCTGGCCTCCGGCGACCAGCTCGATAAGGCTATCGCCTTTGCCAATGCAGCCGGCGCGCTGGCCACGACCAAGCGGGGCGCTCACGAATCATTCCCCTCCCGTCGCGAAGTCGAGCAGTTGCAGCGTCCGCGCACAGACAGGCCGCGATGAACGATTAATCGGACTGGGCATCGAGCACAGATGCGGGATCAATCGGAGAATGGGGTCCACCATGCATAGACGTCAGTTTCTGATCAGAACCGGGGCGGTCTTGGGCGCCTCGTTGTTGTCCGATTTGACGGGTCCGCCGATTCTGCCGGCCGGCGAGCCGGCGGCGAACCGGTTCACCGGCTGGGAGTCGGTGCGCGCCCAGTTTCCTCTCTCATCGGATGTGGTTCATATGGCGGGCTTCTTCCTCGCGTCGCACCCGACGCCGGTGCGCGAGGCCATTGAACGGCATCGCCGCGGATTCGACGAAAATCCGATCGGCTATTGGCTCGAGCATGAAGCGAAGCAAGAGGCGATCGTGCTCAAAGCCGCCGCGGACTATCTCGCGGCGGCGCCCACCGACATCGCGCTCACCGACAGCACGACGATGGGGCTGGGATTGCTCTATGGCGGCTTATCGCTTCAGCAGGGACAAGAGATTCTCACGACGGTCCACGACCATTACTCGACCGACATGTCGCTGAGGCTCCGAGCCGAACGGACCGGAGCGGCGATTCGACACATCGCCCTATACCGAGACATTCACGCCGTAACGAGCGATGAATTGGTCGAGTCGATCATCGGCCAGTTGAGGCGGGAGACGAGAGTCGTCGCGGTGACCTGGGTTCATAGCAGCACCGGCCTGAAGTTGCCGATCCGGAAGATTGCCGATCGCGTGGCTCATGTGAACGAACAACGATCCGCGGATCAGCGGATTCTTCTATGCGTGGACGGCGTCCATGCGCTGGGCGTAGAAGATTTCCGGCTGGAGGAGATCGGATGCGATTTTTTGGTGGCCGGGACGCATAAGTGGATGTTCGGCCCCCGTGGGACCGGGCTGGTATGGGGACATCCGAACGCCTGGCCGTTCACGAACGCCATTATCCCGACCTTCAACACCGAGGCCTACGATATATGGACCAAAGACTCGCCGCCGCATCCGATTCCCCAGTCGGTCTATATGACGCCGGGCGGCTTCCATTCGTTCGAGCACCGGTGGGCGTTGGATCAAGCATTTGCGTTCCATGAGGCGATCGGGAAGGCGCGGGTAACGGAGCGAATCCATGCGCTGAACGACCGGCTCAAAGACGGCCTGGCGGGAATGACACACGTCAGGCTCCATACACCACGGTCCCGTGAATTGTCGGCGGGAATCGTCTGCTTCGATATTGAGGGGATGAAGCCGCCGGAGGTGATTGAACGTCTCCGGCAACGAAACATTATGGGCAGCGTGACGCCCTATGCGGATCACCTGGCCCGCCTGGCGCCGAGTCTGTTGACGTTGGAAGACGACGTGGATCGAACGATCAGAGCGATTCACGACCTTCGCGGGTCATAGCCCAAGCTTTCTTCGTCACGAGCATGAGGGCCTCTCGCGAGCCTGAGACTATCTATGATTCCCTGTTAGTTGGCCTTGGCGGCGGTAGCGCGCAGCTGAGAAAGAACGGCACGGGCTTCAGGCAAGAAATCATTGCGATGATGCGCTTCGGCCAGGTCGAGGGCTTCAACGGCCAGCGACACCGCCTCTTCATGCTTTCCATTGGCGCAATAACTTTTGGCGAGGCTCAATCGAGCGTTGACCGATGCCGGTTCTCGTTGAATGACCTGCCGGAGAATCTGCTCCCCTTTGGGCTTATCACCGCCCAACAATGAAGGAAGCCGTACGAGGAGCGTCCCTTTTGCGGAAAGGGCATCCAAGTGATCCGGGGCAAGCTCCAAGGTGCGGTCCAACTCTTTCATCATTCGACGAAAGCCGAACAGGGACGCTACGCTGGCCTCGCCGTCGATCCGCATAAGTTCCCCCAGATTGCAGAACAGCGAAAAATGAGCGTCGGCCGATTGTTCATTTCTCGCCACGGCTTGCTCCCCCAGGAGTCGGCCTTGTTCGAAGTGGGCGAGCCGGGTGGTCCGGTCGGACGCGAGCCGACCGAGCTCGCATTGCTTCAGCGCCTTCCTTGTCAGATCAACTGCCTCATCGTAGGCCGAAGCCTGGTTCGGCAAACAAATCGTCAGAATCGCCGTCACACCGATAAGAAGTCGGAATAGAGTCAACACATCTGGACCTAACATCAGCGAATGGGAACTGAGTGTAACGCAAGACGGATGCCAAAGACCATCCGAAAGAAAAACTGGCGGGTACCACTCCTTGATCAAGGTGACCGACTTCATTGCTTCGGAGGGCAAACTGGGCCACTACCGAATGCTGTCCGTCACAGACGACTATGGGCGGGACTGAGCGGCAAAGTTTCCTTGCCGGTGTGGCCTGGAAGCGTCACCTGTATCAATGTGGTACGGTACCGTTTCAACGTTAGGAGTCACAGCCGAAAGCGTTACGGCCGATGGAGGAACGGCTTCAGTGCTCCGTATATCCGGACCATGGCTTCAAGCGAATAGTGCGCGTTCCGTCCACTGGGATTGGGCAAGAGAAAAACAGCCGTCTGCGCGAGGCGTTCCGGTTGAAGGCCGGGCCTGACCGTCTCTCGCTTCCCCTTCGGAAACAAGACAGAATAGAGCGTGAGTCCTAGGATTGCGACAACTCGGGGGCGGTACTGTTCTATCTTGGACAGAAGGATGGCGCGTCCTGCGTCATAGTCCTTGGAGGTCAGTTCATGGATACCGGAACTGGGTCGCGCCACCATGTTGGTCAAGCCGAGGCCCCAGGAAGGCAACCGCCTGTCATCCGAATATGTGAGCGGGTTCGGAACCAAGCCGGAGCGATACAGCACTTTCCAGAATCGGTTGGAATACCCGGCGAAATGATGGCCCACCGCAGCGGAACGGAGACCGGGATTGATGCCGACGAACAATACCTGCACATCGGATTCAATATAATCCGGAAGGCCGGCGGCCTTTGGATCGAGTCCGGCTTTTCGTTTGCTGGGGCGGTTTAGTGATGATTCAGCCATTCTGCCACAGGATTTCCAACCGTCAGCGCGTCATCTCGCCGGATGCTCCACCATAAGTTATCGAAAAATAACAGCAGGATTTTGGATAGGCAACAGGCACCACCCTTGCTCTAGCCTTCACCGCTTTCCGAAACAATCTACCAGAATGGAAGGGGGTGACGTTATGAAGCGGATGATGCTGAGCATGTTGGCTGTCGCGATGTTGGTCGCGTTCAGCGCTCCTGCCTTCGCCGGCGAGGAAAAGAAGAAGGACGAAAAGAAGGGTGGCAAGCTCACCCAGATGGTGTACGGCGAGGAGAAGAAGAAAGACGAGAAGAAGGGCGGCAAGTAATTATCGGGAGTCTCTTGGCGAGGCTTACTGGCCCGGGAGGTCTCCCAGCTCTGATGGGAGGCCTCCTGAGTCGCCTTACCGCTTCATCGTTCGGATAAATACCGCTTGTAAGCCGACGATTGTTTTCGCGTCCCTGATCGCCCCATCCTCAATTTTCTGGATCGCTTCCTTCAGCGGCAGTTCTACGACTTCCAGTACTTCATCCCGATCAAGTTGCTGTGTCCCCTGCGCCAACCCGGTCGCCTGATAAATATGGATGACTTCGTCCGTGAACCCGGGGGCGGTGAAGATACTGGAGAGCAACACAAACGAAGCGGCTTTATAACCGATCTCCTCTTCGAGTTCGCGCGCGGCGCAATCAAGCGGATCTTCTCCAGGATGAAGTTTGCCGGCGGGAATTTCATAAATGAAGCCGCCCGCGGCATGCCGAAATTGGCGGATCATGATCACTGTCGCCTCATCCTTCATCGGCACCATTGCGGCGGCGCCGGGATGGCGAACGACCTCGAGATCGACCGTAACGCCGTTGGGAAGCGTTACGGTGTCGATGTTGAGCGTGACGACGTGCCCGGTATAGATGTTTCTCGTCACAATCCCACTCCTGTTCCGCGATCAGCCCGCTGTCCGTGGTTTTCTATAGAACGGCGCTTTCACGACCGCCGCCGGAAGCAGTTTTCCTCGGATGTCGATGTGGAGGCGAGTCCCTGGCCCGGACAGGGCCGGCGGCACATACCCCAGCCCGATTCCCTTTTGCAGGAGCGGCGACAGATTGCCGCTCGTCACGATCCCCGCCGCCTTGCCCTTTGCTTCCGATCCGAGGATTGAACAGCCATGACGCGGCACGGCCTTCTCCAATAACTCAAATGCCGCCAGCCGGCGTTCCGGCCCGGCAGCCTGTTGACGCAGAAGAGCATCCCGGCCGATGAAGTCGCCCTTATCAAGACGCACCGCCCAATCGGCCCCCGCCTCCAAGGGCGTGGTTTCTTCATCAATATCGTTGCCGTAGAGCAGATACGCCATCTCCAGCCGCAACAAATCTCGCGAGCCGAGACCGGCGGGCTTCAGACCCTTCGGGCGTCCGGACTCCATGAGATGGTTCCAGACCCGTTGAGCCAGACGGGCGGGCAGATACAATTCGTATCCCAACTCGCCCGTGTAGCCGGTTCGAGAGATGAGCGTAGATTCTCCAAGGACTTTCGACTGAAGAAACTGGCGGGCTTTCAATGTCGCGAGGCCTTCGATGTTCAGCGCGGCAAGCAGATCCCTGGAGTCAGGTCCTTGCACCGCCAATTGAGCCGATTCCTCCGAGCGATCATTCACCGAACAGTTATCCGCAGCGGTCTTCCGTTCGTGCATCCACGCCACGATCTTCTCGCGATTGGAGGCGTTGACGCAGACCAAGTACTCCTCCGCCGTCACGGCATAGATGAACACATCGTCCTTGATGCCGCCGCGCTCGTTGCAGATCATGGAATAATGCGATTGCCCCGCCGGCAGTTTCGACAGGTCGTTCGTCGTGATGCGTTGCAGAAATGCCGACGAACCCGGTCCGGTGATGCCGATGCGGCCCATGTGGCTCACATCGAACAATCCGGCCTTCGCTCGGACAGTCTGGTATTCATCCACGACCCCTGAATATTGGATCGGCATGTCCCAGCCGGCAAAATCCACCAGCTTCGCGCCGGCGGCTCGATGAGCGTCATAGAGCGGGGTTCGCTTCATATCGATGACCCTAGCCGGACGAGCGTTATCGCAGACCGAGCAGTTCCACATCGAAAATCAACGTAGCATTCGGTGGAATGACCCCGCCGGCTCCGCGCGAACCGTAGCCGAGTTGGGGAGGAATCGTCAGCTTCCGTTTGCCGCCGATCTTCATGCCGGCCACGCCCTCATCCCATCCTTTGATGACTTGCCCGCCCCCGACGCGAAACGAGAAGGGTTCTTTCCGATCGACCGAACTGTCGAATTTCTTACCGTCGATCAGCCACCCGGTATAGTGCACCGTGGCGGTGTCGCCGAGCGCGGCCTCGCGGCCGTTTCCGACCGCCACATCCCGGTACTTCAAGCCGGATTCCGTGGTGACTTCCTGTCCGCCGGTTGGGTTATCGCCTGATTGCATGTCGGCCCCCGAATTGAGTGTGGTCATTAAGGTGAACAGCAATGCCGTCGCAAGGACGATCGAATATCTCATGAACAGCTCCTTTGGTTGCCGATTCTTCTGACGTCATGGGAGGGACCATCCTTTCGGAATATCTCATGACAGCACCCGCGATCGGGCCGGAACGTCGTCCTCGAATAGTACGATGCTCGCCGTATAGCCATGGAGAAAGCTTCTTCCGCCGATCGGCCCGATCTCTCCCTGGGCAAAAAACCCTGACAGGGGAATCCGTCCGATGTGTTCCTCGATGACCGATACGTCGTGGTTCACGTGCCCGAACAGACCTTTCCCGCGTCCGCAACAACTGAACAGGAGCGCGCCGAGCGCCGGAGAGCGCGCACCGCCCCGGCAGGTCGCGAGAAGATCGTGCAGATCCTCATGCGCCGATCCGGCGTCGCGCACTTGGAATTGAACGGTCTGGCCCTCTTGCACGACATCCCCGATCACGACGGCTCCCGTTTCCTGATCGGCGCCGATCAGATTGCGGACGAGAAAATCTCCCCGCTCGAAGCGATCGCGATGCTCGTCGATGGCGATGCCGATATGCAACGCTCGATGCGCCAGTTCCCGCTCTTTGGCCTCCAGTGATTGATAGACATGTTGCAGACAGTGCAGTGCCGGCCTGCCGCCCAATTCACGAATGATGTTTTGTTCCGCGTTGGTGACCATATAGCGCTCGCCGATCGGACGGCAACCTTGGGAGACCACCGTCTTGATGGAGATGCCGCCGGACAACGCGACGCCGACCAGTCCCGAATCATAAATCTCATCATTCAACATGAGCCGGTTTTCACCGATATCCCGTCCTCCCCCTGCAAGGCCGCCGATGACGACCGAGCCGGGATAGCGCTCTTCCAACAACGGCAAGAGTTCCTGCATCGGAGTCGAGAACGGGTCCGCAAAGAGCAGCAACACAGGAGGTGAATCCGGATCGCTATGAAACCGGTCGGGCCAACCGGTCATGGTGAATTGATCCTGCACGCTCGAAAACGAAAGGCGCAAGGGCATGAGGCCGGTGCGTGGAAGATGCGCGGCCCACAAACTCGCGGCCGGGCTCGCCTCGATTTCTCGTCCGGCTCCGATGACTCCTTCTCCGGTGCATCCGATGAGGACGCCGGGAGACAAGGCGGCGCGGGCCGTTGCCATGAGACTGTCGGCATCGCCGCCATAATGAGATGAAAGAAAGAGGATGGCAAGATCGGCCGAAGAGGAGCCGAGCTGTTCCCGTACGTTAATCGACAAGGTCTCCGCTGCCGTGACCGGATCGCGTTCACTGGTGAGCGACGACGCGAACCGGGGTGTCGAAGAATGGGTGACGGCCATCTGTACGTCTCACGCGCTGCGGATGCTATAAGTTTGAGGACGGGCAGAATCGCTAGACGCCTGGATTCATGCGTTCCGGCCGATCGGCGGCGAGCTTCTTGTAATAGCGCCACATGTAGGAATGATAATCATCGAGTTGCGCGAGCAGATAATGGAGTTCGGTCGGGTCCTGTGTTTCCAGCGCATGCACCATTCGGGCTCGTAAAAATTCGGCAAACTGTTCGGTCTTTTCAAGCGCCGTTAACAGGCGTAACCCTCCGCCTACATGATATTCGCTCATACGTGACCGCCGAGACTCAACCGGGATAGGAGCATAGCGGCGCTCGAATACAAATGCAAGGCGCGCATGGCATCCGCTTGTTTGAAAACCCTGCTCAACGGGGTCCTGGTAAGTAGTCGCGCAAGATCGATTGCAGCCTCGGAAGGGAAATGGCTTCGACTCGATGCCCATCACGGCCGACGACCGTCGTGGCGCCGGTGAGGGCATTGAGAACGGCTTCTTCTGCCGCCTCCACCGTGGCCGCCAGGATCGGGTTAATATGGGCATCCGACAAATGCGACATGGTAAACACCGCCTCCTTGGGATAATGCGGAATGATATTGCCGGTCGAAAAGGCCAGCATGAAATCTCCGCTTCCATGCCTCGCGGTCGAACCGGTCCTGGCAAGCCCCAAGGCCGCTCGTTTCGCCAGGCGGGTCAATTGCCTCGCATCCAGCGGCGCATCCGTTCCGATGATGATAATGATCGACCCTTCCGCGCTTCCCGGACCGGCCGCGGCCGATTGCTCGTCCGGACGGATGGACGAGACGCCGGCGGGAGATAACTCCGTCTCATAGACTCGCCCGACCGGGACACCGGCCACGGTCAGTTCCGGCCTGCGACCGTGATTCGCGTTGACCAGGACGCCGATCGTGTAGCCTCCGTCCTCTTCGGACAATCGCCTTGATGACGTGCCGATGCCGCCCTTAAAGCCATAGGACACCATTCCGGTGCCGGCGCCCACGGTGCCTTCCGAAACAGGGCCGGTGGCGGCCGTATCAAGCGCCGCAATGACATCGCGTTCGGAAACATGGCGGCCTTGGCTGTCGTTCAGGCGGCTGTCATCGCATTCGGCGACGACAGGGGTCAAGGTATCGTCGCTAATGCCGATCCCCGGATACTGCTTGATCATCCAACTCATGACTCCATTCGATACACGGGGCACATTCAACGTATTCGTCAGCGCAATCGGATATTCAAGAAAACCCGATTCGGTCATCCATGCCAAGCCGGTCATCTCGCCGGTACCGTTGAGCACAAAGGCTCCGGCCGGGACTTTGTTGCGCCACACATCTTCACGCGGAATCAGGACGGTCACGCCCGTTCGGACCGGGCCTTGTCCGGGAATCAGGGGGCCCTCTCCTTCAATAAGGGTCACATGGCCGACTTTGACGCCGGCGACATCGGTGATCGCGTTGAGCGGTCCCGGTTGATACCGGCCGACGATGATCCCCAAATCGCGCGCCCGCTGTCTCGGTGAGTCGGACAGACCCGCGGAGCCGTGGTCCATCGCCAACGAGCCGAACGGGTAGAAGCAGAGAACGCTCAGGGCGAACAGGATAATGCGCTGGCATCTAGGAATGCCGCCTGACATGGGTGAGCACCTAGTAGATTGCCGCTTGCGAGGGAATGATGCCGGGTTCTTCACGATCGTCTAGAGTTCGTACGCTTGGCCGATGGATGGAACGGTGACATCCGATTTTGGAAGCTCGGTTTGAATCGCGC
This sequence comes from Nitrospira sp., assembly GCA_040981125.1. GTDB lineage: Bacteria > Nitrospirota > Nitrospiria > Nitrospirales > Nitrospiraceae > DASSBQ01. The sequence continues at coordinate 23,918 of JANRMQ010000005.1, forward strand.
TTGCCAATGAGAGCGATTGCTTGTCCTCGCCGTGCACCACGAACACCTTGCCGGGAGCAGGGGAAATGCCTCGCACATAGGCCAGCAGCCCGTTGCGGTCCGCATGGGCGGAAAGGCCGTTGAACAGAATCACTTGCGCGCGGCGCGGCGTAGGGATGCCGAAGATGGGGACGACCTCCTGTCTCTCCACCAGCTTGCGACCCAGCGTATGCTCGGCCTGAAAACCGACAATCGCAATGAGGTTCGCCTCATCCTGAACGGCATGCTTGAGATGGTGCAGCACCCGCCCTCCTTCGCACATGCCGGACGATGCGATGATCACGCAAGGACCTTTCATCATGTTGAGCTGTTTACTTTCCTCGACCGATGAAACATACCGAATATACCGAGCGCCGAACGGGTCTTCTTGCGACACGAAGGTGCGGTAGGTCTCCTCATCGTAGCATTCCGGATGCTTTCGGAAGACCTCGGTGGCCCGAGTCGCGAGCGGGGAGTCGATGTAAATAGGCAGCGGATCGATGCGGCCCTCCATGACCAATTCCTTGATCCGCATGATGATGTCCTGCGTCCTGCCGACCGCAAAGGCCGGCACGATGATTTTACTGCGGTGAGCCCTGGCGTGAACCACCATCCGTTCGGCTTTGGCTTTGAGCGCGTCCCCGACATCCTCATGGAACCGATCGCCATATGTGGATTCAATGATCAGCACATCGCAACTCGGAGGCGGTTCCGGGTCCCGAAGCACCGGCATGCGCGGTCTGCCGAGGTCCCCTGAGAAGAGGATCGTGGTGCTGTTGCCTCGCGCGCTGTACTTCAGTCGGACGGCCGCGGATCCGAGGATATGTCCGGCGTCATGGAACGAGGCGCCGAGTTGAGGAGCCACCCGTACGGTTCTGCCGTAATCCGTCCCGACAAAGCGGCGGACGATCGCCTTGGCATCGTCCGTATCATAGAACGGACTCAGGCACGCGTCGCCCCACCGGCCCTCCTTCTTGTTGACATAGGCGCAGTCATTTTCTTGAACACGCGCGGAATCTTCCAGCATCAGCGCGGTCAAATCAGCGGTCGCGCCCGTCATATGCACAGTGCCGCGAAAACCGTGTTTGCCGAGGATAGGCAAGGCCCCGGAGTGATCGATGTGAGCATGTGACAAGAGAACCGCCTGGACGGATCGAGGATCGAAGCCCAGGTATCGGTTCTGCCGGTCGCCTTCCTCCCGGCGCCCCTGGAACAGTCCACAGTCGAGGAGGACCCGGCCGGCCGGCGTCTCCACGAGGTGGCGGCTTCCGGTCACGGAACGAGCGGCGCCATGAAAGGTAATGGTCATGGCGCCGGGGGCGCCCCATGTTGTCGCACGATCAAGTCCCACGCCTCCTGCGCGGTCTCGGCATACTGAAACAAACTCAAATCGGACGGGCTGATGAATCCCTCCTCCACCAGCAGCTGCCAGTTGATGAGCCGATCCCAGAAGGACCGGCCGACAAGAACGACGGCGACCCCGGACGCCTTGCCTGTCTGCAACAAGGTCAAGGTCTCAAACAGCTCGTCCATTGTGCCGAACCCGCCGGGAAACGCCACCAAGGCCTTCGCCCGAAGCAAAAAATGCATCTTCCGCAAAGCGAAGTACCGGAATTGAAAACATAAGGCCGGGGTCACATAGGGGTTCGGGTATTGTTCATGAGGCAGCATGATATTCAGGCCTATCGATTTCGCTCCGACGTCCGCGGCTCCTCGGTTTGCCGCCTCCATGATCCCGGGGCCGCCCCCGGTGACGATGACGAACTCACACCGCCCATCGGTCTGGCAGGTCGCGGAGACGAGGCGGCCGAACTCCCGCGCTTCATCATAGTACGGCGAAAGCGCCACCTGTCGCTGAGCCCAGGCGAGCGCCTCCTTCAACGCGGGATCGCCGGGGCTGTCTTGCAAGGCCGCTTCGACTTGAGACAACCGCTCGCGCGCCGCTCGGGGCTCCAACAACCGCGCGCTACCGAACACAACGATGGTGGATCGGACCCCTTCCTCTTTTTGAATCAGTTCGGGTTTGAGCAACTCCAAGCTCAATCTGAACGGGCGCAATTCCTCCCGTTGCAAAAAGTCGAGGTCGCGATCGGCTTGAATGTACGAGGTGGACGAGGCAATGGAATCCGGAACGGAATCGCGATCGGGCGGAACATGAACCATGGCGGGCGATTATAACGGGAAGGATACGACGCCGCAATTCCGTCGCACGGGGTGAGCAGAACGATGCATGAATGGATTCAAGGGATCAATCGCCGAACGGCCAGAACCGAAATTTGGACGAGTTGGCATGAAACGCAAACGCATAGTGTTGGACCACCCATTTGTCGTCACACTTCACCTGAAACGCATCCATGCCGACGCCGCCGCCGGACTGGACGATCTCCGGCGAGTAGAAAGGGACGATAAACCGCAAGCCCCATCCCCAGTCCACACGGAAGTATTTTCCGTCGCTGAAGTGATACGTGGCCACCGCTCCGCTCTGGAGATCCAGCAGTTCGTCCGGAGCGCCGAGGCGCTCGGCGACCTCGGCCAAGGTCGTACGCCCCTTGACGATGAAGCCGACATCGTCCGGGTTGATGGGGAAATTGACGCTCATCCGTTGCCACGCAATGGGACCACGGATGCAGCCGCCGAGCGTCAAACAGAGAAGACAGGCCAAGAGACCAAATGCGCGTAACGTCATATGGGCCGCCCTGTCAGGAGCCGAAGGGCCAAAACTGAAACTCCAACGGAGGCCGCTTCTTTCCGGCCACGACTTCCTCGACGACTCCGTTCTTGTCGAAAATGACGAAGACGTCGTCGCTCTTGACGTTGGTCCTCGAAAAGATCACGACCGTGCCGGACTTCATGTCGTAACGGAAATAGTGAAAGATTTCCCGCCCATTGGCCTCTACGATTCGATCGGGCGCGCCCAGCAGATCGGCGACGTCGGTTCGTGTACTGGCCCCTTTCTTAATGGCGGAAATATCTCCTTGGCGGACCTCTTCGCCGTAATTGCCGCGGATGAAGGCACAGCCGGTCGAAAGCATCAGGATCATCAACCAGCAAAGAGACACGCCGAGTTTCTTAGAGAAAATCCGGACAAGATGCCGAGGCATGAGCAATAGCCGATTCATGGGGACTCCTTGGGAGAATGGGACGAGTAAACAAAATCTTCTTCAAAGATGAGATAGCCGGAGCGGCGCAGGCCGGCACGCCGATAGGCGTCCTGCGCGGTCGTGTTGTTCTGTTCGACGTACAGGCGGATCCCGCAGACTCCGGGCGTGGTTTGCGCCCGCTTCCTGATGCTGTCATGCAGCCGCCGGTACACGCCGCGGCGGCGCCATTGTGTATCGACATAGACGCTTTGAATCCACCAAAACTGCGCGTTTCGCCAATCGCTCCACTCATAGGTGATCAGGCATTGCCCGATGACAGCGTGATCCGGGCGGTGCTCCGCCACATAAAAGGTCCCTCGGTCGGCCCGGTCGAAGACCGCCAAGGTCCCTTGCCGCAAGCGGTCCCGATCCAACTCACGTTGTTCCGTTTCCCATGCCATGGCGGCACTGAAGCGGATGAGAATATCGGCATCCTCCCGCCGCGCCTCCCGGATCACGATATCTTCAGAGACCATCGGCGGGCCGACCAAAGAAAGGCGACAACCATCGTCCCCCCGGCCGGTAAAGACCGGCTGAAAATTCAAGCTTCAAGGCATCCTCGGGAAGCAGATTGACGGGGCGGAGTTGCTCCTTGGGAACGAATGCCAAATAACCGGTGAAGGGATGAATCGCCGTCGGAACAAAAATCATCACCAATTCGGAAGCCGGAACGATCTGAAGCTGAACGGGCGCGGTGCCCATGACGAATCCCAACGCCCACAGTCCATCCCGCGGAAATGGAAACGCCACGACCTTACTCTGTCCGAAACGAGACCGGTAATTCAACAAGTCGGTCATGCTCTTGAGCGTGAGGTAGACGCTTCGTATGAGAGGAATTCGCTCCAGCCATGCCTCGGTCCACATGAATAGCCGTTGTCCCAACACATGGGTGGCGATCGCGCCCACGATCAGCACGAGAACGATGAGCAAGGCCAGCCCGATTCCCGGCACATAGGATTCCGCTTCCCTGCCGATCAGATCAATGAGCAGATTGTCCAGCGCAACGAACATCGCGGCCAGGATAAGGTAGGTGGCCCATGTCGGGACGAGAATCAACAAGCCGGCCAGACAGTATTGCCATACCTTCTGGATGACGACCATGCGGAGCCTCCGTGCGCGCTAATGTTAAGATAGCAGAAGCATTTCCCGTTAGTAAGGTCTTGATCTAAAACCACGTTTTGGACTATCGTCTGGCACCGGACAAAGACGCGCCGGGATAGCAGCGAGGAGGAGTGCCCAATGGCCGAAGAAACGACCGGAAGAGTCAATATCGCCAAGGATCTGTTAGCGATCCTCTGTTGCCCCGATACCAAGCAATCGGTCACGTTGGCGGACGACCAGCTGATCGACAAATTGAACGGCCTTATTGCAAAGGGGGAACTGAAGAACAAGGCAAAGAAAGCCGTCACCGAAAATCTAGACGGCGGCCTGATCAGAGCAGACGGGAAGGTTCTTTATCCTATTCGTGAAGATATCCCGGTCATGTTGATCGACGAAGCTATTCCGCTCGACCAGATATCCTGAATCCCTGCCGCTCCCCCGTTCCGCCAATCCCCCAAAACCACGAACTCCCGACCTCCACCGGTACCGACAGAATTAAGCCAGGTCGTGGGCCGGAATACCGGCCTACGGTTTCAGCAGGCGGGGCTCTATCTGACCCGCCTCCGTCTTGGAGCCGGTCGATGTGCCGCAGTGCGCGCAGAGATATTCATAGAGATTGCCGCTCGGCAACACGAGAAGCAATCGCTCGCGGGTCGGTGTGGCTTGTTTGCACGTGCCGCAATACAAGAGGGACGCGTTAAACGAGTCGTATTGCGCGGGCGGCCGCTGGTGTCCGGGATGAGCGGATCGAGCGGGGCGGGATGGAATCGGCCCGGCCCATGGAGGCATTCGGCGTTTGGCTGAAAAATCGGACATCGCGTTTGAATTCTAACGGCCACATCGAGCCAGGTCAATGCGTCCGGCGTACGAGTCACGCATCATCATCGCTTCCGCCGCGATGTAGCCGCCACAGCGATCGTCCCACCTGTACGACGCCGTATAGAGCCAGACCGGACAGTAGTCCATACAGTCCCGCCCTGCTCCACGGCCAGAGGTCGGGCGCGTGCAGCATGACCCCGAGTGCGATATGCCCCCCCAGGCCAAGGCAGATCGCGAAGATGATCCATTCGCGGGCCATCGTCTCTGTGAAGATTGGCGCGGGCGCCGATACCTGCAAGTCTGGACCAGCTAGACGGAGGTCTTGGCCGATTCGATTTCGGTAGCAGTGATCAGGCTGGACAGATAATCCGCCACGAACGTCAATGCCTCTTCACGGCCATCGGCTCGGCGGCCCTTTTCCCTGCGCTGGACGGAAAGCTCATGGTCGAGGTCGGATTTGACTTCACTGAGCACCCGCTGCAGGGTGGTCGGCGTCAAATTCGTATCCATATCCTCGAGTTCCTGGCACCGATCCAGAACCCAATTCAGCCCTTCGATACGTCCGGCATAGTGCTCGGTTTCCGCCGTATCGATCCGAGCCATCGTGGTCGCGAAGGTCTGGGCCTCGTAGACCAAATTATAGAAACTGGTGACAGCTCTTTGTAAGGTCGGATTCATATATCTCCTTGTGTCATGAGAGGTTTTACTAATTATACCCGAGATTGGGGGGTGGACAAGGGATTTTTTTCGGGATGGTGCGGACGGCTAGGTAAAAAGAAGCGAATGAAATTCGTTCATAAAGCCGTAATAGAGCGGAGCAAAATCCTTGAGACTCTCGGGACTGTTCTCCTTCAGGCGCTTGAAAAAAAATACCTGACTGCGCGGGTCGAGCTGTTCGAGCAACTTGCTGAGCTGAGCCATGGTATAGCTCCCGGACGGCACACTCAACACATAATGAACGAGGCGCTCGACAAACTGCTGCGAAATATACTCGCTGGTCAGCAAGCCTTCGGGAATCTTTCCCGCTGCAAGCAACTCATCAAACGGAATCGCGCGTGCAGCAAACGGGATTGGCGGCGGCTGAGGGGAGGTCACGCTCGGGGTACCCCGTGGTCCGGTGAATCAATTGATAAAACTCACTGTACTGAACCACCCGGAGGGCGTCAAGTGCGCAAAGGAAGCAGGACGGAGTGGGCTGAAAGACTGAGGCTGTTTCTCTATATAGGCCTCTCGCGACGGGGCTCAGCTTAAATGGCCGCACTCGCTTCGCCTCGCGTTGATGGCCGGCTGCGATGTCTGTCGCCGAAGATATATGAATTGTGAGGTCCTGACACTGGCATGGATTGTACCTCTACGTGTAAACCTAGCCGAAATTGTTGGTCCGCCGGAACCCGCGCTTCCCCACCTCCGGAGCGGCCCTTCCGGGGCTTGCCGGGCGGATCCTTCCGGAATTCCCGTGCCTGTGGTCACGGACCACAGTGGCGTGGTAGTTCCGGCCTTCCTGCCCCGCAAACCCGCGGTGGGCGTCCCCGCTCCTCTCGGCAATGGTCACGCGTGGTCCGCCGGACCTCTCCTGATATTTTCGGTTTAGGGTAACTTGTCCCGACTGACTCAACAACAAGCTCGCCTTGACACCATGGGGCATGGCCGGTAGAATTCCGCTCCTCATCCCATCCGACGCGAGCGGGAATAGCTCAGTGGTAGAGCATCGCCTTGCCAAGGCGAGGGTCGGGGGTTCAAATCCCCTTTCCCGCTCCAAAAATTTCCCACTTACAACTCGTCAAATGATCGAGCGCCATGATTTCGTGGAGCGGGCACGCGTAAACACATTTCTGCCATACCTTTATAGACAGTGTTATAGACAATCTGAGACACTTCCAGTGGGAATTTCCGCACGTTCCATCAGCGTTTTGTCCATCAAGAGTCTGTGACGTCTTCCCGGAAAACGAGGGCAGTTCAAAGCCGTAAGATGCCGCTTTGACATCTCGTGGGAAAAGTAGGGGTCCCATCACGCGGTCGAGGCTCGGAAGGAGGAGCAGTAGAAGTTGTCGCCGGGATAAACGTTTGCCGTATGGAGAAAGAGTAGACTAGCCCATGCGCGAACCGAATCACTTAGCGACTTAGAACCAATTCTCCGGCTGTCTTTGATTATTTCGCGCCGGACGGTTTGCTTTCTTCTCATCCATTCACCGCTCCCATTATGGCTCCAATCAAGAAAGCAAATGCTTCACGCTACTAGTAATTCGGTGCTTCCAGTGACATTGGCCAAGAGATATGGCTCCATCCACCTGACGTGCCTCGGTACAGTCGCTAATCTGACGGGCAAGACCAAACCTTGGCTTAAGAGATATCAGAAGCCGAATGAAGTCTGCTTTGAAGGGATGAGCTGATCTTTGTCATTAATTGTGCTCGACTTTAGACGACGATTGCCTTCTGGAGAGATAATTTCAATTTCTTTTGTTTGCGCTAACGTTGCCAATGCTTCTTTATACTTGGTGCTGTCTGCCGGGGATGTATTGCATGTTGCGGCGAATAACTCCCCAAATGTAATCCCTTCTTGGGTGGCATAAATAATATGAGGTAATTGCTCTCGTAAGATTTCGATACTTGCCTTTGCCGCTGGATCGTCGAAGCAGAAGCCAAGGTTAGACTGCCCAGTTATAGAATCGTCAAGAGCAGGACTGTATCCGAGGACATGGAACATATCTATCCCGGCACCTCCATAGTGGATAAACTTGTTGTTATTTGACCAATGGACGCGCGTCATGACATCTCGTGCTCTAGGATGTTGAGAGAGATGAACTAACCAATAGTCACCATGACCTTCGGTCCGTATAAAGAAGGGTGTGTAGAAACGGGCTCCACACGCTTCGACAAGTCCACGATACAAACAACTTTGAATGTAGAGGCGAAAGTCCTTCTCGTTTTCCTTAATATCTTTAAAGGAGCGGCCGCGAAGAACATCTGGCAGACCCATTTGTTGCAGGAGGCTCGCCGTAACGGATGAATCACTCGCGAAGTTAATGAATGAGTCCACATTGAATGTGAGGATAACCTCAGCGGCTGGGAGTTCTGTGAGGATTGATCTAATCAATGAGGTAGGTACGTCCTTATAACCGTATTGATCAAGCACGAAGAGTGATCGCCCACTTCTGGGGTTTTTCGTACGGATGAATTCTTTGATTTCATAAGCCTTGTCTTCAAAACGGCTGTTGAAAACTCTGATATCGGTTCCGATCCGTTCTCCAAAACCTCTATCCCGCAGTGATGCTCTAAGGAAGTCATAGGCTGTGGGGTTTGATTCCACAAAGAAGTAGTCTATTCTCATCTGCAGGGGTTTCTGCCGTTTAAGATTAAGCAACGCTTCGACTTCTTTGACGGACTCAAGGAACATGAATGGGGAGCCCTGGACAGTGTCTCGCGTGACTTCATGGCGGTACAGCCCGCCTCCCGCGAATCCATCTACTAAGGTCAATCGAAGCTCGTCTTGATGGGGCAAGATTGCCAGAGTCTGCAAATAGGCCGTGAGGTACGAACGCAGTACCTTATGCTTCGTGATGCTGTGCGGCTTAATAAGAGGGAGGGAACCATTGGGAGACCACTGGTACGGAGAGTGTGTCAACGTGTCACCGAATCCCAAACCTCCACATCTGTACGATTTATCTCGTTAGTACGCCGTCTGCTTTAATGGTTTCTCGAGGCATTTCATTCCACACCCTACGATCAAGCCGTCGACCTCGAGCTTTTGAGGTGAAACCACCCCATTGTTTGAAAAAGAAAGGCACATACGCGTGAGTGCATTGATCTCGTATCTCGCGAACCCAAGCGGCCTCAATCTCACGATAGTTTGGTCCGCTTTCTCCTCCTACAATAACCCAAGATATCCCGTCTAAAGGTAAGTCTGGTATCGGCCCTAGCAGGGGTTCAATTGAGAGAAATCGGACAGCAGCTGGAGCCTTCAAAAGATGTTCGATCCTCCAAACGTAGTCAGCGTTCTCAATCGAGACCCCTTGCCAAATGTTATCTGGCCATGGGAGCTTCCGGGCCAGCTCTGATAGTCGTTCAGCTCGCTTTGTAAGTATTTGAAAACGATGCCACCTGGCATGCACCATAGTCTCAAATGCTCTGAGAATAAATTGATCGGGGATACCCTCATGGAACAAATCACTCATGCTATTCACAAAGATCTTTCTCGGCTGCTTCCATCTAAGGGGGAGCGTCAGTAGGTCTTCATGTAGGCTGACTTCAAATCCATTCTGGTAGCGTGGATTTCTCATAGCCTGGAGGCGCCCCGCCAGTCTTTCGGCGTAACAGTTCTTGCAACCGGGACTTACCTTTGTGCATCCGGTTACCGGATTCCAAGTTGCATCTGTCCACTCTATAGCTGACTTGTCTCCCATGCTTCCTCCTCGGCTAAGCGGATTATAATCCTTCGACCTTGTTGTGTACATCGATCCATCCGGCTGTGAGCAAGTATTTCTTCCCGCACGATCCTGGAGCGACGAACCGAAGGGGTTCTGTCCCCGATTTTCGGACACCTCACTTAGGTCCATACTTGCGCAGCAGGGGCATGAACCCACGACGGAAGTTTCAGCGGAGTATAACTACGAGGCGGTGGCGATGCTGGAGGCTCCAGGGGTGAGGGTGAGTCGGTTCGCCACTGATCTGGGATCGGGGGCCAATCCGCTGGGGCGGCGGCGCAACCGTGGGCTAGGCGGCGAGTTATAGGCAATGTCCAGGAATTAGGTTTCTCTGTTGGATGGTAGCTTAGTTGGTGGCCTTTTGATCTCTGCTCAATGCTTGGAGTGATCCTTCCGCGGCCTCTAAATCTTCCCGGCTGATCGCCGTCTGCCCGAACCGCACGCGGCAGTAGAGTTGGGTCAGCCGACGAATGTGGGGAGAGCCTTCCTTCCACTGTTCCTCCACGCGCCGTGCGAATTCCAACGGCGTATGGGCGGGCGCTTTATGCAGCCCGCGCGCCGCCGTAAGACGAAGCATGCGCGCATACCATTGAGCCGCGATCATCTGCTCGGTTGAATGAGGACCGAGCCTGGACCTCACTGCTCCGAATGCTTTGACGATACCGGCAAGCAGCAAGAGACCTCCCCCGATCAACAGAATCATGACCATGGATTGTCCCGGGCCGGCATGCGCGACCTTGGATACTCCTTCCCGAATCGAGTTCATCAGCGATTTCAGCCGGGTGGCCAGGCCGTCCGCGAACCGGCTGCGTAAGGCCTCGCCGCCTTCTCGAACGCCCTGGATGACGGCCAGTTGATCGGCGGCGTTGTATTGAATGATGAACTGATCCCACCGCAAACGCATCGAATCCATCGCGCTGTCCAGCGATTGCCACCACCGTACCGCCAGGTCGGCCGCTTGGGCCGGCGTCGGGTCGAAGGTGATCCACCCCGAATTGGGAAAATAGACCTCCACCCAGGCATGCGCATCACGCTGCCGGACCGTATAGTACCGGCCGAACTGGTTCCACTCCGAAGCCAAGAATCCCGTCACCAGCCGTGCCGGTATGCCTATCGAGCGCAGCATCACTACCATGGCGGATGCATAGTGTTCGCAGTAGCCGGTCTTGCGCGTGAACAGAAAATCCTCGAGCGGATGCGGCGAGCGACCCGATTCCATGTCGAGGCTGTACCGGTAATTCTCCAACAGATGCCGTTTGATGAGAAGGACGGACTCATGCGGAGTTCGGCCGCTCCGGATGACATCCTGCGCCAAGCGCGCAATCGCGGGGCTCAGAGCGGGCAGTTGCAAATATTGCCGCTGTATGAACTCAGGGTAGTGAAGCCCCGCCGTGGCAACGTCGGTCGGATGAATGAGAGGAGCGCGCGATCGAACGCGATATTGAATGCGGCCGGATGACGGGAACGGCACATACAGAACACCCGCCGCATCGGATTGCACCGTCACGAAATCCCCGGCGATTGTCAGCGCCTGCGGGACAGCGAACAGTACGGAGATATCGAGCGCTTCCAAGAGGATATGTTGCTCAACTTCCTGGGACGCGGGAACGGGGGATCGGTTGGCGTCTGCCCGAGCGGTAAACAGGCCTTGGGGTTTTTCAGTCAGACTGCGCCGATTGATCAGGTTGTTCGTCCATGAGGTTCCGTTGTAGCGGTCATAGGTCATGCCCCGCAAATATAACGGCCCGTTGGTCTGCGGGGCTCCTTCGGCCAACTCCACCCGCATGACGATGCTGGGATCCTGCTTGACCGAGCCCATCATGCCGAGATCGACCTTCTCGGTGAATCCGGAGGTGCGGAGGTTGTCGCCGATTCCCTTCTGCACGAAGCCGATGCCGACGCGGGGGATGATGAAAAAGATCCCAATGGTGAGGCATACGGCGCCGGCTACCATGACATTCGTGGTCCAAAAGAAGCGACCCGTAATGTGCTCGATCTGCTGCCTGGCCCCCCCAGCGAACCGGCTCGTGAGCGCGGCCATATCATCTCGTTCTTTGGTGAGGTGATAGAGCAAGAGAGTCCAGACTCCGGCGCAGAGATAGGCCAGGACGAACGGGGCATACCAGATATGGGCGGTCATGGCGGCGGAAGCCAGCACAGCCATAAGGCTGACGGCGTAGAGATGAAGGAAGTCCCGGCGTTGATGCAGATTGAACAGCTTGTTCACCATCAAGATGATCAAGAAATGGATACCGGCGGGCAACAGCTCTTGGGAGACCCATAAGAAGTCGATCCAGAAGGCAACGAACGCGATCACCAGCAGGATGTTCCAGGTCACGGAAGAGAGCCGGAGGGCGGCGAGCCAGGGCGCGCGCGGCGGTGGCACCACCGTCTGGGCCAGGCCTAGGGCAAGGGCGGTCCAGCCGAGCGATAACATCCAGACCGAAAGGTCCGCCGCGAGCGTCAGACCGCCGAACGCGGCGGCGGCCAGCAAGATGGAACTAAGCGAAAAGGCCCGCGCGAGCGGCATAGGCCGGCTGTCCTTGGTTTGTCGTGGTAATGACGCAGTCCGCCTCCTCGAATCGGTTCATGAGCATCCCCTCCGCGGTCCACGGCAGAACGGCCACCACGATGCCCGGCTCCGGGTCCACGGAGGAGGCGCGCGGACCGATCTGATTGGGCTGTGAAATGCCGGGAGCCTGCCGCCCGCAGAATGCGAGTGCTCGAAGGATCCGAATATACTGCTCTGCTCCTACGGCGGCAGGAATGTCCTCTTCCCCGATCATGGCATGCAGAGCATAGCCGCGATCGTAAAAGAACGTCGCCAAGGCGGCCGTCACGGAGACCGCCTGCTCGAACGCCGCGTCATCCGCGGCCGGCGCGACGGTGGAGAGCAGCAGCGTCACGGCTCGTTGATCCTCCGCCTCGGTCTCTTTCAGCATGAGCTTGGAGGTGCGGGCCGTCGTCATCCAATGAATGGCTCGGGAGTCGTCTCCAGGCCGATATTCGCGCAGATTATAGAGCGCCATGCCCGGACCTCGACGAGTCAAAGCCCGGTTGTGGCCGAGCGCGGTCAGATTCTGCAGGATCGGAGAAGGGATCGGGAGGAGTTCGGGACACACGACGATGGTGGTTTCATCCGGATACAAAGCCTTTTTCTGAAAAAGCCCGAAGGGGAAGGGCGTCGCGGCTCGGATGCCTTGCAAACAATAGCGGCCGCGGCGGTCGGCCTCAATCGTATACGTCGCGAGGGTTGATGTTTGGGGAGCCAACATCGGAATATGCGCGGCTCGATCGATCTCACGCCCATCGACTATGTCGAACAGCCGCAGCGAAAAACTCGGCAGGTATGATTTCTGATTCGAGATTGTGACGGAGACCTGAACCGGTTCGTTGGCAAAGATGTAGTCCGGCACATGGCGGCGGAATAGGAGGCCTCGAAGACAGAGTTCCGATAACAGGCCGGATAGGATCACCAAGCTGAGCATCATGGCTTGGAGTAGATAAAAAAGATTGTTGCCCGTATTGATGGCTGCAATTCCCACCGCGAGCGCGAACAGGAGGAACCGTGTCCCTTCCGGTGTCAGCCTGGTGGAGCGGCGGAATGAGAGGCGGCGAAGCCGGTTCACGACGGACCGTTGCAAGTCTGCCAAGATGGCCTTTGTCCGTTCAGACGGGAACCGGAAGACTCTCGAGGAGATCATGAATCGTCTGTTCGGCTTGCTCGAATGCGCGGGGTCGGAGGCCGCGGGAGGCGTTCAGCATGATGCGATGGGAGATCACGATCGGCGCCAATTCTTTGATGTCGTCCGGCAGACAATAATCGCGATTGCGAACGAGCGCCAGCGCTTTGGCCGCCTTACCCAACGCGAGCGTCCCCCTGGTACTTGCTCCAAGCATGAACAGTTCGCTCTGTCTGGTGGCCAGCACGATTGACAGAAGATATTCCGTCAAACTGTCTTCCATCCGGACCTTTTCAACCTGGGCTTGGAGGTCCAGGATGTCTTGCGCCGTCAGCACCGGCTGGATCTCGTCGGCCGGATGCAGCAATTGGGGACGATCGAGCACCTTCTTTTCTTCTTCCCGCGCCGGATACCCGATTTTCAGCCGCATGAGAAACCGATCCAGTTGGGATTCGGGGAGCGGAAACGTGCCGTGATATTCAGCCGGATTCTGGGTGGCGATGACCATAAACGGCTGGGTCAACGGATAGGTTTGATTATCAACGGAGATCTGAGCCTCGCTCATGGCCTCCAACAGACTGCTCTGGGTCTTGGGCGTCGTGCGATTGATTTCATCCGCGAGGACAATGTGCGCGAAAATCGGTCCCGGCATGAATTCAAACGCTTGCTTCTGGCGATTGAATATCGAGACGCCGACGATATCGGACGGAAGGAGGTCGCTGGTGAACTGAATGCGCTTAAAGGAGCAATCCAGCGAGCGCGCCAGCGCGTGGGCCAACGTCGTTTTTCCTACCCCCGGCACGTCTTCAATCAGCAGGTGCCCGCGCGCGAGCAGGCAGACGATCGCCATCTCAATGACCCGGGGCTTTCCCTTGATCACTTTGGCAATGTTGTCTTGCAGCGCCTGAATGGATTGTGCAGCGTTCACAATGGAATGGTTATCGCAGGGAGGCCAAGTTCCGCACCTGGCAGGCTATGGCGAAAGTCTAACAGAGGGGTTTCAGACGGTCAATTTTTCGCGCGTTTCTGAAACACATGATTCGACCGGAAAAGGCCGGACGACGCTCATCAGGTCGATGGAATATCGGAGAATTCCGGAACGAGCGTCACAAACCATGGAGGCGTTTCCTCCGTCATACGGTCGAACAGCCTGGCGGTGCTGCTGGCGGGCATGCCCGGAAAGACGGCGCCTCGGCGGATTGTCACATGGCGGAATCGAAGAGAGCCGTGCCGGCTCCCACCGGTCGTTGAAACAACAGGAATAGCGTGCCGCAATTCTGCGATCTCGCCGAGATCGAGCCCGCTTCCGACCGGAAGCTCCGACAAACGCCGATACACCTCGCCGAAGCCCTCGGCAAGGATCTGCGGCGTGAACAGCTCATCGGCAGGCCTGGCGCGCGAATCTTCGAGCAATTGCGCAAGCGTCTCCCAGAACACCTGAGAATCGACGGCTCCCAATATGCAGAGGCTGCCGCGCATGGCCATCAAACCCAACAGGGAGAGCGGACCTCTTATGTCGAACTTCCATGGCGGAAAAAGCAGAAAGCGGTTCTGATGGTGCACTTCCAATGCCGGTTCTCCGTCGATGCGCACCGTGCGAAAGTCGCCCTTGGTCCGGCGGAGATCGTCTTGGATCACGGAATCAGCAAGCCGCGACGGCTCATACGCAAACGTGGGTGTGGCAGGCGCCCAACAGGTCACAATGTCGTAGCGCGGCGCAAGGACCTGCGTACGGTGCAGCTCATCAAGATCAAACATGTCCCGATCGCCGACATAGCGGAATTCGAGATCGGGATTCGCGCGCAGGCCTGCCAAGCGCGACGCATCCGGGTGCAGCGGGCCGCCGAGCCGGGATGAAGGATCGATGCGATCGATGCAGTGGAGAACAAGCCGCGTTCCATGCCGTGACAGCAACGGTCCATAGTGAGCCGCCAGCTCATGGGCGAAGGAGAGATCGCCGGCCCCGAGATCGAGCAGAGAGCCGGCCTGCGACCGGAGCAGCAGGTCGAAGGGACTGGGGAGTTCGCGGACGAGAGCTTCCACGTCCGAAGGAGTGAACACGCTCGGCGATGGGTCTTGCCGGGACGTGAGGTTGAAGAGCAGGCAGAGGGCTCGGACCGCTTTGGTCGGGGGCAGGCCCGTGAGCTGTTTCAGCTGTTCCCCGGCAAGCTCTCTCGACCACGTCGCGTGCCCACCGCCGAGCGCGAGCGTCACCGCCTCTTTGAGGGACTCAGGCCAAGGCGAGGCGGAGACCGCGTCGCATACCTGTCGCAAGGTGATTGGAAGTCGAGCCGGCTCGACAAGGCGGCGTGAGGCCTCCCATGCCTTTCCTCCATCCGAGCGTGCCGCCATGACCTTCCGGCGAAACTCTGCCAGTTCGACCGGTGTGAGAGTATTGAAGCTCATCAATAAATAGGAGACGATCAGGCCGAACCGGAGTAGAAAGAGATATGACTACATAAGCCGGCACAGTAATGGGCCTGCCTTGGGAGAGTCAAGACGGCTTGCCGGTGATCAAGCGCTGTGTTAGGTACTGATCATGGCTGCTCTCGCACAGGTTCTTCGGCGAACCCTGGCAGGACGATACGTGATCCTGTTCGCTGTTCTTTACGGGTTCATTGCGGCGCCGGCCTGCGGATCGCTGGAATCCTCCGCCGACGAGGTCACCACAGTCTCGGCCGGCCGCGAATGGAAGGAATGGGATGTGCTGGACAGCCGGCTGGGCGCCCCGGTCAAATTTGATCAATGGCTCGATCATCTGTCCGGTTATGACATTGTGTATGTGGGCGAGGAACATCACAATCGTTTCCATATCGAGGCAGCCTTGAAGATTCTTCGCTCGCTCGTGGACCGGAATCGACACCCGACGCTGACTCTTGAGATGTTCGGCTGGGACGGGCAGGAAGCCGTAGACCGATATGCGCACGGAGACTACGATCAGGCAAGCCAGGCTGATTTCCTCGCGCAGTCGCGCTGGACTCAAAATTGGGGAGGGTCGTTTGAAGATTACGCGCCGCTGCTGGACTTCGCGCGCGAGCATCATCTAGCCGTCCGGGCAATGAATCCCCCGAAGTCGGTGGTCCGGAGCGTGGTCAAGAAGGGGTTGATCGGCGCCAAGAGCGAGCCGGATTGGAGCCGGTGGGGGTTGGACAAGGAGACGATCGTCGATGATCCCCTTTATCGGGACAAGATCCTTGGCCAACTCCAACAATGCCATGGAGGTGGGGCGCCGGAAGATTATGAAACCATGTACGAAGCGTCCATGGTGCGTGACGAGGCCATGGCCAAGACCATCGCGGACGCGTGGGAACTGTCACGAGTGACGGGAGCCGATGGCGGACCGATCGTCAGCTATACCGGCGGCGGCCATATCCAATACAGCCTGCCTGTTCCCAAGCGGGTGGCTCGTCGCCTGTCGAGCGATGTGAAACAGGTCACGATCTATCTGGCATCGTTCGAGCCGTCCCGGAACGCCGAGTTGCGACAGTCCATGGAAGAAGGCCTTGCCGACTACCTCTGGCTGACTCCGTTGAGCGCCCAAGGGCCGCCACGCCGTTGCCGTTAGCCCGTTCGATACCCCGCTTCCGGTGATACCGGCTTCGGTGATGCAGGCATTCTGCGAGAAACTTGACAGGGTCCCGGTGCGGCGGCAGACTACAATCGATAGGTCATCGCAGCCGCAGTGATCCATGCCGGGTGTCTATAGATGAAGGGTAAAATCGCCTGCTCCGCCGATCGGCTTGGATTATTGGAGCCGGCCATGATTCAGTCGGTGGTTGAATCGAACGCCTTCCATATCGGCAAACAGTACAGCTCCGAAAATCGTGTCCGAATCATCGATGCCAATGAGGTGCACCTCACGGCGGCCGTCATGGGCAACTCGGGATTATACGAGCAGGCGATCCAACTGCGGGACGGATTCTTGGAAGCCCGGTGCAGCTGCACGTTGTCCGAACAGCCCTTATGCCGGCACGGCGTGGCCGCATTGCTGGAATATCATCGGTGGTCAAAGCCGCGGCCGGCTCAGAAAAGCCAGGAGTCGAAGGCGCCCGTCGCCGCTCAGAACCACGAGCCTGAAACTCCATCGGGCCGTTCGACGGATGTCAAACTTGGCGAGCTGACAATCTTTATCGAGTGGATGCAGCAGGCGGTCCGTGCGATTGAGCGGGGAACCGCCGTTCCCGACCAGCCAGCCGCGGCGACGGGTGAAGTAGCCTCGTGGATGCGGCTGATCCGCAATCTCGACGACCGGCGCCGCGAGGGTGAGGAAGTTCAGGTCGGCCTTGAGACGGAACTACAAAGCCGGGAAGCGGCCTTGGCTCGGCTCACGCAGCAGTTGGAAGTGTCGCTCGATGAATCCAAGGCCATGCAACTGACATGTCGGGACTTGCGCCGGGACCTAGCCTCTTATAAGAGCCAGCTCGGGAAAACCGGAGACCTGTCGCGCCAGTTTGAACATCTGGATGCGGAGATGCGGGTCATCGCCGGCGATCTGGCTGACAGGAGCGAGAAGCTGGCATCGCTGGCTGCGACGATCAAAAAAGTCATCGTTGCACTGCGGGCGATGGATAAACGCGAAGCGTCGCAGTAGCATCGACTCCCTCTCCCTCTGAGCGAAGATCTACTCTCAATCTTAACAATCCTCCACCGGCGGCATTTTGAGGCACCAACCTCTTGCGCCGGCCCGATCTCGTTCAGTAGAATGCCATCTTATTTAGCTTCGGCTTGTTTATAGTTATGCCTACAAGGGGGTGTGAGGATGAATAGGTTCATGGCGGCATTCTTCGGGCTATCGGCAGTCCTGGGACAGTCCGTGGCCTTTGCCAATGTGGGTGAAGGACCGGTTGACTACAGCGGTATCACGGGCATGTATTACACGTTGATCGGGATCATCCTGGCCTACGGCGTCTACGATACCTTCTTCAAAAAGAACTGATTCTCTCCGGACCGTTTCCCGTCAGCGCTTGTCTGTCCCCTTCAAAGGCCGGATGGGCGCTGATCGGCCTTCGTGTGCCCTTCTCCCTTCCCACCTGTTGTCGGTCGATCAAGCAGCGGTTCCAATGTCCGCAGCACATTCTCGACTACAATCCGGTATCCCTCGCCGGTCGGGTGAATGCCGTCCGGTTGATTAAGCCGGCGATCACCACCGACGCCGTCCAACAGAAATGGGATCAGCGGGAGACCATGGCGCCTCGCCAAGTCGCGATACGTGATTTCGAAACGAGCCGTGTAGTCCGCTCCATAGTTGGGAGGCAGCTTCATGCCGGCCAGAACGGTGATGATGCCGGCTTGTTTCAGGCGGACGATGATGGCTTCGAGATTCGCGCGACTTTGTTCGATGTCGAGGCCTCGCAGCCCGTCGTTGCCGCCGAGTTCGAGAATGACGATGTGCGGGTTGCCGTTCAAGATCCATGAAACGCGCCGAACCCCGCCTGCCGTCGTTTCGCCGCTGACCCCCGCATTGACGACATGATACCGGTAACCCAACGCATCGAGGCGGCGTTGCAATTGCGCCGGATAGGCATCCTGGGGGGCGACGCCGAATCCTGCCGTCAGACTATCACCAAACGCGACAATCCTTGGTAGAGTATCCTTCTGAGCTTTGTCAGACCCGGGCATGTCCGATGAGCGAGCCGGCTCGGCATCGGCCACAGTCCGCCCGGCGTTCGCGCCGGGCGAGGCATCGCTTCTCTCGCGAGTTGACTCGCCATCGCAAGCCGCCATGGCGCAGCCCAACATAATGGGAATGAGCAGCCACAATTGAGTCCGATGAGAGCGCCCATTCATGAAAAGCATGATGTACTCAGTATAATATGAACAGCAGCGTCGTAGTCGAGGGGAGGAACATACCAACAACATGATCGCGATCAATAATGTCACGATGCGTCTGACGGCCGGCGGTCATGCGATCAGTATCCTTGATGAGATCACGCTCGCCATTGAAGAGAAGCAGCGCGTGGCCATCGTGGGTCCGTCGGGCAGCGGAAAATCCACGCTGTTGGGACTCATTGCGGGTCTGGATCGCCCCACGTCCGGCTCCATTGTCATCGACGGCACGGATATCACGAAATTATCGGAAAATGAGATGGCCCGCTATCGCCGAAGAAAGATCGGGTATATTTTTCAATCGTTCCATCTCATCCCGACGTTGACCGCCGTGGAGAACGTCGCCGTGCCGCTCGAATTGGCCGGTGATGCCGATGCGAGGAAACAAGCCCGGCAGTTGCTTGATTCAGTCGGACTGCGGGAGCGGCTCGACCATTATCCCGTGCAACTGTCCGGCGGAGAACAGCAACGGGTGGCGATCGCGCGGGCCTTCGCATGCCGTCCGCCCATCCTGCTTGCAGATGAGCCGACCGGCAATCTGGACACGGTGACCGGCCGGCAAGTGATCGACCTCCTGGACGGCATGCATCGGGACTATGGCACGACATTGGTACTCGTCACGCATGACCAGACGCTGGCGAATCGGATGGAGCGCGTCATCATGTTGCGGGACGGAAAGGTCGAGTCCGATTCCATGGTTGAGTTGTGACCTCTATGAATCAAGTGAATATGTTCTCCTTGAGAATGGCGTGGCGTGAGACGAGGGCGGCCTGGCGGCATTTTCTGTATTTCCTCGCCTGCATCGCCGTGGGAGTCGGAGGACTCGTGGCGGTGTCGCTGTTCGGCGTCAACGTCGAGCAAGCGGTCACGCGGGAAGCGCGCGGCCTCTTGGGCGGCGACATTGAGATCAGGCTTTCGCATCAGCCCGGCGAGCGGACGACGGAAGTCCTCCTGTCTCTGGCCCAGCGAGGGGTCACCGTGAACCATGCCAGTGAACTCGCGGCGATGGTTTCCACAGCCGGGACGGAACAAGGGAGCGGACGCGCCAAGACGCTGTTGGTCGAGCTGAAGGCGGTGGAAGCCGGGTATCCGCTCTACGGTGTGTTGACCCATAGCCCGGACGCGCCCCTTGCTTCGCTTTTGGAAGCGAGATCATCGGAAGGCTGCCTGCCGGCCTGCTACGGCGCGCTGGTGCAGGAGTCTTTTTTGATTCAGATGGGCATGCAGCCCGGGGCGCGTATCAAGATCGGCGAGGCGGTCTTCGTCATCACCGGCGTGATTCAGAAAGAGCCGGACCGCATGGCGAACATGTTCAGCATCGGCCCCAGGGTGCTCATTTCTCAAGAAGGGCTGGCGGCCGCGCAACTCGTGAAGCCGGGCAGTCGGGTGCGTGAGCGGTTTCTTCTGCAACTCCCGTCCTCGATCGAGATCACTCCGATCCAGCATGAACTGCGCGGCCGCTTGGCCGACGAGTCGGCTCGCGTCTCGTCCTATCGAGAGGCGCAACCGCAACTCAAGCAATTCCTGGATCAGCTTTCGCAGTATCTCGGATTGGTGGGACTGACCGCCTTGTTTGTAGGCGGAATCGGCGTGGCCGCCTCGGTTCAGTCGTTTCTGCGTGAAAAGTTGCAGAGCATTGCCGTGTTGAAAATTTTAGGGGCGGATACGGCCGTCGTCATTCTCACGTACCTTGGGCAGGCGCTTGCATTAGGGTTCGTGGGAAGCCTGGCGGGAGTGTTGGTAGGGCTCGCGCTTCAAAGTGTCCTGCCGATGGCTGTGTCGCAGTTGATCGAGGTCAATATATTGGATCAGGTGCAATTTTCCTCCTCGCTCAGCGGCGCATCGCTGCTGCCGATCATCAAAGGGATCGGACTCGGCCTGCTCACGACATTGCTGTTCAGCCTATGGCCGTTGCTTGCTATTCGCGCCATTAAACCTGCCGCGATTTTTCGCCGTGATGTCGAGGGGATCGAGGGCGCAAGTCACCGTCGGGAATTCTCGCTGGCTGCAGGCTGGAAAGCGATCGCGGTGCGGGATCGTCCGCGCCTGGTCGCCGCCGTCTGTATCGCCGCCGGACTCGCCGGTCTGTCCATATGGCAGGCCGGAAGCGTCAAGGTAGGGGCGTTGTTCATCGCCGGACTGCTCGTTGCGGTGCTGCTGCTGATTCTCGCGTCGCAGGCGCTGTTGTCGCTCCTCCGGCGTCTTCCTGCTTCGCCTTCGATCACGGTGCGGCAGGCCGTCGGCAACATCATCAGGCCGGGAAGCCAAACACTCATGGTGATGATGTCCATCGGCGTCGGAGTGATGGTAATGGTGACGATCGGCATGATCGAACACTCACTGGTCAACCGCGTGCAGGATAACCGGCCGACGGATGCGCCAACCTTCTTTTTCATCGATATCCAACCGGACCAAGCGGACGCCTTCAGAGGCTTGCTGCAGAAGGAAACGGGTGAGGTGTCACCGGCTCCGACGCCTCTTGTCCGGTCCCGCTTGCGGGCGATCAACGGCCAGGTGGTCACCGCGGAAACCGATCCCGAAGCGCAGGACGATGCAAGAAGAGAGGACAGACGGAAGAACTGGTACCTGACGCGCGAATACGTGCTGACCTTTCTGGATCAACTGCCGAAGGACAATCTCATTGTGAAGGGAAAATGGTGGGAGCCGGGGCAACAGTTCACGGAACCTCTGCTCTCCATTGAAGAGGAGGCGGCCAAGCATCTCGGCTTGGACATCGGGTCTTCAGTGGAATTGGAGATCCAAGGTGTACCGCTCAAAACGACGATCAGCAGCATCAGGAAAGTGGAATGGGGTAATTTTTCGACGAACTTCTATATGATTGTCTCGCCCGGCGCCTTGGACGGAGCCCCGTTTACCTATGTGGCGACGGTTCGTGTCCCGCCGGCTGAGGAAGCGTCTTTGCAGCGCGCGGTGGTCGCCGCGTTCCCCAACGTGACGGCCGTGAACATCGGCGACGTCTTAGACAGTTTTGCCCGCATTCTGGATCGTTTGTCGTTGGCGGTGCGCGCAGTCGCGCTCTTTTGCATCCTGGCCGGAGCCTTGGTCATGGCGACCACGCTGAGCGCCACGCGCTATCGGAGGCTTTATGAGTCGGTGATTCTGAAAGCGCTCGGCGCGACAAGGGGGATGATCGCTCGATCATTTGCCGTGGAGTATGTGATTTTAGGGTTGGTAGCCGGTTGTATCGGTGTACTGTTGGCCGGCGGCCTTTCTTGGGCGGTGTTACGATTCATTCTCGATCTACCGTGGTCGGCTCAGCCGAGGGTGCTGTTCACCGGGCTAGGCTTGACCGTTCTCCTCACCTTGCTGGTCGGATTCCTCAGTACCTTCCGAATTTTGGGACAACGGCCGCTGGCGGTCCTGCGGCACGAGTAGCTCGAGGCCGGCTCCATTCCGCGCTCTTTACGAGCGTGTCAAAGGGCCTGCGTCCGTTACGTGGCGAGCGGCGTTCCGGTGAGATAGTCATGGACGGCGCCGAGCGCCTGCTGGCGGAACGCCACCACGATCTCCAAGTGTTCGAGATATTGTTGCAAGGTCTTGCCGCCCAAGTCGATCCTTTTTGAAGTGAAAAATTCCTGCACCTCCTGTTGCAGTTCCGGAGTGGCCAAGCCGACGATACCACCGCACATGCGACGAAGGCCGTTCTTGGGAAACAGGCGATCCATATCCTCCCAATGTTTCTTCACAAAGGCCCACGCTATGGTGCGGCCATACACATTATGGAGCAGAGCGCCCACGACCATGGGCGCGTCCTGCGTCCGAATCTCTCCATTGAGGGTCTTCTCCAAGGTCCGCTCAAGCAGGTCGGGCGATCTAAAGGCCGCCAACGCATAGAGAAAGCGCCGCTCTTCCTGCGGGGTGGCGGCTTTACGGAACCGGTGGAGGAATTCATCATAACGAGCCTCATCGCCTGTAAAGGCGAGAATCGACACGAGCGCCGGAAGAAGGTTCGGATCGACGGTGCCGGGATGATCCTGCTCCGCACCGTAGAGTTGCGCCGCTTCACGCTGCGTGTCGGAATGATCGCCCAAGGTGCCGAGCGCGCGAAGAACATCGCTGCGCAACTCCTTCACCAAATCGCCCTCGTTATGATGAGAGTCCCATCCCAGCTCGTCCGCGGCCGAGAGGAGTCGATCGCGCACGAATCGTTGGAGCAGCGGCCTCTCGTCCGCCGGCAATACCCGATCCAATGTTGAAAAAGATCCGAGCAACACGGCCCAGACGTTATGGTCGCGCTCGCTTTTGAAATGACCGGTGAGGGATAGATACTCCGCCGGCGGCAGCATGCGCGCGAGCGTCGAGGCCCACATGTCGTTGACGAGATTGAACCGCTCGACCGCGGTCAGTCGCGCCAAGCCATCCCGTTCGAGACGATCGAGAAGCTCGGACCCATACCGGACGCGATAGAAACCATGCCCGCCTTCATTCAGGATCACGGAGGTCCAGCGGTCCGGCAGTCGCATGACGGTCTCCCGCCCGGTAAGCAATAGACGCTGCGTCTCTATCCGATCGCCGCTGACGATCTTCAATTGAATCGGGATCTGCCACTCCTGATGGCTCGACTCCGGCCCCGCATCATCGCGGAGCGACGACGTGGACAGATAGGTAAATCGCTGCTGCGAGATCCTGATCTCGGACGGTCCGGCAAGATCCACGGAAACCAGCGGATACCCCGGAGAAAAGATCCAGCGGTTGAGGAGTTGAGGAATGTCGTGATTCGCCGCGCCGGCCATCGAGATCCAGAGATCGTTCGTATCCGCGTTGCCGTATGCGTGGGCGCGGAGATACCGCCGCACCCCCTCGCGAAACGTATCCGCCCCGATATACTGCTCCAGCATGCGAAGCACGGACGCGCCTTTCTCATAGGTCAGGACGTCGAACATCGCATCGGCGTCTTTCGGCGCCAAGACGGGATATTCGATCGGCCTGGTGCTGTGCAGTCCATCCACGGATAAGGCCGCGGCGCGCGAAACACCGAACGCCGTCCACCGTTCCCATTCCGGCTTCCAACTATCCACGGCCAACATTTCCATGAACGTTGCGAAGGCTTCATTGAGCCACAGACCGTTCCACCAGGACATGGTCACCAGGTCGCCGAACCACATGTGGGCGTTTTCGTGAGCGACCACATCCGCCACTCGTTCCCGCTCCGAGCGTGTGGCCCGTTGCGGGTCGACCAGCAGCGCCGTCTCACGGAATGTGATCGCGCCGAAATTTTCCATGGCGCCGGAGGCGAAGTCGGGGATCGCGATCAGGTCGAGTTTGTCTCCGGGGTAGGGAATGCCATAGTAGGCCGAAAAGAACGACAGCGAATAGGCGGCAATGTCGAGGCCGAACGAGGCCAAATGCTGCTTGCCCGGCACCGTCCAGATGCGGATCGGGGTTGTCCCGACCAGGACCGGCTTGGTTCCTTCCAGTCGCCCGACGATTAAGGCGACGAGATAGGTGGACATCGTCATCGTATCGGCGAAGGTGACGACCTTCTTTCCGTCCTTGATCTCCTCCGAACGCACGGCGGAATTGGAGAGAGCGGTCAATCCCGGATCGACGGCCAACGTCACCGCGAATACGGCTTTGAAGTCCGGCTCATCCCAGCAGGGAAAGGCGCGGCGTGCGTCGGTCGCTTCAAACTGCGTCGCCGCCATGGTCTGCTTGACTCCGTCGGCATCGGTATAGGTGCTGCGATAAAAACCGCGCAGCTTGTCGTTGAGCGTTCCCTTGAAGGTGAGCGCGAGGCGCCACGCGCCGGGAACGAGCGGAATGGAAAAACGAATCGTGCAGCGTTCCCGCTCGGGTTGAAGCGTGATACGTCCGTTCTGCTGAACACCGGCCGGCCCGTCGATCAAGGCGGTGAAGATGTCGAGTTCGGCGGCATTGAGCACGATCTCCGACGTATCACTCGTTACTTGGAGGGTGATGGTTTCATGCCCGGAGAACGTCCTGGCATGGAGGTCCGGTTCGAGATGCAGCTCATAGCGGGTTGGAACGACATGGCGCGGCAGCCGGTACGGATCGTCGGCGATTGGATGATCGGTCATGGTCGGTTCTCTCGTCGTGTGAATGTAGGCGTAAGGTATAGCGGTTGATTTCAGGAACCAGGGGACGGTCAGCGGAAGAGCAAAGAGTCCCCGGCCGGTACAGGCGATAATGCTCAACAGGTGACGGCGCGTAAGATGACGGTCGTTCGGCTCCTCGGTATGGTGATCGCTCATGCCGCCACGAGACGAACTCCCTCAGGCCCCCCGACGACCAACAACGTTGTTCGTCCGACGAATAACCCGGTCTCCACCACGCCCGGAATCTGCTGCAAACCGCGCTCGAGTTGAGCCGGATCCTCGATAGCGCCGATAGAGACGTCCAGGATGTAGTGGCCTGCTTCGGTGCGGAACACCTGATCGCCCTGCCGCCGAAGAGCGGATTCGGCGCCGGCGAGCACTTCGATTTGCCGCTTCGTATTGCCCCAGCCGAAGGGGACCACCTCAATCGGCAGCGGAAACGAACGTCCCAGGACGGGGACGCATTTACTCTGGTCCACCATCACGATAAATTGTTTGGCGGCGGCCGCGACGATCTTTTCCTTGAGCAGCGCCCCGCCCCCGCCCTTGATCAAATTCAGATGAGGATCCGCCTGATCGGCGCCGTCCAGCGCGAGATCGACGTCCCAGTCCTCTTCCGTGCCGACCAGCGGGATTCCCTGCCCGCGAGCCAGGTCCGCGGTTTCCATCGAGGTCGGCACACCTCGGATCTCAAGGCCGCCGCGCACCCGTTGTCCCAGCAACGCGATCATGAACTTGGCCGTTGAGCCGGTTCCGAGGCCGACCACCATTCCAGGGCGAACGAACTCCACCGCCTTGGCTGCGGCCTGTTCTTTAAGGGCGGCGGTCGATTCGGTCGCGCTCATGGCGGCGAGCCTCCGACCATCCGCGCGGCGACGGAAGCAGCCCCAAGCAACGCCGCCTTTGGATTCATCACCACCTTCACGGGAATGGTCGCCATCAATCGTTTGTAGCGGCCCTTGTTGGTAAACCCTCTCATGAATGTACCGTCCTGAAGCTTCTTGAGCAGTTTCGGCGCGATGCCGCCGGCCACATAGACTCCATCAAGCGCCAAAGCCTTCAACGCCAAATTCCCTGCTTCCGCTCCATAGATGGAAGCGAATAACTCCAGCGCTTGCTTCGCGATCTCCGTCCCGCCCTGCAATCCCGCTTGAGCGATGGTCGCCGCCGGGTCTTCGACTTTGATCTTTTCCGCCAACCAGGTCGGCTCATTCTTCTTCGTATCCCGCAAATATTCGTAAATCGCATGGAGTCCCGGACCCGACAGGACGCGCTCGTAACTGACGTGGAGGTAACTGCCTCGGAGATGCCGAAGCAGCTCGATTTCACTGTCGCTGTTGGGCGCAAAATCCGTATGGCCGCCCTCCGATGGCATCGGTTGGTAGCGCGTTCCATCCCAAAACAAAATTGACTCCCCGAGCCCCGTCCCTGCGGCGATCAACACGAGCGCCTGTCTCTTTTTCGGCGGAGTGCCGGCATTCAGGACCGCCACCTCGTCATCACGCAGCAAGAGCACCCCATGCGCCGTCGCTTCGAGATCGTTCAGCAGCCGGATATTCCCGATATTGAATCGCTTGCCGATCGCGGGCCCGTCTATGATCCAGGGCAGATTGGTGGTGCGGGAACAGTTGTCGATGACGGGTCCCGCTACTCCGATACAGGCGGCGTCGATCACCAACGGAGGCGACTCTTCGGCTTCTTTGGACGAATCTTGCTCTTCAGATTCAACCGGTGCGTCCAACCAGTCGCCCGATGAGGTCGGAACGGTGGCCGGCTTGTTCAGAAACTCCTCAAGGATGTCCTCAAGCGCCTGATAGTCGGCACTATGAAACGTCTCTTCGCGGACTGCGTCAACCCGCTCCGTTGTCCAGTCGAACAAGGCGAGACTGGTTTTGGTTCCTCCGATATCTCCTGCCAGGATCATTTCTTCCTATTCCTCACGCCACGATACATGTTGTCTGGAAGTGGTCAATTCAGCCGCCGCCGGGGAATCCAAAAACCAGAGAAGTCGTCCGTGGCTTGGGCGTACGAGCGATGCTGGATGCTGACCGGCCTCGTCGAGGGATGACGGCTCGAGCACTTCCTTGACGATGCGTGCCTTGCCTGCTCCCGTGGCGAGAAAGAGCACCACATCGGCATGGTTGATGACTCCCAGCGTGATGGTCAGTCTCTGCCGGACGCCGTTGGGAGCAAGCCCGGGCGCCACCCACTTATTCTGCTCTTTGAGCGCGTCGGTTCGAGGGAACAAGGATGCCGTGTGGCCGTCCGGACCAAGGCCGAGCAGGATCAGATCAAAACGCGGCCATCCACCGGTCGATGGTTCCAGCGTTCGGCGCATGCTGTCCTCGTACTCAGCAGCTGCGACCTGTGGATCGAGTTCGCCTCTCATGCGAAAAATTCGAGCATCCGGCAAGCTCAACGGAAGAAACAACGATGTCTGCGCCATATGAAAATTGCTGTCGGGATGGGAAGGAGGAACACACCGTTCATCGCCGAAGAAGAAGAACACCCGGGACCAATCAAGCCGCCCCGCATGAGAGGAGGCGAGCAGGCTATAGATGCTTTTCGGTGTTGACCCTCCTGACAGAGCCACAGTGCAGCGACCACGGGCGCCGATAGCTTGTTCGGCGAGCCAGAGAAAGAGATCGGCTGCCTCAGCGGCCAATTCCACGGAATCTTCAAAGATATGAACTTCGGCTTCTCTAGCCATATCAAGGACAATGAGCGCAGGGGCCGGGTCCGCTTCTGGTCGGGAGTGGATCGGCCTCGATCAATAGTAAGCCAATCTTAGGGGGCGCAGGGACAAAACGCAAACGGAAGAGTCGAGGCGGGGCGGGTTAGGACGAAAGTCTTTGGCCCGCATAAATCATGACGGGTCGTGACGAAACGGCCAAGACGCGAGGCGAGACGGGCGCGCGGAGAGCAGGGAGATCGAGGCCTACCGTCATGTTTCTTCCTGGTCGCCGAGATCCGCCAGCACCAACGATACGGAATTCTGAGATTCCAATGCTCCCACGATGGTCACCGGCGTGCCGACCGCGACTTGCTGAAACAACGCGCCGATATGTTCATTGTCGAGGACAATGCTGCCGAACGGTTGATCCGTGATCCCATGCGCCATGCCGTGGATCTCGATCGATCCCGACATGGACTGAGACGCGCTGATTTCGCCGGCCTTCTGCGCCGCCTCGAAGCGGCGCTTGTCATCGGTGTTCGGATAATTGAGGACCAAAGACCGGTGGAAGGGAGTATGTCGTTGGCCTCGTTTACGGATAATCCGATATTCGCCTTCCGGCGTGGCTCCATCGCCGTAATGGCGCTTGGCTCTAATGCCCCGTGAGCCCAGCTGAACTGGATAAGAGTGAACCTTTCGTCCGTTCTTATAGAGAATCAACAGCCGGTCGGCCTTACTGATTACAATGGCCTGCGCGCGATGCGCCTGGGACCATTCTACGGTTCGTCGAGCCGCGTCTTTCCATGCGGTAATGAGTTCTTGGTCGGCGTACCGTCCCAGCTCATTATTCAACGTTATGGCTTGAGCGAGGACGATCTTGGAGGCTCGATCGGATGCTTGAATAGAACGCTCGAACTGCCCGTCTTCCAGGAGCGTTCGTGCCTGCTTGATCCAGAATTCCGTTTCGAGATGCTGTTCGCCGGAAACGAGACGGCTGCCGATCGTGCCGACGCTGGCTGTCAGGAACCGCTGGCGCTGTTCGATGCGGGCGAGTTTGGCCTCCGCAGAGAGGCGCTGGCTGTTCTGGCGCTCTTTCACGGCGGCAACCAGTTGACTGCCCTCCTCGTGGAGCGTTTCGAGATCGGTCTCTAATCCGTTCTCCTCCCATGGCCAGCGAACCAGATTTTCCTCGGATTGGACCCGGGCTTTCAGACCGATCCAATGCTGCACAAAATGCGAGTACTCGTCCGGAGAAACATCTCCGGCTCGGAGGCTGACCAAATCTCGGTCAATAGCTTCAATTGCGTCCACCAATTCATCGGGCACCGTCTCCACACAGCCGGGGAGACCGAGGAGACTGAAGAGAACGATGCTGAAGATATGGAGCCGGATGCCCGGGGACATGATGCGCATGACCCTCATCTTACCCTTGCCGTGCCGAGGGGGCGAGTATTGTTGTATTTGCCCGCAGTTCTTCAAGATCTGAGCCCGGTTGTTCCCGGTTCCGTGTAACGCCACAGGCATAGCATCCATCACACTGTAGATGCTCATGGGCGCGGCATGTTCATGCATTGAAGAAATAATTCCTCTACAAACAAGGCAACCTCGATGCCAGGAGAACGGCCGCCGGACAAAACGTGAGATTCGGCTGACCTGGCCATGAGTTATCGCGTTACTCCGACAATCGCTTTAGAGGAATTACTGTGGCACGATGGCGCCGCGCGGGCAAAAGCGCCTCAAATGCGGACATCTGCAGGGACTAGCTCCGGGATTGCACTGAAATACAGGATCCACTGAAAATGTGACCGCATTTTATAGCAGAAAGCGAGCGCAGGTAGTGGGCCGGTTTGTCATTGGAAAGCACTGAAGGCTGTCGCCTTGATCAAGGAGTGGATGGCCGTCTCCGCGGACATGGCGCAAAGGAAACTGACCCACGACGGCACGGCGTACATCGCATTGACACGTTCGCCGGCCTCTCCCTATAATGGGCGTCTTTTCGCCTATAGACTTGTAGAGAGGAGCATTCCATGTCGTTTACATTTCGGCAGCCTTCGAATCTCAAGCGCAAGCGAGAACATGGGTTTCGGAAGCGCATGAGCACGAAGAATGGTCGAAAAGTCTTAGCCCGCCGTCGGGCCAAGGGCCGTGCCCGCCTGACCGTATAAGTCTTTTCCCCCAAGCCGTTTACAAGATGAATCAAGGACATCGGGCCTGGGATCGGAGGCCGGAGGTGGGTACCGCCCTGATGACCTATGGCCCAGGTCGTGTCACTCATTCAGCGTTGCGCATCGAGCGGACCCCGGCAGAGGGAACGTGTGTGAAGATGCCGGTTCATTCACCATGCGCGCCCGACGAATGAAAAGAACCATGAAGGATCGACGCACAAGGGCGGACCTCTTTTTGCGGAACACCCGCGACATTGAGTGGGTCAAACAGGCGGGACAACGGGTGTCCACTGCATGGTTCAATCTGCTTATTCGTCGTGCCGACGGCATGGACACGAGATTGGCGATCATTGTCGGAAAGCGGTTCGGCACGGCGGTCTCACGGAACCGCGCAAAACGCGTGTTTCGCGAACTCGCCCGCTTCGTTCGCGGACGTCTTTCCCCGGGGTTCAGATTTCTTGTCTTCCCCAGGAGAGAGTGCCTGACGATTCAGTTTGCAAGGCTGCGTGACGTATGGGTTCAGAGTCTTGGCCGATGTGGATTGATCACAGGCGGCGGGGTGGTCTCATGACGACCCTGTGCCTCGGCCTCATCAAAATGTACCGTCTATTCGTCTCGCCGTTTCTCGGCCGCGCGTGCCGGTTTGAGCCGACTTGCTCGGCTTATGCCCACGATGCGATTGTGAAGTATGGCGCATGGCGAGGGGTCGGGATGGCCTGTTTCCGCTTGCTGAAGTGCCATCCATTCCACCCGGGCGGGATGGATCCAGTGAAATGATCAGTAACGGGCCAAGAAGCGGAGCGGGACGGAATGGATAGACGCGTTATTGTATTCCTGCTGATCTCCATTGCGGTGATTATCGGATATGACTACCTACTGAAAGAATTCGGCCTATTGCCTCCGCCGGCGGAACAGCAAACCGAGCCCGTCTCACCGGCTCCCATCACGAGCGCGGAAGCCCCACCGAGTGAATCGACTCCATCGGCTGCCAAGGATCAACCAGGCCCGGGACACAAGCGCGACGTTTCGGATACACGGTCTCAGGCCTTGCCAGTCCCGGCCGAAGAACAGATTGTTGAGATCGAAACGAATCTGTATCGCGCGCGGATGAGTAACCGCGGCGGGGTGATGACGAGCTGGGAGTTGAAACGGTACACAGTCGGCGACCATGCGGCGGACCAGCCGGTTCAGTTGGTATATACGGGGGGGAAGTTCAAAGGGCCGTTGAACGTCACGGTTCCCGACGCCGGCATGACGGACCGGCTGCAACAGGCGCTCTACCAGGTCTCTCAGGACGCTGGAAAACTCGACGCCTCGCACCCGGTGGGCCATGTGACGTTCCGGTATCAGGATCCCGCCTCCAAGATGGTCGTTGAAAAGCAACTGACCTTTCACCATGACAGTTATTTGGTTGACGTCAACGTAAAGACCGAAGGCTTGCCGACGCCGGTCGACGTGGGGCTGGGCACCAATTTCGGCATTATCGAGTGGGGCGAGGGATTCATCGGTTTGATGGGCGCCGCCTCGCTGGTCGATGACAAGGTGGTGAAGGAGACTCCCGATAATGAAGCCGAGCGAAAGGGCGATGTCCAATGGGTGGCGCTCCAAGACAAGTATTTCCTGAGCGTCTTGATTCCGGCCCGCGCGTCCGGCGCGGTGGCGAAAAAGGAGGGCGACAAGCTGGCCTCGGCGGCGGTGCGATTCGCTCACTCCGCCCCCGAGACCGGGTATTCCATGCAGCTGTTTGCCGGCCCGAAGGAATACGACACATTGAAGGCCTTCAATATCGGGCTGGAAGATACGATTGATTTCGGTTGGTTCATTTTTGGAAGCTGGAGTTTCGTCAAAGCCGTCGCCAAACCGATTTTTTATGTACTGCGCTACTTGTACGAGTTCACCCACAACTACGGGATCACGATTATCTTGCTGACGGTGGGCATCAAACTGATGTTCGCGCCCCTGCAGTACAAAAGCTACAAATCAATGAAGCAAATGCAGGTCATTCAGCCGAAGGTTGCGGCCTTGCAGGCAAAATACAAGGATGACCGGGAACGGTTGAATAAGGAGTTGATCAAGCTTTATCGGGACCGAAAAGTGAATCCCGTCGGCGGGTGTCTTCCAATGGTGCTGCAGATGCCGGTGTTCGTGGCCCTGTTCAACATCCTGTTCATGACCATCGATTTGCGGCAGGCCCCGTTCATACTATGGATCAAGGACCTATCGTTACAGGATCCCTATTACATTTTGCCGATTGTCATGGGTGCCAGCATGATCGTGCAACAAAAGATCACGCCGACAACCATGGACCCCACGCAGGCCAAGATCATGTTGGTCTTGCCCGCCGTCATGACGTTCCTGTTCATCAATTTTCCCGCCGGGTTGGTCCTGTATTGGCTGACGAACAATGTCCTGACGATCACCCAGCAGGTCCTGACCGATCGTTACTTTTCCGGCAAATGGCATCTGCCCGGTATGGATGCGGACGACGAGAAAAGCAGCGAGCCGGAGGAACCAAAGTCCGGATCGAAGAAAAAGAAGGATCAGGCCCAGTAGCGGAGACCGGCTGTCCCGGAATAAAGATGGCCCATGCGCGGCGGGGTGAACGATACCATTTGTGCCGTGGCTACCGCTGCGGGAGAAGGCGGGGTCGGGATCGTACGGCTCAGCGGCACGGATGCCGTTGAAATCGCCGGCGGCCTCGCCCATCTCCGCTGCCGGAAGCCTCTCGCATCAGTACGAAGTCACACGCTGTATCTAGCGGACCTTGTCTTCCGATCAAGTCCAGCCACGCTCAAGCCGATCCAACAGACCATTGATTCACCCGCTCAGGCCTTTGATGAGGCGCTGGTGGTCGTGATGCGCGGGCCACGGTCCTTTACCGGCGAGGACACCGTGGAGTTTCACTGTCATGGCGGGCCGCTGATTCTTCAGCTCTTGTGCGAAGCGTTGGTGGCGGCAGGAGGCCGGCTCGCGGAGCCGGGTGAATTCACGAAGCGTGCGTTTTTAAATGGACGGATGGATCTCGCGCAGGCCGAAGCGGTTCTCGATACCATTCGAGCCAAAACGGCGGGCAGTCTCCGTCTTGCACAAGCGCAACGGCGAGGTTTGCTGTCTCGGGAGATCGAAGCGGTCAGGAACGAACTGGTCGGCGCACTGGCCCACGTCGAAGCGGGACTTGATTTCGCGGAAGAGGATATTGCATTCGTGCAACGTGACGACCTCATTATCCTATTGGAACGGGCGACCCGGAGAGTTTCAGCTCTGCTCCAAACGGCCCGCGAAGGCCGGATTTGGCGCGAAGGAGCTGCCGTGGCGATCGTCGGGCGCCCCAACGTGGGAAAGTCGAGCCTGATGAACGCCTTGGCTCGCACAGACCGCGCGATCGTAACTGCGATACCCGGGACAACGCGCGATGTGGTCGATGAATGGCTCCGTATCAACGACGTGCCGGTTCGACTGTTGGATACGGCCGGCATTCGGGATACGGAAGATCCGGTGGAGCAGGAGGGCATCAGAAGAACGAGGCGAGCGGTCGAAGACGCGGATCTCGTGATCGCGCTGATCGATCAATCAGTAGCGCTGGAAGAAGCGGACCGGACATTATTGAGAAGTCTGTGCAAGAAGGATTCTATCGTCGCCCTCAATAAGTCGGACCTTCCATCCGGGCTTCAAGATGATGCCTGCTTGGCCGGATTTCTCGACGGCCGCAGCTCAGTCCGGATTTCGGCCTCTACGGGAGGGGGCCTTGATGATCTACGCGCGCTCATTCGCACCAAACTGGTTTCCGGCGGACTCGAAGCCGGTGACGGCCTCTGCGTCACTCATCTCCGCCATAGCTTGTCGCTGCGGCGCACCGAAGAGGCGCTGCTTCAAGCCCGCACCGCGCTTGAGAATGAGCTCACCGGCGAATTCGTTGCTGCGGATTTGCGACGCGCGGCGGATGCGCTGGGCGAAATTACCGGCGCGATCAGCACCGATGACATTTTGGATCGAATATTCTCCGAGTTCTGCATTGGGAAGTAAGTGAGGTGTGTAATGGCGGAACGATATGACGTGATCGTCGTCGGGGCTGGTCATGCTGGATGCGAAGCCGCGCTGGCCGCGGCCAAGATGGGCGCCTCCGTGATGTTGCTCACGATGGAACGGGAAAAGATCGCTCAGATGTCATGCAATCCGGCCATAGGAGGAATTGCCAAGGGGCATCTGGTCAAAGAAATCGACGCCCTCGGCGGCCAGATGGGACGGAACACCGACCGGGCCGGCATTCAGTTCCGGATGATCAATACCAGCAAGGGGCCGGCGGTGCGGGCGTTGCGCGCACAATGCGACAAGCAGCGCTATAAAAGCGTCATGCAGCAAACGCTGAATGAACAAGACCGGATAGTCATCAGGGAAGGTACCGTAGATCGCCTTCTCATTGCACAGGGCGCCGTAAGAGGCGTGACGACGGGAGCCGGTGATCGCGTCGAAGCGCCGGCTGTGATTCTTACTTCAGGAACATTCCTTAAGGGTCTGATCCATGTCGGGCTGAATCATTTTCCGGCGGGGCGGGCCGGCGAAGCCTCGGCGGAGCATTTGTCCGACTGCATGCGGGATTTGGGCTTTGCGGTCGGCCGCTTGAAAACCGGAACGCCGCCGCGCCTTGATCGCGCCAGCATTGATTTTGCCGCAATGGCGCTCCAACCGGGAGACGACCCACCGATTCCGTTTTCCTGGCGGACGGAGCGACTGCTGCAACCACAGGTACCTTGCCATCTGACCTATACCACAGCGCAAACACATGACATAATTAAGAAAAACATCGATCGCTCCCCGCTCTACAATGGGATCATCGATTCGACCGGACCGCGATATTGCCCGTCCATAGAGGATAAGGTCGTCCGATTTGCCGATAAGAATCGGCATCAGGTGTTTATTGAGCCGGAAGGCCTCGAAACGGACGAGTTCTATCCGAACGGGATTTCAACCAGCCTGCCGGTCGATGTCCAAAGCGCAATTCTCACGACGATACCGGGATTGGAGCATGCCCGGATGCTGAAACCAGGTTATGCGGTGGAGTATGATTTTTTCCCCCCGCGCCAGCTCCACCAAACCCTTGAAACCAAACTGGTCGAAGGGCTGTACCATGCCGGACAGATCAATGGCACATCCGGCTATGAAGAAGCCGCAGCTCAAGGAATCATGGCCGGGATCAATGCCGTGCTGAAACTGCGCGGGCGAGATCCCCTTATTCTGGAGCGATCGCAGGCTTACATCGGAGTCCTGATTGACGACCTCATCACTAAGGATGCCAAAGAACCATACCGGATGTTTACGTCACGCGCAGAGCATCGGTTGCTTCTAAGACATGATAATGCCGATTCCAGGCTGGCTGAAGTTGGATATCGGGTGGGTCTCCTGCCTGAAGCGGCCTATCGAAGTTGTGAAAGGAAGTTAAAACAAGTCGAGGCAGAAGTAGTACGGCTTAACGAAGCAAAACCATCTTTGTCGTCCGCAGTGCGATCTCGCCTCGAGCAGTTGAGCATGGCAGATGTCTCGCCAAATCATACACTTGCCCATGTTTTGCGACGGCAGGATATGACTTATGAATCGCTTCACGCGTTGTTCGGAAATGAGTCTTGGATCATGCCGGCCAGTGAAGTCGTCGAAGCGGTCGAAATCGAAATCAAGTATGAAGGCTACATCAAACGGGAACTGCAACAGATCAAGAAGTCGAGACGTTTCGAACACCGCCTCATCCCTGTTCATTTCAATTACGATGAGATTCCCGGATTCTCACGGGAAGTCTTGGAGAAGCTGAAGTCGATCAAGCCTGCTTCCATAGGCCAAGCGAGTCGGATTTCCGGCATAACGCCGGCCGCGATTTCGCTTTTGCTCGTCGGTTTGGAGAAGTTCCAGCGTTCTGATTCATCTTCCGCGCAAATCATTTAATACAGAGAAGAAGCCCCTTGACCTCCAAGGGCGATTCACGTATGTGTTCCACGTGGAACATGTTCGATGAATTTGAGCAACATCTCATCGACGCCGCGAACATTCTCTCAATTTCCATCGACTCACAACAATCGCGGCAATTCCAAGAATATGCCCGTATTCTGGAACAATGGAATCGTGCCACCAATTTAACCGCGATCGAGAGCCCGCAGGAAGTGGCCGTCAAACATTTCATCGATTCGATTATGCCGTTGAAGTTTGGACTACCGGCCGATGGTGCTTCGGTCCTCGATATAGGGAGCGGAGCCGGATTTCCCTCGATCCCTCTCAAGATTATGAAACCCGCCTTATCGCTGACGCTACTGGAGCCTAACTCAAAAAAGCGATCCTTTCTTCTCTACATCATCGGCACGTTTCGCCTTGAGGATATAGCCGTGCGCGACCTGACGCTAAAGAACTTTGTTGAACACACTCACGATCGTCATGATTGCGCCGTGATCAGAGCTGTCAATTTCCGTGTGATGGGAAGTGACTTGAGGGAAGCATTGCATGATGGTGGGACGGCCTTGGCATATCGATCGAGTCCAATGATGAGCCACGATATTCCGATCGGATTCAGAAAAACAGATGAATGGAGTTATAACCTGCCGTTTGAGCAAGGGGCTCGCGTGCTCACGGAGCTGTGCCCCATCGACGCCAATGTTCCACGTGGAACAGGAAAGTGTGCGTGAAGTATGGCTAGAATTGTGGCTGTCGCAAATCAAAAGGGAGGAGTTGGAAAAACGACGAGTTCTGTCAATCTTGCAGCCGCCCTGGCAATCGAAGGGACACCCACGCTCTTGGTGGATCTCGATCCACAAGCCAACGCAACAAGCGGATTAGGCATCGATCCAAAGTCGCTGAATAAGACAGTGTACGATGCGCTGATCAATAATGACGATGCCAAGTCAATTGTGGTCGATACCGGAATCAAAGGACTCTTTCTCTTGCCTGCCAATAGTCATTTGGCCGGCGCAGAAGTGGAACTCATCGAGGTTGACCAGCGAGAACAACGCCTTCGAAACGCATTGGGTACGCTCCAGCAGGAATTTAATACGATCCTCGTTGATTGCCCGCCCGCTCTCGGATTTCTCACGATCAATGCCATGGCCTCAGCGCATTCTGTTCTCGTGCCGGTGCAATGTGAGTACTATGCGATGGAAGGCTTGGGCCGCCTCATGGAGAGCATTGACCGGATTCGCCAGTCGGTCAACCCTGAATTGGAAATCGAAGGCATTCTTCTGACGATGTACGATTCCCGCAATTCCCTCGCCCGACAAGTCGTCGAACAAATCCGATCTCATTTTGCCGGCAAAGTGTATCAGACTATGATTCCGCGCAACGTCACACTGGCCGAAGCGCCCAGCTACGGCCGTCCTGTCTTGCTCTATAACGCGGCATCAGTTGGGGCCCAATCCTATCTTTCGCTAGCGAAGGAGTTTCTAGCTCATGGAGAAGAAAGCGCTCGGTAGAGGACTCGATGCGTTGCTTCCTACAGCCCGCCCGGCAGTCGAGCCGGAGCGGGGTGACGTGCAGCAGTTGCGCGTGGAATCCATCGTGCCTAACCGGTATCAGCCTCGCCAGCAATTTTCCGAGGCGGAACTGTTGGATCTAGCCAAATCACTTAAGGAGAATGGCCTACTCCAGCCGGTTCTCGTCCGCCGAAAGGGAGACGGGATTTTCGAACTCATCGCCGGCGAGCGGCGGCTCCGCGCCGCCAAATTGGCCGGCTTGGAGAAGATTCCGGCCCTGGTTCGCAATTGCTCGGACCAAGAATCCATGGTGCTGGCTTTGGTGGAGAATCTCCAGCGAGACGACCTGAATCCCATGGAAACGGCTCGGGCGTATCATCGCATGGTCAATGAGTTCGGACTCACGCAAGACGCGATCGCACAGAAAGTCGGCCGCGACCGATCATCGGTCGCGAATCTCCTGCGCCTCATGACGCTTCCCAACGAAATTCAGCAACTCATTGAGACGGATCAACTTTCAACCGGACATGCCAAGGTGATTCTGGGCCTGGTCGCGCCCGATGCTCAAATGCAACTGGCCCGCCGGATTCTTCAAGCTCACCTCTCTGTGCGTGAGGCTGAACGTCTTCTTCAGCACCAGGCCGAGGGACGCCGCAGCGCGAAAAGGGCGGTCCGTCCGCCGGCGCGGTCCGACCTGGAAGAGCGCTTACAGAAGCGATTGGCGACCCGCGTCCATATCGAAAAAGGGCGACGCGGGGGGAAGATCATCATTCAGTACTTTTCCCCGGAAGAGCTCGATGGGATCGTGGAACGGATTCTGAACGACGCGGAAAGTTTTTCATAAGCTTTTTGGATCGTATCCGGGTAGAATAGCCCCTCATCTCACTCTGGTCATCCGCGACAAGCCGAACCCCGCGACGCCGAGGCGCGCGTTGAGAAGCCTCCGCTTCGCCCGGAGTGATTCACATCATGAAGGAGGACATGCATGTGGAATAAGGACAAGCAGGACGGAAAGCGCGTCTCTTCACCGGCCGAGGAAGGCGGGACGGAAATTCAGGAGACGACTCCTCAGCGTGAAGGGTCTGAAGAAATCAATGCGTTCGTGGGCAAAGGAGTCAGCTTTAAAGGCGTGATCTCATACAACGGGACGGTTCGCATCGACGGCCAGCTGGACGGCGAAATTCACACCGAAGGAGTGCTGATCGTCGGAGAAGAGGCCGTGCTGGCGGCGAAGATTACCGCCGGAACAGTCATCTGCAAAGGAAAGATCACCGGCGATATCAGCGCGCGAGAAAAGGTGAAGCTTCGCGCGCCGGCGGTGGTCAATGCCGGGGTCAAGGCGCCGCTTCTGTCCATGGAGGAAGGCGTGGTCTTCAACGGCAATCTCGAAATGAGCCAGGCATCGACTCGAGACACGCCGCGGGATACGGCTCGAGGAGCGGGCGTCAAACTCGTGTCCGGATAGAGAAGAAGGAAGTTCGGCAATTGCGGACTGTGCGAAGGAGGTTTTATGTGGGGCGAAAAGAAGACGCAGGTGGTTACGGAAGACGATAAGTTTACCTTTTTGGGAAAAGGAACCAGCTTCAAAGGCATCGTCAGTTTTGACGGCACGGTTCGGATCGATGGACGTGTGGAAGGGGAAGTACACACGAGCGGAGCCGTCATTGTCGGTGAAAGCGCCCTCATCAAAGGCGTCATCTCGGCCG
Organism: Nitrospira sp.; assembly: GCA_040981125.1. Lineage (GTDB taxonomy): Bacteria > Nitrospirota > Nitrospiria > Nitrospirales > Nitrospiraceae > DASSBQ01. The sequence continues at coordinate 62,990 of JANRMQ010000005.1, forward strand.
GATCCGTTGTCGTCAGCGGGAGAGTCAAAGGAACGGTGACCGCGGTTCAGAAAGTAGAGATCCAGAAACCGGGCGTCCTGGTCGGCGACATCCATAGCCCCGCGGTCACTATTGAAGAGGGAGGCCATTTTCACGGCACGTGCGACATGGGAACCGATAAGTGGGTTGAAGATGATCAACCGGCTGAAGGAGCCGCTCGTGATATTGCCGTCCACGATCTGGCCGCCCACCGTGGAAAAGTGAAGGGGCAGGAGAGCTGAAGGATCGAGCCTATGAGTCAACGCACAGTACTCGTCGGCATGAGCGGTGGCGTAGATAGCTGCGTGGCGGCATCGCTCTTGGCGCGTCAGGGATTCGAGGTCCATGGCGTCACGTTGCAAGTGTGGGAACATGAGGACGAGACGGTGGCGGCGTCGAAGCGGTGGCAAGAGCGAGGCTGCTGCAAGGTCGGGATCGCCAAGTATGTGGCCCAAAAGCTGGGCATCACGCATGAGGTGATCGATACCCGCGACAGCTTCCGGCGACACGTCATCGATGATTTTCTGGGTGGATATGCCGGCGGAACCACACCGAACCCTTGCGTGCGCTGCAACGAGCGGGTCAAAATTCGGGCCCTTTATGAATTGGCGCAGGCGCGCGGGATCGACTACGTCGCGACCGGCCATTACGCCCGCATCGTCGAAGACGCCGGATCGTGGCAGCTCCATCGCTCGAGCGATTCCCGCAAGGACCAGAGCTATTTTTTGTACCGAATCAATCCGAGGTGGCTGCATCGCATTCTGTTTCCGGTCGGCGCTATGGAGAAGCGTGATGTCTGGAAAGAAGCCGATGCGCTCGACCTTCCGGCCGATGAATTAAAGGAAAGCCAGGAAATTTGTTTTGTCAGTCAGGGAGATTATCGGACGTTTATTGAGCAGGAGGCTCCCGAAGTCAAGAAAAGCGGCAACTTCGTCGATACGGAAGGTCGCATTCTCGGACGGCATGAGGGGGTGGCCTTTTATACTCCCGGCCAGCGGCGAGGCCTCGGCATCGCGACAGGCCGGCGCTTGTACGTTCAAAAAGTCCTTCCGGAAACCAGTACCGTGGTTTTATGCCGGGAGGAAGAGTTGCATCAGCCGGATTGCCTGGCAGGAGACCTTAATGTATTCGATCCGCATCTCCTGCGTGCGCCGCACGACGTGATGGTGAAGGTCCGCTATGCCACACCTGCGGTGCCGGCTTCGGTGACGCCGCAGGAAAGCGGCACGCTGCACGTGCAATTTCATCAGCCGCAACGAGCAGTGAGCCCGGGACAATCCGTCGTGTTCTACGCTGACAATCGGGTTCTCGGCGGCGGGATCATCCAGCGACCCTGATGTCGGTGGTCTCTGAGCCACCGCTGCCGATATCCCATCACCGCGTAGCTCCTTGCTTCTTGACACTCCCCGCTTTTGAGTGCTAACCTGGCGCGCTTTTGATCGTGCCCGCCCGCACGAAGGCTCTTCGTTTGCTTTAACCCGCATTATCATGACGGTTCGTCGCGAAATTGCGGAGTCACCAGGAGAAACTGGGGCGCGGAGCCGCAAGGCAGGACGCATAACTCGTGCAGTATATTGATCGACCAAAGGGCGGATCTCTCGGCCTGCATATCATGGTTGGTCGTAGCAGTGAGGTTGTGATTGCAGCAGACACGTTTACACATAATGCGGGTTCCGCACGTTGACCTTACCGGACAACTACAGTGATTAAGACAGCCGTCGCGCGTCGATACGCGAAAGCCCTATTTGATCTGTTGGATCAGTCGAACATCGAGTCGGCGAATCGCGCCCTCCATGGGCTGGGGGAAGCGTTTACGCAGTCCACCGCTTTGCGGCACATTATTGCCTCGCCGGCGTTCGCCGAGCAGGATAAACTCGGCGTGTTGCTCGAATTGGCCGACCGCCTCGGGTGCCCCTCCGTCGGCAAGAATTTTCTCGGTCAACTCGTCCGAAAGAACCGGGTCGGTTTTCTGCCGGACATTGCCGACGCCTTTACAAAGCTCCTCGATGAAGCGAAGGGAAAAGAACAGGTCATCGTCTCCGCTGCAACAGCGCTTCCTCCGCAGGAACAAGATCGCATACGCATGCGACTGCGCGATGCCCTGAAGCGGGACGTCGAAGTCACGTTTCAGGCCAACGCGGCTCATGTCGCCGGCTTGTATATCAGACTCGGGAGCACCGTGGTCGACAGCACCATTCGAGGCCGCTTCACCGCGATGCAGCGTCTGTTGACGAAGGAGTAGCCATGCAGATTAAGGCGGAAGAAATCAGTTCCATCATCAAAGAAAAAATCAAAGGTTTCGACCAGCAAGTCGACGTCAGTCAAACCGGATCGGTGATCCAAGTCGGAGACGGTATCGCCAAAATCTATGGCTTGGACGGGGCGATGGCGGGAGAAATGTTGGAGTTCCCGGGCGGTCTCTATGGCATTGCGCTGAATCTCGAAGAGGACAATGTCGGAGCCGTCTTAATGGGCGAAGACGTCGGCATCAAAGAAGGCGATCCGGTCAAACGCACCGGTCGCATCGCCGAGGTTCCGGTCGGTGAAGCCTTGGTCGGACGGGTCGTGAACCCCATCGGTCAGCCTTTGGATGGAAAGGGCCCGATCAAGTCCCAACAGACCCGTCTGATTGAGATGGTGGCCCCGGGGGTGATCACGCGGCAGTCGGTACGCGAGCCGTTGCAGACCGGCATTAAAGCCATCGACGCCATGATTCCAATCGGACGCGGGCAGCGTGAATTGATCATCGGCGATCGCCAAACCGGGAAAACCGCCATTGCCGTCGATACGATCATCAACCAAAAAGGACTCGGCGTCTTCTGTATCTATGTCGCGATCGGCCAGAAGCGATCCACCGTGGCCCGGGTGGTAAAAACACTCGAAGAGCACCACGCCATGGAATACAGCATGGTCGTGTCGGCGACGGCCAGCGACGCGGCCCCGATGCAGTATCTTGCCCCCTTTGCCGGCGTGGCCATTGGCGAATATTTTCGCGACAACGGCAAGCATGCGTTGATCGTCTATGATGATCTGTCGAAACATGCCGTCGCGTATCGCCAACTGTCTCTCTTGTTGCGCCGGCCGCCGGGACGTGAAGCCTACCCAGGGGATGTGTTCTATCTTCATTCGCGGTTGTTGGAGCGGGCGGCCAAATTGAGCGACAAGCTCGGCGGGGGAAGTTTGACGGCACTGCCGATCATCGAGACCCAAGCCGGGGACGTGTCGGCGTACATCCCGACCAATGTGATTTCGATCACGGACGGGCAGATCTATCTGGGAAGCGACCTTTTCTATTCCGGGATCAGACCCGCGATCAACGTCGGGTTGTCCGTGTCTCGCGTGGGCGGATCCGCGCAGATTAAAACCATGAAACAAGTGGCCGGGACGCTGCGGCTCGATCTCGCGCAGTATCGGGAAATGGCGGCCTTTGCCCAATTCGGCAGCGAACTGGACAAGGCCACCCAGGCTCAGTTGGCCCGAGGTGTGCGTATGGTCGAATTGCTGAAGCAGGGGCAGTACCAGCCGATGCCGGTGGGGGATCAGGTTCTGTCGCTGTTTGCCGGGGTCAACGGTTTCTTGGATGATGTGGCGGTAAATAAAGTGCGCGAGTTTGAAGACGAGCTGCTCCGTTACATTGCACAGCATCATCCGGAGCTCAGAAAAGAAGTCACCACGATTTCCAAGATCGATGACAAGGTCGGCGGGAAACTGAAAGAAATCATTACAACGTTCAAGCAAAAAATGGGCTACGGAGCCAAGTAATGTGGCCTCGTCTCATTGACGATTGCACCATTCGGTAATTGCAGTCATCATGGTGCAATGACGTGCCGGCGCAATGATCCAAGTGATCGAATGGTGGAATGGCTCACTGGTGCAATGCGGCGTGCAAGCGCTCACAGAAGTTCTGAGTTATGAGTTCGAATTCTTAAATCGACAGAGGTTTTTTAGCTCATAACTCAACACTCAGCACTCAGAATTCAAGTAAGGGAGCTTTATGAGCACAGGCAAAGTAATCCAGGTTATCGGGCCGGTCGTGGACGTGGAATTTCCACCGGGCCAGCTTCCCAACATCTATAACGCATTGAAGGTCGAGCAGGCGGAAAACAAGGCCGCCGGCAAACCGGCCGTCCGGCTGACGCTCGAAGTCGCTCAGCATCTTGGCGAGAACCGCGTCCGCGGGGTCGCCATGTCGACGACGGACGGGTTGACCCGCGGGATGGATGTCAAGGATACCGGGGCGCCTATTGCCGTGCCGGTGGGTCGTGAAACGCTCGGTCGTTTGATCAACGTCTTGGGTGAGCCGGTCGACGAAAAAGGTCCGGTCAAGACGAAAAAGACATATCCGATTCACCGGCCGGCGCCGCCGCTTGACGAGCAGGAAACAAAAACCGAGGTACTGGAAACCGGCATCAAAGTTGTTGATCTCCTGGAACCCTACAGCAAAGGGGGAAAGGTCGGCCTCTTCGGCGGAGCCGGCGTGGGCAAGACCGTCATTATCATGGAGTTGATCAACAACATCGCCCTGCACCACGGCGGTTTCTCGGTGTTCGCCGGCGTCGGCGAGCGCACCCGCGAAGGCAACGATCTGTGGCATGAAATGCAGGAATCCAAAGTCATCGACCCGGATGATTTTTCCAAATCCAAGGCGGCGCTCGTCTATGGTCAGATGAACGAGCCACCGGGCGCGCGTCTACGGGTCGGCCTCACCGGATTGACGGTGGCCGAATACTTCCGTGACGAAGAGAATCAAGACGTGTTGCTGTTCGTCGACAATATATTTCGGTTTACTCAAGCCGGATCGGAAGTGTCCGCTCTGCTGGGCCGCATGCCCTCAGCGGTCGGCTATCAACCGAATCTCGCCACCGAGATGGGCGCGCTGCAGGAGCGCATCACGTCGACCAAGCGTGGGTCCATCACATCGGTGCAAGCGATCTACGTCCCGGCCGACGACTTGACCGATCCGGCCCCGGCGACCGCCTTCGCTCACTTGGATGCGACGACCGTGTTGTCGAGGCAATTGGCTGAGTTGGGGATCTATCCCGCGGTGGACCCGTTGGATTCCACCTCCCGCATTCTCGATCCCCAGGTGATCGGCGAAGAACATTATAAGGTTGCGCGCGGGGTGCAATCGGTTCTTCAGCGTTATAAAGATCTGCAAGACATCATCGCGATTCTCGGCATGGATGAATTATCGGAAGACGACAAGATGGTGGTTACCCGGGCGCGCAAGATCCAACGGTACCTGTCGCAGCCCTTTCATGTGGCGGAAGCCTTCACCGGTTCGCCGGGCAAATACGTCAAGCTCAAGGATACGGTCCGGAGCTTTCAGGAGATTCTTGAAGGAAAATACGACCACCTTCCGGAGCAGGCCTTCTACATGGTGGGAGCGATCGAGGAAGTGGTGGCAAAGGCGGAGAAGATGGGAGTGAAGGTCTAAAGGGCCATCGGAATCAGATATGGCGAACAAAGTTTTGCTCGAAGTTGTAACGCCGGAAAAGCTGCTGCTGAGCCAGCAGGTCGAGATGGTCATTGCGCCGGGCTCCGAAGGGGAGTTCGGCGTGTTGCCGGGCCACTGTCATTTCCTTTCCACTCTTCGGATCGGTGAACTGCGGTATCAAACCGAAGATGTCTGGCACTATATGTCGGTTCTCTGGGGATTTGCCGAAGTGACTCCTACCAAGGTGACGATTCTGGCCGAAGTCGCCGAAAAGGCCGAAGACATCAATGTCGAACGAGCCCAGGCTGCGGTGGAGAAAGCGGAGCAGCGCTTGCACGTCGGCGGCTTGCCTTCGGAACTGAAAGAAGCGCAGATCAGCCTCGAAAAAGCGCGTCTCCGAAAAAAGATCGCCGAACGGGCCAGGCAGGCCGGCCGCAGCTAATCTTCACCTAAATCCGTTTGGTTCAGCTCTTCCTCCTCGGACTGTCCCTTCTGAGTTTCCGCGGGCGGAATATTTCCGGAATTCCGTGCCTGCGGTCTCCGACCATAGTGGCGCGGTCGCGCCTGGCCCCTGAACCATGGGACCGTGCCAGACGATTACATTCGATTCCTTCACCAAGAGATCCAGACTCCTGCTCAAATCAGCAATTGCTCGAAAATAATCGCCTGTTGAATTGTGTGACATACTGAGCTGGGCTATCCTCTATAGCAGCTGTCACTTGATTAACCAACCGACATTCCTCTAGTCTCCCGTCATGGAGGCCGCCGCTCCGCCGACCCCAGAGACCCTCCGCACCGATATCCCGCAACGCCTCGATCGCCTTCCTTGGTCGCGCTGGCATTGGCTCGTCGTCACCGCCCTTGGTGTGACCTGGATGCTGGATGGATTGGAGGTGACGATCGTCGGCGCGCTTGGTTCCGTGTTGACGCATCCCAACACGCTCCATTTAACCGAAGCGGAAGTCGGGCTTACGGCTTCCGCGTATCTGGCCGGATCCGTCTGCGGAGCGCTCTTCTTCTCCTATCTGACCGATCGCCAAGGCCGCAAGAAGTGGTTTACGCGCACGTTGATGCTCTATTTGGCCGCCACCGTCCTGACGGCCTTTTCCTGGAATCTATGGACCTTCATGCTCTGCCGGTTCTTTGCCGGAGCGGGAATCGGAGGCGAATATTCCGCAATCAACTCGGCTATCGATGAACTGATTCCCGCCCGAGCCAGAGGCCACACTGATCTTGCAATCAACGGCAGCTGGTGGCTCGGAACGGTCGTCGGGGCGCTTCTGACGATTCCCCTGCTCAATCCGACATTGATTGCCGAACAGTTGGGATGGCGGCTCTGTTTTGGATTCGGCGCGGTGCTGGGCCTGGGCATGATCATTGTCAGGCGCTATCTGCCGGAAAGTCCTCGTTGGCTGATGACTCACGGTCGCGTGGACGAAGCAGAGCGGATCGTTCGTGGCATCGAGAAGGAGATCATGGAAGAAACGACGGTCGATCGGTTGCCCGAACCTGAAGGGTCAATCGTGATCAGACCGAATCCGCACGTGACGATTTTGACCGTCGCGCGGGAACTCTTCAAATCATACCCCAGCCGGACCGTTCTCGGGGTCTCGCTCATGGTCACTCAGTCGTTCCTGTATAACGCCGTGTTCTTTACATACGCGCTGGTGCTCAGCAAATTCCATCACGTACCTCCGCAGTCCGTGGGCTGGTATTTGCTGCCTTTCGCCGTGTTCAACTTTCTCGGCCCGTTGCTGCTTGGACGCCTGTTCGATACCGTGGGCCGGCGCGTGATGTTGACCGCCACTTACGGCATTGCCGGCGTCCTGCTGGCCTTCACCGGCTATTTGTTTGCGCAAGATTACTTGACCGCCGCCACCCAGACCATGGCTTGGTCGGTCACATTCTTTTTTGCTTCCGCCGGGGCCAGCGCCGCCTATCTGACCGTCAGCGAGATCTTTCCACTCGAAATTCGCGCCATGGCGATCGCCTTCTTCTTCATTGTCGGCCAAGGCGCCGGGGTGCTGTCGCCGTGGTTCTTCGGCCACCTAATCCAATCATCAGCGTCGAGTGTCTTTGTCGGTTATCTCATAGGAGCCGCTTTCATGGTGGGAGGCGCCCTCATCGCGTTCGTCTACGGCGTCGACGCAGAACGGCGGTCGTTGGAGGAGATTGCGAAGCCGCTCTCGGCAGCGGAAAGTTGAGGCCGTCGTGTCACATCCCGCAGCGTCCAATCATCACCCGGTTTATCTGAAGGACCGGCTGGAATACGGAGGCGGGAATAGGAAGGAGATAATCGACAAGTCGTGCTGCCAGAGCCAGAAACCGATAAACGCGATCACTCCGATGATTGGAACCATGAATGCGAGCGGAATGACGATATCACTCGAGCATACCGGGGGAGGCAACCGAGGACAGGCGCCCTCCTGGCCTTGCTTTACCTCTCTTAACAGCGCGGCGACATTCTTCGCGTGGCATTTGAAAATGAAGGAAAAGGCATCGCCGAATATCGGAACGCTTCCTACTAACCCGTTGACCAAGAGATTGAACGCCATGGTTGTCAATGTACGCCGAGGTACCCCGAGTCGTTGGGCCGTGAGCAGAATAAAACCGCCTGTCGCCGTCACAATCACGTCCCCGACGAGAGGAATGATGCCGATCAAAGGATCCAGACCGAACCGAATACGGGTGCCGGGTATGTGAACCGCGTCGTCCAGCAGATGCGCCAGACGCTCGACATCCAGTTCCTTGGCGCGAACCGAATCCATCTTGTCATTTTACCCCCCAAGATGCCCGTCAGCCATCGGAAGGTGCACATACTCCGTCGCGACAGCACGTCCTTGGCGACTATCGGCAGAGAGAAAGAAGAGATCACCCGACAACAATTTGGCTGGAAGGGATGGACTCGTCCGGTGTCGAAACTCACGGATAAAAACTGATTGTTCGCTTCTGCATTGCGTTTGCAACGGACGTAAGGATTCTCTCTCGATCAGCCGGCTTCGCAAGGTGCTCGATCACTCCTTGTTGTAACAACGAGGAGGCCAACTGCGGCTCGTGATAGCCGGTCAGGACAATCACCGGCACAGAAGGATACTGGGCGCGGAAGTATGCAATCGCCTCCGTTCCGTTGATTTTCGGCATCCGAATGTCGCAAATAATGACATCGACCATCAATGGATTATCACCGCTGTTGAGTACCTCCACGGCCCGACCGCCATCGTCTGCTTCCTCTACGTCGTACCCCGCGTTTGTCAGCATCGTTCGGAGGACCTGCCTCACGCAGTCCTCGTCATCGACAATCAATACCCGTCCTAGACAGACCCGTTCATTGGTATCACTTTGTGACCGCCACCACTTTCCCATGGCCCCTCCTTGGATCGTGGACCTCATTGACCTTGCAGGGATGCAAAGATGGAACCATGACGAACGGGTAGCGATTCCTGAGGGTATTCGTCGCGGCCTGGAATGGGGTCTATTGCAGGCCCTAAGGACCAAATGATTTCATTTGGTGCAATGGCACCATGATCGGTTCAAAACCACCAGCAAGACCGGAGGCAGTAAGAACAGCGAGGCTCAAATGCGACCACAGTGACACTTAAAGCAAAGGATCTTTTTAGTTGTGCATCTTACCTCTGCCTCATGCTCCGGGTCGTCTTTCCGGCGCGGCCGCGGCCAAGACGATCTCTCCGGGCACATCGAATTCCGATTTCGTCTCCCCGCCTATCTCAAACAGGGTCAAATCAATCTCATAAAGAGCTTCATGGCTGTTCGGATCCAAATATGGCGGCGTCGTCGTCAATCGCATTATCGTCCCTTCCTGCGAATGAGGGCTGTGAGGAGTGCTCTTGTATGCGATCCGGGTCGAGCCGCGCCACGGAAGAGATTACCTGCCTCGAAGGATTCGCCTGATCAAAGGTGGTCGCGACGATTACCATGGAGCGAGCAGTCGCCGGGTCATGAAGCCGTCACTGTCGTTACCTGGCCTGGCTCAGCGGCACCTCAATCACCAATCCGCCCATCACATCATTGATCCGAAAATCCTTTTTTGGGCTGGCCTGGTGAGCGTTATGGCAGTCGATACAAGCTTGCGTGACCGCACGGTCCGCATAGATCGCTTGAAAGTATGGTTGCTCGCCGATCGACACGGTCTTGGTATAGGCTCGTTCGGGATGCTGCCGAACCATTTCCAACCCCGCTTTTTCCCCTTCGTTTTCCGGAGCGTTGTCGGGATTGATGGGCCATAGACTGATCAGGCGGTAGCGAACCTTCGTCCCCGTCATCCTTGCGAGAGCGTTGGCTTCGTGTAGAAATTGGACGGGCAACGGTAAGGAGGTTTTGTCTACCCGCCAGGTCTCCGCCGCTTTCGCTCCTCCCTGTTTTTCGAGTCGCTCAACCACGTGGACGGTATAAAAGGTTCGATCGGATTCAATTACCGCATGAATGAAATCCGCCACCGTGGCCGCAGGTATGCCGGGAGCTTCCGCCCGGGCGGCGCCCAGGCCGAGAGACAGTGCATAGTACATTCCGCAAAGTATCACCGCGGTCCCGACCGAACGCCTCATATTCCCTCCTCTGTTATGAGTGACATGTCCTCATTATGGGCGCTCTCTAAAATCAGGTCAAAGCCCGATTATCCGGCCATTGCCCTTTGTCGAAACGCAAGGACGATGGTCCGCATTCTCTATGGTTGCTGGGGATCATCTGCACGGGCCAACGGATCGGATGTTCGAGTCTTGGGAAGGTTGGCGTCAGATAAGATCTCGTCACGGATCTGCGCCAAGGCCTCGCTGAACGCGCGATTGAGTCGCCCGCCCGGACGCAGTTCGTCGTTCGGGGTGAAATCCTCATCGAATTTCGCGCGCCCGACATAGGTTCCCACCACTTGGCCTGTCGGTTTCAACAACATTATGGTCAGCTGCACTTCTCCGCTACTCATATAAGTGTTCAGCCTGAAGAGACCGGCCAACTTATCCGAATAGTATGGGACATAGGTCCACAGCTTCCGGCGGTCGTGTTCATAGAAGTGATCGACTCGGCCGGTCAGCACGAGATCAGGATTCGGATCGTATAGACTGACGCGGCGAAAAACCCCGTGTGATGAGAATTCGTTGAGGATCTCAGCCGTAATCGCCATATTCATTTTCGACGGAGGTCTGTTTACATAGTCTTCCGCGACTACGCCGTACGGCGAATGTCCGGACCGCAAGTTTGCCGCGGCCTGGATCGGATGGAGTTCAACAACGGCGTCGATTGATCGGGTGAAGCTTGCAGGAGGCAGAGTGAGCTGGGGTTCATACTTGGTGGAGCAGCCCCAGGCTATTGTCATGGCCAATAAGGCGGGGACCAACACGCGATATGGGCAGCCGAGAATTCGCATGGAACTTCATGGTTTCACTCTTCTCATCAGTGAACAACTAGGAAGATCCCGTGCTGCCAATGATCAGCCCAGTCGAACGGATCGGCAGTCTCCGGTCTGCTTTGCGACGTCATCACCGCTCACCGTCGCGAGAATCTTATAGTGCCCGAGACCTAGTTCTTTACCGTAGGCTTCCCCGACCAAAATGTCTTGTACGTGCTGATGATCCTCGGCTCTGAAGTAGGACCTTCCCTCCTTCAGTCCGTCGAATACATGCCCTTCCAGCGCTTTGATCAAGGACGCCGTCTCCGTCGTCCCCGCCCGTTGAATGGCTTCGAGAATCTGCGTCATCGCCGCATATCCGAGATAGCAACGCGATGTCGGCGTATGCTGGTACTTATCGACCACTGCTTGAATGAACCGTTTCGAACTCTCGGTCTTAACCTTCGGATCCCATATGAGCCCCCAGATGCCCGAATTATTCGCATAGCCAAGCGGCCGTCCAATTTGCTCGCCGCCGATCATCCCGCCGATTCCGATCTTTTCCTTGGACAGCTCCAGTCTCGTGTAGGCTTTCAGGGCATTTACAAGGTCCCATCCATAGAGATTCAGGACCACGGCATTCGGCTTGACCCGACCGATTTGAGTCATGACATCGGAGTAGTCCGTCGCTCCGAATGTCGTCGTAGACGAACCGACGACTTCACCGCCTTGTTCCGTGAGGGTCTCCGTCATGGCCTGTAAGGCGGAGCGGCCGTCGACGGTATCCGCGGTGACCATATACCATTGTTTGCCGTAGGCCTTGACGACGGCGGGCGTTACTGCCCGAGCCAGCATCCGAGCGTTCGGCATGAAGACGAATGTGTGAGAATCGCAGCGCGTTCCCGTAAGGTCCATGATGTGCGCGCCTGTCACCATGAACAGTTTGTTGCGCTGCTTCGCAAGTTCGGAAACGGCCAGCGCCACGTCCCCATTGAACGTCCCCATAAGAACATCGATCTGTTCGTCCTCGATCATTTTTTGGGCCGCTTTTACGGCGGTCTCAACATCCGACGCATCATCGGCTTCAACGAGAGTGATCGGCCGTCCCAGCACGCCTCCTTGCTTGTTGAACCAGTCCACCGCCACGGTAGCGCCATGCACGTCATGAATCGAGGAGGTTTTGTAGGGACTGCTCAATGGATCGAGCATGCCGATTTTGATCGGCTCGGCAGCCGATGCGAGCCCGGAAAAATCGAGGCCACTGGATCCGGATAGCCAATTGGAAGCGATAACTCCCACGCCCGCCGTCAGGGACCATTGCAAGAATCTCCTTCGTGATAATCCGGCCATGTTCGCACCCCTCCGTTTAGAGTCGCAAAAATGAATAGCCCGGAACAATCGATCCCACGATACAGGTAGATCACTCCGTTGAGATCGTATCCAAGGCACCGCATGCATCCAGGGCATACGGTTTGCTTATGTGGCAGTTTGAGACAGGAAATTAAGATGACACACGGAGATTGTCAATGAGGCGGGATGTCGAACCGGAGGATCAGATGGATCAAACAGGCATTTAACTATATTGGTCTTCCGTATATACCTGCTTTATCGACCAGAAGACGGCTTCCTTCAACTTCTTGATCTGCGGATCAGGCGGATCCTTGCGTATCTTTTGTAGCTTCTTGTCCAAATCAAACAATGGCTGAACCGACCGTCGATCCGGTACCCGACCCAGCGCCCACGCGACCTCCGTTTGGACGACGATGTCAATGCCCGGAGCGTCCAACATTTCCAAGAGCGGCGGCACGACGGAGGAATCATTGTGGATATTGCCGAGGTCTCCCAGTCCCTTGGCCGCAGCCGCTTGCAACTGCGGCTGTTTGGAATGCTTCAAGATATCAACCAGAATGGGGATTCCTTCCTTCCCCATATTGCCCAGCGCAACTGCCGCTTGCTTCGATAAATCCTTGTCCTTGAGAGCTTCCCGCAACCGAGGCAAGGCTTCATCGGCTTCCATTTCTCCCAGAACCGAAATGATTCGCAATTTTCTGATCTGCGTCGTGTCCGACGCGTCCAATAACTTCAGGAGTCGGTCCGGCTGCCCCCATTCCGCCGTAATCCATACGGGAAAATCGTACTGTTCCAGCTTGTCCCTTAACTTGGTCATCACGAAGTCTCCGACATCTCCAGCCTGTGCTTTGGTGGCGGCATCAACAGGATCTTCAAAATCAGTGCGCACTTCCTTCTGCCATTTGATCTTGAGGCCTCCCAACACATACGTCAGCTGGCACGCCGGCCCTTTCCATAGACGCGACGGGGCATCGGGCAGATCGGCATCACCTCCTGCAGAAGTCGTCCCTTCCCAGGTCTTTCGCTGTTCGCACTTCACTTTAAAAATCACGTCCGCTGCTTTGGAACCGTCCCGCGCGACGGCATAGCCCAATTCGGTCATCCGGCGGGCGACCACATCCCCAATGGCGGTGGAATCAACGGCCCCTTTGTCGGTCAGCGCGATGACATCCAGTCCTACCGTCTGGATCTTGGCCAGTTGCGCCTTCTGCTCCGGGGTAAAATAATCCCGATATGCCAGGCCGGTACCATATGACGCCGCGATCAACAGAAGTGTTCCGATTATGCTCAATGCTTGCCTCATCTCATTCCTCCTTTGGAGAACGAATCCGAGTTAAGCACCAAGAGAATCTGTGTACGCCGGCCGCAATCCGCGCCGGAGCAATGCGCTGACGACGATCAATTCGTCACTTTGTGAGGCAATCCGTCTTGTAGACAATTACACGAAGCTTCATGGATTATACCTTCGGGATTGCCGCCATTCCACCACAATACAAGCCATGCCGCCCTGCCTCCCCGGCTCCTACTTCGCAGGGTCATTCAGGAAGACTCCATGGCCTATCGCCCTGCGTGAGTATGGGTTGACACTTCCTCCTATTCAACGGTACAAGATGCCATAACCACAAGGTCTCCCCGCACGCATGTGCCGGTCCTCCTATACAGAAAAAGGACTCCGCAACGTGCGAGAGTGGCGGAACTGGCAGACGCGCGAGACTTAGGATCTCGTGGGCAACCGTGGGGGTTCAAGTCCCCCCTCTCGCACCATTCTCCCAGATTTGCATTAACGCCATAGTCGACATCACCGGAGGTATTGAGTCCGACATGCGAATGGAAGTAACCGAACTCGGCCCTATGAAGCGCGCCCTGAAAATCGAAGTTCCCGTCGAGGAAGTGAAGCAGCGCTTCGTTCAGGCCTATACAGAACTGAACAAACAAGTCCGTATCCCGGGCTTCCGACCCGGCAAGGCGCCTGTCCAACTTCTGGAGAAGCGTTACGCGAAAGCGGTCGAGGAAGACGTGATTCGTTCGCTCGTTCCCGATTATTACGACAAGGCAATTCGACAAGCCGGCATCGTCCCGGTCGTTGTCGAAATTCCGCCCTTGGAACGGGTTAAAATCAGCAGAGATGCGGCGTTTAGTTTCACAGCCACGGTTGAAATCAAACCGACCATTGAACTGCGGGATTACAAAGCACCGAATCCGATCTCCCTCAAACCGGATACACGAACCGTTACGGATGAACAGATTGATAAGGCTCTAGAGGTCCTTCGCGAACGCATGGCCCAGCTGCACCCGGCGCCGGCCGGAGCGGCGCTGGCTGAGGGAGATTTCGCCGTTTTGGATATAGAAGGCCGGCTTGACGGCCAGGTGCTCGAGGGAACAATCAAGGAAGGCCATCTTCATAAAGTGGGCTCGAAGGCTTCGATCCTTGGAATCGAAGTGGACAGCCACATCACGGGAAAGCGGGAGGGAGAGGTTGTAGATATTCCGCAGCAATATCCATCCACCCACCCCGATCAGCGCGTCGCCGGCAAAACGGTGACGTTCCACTGTACGGTTCGCGCGATCAAACAAAAACAATTGCAGCGGCTCGACGACGAATTCGCCAAGGATTGCGGTCCCTACGGCACGATTCAGGAGCTCAAAGATCATCTCAGGGGTGAAATGGAACGGGCCCTGAAGAAGGACATTGACGATTCCTACAAGAATACCGTCCTGAAGCGACTCACGGAAATGCACCACTTTGATCTTCCGGAGTCGCTGGTTGAGCGAGAACTGACGGCCATGATCCGCCAAACGCTGCAATCCCGCCATCGCAAGCCGGATGACGCTCAAGAGTCCGCCGCTGCGTCCCGGACCGAAGAGATTACGAGACTGAGGGACGAGCATCGGCCGGAGGCGGAGCGCCGCGTGAAAACCAGCCTCATCCTTGAAGCGATCGCCGATAAGGAAGGGTTGACGGTCAGCAACGAAGAATTACACGCGGAGATTGCGCGACTCGCTTCCGAGGTTAAATTGTCGGTGGAAGAGGTCACCCGCATGATCCAGGCCGGCGGGCAGGAATCGTTGGATGATTTGCGAAGCCGGATTCTTGGCGACAAAACGCTGGACTTCGTCTATCGACATTCGGTCATCCAGGGATAACCAGGCACTGACCGACAGGACATAATTGGGCTTTTCCCAGGCCACCGGTCCCTAGCACGGATATGTTAGAGTGAAGCCCGAGAGCCTTACTCTAACGGAAAGGATCATGCTGCATGTTAGTTCCGATCGTGATCGAACAAACCAATCGCGGTGAACGCGCCTATGATATTTATTCGCGCCTGCTGAAAGACCGCATCATTTTTCTGGGCGCCCCCATCGATGATGTGTTCGCAAATCTGATCATCGCCCAACTCCTCTTCCTCGAAGCCGAGGATCCCGAGAAGGATATCAATCTTTATATCAATTCACCGGGCGGCAGCGTCACGGCCGGGCTGGGCATTTACGATACCATGCAGTATGTGAAACCTCCCATCACCACGATTTGTCTGGGCCAGGCCGCCAGCATGGGGGCGCTCTTGCTTACGGCTGGAACCAAGGGCAAGCGCTTCGCGCTGCCGAACGCCAGAGTCATGATCCATCAGCCCATGGGAGGCTTTCAGGGCCAGGCCACCGAAATCGATATTCATGCGCGGGAGATCTTGAAGATTCGTGAGCGACTCAACGACATTCTCTCAAAACATACCGGTCAGCCTCTCGATAAGATCGCCCTCGATACCGAACGCGATTATTTCATGTCGGGTGATGAAGCGAAGAAGTATGGATTGATCGACGAGGTCATTACCAGACCGCTGAAAAGCTTCAAGATCCCTGGATCCGAGCCGTCAAAAGAAACCGCCAAGAGCTCGTAAGGACAGGAGGCAGCATGGCCAAGCAGGAGAAGATCGACCGGCATTTGCGTTGTTCATTCTGCGGTAAAAGCCGCGACGAAGTCCGCAAACTAATTGCCGGGCCGACGGTCTACATCTGTGACGAATGCGTCAATCTCTGCAACGATATCATTGCGGAAGATTGGGAAGAAGCCAAGGAAGAGATCTCGTCCAAGCTCAAGAAGCCGGCGGACATCAAGCACCACCTCGACCAGTATGTCGTCGGCCAGGATCGGGCCAAGAAAATTCTCTCCGTTGCGGTCCATAATCACTACAAGCGCATTTCGGCCAAAGAGAAAGATGTCGACGATGTCGAACTGCAAAAGGGCAACATCCTCATGATCGGTCCCACCGGGACGGGCAAAACGTTGCTGGCCCAGACCTTGGCCAAGTATTTGGATGTGCCCTTTACGCTGGCCGACGCCACGACGCTCACCGAGGCCGGTTATGTCGGTGAAGACGTCGAAAATATCATTCTCAAGCTCCTGCAGGCGGCGGATTACGATGTAGAACGGGCCGAACGAGGCATCGTGTACATCGACGAGATCGACAAGATCAGCCGGAAAAGCGACAGTCCCTCGATCACCCGCGATGTGTCGGGCGAAGGAGTGCAGCAAGCCCTCCTCAAGTTGATTGAAGGCACCATCGCCAATGTCCCGCCCCAAGGCGGGAGGAAACATCCGCATCAAGAGTTTATCCAGGTGAATACCGGGAATATTTTGTTCATATGCGGCGGGGCATTCGTCGGATTGGAACAGATTATCGAACAACGCTTGAACAGAAAATCGATGGGATTCGGGGCTGAGATTCGAGGTCGCAACGACGTCCGGTTAGGCGAGTTGCTGCCTTTTGTCCAGCCGGAAGATCTTCTGAAATATGGGCTCATCCCGGAATTTATCGGGCGCCTTCCCGTCGTCGCGACGTTGGACGAACTCGACGACAAAGCTCTGATCCGAATCCTGACGGAGCCGAGAAATGCCCTCACCAAACAATACGAAAAGCTCCTTTCGTTCGAAAAGGTCAAACTGAAGTTTACGGAAGGCGCCCTGGGAGCGGTGGCCCGCAAAGCCTATACCCAAAAAACTGGCGCTCGCGGTCTCCGAGCCATTCTCGAAGAAGTGATGCTTGACCTCATGTACGACGCCCCATCGCAAAAGCAGATCAAAGAGGTGGTGATCACTGAAGATGTCATTATTGGAAAGCATCCGCCAATTCGGATCTTCGAGCAGGACAAGGAGGTCAAAAGCGCTTAGATAGGGCGCTCTTCGTTTCCACCTCAGGGTCCGCTCCATCGGCTGTTTTCTGGCAAGTCTGCCGTTTCTCAGGTCATAAGGACGCGGACCCCGTTCGGCTTGCCGGTACATGCCTCCTTGCACCGATTGCAATCAATTGATCGACATTTCGGTGGTCTGCGCTATACTACCTACAAAAGGTGGGCGACTCTTTACCAAGGAAGAACGACGTGAAAATCCCCGTGGTTTCCAGCAATCGCCATAAAGGCAAATCGCTTGATCTGGATAGCGCCCGAGAAGTCATGACACTGATCGGTGTCAACGGGGAACCTCTCGGTACTGTCGCATGGGATTTCGTCATCGACCATATTCTTGCTTACCGGAAACCCAACCACTTCGAAGACGGCCGGACCGACCCTCGTATCTCCTTGTCCGTGCGGGTCAAATACAATACGCCGCAAGGCCAGCAAG
Organism: Nitrospira sp.; assembly: GCA_040981125.1. Lineage (GTDB taxonomy): Bacteria > Nitrospirota > Nitrospiria > Nitrospirales > Nitrospiraceae > DASSBQ01. The sequence continues at coordinate 80,747 of JANRMQ010000005.1, forward strand.
TCGAGAGCCGGGCAGGAGGCATAGGAGGGGGAGGCCTTTTTATCGAAAGCGAGGCTCCGCCCCCGATCGGGACAAAGCTCGTCATAGAATTTTGTCTTCCCGATTCCGCCAATGAATGGTTGTCGGCCAAGGGAGTCGTAGCCTGGGTCTGTCCAAAGGCCGATCAGTATACGTTCAGCCCGGGCATGGGCGTGCGCTTTACAGACATTGCGGCAGAGACCAGGATTCGCGTCCTGAATCTCGTTCATTCGGTCAAGAGCGCCAACCAAAGCTCATAGCCGAGCCCGTCTTCTCCCCGCCTTGCACCCTATATCGTAAGGAGACAGCATAGATGAAATTCCCCGTTACCGTCACTCGGGAGCACGTGGGAAAAGTGCTCGAACTTGATTGCGATGAAGAGACTGTCACCTTGCTTAGTGAAAGAGGACATCGCCTCGGCACCCTCGGTTGGGGACTCCTGATTGAACGGATCCTGTCCGTTGACGAAGATACTCGGTTCGCTCATAGCCGCGCCCATCCGCGTGCGCCGCTGGCGATCAAGGTTCGTTGCACGACCTCAGAAGGTCAACAATTCGACAGTCTTACCGGAGGCGTGGGAGGAGGAGGACTCTTCATCGAAAGCAGCGCCCCCTTGTCCCCGGGAACAGAACTGACGGTCGAGTTCTCGTTACCGGATCGTCCGGTCGACAAATACAAGGCGAAAGCCAAAGTCGCTTGGAGTAGGGCAAAACCGGAACGGTACTTACTATTTCCCGGTATGGGCGTTCAGTTTACAGAAATAGAAGGCGAGGCCCAGCAGCGACTGATCGATCTTGTGAACGCTCTCAACCGGAGCCGAGCGATCGCCTGAGTTGGTCGCTCGCCCACTCGGCCCAACGACGCACCGCGGCATCCGGATCAACCGCCGCGACATGGTCCAACTCCTTCGCCAGTTCCGGATGTCCGACCTTCCCCAGCCGATACGCCGCCTCGACACGAACGCCGGAGTCTGCGTCACGAGCAAGCCGTTCCCGCAGCAAAGGGATCGCTCGTTCCCCCCACCATTCGCCCAAAGCAGCGGCGGCGCCTTGCCGGACTTCCGCATCAAAATCGTGGACAGCACGGGATAACTCGGGAAAGGCCCTCTCCACCTTAACGTGGACCAACGCTCGTATAGCGGCCCTGCGCTTCTGCTTGTCCGGATCCTTCAATAGTTGGACGAGACGGTCCCCAGCCGCGGCGGTTTCATCCGATTCACCGAGACTACGGGCAGCCGCCGCTCTGACCGGTTCGGCCGCATCGCCTAATGCCTGGACAAGCGCCTGAACTCCATCCTCCGCTTGAACACCCATCCGCCCCAATGCAATGACACCGGCTTCCCGCACACGAGGGTCCGGATCCGCCAAGGTCTCGATGATTCGATGGACCTGTGAGGAGCCGCCGATCTTTCCCAAGGCCTCTATGGCGGTACGTCTGATATCTGCGTTCTGATCGACGAGGAGGTCTCCGAGCCATCCGGACACCACATCGGGGCCGTCGGCAGGGGTGTCGAGATAACAGCCGGAGAGAATTAGAAACAGAGAGAAGCAACTCCCAAGTGAGGTCGGCAGAGTCCAATGGAGCACATGAGCCGCCACGAAGGAAAACCAGTATTAGGCCGGCTTTCCCGGGGACTGCTCTTCCACGACCGGCGCCTGCTTGGCTGCTTCAATGGATTGCTCGAGTTCCTTTTGGGCCGCATCAATCTCTGCTTGGATGGTTCGCATCTCGGGATCCACAGAACCACGTACATCCGCCACCGCTTGGCGAAAGGTCCGCAGCGCGTCTCCTAGTCCCTCGCCAAAATGCTGCATATCTTGAGGAGACACCCCGGCCGATGTTTGATGCGCCTTGGCCTTCAACGCAGCCTGGGCGGCCTGCACGCGAGCCACCGCGTCCTTATTGACCACGGCCGACGGCCGTTTGGCGACCGGTTTCGCCTGCGCTCCCGGCGGGAGAGGAGGATACTGAGCTCGCGTCATCGGCGCCGGCGCCGCCATCCGATCTTCCATGGTCGGCGGAGATTGCTGAAGAGCGGCGGTCGCCGCACCCGGTTGAGTGGTGGAAGTCGCGGCAACGGTCGGCCTCGGCGGCTGGCTGGAAGCCGGCCCCTGCGGCCCGAGATTCGCCAACATCGCCGCAGTCGTTCCCGGCGTCAATTCCGGTCCCGGAGTATAGGGCGCAGTCGGTTTCGGCGTGCTTGTGTCGGCCGGAGGCGTTGAAGGCGGGGTGGATGGAGGGGGAGCAGCGCTTGCCGGTTCCGCCGCCGTCGTTGTTTCGGCGGGAGGGATGTCATGGACTTCCTTCTTAAACCCTTTGAGCGCCTTCCCGACCCCTTCACCGATCTGCGGCAACTTGCCCGCTCCAAAGATAATCAGCACGATCACGAGGATGATGATCAATTCTGAAAATCCCATTGTGCCGAACATGGCCGTGATCCTTTCCTCTGAAATCTAGATTGGCACCGACCTCACGCGGACGGGGTCCCGTTGTCCACGATATATGCCGCGGCTTCGACGTGTCAAGAAAGCCGGAGGGCCGGCGACACGAGGCGGGTCGGTCTAGAGCTCACCGAGCGGTATCGGGACAATCTGAGTTTGCACCGGTTGGCCATAGACAACCGCTTCATCGTGAGACACGTAGACGTCCAGTTCGCTGCGGATGCCGAATTCGCCCGGCAAATAAATCCCGGGCTCGATCGAGAAACAAGTGCAGGGGATTAACCGGCGACCATCCTGAGTTTCGAGGTTATCGATATTCGCTCCGTTTCCGTGCACCTCGACACCGATCGAATGTCCGGTTCGATGAATGAATCGATCCGCATAGCCGGCCTCTTGAATTACCCGGCGGCACACATCATCCACTTCCCATCCGCACGGAAAATTTCCCGCGCCGACTCGTTGCCGCACAAAATCCACCGCCGTATCCCGAGCCTTCCTGACGATCTGAAAGATGCGCTCATGCCGCTCGGGCGCCGAGGGCCCCACATAACCGGTCCAGGTGATGTCGGCATACACGGCGCCGGCGTCCGGCTGTTTGGCCCACAGATCAATCAGCACCAAGTCGCCCTTCCTGATAGGCTGGCTCGTTTCCGGCGAGGGTGAATAGTGGGGATCGGCGCTATGGTCGTTGACCGCCGCAATGGGCGGGCTTGATGTGACGAGCCCGTGCCGACGGATACGAGACATGATGAACTGTTGCAATTCGTATTCTCCAAACGGTTCCGCTCGAGCCACCATGGTTCCCACCTGGTGAAATGCTTCATCCACAATTCTGCGCAGTGCCTCGGCGGCGACACGATGCGATCCCAATTGACGGGCATCCCATACCGCCTCAAAGCGCTGCACCAGATCGGCCGATGTACCGACCTCGATATCGAAGCTTCTCACCAATTCGACCGTACCGGCGTCCACCCGAGACACGTAAGGAACGGCGTTATACGGAGAATACTGCATGGCAATCCGCCCGGCCGGCCGAAGAATCGATTGCAACGCCGACTGTCGATCACGCCATGAGACATACCGCCGTTCCTCTCCCGGCAGCGGACGCAACGCATGGGGCTCAATACTGTGGACAAGTTTCACCGGTATCCCATTCGCTGGAATCCAGTAGTACCAGCGTCTCGTAACGTGGAGTTCGGGATCGAGCAACAACACTCCGTATGCGAGAGGATCGCTGTGCCGGAAATCATAGAAGAGCCACCCGTCCAAGCCCGGCTCTTCGCGTATCGCTTGCTGAATGGCTTCTACACGGCTGCGGTGCACAGGGGACAGATCCATGGACGCGCATCATAACCTCGGCTTTTTTCGCGGTCAATGAACCTGTTCCCGGACCGGAACCGATGATAGAATGCACGTGCGATGATGCCATCTTCACCTGACACCACACCGTTTCGCATTACTTTCTTTTTCGGCCCCGATGGCGTCGGCCAAGACGAAGCGTGGCGTTGCGTGTTCAATGTCAAGAAGCGCAGTTGGAAAGGCGGTGTGCACATTTCGGTCGATATCTCACCGGGTCAAGTCGAACGGATCCGCCAGGCCTTGCGTTTTCCCTCGTGGCTGGCCGAGACAATCGAACGGGTGCCGGACGATGAACGTCCCGACCTGGCCCAGCGAATCGAGGAAGTGTTCATCCAGGTTCTTTGCGGACGCAAGCTGCATCTGGCATTGGAATCCGGGCTTGCGCAGGAGAACCAGGAGATTCCGGCCCACGCCCTGACCTCTGAATTGGACCGCCTTACGCAACATGAACGAGAACACATACTCTCCGCATTGCGCGCCGAACTTGATCTCGATGAACCTCAATTCCATTCGGCGTCTTAAACCGACGGCGCGGCGCCCGGAGGGGTTTTTATTCCCTATCGAATTTGCTATAACGCCAAGGTATGCTGAGCGGATCGCCCCCCATGCCGCCGGCGATGTCATCAATCGCATCATTTGTCGAGATAAGGAGGAGCATATCGTGAGCGTCATGAATAAGGGACCCGAGCCCGCACGTCAGGGACTCCTGAAGACTCTCGCAATTCTGGTCTTGTTGACCTTTTCTTCCGTCCTTATTCCATTGCCGCTTCTTGCCCAGGACTCGCCCGCCTCGTCCTCCCCGACCGGAGACGCCTCGAGCCCGTCGGGCGTCGGGACGCAGGTGGGGGCGGCTGTCGCGACCATTCTCTACTTTCCGTTCAAGGCAGCGTTTGCCATCGGCGGGGGAGTCGTCGGCGGCTTGGCCTATGCTTTTTCCGGCGGCAGCGAACAGACGGCCAAGAATATTTGGATCCCGAGCATGTACGGTACCTACATCATTACCCCCGAGCATTTAAAGGGAGACAAACCCGTACGATTCCTCGGCGTGCCGGCTGAACCGGCGCGTGAAGCGGACGCCGCTGCTCAAGAACCGGCTCCCCTGCCATTGGAACCGATTCGATAACATGAGGCCGGTCATCGGGGTAACACCGGACTTCAATGCCGGTGACCGCGAAGATATGGGCGGACGAGAGCCCACCTACTTCTTGAGGGCTCGATACATACGAGCCATTGAAGAGCTCGGCGGCATTCCGGTGATATTGCCGCTCATCGCCGATCGGCGCGCCAGACGAGCCTTGCTGGCCGACGTCGACGGCCTCCTGCTCACGGGAAGCGGCCCCGATCTGAACCCGTCCCATTATGGAGAGGTTCAGCAATATGACTTCAAGGTCATGGCGCCGCGACGCGCGGACTTCGAACTCGATCTCGCGAAATGGGCGGTGAAGTCGCGCATCCCCACTCTGGGCATTTGCGGCGGCATGCAGGCCATGAACGTGGCCTGCGGAGGAAGCCTCTTTCAGGATATTCCTTCACAGACGAACGGCTCACTGTCCCATCGCCAGTCGGAACCGGCCACGCGGCTGTCCCACGCGGTCTCCATTGTCCCAGGCAGCGTGCTCAATCGCATCGTCAAACAGCGAACGCTTCGGGTGAACAGCTCGCACCATCAATCCGTCAAGCAGGCCGCGCCCGGCTTCATTGTCAGCGCCCTGGCGCCTGACGGAATCATCGAGGCTATCGAATCGCCCTCCCACCGATTTTTCGTGGGGCTCCAGTGGCATCCGGAATTTCTGTTTGACCGCTATCCCTCCCATCGCCGGCTCTTTCAAGCGTTTCTTCGGGCGGCCGGAAGGGGTTCGTGAGGGCGACCTGCTATACTTGTCACAGTGCCCCCTGCCAAGAGGTTCTTATCCTCGCCATGGTTAGTCCGGCATGATCCCGGCGGAAGGAGCGTGAGTGGGCAGTTCGCTATTCCGCACGAAATCCATCGAACGAATCCTCGCCGACTCCGATGCTCCGGAACACCGGCTGAAGAAAACCCTGACGGCCTGGGATCTCACCGGCCTTGGGATCGGGGCCATCATCGGAACAGGTATTTTCGTGCTGATCGGCACCGCGATCGTCGGCGATGCGCACCGGCCCGGGGCGGGTCCGGGAATTATCCTCTCTTTCATGCTGTCGGGTCTGACGTGCGCATTTGCGGCCCTCTGCTATGCCGAGTTCGCCGCCATGATTCCTGTGGCAGGAAGCGCCTACACCTACTCCTATGCGACGCTGGGCGAGTTGCTTGCATGGCTGACCGGCTGGAATTTGATCCTGGAATACGGAGTGGCCTGCGTCGCGGTTGCCATCGGCTGGTCCGGCTACTTCAATAATATTTTGAAACTCTGCGGAATCGAGTTGCCCTATTGGGCGACCCACGCGCCCGGCACGGAGGGAGGCATCGCGAACTTGCCGGCCGCGATTATTGTTCTCCTGGTCACCATTATCCTGGTGATCGGCGTCAAGGAAAGCGCGCGCGCCACCGGTGTGATCGTCCTGATCAAACTGGCGGTCATTACCTTTTTCATCGCGGTCGGCGCCGGCGCGGTGGATAAGGCGAACTGGAGTCCCTTCATGCCGTTCGGCTTCGACGGCGTCGGGGCGGCGGCGGCTATTGTCTTTTTTGCGTATATCGGGTTTGACGCCGTCTCGACGACTGCCGAGGAGGCCCGAAACCCTCAGCGTGACCTGCCGATCGGGATCTTCGCATCATTGTTCATTTGCACCCTGCTCTACATTGCCGTCGCGGCGATTTTGACCGGACTGATTCCCTATTCCAAAATCGACATTCATGCTCCGGTGGCGGAAGCGCTCAGCGTGGTGGGCTATCGATGGGGGGCCGCTGTCGTGGCTGTCGGCGCGGTGGCAGGAATTACCAGCGTCCTGGTCGTGATGATGATCGGCCAGATTCGCGTATTTTTTGCCATGTCTCGGGATGGTTTGTTAGGCCCTTGGCTATCGGCGGTGCACCCCAAATTCCGGACACCGCATCATGCGACGTATCTCACCGGCGTCGCCGTTGCCGTGCTCGCCGCATTTATCCCCATCGGAGATGCGGCGGACATGACCAACATCGGCACATTGTTCGCGTTCGTGTTGGTCTGCATCGGCGTCATGGTGCTCCGTTACACGAAACCGCTCCAACCGAGACCGTTCCGCATGCCGCTGATGCCCTGGGTTCCGTTGCTCGGCATGTTCGCCTGCTTGGCTCTGATGGCCTTTTTACCGACGCTGACCTGGATTCGCTTCGTCGTCTGGACCATTATCGGCATTGCGGTCTATTTCATGTATGGCATTCACCACAGCCGCCTCTCCGCTCCATCACGCGATACTCCCGCCTGAACAAATACTCAGCGTCCGCGTCTGCTATCGAGAATGAGCACCTATGGTTTGGGATCGCGCTGCGGTGCGGCGGTCTTGAGAGGGGCGGCCGGTGCCGCCGTTTTGGCCGGAGGAGATGGCGTCGATGTATTGCCTCCGGCGCCAAGTGGAGCAGCATGTGACGGAGCCGCTTGCGACGACGCCTTAGCCGTACCGGACGTGGGGGCCTCAGTCGCCGCGGAAGCCGGCTGAGCCGGAGCCTTGGGTGGTGGAGCAACCGGTTGTGCCGGAGCAGTAGTAGAAGCCTTCGCCGCAGGAGCCGGTTGCGATCCGCCTCCGGCGTTGCTGCTTGGAGCAGACGCGGCGGAGGCCGGCTGTCCCGCAGCGCCTGGGGCGGCGGCCGGCTTCGGAGGAGCGGCCGGTTTCGGAGGCGCCGGTTTCTCAGGCTTGATGCCGCCCTCCCAGGACGGCCCGGAATACATATCGGCGGACAAGCCTTTCCCTTTCCATTTTTGCTCGAAGTCTGCAGCGGCCTTGTTCGGGGTTTCGCCGATACCTACCACATCATTCCATGGATAGGCTTTCGGTCCGATTCGACAACCTTTATCCGATCGCAGGAGATAGAGAGCAATGGGGTTTCCTCGGTACGGCCCCAAATAAATATGCACGTAGCCGACATATTCCAGCAAGCTACCCATCCCCCTCTCCAAACGAAAAAGAAGAGGCATGATGCCACAACCGCTTAGGCACAGGCAAGAGAGAGTATCGATACGCTGGTTACAGTAACCGCGACGGACGACAACTCCCCGCCTGCATTATTCATGACAGTTTGTGACGAAACTGCGGAGACGCCAGGCGAGGACCACGGCGCGAAAGCTAATGAGCGCCACATTTGTGGACGCCGGCGAGTCGTGAGCTAAGGTTTGCGGCTGAAATCCGCAGTTGCAGTAGAAACGTTCATGAATAATGTGGGCGAGACGGGTGGCAATCAGGCTGGGACGGCCGGGGGCGGCGCCGGCCGCTTGCGCAAGAGATACACGGCGACGATCAGCACCATAATGACGGCCACATTGAGTCCGATATCCATCAAGTAGTGATAGAACTGTTGCGCCGTGACCTCGGGTTGATGGGACAGCTCGGCGCTCGTGGTCAAAATGCGCCTGGTGCAGGCGATAATGCCGACGGCCAGATACGGCTCCAGTTCCAACACCTCGGTCTGTAAAAATCGCACAACGGTCCGGAATAGTTCGAGCAAAATGATGACGAGAAGCAGATCATTCAATAGCCTAAGACCGGCCGGAAGCAGGCCCGATTGGCTGCTTTTCACAACAAATACGTACCAGGCATGAGCAAAAATCAGCATGCCGAGCAGTAACAGACTGAACCCCGCCGTGATGTAGCCCAGACGGTCCAAGCCGTCCATATACCCGAGCCAGCGTTTCATGGTCGGGCTACGATGGCTCAACAGATTGTCCATGGAGTTCTTGGCGAAGTTTTTTTCCTTCTCTTCCCTACGCGGTGCCGCCCTTCGCATTCTGATCAGGATCCTGGTTGCGCATCCCGCCGTACTTCAATTCACGGATCGATGATAAGGAGAGCGCATGGCCACAGCATCGGATCTCTTGGAAGCCCGCGCCGCCGTCGAAGATCATGACCCGCAAGCCGCACGAATCGGGGTACAGTTTCTTTTCGTCCAGAATGAGGGCCGGCCCCAAGGCGCCCCGTTTTCGGCCGAGTGATGACGCCACTTCCGTCACCGTATCGGCTTCGGTGAGTTCATGCCCGCAACAGACGATCTTTTCAAATCCTTCACCACCGCCCATGACCTTGACCACCAATCCGCATGAGTCCGGATGGCGTTTGCGCTCGTCGATGATATCCCCTTTTTTGACAGCCATATCGGCCTGCCTCCTTGTCGAAAATCGGACGCCTGGCAGGATGTTGAAAAGTCCTCCAGCCACAAAATTGTTTCTTCAACAATCTATTAGTGAATCAGATTGGGGAACGGAATGTCCAGAATTTTCAGAAGCTGCGGGACGGCGCGGGACGAACAACTGGTTCGCTAGGACGCAGCGGGAAAAGACAGCTGTGCCAACCGGTCACGCGTTCTGAGCAACGACTCCAGCAATGCTCGATGCGTGCGGCACCCGACCGTCAGCCGCGCATCGGAAATCGTGACCGGCTTGTATGGCCGCACAAAGCGCGACTTGAGTCTCGAAATACGAGCCAACGAGGTCTCCAGTCTGGCAGTAGAGATCCGCCCCTCCGTGACGGCGTTTTCCACGGCATGAATGGCGGCTACCTCCCGCTCCTGGTCCTTGCAGATCAACAGGACATCGCACCCGGACAGGAAGGCCTGCACCGAGGCTTCCCCGATGCCATAGTGATCGATGATCGCATGCATCTCCAAATCATCGGTCAACACGACGCCGTCATACTTCAATTGGTCCCGGAGTATGGATTGAATAATGGCCGGAGACAGGGTGGCGGGCCGCTGATCATCCAGCGCATCGTACCGGACATGCGCAGTCATGAGCGTGGCGACCCCATGTTGAACCGCATGCTCGAACGGCCGCCATTCGACCTCCCGCAGGCGCTCGATGGGCGCCGCTACCACCGGAAGCTCTTTATGCGAATCGGCGGCGGTATCTCCGTGTCCCGGAAAGTGTTTCCCACAGGCTACGACCCCATTATCTTGCAATCCGGCTACCGTCGCCTGTCCCATTTCGCATACAATTTCGGGGACCGAGCCGAACGCCCGATCGCCGATGACGGGATTGTCGGGGTTGCTGTTCACGTCCAGCACCGGCGCCATGTTCATATTGATGCCCACGCACCGCAGTTCGGCCGCGACCACCGACGCTGCGGCATAGGTGAGTCCGTAGGAATTACAGCGCCCCAGCGTTTCACCGGGAGGCAAAATTGTAAACTCCTTCGGCAACCGGGATACCCGGCCTCCTTCCTGGTCAATTGAGATGAGCAATGGGGAATGAGGAGACAGTTTCTGGAGTTGATTGGTAAGTTCGACGATTTGCCCGACGGATTCCAGGTTGCGGCTGAACAGGATCACGCCGCCCGGTTTGTATTCTTGGATGAAGGCCGCCAGTTCCTTGGATATGGACGAGCCCAAAAACCCGACCATGAAGAGCTGTCCGATCTGCTCACGTACCGTCATAAGCGCCAAGCCTTGACTCTAGAGAACCGCCGCGGCGTTACCAACGCATGCGGCCGGCGAATCCGCCTCGCGCCGATCCGAACCCGCGACCATTATGTGTTAATGAGCGGTTCGATCGATCAGATATTGAATCAGCAATCGCGTTCCGATCCCGGTCGGCCCCTTCGGAATATAGGCGCGCTCTCGTTCGCTCCAATCCGTGCTCGCGATATCCAAATGGATCCAGGGACAATCCCCGACAAACTTGCTGAGAAAGAGCGCCGCGGTGATCATGCCTCCGCCTCTCCCGCCGATGTTCCGCATGTCGGCCACGTCGCTGCGCAACTGCTCAAAATATTCATCCCAGAGCGGCATTTCCCACACACGCTCTCCGGCCCGCAAGCCTGCCTTCCGCACCTGCTCCTTGAGCCGATCATCGTTGCCGAACATTCCGATCGCGAATTGGCCCAGCGCCACCACACAGGCGCCCGTCAACGTCGCGATGTCGATTAGAGCCGCAGGCTGGAACCGAGTCGCGTACGCCAACCCGTCCGACAAAATCAGCCTTCCCTCCGCATCGGTATTCTGCACCTCGACGGTCTTGCCGGACAGCGTTTTCACAATATCCCCGGGCTTCATTGCCCGGCCCCCCGGCATGTTTTCGGCTACAGGAAGGATCCCGATGACATAGAGCGGAAGCTTCAGGCGGGCCGCCGCGCGTACGGAAGCAAGGACCTCGGCGCCTCCCGTCATGTCCGCCTTCATCTGTTCCATATTCTCGGAAGGCTTGAGGGAAATGCCGCCCGTATCGAACGTGACCGTTTTCCCGACCAAAACAATCGGCTGGAGCGTTTTCTTGGCCCGCTCGCCCTTGTACTCCAAAATGATGAACTTCGGCGGCTCATGGCTGCCCCGCGCCACCCCCAGCAAGGCGCCCATTCCAAGCTGTTCCATGTCCTTTTGTTCGAGAATTTTCAGCGTGACCCCTGCTTCCTTGGCGATGCCTTTCGCTTCGCCGGCGATCCTCGTCGGCGTCATGATGTTCGATGGATGGTTGCAGAGGTCCCGGACGAACACGGCCGCCTCCGCCGCCGCGGTTCCCCGGCGAATCCCCTCTGTGAGTTGCTTCATCTGTTGTCGTTGGGCGCAAAACAGGGTCAGCTTTTCCAGATCCGGAGGTTTTGCTCCATTGTCGCTTCGATATTCGGTGAAGTGATAGGATCCGAGGATAGCGCCTTCGGCGATGGCCTGAGCGATATCCAAGGGAGCAGCCCCGCGGGGCGAGACAAGCGGCATCGCCACACCGAACGACGTAATCTTTGCCTGACGCACTCGCTTGGCGGCGACGCCCATCGCCTGCCGGAAGGAATCCAGCCGCAATTCCCGCTTCTGACCCAAGCCGACGACCAGCACCCGCTTGGCGGCACATTTGCCTTGGGTATGCACCAGAAACACTTCATTCGGCTTGCCTTCGAATTCACCTTGATCAAGCGCGGCAACAAGCTGCCCGCCCAGGGACTTATTGATCGAAGCGGCCTCATCCTTGAAATGTTTGTCTCCCTCGCAGTGCAACAGCAGGAGGAGTTCGAGCGGTTCTTCGTCACTCCGCCCCTGCGTCACCTCTATCTGCATTACCTTCATGCGCTCTCCTTTGATGGCGGCTCGGCTGAAGATCGCCCGGGGCGGTCACACACCGCGCATGTCGGGCGACCAGATGATTTTATGGAGCTGGAGTTGAAATCGGACAGGTAGCCGGTCGGCAAGCAGCCATTCGGCCAAACACCGCGGATCGAGTTCACCGAACACGGGACTAAACAGGACATGGCAGCGGGCGGCCAGGTCATGCCGGCGGACCAATGCACGGGCCCATTCATAATCGGCGCGGTCCTTCACGACGAATTTGGCCTCATCATGAGTTGATAATTGCGAAATGTTGGTCCACATCATCCGATCGGTCATCCCGCTGCCGGGGCATTTGATGTCCATGATGACACGGGCTCGGCGGTCCACCGGAGCAATATCGATGGCACCGCTGGTTTCGATCAGCACCTCGAACCCTTCTCCGCACAGCCGCTCGATCAGCGGAAGCGCAGCGGCTTGATGCAGCGGCTCTCCTCCTGTGATCTCGATCAGTCGGCAATCGTACGCGTTCACTCGCGCCACTATCTCATCAATCGTCATGTCCTCGCCGCCGTGGAACGCATACTCGGTATCGCACCACGTGCAGCGCAGGGGGCAGCCGGTCAGCCGGACAAACACGCAGGTCCGTCCCGCATGAGTCGATTCACCCTGAATGCTGAAGAAAATTTCCGTGACACGGAGTCGAGGGGTCGGCATCGAATGAAGCATGCTAGTTCCAGCGCACCACCGGCCATTGGTGGCGTCGGGCGATCCCACGCATTCCTCGAATAGGGTTGATGACCAAGGGATGGCCCACCAGCCGTAAGACCTCCACGTCGCCCGGGCTATCACCATAGGCATAGCATGACTCAAGGTCCAGACCGCTGTGCGAAGCAAGCTCGGTGATCAGCACGCGTTTTCCTTCTCCATAGGGGAGAGGCGGGACGAGATCTCCCGTATACCGGCCGTTGAACCGTTCAGGTTTGGCCGCAAGAACCCGATCGATACCGAGCCATTGAGCCAGGGGAGCAATGAGGAAATCCAAGCTTCCGGTGACCAGCACAATCTGATGACCGGCTCGACGATGTTGATCCATCCGAGCAAGTCCCACCGAGGAAAGCCCGGGACAGAGCACCTGCCGGCAGAACTCATCCGCCAGCGGCTCGATGTCGCCGGGTCGTTTTCCTCGAAGATACAGTTTACGTTCGCGCAAGGGCTGCAGCGAGGCGCCCGTCAGGTGTCTCGCCAGCTCAAAGACACTTGTATACACTTCCCGCCATCCGACCAAGCCCTGGCGCCACAGATACCGGAAAAAGCGAAGCTCACTGGCTTGACCCGGCAACAGGGTGTTGTCAAAGTCAAAAAATGCCGCGACATTTGAGCCTGTACAGATCTTGGACATGTTCTTCGGGATACCAGGCACGATAAGAAATTCCGCTTTCCGCAGGCTGCCATCAGAATCGTTCATGAACCGCGGGTTGGACGACAGTGAATTCTACCGGACAACTAGTTGATTGACAAGCATTTTAGGCCACTCCTATAATGCGTTGTTTCTCCCTCAACGCTCAACGTAATGGGGGCTGCCCTCTTACCCTTGTTCGATCACCGGTGAGAAGTACAACCGGCAGCTTCAGCATCCGGTTAGCGTGCCGAAGTGGTGGAATGGCAGACACGCACGTTTGAGGGGCGTGTGGCGCAAGCCGTGCGGGTTCAAGTCCCGCCTTCGGCACCAATTCTCAAAGTTGCATTTATCTGCGGCGGCCAATCGTTGATACGGACACAGGTTCGCCGGACGCCTCTCATCCAGCCTCTGATCCACCCTTTCACGGGACAGATAATAGACCAGGCCACTCATGGCCGGTTGAATCAGGCAGGCAATGCCTTCGATCGGCATCATGATATGGCCACCATTCCGAGCACGATGACCCATGGGCAAGCGCAACACCGGGAATGAACTGGAACTATTGCAGGCCAAAGTCGCGGCCCTTGAACGGGCCCTGGCCGATCGCGAACGTATCGTCGGCAACGAAGTCTTCACCGACCAGAATCTGACCGAGGAGCAGGCACACCTCTTCCGGACGTTGATGGATCATTCCAGTGACGCGGTCTTCGTGTGCGACCCACGCACCGGGCGTTTCATGGATGTCAATGCGTCCGCCTGCAGACACTTGGGTTACGGCCGGGAAGAATTGCTGCGCCTTTGCATATCGGATATCGAACAAATCCTTCCGAACAGAGCCTCCTGGCCTGATGTCGTGGCGGCGCTGAAGCAGATGGGGGCACGCACCGTCATGGGATGGTACCGGCGCAAGGACGGTTCGCTTTTTCCCGTGGAGGTGAACGCCGGATTCGGAGCCCTGGGACGAGGCGATGTGATCGTCGCCATCGCACGGGACATCAGCGATCGGGAGCGGGCGGAGGAGCAGCTTCGCCAAAGTGAAGAACGATTTAGGACCCTGATTCAGTACTCCTCGGACATCATCACCGTTCTCAATCCCGATGCCACGATCCGCTATGAAAGTCCCGCGTTCTATCGCTTGTTCGGTTATCGCGAAGAGGACGTCCTGGGTATGAACGCATTCCACTTTGTGCATCCCGACCATCGCGAACGGACAATGGAGATCTTCCGCGAAAGGCTGCACACCCCGGGACTGGCCGAACCGCTGGTGTTCGGATTCCGCAAGGCGGACGGCGGATATCTGACATTGGAAGTCGTCGGCAATAACCTCCTCCATGACCCGAGTGTGCAAGGTATCGTCGTCAACTGCAGGGAAGTCACCGGCCGCATTCGCGCCGAGGAAGCCTTGCGAGCCAGCGAAGCCAAGCTCAGGACGCTGGCGGACCATGCGCCGGTGTCCATTTTTGTGTCGGACCCGGCTTGCCAATGCGTGTACGTGAATCAACGGTGGTGCGGCATGACGGGGTACTCCGCAACGGAGGCCTATGGAAAGGGATGGCTGCGAACCGTGCCTCACGACCAGCGGGCTCATATCGAGCGGTATGGATTCGACGAGCAGCCGGCCGCGATGCCGCCGCTTGAAAAAGAATACCGGTTTCTGACCAAGGACGGATCCGTCCGGTGGGCCGAAGGTTCAACCGTTCCGCTTCGCAATGCCCGACAAGAGATCATCGGCTTCATCAGCACCTCCACCGATATCACCGAGCGACGCAAGGCGGAAGAGGAACTGCGGATGTCGCATGATTTCATCCGCCACATCATCGACACCAATCCGAATCTGATTTTCGCAAAAGACCGGGAGGGACGATTTGCGCTCGTGAATAAAGCCGCGGCCGATTTTTACGGCACCACGGTGGACGATCTCATCGGAAAGACGGACGGCGATTTCAACACGAATGCGGAGGAAGTAGCGGCCATCCGGCGCCAAGACCTCGAGGTGATGGACACGTTGACCGAACTCTTCATATCCGAAGAGATCATGACCGACGCCGCGGGCAACCGGCATTGGCTGCAAACCGTCAAGCGCCCCTTGCTGGATGAAACCGGCCGCGCGTCCCAGGTGCTCGGCGCTTCCGCGGATATTACCGTGAGAAAACAGGTGGAAGAAGCGCTGCGGCAGCGTGAACAGGACTTGCAGACCGCGCTCACGGAACGGGAACAAATCAGCCAGGAGCTTCACGACGGCTTGCTTCAATCTCTCTATGCCGTCGGCCTTGGCCTGGAAACCTGTCGGTCTCTGATTAAGCGGAACTCCAAGCGGGCGGCCCCCACGTTGGAACAGGCCGTGAATCAGCTGAACGCAGTCATGCGGGAAGTTCGCAACTTCATCGCGGGCCTCGATTCTGAATTGGTCCAGGGAGGCGATCTGTGCGGGGCGCTGAGGACGGTGGTAGAATCGCTGGACGGTCAGCAGAAATTGCCGTTCCGTGTCGCAATCGACGAGCAGGCTGCGCGGCATATCAGCCGAGAGCAGGGTCTTCACGTACTCAATGTGGTGCGGGAAGCCGTCAGCAACAGCCTTCGCCATGCCAAAGCCAGTCGCGGGACGATCAGCCTACGCCGCCTCAAACGCGTCGTTCGCGTGACCGTCCGGGATAACGGCATCGGATTCAACCCCAAAGCGGTCACCGGGTTGGGATATGGATTAACAAATATGGCGGCGCGCGCGAAACGGGTGGGGGCACGACTTCTTGTCGATTCGAAACCCAAGCACGGCACCAGGATTGTGTTCGATCTGCCGAGGGACCCTACATATGGGCGCTCTTAAAGCCCGGACAATCCGTCTCTTGCTGGTGGATGATCACGAGGTTGTGCGCGTCGGCCTACGTACGCTGCTCAGCGAGCATCGCGAGATCAAAGTTGTCGGAGAGGCCGAAACCATGGCCGAATCGATCCGGCAAGCGCTACGGCTGAAGCCGGATGTGGTCCTCATGGATGTTCGGTTGCCGGACGGCTCCGGCGTGGCGGCGTGCCGCGACATTCTGGCGGCATGTCCCGCGACCCGCGTCCTTTTCCTTACCTCCTACGCAGATGACGACTCCGTGCTGGCCGCCGTCGTCGCGGGCGCCCGGGGATACTTGCTCAAAGAAATTGATTCCGCGGCCTTGATCGGCGCCATTGAGGCGGTGTCGGAAGGACAATCTATCCTGGATCCCAGCGTGACCCAGCGTGCGCTGACCTGGCTCAAGGGTTTTGGGAAGGGTCCTACAGGCTCGTCCACCGAGGAGCTTTCGCCGCAAGAGGAACGGGTCCTGGCGCTCGTGGCCGAAGGAAAAACCAATAAGGAAATAGCCACGGGTCTTCGGCTTAGCGACAAGACGGTGAAGAACTATCTCGCCAACATCTTCCAGAAACTTCATTTGACGCGGCGGACTCAGGCCGCCGCCTTTTTCATCAAGCGCCGCTCATACTAGCATTGTACCCAGGTCCACCAGGCCCTATTTTACTAGGACCAAAAAGGTCCGCCCGCTCGTCCAATCCTCTCTAACATCGCCTCGTTGATTAGAGTAAGATTCGCCGTGTCGTGGGATTTCTTTCGGCGCCGCGATGAATGGAACGGTTCGGAACTCGAAGGCGTTGAGGAGTGGCCGCTGCTTCGCGATCTGCAGCAGGAGACCGAACTCGCGAATCGCTTGCCGCGGCGCAGACGGCGCGTTAGAGTCATCAAGCTGAGGCACAGACAACGATTGATCGCCGTTGAAGAGGCTCCCCCGGCTGTCCGCATCGTTTTTTCGCCGCAGTCCCGACCATGAAGGAGCACTATGTCGTCCGTCTTGGTGGTTGATGATGAGGAAAGTGTTCGTCGCCTGATCCGGGACACCCTGGGACAGGCCGGATATCAAGTCAGCGAAGCACGAGACGGGAAGGAAGGCCTGCTGCATTATCGCCAAGCTCCGGCAGACTTGGTGATCATGGATATTCTGATGCCGGATCAGGACGGCCTTGAGAGCATTCTGACGCTTCGGCGCGAATTCCCGGCGGCGAAGATTATCGCGATCACCGGCGGAAGCGACATGATCGGCATTCTGAATTTTCTCGATGTTGCAAAAATGCTCGGCGCCCGGCGCACATTGCAAAAGCCCTTCGACATCAAGCACCTCCTCGAGGTCGTCCAAGCGGAACTCCAGTCCTGATCTCCGTTCCCCTTTCTTGACATCGTGGCGGCGCCCATTCCACACTGCGCCGGCCTAAACTCCTTCGGGACAGTCGCGCCATGTCTTCTTATGCCATTCAGATCAACGTCGTCTTGGCGACCCTGGTGGTGTCCATCGGAGCCTGGCTCGTGTGGGGACCCTTTCCGATCGCATGGAGCCTGGTGCTCGCCGGCGGCATTTTCTTATTTCTTCTTTGGCGAAGCGAAACCATCGGCATGATATGGGCCTGGGCCACGTTCTTGCTGGGATCTGAAAGTTTGGCTTGGCCGATTACGATCATGATCCAACTTCACGCGTCATCCGGCCAGCCGAGCGACGAAGAGATGGGTCTGATCCTCAATGCGGTTCTATTCGGGCTGTTTTCTTCCGTCTTTTGGATTTCGTTTGCTTTCGGCCTATATAGGCGGGAGCAACGGGCTGCTGATCCGGCATCGAGAAACGACCCTTCACCGTCCGTCAAAGAAAAGAACCGGCGTCGGCGAAAGCCACGGCGGTCATAACATTGTCAGCGGATCCACATCGACACTGAATTTTATGCCTCCTGTCCGGGACAGACCTTCCATTTCAGGAAGCGTCTGCCTGACCACCTGCAAGACATCCTGTTGCGACTCGGATCTGACGAGCAGCTGCCATCGATAGCGCCGGCGGAGGCGGGGCACCGGGGCCGGCGCCGGTCCCAAGATCGTTACCGATAGCGCTTTACCGCTGTCCACAGATCCCGACACGCCGTCAGACGACCGGCTTTCATGGGCCATGGCGCGCCGAAGGGCGGCGGCCCACTGTTCGGCAGCCGATTTGACATACCGCTCCGACGTGCCCGACACATCGAGTCGTATGAGATGTCCGAACGGCGGGTACTCCAGCGCCTTTCGGAATGCCAGTTCGGCATTGTGGAATATCGAGGCGTCATTGCGCGCGATAGCCTGAACGGCATGATGATGAGGGAGATAGGTTTGAACGATGACCCGTCCCGTTCCGTCCGCCCGCGAAAGCGCGGCTGCGTCTTGAAGCGCGTGATAGGTTTGCTCGGCAGAACGAAAATCCGGCAGGTGCAGGCCTGCGTCCGGGTAGAGCACCCCCACCAAGCCGGCGGGCGGGATCCCGCGATGCAGAAAAAGCATCTGCGTGCCGATGAGGACATCGATATCGCCGGAGGCGGCCAGCCTGAGCAGCGCATCAAGTTGCCCTCTCCGCCGGACAGTCTCGCGATCCATTCGTGCGATGCGGATATGCGGGAAATGCTGTCGCAACAACTCCTCTACCCGCTCGGTGCCGGCGCCAACCGGTTCCAGTCTTGCTGCCTGACAGGTGGGACACACATCCGGCACTCCTACTTGGTGACCACAACAGTGACACACCAACCGGCCCGTCTTTTTATGGAACCGCAGCGCAAGACTGCACCCGGGACAGGATGGCGCCTGCCCGCAAGCCCGGCAGAGCAAGAGAGGGGCATACCCTTTTCGATTGAGATACAAAACACTGAGCGAGCGTTCGGCGAGGGCTGCCCGGATACCGTCGATCACTGGAGGACTCAAGAGTGTCCCGGCAGAGAATCTGCGGAGATCGACGATGTCTACAGTGGCAGGCCGTCGATCGATCGGTATCGACCATAGTGTGGCATCTCCTGTCTCGGCGGCATGCAGACACTCCAAGGACGGATGGGCGGAGGCCATGACCAGGATCGCCCGATCATGCCGCGCCCGCATGCGGGCCACTTCCCGAGCATGGTAACGAGGCCCCTGCTCTTCCTTTAGAGCGCTGTCCTCTTCTCCATCCACCCACACCAGTCCCAAATCTTGTATAGGAGAAAAACCAGCTGATCGAGTCCCGACCACGACCGTCGCCTGCCCGCTCAGCATCGTCTGCCACGCGAGAGCCCGTTCCCGTTGAGGCAAACTCGCGTGATACACATGAATGGAGTCGATGCCCGATTGCCGCACTATCCCACCGATATCCCGTGCGCGATTCACTTCTCCCGCCAGGATGAGTACCCGTCGTTTTCGATCAAGTGTCTCGTGTACCGCCCGCACAAGAGTCTTCATACGGTCTTCAAAAGAAGCATGGAGCAGCACCGTCCCCGGCTGCTCGGAATCCCATACTCCGCGCAGGTATGTCCCGAACGACGTGGAAAATTCACCACGTTGATCTCCTTGCCACTGCGTACCGTTTGGTGAGCGGGAAAGAACGGCTGAAGGATGATTCGCCGTATGCCGCGTCCGGCTCGTGACGGCAGAATCGCGCTCCTGTATCAATCCCCGCCGCATGAGAGCGGCCCGCGTGGAATCCGCCGAATGTTCTCCGTCCAATTGCTTCAACGTCCGCCATGTCAGGCCTGACGCACGACCTGCCAGTCGCTCCAGCATGCAGCGTTCGGCGGCCGTCAGACTGTCCGGGGAAACACAAGCCCGCCGTCCTTCAGGCGTGATGAACCATTTCGTCCGAGGCTTCGCCGGGGATTCGGGCAGTGGTGAAACGCACTTTATGCATTGCCCCCAGGGAGCCAAATAGCGCTCGGACAACCAACGCGAAAATTGAAGTTGCGCGGGGAAGAGGCCGGCGGCATGTCCGGTCACCAGCGACTGTATTTCCTTGAGGCGCTGCGCCCGAAGAGGGGATGGAAGGCGACGGTGAAGCGAAACCACCACACCCGATACGGTGGATGCTCCCAAGGGAACGATCACCCGCAGACCCACCGCCAACGTGCGTTGCAGTGAAGAGGGAATCAGATATGTAAAGGGACGGCCGAGCCCCCGCGGCACAACGACATCGGCATAGAGCGGAGGAGACCCGCAGCCCGATTCATATTCAGCTCCCTCCGCATATGTCGGCATGCCGCATTCTAACAATGTGGCCGGCCGCCAACAACGATAATGCCGATCGGCAACAGTTCATCAGGTTGGAAGATCACGGCCGGAGAGAAATGCTGTCACCGGAGAGGACGTGGGGAGAACGGACGAAGAGCCTTCGGTCACTGCGCCGGCACCGTTATAGATGGCCGTCACTTTTGTCGGCTGTAACCGGCTGAATACTTTCCATCGGCGGCGCAGGTTGAGCGGATTGATCGTCGACGATCCCTGTGCCGGAGACGGGAGGAAAAGCCTCGGCCGGGCTCACCGTTGATGTGAGTGACTTCACCGGCATCGAAGCGGCCACTTCTTGGATCTCTTTGGTGGACTCGGGGGCGTCCGTTGTATAAAAGACAATTTCGATGCGACGGTTTCGCTTTCGGCCATCCTCAGTCGCGTTGCTGGCCACCGGCCTGGTCGATCCATAGCCGACCGCGCTCACTTTTGCCGAATCGAGCCCGCCCTTTTCCACCAGATACCGCACAATGCCGGCGGCCCGCGCCCGTGATAAATCCCAATTCGAGGCAAAGGACGACTTCAGTGACGGGCCGATCTCCATGTTATCGGCGTGGCCTTCGATTCGGACCGGCTTATCGGAAGCGGCCGTCTTCAGGAAGTCGGCAATTCGATCCAAAATCGGCAGACCAGCCGCTTTCACCTTGACCTCACCCGACTCATATTCAAGTTGTTCCACCAACTCGTCCAAATCGATGCGAGTCCCTCGTTCGACCGGAACCATGCGAATCTTCTGTTCCGACTTCGCAGGGTCCGCGACGGCAGGCGCAGACGTGCCAGCGGCCGCGACCACCGTAGAAGCGTCTGGTTCCTGGGATGGTCCTTGCGCGGAACGGAGGTTTTCGGCCGCGGAGGAATCCGCATACCGTACTCGATCTCCGACGAGCACGCGCGACGTGGATCTCGTAATGACCGCGGTGGCTGTATCGTCTTCGGTAGACAGGATTTTGATTTCTGCAACCTTCCGGCGCGGGAGTCCGCCTCCAAGCCTATCGACCTCGAACCGGTCGCCGGACCGGACTCCGTGGCTCCGGCCACGATCCAAATACACCAAATTGCCCTGGCCGACCAATGACATATTCTTGTCCGCCTGCAAGTCTACGACCATTCCTTCACCGTCATTCGCCATTGGAAAATCGGCCGCTGTTTCGTCGATGGCAGGCGGAACGAATCGCATGGCCGAATCGCCGGGCGAGAGGGGCGCGTAGGACCGAACGATTTGGACCGTGGCCAGATTATGATCAAGTTGGGTCACTCGAACCACGGCCAGCCGGTTGACTATATATCCCATATAGTGCTTGGTCCGTGGATGAAAGACCTTTCGCGTTCTCCGATAGACTGTATACAAATCGCCCAAAGCCGTCTCATCAGGTCGATGGAGTTTCAAATAAAGAATATCGGTGCCTCTCCAGCCCAGGATCATGCGATTTCCGGTGGTCTGATTATCTCCGGTGATAAAGTTGACAATGCCGTCCTGAGGCACAGTCTGGCGAATGGAACCACCGGCAAACCGCAAAGCCGCTTCGCCGAGTTTGACGCTTTGAGCGTCTTGGGCGGCCGCCGTCTCCGGAGAGGCGCCTATCAGCGCCGCCATAAGAATCAGAAACGGGATCTCTCTGTGTCGTCTGATCATAGTCATCACACTCATGGGTTATGTCACAACCTTAGCAAAGGAGAAAGAGTTGTCAAGGAAACCAAGCTTGACTCTCCTTTGAAAATCATCCCTTGCGACTGTTACAGTAAGGGTGATGCGCCGATCGGTACAGGCGCGTGATCACGTCCATTGCTCCAGGAACGGTCATGGGCAAGAATCGGATCGACACACAGATTCGTCGCCGCAAGAAAAGCGCCGGTCCGGCGGAATTAACATCGGAGTGGGACATTCAGGAAGGTGTTAGGCGAACACAACTGAAGATGACTCCGGACGCCATGGCGCCAAAGCATACTGGACGACCGGTCCCTTCCAAGCCTCCTTCCTCATAGTGAATCGTGCGTCAGCACAATCCATGAGACTCCAAACATTCTAGGACTTTAGGGTCTCCTGAGCTAGGTCCTTTGTTCGCTTGCTATTACAAATGGGGGGGAACTAAGATTCGAAACTCCTTAGTCTCTCCAAGCCTTTGAGGATCATCGTTCATGGCGGGCGCAGAGCTTCTCTTGGAGTATCTGACCAGGTATTTTCCGGTCCTGGTATTCATTTTTGTCGCGCTGGGGTTCGGCGTCGTCACGCTGCTCCTCAGCTATGTCGTACAGCCCAAATACCCGGAACCGGAAAAATTATCCACATACGAATGCGGCAGCGAGCCGTTTTCCGATGCCCGCATGCCGTTTCCGGTCCGGTACTACATCTTTGCGATGTTGTTCGTGATTTTTGACGTAGAGATCATATTTCTGTATCCCTGGGCGGTCGCCTTCAACAAGATCGGGCTGATCGGGCTATTGGAAATGATGATGTTCATCGCGCTGTTTCTGGTTGCCTATGCCTATGCGTGGCGCAAAGGGGCCTTGGAATGGGATTAATACAGATCGGGCGACAAGGCAAGGACGGCACCCCCGATGTCATCACCACGTCCATAGAAAAAGCGGTGAACTGGGCCAGGAAGGGTTCCTTGTGGCCGATGACATTTGGATTGGCCTGCTGTGCCATTGAAATGATCGCCGCCGTCTCGTCACGGTATGACATGGACCGGTACGGCGCAGGGGTCTTTCGCGCGTCGCCCCGGCAATCCGATCTGATGATCGTGGCCGGAACCGTATGCCGCCGGATGGCGCCCGTTATTCGTAAAATCTACGACCAAATGCCGGAACCGAAGTACGTCATCGCGATGGGGTCCTGCGCGACGTCCGGCAACATTTACGACAGTTACAGCGTGGTCCAGGGAGTCGATCGATTCGTGCCCGTCGATATCTATGTGCCCGGTTGTCCGCCGACTCCTGAAGCGCTCTTTGACGGCATCCTCAAACTGCAAGAGCGGATTATGCAAAAGCGGGTGTTTGTCAAGCAACCCAAGGAAGTCAGAGACGTTTTCAAGATCTAAAGACGCACCTCATGAATTTGCTGGCGAAGCGCATCCAGGAGTCGTTCTCGGAATCCTTTGTTAAGTCGG
The DNA here is from genome assembly GCA_040981125.1 of Nitrospira sp. Lineage (GTDB taxonomy): Bacteria > Nitrospirota > Nitrospiria > Nitrospirales > Nitrospiraceae > DASSBQ01. Next base: position 104,283 of record JANRMQ010000005.1, read on the forward strand.
TGGAATGGCGCGGCGACGTAGCCGTCACGGTGAAGCGGGAGGCGCTTCACGACATCGCCGCCTTTCTGCGCGATGATCCGGCGATGGCCTTCGACTACATCGTCCATGTGAGTTCAGTCGACTGGCCCGACGAAGAAGAGCGATTCGAAGTCGTCTATGAATTCTATTCGATTCGCAAGCGCCATCGAATCCGGCTCAAATGCCGCGCCCCCGAGTCGGACTGCGTAGTTGATTCCCTGACCGATCTCTGGAAGGGCTGCGATTTCATGGAGCGGGAAGTCTACGACATGATGGGCATCCGCTTTCGCCGGCATCCTGATCTTAGGCGCATTTTGATGCCCGACGACTACGACGAGGGGTACCCGCTGCGAAAGGACTTCCCGCTGCGCGGTAAAGGCTGGCGCGACACATTTGAATTCTTGGATGAACCGGCCAGGTAGGACAGTTAGAACCCTGTAGAGGATAGCTTCACGCATGACAGCCTTTGAAGATCAGAGGACGACGGTTTACAAGGTCGATCCCGATCATCCCGAAAGCGCCACGCTTCCGACCCTCAGGACGGAAGAACTGTTGCTCAACATGGGGCCCCAACATCCCAGCACCCACGGCGTCTTGAAGGTAATTCTGGAGCTCGAAGGGGAGCGACTCGTCAAATCCACGCCGGTGATGGGTTTCCTGCACCGGGGCGTCGAAAAGTTGGCGGAGGAGGGCACCTACCACCAGTTTATTCCTCATACGGATCGGCTGGATTATGTGTGCGCGATGTACAACAACTTCGCCTATTGTCGGGCGGTGGAAAAATTGATGAACCTCACCGTCCCGGAACGGGCGGAATACCTCCGCACGATCGTCGCGGAAGTACAACGCATCATCGGCCATCAGTTCTGGCTTGGGACGCAGGCGCTCGATATCGGCGCGATGACGGTGTTTTTCTACTGCTTTCGGGATCGTGAGATCTTGCTCGATTGGTTTGACGAACTCTGCGGAGCCCGGCTGACGACAAGTTGGTATCGAATCGGAGGGGTCGAGCGGGATTTCACCCCCTCTCTCCTGGCCAAGCTGCGCCAGTTCCTGGATTATTTTCCTCCCAAGATCGATGAGTACATCGTCTTTCTTGAAACGAACCGTATTTGGCTGGCCCGGACCAAGGGGGTGGCGGTCATCTCGGCTGAAGACGCCTTGAGCTTCGGGCTCAGCGGCCCGACGCTGCGGGGATCGGGAGTCGATTACGATTTGCGCAAGTACGAACCCTATGCGGCCTACCCGCGGTGCGAGTTCAGCGTTCCGGTGGGGAAAAACGGAGACACCTATGATCGATACTGGATCCGGGTGCAGGAACTCTATGAGAGCGTCAAGATCATCAAGCAGTGCTTGGAGCAGATGGAGGACGGGCCGATCATGGCCGACGTGCCGAGCGTCACGCTGCCTCCCAAGGAGCGGGTCTTCACGAACTTGGAATCGATGATTCAGCAGTTCAAGCTGTTCTCCCAGGGATTTAACGCGCCTCCGGGAGAGATTTATTGCGGGACGGAAGCTCACAAAGGAGAGCTCGGCTTCTATATCGTAAGTACGGGCGGCGGCAAGCCCTACCGGCTGAAGATCCGAGCGCCCTCGTTCATTCATATGGGAGCGTTCGACCATATGTCCCGAGGGTACATGATCGCCGATGCCGTCACGATTTTTGGAACGTACGATATCGTCATGGGAGAGTGCGACCGTTAAGCAATCGATGAATTTGATGATCCGGCGATTTGGTGAAGCGTCCGGATCCGAATCAATCACGACATTACCAAATCACTAAATCGTACTTGAGGCAACAGAGGCACCAATGGGACTGAAGCCAGCCACCAACCCGGACGTCGAAGCGGCAACCATCGAGTTGTCCATCGACGGTAATCCCGTCACAGCCAAAGACGGGGTCTCGCTGTATGACGTGATCGCGAGCACGGGCAAGATCATTCCGGCCATGTGCTACCACTATACGTTTGATCCTTTCGGATCTTGCGGCATGTGCCTGGTCATGCAGGAAGGCAAAAAGGCTCCGGTTCGTTCGTGCACCGCCAAAGCCGCCGCCGGCATGGTGATCCGAACCGAAGGCGAAGACCTGTTTCTCGCGCGCAAGAAAGCCGTGGAGAAGCATTTATCCGTGCATCCGCTGGATTGCCCCGTCTGCGACGCCGACGGCCATTGCGAGTTACAGGACATGGCGTTTCAACACGGCGTGACCAATCTCGCCAACGCCAAGCAGAAGTTCATTCCCGAGGACACGCGCAGTCTCGTGCTCGACTTCAACATGAACCGGTGCATCGCCTGCGCCGAATGCATCAACGTCTGCAAGGACGTGCTGATGATCGACGCCCTTCAGTTTATGAAGAAAGGCGGCTTCAATCAGGTCGTCGCCAAAGGCGACACCCCGCTCTCATGTGAATTTTGCGGCGATTGCCTGGCCGTCTGCCCCGTCGGCGCGATCACCAACAAGTATTCAAAATATCTGTACAAGCCGTGGCAGATGAAAAAGACCATGACCACGTGCAACTACTGCGGAGACGGCTGCCAGATGTATCTGGAGACCAAGGACACGGAAGTCGTGCGCGTGACCTCGCCCTTATCGTGGAAGAATAAATGGGGGGAACGGACCGACACCGCGAAAGGCCATGGCGGAATCTGCGTCCGCGGACGGTTCGGCTTTCAATACATCGACAGCGACACCCGCCTGCGCCATCCTTTGATGCGCAAGGAGAATCGGCTCGTAGAAACTCCGTGGATCGATACGATGACCGCCGTGGTCGAGCGACTCGCCGACATCCATCGCAAGCATGGACCGGAATCAATCGCCGGGCTGGTCACGGCCCGCTGCACCAATGAAGAGTTGTATCTCTTTCAGAAATTGATGCGGGCGGGTTTCCGCACCAACCAATTGGACAGCAGCGCGCGATACGGGCATATGAACTTTGTCCGGGCCGTGCGGCACGCATTGGGCATCGGCCGTTCGCCGAACGATTGGGAAGACATCACGAAGGCCAAGGCGATTCTATTGATCGGCTCCAATTTGACCGAGACGAATCCGTTGACCTCCGTCCGAGTCAAGGAAGCGATCCGCGTCTATAAATCCCAGGTCCTGGTGGTGGATTCGGCGGTTACGAATATTGCGCAATTGGCCTCGCATCCGCTTCTTGTCAAGCCCGGTACCGAAGCCTTGTTCATCGACGGATTGATCAAAGCGGTGCTCGATCAGGACTTGGTGGATGAAGAGGCTACGGCTCAACATCTTCCGGCCTTCGATGCGCTGAAACAAGCGATGGAGAAGATTTCATTGGATCGGATTGCGACTCAGACCGGCGTATCCGCCGATCAGATCCGGGAAGCGGCCGCCATTTTTGCCGAGGCGCCGCGATCGATCGCTCTCTGCGCCGAAGGCATCGTGCGGCGACCGGACGGTTATCGCAATGTGCTCAAATTGATCGATCTGGCCTGGATCACCGGAAAGCTGGGCCGCCCCGGATGCGGCGTCAATACCGTGACCGAAGAAATCAACGAGCAGGGCGCGATCGACATGGGCGCGGCGCCGGAGTTTCTGCCCGGACAGGCGCGCTTTGACGATCCTGCCGCCAGGCAGCGATTCGAACAGGCCTGGGATGTGACCCTGCCGGCCGCCGAGAGTGGAGCCAAACTATTGGACATTCTTGAGCGCTGCCGCCAAGGGCAGATTAAAGCTCTGTACATCATCGGAGAAAATCCTCTTGCCACGCTGCCTGCTTCCGTGGAGGTCAAGGCGGCGTTGGAAAAGTTGGCGCTTCTCATCGTACAGGATCCTTTCCTGACCGAGACGGCGCAACTCGCGCACTTTGTTCTCCCTGCGTCCACCTACGCGGAGAAAGACGGCACGTTTACGAATCTCGAGGGGAAAGTGCTGCGCGTTCGTCAGGCGCTGGATCCGATCGGCGAGAGCTTTCCTGATTGGCACATTATGACGGCCATGGCAAACGGGCTCGGATACCAGTGGTCGTATGAGTCCTCCCAAGATATTCAGAATGAAATCATGAAGCTCGTCCCCGGTTATTACAATCTGGGGCAGCCGAGGAAACTGAGACCGGATCCCCGGGCGTATTTGTCCAACGGCTACGCCGCGGACGTCGCAGGCAGGTACGGAAACGGGGGGCCGTCGGCTCAGGATCAGGATGGCGGTCTCTTCTCGCTTGTGATCGGCCAAACTCTGTATCATTCCGGAAAACTCTCGACACGAGCGTCGGGCTTGATCCAGATTCAACCGAATTCCGGCCGGCTCTGGATGAATCCCTCGGATATGGAGCGCCTCGGCCTGCAGGAATCATCCGTCGCACGGGTCTCGACATCGAAAGGATCCGTCGAGATCAAACCCAAGCCGGATCATGACGTGATGCCCGGTTCCTGTTTTTATCCGGAGCATTTTATCGATCCTCCGCTGAAAGATCTGATGCCGCTTGAAGCGGACCCGGTCACGGGAGTGGCCTATTTCAAATCCGGCCGGGTGCGTATTGAAAAGGTCGGATCGTAAGAGTAAGCTCGTGCCTCTTTTCGTCTGAGTCAATCACCGGAGTTCTTATGAGCGTCGCCGCTCTTACAAAACGAGTTTTACAAGCCGCCCTCTTCTATGAGATTTGGGACGCGATGAAGGTCACCTTCAAGCACATGTTTCATCGTCCGATCACGTTCCAGTATCCGCGAGAACAGCGCACCATCCCGGATACCCATCGCGGAGCACTGGGACTCCTCCGCTACGACGACGGGCGAGAACGGTGCGTCGGATGCGATTTGTGCGAGGCGGCCTGTCCGTCCCGTTGCATTAAAGTCATCAGCCGCGAAGACAAGAACCGGCCGCTTCAGCGGTACGCCTCGGAGTTCTACATCGATATCACGAAATGCGTGTTTTGCGGCTATTGCGTCGAGGCCTGCCCGGTGAACGCGCTCGCGATGACGAAGATGTACGAGTACTCCACCCACGACAAACGCTCCCTTCTCTTCGACAAGGCGCGTCTCTATGAGATCGGCGAGCGCCATCTCGAGGATGCGAAACGATATTTGTACGCCCATAACCAAGAGAAAAATTCCGAAGAGAGCCGGGAGTATCGCTATTACTTCCCCCAATCGGTGCTCAAGCCTACACAAGCGCCGCCCAAGCATATAAGCTGAGTCGAATCCTATGGCGTTGCTGTTTTTCAGTTATTTTGCGGTGGTTAGTATTGTCGCCGGCGTGTTGACCGTCGCGATGAAGCACCCCGTCCACTGCGCGCTGGCCCTGCTGGCGTTGCTGCTGCACGTCTCCGGGCTGTTCATCCTGCTGAACGCGGAATTTTTATGGGCCGTCCAGGTCATCGTTTATGTCGGCGCCATTTTGGTGCTGTATCTCTTCGTCCTCATGCTGTTGAACCTTAAGACCGACGAGCGGTATTTTCATGCACGGACTCCGTATCTCCTCGCTCCGGCCGTCCTCGGCACCCTGTACATCCTTGCCTTTCTGGTGCGGTCTCCGATGAGCGGAGCCAAGGGGGACTCGACCACGGCGGCCATTCTTCAGGACGGGAGCACCTACGCCGTCGGAATCAAGATGTTCAGCGAATATCTCCTTCCCTTCGAAATCATCGCCGTCTTTTTAACGGGCGCCATCGTCGGAGCGATCGTGCTGGCCAAGACGCCGAAAACGCTGGAGGGCAAGCGGGAGTCATGATTCCTCTCTCCGCGTATGTCGCCGTGAGCGCCGTGCTCTTCGCCACCGGGCTCCTGGGAGTCCTGATCCGCAGGAATTTCATCATTGTATTGATGGCCGTCGAGATCATGCTCAACGCCGCGAATATCAATCTGGTCGCCTTCTCCCATTACCTGGAATCGATGGCCGGCCAGATCGTCGCCTTGTTCATTATCGCCATCGCCGCCGGAGAGGCGGCGATCGGGTTGGCGATCATCATTGTGGTCTTCCGTGGAAAAATCTCGACGAATGTCGACGAGATGAACTTGTTGAAGTGGTAACGTGTCCGATTCGATCGATCTAGTTGTTAAGCTGATCCCGTTGTTCCCGCTGATTGCCGTCATTCTGAACGGCCTCTTCGGACATCGGTACTCACAGGACCTCGCCCATCGACTCGCCTGGGGCTCGGTCCTTCTTTCGTTTTTCTGCACTCTCGCGGTGTTCGCCGACACGCTCAAGACAGGAGCCGCGCGCGAAGTCGTCGTCTACAAGTGGATCTTCGGCGGCGATCTGACGATCAATCTCGCCTTCCTCATCGATCCTCTTACCTGCATTATGCTGCTGGTGGTGACCGGCGTCGGGTTTCTGATTCACGTGTACTCGGTCGGCTATATGCACGCCGAATCGGGCTTCACGCGCTTCTTCACCTATATGAATTTGTTCATGGTGTCGATGTTGCTCCTCGTGATGGGGAACAATTACGTCGTGCTGTTCATCGGCTGGGAAGGGGTCGGCCTCTGCTCCTATCTCCTCATCGGATACTATTACGATCGGGTGTCGGCCGCTAAAGCCGCGACCAAAGCGTTCGTCGTGAACCGAATCGGCGACGCAGGCTTCCTCCTTGCCATCTTTCTGGTATTCGTGAACTTTCGCACCCTCGACTATACGCAGGTCTTTTCCCAGGCCGCCCAACTGTCCCCGGAAATGGCCACGGCCATCGCGCTTTGCCTCCTGATCGGCGCGGTCGGCAAGTCGGCCCAGATTCCCCTCTACACGTGGTTGCCTGACGCAATGGAAGGTCCCACGCCGGTCAGCGCCTTGATCCATGCCGCCACGATGGTCACGGCCGGGGTGTATATGATTGTCCGCAACCATGCCATTTATGATCTCGCTCCGATGGCTATGACCACCGTCGCCTGGATCGGAGGGGCCACCGCATTATTCGCCGCCACGATCGGACTCGTCCAGACCGACATCAAGCGCGTCCTGGCCTACTCGACGGTCAGCCAATTGGGCTATATGTTCCTCGGCTGCGGCGTCGGAGCGTATGCCGCCGCCATTTTCCATTTGATGACCCATGCATTTTTCAAGGCACTGCTCTTTTTGTCGGCGGGTTCGGTCATCCATGCCCTGTCCGGGGAGCAGGACATCAGGAAAATGGGCGGACTCAGTAAAAAGATCCCCTGGACTCACGCGGTCTTTCTGATCGGCACCATCGCCATCGCGGGAATCCCGCCGTTAGCGGGCTTCTGGAGCAAAGATGAAATCATGGGTCATGCCTTTACCCATCACTATTACGCGCTCTATGGCATGGCCGCCTTGGGGGCATTTCTTACGTCATTCTATATGTTCCGGCTGACCTATTTGACGTTTTACGGCCCGTCCCGCGTCGATGACCATACGGCGCATCATATTCACGAGTCGCCCATGGTCATGATCGGGCCGCTGACCGTCTTGGCCGCCCTCTCGGTGATCGGGGGAGTGCCGGGCATTCCGCCGGAGAACGGGTGGTTTCACCATTTCCTTGAGCCGGTGATCGGCGTGCCGGGCGGGGAACATGCCGCGGGCACGGGCCTCATTATCGGCCTCATGGTGATCGCCACAGCCATTGCCGTGATCGGATGGGGAGTCGCGCATTATTTCTACTCCGTCCAACCGCGCGCTGCGGACGCCCTCGCCGCTCGGATGCCGGGGTTTTATACGACTTTGCTCAACAAGTATTACGTCGATGAACTGTACGATACTCTGTTTGTGGAACCGACGAAGCGCCTCGGCATGGCCCTTGATTGGTTTGATCGCACCGTAATCGACGGGATCGTCCGGGCCGTCGGGCAAGGCGCCGAACTCGGCTCCGCCGGCAGCACCTGGATCGAAAAACATGTCATTTACGCGTTCCTGAATGTCGTCGGATATGCCAACCACTTGTTGGCCCGATCGTGGAGGCGCTTGCAAAGCGGCATGGTGCACCATTACGCCGCGATCATCGTGGCGGGTCTTTTTATTCTTGTGCACTTGGTGCTGCTGTGGTGGACCGGTTCAGGGACCGGAACGAACACGTATTCCTTGCGCTAGGAGAAGTCCGTAGAAAGTCGACTGATGCTCGAAGAATTCAGTTTTACCTTTCCAATTTTGTCCTATATCATTTTTCTTCCCCTGGTCGGAGGCGCCATCCTCTGGCTCCTCGAGGATGAGGATTTGATCAAGACCGCGGCGCTCGGCGTTGCGCTGTTGGAATTGGCTCTGAGCGTTCTCGTCTTGCTCCGCTTCGTCCCTGAATCTCCCGCCATGCAGTTTTCCGAGCATGCCCGATGGCTGCCCGAATTGGGCATCGGCTATCACCTGGCGGTTGATGGAATCAGCGTGCTGTTTGTCGGGCTGACCGCCTTTCTCACCGTTTTGATCGTCATTTATTCCTGGGACACCGTGCGCCATCAGGTCCGGCTCTATCTCATGTGCCTGCTGGCGCTTGAGACAACCACGATGGGTATCTTCGCCTCCATCGATTTGATCCTGTTTTTCGTGTTCTGGGAACTCATGCTGATTCCCAGCTACTTCCTGATCAAGCTCTGGGGCGGGGGAACCGACCGGCACTACGCCGCGCTCAAATTTGTGTTGTATACCTTGCTCGGCAGCGTGTTCATGCTGGTCGGGATCGCGCTCCTCAACATCAACTATCATCAATGGGCGGTCACTCATCATCTGGAGCGCGTCTATTCGTTCGATCTGCTTGAATTGTTGTCGGCGCCCATCCCGTTGCAGCAACAGATACTCATTTTTTGGATGATTTTCTTGGGCCTCGCGTTCAAAGCGCCGGTGTTTCCATTCCATACCTGGCTGCCCGACGCTCTGGTCGAAGGTCCTATCGGAATGTCCGTCGTGCTGGCCGGCTTAAAACTCGGCACCTATGGCTTTCTGCGCTTCAGCTTTCCCTTGCTTCCCGACGCGTCGCGCAATGAAGGAGTCGTGACCATCGTCATGCTGCTTGGACTGGCGGCGATTTTGTACGGCGCGATCGTAGCGCTGATTCAGCCTGATTTTCGCCGGTTGTTGGCGTTCAGCAGCATCAGCCACCTGGGATTCGTCGTAGTGGGACTGTTCGCTCTGAACTACCAAGGCTTGCAGGGCAGCCTACTGACCATGATCAACCTTGGGTTCAGCACGGCGGGACTGTTCTTCTTCGCCGGCTTTCTGGGAACCAGGCAGCAAAGCAATCATCTCTCGTCATTCGGGGGACTCGCGAAACAAGTCCCGCTCTTGGCCACGTTTCTGCTCATCATCGGCCTGGCCTCGATCGGCTTGCCGGGAACAAACGGCTTTGTCGGGGAATTCCTGATTCTCCTGGGCGCCTTCAAGGCCAAATGGTGGTACGGAGCGATCGCCGTCCTCGGTGTCATTTTCGGCGCGGCTTACTTCCTCTGGTACTACGAACGATCGATGCTGGGGCCGTTGACGAAAGCCGCGTCGCCGTCGATGAAGGACCTGCACATGCGTGAACTCACCATCGCCACGTCTCTGTGCGTCATGATTCTCTGGATCGGTCTCTATCCCAGTCCGTTCCTGCGCATCATGAACGGATCGATTCAAGCATTGGTGGATCGATTGGACCGGACGGCGGTCGCGTCGGTCGAACTCCATCCGCCGCCGGAGCAGGCGAAGTAACGGCATGGCTGAATATACGCTCCTCATCATTCTCTTCGCGCCCTTCATCGGGTCGATCGCGCTGGTCTTCGTCTCCAACCGCCAGACGATGCTGGTCCGCGGCATCGCGGCCGGGTCCGCCTTCGTCTCTCTGATCGCGTCGCTCTATCTGTTCTATGCCTACGATCCGGTCAAGGGAGGATTTCAATTTCTCTGGCGGCATGTCTGGTCCGAACAACTCGGCGTCTCGCTGTACCTGGGGGTGGACGGCATCGGCACTCCATTAGTGCTGGCCTCCGCTATTCTTCTCTTCGCCGGCATTTTCGTCTCCTGGCACATCAAGGACCGGACGAAGGAATTCTACATTTCACTGCTGATCCTGGCGGCCGCCACGATCGGCGTGTTCATGTCGCTCGACCTGTTCTTTCTCTATTTCTTCTATGAAATGTCCGTCATCCCCATGTATCTCCTGCTCGGCATCTGGGGAAGCCATACGAAAGGCTATCTGCAGATGACCGATCCCGAGGGGATCAAGCAACGGGATTCCGTCGGCTTTATCTTCAATTTCGGATCGAACAGCAAAGAGTACGCGGCGATGAAGCTCGTGCTTTTTCTCTCCGGGGGCGCCGTGCTGGCCCTCATGGGCATTCTGTTGATCTATAAGTTCTCCGGCTTGAATACCTTCGATATCCTGGTCCTCCGCGAGCAGGCCAAATTTTCGGGCTTCCTGGCGGACCTGATCTGGATTCTGATTTTCTTCGGCTTCGCGTCGATCGCCCCGATCTGGCCGCTGCATTCCTGGTCGCCGGTGGGGCACGCGGCCGCCCCTGCCGCAACCAGCATGCTGCACGCCGGCGTCTTGATGAAGCTGGGTCATTTTTCAATTATCCGTGTCGCATTCGAAATCCTTCCCGAAACGACGCGGGAGCTCATGCCGATCGCCGCGGTCCTGTGCGTGTTCAGCATCATCTATGGGGGCTTCGTCGCCTACTACGCGAAAGACACCAAATACGTCATCGGCTATTCCAGCTCGAGCCACATGGGCTATGTCTTTCTCGGCATGGCGGCGCTGGATTACATCAGTCTCACCGGCGCGGTGATTTACATGTTTGCCCATGCCATGGCGACGGGCATGCTCTTCGCGATGGCCGGCTGGGTTTACGACCAGACCCATACCCGCGATATTCCATCGCTGGGGGGATTGTCCAATCGCATGCCCTTCATCGCCGCCTGTTTTGTCGTCGGCTGCATGGCGTCGGTCGGTATGCCGGGCACCGTCAATTTCATCGCCGAGGTCATGATTATCGTGGGGAGTTGGAATAAGTACCCGTTTCAAGTCATCGTGGCCGTGTTGGGCATCGTCCTGACCATGGCCTACTTGTTCAAGATGATGCGGGGGTTGTTCTATGGTCAAATGGCCGAGAAGTACAGCCATTCCCATGACGCGGTTTCCGTGGTCGACCGGCTCCCGCTTCTACTGATGATCTCCGTGAGCATCGGATTCGGTATTTTTCCCGGCCATCTCTATTCCGTGGTCCGCTCGGGCGTGGATCCGTTGATCGCCCGGATCACGCACGTCGTGCCGGTCGCCGAACAGCCGATAGAAACACATCCTGCGGCCGGCGGCGGCAAGGCGGACTCCGCACCGTCAGACTCACTCATCAAGGTCGCTGACCGATGACATTCGATCTCACCATGTCCGGATCGGACTTGCTGCTGCTCCTGCCGGAGCTGTTCCTCGTGGGATGGCTCTGTGTGGTCTTGATCGTCGACTTTTCATTTCGCCGCATTCTTCAAGAGCACATCGCCTATCTCAGCATCGCGGGGCTTGCCGCCACGCTGGGCATCCTCGCCTGGTTCGACATGGCGGACATCAGCGGGACGCTGTTCGGCACCATGTTCGTGCTCGATCGACTGGCCCTGTTTTTTAAGATGTTCGTCGTAGGGGCCACGGTACTCATCATTCTGCTGTCCATCGATTATGTACACCGGTTCTCATTTTTCCGTGGAGAATACTACTTCCTGGTGGTGATGTCCGCGCTCGGCATGATGTTCATGGCCTCGGCCAATGATCTGTTGTCCCTCTTCGTCACGCTCGAATTTTCCACCTTCGGTTTCTATATCCTGGTGGCCTATCTCCGCGAAGACATGGCCTCCAATGAGGCAGGAATCAAATTTTTCATCCTGGGCATCTTCGCCGCTGGTCTGCTGGCCTATGGGATCAGTTTGGTCTACGGGGAGACCGGCAAGCTGGTATTTTCGGACATGGCCGGCGCAAACGCGACGCCGGGGCTGACCATCGGATTCCTCCTGATCTTTGCCGCCTTGGGATTCAAGATCGGAGCCGTTCCCTTTCACTCTTGGATTCCGGACACCTACCATGGCGCGCCGACCCCGGTGACTGCATTCCTGTCGATTGCGCCTAAGGCGGCCGCCTTCGCCATTCTCTTGCGCATGTTCCTGGTCGCGTTGGCGACGTTTAAACCGGCCTGGACCCTCTTGCTCGTCGCCGCCTCCATCCTGTCGATGACTTATGGCAACATCGTGGCGATCGCGCAGCGCAACATCAAGCGGCTGCTGGCCTATTCCGGCATCGCGCAAGTCGGAAATATTCTGATCGGGTTAGCGGCGGGAACAAAGATGGGAACCGATTCCATCCTGTTCTATCTGTTGACCTACCTTTTTGCGAATCTCGGCGCCTTTGCCGTCATTGTCGCCGTCAGCAACGTGCTCGGATCCGATGAAATCGATGACTATAGCGGGCTGAACCGGCGATCGCCCTTCCTCGCATTCGCCATGCTGATCTTCCTGCTGTCGCTGGCCGGAGTCCCTCCCTTGGCCGGATTCATCGGAAAGCTTTATATCTTCGTGGCGGCCATGAAGGAAGGTTTGTATATGTTGATCACGGTCGGGCTGATCAACATTGTGATTTCCTTCTATTATTACTTGGTGATCGTCAAGAAGATGTATATCAACGAGCCGCTCGATCCCACCCCCATCAAAACCTCCACGCCGATGAGAGTGGCGTTGTACGTCGGGCTTGCCGGAACGTTGATCATCGGAATCTATCCGCAGCCGTTTATGAATTGGGTGGTTGCCGCAACATTGATGTTCTCCAACCTGGCCGGTACCGCGGCGGCCGTCCCCCTTTCGGGTCCGCCGTTCGGCGGGTGACCTGTCCCGCTCCCGTGATCGCTGCTGCTGTTCGATTGTCTTAAATTCCTTCGCCAATCAATATGTTCTGTTAGAATACGCCTTGCAGTAGCGGTCGCGTCGGTCTACATTTTTGACGGTGGGTTTTGATCAAAGCTTCGCCATCAGAGCAGGCTGACATTCCATGCAAGACTTGCAGCGCGAGCACGCTCCGCCTTCTGAAACGAGGGGCGGAGTCCCTCATACGAGGGGAGAAGACCGTTCCGGCAGCCGACGGTCGTTCGCGGAACGGCTGGTCGTCGCCTTTCAACGCTGGTCCATTGAACGCCGTGTCCTGGTGGGATTCGGTCTCGTCTTCGCCGGGATTTTAGTTATCTCCGCCGTATCCTATCGCAACATGACGGTGCTCTTTCGCAACACACACCAGGACCAGCGCAGCCATGAACTCATCGAATTGCTGGTCGGCATGGGAACCAGGATGGATGAAGCCGAGATCGGGCATCGCCGCTATCTCGTCACCGGGGACGAGAGTTACCTCAAAGGCTTCCATATCCTCGACGAACGGATTCCCGACTATATCCGGTATGCCCGGGAATTGACCCGGGATATCCCGGAGCAGCGGCAGCATGTCGACCTTTTAAATCAGCTGATGCAAAAACAGCTCGAAGCAGAGCGCGCCGCCATTACTTTACGAGGCCGGACCGGCTTCGAAGGCGTTCGAGACATCGCCCTGACCGGCGTCGCCAAAGCCGAGCTTGAAGAGTTCCACCGGATCCAGGCCCAGATGGAGCATGACGAGAACCGCTCGATCTACGGGAGAGGAATTCAATCGGCCGCCATCACGCGCAATACCATCGGCCTGCTCAGTGTGGGCGCCTTCCTCCTCTTTGTCCTCCTGGCTTCCGTCTACTATCTCATTCGGCACGACATCACCGAACGGCGCCGGGTCGCGGCCGAGCTCGAGCGGCGTGGTGAACTGCTCGAAGCCGCCAACAAGGAACTCGAAGCGTTCAGCTACTCCGTCTCTCATGATCTGCGCGCCCCACTGCGTCACATCGACGGCTATGCCTCTCTCCTGGAGAAATCGGCCCAGCAACTCCTCGACGATAAATCCAAGCGCTATCTTCAAACCATTTCGGAGTCCGCCACGCGCATGGGTCAGCTCATCGATGACTTGCTGGTCTTCAGCCGCATGGGCCGTCAGGAAATGCTGCGGAGCGCGGTCAACCTGGACCAGTTGGTCAAATCGGTCCTGCACGACCTCCGCCATGACATGCAGGACCGAAATATTTCCTGGTCCATCGGGGCGCTTCCCGAGGTGAAAGGTGATCCGGCGATGCTCCGGCAGGTCTTCAGCAACCTGATCGGCAATGCGGTTAAATTCACCAATACCAGGCCGCTGGCCACGATCGAGATCGGGAGCGACCAAAGCAGCCCGGCCGAAACCGTCATTTTTGTCCGTGATAACGGCGTCGGTTTCGACATGCAGTATGCGGGGAAATTGTTCGGTGTCTTTCAGCGACTGCACCGCGCCAACGAGTTTGAAGGCACCGGAATCGGACTCGCCAATGTCCGGCGCATTATTCACCGCCATGGAGGGAGGACCTGGGCGGAAAGCGAACTGGGCCGGGGAGCCACTTTCTTTTTCAGTCTGCCGACGAAAATGGAGTCCACATGACCGCAACCAAACCCATTCTCCTCGCCGAAGATAACCCGAGAGACGCCGAGCTGGCCTTGGCCGCCATGGAGGAATACCATCTGGCGGACAAAGTCATCCTCTGCCATGACGGAGCGGAAGTCCTCGATTATTTGTATTGCCGGGGCCAGTTCAAAACACGCCTGCACGGCAATCCGGCCGTCGTGTTTCTGGACCTTAAGATGCCGAAGATCGATGGTCTGGAAGTACTCCGGACGATCAAGAGCGATGAGACGCTGAAACCGATTCCTGTCGTCATGTTGACCTCTTCACGGGAAGAGCGGGATCTTGCCGAAAGCTACGCCTTGGGCGCGAACGCCTACGTGGTGAAGCCGGTCGAATTCCATCAATTCCTGAAGGCCGTCAAAGAATTGGGCATCTTCTGGGGCGTCATCAACGAACCGCCCCCCGAAGTCCCCGGGCGGCATAAGTCATGATTATCGGGCCAATTGCAAAGGCGCAGGCGTAACCGTGCAGCATCAGCTCCGCCTCCTCCACCTGGAGGACAAACAGGCCGATGCCGACCTCGTCGTGACGATGTTGCGGAACGGGGGAATCGCCTGCCGTAGCCTCCGCGTCGACACGCGCCGCACCTTCTTGGATGCGTTACGGCAAGGCGGATTCGATCTGATTTTCGCCGATTTCTCCGTGCCGGCCTTTGACGGGGCGGCGGCTCTGGCATTGGCCCACAAACTCTGCCCCGATGTCCCCTTCATCTTTATCTCGGGCACATTGGTCGAGGAATTTGCCATTGAAATGATGCATCGGGGCGCCACCGACTATATTTTCAAACAGCGGCTCGGCCGACTTGTTCCCTCAGTACAACGCACACTCCGCGAACTGGATGAACGAGCGGAACGCAAACGGGCTGAGGAAGCGTTGCGCCTCAGCGAGAAGCAATTCCGGCAGGTTCAGAAAATGGAGGCGGTCGGCAGGCTCGCGGGCGGGCTGGCCCACGATTTCAATAATCTTCTGACCGTGATCATGGGACATTCCCAAGTCCTCTTGTCCGAATTGCCGGCGGGCAGCGCGGAACGGGCCAAGATAGAAGAAATGCACAAGGCGGGAGAACGGGCGGCCGCCTTGATTCGCCAGCTGTTGGCCTTCAGCAGGAAGCAGGCGCTGGAGCCGAAGGTGCTCTGCTTGAATACGGTCGTCACCGACCTCGACAGCATGCTCAGCCGTCTGATCGGCGAAGATGTTCAGCTCGCCATCAGAATCGATCCCGACAAGGGCCACGTCAAGGCGGACCCCGGCCAACTCGAACAGATCATCATGAACTTGGTGATCAATGCGCGTGACGCCATGCCGAACGGCGGCCTCCTGGCCCTCGAGGTTTCTCAGACCGAGCTGGCCAGAACCCCCATGCATCACATTCGCCCGCTGCCTCCCGGCCCGTATATGAAACTCACCGTGACGGATACAGGATGCGGCATGGACCAGGATACCTTGTCGCACTTGTTCGAACCCTTCTTCACCACCAAGGAAGAAAGCAAAGGGACGGGCTTGGGCTTGTCCACCGTTTTCGGCATTGTCACGAAAAGCGGCGGGGCCATCGATGTGTGGAGTCAGGTCGGCCACGGGACGACGTTCGATATTTATCTGCCCCGCATCAATCCGGAAGCGGACGCGCGCTTGCCCCACGAGAAGCCTGCCGCAGTCGGACGGGGCAATGAAACGATCCTCGTCGTGGAAGATGAACACAGCGTCCGGGACCTGGTGCGGGAGGAACTGACCAAAATCGGCTACCATGTTGTGGAAGCGATGAACGGGATCGAGGCCTGCCTCGTCGCAACACAGCATAGCGGACAATTCGATCTGTTGCTGACCGATATCGTCATGCCGGGAATGAACGGACGTGAATTGGCTGGCCGCCTGCACCTGATCTATCCGGATCTCAAGGTCTTATTCATGTCGGGATATCTCGACGACGTGACCGCGAATGCCGGCCTCGAGCAAAACCAAACCGCGTTCCTCCGGAAGCCGTTTACCCCCGATGTGTTGGCTCGGTCGATCCGAGAACTTCTCAATACCCCGGCGCGCATGGCCCGCGTGAACGGAGTCCGGTCGGTACCATATGCAGCCGAACAGACATCGACATAGGCGGCGTCCCGTGGTAAGCCGGATCGCCGTGACGCTCGTGTGGCTGTTCCTCGCCGGGCTCGGCTTCACCGAGAGGACCGGCGCGGCTGATCCATTGTGGGACCGCATGACCTCCGGCATCATGGCCACCCTGTGGGACCCGGCGGCGGCCTGTCCCGGCATTCCGCCGCTGGTGATGCTGCAAATCGATCCCGAACGGCATCGATTTTCCGTACATCAGTTCCGTGACGCGGGCATGGCTTCGCCGTTGACCATCAATGAATGGCAACGCCATACCGGCGCCTATGTGCTGTTCAATGCCGGCCTGTTCCGTGAGGATTATTCGTACCTCGGGCTTCTTCTGAAGGACGGGCGCCCTTTGGAAGGCAAGCGGCATCATTCGTGGCAAGGACTCTTTGCGGCGGAGCCGAACGAACCGTCCCAGCGGAAGGCCAGGCTCTTTGATTTGGCTTTTGATCCCTTTCCGGACGGTCCCCGGCAGTCCTTGTATCGAGAAGCGGCGCAGTCGCTGATGCTGCTCGATCGAACGGGAAAACCCCGGGTGCGGCCGACCGGCAAGCGGGCGAATCAGACCATCGTGGCGGAGGACGGCGAAGGAAAAATTCTTGTCATGAAGAGCGCCGGACCGGCCCCATTGTATGGATTGGCCGAATGTCTGCGTGACGCCCTTCCGAATATCCGGCAGGCCATGGCAATGGACGGCGGCTCGTCATCCGACCTCATTGCGAGCCCTGAATTGTTGGCCGCCGTACCGGATCGCGGCCCGCATCAGAAATGGCGTTCCATGCTTGACGGCTATGCGACTCATCATATCGGACTGCCCGCGGTGATCGCAGTCGAGCCCCGTCCCACGGGACGCCAGCCGGACCGAACGGCGGTCCAGCGTCCGGCGCAAGTCCGATAGAGGCGAGCTCACCGAACTTCCGCCACAGGGTACCCCGCTTCCATCCATGCGTTCATGCTGCCGTCCACATTGTAGACATGGGTATAGCCGAGATCGGCCAACGTCTCGGCGGCGATATTGCTCCGACGACCGGACTGACAGTACAGGACGATATGATCATCGAGTTGAGCTCCGAGCTCCTGATGGCGAGCTTTGATCTCTTTGAATTCGATGTTCGCGTCCGTGCCGGGAATCTCTCCCGACAGATGTTCCTCCGGAGATCGCACATCGATCAGCACAAAGCCCTTTTGCTTCGGCGACGGCGCTTTCATCAATCCGGCTCTCAACTGTTGTACCGTCAGCAGATAGGAATGATGGGCCAGCACATCTTGACTCGCCCACATGAAGCAGCTACAGATCACTACAAGAGACAGCCATCCGGCTCGATAGTACATAGGGTCCTCCTCGCGGCGAATCTCGTTGGTTGGAATCGAACACACCCTTCATGATAGGAGACCGATGAAAATATGGTCAAGGGTCCTCTTGCTGGCGCTCCCGGCCGTCGCAGCCGCTTGCGGCGGGAGCGGCGTCAGGCTGGCTCAGGAACTGGATAACGGCGGCGTAGTCGTCTATCCCTATAAATCCGAGCAAGGTCACATGTTATCGACATTTCGAAAGGACGCGGTGCGGATCATGGAAGAGAAATGCCCGAGCGGTCATACGATTGTTCGGGAAGGGGAAACGAAGGGCCGGTCCCGCCTTGCCGGTCCCATCCAGGCCGGCGGCGGCGAAATGATTCAAGAACGCCGGTGGGGTATTCAGTTTCAATGCAAATGAGCCGGCAGCCGGGCGGTCAAGCCTTCGGCAGCGACCCCGCCGGGCGGGCCGGAGCCAAGTCGTCGATGGTCAGCAGGCTCACGACCTGAACCTGTTGCTCCTCCACACGCGCTCTCCCTCCTTGTTCCATGCGGTCTACGATCACGAGCACCGACCGAACATCCAATTGCGCTTCTCTCGCCGCAGCGATCGCCTTCAGCACCGAGCCGCCGCTGGTCAGGACATCGTCGACAATCAAGGCCCGATCCCCAGGCTTTACGACCCCTTCAATCAACTTGCCGAGGCCATGATCTTTTGGTTGCTTTCGCACGACAAACGTGCGCCATTCCCTTTTCGGGGCGGCCAGATAGGCGTAGTCGGAAATCGATGTCGCGATGGCGATCGCTCCAATTTCCAACCCTCCGATGCAGTCGATATCCAGCTGGTGGATATGGCGCCAAGCCAGGCCGGCGACTTCATGCCTGGCCCGAGGCTCCGCCATGAGCGTCCGGCAATCAATGTAGAAGGGGCTCACTTGTCCGGAGGCCAACCTGAATCCGATTGTCGGATCCCATTTAAACGAGTGAGTTCGGTGAAAGGCTTGAATCAGGTCGTCTTTGGAGCGGTTCTGGGTCGGATTCATCGTCAATGAGCTTAGCGAGATGGATGAGCGCGAGCTTCTACAGAGCCGAATTGGAGAAGTATCCGTTTCTTGTCCTATTGTCAATACGCCTTCCTCAGTCCCGCCGATGCGGCGGCCATTGCAGACTATGCCGGCGAAAATCGACCTATCGAAATCGATTTATATCTATCTGGTTCGCCAGCATCCGTGCCACTGAGTCCAGATCAAACGGCCACGCGTAGTGAAGCGTCACCCCCGCATGGAGCCGGCGCAACTGCGCCAGAAGTTCGGGGATCTCGATTTCGGCATGAGCGCCTCCCGGCGTGACCATGGTCGTAATCACGGTAATGTCGCTCGCACCTTGCTGAATCAAATCTTGCACCGCTTCGGGCAACGTCGGAGCGCAATACTCATTGTAGGCGATCGCGAACAACGCCCCGTTCAATAGCGGTTTCAGCGCCGCCGCCAGGCCTTCCAGGCCGGGCTGATAGGGATCGGTCTGCGGGGTTCGGCGCCAATGACGAATTCGATGGTCGAGCTCCCTTTCCTCTGATGAGACGGGCCCGCCGGCCTCCCGCCGCTGCCCTTCGAGACGTTTCAGCCGCATCACGAGTTCACGCGGACAATCCATAGGAATGCCGCCATGTCCGACAAGGATCACGCCGCGCTTGGTCGCCTGCATGGATTCCTCCTATGCGATATCGAAGCGAAGAATAACAGGAATAGCAGTACCCGCGCACCCATCGAGCCAGCGCCATGATCGCCAACGAAGGCTAGGCCGGCCTGCTGCCGTGCTTCCTTCCGAGGCATAACGTAAATGGAATGCTTATCAGGCAGGCTCGTGCAGAGGTCGAATCAGCCGGCGGCCGGCCCGCCGGTGAGCGCAGCCGCGACGCTATTTAAGAGGTCCGCCATATTGATAGGCTTTTCCAATACGTCATGCGCTCCGAGTTGTCGAGCGGCGACCAATAAATTCCTATCTCCAGAGCCACCCGAGATCGCAATGACCGGGATTGACGGAAACTCACGACGCAGCGTCATGATCACCTCCAAGCCGTCGCAGTCCGGCATGTAAATATCGGTCAACACCAGATCGACCGGCGATCGATGCAGATATTGGAATGCGGCGCGTCCTTGGCTGGCTTCAGAGACCGTATGGCCTTGTCCCTCCAAGACCGTCCGTAACAATCCACGCACCAGCTCATTGTCATCGATCACGAGGATGGATGCCATGATCACATGAGTCGGCTCGTCACGATAAAAAAGGGGGCGGGAGTGATAGATCGCTGATCAGCATAGAAAGAATGGCCTATATGATAACCAGCAGCGAGATCTCGCGCCAGCAGGATCTTGGCCCGAGTCGATGGATACTAGTATTGCTACGGTCTAGATCCCAGTTTCGCCACCAATACGGCACAGGTCGATGGGACGGATGATCGAGTGGGCAATGGGGTAAATCCTGCGGAGGACTAGGGTTTCTCCTATTGTATAACGCCTCATTTTTAGCGAGTCTAAGTGTAGAGGTCTGGTTTGATGGTTGAAACCCAAAAGGAGGCGTTATGCGAAAAGTTGTGTTATCACTCGCCGCGATAGCCTTGTTGAGCCCCGGAGTAGGGGCTGCCCTAGCGGCCGACCCAATGGCAGAGAAAGAAGCGTCGCCCTCGATCTCGGAACGCCTGACCAAAGATACGGTCAAAGGCACCTTGATGAAGATTGACGGCGAATACTACTGGATCAAGGACAACGACGGGAAAGAAGTCAAAATTCACGTCGATAAGAGCACGAAGCTCGACAAGGTCGTCGAAGGCGATCATGTGAAGGCGTATATCACGGACAAGGGCCACACGACGACGCTTCAGCGGCAAGAATAGATAAACCGGCGACGGTCTCGAATCCGAGGCCCGACGTACCAAGCCGGGCCGATGCCCAGAAGCGAGCAGACAGCGGCCGCCGTTATCGAACGGCGGCCGCGAGCTGCTATCGTAAATCCCCTAATTCCTTGGACGGAACAGTCAATTCAGTCGTCTCAGGCTTGGCGCCCAGTTTGAGAACCGCCTCTGCATCTCCACTGGATGTCACTTGCGCGGCGATACTATCGCCGACTTTCACCCGAGACTCGATTTTCGTGTCGGACTTCACCCGAACATGAGTTTGAGTCCCGTCCGGCTGCTGAATCCAATATGACTCTTCGATTCGTACAATTTCCCCTGCGACATTCCTGCATGGTGTTGAAGTGCTGCATTTATCCGACGCAGGAAATGAAGGCAGCGTTCCCCGGATCGTGGTTTGCGGCGGAGCTGTCGTGGTCGTCTGTTCCTGAGCAAATGCCGCCACGGCTCCGCCTATGACCAACATGAGCGCCAATAACATTTTCTGTCGTGCCATGATCGACCTCCATAACGTCCCATGGGTTGATGGTTCTTCACATCCCAAACGAGAAACATGTTATGGAGCAGAGCAATTCTAAGGCCACGCCCTAGACGCCAAAACATCATCAATTCCGCCGACCTGTGCCGGAAGTCTTGAGGGGCTCGACGGCGGGCGAACAACTTGTCAGGTTCGAGTGGGACGGAATGTCTGATTGACTTTTTTCTCGCACCGGCAGAGAATCCGTAGGCTCATGTACACCGTTGCCTACAAGGACAAAGTACTCACTCGCCAATGTTCCTGCACTCACCGCATCTATCGTTCAACCCGGCATGGCGTGAAGGAATTTCTCTTCAGCTGGATCGGCCGTTATCCATTTCGCTGCTGGGAATGCGGGCGCCGCTTCTATCGTTTTCGCCGCCGCTGACCTTCCCGCACCTCACCGTTGCATGAGTTGAAGCGGTGTCCGCTTACCGGACATGGCTCGCTCGTCGGAGCTGCGATCATTTCGGTTTACTTTCAGGCAAACGTTGGAGCGCGGCCTCGGCCCCCGTTCGAAAACTGACTTCATTTTCCTCCGTAAATGTCGTAATGATCGAGCGGTACACATTGCGCGCCTTATCCGTTTGTTGTTGCCTCACATAATCGGCGCCGGCATCCCTCATCAGAGTGGCGGCAGTGGCTCGCTCACTTCCCCTGAACCGTTGCGCTTCCATTTTCGTCTCGGCCGAACTCGACGGTGTCAGCCGGCGATCATACTCCTCGGCATGGGCCAATAGATCGTCCGCGGTCTGCAGTTTCGCTTCGGGAGGAGAATCGAAATTGACCCGCTTCATAATAGCGAGACCGTCGTCCGCCGTCGGCTTGAGCGGGGTGGGAGATCCTGTGCACGCGACGAGGATGAGGCTCGTTGCAATGGCAAACAGCAGACGCATAATGTCACCTCGCGGCTTTAGCGGCGCATTGCGCCAATCGATCACAACGCTCGTTCTCCACATGTCCATGATGACCGCGCACCCACTCCCAGGTAATCCGATACAGGGAACAGAATTCGTCCAATTGAACCCATAGGTCGTGATTCTTCTTCCGTTTCCACCCGAGCGTCATGGTTTTGATGAGCAATTGAGAATCGGAGTGCAGGACGATGGACTTCGGTTCGCGCGGCAAGCTTTTCAAGGCCTCGATGGCCGCCGTCATTTCCATGCGATTATTGGTGGTGAACGGGTCCGAGCCGTGGCTTTCTATTTCCTGCGCGCCGTCTCGAATGACATAGGCCCAACCGCCGGGGCCCGGATTTCCGAGGCAACTTCCGTCGGTGTAGATGTAGATCAACTCATGACCTCCGCCGTGTTATGGCTCTACCGGTTGGGAGCGAATCGGAGCCCGACGATCTCGCACCGAACCTTGCACCGCTGTGCATCGCGGAGGCTCAACGGGTCCTTTGTGTTGATTTCAAGAGACTGGATCAGGGATTTCTGAAACAGTTCGACGAGTTTCAGCGCCGCGTCGATATCGCGGGCTTTCGTCCACATCGCCGAATGGACTTCGTCGATCGGATCCCTGAAGGCGATCACCACTTCCAACTTCTCGGTGACTGTGATCCATGCCACCTTGTCGGCATTGAATGGCACCACGTGAAACGAGGACAAACCCTTCTCCTGCGCCGGAGCGGCGGACACGACCAATAAGGCGGACGCAATGGAGATCAGGATCTGATGGATGAGGCTTCTGTAAGAATCAGCCAACCAAGCGCCTACGCGCCGGCCCATGGTTAATGGGCGCGGTCCGGATGCACCGTAATGAGCCACTTGATATCGTCCCCCGACTCGTGTCGATGATTCTGCTGGAGTTCGAACGTCACACGTTCCTTGAGCATCGCGACGGCGAGTTCCTGACTTGGAAAGATCTCTTCCACCCTGGATGGAATATCAAGGATGACCGCCTGGTCTTCATGCAAGGCCACGGTGCAGCGCACTTGCTCCCAGCCGCCAGGCACTTGCCGCAACTCAATTTTCGCGTCGATCATCCGCAGATCTCGATCTCTTCGGCCGGCATAAGAGGAAGGTTTATTGCGGCCGGGCGCCGATGAGCCCCCAGCGTACCCTTCTACAATTGATTACGCAATAGGAAGGCGATGTTCCCGCCGAACCGCAGGCTTTCGGAGGTCCCGGCGGGCGCTGATAATTTAACACCGCCCTAATTCGGCCCTTACAAAGCGTTCATGCGGCCGGCTTATCTTGTCTTCACAGGAAGATATTCGCGTGGCCGCCGTCACTATCGTGGAAATGCCGGTCAGGGGTCAATCGACCATTGTGTGTGTCCCTACGGGTTCAGGCAATTCCTCTCGTGACGCGTCCTCTGATTGCCTCGCTTACGATGTCTTGTCCTCCTGACTCATCCGATCATATGAAGCCTCCAACAAATGTCCTGTTCGGATTCGGTATAGCCGCATAGCCTGATTTTTTCCATGGCCAGTGCGCGTATGTCCTCGTGTGCCGCGTCGGGCGACGCATAGACCCACTCGGAAGACACGGTCAGCGGCCGGCGGTCCGGGCCAAAGTCGATCGTGCACGATCGAACGCGCCAGGAATCGGGATCTCTCGCTGTCTGAGTACCCCTAGCGGGGCGATCTTTGTAGACGGAGGTCGTAACCTGAATCATGCCGGCGGAGGCTAACATGGGCGGAAACCGGCTTGTAGAGCCGTTTAGCCGGAATGGAAGGCTCTTAGTGTCGCCACGACTCCAGCTATGACACCGCCCCGGACATGACGATGGCCGGAGCCAAATGCCTCTTGTGTGCAAAATGGCGTCTACCTATTACGAAGAGAGACATGACGACCGATCCTGATCGAAGATGAAACACCAACCGCTCACGCCGCGTGAACACGAAGTACTCCAATTCGTATGGGAAGGCTTTTCGACCAGGGAAATCGCGAACAAGTTGGGCCGGAGCTACAATACCATTGCCATGTATCGACAACAGATCCGAAGCAAATTCGGCGTCACGACGACCGCGGCAGCGCTCAAGATCGCGCTTCGGGAAGGCATCCTCGTAGAAAAGAAGTGAGTCGGCGGAGATGAAATCGCTCTGATTCGGCCTCGAACACCGCCCACCCCCTATTCCCCTCGACAAGCGAACGCTTGCCGAAATGAGTGATCACATGGGCATCGGCGCTGATCCATCACAGAACGGAGCGCGGGCTGCCTCATGCTCGCTTCCTCATATCACTCCATTCGCCGGATGGTGATACCGGCGGCGCAAAGACCATGAATGTGTCTTTAGAACTCTAGCTGGACGATCAACGGATTGACGTATTCTTCGGACTGGTTCAGATTGCGTGGGCCATGCCGCCCACACCGCCGGCCTTTAACGCCCATGGAGTGGCGTCTATATCTTCCGATAGACCTTCAGCACAGACGTGAGGCTGATGAAAATTTTATTTAGGCGCTCAATGGAGGGATACAATGCACTCAAACATCAACGTGTTGGCAATAGCGAGCATTATTCTCGCCGGCGCGCTTTTCCTCGGAGCAACTAAAGAAACCCGTGATGAGGTAGGAAGATTCCACCTCGTGTCTGCACATCAATCGACGATCTTTCTCGTTGATACAACCAACGGCCGCACATGGCGGTACAGCCATCGGACGGACGCCCAATCGACATCGTCAGGATCTCCATGCGAGGGACTTCTTAGGGATTGCTTCATGGAGGTCGATAGATTGTCTGCCACCCCAACCGGATGGGCCAGCGAAATAAAAAGCGCCACTAGCAGCCCACCCTCTCCCTGAACATCGTCCGTTCCGGTGTGGCGAATCGCTTGTTTCCATCCTGGAACTCACGGTTTACACATGTGGCGGTTGGCAGGCTGGTCTTCTCTCTTTCCACTGGATTTCAACCGGACCGCTGCGACTTCGCCAGGCTGACCGGATACCTCTGCTAGAGTCTGTGCGCACATGGCCACCATGCCCGTTCATCTTCGTTGAGCAGCCTAACGCCTGGACCTCTTCTCGGAGGCTCTGCATAGTGAAAGACAACCTTTCTGGGCTGAGAGGAATTTGAACCGGCGAGTTCAAGCCGCCAGGCTCAAGGGGTGGACGGTCCAAAATCTCACCCTCTTCGAGACCTTGCTCCACCTTACCAGACAATCGGCACCTTGCTCCTCCAGTCAGAGTATCAGCTGAAGTGTTGGATTCTATGAAGAAGTAGCGTATCCCGAAGGATCACCGCATCGGCCGCTCCTTACCGGCCCCAGCTCATCTCCATTCATTTCAGATAATCCCAGTTAGCCTCAGCAGCTTGACATGTACGGCAATCATCCGTACACTTACCCAGGGAGGTCAAAGAAATGGCACCGACGTTCGAAGCAATGAAGACGGCCCGGTTCGAAGCTCGCATCACGGAACAGCAGAAGGCGCTTTTCCAGAGGGCAGCCGAGCTCACCGGGCGCTCCCTCACGGATTTCGTGGTCGCCTCCGCACAGGAAACAGCCTCACGAACCTTGCGGGAGCATGAAGCGCTGGTTTTGAGCGCCCGCGACCGTGAAGCGTTTGTCGCAGCCCTGCTGAATGCGCCTGCGCCGGTCCCGCGTCTGCGTAAAGCCGTGCGCCGGTATAGGGAACGTCAGCATCACGGCGTCAATGCCCGTTGAGAGTCATCCGTCTCCGTGGATCATTGAGCCGCTCGGAAAGCACCACAACCGGGCCGACTTCTCGTGCGGCCAAGAAGTACTTGATCGCTACCTGAAGAAACAGGCTAGCCAGGATGCCCGCCGCTTGGTTGCCGCGCCCTTTATTCTCGTCCACGAGAGCGACCACAAAACAATCGTCGGCTACTACACGCTATCCGCGCTCAGCATTAATATCCAGGATTTGCCGGAAGACATTATCAAAAAACTTCCAACATATCCTATGATGCCTGTCACGCTCCTTGGCCGCCTTGCCGTCGATCGGCGTTACCAGTGTCAAGGCGCTGGAGAATTCCTGCTTGTAAACGCGCTCCAGCGAGCTTTCATGCAGTCATCGCAGATCGCGGCCATGGCTGTCGTGGTTGACGCCATTGATGAACAAGCCGTGCGTTTTTATCGGCATTTCGAGTTCATAGCCTTTCCAGATAAGCCAAGACGACTTTTTCTTCCCATGAAAACAGTCGCCAATCTTTTTACCAATTAGACCAACAGCGGGCAGCATCACGGCGGCGGCGGCAGATGTCAGTCATACCTACACAGCGTCATTAGTATTATCGATCACCGTGATTGCCGTCGGCGGCGTCGTCATCAAGGCTGCGACATTGGACGCTCCCCGCCGCCATTGATGCCGCCGGACGGTGTTTCGGTCGAGAGACGTTTGAATCGAGAGTGAGAGGGAAGGTCTGACCAGCCGATGGGCTCCCTTTCCAGCCGGAGCCTTAGATCCTGGTGTCTACTCAACGACCCCTATCGGGCACGATTACACCGTTAGCATCACACCGTTTTAAGAATTTCCGTCTGAACTTCGCGTGAAAACCATCGACAAATGTTCGCAAAACGTGTGCATGACCAGCTATGAACCGATCTAATAGGATTATGGTCTTATCCTTGATCTGAATAAGTTCACTCGACTTCGCAGCAAACTCAACAATCTTTTGTTCATCGTCCCTGCCGTCAATGCAGCCATCGGCATGAGTCACAGCATTGCGTAAATAAATCAGATTGGTAAGGAGTTCTTTTTCGGACTTTTGCCTTGAGCTGTTAATGTGGACCTTATCCTGCAAATATTCGATAGCTTTCGGAATCACGCCCGGACCTCGATTATTGACGTCCTCCTGAATGTTGTACTCTTTCCGCGCAACACGGCATAGGCGCACTAAGCAGGCTTCCGTGGTGCTCATGAGAGTTTTCAATAATGAGTACCGCACAATGCGCGGGAAATCTCGCTCAATCTCAAATAGGTTGTCATCGATTGCTACACTGTTGAATCCCTGTTCCTCTTCATTGCCTTGTATACGAAGCTGCGCGGCCTCGATTTGACGTTGGCCCGCTTCCTTCGCCAATGCATCCTCCAGGAATTCGCACAACGAAATCAGCCTATCAAATTGGTAGCGATTCGAAGCGCCTACTGTAATAACTTCGGCTGAAACAGTGTCTACGGAGTAGTGGACATTCATGTCGGCTCCTTGGTGAAGTGAACGAGGTATCAACCTATCTCAACCTATACGCAAATCGCCCCCGCCACACCAAGCAAATGATGGTCGTTTGTTCGATTTCACCGATCCACCAGCATCGCCGTTGATACCATTCCTCTGAACTCAACCACCTTCCCAGCTTCACATATCTGTCCGCCTCTATGCTCGCCTCAATTACGTCATCATGTAGCCGAGCGCATTCGAAAAACGTATCGAACACCGGGCCGCTGTCCATCGTGCGACCACCAAGCAGGAAACCCTATCGCTCACATCTAATCCACTGTGCCTGAGCAGCGCCCCGCATTGTTTCGGGATCACATTCGCTTCGTGCAGCCTCGTAAACGTTACATGCATCGATACCAGAGGGGAGTTCGAACCTTCAGGTTACGGAAGATGTTGTGGGTAGAGAGTAGAGGACTAAGTAGTGGTTTGGTGCCGAAGCCGGGAGTTGAACCCGGAAGGGATTGCTCCCACACGGTCCTGAGCCGTGCGCGTCTGCCAGTTCCGCCACTTCGGCATGAGCAAGATATTGTGGGACAAGAGCACCGGATTATCGCTGATCGTGAGGGAGTTGGTCAAGAAACCGAATTCCCGGCCGGCAACAACCTCTGAGCGCGGGACCAAGGCCCATCCGATCGAATCTCCCGCGCGTCGCCGCTCAGAATGATGCGCTCGCGTGCGATTCCCGCCGCCCCGACGAGAAAACAACTCGCCACGCGAGGCGCTTCGTCCACGATCAAGACATCGAATCGGACCCGCTTGAACAAGGGATCCGTGAGCACACGGCCGGCCGTCGTGACCAGCAACCGGCGATTCTGCACGAAGGCCTGGCGGTTCGTATCTTCCTCTGCGGCGAGCAACTCGCGGATTTTCCTCGTCCCGCCCAGCCGCTGGATCTCCTCTTTCAGCTCCTGAAACTCGGGCTTCATATCTTTCGGCACGGCGGCTTCGGGGATCAGCTCATCGATTCGTCGCTTCGCCACGTCAAGCTCGCGTCGCAAGCCGTCGATTTGCCCCTCGTGAATTTGGCGATATTCCCGCAACGTCTCCACATTCTTCCCGACCGCCTGCATGGTCAATCGCTTCCAGAGCGGGATTCTTTCGTAATCGGCCAGCGTCGCCTCAATCTCTTTGATCTTGCCTTGCAGCTCGCTCAACTGGGTCAGCAGCCGCCATTCGAGCAAGCGCACTTCATCGAGATCTCGCTGCTTCTGCGCCTTGTAAGAAAGCAACGGCGTCAGCTCTCGAAACCGCTCATACTTCCGCCGCAGGCTCGCCTTATCGGCTCGTGATTTTGCATAGAACTGATGCATCTGAGCCTCGAACCCCAATTCCCGCAAGGCCATCCCGGCCGCGTCCCTGGCCAACGCCATTTCATAACGGGTCAGCCAGCTCCTGAATGAAAGGCCGGCGCCTTTCATGACGCGAGCAACCAGACCGGTCAACAGATCGGCGGAATGATGATCGGGGCTGATCAGCAGTATGCGCTTGTTGCCGCGGATCAATTCCAAAGCCGTCGTAGCCAACTTTTGCCGCCGCGCGGCTGCATCCTCCTGCCAGAACATGGTGAGCACTGAAGTGGAGCTCAGGCCTTGAATAGCCGAGGGATCTCCCGTTTCCGCCATCTCAAACAAGGGCAATAGTCGCTCGGCCGGACCCAGCGTGTAGCGCTCCCCCATTTTCGCCATGTCCCCATGCCGTTCTGCAGCCAGCGATAAAAACCCTGCGGCATCCGGGACCAACGTGCCAATGGAAGGAGTGTCGCCCAGCGGATCGAACGTTTGCACCAGTACCTGCCCGCCGTCCTGCGCCAAGACAAACCCTTCGGTCGATTCACCTTCATCGGCAGGAATCACCGTCACGGGAATATCAGGGGGTAGAACAGTTCCGGCCGGCACGCTCCACTCATAGAGGTGCAACGTCCCCGCTTGTTCGATCAACCGGCCCCCGGAGAGCGCGATCGGTCGATCCGCGGATTGTCCGGCGTAATGTTGCGCCTCACGCTCCAGGCGGGACGCCGTCTGTTCACTAAAGTCCCGGACAGTTTCCGGAAAATGATTCCGCTCCTGGCCGCCCGGCATCATTCGGCTCGCCTCCTGTGGTGCATTCCTTCTGAAAAGAACCGGTATCTTAATGATCCGCCAAGCGACCTGTCCAGCCGACAATTCATTGACTTTTCGCCGCCCCCCCAGTATCCTCTTTTTCTTTCCAACAGAAGGAGTTGCAGTATGAAAGTGATTCTCCAGGAGACGCTCGAGGGCGTCGGCAATCTCGGGGACCTGCTCGATGTGTCCCCTGGATTTGCACGAAATTATTTGCTGCCTCGCCACAAGGCCGTGGAGGCCAATAACCGGAATATCAAAGAATTCGAACATGCCAAGCGCGTGACAGCCGAGAAGGCCAAGAAAGAGCGGCTAGAGATCGAGGGATTCGCCAAGAAAGTATCGACGGTCTCACTGACCATGCCGATGCAGGTCGGCAAAGACGACAAGCTCTTTGGATCGGTCACGGCCAAGGACATTGCCGAAGGATTGGCGGAACAAGGATTCACGGTGGATCGCCGGAAGATTCAATTGCCGCAACCGATCAAGGAACTGGGTACCTTTGCTATTGCGGTGAAACTGCCGCGCGACGTGGCGGCGTCGATTTCGGTGCATGTCGTCAAGAAGCAGGAGCCCGAGGCGCCGGCCGCGGAGTTAAAGACAGCGGAAGAATAATGAGCCTGGAGAGATGTGCGTCTCGGCGCACAGGGGCTGGGCGGGTGAGCCTGGCGAAATGTGCGTCTCGGCGCACAGGGGTTGGGCGGGTGAGATAGACCCTTTTTCACCATCCTGTCAGTCGACCGGAGGATTCATGCAAGATATCATCGGTTCCTTGGACGCTCTCAAAACCACCGATCCCGATGTCTTTGCCGCCGTCACGTCGGAGGAGCAACGCCAGCGGGAAAAATTGCTGCTGATCGCATCGGAGAACTTCGCCAGCCCCGCGGTGCTTGCGGCGCAGGGCTGCCTCATGACCAATAAATATGCCGAGGGCTACCCCGGCAAGCGATATTATGGCGGCTGCCAGTATGTGGATCGGGTGGAAGAGTTGGCGATCCAGCGGACGAAAGAGATCTTCGGCGCCGAACACGTGAATGTCCAACCCCATTCGGGGTCCCAAGCGAACATGGCCGCCTATCTTTCGGTTCTTAAGCCGGGCGACACCATCCTCGGCATGGACTTGGCGCAAGGCGGACATCTGACCCACGGCAGCCGCGTCAATTTTTCCGGCATGATTTTCCGCGCCTTTTCCTACGGAGTGGATCGACAGAGCGGCCTCGTCGATTATGCGGCGGTCCAACGCATCGCCGAAGAGAGCCGCCCGCGCATGCTGGTGGTGGGCGCCAGCGCCTATGCCCGCACCTTGGATTTTCCAAAGTTTCAGGAGATCGCCAAGTCGGTCGGCGCCTATCTCATGGTCGATATCGCCCACATCGCGGGACTTATTGCCGCGGGGCTGCATCCCAACCCTGTGCCCTATGCCGACTTTGTCACCACCACGACCCACAAGACGCTGCGCGGACCGCGCGGCGGCATCGTCATGTGCAAAGCCGAGCATGCCAAAGCAGTCGATAAGATCATTTTCCCCGGGCTGCAAGGCGGCCCGCTGATGCATGTCATCGCCGCCAAGGCCGTGGCCTTGAAGGAAGCGCTCGCCCCCTCGTTCAAACGCTACCAGCAACAGGTCATCGCCAACGCGCGCGCGCTGGCGCAGGGACTCGTGGACCGCGGCTATCACATCGTTTCCGGCGGCACCGATACTCATCTGATGCTGGTGAATCTCACGAACAAAGGCGTGACGGGCAAAGAAGCCGAGACCGCCCTGGATGCAGCCGGCATCATTGTGAACAAGAACGCGGTGCCTTACGACGAGAAGCCTCCGGCCGTCGCCAGCGGTATTCGGCTGGGCAGCCCGATTGTCTCGACACGCGGCATGCGCGAACCGGAAATGCGGGAAGTCGTGTCGTTGATCGATCGCGTGTTGCAACAGCGACAGGATCAGGCGACATTGGACGCCGTGCGCGCCGAGGCCAAGGCGCTATGCGGCCGATTCCCGATCTTTCATGCCTACGACGCCTCTCCCTCTTGACCAGGGATGACGCCAGGTGAAGTGTCCCTTCTGCGACGATGTTGAGGACAAAGTAGTCGACTCGCGGATGGCGAAAGAAGGCGAGGTGATCCGCCGTCGCCGAGAATGCCTGTCCTGCAAGCGACGCTTCACCACGTATGAACGGGTCGAAGAAACCATGCCGTTCGTCGTAAAAAAGGACGGGCGGCGCGAACCGTTTGACCGTTCAAAGATCGTGTCCGGGCTGAAGAAGGCCTGTGAAAAGCGGCCGATCAGCATGGCCACGATCGAGGCCGTGGCCGATCGCATCGAGAAGCGGCTTCAGGAATTGGGCGAAACCGAGATTGCCAGCCCCCTCGTCGGCGAAGAAGTCATGAAAGAGCTCTCCCAACTGGACCAGGTCGCCTACGTTCGCTTTGCCTCCGTCTATCGCGAGTTCAAAGACATCGACCAATTCATGGATGAGATCAAGGCGCTCGCGCAGCAGCGACGAGAACGGTAGCGCGCGATCCGCTTTCGGCCCGCATTATCTTCGAATTCGCGATTGCACCGGAAGCGCTCATGAATAGTGCGGGTTCAGCCTGCCTTCATTCCTCCCTATTCTGATAGGATGGATGACGCATCAAACCGCAATTTCGATAGGTCGTTACTTATGGCCGCTACGCGATCGACAGCTAAACGCAAATCAGCCACGCGGGCGAGGCGCCGGCCGCCCGGCGCCACCCACGTGGCCATTATCGGCGCCGGGCACGGCGGCACCGCATTGATCGAAATTTTTGCCACGGACCCGTTGGTGCGCATTGTCGGCGTGGCGGAGATCAATCCACACGCGCCGGGACTCTCCCTCGCCAAACGCCTCCAAATTCCCGTCACCGCCGATTACCGGCTGCTCTTGAATCTGGAGCGGCTGGATCTCGTCATCGACGTGTCCGGCAATGCCGAGGTCGGAGACCGGCTGGAAAGCTTTCACCGCATGGGCGTCACGGTCATCGGCGGCGCAAGCGCCAAATTCATGTGGCAACTGATCGAGGCCCGTATCCGCGCCACGGCTGAGATTGAAAAGACATTGAATAAGTATCAATCGTTGTACCGGCTTTACGTGAAAGAGACCGGGGCCGCGGTCACCGAAGAGCGGACCCGAATCGCCTGCGAGATCCATGACGGCCTCGTCCAAAGCCTCGCCGGCGTGAACTTCAAACTGGAGCTCTGCCAGACGCTGGTGCGTAAGGATCCGAAATCGAGCCTCGCCACGCTGCGTGAATCCAAGGCTCAGCTCAAACTCGCCATCCAGGAAGCGCGTCAGGTCATCTTCAACCTGCGGCCCTTGCAATACGACAAAATGGAGCTGATCCCGGCGCTGACCAATTATCTCCGGTCTTTTGAAACCGAGTCCCACATGAAGACCGAGTTTTCGACGTCGGGCGACGAGAATAGTCTCTTCCCCCGCACCAAAATTTTTCTCTTCCGCATCGTGCAAGAAGCGTTGAGCAACGTGCATAAGCATGCCAAAGCCAAGCGCGTGGCGGTCCGGCTGGAAATCGGCACGCGCTTGTTGCAACTGGCGATCACGGACGACGGCATCGGGTTCGACATGGAAGCGATCTTGCGCGATCCGGAAAAGTGGGATCACTTCGGGATCCGAGGCATTCTGGAACGGGCGCGATTGGTCGGCGGCGAGGCCACGATCGATTCAAAGAAAGGGCGCGGCACCAAGATCGTGCTTCGTATTCCCTTATCGGACAAGGAGGCGTTTCGAAATGGAAAAAATTAAGGTACTCATCGCCGACGATCATCGGGTGGTCCGAGAGGGATTGGCCGCGATCCTCCGGACCAAAGAGGACATCAATGTCATCGGCGAGGCGCAGGACGGCGCGGAAGCCGTCGAGAAAACCAGGACGCTCATGCCGGATGTCGTGCTCATGGACGTCAGCATGCCGCGGATGGGCGGGGTGGAGGCCACACGCCAGATCAAGCGCGAATTTCCGCACATCGGCATCGTGGCCCTGACCATGTACGAAGAGCAGCAATACATCTTCGATCTCGTCCGGGCCGGCGCGACCGGCTACCTGCTCAAGGACTCGGAATCCTCGCAAATCGTCGCTGCCATTCGCGCCATCTATCGGGGCGAATCATTGATTCATCCGTCCGTCGCGAGCAAGATTCTCGCGGAATTTTCGTTGATGGCCCAGAAGAAGGGGAAGAAGCCGGCCTGGGTCGAGCATGACCTGACGGAACGCGAGATCACCGTGCTGCGGCTTGTCGCCGACGGGAAGACCAACAAGGAAATCGCCAACAACCTCGACCTGAGCGAGAAGACGGTCAAAAACCACGTGCGAAATATCTTTCACAAGCTGCAAGTCTACGACCGCACGCAAGCGGCCATTTTGGCTATTCGCAAGGGACTCATCGAACTCGAGCCGCGACCGTAACAGCTGGCTCTACGAGCGAGTTCCTTTCTCATCTCCTCGGGACAAGCATACCGCCTCGCATTCCGTGAGCTTGTCGTCCCGCGTCTCTCCTTGCTTCCCTCCCCCGAAAAACCTCCTTGCTTCTCTGTTCAAGTTCGGTAGAATCGCGGCTTCATGGCGTTCGTCACAGGTGTCATGCCATGAGATTCGTCGCTTATTCCAAAGCAGCGATGTTCCATCCGTACCGACTACGTAAGCAGCGCGTGCTGTTCCCTTATCCCGAATCATCGGACGAGGCGGCCACGCCATGCTCGTCTTCTCATTTCGATTCGGACACTGATCCTTCACGGAGCCCGATGAAGAACAAGCTGGATCCGGGACTTCGCTCGAAACGGTGGGGCGCGCGGACCGGAACCCGCCGTGGTCTATGACCACGGTGCGTTGGTCAGTACCAGCTTTCCTTCTCGGCTAAGCCTCGATGGGTTTCCCCACGACTCCGGTGAAGTCGGCGGTCGCCGCTCAGCCACCGAATTATTCAAAGAAGTTTTATGGACTGCTTCGCTGATACCTGAAAGGTCGCGATGGCAAGCCGCGTGACTGGGAGACCGGGGCCGCGACTCGAAGAATACTGAGGACCGTCACGTTTCCGAAATCCGCCGGGGTGTGAAGCAACAGGAGTTCCGGACGAAAGGACCGAGAAGAGCCGCTCAAGGAGCACGGAGGTACCCGGCGTGTGCCTTGCCCGGACGCGTTGTATTTAGTCAGGACGAGCGGTCTTTCGGCAGGTAGTCGTTCAGACGGCGGCGGATGATGCCGTCCGACAAGGTCGGATAGTACCCTTTAAGCGCTTGAGTCCCGACCTGCGCCGCAAGATAATCTTCGCCTCGCCCCAATTCGCTGAAATGCCGTTCGATCCGCCGCTTGGCGCCGGCGCAGAATGAATCCACCAATTCCCACACCGTCGTATGCCCGTCCAACCGGGTTTGTCGTTCGGCATGGAGAGCCGTAGCAATGATGGCCAGCAAATCTTCGCCGACAGCTTCGATATGCGCCTGCACCAGTTGCTCATCACGAAATGAGGCTTGAAATCGCGTCATTGCATAGAGAGTCGTTCGCGCCAGGCGCCGGCTGGTTCGTTCGACATAGCGAAGAAGCGGAAGGACCTGAGGATGCGTGAGTTCCCGACGATCCGGCACCGCTCGTCTCCGCCATTGCTTCAGATACCACGGTAGGTAGAAGAGGCCCAGCTTGATGGCTTGCCGCATGCGCTGTAACCGGGTAACTTCATCGGCATAAAACGCTTTCGATCGATCCACATGGCGGCTCAAGGCCTCGCGCACGATAAAAGGCCGCAGAATATCCGTCGCCCCCTCGCCGATCCGATACATTTCCGCGTCTCGGACGAGTTGCTCCACTCCAAAGGCCGGCTCACCTCGTTGCTGCTTGGACTCGGCGGTCTCATACCCCATGCCGCCGAAAATGATCTGCGCGTCCCGCAGAAAGCGGATCGTATGCTCGGAGCAGAATATTTTCGCGACGGCCGCCTCGATCCGAATGTCATACCGATGTTGGTCCGCCAGATGCCAGACCAGCATCGATATCGCCTCCATGGCGAAGAGATGGCCCGCCATGTCCCCGATGCGAATCTGTTGCGTTTGACGCTCAGCCAAAACCTTTTGAAAGGTCCGGCGATGGTTCGCCCGATCCAACGTCGGCTGCCATGCCTGCTTCGCCATGCCCAGACAGATGGCCGGAATACTGATCCCGCGACCGACGTTCAGGATCGTCAAGGCGTACTTCAATCCCTTCCCGATATCCCCGATCAGCTGATCAGCCGGGACCGGAACATTTTCCAAGGTGATATGGGCATTCTCGATACCGCGGCATCCCTCGAACTGGCAGCGCTGGCGTACGGTGACACCAGGACCGGCCATGTCCAGAATGAACGCTGAATGGACTCGGTCCTCCGCTCCCTTGCCGCCGGGAACCGGCAGCCATTCCGTTTTTCCCTCTCGTTCGATCCGGCGCGCCGGCACGCGGGCGATCAATGTCACATATCGGGCGATCGGGCCGTTCGTACACCAGAGCTTCTCGCCGTTCACCAGAAACTGCGTCCCGGTCGTATCGAGCACCGCCTCCGTCTGCACATTGGCCGCATCGGAGCCCGTCATCGGCTCCGTGAGCGCAAAGGCGGAAATTGCTTCTCTCGCCACCAGCGGCAGATACTTCTTCTTCTGCTCATCGTTTCCAAAGAGAAGGATCGGCATCGCGATCCCGATCGATTGCGGCACCGCGACGGTCAAGGCGAGGATATTGCTCCAACTCGCGATCAGGGTCAGTACGCGCCCATAGTTCGTATAGGAGAACCCGAGGCCGCCGTACTCCTTCGGAATCTTCATGGCGAAGGCCCCAAGCTTAAACAATCCCTGAATCACCTCATCGGGGATCTTGGCCTGCCGTTCGATTCTTTCCGGATCGACATGATGGATCAAAAAATTCTCGATCTGTTTGCAGAATGCCTCACCGGCGGCCTTTTCCTCGGGCGGCTCAGGCGGCGGAAGCAGCAGGTTAAAGTCGGGATGTCCATCATAAAGCCCCGCCATGAAACTCGCTCCCATGAACCGCTCGCGGGCCTCTTCAATCCGCTCGAATCCCTTCAAGAGCCGGCTCATCTGTCGCCTCTCTCTCCCTCGTCCTTAAATTGTCGTTCCCGGTACGCGGCCAGCGCGCCGGCCAGCCGCGTTTTTAGCTCCAACCGCTTGGGCTTGCCCGTCGAGGTGTAGGGCATTTCTTCTCCAACGAGGACGACCTTCGGCTGTTTCGCAAACGGCAACCGGCCCCGACAATGGGCCAATAGCTCCCGCTCCGTCGGCGGCGCGCTCGGTTCCTTCGGCACGATGTAGGCCGCGATCTCTTCGCCGTAGTAACGGTTTTCAAAGGCGACCGCCATGGCAACTTTTACGGCCGGATGTTCTTTGAGCACATCGTCGATCTCCAAGGGCGAAATGTTTACCCCGCCGCGAATGATCAATTCTTTGATCCGGCCGGAGATGAAGAAGAACGGCCGTCCCTGTTCGTCATTCACGAAGAAGCCTTCATCGCCCGATCGAAACCATCCCCACTGAAACGCCGCTTCATTGGCATCCGGACGCTTGAAATAGCCTGAGCAGACCGTGCGGCCCTTGATGCAAATTTCTCCGCGGATATGTTGGGGGACTTGCTTACCCTGTTCATCGAGGATCGCCATCTCATTGTGCCGGAGCGGCAGACCAATTGACGGAAACTCATACTCGACGAGCCAGCGGCGGTGCGCCTCGCGCGACAGGTCGTTCGGCAGAAAGCAGGAATAGCAGGTCGTCTCCGACAGTCCGTAGCCGTGACGGATGGGAAAGGAAAATCGATCTTCGAACCGCGCCGCCGTATCTTTGAGCAACGGCCCGGCCCCGCAGATCAAGCCGCCGAAACGGTCGAGTCGATAGCGGCTGATGTTTTCATCGGCCGACAGGAGAAATTCGAGCAATGTGGGCACGACACTGACGCAGGTCACCTGCTCCTCATGAAGCCGTTTCCAAAAGGTGCCTGGCTTGAATTTCCGATTCAGTACGATGGCGCCCTTGCAATAAAACGGCGTGATCAAGGTGACCACGATGCCATTGACATGATGGATCGGTAGGACGCACATCAACCGATCGCTTGCGCCGAAGCCGTGCCATTCGGCAATGGCGTCGGCATCAATTAAAAGATTAGCGGCCGTCAGTACGACTCCCTTTGGAGGTCCGGTCGTGCCGGAGGTGTAAATGATCAGCGCGTCATCGTCGAGCCGTGATAGTTGGGGAGGGCGATCATTCTGTGCTTGGTTCGACGGCAAGCGTTTGCTTCCGTGATGCGCGGCCTTCAGAAATCCATCATCGCCCAACGCGACGACTTCACGCAAGGAAGGAAGGTCTGGTTGAAGCTGGACCAGATCATCATAATAGTCCGGCCGGCAGATGACCGCCGCCGCCTCCGAATGCTCCAAAATATAGCGTGTTTTCTCGGGCGACTCTTCGACGTTGATCGGCACGACGGCCGCGCCCAATCGCCACGCGGCAAAGTACACCAGCACGGTGAGGTCATGATTGAACAGGATCGTAGCGAGCCGGTGTCCGCGGCGGAGGCCCAGTCGCTCGTGAAGAAAGACTACGGCTCCCTCTACCAGCGTGCCGAATTCGGCATAGGTGTAGGAACGCCGTACCTGGGCGTCATCGTCGTAATAGGTCAGCACCGTCCGATCCACCAGCCGGGGATCGTGCACGCGCGCGCGAAAGAACTCTGCGAACGAAGACCAAGGCAGCATGAACGGCGACCCCGCCATACCGCGCGCCTGCTCGATCCTGCCCTCAACGGCGGTCAAGAGGCTCATAACTCCTCGGCGCCGGTCCCGTGTAGCGGGCCCGCGGCCTCATCAAACGATTATGATCCTGCTGTTCGATCACATGGGCGCACCATCCGGCGATGCGGGAACAGACGAACAGCGGTGTGTATAGCGACGGAGG
This sequence comes from Nitrospira sp., assembly GCA_040981125.1. Taxonomy (GTDB): domain Bacteria; phylum Nitrospirota; class Nitrospiria; order Nitrospirales; family Nitrospiraceae; genus DASSBQ01. Next base: position 142,716 of record JANRMQ010000005.1, read on the forward strand.
AATGCCCATCAGCAAGTAAGCCACCGCGGTATAGAAATCCAAATTGGGGTAGAGGCCTTTCTCTTCCTGCACAATGCGGTCGATAGTATGGGCAATCCCAATCCATCGGTGTTCCCCGCAGAGATGACTGAGTTCCTCTGCATGGCGCTGAATGATGGCGGACCGGGCATCGCCCTGTTTCAGCACCCGATGGCCGAATCCCATGATCCGTTGTCTTTTGGCGAGGGTCTCACGGACCCAGGCTTCCGCCTTCTCCGGCCGGCCGATCGCCACCATCATCGAAGCCACCGCTTCATTGGCTCCGCCGTGCAGCGGGCCTTTCAACGAGGCCACGGCGGCGGTGACGGCGCCGTGCAAGTCGGTCAGGGTGGAGGCCACGACCCGCGCGGCAAAGGTGGACGCGTTGAACTCATGTTCCGCATAGAGAATCAGCGAGACGTTCAACACCCGCGCCATCGGCTCGATGAACTCGTCCTCTTCACGATCAGTCAAGAGCTGGAGCAGATGATGGGCGAAGCTTCGCTTCGACTCCGGCCCACATGGCCGACTTCCCGCAGCGGCGTCGTGCATGTGAGCGATCAGCAGTGGGATCTGACCAAGCAGGCGCACGGACTTTCGGAGATTGGCGTCATGAGATCCATCCTGCGCCTCGGCATCCGCCAATCCCAAGAGTGACATGCCGCTCCGTAGAACATCCATCGGGTGGGCACCGGAAGGAATGGGCGCTAAACAACGCTGAACCGAGCCCGGCAAGATCCGGCCGCAATCAACGAGGCCGCAAAACCCGTCCAATTCCTGTCTATTGGGCAGATGCCCGTAGAGCAAGAGATACGCAACTTCTTCGAAGCTGCTCTGTTCCGCCAGATCCGCGACCGCATAGCCGCGATACCGGAGGCCGGCCTCTCCTTCATCAACCAGACAAATAGCGGATTCGCCGGCCATCACGCCTTCCAAGCCGGGACTGTAGGATGGAACCGACAAAGATTCAGCCGCGGGCCGCTCCTTCATTGTTGGGTTCATAGGGCCTCCGCTCTTGGATTGCTGTCGGATCATACTGGAGCAGTTCATACAACTCCGCTCGCGTCGTCATCTGCTGCAACGAGTCGCGCTGGGATCCCGCTTCCTTCAGCTCGCCGAGAAATCGTTCGATGGCTTTCATCGCGATTCGCAGCACACTGGCGGGAAACAGCACGCCGCGGTAACCGAGCTGTTCAAACCGACTCACAGCGAGATAGGGACTCTTTCCGAACTCGGTCATGTTGGCGACCAAGGGCACGACTACTCCCGCCTTGCTCATTGCCGACGAGAAAGTTTCAAATTCCTCCTCCGATTCCAGCGCCTCGGGAAACAGCGCGTCGGCCCCGGCCTCGACATATGCCAACGCTCGATGCACCGCTCCCTGCATTCCCTCGACGCTGCGGGCATCGGTGCGGGCGACAATGACAAAGTCCGGATCGCGCTTGGACTCGACTGCTGCGCGAATCTTCGACACCATATCGTCCGTCCGGACCAATTCCTTGCCGGGCAGATGCCCGCATCTCTTCGGTAACTGCTGATCTTCGATCTGCATGCCGGCCAGACCGGCCTCTTCAAATAATCGAAGAGCCGCGGGAACGGCGGAGGCCGGCCCGAAGCCCGTGTCCGCGTCCACGATCACAGGAATTGAGACAGCCTTGGCGATCATTCTTGCTTCCGCCGCCACCTGCTCCAACGAAAGGAGGCCGATATCGGGGAGTCCTCGAACGGCGGAGAGGGCTGCTCCCGACACATACAGCGCATCGTAGCCGGCCCGTTCGATCTGGATCGCCGTCAAGGCGTTGAACGCGCCGGGGATGGCGATCGTCCTGCCGGCGAGTAAACCCTGGAGCCGCCCCGCTTTGGAGAATGTGCGCGATCTAGGCATGCGCCACCTTTAAAAGCGAAACCAGTCCGCCGAGCTCCTTGGCTTGATCGAGCGTCCAGACCGCTTCGAGCAACTTCGTGATACGCCGGCGATCGAGCCGGCCCTGAGCCAGGCGGCGGAACTTGTCTTCGATTTCTCGATCCGATATCGGCTGAAGCGGATGACCAAGAGGAATATCGACCTGTTTCCGGTAAGATCGGCCGCCTTCAGTCCGGACCGTGATACAGGTCGGCATGGATGTGGGATAGCGATCGACAAAGTCGGGCTCCCGGACCACGCGGATCTTCTTCATCAATTCGCGCAAGGCAGGATCGTCGAGCCGTTTCTCGCCGAACGAGTGCAGGGTGACGCGGCCGTCGCGCAAGGCCACCGCTACGCAGTAGGGGAAACTGTGGTCGGCCGTCTCTCTGGTAGCCGGCTGCCATTTCTCGGGATCGCGTCCGATGATTTCAATCGCGACATCGTAGCTGCCGATTTCAATTTCTGCGAGGTTGTCAATCGCGTCGGAGCCTTCGGCCTCGACCAATTCCTTGCGCAATGCGAGCGCGGCCTCCACCGCCGTCTGCGCATGGTACTCGACAGGAAAGTGTTTGATGTAGGTCTCCATGATTTTGAACCGTCCCGGCGATTGGCCCTGTACGACTTCTGCGCCCAACGGCGGCAACTCGAACGGCCCGGACACCAATTTCATAAAACCCTTTTCCCCTTCGAACAACGGCGCGGGACCCGACATGCCTCGCTGAGCCAGAAGAGCGGCGAACACGGCGTTGCGCGCCGCGTTCGCGAAGGCCGAGGCTTTCCACATCGATAAATCGCCGACTCTGGTCTGCCTCAACGCCACGTTCGCCACGCCGGCCAATGACGCCGCATGTGCCGTTTGCGCGACAGAGAGCTTCATGACCTTGGCCGCAGCCAGGGCCGACGAGAAAGGCCCGTAGGTCACATGGTCCCATCCACGGGGCCGCAGCGCCGCTGCATCACAGAGACGGCATTGCACCTCATAGGCCAATGCGATGGCTTGAATAACCCGTTTGCCGGAGGCGCGTTCTGTTTCAGCGATAGCCAGAACCGCGGAAATATTGTCTGAAGGGTGGGCAGGCTCTTTGGACAGATAGGTGTCGTTGAAGTCCAGATAGCGCACGCCGGTCCCGTTGGCGAAAGCGGCGAGATCCGGCGACGTCTTCTGTCCGGTCCCCCACACCGTGGCTCCGCCGGAGACTCTCATCGATTGCGCCAGCTGCCGGGCGATGCGGTACGGTTTCGCATTCCAAGCGCCCAGCGCGCAGCCCAGGCTATCGATGATCCGTCGCTTGACCTCATGGATCACTTCTACCGGCAAGTCGTCATAACACAATGATTGGGCATAACGAGCCAAGCGATCGGTCAGCATGCAGACCTCCGATAGTTCCGAGCTTACGAAGAATGATTCCCTGTCTTGACTGCCTCCGTTTCGGACGATGTGGGCTGCCGCCTGTCGAGAAATGCCTGGGTGGCTTCCTGCTTGTCGCGAGAGACACACAACTGCCCGAAGAGTTCCGCCTCGCGCGCCAATCCTTCGGCCAAGGGAATATCGAGACCGCCGCTGATGGCACGAAGCGCGGCTTGCACGGCTGTCGTCCCGCGCGAGGCAATCAATCCGGCCAAGGCCTCCGTTTGCGCCAGCACCTGGGAGACCGGGAATACCCGGTTGACCAAGCCGATCCTGAAGGCTTCCTCTGCCGATATGGTTTCACCGGTCAAAATCATTTCCGCCGCCCTTGATGGGCCGATAACTCTGGGCAGTCGCTGAGTGCCGCCGAACCCCGGTATCAATCCAAGTTTGATTTCCGGCGAACCCAATTTGACCCCCTGCGCGGCAATGCGGATATGGCAGGCGAGCGCCAGCTCCAGGCCGCCGCCGACGCATGTGCCATTGATGGCCGCCAACACCGGCTTGCGACAGCGCTCGATACGATCGAACACCCGTTGGCCGCGCACGGAGAATTCCATTCCCGCATGCGTGCTGTTGAGATGCACCAGCTCATGAATATCGGCGCCTGCACAGAAGAACCGGCCTGCTCCGGTGAAAACCACGGCTTTGACATAGGGGTCTTCCTCCACTTCTCTGAGGCTCTGTTCCAATTCTTTGAGCACGGCAAGGTCGAGGAGATTCGCCGGCCGGTTATGCAGGGTGATCCGAGCGATATGATGCGAAATCGTCAGCAATTGATGGGGCATAGGGTCTCCTTATCGAGACGGGACTGTCTTCGAATCAACACTTTGACTGTTCGAGACTTTGGATGTTCTCTGTTCGGCAATCGCGGCCATCAGCTGCGGTATGCCTGTACCGTTGACACTTGCCACGGGAAGGACCGCTCGGCACCACGCACGCAAATTCTTCAGAGCGGCGTCCGCCCCCGGCAGATCGCTTTTGTTTACAACGACAATGTCCGCCACTTCCAAGAGGCCGGCTTTCATCGCCTGAACTTCATCGCCCAATCCAGGGGCAACGACCGCCACGACCACTTGCGCCACATTCGCGATGTCGATTTCGCTCTGTCCCACCCCGATGGTTTCGATCAAGATGACATCATATCCTGCTGCCTTCAATACCTTGGCTGCATCGTGGGTCGTCCGGGCCAACCCGCCTCCTTGCCCGCGCGACGCCATGCTGCGGATGTAGACCATCGGATCGCCGGCATGGTCCTGCATTCTCACGCGGTCGCCGAGAACGGCCCCTCCGGTGACGGGACTACTGATATCGACCGCCAGCACTCCGACTTTCTTGCCGACCCGCCGGTACCCACCGATGAGCCCATCGATCAGCGTGCTTTTTCCCGCGCCTGGGTAGCCGGTGATGCCGATTACCCGTGCTCCGCTCACGTCCTTCCCGAGCAGCCGGAGAACCGCAGATCCGTCCGGCTCGCCGTTCTCCAATCGGGTGATCAAGCGCGAGACGGCTCGGACCTGGCCTGCTCTAATCAATTCGGCCACGGCCTCAATGTGAGTCTGATCATGCTTCGTCACGTCGTAAAATCGAGCGAGCGCGATATCATTGGTTCTGCACACCATCCAAGGTCTGCACGTGAGAGAGCCGGGAGCGTAACGGATGGTCCAGCGCCTTCCCAAGTTGCCGTACCGCCGCCGTCACCGTTCTTTCCTCGACAGGCACTGCCGCTCCGGACGCTTTCAGCGCATAGACAATATCTTCCGTGGCGACATTGCCGGAGGCGCCCGGCGCATAGGGACAACCGCCCAAACCGCCCGCCGAACTGTCAAAAGCCTCAATTTGATAGTCGCTCCAGGCCGTCAGCACATTGGCGACCGCCATTCCATAGGTGTCGTGAAAGTGTAGCGAGAGCCTGGCCTGCATGATCCGCGGAAGCACAACATCCAGTAACCTCCGGACATCAGCCGGAGAGGCCCGGCCGATCGTGTCTCCTAACGAGATCTCGTCCATACCGAGATCAAGCAACCTGATCATCACATTCACGACCCGTGCCGGTTCGATTCGGCCCTCATAGGGACAGAACCAGGCCGTTGAAATGTAGCCCCGCATGGCCATTCCGTCGCGTCGAGCTCCGGCCACCACCGGTTTAAATCGATCCAACGATTCGTGAATCGAAGCGTTGATGTTTCGTTTGGTAAACGTCTCCGACGCGGCGGTGAACAGGCCGACCTTCTGCACCCCGACGGAACGGGCGCGTTCCAGGCCTCGTTCGTTCGGGACCAAGGCCGAATAGGTCACATCCGGCATCCGTTCAATCTTGCGAAAGACATCCTCCGAATCCGCCATCTGGGGGACCGCTTTCGGCGACACAAAGGCGCCCGCCTCAATCTCGGCGACCCCGGTCCTCGACAGGGCATTGATAAACGCGACTTTGATTTCAGTGGCGATGACGGCACGTTCGTTCTGCAGCCCGTCTCGGGGGCCGACTTCGGTGATGCGGATCCGATGAACGCCGGTGTTAGGTCCGTGGGCCTGCAACATGATCCGTTGTGGCCTTGATAGGCTCGCACTCTCGGTCAGTAGATGCTTCCCTCCATGCCGGTGGACGTTTCTCGATGAAGGCACGAAGCCCTTCCTGCGCCTCTGCGGAAACTCTCGCCTGAGCATTGGCTTCCACGGACAGAGTCTCCTGCTCGCCGGGCGAAAGAGTCTGCAGCCGGCGGAGCAACATCTTGGTCTGCCGGCTCGCCTCTGGTGCGAGCCGCAACAGAGAGTCGGTCAATTCCTGTATCCGGCCGTCCAGCAGATCGGCGCTGACCACGTCATGCACCAGATTGAATTGCGTGGCGACAACCGCGGAGAATGGTTCGGCGGTCAGACAGAAACGGCGCATGAACGACTCGCCGGCTTTGCGAAGCAGGAAGGGAGCGATGACGGCCGGAATCAGACCCAGTTGCACTTCGCTGAGCGTAAACATCGCTTGTTCGGCCGCCACGACGACATCACAGACGGCGAGCAATCCGACTCCGCCTCCAAACGCATTGCCTTGAACACGGCCGATGACCGGATGAGGAAATTCGTCAATCGCTCGATACATCCCGGCCAAGAGACGGGCATCCTGTCGGGCTTGCTCCACCGAGAGCCGATGATCCTGACTCAGCCAGTGCAGGTCCGCACCGGCACAGAATACCGATCCCGCGCCTGTTAGAACAACGCCTCTCACCGACTGATCGCCGGCGAGTTCATGAAAGCCGTCGTGAACTTCGACGACCATGCGCTGATCAAAGGCATTGCGCCGCTCCGGTCGGTTCAAGGTTACGTGGGCAATGCCGCTGCGGGACTCGACTATGATGGACATCCAATCGGCCATTTCAACCTCACATGCGAAACACCGGCGCACGCGATTCGCGAATCGGACTCAGAGCCGCTACATCCAGGCATAGGCCCAGGACGCGCCGCGTTTCGATCGGATCGAGGATCCCGTCATCCCACAGGCGGGCGGTGCTGAAGCAGGGACTGCCTTCTTGCTCATACTGTTGGAGAATGGATCCCGAAAGCCGTCGCTGTTCATCGTCCGATACCGTTCCCTGTTCCCGCCGTCGCTGCTGTTGTTTGATCGTCACCAGAACCTGCGCGGCCTGCTGCGCTCCCATCACCGAAATCCGTGCATTGGGCCAGACGAACAGGAACCGCGGCCCATAAGCGCGCCCGCACATCGCGTAGTTGCCGGCCCCGTGTGACGCTCCGATTATGATCGTAAACTTCGGGACTTCCGCCGTCGCGACCGCCTGAACCATCTTCGCGCCGTCCTTGATGATCCCGCGCGTCTCGTACTCTTTTCCGACCATGAACCCAGGGATGTTCTGCAGAAAAATGAGCGGGATCCGCCGTTGGGAACAGAGCTGCACGAAGTGCGCGCCTTTGAGCGCCGAATCCGAAAACAGAATGCCGTTGTTCGCGACCAGGCCGACCTGGTGTCCCATCCAATGGGCGAACCCACAAACCAAGGTCCGGCCGTACCGAGCCTTGAACTCCTGGAACCGGCTGCCGTCCACCAACCGGGCAATGATTTCATGCGCGTCACAGGTCTGGCGGGGATTCGCAGGAATCAGACCGTACAGACCGTCTGCCGGATACAACGGTTCTTCAATGTCGGCGCGGCGCGGCTTGGCCGGTTTCTTTCCCGCCGTGGCGACGATCGAGCGGCAGATCTCCAGGGCATCGCGATCATCGTCGGCCAGATGATCGCTGACACCGGACAGTCTGGTGTGCAAATCGGCGCCGCCGAGTTCTTCATGGGTCACCTCCTCGCCGGTCGCCGCCTTGACCAACGGAGGGCCGGCCAGATAAATCGTGCCGGTTCCCTTCACGATGACATTCTCATCGCACATGGCCGGCACATAGGCGCCTCCGGCCGTGCACATACCCATCACGACGGCGATCTGCGGAATCCCTGAGGCGGACATCCTCGCCTGGTTGTAAAAAATGCGACCGAAATGCTCCTTGTCGGCGAAGACGTCCGCCTGCATAGGCAGAAACACGCCGCCCGAATCCACCAGGTAAATGGCCGGCAGGCGGTTTTCCAAGGCGATTTCCTGCGCCCGCAGATGCTTCTTGATGGTGATGGGAAAATAGGTCCCGCCTTTGACCGTCGCGTCATTCGCGGCGATCACGCAGGGGCGTCCCGATACGTAGCCGATTCCCGTGATGATGCCGGCGCCGGGCACCTGATCGTCGTACATGCCGAACGCCGCCAACGGACTCAACTCCAGCCAGGGAGAGCCTTGATCAAGAAGAGCCGCGATCCGTTCGCGCACCGTCAATTTTCCGCGCTGCTTGTGCAACGTCACCGCATCGGCCGGTCCGCCGGCTCGCGCTTGGATCAGATACTTCTTGAAATCCCCCATCAGTCGTTCGTAGCAAGCCTGATTGCGTGCGAATTCCTCAGAACCGGGGACAGCCGATGTCTTGAGAACCGGCATCGCCTTTTCTCCTTACCGGCCGCGGAGGCCCCGTAAGAATTCCACGATCTCGTCCATGGGAGTTCCCGGGCGGAAAAGCGCCCGTACGCCCGCCGCCTTGAGACGCGGCACATCATCATCGGGGATAATCCCACCGCCGAACACGACGATGTCGCCCGCCCCCTGCTCCTTCAGCAGCTCGATTACACGGGGAAATAAGGAGTTATGGGCGCCGGAATGTAAACTGAGTCCGATCGCCTGCACATCTTCCTGGATGGCCGTCGCAACGACCTGTTCCGGTGTCTGGTGCAGCCCCGTGTAAACAACTTCCATCCCGGCGTCGCGTAAGGCGCGGGTGACCAGCTTCACCCCTCGATCATGGCCATCCAGCCCGACCTTCCCCACCAAGACCCGCATCGGTGCCGCGGCGACGGTCATAGTTTCACCTCTTCAAGAAAATATTTCCCTTCCATATCTTTCCTGACATGGCCGGCCTGGATCAGCGGGTCATGCTCAAAGATCAACAGCCAATTCTCCTCGAAGGCCCGGTCCAAGACCCATCGTTTGGTTTCGAGCGTCTGAATCGGATAGAGATCATATCCCATGATGTAAGGCAGCGGCAGATGCGAGACGGTCGGGATGAGGTCGCCGAGAAAGAACGCGGTTTTCCCTTCCGACTCGATCTTCACGCTCTGATGAAACCTGGTATGGCCGGCCGTGACGACGGCTGTGATGCCCGGCAGCAGTTCCGTGTCGCCGCTTAAGAACTCCCATTGGTTCACATGCGAGATCGGCGTGAAATTATCCCGGCGATAACTCGCTCTGGTGCGTTCATTGGCCCGAGCCGCATCATCGTATTCGCCGCGCTGAACATGATAGACCGCTTTGGGAAAGGCTGAGGACAATTGGTCATCCTCGTATTTGACCGTGTTCCCTCCGGCATGGTCGAAATGAAGGTGCGTATTGATCACAAGATGAATGTCGTCCCGGCTCAAACCTTGATGTTTGAGAGAGTCGCCTAAGGATGGCGTTCGCTCGACCGCGAACATCGAATAAAACCTGCCCTCTTCCTTGTCCCCCAATCCCGTATCGATCAGGATATTTTTCCCATGGGCCCGGATGAGCAGGCAGGTTAGGCTCAACGGAATCCGGTTCTGGTCGTCGGCCGGACAGCATTTTTGCCAGAGCGCCTTCGGCACCACGCCGAACATCGCGCCCCCATCCAATCGGAACCGCCCGTCCGTGACCGGAACAATATCAAACGCCCCGAGCTTCATAGATATCCTGACCCATCGGCTTTTGAGCAGCACCGTTCGCGTCCGCCGGGCCGGCCCGACGAGCATCGCGAATCGCGCGGAGGTTCGGGCAACCGCACTTGCCGAGCAGATACGTTCGCGCCGGCGACGGCGAGGACTGTTCGACGTTTCGTTCGCGCGAAGCGAAGGACGAAACAAGTTCCGCAGTCGAGTAGATGCGAGGCTTAGTGCGGTCGAACCATAGCGCTTGAGCAAGGCGAGTCAGGCCGGTCCAGCTATCCAGCGACAGCTCATTCGCGCAGGATCCCGGGACAGCCGTTCTTTCGCTCGCTACAGCAGCTCGGTGAGCACGCATAAGATGTATTCCATTATCCCAGTGAACGCTCATAACACCACCGGCTCGCGATACGTCCCAAACACTTCTTTCAACGCCGCGCAAATCTCGCCCAACGTCGCCTTCGCCTTGACCGCCTCGATGAGATAGGGCATCACATTCTCGCTGCAGGAAGCCGCCTCCTGCAGCTCCTCCAACGACCCGGCCATCTTGAAGGGATCGCGGGACTTTCGAAGATCGGACAGGCGCGCGATCTGGTCCTGTTCTACCTCCGGCCCGATCTTCAAAATCGGAATCGAACAGGCTTCAGGCTCCACCTGCTCGGTCACGCCGACGATGCTGCGCTCGTGCTGTTCCAGTTCCCGTTGGTACCGTTGCGAGGCATCGAGAATCTCCCGTTGCGGAAATCCCCGTTCGATTGCCGCCACCATGCCCCCCATCTCGTCCAATCTACGGAAATAGTCCCGTGCCCCTTCCTCCAATCGATTGGTCAGGGTCTCGACGAAGTAGGACCCGCCCAATGGATCTACGCTGTCGGCCGTTTCGCTCTCAGCGGCGATGATCTGCTGGGTTCTCAGCGCAAGTTTGACCGCCTCTTCGGTAGGCAGGGCCAAGGTTTCATCCATCGAGTTCGTGTGCAGGGATTGGGTCCCGCCAAGGACCGCCGCCAGCGCTTGAAGGGCGGTCCGAACTACGTTGTTCATCGGTTGCTGGGCGGTTAATGAGCAGCCGGCTGTCTGGGCGTGGCAACGGAGCTGGAGCGAGCGGGGATTCTTTGGATGGTACCGTCTCTCCATTTCTCTCGCCCATAGCCGCCGAGCCGCCCGAAACTTGGCGATCTCTTCAAAGAAATCGTTATGCACATTAAAAAAGAATGATAGTTGCGGCGCAAATGTATCCACGTCGAGCCCCGACCTGACGGCCGCCTCGACATAAGTCAGGCCATCGTAGAGTGTAAACGCCAACTCCTGCACGGCCGTGGACCCGGCCTCCCTGATGTGGTAGCCGCTGATGCTGATCGGATGCCACTTCGGCACATGCGTCGCGCAGTAAGCGATGGAATCGACAATGAGCCTGATGTGAGGAGCAGGCGGAAACAGCCATTCCTTCTGGGCGATGTATTCTTTGAGAATATCATTCTGCAGCGTGCCTCCGAGCCGATCGAGCGCAATGCCTCGCTTTTCCGCCGTCACCAGGTACATCGCAAAGAGCACGGCGGCCGGCCCGTTGATCGTCATCGACGTCGAGACTTGATCCAACGAAATGCCATCGAACAGCCGTTCCATGTCGGCCAGCGAAGAAATCGACACGCCGCAGTAGCCCACTTCTCCATGCGCTCTCGGATCGTCGGAATCCAGACCCATGAGAGTCGGCAGATCGAACGCGACGCTTAATCCCGTCTGTCCGTGTTTCAAGAGATATTTGAACCGTTGATTAGTGTCGTCCGCGGAGCCGAATCCGGCGAACTGGCGCATGGTCCAGAGCCGGCTTCGATACATGGTGGGATAAATGCCGCGCGTGTAGGGAAATGAGCCCGGTTCGCCGAGATCCTGCTCGGCGTTCCAGTTCTTCAGATGATCCGCCGTATAGAGCCGCTCAATGTCAATACCGGATAGAGAGGTGAATCGGGATTTCCGCTCCTGCATGCGCCATCCTCCGTCACCGGCCGGCGAGACAATCAGGTCACATCGCCACCGGTTGTTCACTATAGAGATAGAAGCCCCGCCCGGTTTTCTTGCCGAGTCGGCCTGCATCCACGTATTTCCGCAGCAAGGGACAAGGACGGAACTTGGGATCACCGAGATCCTGGTGCAGGACCTCACAGATCGCGAGCACCGTGTCGAGGCCGATACGATCGGCCAAGGCCAAGGGACCGACCGGCTGATTCGTCCCTTCGACCATCGCGAGATCGATCGCCTCGGCGGAGGCCACCCCTTCGTCCAACGCAAAGACCGCTTCGTTGATCATGGGCATGAGCACGCGGTTGACGATAAACCCCGGGACATCCTTGGAGACCACCGCCGTCTTACCGAGGCGGCGAACTACGGCGAGAGCCAGTTGCATCGTCCGCTCCGACGTCTCGACCGCGCGCACGACCTCGACCAGCCTCATGAGCGGCACGGGATTCATGAAATGAATGCCGACGACACGGTCGGCTCGTCCGGACGCCATGCCGAGCGTCGCGATCGAAATCGATGAGGTGTTACTCGCAAGCAGGACGGCCGGCTCACAGATCTTTCCCAGCTGAGCGAACAGTTCGCGTTTCATCACGGGATCTTCCGGGATGGCTTCAATCACCATTTGTGCGTCGCGCAACTGCTCGATCCGGCTGGTCGGTTGAATGAGATCCATCACGGCTCCGGATTGATCCCTTCTGAGCGTCCCCTTCTCAATTGCCCTCATGATTCCCTGGCGAATCTTGGTGATCGCGCCATCGAGCGCCTGGTCCGTCACGTCCACCAATCTGACGTGCCAGCCGGCCATGGCCGACACTTGAGCGATGCCGCGCCCCATCTGTCCGGCTCCCACCACGCCGATTGTCTTGATTTCATCAATGGTCATCGCCGGATCATTCGCCTCTCCTGCTGGATTCCCGCTGTCGCGGGAATGACCACGACTCCTAACTTCTAACTCAGAACTCTCTATTCCCTCCGCTCCACCACCACCGCGAGGGCCTCTCCGCCTCCGATGCAGAGGCTGGCAAGGCCCCGCCTGGCGTCCCGTGCTTCCATAGCATGGAGCAAGGTCGTAAGGATGCGAGCGCCTGTCGCGCCGATCGGATGGCCCAATGCCACGGCGCCACCATTGACATTGACCTTGTCGACGTCCAAGCCCAGCTCGCGATTGATCGCCAGTGAGACGGCCGAGAAGGCTTCGTTGATTTCGAACAGATCAATGTCCTCAAGAGAGAGCCCGGTGTGCTTCAACACCAGCCGTATCGCTTCGACGGGGGCAATGGTGAACCATTCCGGTGCCAAGGCGGCACCGGCGTACCCGACGACCCGGGCCATTGGCTTCAGGCCAAGCCTGTCTGCTTCCTCTTCCGCCATGATGATGAGCGCCGCCGCCCCGTCGTTGCACGAGGGAGAGTTCCCGACGGTCAGAATTCCATTGTCTTGAAAGGCCGGCTTGAGTTGCCGCATCTTGGTCAGTTCCACTCGGTTCGGCTCTTCATCGTCCACCACGACAAGGGGCTGACCCTTTCGCTGCGGCACGTCAACCGAAACGATCTCGGGCTTGAACGCGCCGGTGGCGATCGCATGACGCGCGCGCCTATAACTCTCCAGCGCAAAGTCATCCACTTCCGCTCTGGAAAGCTGGTACTTCGCCGCACAGAGTTCTCCGGCATCACCCATATGGAAATTGTTATATACATCCCAGAGCCCGTCCTTGATCAGGCTGTCCGTCACTTCGCCATGACCCAACCGGTATCCCTGACGGGCCTTCTCCAAGAGGTACGGCGCCCTGGTCATATTCTCCATTCCCCCGGCCACGACCACACGCGCCTCTCCGAGCCTGATCGCTCGGTCCGCCATGATCACGGTTTGGAGGCTGGAGCCGCAAACCTTGTTCACGGTCACGGCTCCGACGGAATGGGGCAGCCCGGCCCCGATCGCCGCTTGTCGCGCCGGCGCCTGGCCGAGCCCCGCGCTCAACACGCATCCCATCAGCACTTCATCGATGCGATCACCGGACATCTGCGCGCGCTTCAACGCTTCCGCAATGGCGACGCTGCCCAGTTTGGCGGCGGGTACTGTGCTGAATAGTCCGTTGAAGCTGCCCATCGGGGTTCGGACCGCGCTGACGATGACGGCTCGTGGTCTGGTGGTCACAAGAATTTCTCCCATTCGCTCTGTTCGAGATAGCCTTTTACCTTGGACATGAATCGATCCGCCGTCGCACCGTCGATCACCCGATGGTCAAATGACAGGCTCAAATAACACATGGAGCGGATGGCGATGGCGTCGTGGATGACGACCGCCCGCTTCTGAACAGCGCCCACGCCGAGGATGGCGGTTTGCGGTTGGTTGATGATCGGTGTGCTGAAGAGGCTTCCGAATCCACCATGGTTGGTGATCGTAAAAGTTCCGTCTTGGACCTCCTCGGGCGTCAATTTCTTGGCTCTGGCCCGCTCAGCCAGGTCGGCGATTTCGCGCGCCAGCTGCCCCAGGCCTTTCCGATCCGCATGCCTGATGACCGGCACCAGCAAACCCTCGTCGAGCGAAACCGCAACGCCCATGTGAATATCTTTTCTGACCGCGATTCCGTGATCACGCCAGGAGGAGTTCAGAATCGGGACATCTTTGAAGGCCCGAATCACCGCATGAACGACGAAGGGCAGGTACGTCAGTGAACGGCCTTCTCGGAATTTGGCGATCGCGGAGAAGTCTGCTTCGAAGAACGTCGCGACATGCGCGGCGGTACGGCGGCTCGAGACCATCCGTTCCGCAATCGTCTTCCGCATCTGCGTGAGCGGGATGATCTCGTCGTGAGGCGCCTCATTCTGCTTGTCTTCGCGCCCTGCGGCGGCTTGATGCTTCGCGACGGCATCGAGCACATCTTTCTTCGTGACGCGGCCTCCTTCACCGGTTCCGGCGACGGTGGAAAGATCGATCTCATGCTCTTTCGCCAACTGCCTGACTGCCGGCGAATAGTGCTGTCCGCTTTCCGCCGCGGGTTCCATCGGCCGGACCACCACGCCGCCCACACGATTGATGACGCCGGTTGCCGGTTGGCCGTCGAGTCGCGCCAGTAATGTTCCGACCGGCACAGTCTCTCCCTCGCGGATCAGAATGTCGGTGAGTACTCCTGTTGCCGGACTGGGAATTTCCAACGCCACCTTATCGGTTTCCACCTCCAGAAGCGGCTGGTCTCGCTCAACCGGACCGCCTCGGGCAATCAGCCACTTCACCACCGTCCCTTCGGCAATACTTTCGCCGAGTTGAGGCATTACGATATCCGTCGCCATCGAAGCTCCATAATTATCAATACGCCGCCAATTTTTTTGCCGCCGCAACCACGTCGCCCGCGTTCGGGAGAAAGTATTCTTCGAGCGGAGTGCTGAACGGCACCGGTGTGTCGGGAGCGGCGATCCGCATGATCGGGCCGTCAAGGTGATCAAAACAGTCCTCGCTCAGCCGCGCGGCAATCTCTGCCCCCACGCCGCCCGTCTTATTGTCTTCATGAAGCACAATCGCTTTGCTGGTTTTTCTGACCGACTCGTAGATCGCTTCCTTATCAAACGGCATCAGCGACCGCAGGTCCACCACTTCCAACTCGATCCCTTCTTTCGCGAGCGTTTCCGCCGCCTCAAGCGCCACATGGACCATGGCCCCGTACGTGATGACGGAAATGTCTTCTCCGGTTCGCTTCACATCGGCTTTGCCGATCGGCACGATAATCTCCCCCTCCGGCAACACCGCCTTGATCCGCCGATACAGAAACTTGTGTTCGAAATAAATGACCGGGTTCGGGTCTCTGATCGCCGCGGTCAACAGGCCTTTGGCATCATAGGGCGTGGAGGGCGCCACGATCTTCAACCCGGGCGAATGAAAGAACCACCCTTCCGGGCATTCCGAGTGAAACGGCCCGCCGTGCACACCGCCCCCGAACGGCGCCCTGATCACCAGCGGAACCGCGGCACCCCAGCGATAATGGTTCTTGGCGGCGACCTCGGTGATCTGGTCAAAGGCGCAGGAAATAAAGTCCGCAAACTGCATTTCAACGACAGGCCGCAGCCCCATCATGGCAGCCCCGATGGCCGCTCCCACAATGCCCGACTCGGAGAGGGGGGTGTCCAGCACTCGCCATTCGCCGAACTTATCGAGAAATCCCTCGGTGATCTTGAAAGCCCCTCCGTAGATCCCAATGTCTTCGCCCATCAGAAACACGCGCTCGTCACGGCCCATTTCCTCGTCCAGCGCCTGCGAAATGGCTTCCAGGTAAGTCGTTTCCTTGGCAGCAGTCGCGATGGTCATGATCTTGCGTCCTCCTCCGTAGCGAAAACTCCCTCCAGGACTTCTTTTCCTTCAGGCAACGGGCTCTGCTCCGCAAACTCTGTTCCTGCGTCAATTTCCTTTTTGATCCGATCGCCGATCTCGGTGAAATAGGAATCGTCACCATACCTCAGGTGTTTCAGAAGCGTTTCGGCCTTGATGATGGGATCCTTGGCTTTCCATTCCTCCAGCAACTCGCGCGGCACATATTTGGCGGCGTCGTGCTCGGAGTGGCCATGCATGCGCATGGTCTTGAATTCCAGGAAGGTCGGCCCTTCACCGGCTCTCGCCTTGCCGACGGCGTGTTTGGATGCCAAATACACAGCCGCCACGTCATTGCCATCAACGATTACTCCCGGCATGCCGTAGGCCTTTGCCCGGTCGGCGACGTCTTTAATCGCCATCTGATAACGCAACGGCGTCGAGTAGGCATATTGGTTGTTCGTGCAGAAAAAGACGACCGGCAGCTTGCGTACCGCGGCGAAGTTCATCGCTTCATGAAAATCCCCGCGGCTGGTGCCACCGTCGCCCGTTCCGGCAAAGGCTACGCGAGATTCACCACGGATCTTGAACGCCAGAGCGGCGCCGGCCGCTACCGGCATGTTATCGGCCAGGTGACTCACGAAGCCGAGCATGCCCCGCTTCAAATCTCCCATGTGGACATTGCCGTCCTTGCCTTTGGTTGGACCGGTCCGTTTGCCGAGGTATTGGGCAATCACCTCACCCGGAGTAAACCCACGGATCAAGAACGCGCCCATATCGCGGTGAAACGGAGCGATGACGTCGTCCCGTTCCAGCGCAGAAGCATAGCCGACGGCGATGGCCTCCATGCCGTGGCTGGTATAGACTCCGCCGACGATCCGGCCTTGCCGGTAGAGGGCGGTGATACGTTCTTCCAACGATCTGGTGAGACGAAGATAGTAGTACATTTGGAGGAGGTCGCCCCGTTTGATCTCGTTTGCGACAACAGCCAGGTCCATACGAGCCTCCTCTCTAGCTAGGCGAGATAAGAATGATTACAGTTCGGGCAGATCCTTCCACATCAACAAGGGCCGATGATCTTTGCACAAGGAACAGTCGGCCGGTTCCCACTGCGGCATGGCGAGGTCGGCGCACCAATAGAACGGGTGAGCCGCGGTCAATTCGTCCATCAATGGAAATTGGCCGCTGTCTCGTCTGGCAAAGACCATCATCCCGGCAAGCCGGCCGCCATGATCCGTCACGATCCTGCCGAGTTTGCTGACACACATGCCTCTGGTAGTGACGTCGTTCAATGAAAGAAACCGTTCACCCGGTCTGATCATCCCGGCCGGAACGTCCGTTCCGATTTTTCCCGTTTCTTCATTGAAAGGCGCCAAGACGATCTTCAACGGCATGCGATCAGCCAAAAGTTCGCCGACCCGCTCGGCCAGCAATCGGGCGCCCGATGAGGGCGCGACGATCCCGTCCGGCGGCACCCCGGGAAACGTGCGGCCGAGCCATTCCGCCATGTCGCGGGCGATGAGCGTGATCAGCTGTGGAAATCGCGCGATCGATTCAAACCGCAGATGGGTCGCAGTGTGATGCCCCGACACGACCTCCACATGGGTGTCGAAATAGACCGCGCGCGCGGTTCTTAACAACCGATGGATATCCCACCAGGACAGACTGCACGTGGACGCACCCTGTATCAGAGTTTCCAATTTTCTATCGATATCCGGTCCCTCGTACAATCTGTTCTGTCGATCCGCGAGTTCGTGGAGCAGCGCGGTCGGCGTCGTCTTCGCTATAACCGGCATGGCGCGATATCCCTCCCTATGCGGGTTTCTGAACGATGACGGTTCGCAAGATTCCTATCGGCTGGATTTCCAGCTCCACGATATCGCCCGGCTTGAGATAGCGATCCAGTTCCAGCCCACAGCCGCCGCCCACTGTGCCTGAACCGAAAAGATCTCCCGGATAGATCGCTTCGTCCCGCGACACATGGGCAATCATCTGATTGAACGACCAATGGATGCTGCCAAATCTCCCCTCCGACCATATCTCTCCGTTGACTCGGGCAATCATGTGCAGAGAGGTCGGGTCGGCAACTTCATCCGGTGTCACGATGCAAGGCCCGATGGCCGTGGCAAAATCCTTTCCTTTTGCCGGACCAAGACGGCAAGCCATCTCTTGAAATTGAATATCCCGGGCGCTGAAGTCATTCATGATCGTATAGCCCGCGATATAGTCCCCTGCATCTTGTTCGGCGATATCGATGCCTTGACGGCCGATCACGCAAGCCAGTTCCAGTTCATAGTCTAATTTCGTTGTGTTGAGAGGCCAAGACAAATCCTGATCTGGGCCGATGATTGTCCGATGATTTCCCTTGTAATAAACCGGAGCTTTGTACCATTCCGGCGGGATCGGCTGGCCACGCCGCTTGGACGTCGCCGCAATGTGGTCTTCAAAGGCAATGAAATCCCGCAGCGACGGAGGATTCGGAAGCGGGGCCGCCACATGGACATGAGCCAGTTCATACAGAATCGCTTCGCCTTCCGGCCCTGTCACGGGGGAGTCGCCAGGCCCGACGTATTCCAGAGCACGGCGGGCGGCCTTCATCGCGGAGGAGCCGCCTTCGAGGAATTCCAGCATCGATGCCGGTACCTGCGCATCGGCGAGGCGGCGCGGCTGGGCTTCTTTCTCGGCCGCCAGACAAGCGGCATAGGCCATATTCAGATCCACGACCCGCGCGTGATGCAAGGCGCCGGTTCTCGTAAACACTCCGACCGGGGTCTTGATCTGGAAGCTGATGAGCTTCACGGCTTCCTCCAACTCAGCGCATAGTCTTTGACTTCCACCGTTTCCAAGTCCCGCATGACCGTGAACGGCCGGCGTGACTCGATCATCACCGCCACTTCGTCCGTCCTCTCCCTCGTCGCGCCGGCCCCCACCGCTTGTGGTTGCGGACCGTGATGAATCCCTTGCGGATGAAGCGTCAACATGCCCGGCTCAATCCCGGCCCGGCTGAAGAAATCTCCCGAGTGATAAAACAACACCTCGTCATAATCCATGTTCCGATGGTAGAACGGGACCCGCAGCGCCTTCGGATCAGTTTCGAGCGGCCTCGGGGCAAAGGTCGAAAGCAGAAGCCCACCGCTTTGAAACGTCACATGCACGCTCGGCGGCAAGTGATAGCGCGGGCTCGTGACCGGACGAAAGTCACGAACGTTGAGCTTGGCGACCCAGAGGTCGCCCTTCCATCCGGCGACATCCATCGGATAGAAGTCATAATACACGTGTGTGAACTCACCGTCCCGTTTGATCCGGACTTCCCATTCGCGCCGGCCGCCCGCATCCTCGGGAGGACCGGTCAGTTCGGGACTGATCAACACGCCGGGATCAAACAGGGCATGACGGCCCAGCGGTCCTCGGTCCGGGAGGACGACAGGCATCGGCGTCTCCACGATCACAAACAAACTGGCGCCGGCCGAAGAGTCAACATGAACTCGATAAGTAGTGCCCTTCGGAATGACGATGTAATCGCCGGGTTCGTAGGTCAAGATTCCGTAATCCGTTTCCCACGTTCCCCGCCCGCTATGCACAAAGATGGTTTCATCTCCGTCGGCATTGCGCACAAAATGCGGCATCGTCTCCGTTCGCCTCGAAATAAAGACGCGCGCGTCGCTACTTTCCAGGATGGCCGACGGCTTGCCCTCCGCCGTGTGTTGGTCGGAGGTCGTGAGCACGGCGCACCGAAACGCTCGTGGACGGAGCGGTCCTTCAATTCTGCTCCAGCCGGTCGGGGGATGGGTCCGATAGAGATGGGACGAGCGGCCGGTGAATCCTTCGCGGCCATGCTCTTCTTCGTGAAGGCCGTCGGGGATGCCGACATGCGCTTGGGCAGGAGCCGTACCTTTTCTTTGCAGGTACATCGGGGTCTTTCTGAGGCCTCAGATACGGTTCGATGCCTTAGGAAGCGATCCTGTACGGCTTGTGCGGATCTTCATCATAAGGCAGCGGAAGTGTCTCATAATCGATAATGGTCCGCTCCACACTCTCCACTTGATCGCGCTCGATATCCTTATAGAGCGACTCCACCGTCGTCCGCACGAACGTTTTGGACTGTTCTTGGCCGTGCTGACGCTGGGTCAGTTCAAAAAATATCCCGCATCCCGGAAACAGCGGGTAGGTGAACCTCTGCTTCAACGGGCCGAACCCGTCCCGCCCGTCTTTCACGTCTCCGCAGAATCGCACTCCATGGGATTCCCACTCACGGCAGACCGCCTCGATATCCTCCACTTCCATCGCAATGTGTTGAACACCCTCTCCATATTTATCGATGAATTCACAAATCTGCGACTTCAGTTCTTTGTTCCGGCCTTGCATAAGCGCGATCTTGGCGTGACCGCGCTGCACCACGACTGTGTCCATGCTGGACTTATCGGTCCCGACATCCTGCGCGGACCAGATGACTTCGAAGCCGAGTATTTTTGTAAATAGAAATTCCGCCGCTTCCAGGTTCTTTACACATAAGGTGATGTGATCAATTCCCATCGGCTGTTCCATGATTGCCCTCCTGCGAGTCGGCCATAAATCCGGTCGCTCTTAAATCCCTGTTTCGGAGGAGAAAGCGGTCACTTGGACGGATCTTACAACATAATAGTTGCATCATTCAATATAAAAACTGTATCATTCGAACAAATGGCTACTAAGCCACCAGGACGGCGGTACTATGATGGTCCTATCACGGCCGCGTCCTCGACAGGATCCTCGGACTCACCAGCATGATAGCAATTTGATATGAGTTTTTGCGATGGTTTCGCCGATGATCCGAACTAACCCGATGATGCCATGCTGTAACGGAGGTGCGCCATGTCGTTCTATGAACAGCTACGGGACGAAGTGCTTCGGCATGGGGCGATCAACAATGTCTATTTGACTCGTTTTCGCAACGGCGACATTGCCGATCACGAGTTTCGCGAGTTCGCAATCGCGTTCCACAGTTTCGCTCGCTTTTTCCCCCGCATTCTCGCCGCTCAACTGGTCAATACCGAAGATGAAGCCGTGGCCGAGGAACTAACCAAGGTCCTGTACTCCGAACTCGGTGATGGTCGTGTCAAGAATCGTCATGAATTGTTATATCGTGATTTTCTTCGTTCCATCGGCATCGATATTCACGAGGCGATGACCAAGCCGATGTTGCCTTCCACGAAAGCCTACATCGACGGAATGGAACGGCTCTACAGCAGCACAAACCATGCGACCGCGCTCGGCGCCTCCTTCGGGCTTGAAAATATGGCCATCACAATGTGGGATCATTTGATTCCGGGCCTGAGCCGTCTTCGGGCTTCGCGTTATCCGGCGATGGACATGACCTACTTCACGTTTCATCGCGAATTAGAACAGACGCATGAGGATGCGATGAGGAACGCGGTGCAGGCGGTTGATGGAGCCGGAGGGTTGGCGCAGCTCTCTTCGCAGGAACGGCACGACTTCCGGCACGGCATGCTCGCTGTCCTTGATTATCTTGAAGCATTCTGGATGGGGCTTGAACATCGGCCGGGGGCGCAACTCCATGCTGAAACGCCCGCTTCCTTTATGGAAGCGAAACGGCGAGAGACCAGCCGGGCGAGGGTGGTATGAGATTCGTCCAATAAGGCCTGCCGCGCCGCCAATAGAGAGCCTTTGCAGCTTGCCACCAGGAGACGCAGCAATGTTCGAGACCGCCCGGTTCATGGCAGAAGTAAAAGATCGGTACGGTCTGAAGAGCGACTATGCCTTGGCGGCTAAACTGGGAATCGCTCAACCGGAGGCCAATTTGATTCGACGCGGTCTCAAGGTTCCCAAGCCGGAACTCTGCATCAAAATCGCCACCCTATTGGAAAAGAATCCGGTCGAACTTCTGTTAATTGCGCAGAAGGACAAGGCTCCTGCCAGGGCCAAGGAATATTGGAAGCTCGCCTTGACGGCGGTGGACGTCATGCTCCACGTGCCGAAGCGCCCGCACTATCTGCCTAAAAAGGTGGAGGCGATCGGCCGCGAACTCAGGCAACTGGAATCACAAACTCTGACCTACGAAGGGGCCGCGGCCAATGCGGAAGCGGTGCGGCTGATGGAAACAGCCGAGCGGTCGGTCGATGCCATGATGGAACGGTGGAATATTTGGAAGAAGGGGGAAGCCCTCTATCCCAATTACTTACTCGCCAACCAAGCCGCTGCTCGCAAACACGTAAAGATTCGACGCCTTATCATTCTGACCCAGGAGCAAATGCTCAGCGAGTCATTGATTGACGATGCGATACAAGTCATGGACGACCAGCGGCGGTCTGGAATCAAAATCTTCTATGCCTTTCGGGAAGAGTTGGTTCATTCGCCCATGTTCCAGCGGTTGGAAGAGGGGTTCCGCAAATACGGCGCCGCCCAAGATATGAACACCGCCATGTTCGACCGTGAGATTCTGATCTTCTCGCAAACCTACGGAACAGTTCCGCTCGGCGTCGTCGGCACTCCGACCCCTATTACGATGATCAACAGACTGCAAATTTCTTGGAAACCGGACATGATCCGCGAGCTGGATCCCGCTCCGCTGTTCGATATGACCCGTTACGTTTTCGAATATGAAGGACCAGATTCATTCCGTGAACAGCTTGCCCGGTTCAAGAGGGCCATCCGTGAAGTTCCCATCCGAGCTGTTTGAGATCATGTCGTCGAGCCGATTTGACGGACTACCTGCGAGAAACGGTCGTAGGACGTTTACAGCCAGGCGTTGCCTCTTACTCGATTTATGCTCGGAATCCCTCTAGGCGGTTACCCCTGAAAGCCACATGTGTTGCGTTTTTACTACAGAACACATTGTGTGGCACTTTCATTTTCTGCTTGTAATCCAATGAGTTGATGCAATACAACACGGTGGCACTTCTATTGCTTACTGAACGTCTCGCATCGTCAAATGGGAGGCCACGTGCGACAACAACAGACCATTGGATCAACCGTTTCCTGTTCCGGCGTAGGCCTGCATTCGGGTCAGCCGGTCACACTCACTCTTCGCCCTGCTTCTTGCAATACAGGCATTACGTTTGTGCAGAAGAACGGAGAGAAAGAGACCGTCCTCCCTGCGTCGGTTACTAACCGGGTTTCGACGGAACTGTGCACGGCCATCAGTTCGAACGGCCACCAGGTGAAGACAATTGAGCACATCCTCGCTGCCTTGGCCGGACTTGAAGTGGACAACGTCCTTATTGAAGTGAACGCGGGCGAAGTACCGGTCATGGATGGCAGCGCCGGACCATTTGTAAAGCTGATCCGGAGCGCAGGAATCGTGCCTCAGACCAGACGGCAATCTTATGTGAAGATCACACAACCAATCGAAGTCGTCGACGGTTCGCGCCGTGTCAGAATCGAACCCAGCTCCACGCCGAAAATTTCCTATTCCATTCAATACGATCATCCCTTGATCAAGACACAAACTTACACCCACGTGTGTTCCGCCGCCTCGTTTGAGAATGATATCGCTTCAGCCCGCACATTCGGCTTTCTCCACGAGGTTCAGGCGCTGTGGTCTCGGGGTTTGGGCAAAGGCGGCTCGTTGGAGAATACGGTCGTCTTGTCGGGACAAGGTGTTGTCAACCAGTCCGGCCTGCGTTTTCCGAATGAATTCGTCCGTCATAAGATCTTGGACCTGATCGGCGATGTGGCCCTGCTAGGGTTCCCGTTTATCGGGCACATTCACGCCGAGCGATCCGGACACGCGCTCCATACGAAACTCGTCGAACAGGTTCTTGCCCAGCCCGAGAAATGGGTGCTGCTTAGCCCGGAGCGTCCTATCCCCGCTTCCGAGCCGCGGCCTTCCTTGAACTTGCTGCGTCCGGTGCCTTCTCTCGCAGTTTAGCAAACCCTTCATCTTCCCCCTGCGCGACCGAGCCTGCA
Source organism: Nitrospira sp. (assembly GCA_040981125.1). Classification (GTDB taxonomy): domain Bacteria; phylum Nitrospirota; class Nitrospiria; order Nitrospirales; family Nitrospiraceae; genus DASSBQ01. The sequence goes on from JANRMQ010000005.1 coordinate 166,482, forward strand.
TGTGCCCGCCACAACGGCGCGGTCTCGCAAAAAGAAAGCGCCGGAGGTAAGTAGCCTTACCTCCGGCGTCTTCGACCAGGCGGGAACTTACTTCTTTTTCTTCTTCGCTGCCTTCTTTGTCGCCAAGACTCTCACCTCCCTTCAGAATCGTTGAATCGACTCGTGGACTTACACTGCGTGGGTGAGCTCCTCCGCCATCAGCTCAAAAGTATTCGGCCCAACCTTGCGAAACCGTTTGTCGCGCTTAAGTGACGTGGCGACCGACGTCAGCGGAGTTTTCCCTTTGATCTGCAATCCGCCCTCCAGCAACCGCTGCAACAATTCCTTTGCATGCATCGCCCGATTGGCCTCCCGAAGAATCTGAAAGGCTGCTTCGGGCACACTTTTGCCCACATACTTGCTTCGCCCAAGAAGGATTTCTTTCGATTGGTCGGTGACGTCCGTGACCGGTAATGGCCGGACACCTTTTTCGTCGGTGATGATCTGGCTGGAAAGGCTGGCAAGTTTAGCTTTGTCGGCTTCAACCCGATAGAGGGTTTCAGCAAGCTCCAAATATTTCTTGATCGTGGCGATTTCGTCATCCAGGCGGCGACGCTTCTTTTCTAGCTCTTGGTATCGGGTTTTGTATGCGCTGATCCGCTGTTCGAGACCTACGAGAATATCCGTTAACTCTTCCACTAAGCACCGCCTCAAAGCATGCTTGCTTATTAGCAAAGCTTCCGATCAATGTCAAGTTTTCTTTTTGTATACGCCATTACAGTAACTGCACGCTTTATCGGTTTGCATGTATAGATTATACAAGGCTTGTATAAATTTACAAGCATTCTACTTTTCAATTGGTTATGACATGCTTGATCGGCTTGCTTACGCGGGACTATGGACCGTGCTAGAATCCACTTCGTGCCGACTTCAAACTGGCAGGATCTTCCCTATTCGGAGCGGAATGGCTTGCTGCAGTTCGCTATTGCATCCGCCAAAGACGCGGGCAGCATACTGCTGCGCCAGGCTCGGGACGGATTTCTCATACAATACAAGGCAGCTGTGAATTTGGTCACCGACGCGGACCGAGCCGCGGAGGACGCGATCGTCAACGCCATCCGCCGGTCCTTCCCGGATCATCGAGTATTGGCCGAGGAGCGGGGCGCTGTTGATCCCGGTGAATCCCCTTATCAGTGGGTCATCGATCCGTTAGACGGCACTACGAATTTTGCGCATGGATTCCCCTTTTATGCGGTCTCCATTGCGCTCGAATACGCGGGACAGTGTGTGTTGGGAACCGTGTTCGACCCCGTCCGGAACGAGCTTTTTACGGCGGAACGGGGGGCAGGAGCGTTTTTGAACGGACAGAGGATTCGGGTTTCCGGCGTCGAGAATTTAGATCGGTCTTTACTGGTGACCGGTTTCGCCTACGATATTCGAGACAATCCCAACAATAACCTGGATCATTTTGCGCGACTGTCCTTGCGGGCGCAGGGTGTTCGTCGGACCGGATCCGCCGCCTTGGATTTGTGTTATGTCGCAACGGGCCGTTTCGATGGATTTTGGGAAGTAAAGCTCAAGCCGTGGGATATGGCGGCCGGCTTAGTCATTCTGGAAGAAGGGGGAGGGTTGGTCACATCCTTTCAGAAGCATACCTTTTCTATTTATGGGCAGGAACTCGTGGCAACCAATGGTCTCATTCATGACGAGTTGCTCTTCTTCTTGAATCAATGACCCCTCCATCCATCCGTCGACTGACTCGCACACCGGCCTTATGTACAGCCAAGTCGGGATTGGGATATGATTCTGTCTGCTGGGAATCCATCACGACAAGGAGCAGACCGATATGGCGACTCAGATGCCCCCCGACACACCGCCCGCTCAAACGACAAACCGGCATGAGGTCTTTGACGTCGAGCTTGTTCATGTCAACGTCACCAGAAAAGGCAAAGGGGTCAACGCGGAATGGGCGATACATCCTCAGATTAAGCAGGATCTGGGACCCGACGAATGGAAGGAAATCTCGGAGCTCATGGCCAAAGTGACCGACATTGTCGGACGCCGTTTTTCACAGATCCTCGATGAGGTTGAGCCGGACCCACCGGGCAATGCCTGACGAGGATCGTTGCCGAATTGTGACCGGCCGGCCGCAGTTCCCTATCTCATCCACAGTCATTAGTGAGGTCATCCCACATGGAAACCTATTATCATCCGAAGGATCTCGGCAAGTTCGAGGACATGGGAAAGGGAAACAAGGAGCTCTGGGACAAATTCATGAGTTATTACAGCGCCGTGTTTGCGGAAGGCGCATTGACCGAACGGGAAAAGGCGCTCATCGCCCTGGCCGTCTCGCATACCGTCCAATGTCCCTATTGCATCGACGCCTATACGACTGCCTGCCTGGAGAAGGGGTCCAATATTGAGGAGATGACCGAGGCGATCCATGTGGCCTGCGCGATCCGAGGCGGCGCCTCGTTGGTGCACGGCGTTCAGATGCGAAACGTGGCAGAGAAACTCTCGATGTAGGAATGGCGCGGCCGGCGCGTCAGGCAGTCAGTAATACTGATGTTCGGGAATCGCGAGCGTAAAATACTTGCCGCGCTCTTCGTAGAGAACACGTTTGAGCGTGAGTCTCGCCAAAGCCGCATCGACCGCTGAATCAGATTCATCAGTAGCCGGCGCTTGGGCTCGGACGGCCTGCCGGATCTGATCCACCGACTTGGGCGCTTCATTACAGAAATCGATGATGTACGAGGCCGGCCAATCAAAGCGCTCTCGAGTGGGAGCGTCAGGATTCCGTCCGTCATACACCGTGACATACGTCATCGCCTTCGAGAAGTAGAGAAACGGCTTTTCCGTCGAGGCATACCGACGCTGCCATTCCGCCACCACGCCCACCAATTCTTGGTACAGGTGCGGATCGATGTTCCAATCATCCAACTCATACTCAAAGTCATATGCGATCTTTTTCAAATCTACTCGGCGAGAGTCATAGACATACTCATAGGCCAGACCCGGTCCGGTGATCTTGATGCCGTACTCCTGCGGGCGCGTGAAATACGGGCTGAACCGCTCGAGCCAGAACTTTCCCGTCGCTTCGGGAGGTTGCAGATGGAACAAGGACGGAAGCAAGTCGATCTGGCGTCGATAGTCTTCATTCGTTTCTCCCGGAAACCCAAGGAGAATGTTCCACGATACGACGACCCGGTAATAAAAACTCCATTTGAGGCACACGATATTCTGCAAGGGGGTGACCCCCTTATCCATTGACCGAAGCTGGGTCTGGCTGAGACTTTCGAGGCCCGGCTGCATGCACTTGACTCCGCCGACCGCCAGCGTCCGAATCTGCTGCTTATTCAGATTGCTCTTCGTCTCGATAAACACATCGAGGTCGCACCGCTCGTGACCCAACTTCCCGAACAGGTGTTCGATGTACTTCATATCGATGATATTGTCGACCAATCGAAACCGGGAGGTGTCGTACCGGCTGGACAGCCAGGCCATTTCCTGCGCGACTTGTTCGGGAGACTTGGCCCGGAATTTCATGCTCTGGGCGTTGAGCCCACAAAACGTGCAGTGATGTTTTTCCCCCCACCAGCACCCGCGCGATCCCTCGTACAACAGGATGCGATCCAAACCTAGCTGCGAATCGGCGCCGAGTTCCGCCAGCAGCCGATAATAATCGTCGTAATCAGGCGGTCCCGTCCGAACGAACTCGGTAAACAGCGCCGGATTCGCCTCGAATTCGACCCGGCCCTCCCGTCGATACGCAACCCCTTTCGGAAAAGGGCCGTCGCGTCCCTCGACAATATGGGCGACCAAAGCCGGAAAGGTTTCTTCCCCCTCTCCCACAACGACATGATCGATGAATGGAAACGCCCGGAAATATTCCAGTCCCATTTCACCGTCGAAATTGGCCCCGCCAAAGACGATCCGAACCTCCGGATAGAGATCCTTGATCAGTTTCGCCAACGTCAAACTGGCGACATTCTGATCGAAGGTCGAAGTAAACCCCACGATCTTGTATCGGCCCCAATCGATCGCCGTCATCGCCCAGGTCAAAAATTGCGGCGCGATGCGATGCGCCACATCCTCGAAGTAGGTGGCCGGATTGCCGGTCTGCCGCGCCAAATCTTCAAAGACCGGCTTGAAGGTCCTCGGATAGTCGGCGTGTTTGGGGTTATCCCGAAAGAGCAGCGAGGAAAACAGCCATTCCCCGAACAGGGCTCGTTTGTCGCAGATCAGTTCGTAGAGCGGGATGCCGATCCGATGCGCAAACCGCACATTCAAGTGATGGCAGTCCACGCCGAACCCGCGGGATTTCAGCAGCGCCGACAAGGTGCCGAGCTGGATCGACGGATACTTCGAATAGCTGAACGGCATGTTGACGAGTGCAATCGGTATGTTCTGGCTCATCCTTGCTCCGACAGGTCATGCACGGACGATAGGACAAACCGGATCACGCCGTGGCGCTCCGAAACGGCTCGAATTCGCGGTCTGCCTTCGCGGCCAAGTAGAAATCGCTCTCGGTCAGTCCATTGATCTTATGCGTCCAAATTTCCACTTTGCACTTGCCCCAGGACAGATAGAAATCCGGATGATGACCTTCGGCCTCAGCCACCGCACCCACCTTGTTGACGAACGCAAGCGCCTGAGCAAAATCCTTGAAGGTATAGAGCCGTTCAAGATGGCCGTCCTTATTCAAGGTCCAGCCGCGGCCGAGTTCCTGAAGAAGCGACTGCGCGCGATCAGCCGGAAGCGGCGGCACACCGCCGCGGCATGGCACGCACTTTTGATCTGCTAATCCCATGTATCCTCCCTTCCTCGGCGAATGGCCGCGAGCCAATCGCCACGCATCGAATTGCCTAGGCGTATTCTAAAGGCGGCCTGGAGCCCACGGCAACCCGGCGAGTCTGTCCCTCTCTCAAAGACTGTCTCCGAGTGTATGAGTCATGCGGGCTAGAACGCCTGCCCGCGCTCAAAAAAGAGACCCCGATTGATATCGCCGACGCTCACCATCCCGGCCAACTTGTCTTTGGACACGACCGGAATCCGCCGGAAGTTCTTCAAGCCCATGTAGGACGCGGCCTGCAGGACCGGATCATGCGGCGCCACGGTAAGCGGCTGCTGGCTCATGATCTCCTCGACCTTGCGGCCCAATACTTCATTGTATCCGTCCTCCATCTCGACGAAATCGCGGCTGTGAACATTGTCGTGAATGTAGTCGCCGTAGTTCGGATAGAGCTGAAGCAGGATATCCCGAAGCGTCACGACACCGAGAAGATGGCCGCCATCGTCCGTCACCGGAATGGCGCCGCAACGGCGATTCAGCATCTTGATCACCACGGACCGGATCGTATCGCTTCTCTTTGCCGTCAATACACCGGCGGTCATCACATCATGCACCAGCATGGTAACCTCCTTTCAGGAAGTCAGTGGGTCAAGCTATCTATAAAACGCTATTCTCCTTCGTCCGGGACGCCGCCGGATTTGGCAAGGTCATCCATCTTCACCTTTTCCGGGTTGAATTTTATCGCGGCTTTCATCATGCGATCCAGCGCCTCGTCGAATGACAGGGGAGGAGCGTCCTTGGGGCGGAATCGGACGGGATTCACCCGGGCGACAACGAAGCTTTTCAGATAGGGGCTGGTCAATCCCTTGGCCTTCAACGCCTCGACCTGTTTCACAATCTCATCATCCAGGGCAAGCAGCGCGCGAGCACGCTCTTGCCGAATCGGCAGCGCGTCGGACAATGGGTCTTTGAGAAACACTTCCACCCGCTTCAAAACGGGATGATAGGCCCCGCCACTGAACCGCGGACGCTGCTCGTAACAGAGGCCGAGCGTAATCAACGCCGGTTCCTCGAACTCCAAGGCATACTGCTCTTCGGTTGCTTCATCCAAGCGGGCCAACTCGCAATACATCCGAATCACTTCGAGCGCCTTTTCTCGAAGATTGTGGGCCTTTTCAGTATTGAGCGCCAGAATCTGATAGGCCACGCTCACTTCCGGCACCACGATCGCGATGATGCTCTTGGCTCCCAACGTTCGCATCGCCGACAGCCGGTGGTGGCCGTTGGGCGTCCAAAAGCGTACCCCGCCGTCCGTCTGACTACCGCGCACAGCAATAATTGGATCGAGAAAGCGCCCCAACTTACCGATCACGGCCTCCAGTTTGCGGACGTGGGTGTCCGAGAGATTCCGCTGATAGGGGGTCGGTTCAACCAGTGCAATGGGCAGCGCGGCCATCACCAACCAGCGGCCGCCGTACGGCTCGCGGTAAACGGCGAGCGACTTTCCGCCATGTGCTTCGATCGCCTGATACAATTCGACCACTTCGTGCGACGGGGCCGCACCTTGCAACTCGGCGGCTGTAAGGCCGATGGAGGCGCCGGGTGGTTTTCGTCTTCGCTTCGGTCCTCCAGGCGTCCGGGATCTTGTATTCTTCTTCTCAGGCATGCCGAGAATATGGTAGGAGAGTCGGCCCGCAAAAGAAAGCCCCTCATCAATCATGAGCGAAAACCTGCATTCGAATCCGATGCCGCAACCGAGAAAAGAAGCCGCTCAATCCGGCATCTTACGCATCGGCCATCGCGGAGCGGCCGGCTACGCGCCTGAAAATACGCTCGCCGGCATCTGGAAGGCCCGGTCGCTCCGCATCGATATGGTGGAGCTCGATCTCCGAGAAACCGGCGACGGCCATCTCGTCCTTCTCCACGATGAAACGGTGGACCGAACGACCGATAAGACCGGAGGCCTAGATCAGGTCTCTCTTGAACAGGCGCAACGGTTGAATGCCGGACATTGGCAGTGCATTCCGACGCTTGAGCAAGCGCTCGACGCGGCAGGCCATGAGTTGGGTCTGATCCTCGAGCTCAAGGTTGAGGGAATTGGAATGGACGCCCGCGAGGTCGTCGTCCGGAGTGGATTCAACGGAACAGTGCTTTATGCCTCGTTCTTGTTCGATGAGTTGATGCGCATCCGTTCGACTGATCCCACAACGAAGATCATGCCGTTGTTTGGAGATCACCTTCCTGCAGATCCCGTCCGGGATGCCCTGGCCCTCAACGCGTCATACGTGGGACTCTCGTATCACACGCTGACACCGGCCTTGGTGAAGACCTATCATGATCTCGGGCTGCGCGTCTTCGTCTATACCGTCAATGATGTTCGCGATATCCAACACAGTCGCGATTTACAGGTGGACGGCATTATTTCGGATTTTCCGGATCGGATCTGAGACCTGTCGCGATACGATTGCGATTAAGCCGGCGCATTGAAGTGCTGCCGAAAACAGCACGGGCGACCTTGCACTACGGTGGGAGGTCGCCCGTGCTTGGCGCTTAGGACGCCAAATTCTTATCGGTTGTGTTCGCTCGAAGACCCGTTCGAGGGAGAGAGCATCGGGTTTCCCGTCGGGGGAAACAGTCATAGTCCCGGGCGATTGTGTTCCTCGTACCGTTACGCTCCATCACCTTCCTGGCTGCTATCCTGTTGGTCTACAGTGCCGTGAGGCACAGCCTGGTGAGGAACAATCGGTACGACCGACGAGAAACCGGCCCTCAGCTCGGCGGGCCGTCCTGGTCCGGTGGAGTCAGTTCTTCCATCATGTGATCCCTCCTTGAAGGAGTGATACGAGACTCAACAGGCGCGCTCTGTTCACAGTCTCATCAGGTGAAGGACATCTTCAGTGGACCACTGGTTACTCAAATACTCCTATCTCAAAAACCTGTCAACCCCGGAATTCAGCCCTAGATCTGTTACGGGGTCCAGTGTGATGACGGAGGCCCCCTTTTAAGAGAGCCCCCGCGTGGCGCGTAGTACGCCGACTTTACTTGTTTATCTTACGGCCTTGAGGCTGCGTGCCCATTGGGGGAACAGGAAGGGACCTGACGTCGGAATTGACGCGGAGCAGAACTACTTTTCCTCGGAATCGACTTCACCACACAAAAGGCGCGACGCAAGCTTTTGGAAAGCTGTCTGCATCATAAGTGCCGAGAGGCACGGCCAATGGCTTGTCGGTTACGAGTTCCGACGGAAAGCCCGCTCTTCGCCCGACGGGCGGTCAAGGCCAGGTGGCGTCGCATCTTCCATCAATCCACCCTCCTTTCGCTTCGGAATCGTGAGGAGATCTAGCTGACAGCCGCGCGGTCTGCCCGACCTCCTTCACCATAGGAAACTGTTAGGCCGCATCTTTCTATCTACGCTTCCATCCGAACTCTGTCAACAGGGTGAAAACGCGCGGTGGATGCCGCACGCCGGCCGCGGAACAACTCGGAGCTAATGATTCTCTCGCTGTTCCTATTCGCCGCCTTGCTGACGTTTTTTCATCATCTCCCCGAATTGCTTTATCATCTCATTCACGTCCGGTTGCGAAGCCTCGTCCGACCGGCCTTTGGCCGCCGCGTTTCGTTCCGCCCGGCGTTTCTTCATCTCCTGCATCATTCGTTGAAGTTCTTCACCGCCGCCACCCGATCCGCCGCCCTCCGCCCCGCGCATCAAGGCCTCTCGAGTCATTTTCGTGTACTCGGCAGGCATGGTGAACAGAGCATCATCGAGAGACTTCTCCTCAATGGCCGTCGTTTCCGTCCGCGATGATTCCTTACCGTGATTGTCATAGCGTACAGTCCGTAATCCGAATCCCCCCTCATCGACCAGTTGCTTCACCCACCCCGGTTGGGATGATCGCTGAACCTGTTTGGGATCCAACCAAAATGTGGCGGATCGGCCGAATCCTTTCGCCACACAGATTTCTTGTTCCAATTTTCTCGTATCCTTGTCTGTAATCCGCCACACTTCGCAGGCATAGCCGGCAATGTTCTCGGACTTACCGGTTCGCTCCACAACATGTTGCTCAAGGGCTTCCTTCAGATGCTCCTGCGACCGCTCGTCCACCTGATCGAGCGACATTTCCATGTACACTTTCTTGTCACCCATCGGAATCAGCATGGTCCGCGCGCGACCGTCAATGATCATGAAATGCCGTTTCCCTTCGTCGCGCAACATTTCCATGCGCGCCTTCTCGCCTTTGATGTACCAGTTCATGTCGGTGGAGCCGTCGAGGCCGGGATGCGTGGTTTTCATATGCACGATGCCTTCGAAATCTCCCGCCAGAATCGAGAAAGGCAATACCAGGAACACGAGGCATCCAAGCAGGACCCTATAGAGAATCTTCATCGTTGCGAACTCCCGGTTAGGGTATGTGGAGAAAGTGGGCTAGTGTGTCAATTTCTCTGCCGGCGCCTTGGCCTTCGCCCTCCCTTGTTCGTTTTGCTTGCATGAGCCGGTGTCCTCCGGGTCACACGACGCCAGCTTGACCCGGCGGCCGGATTTGATTCGATAATGGACCACCCATCCTCCTTCAATCCTTCTCTCCTCCGACGGCGCGCAGAAGATAGCCAAGGAGTGAGTTCACCTCCTCCTGCCGCCGCAGATAATAGCGGGCCGCCGACAGGGATCGCCGGCCGATCCGTACGGAGACGATGCGCTCGTCCGGCAGAGCGAATACGTCCTCGTCCGTATCGTCATCCCCCACATACAGGCACGCGGGGCAACGCAGTTGCCGCATCAGTTCCACCAAGGCGGAGCCTTTATGGGGAGTTCCCGGCGGGATCACATTCACGACCGCTTTTCCAAAAATGAGGCGGGGAGTGGGCACGAGCTGCGCCGCGGCTTTAAGCGCACGTTCCTTGGCCCGGCGCGGCGACGTCGCCTTTCGATAGTGCAGCGTGAGCGAGTAGATTTTATCCTCGAGGCCGATCCCGGCGGCGGCAAACTCCGTCTGGAACTTCTCCAGCTCCTTGATCCATAAGCGGCACAGATCGTGGGATTGATGCAGCATGCGAGAGGAGGCACAGACGCCCTGCATGCCGTGATTGCCGATCAGGTAGGTCACGACGCCTTCCACTCTCGGACGGAGGTCCTCGAGAGCCCGTCCCGACACGACGGCGGTCGGCGCTTTCGCCGTCAATTCCCCCAGCGCGAGCCGCACGGACTCGACCATTCTGGCTGCGTCACGATCCCGAACGATGCGCGCCAATGTGCCGTCAAAATCGAACGCATACAGCGTCCGGCTGTCGCCCGCAAGCCCGTCCAACGCCCGCTTTCCCGTAGCGCTTAAAAGATATCGCATGAGTCGATGTTCTCGCGGAGAGACGCTACTGCGGTAGGCCGGTGGTCTGGCCGACTTGTCTCATGACACGAATTCGTTTGCGCATGCGCGCGGCATCCGTGAGCATCCGCCCCGCCCACCGATACACATTGAATTCCTGAATCAACCCCCGCATGCTCCTCATGCGCGCCCGTTGTTCAGCCGGCGCCATTGTCAGCGCCAGATGCAGAGCAGCCGCGCACTGATCGATGTCGTAGGGATTGACGACCAGCGCCTCGGGCAATTCCTGAACGGCGCCGGTAAACTGGCTGAGTATCAGGACGCCTTGATCGTCATCACGCGCGGCGATGAATTCCTTGGCGACGAGATTCATGCCGTCGTGGAGGCTGCTGACCACGCAGACCTCGGACGCCCGATAATACTCATAGACATCCGGCGGCTCGTGATGGCGGACTTTCAACACGATCGGCTCGTATCCTTCGCGGCCGAAGCGCTTATTGATTCGTTCCGCGAGTGCGTACACCTGATCGTGGAAGTGCTGGTACTGATCGATGATGGTGCGGCTCGGCGCCGCGATCTGTATGAACGAGAACTTGCCGATCCATTCGGGTTGCAGCTCAAAGAGGCGCTCGACCGCGAGAAACCGCTCGACGATGCCCTTCGTGTAATCCAATCGATCGACGCCGATCCCGACCAGACGATCCGGTCCCATGGCATGGCGTTCCCGGATATGTTGGCGGCAGTCGGCAATCGGCCGTTGATTATGGAGCCACCGCGACGGCCATTCGATCGAGATCGGGTAATTCTTCACCGCGGTCAGTTTGCCTCCATAAGAGACGATGGAGGTGTCGCGATCGATGCGGGCTTCCAAAATCCGGTCGATGCAGTACATGAAATGATTGCAATGCACTCTCGTATGGAACCCCACGATGCTGCTGCCGAGCAATCCTTCAAGGATTTCCTGACGCCAGGGACAAATCCCGTAGCTTTCGGCGTTCGGCCATGGGATATGCCAGAACGTAATGATCGTCGCATTCGGCAATTTCTCCCGTACCATCTTGGGCAATAGAGCCAAGTGATAGTCCTGCACCAAGACCACCGGATCATCCGTCTTAGCCTCCTCGATGACCGCCTGCGCGAACCGCTCATTGATCGTCACGTAATGTTCCCAGTCCGAGGTGCGAAACGTGGGACGGACATGGGCATTGTGACAGAGCGGCCAGAGTCCCTCGTTGGCGAAGCCGTAGTAATAGCCGGCTTCCTCGTCCGGCGTCATCCAGATCCGACGGATGTCATACGAGGGATGGTCAGGCGGGACACGGACATGATCCCGGCCGTCGACGACCTCGCGGTCGGCGGACCCGCTTCCATGCGCCACCCAGACACCCGAGCAAGCCCGCATGACGGGTTCGAGCGCGGACACCAGACCGCTTGCCGGGAGTTGAACTTCGATCTTCTGACCGCGCTTCGTATGGATATAGGGTTCGCGATTGGACACGATAATGATCTCATCACCGGCCAGATGCTCGTGTAGAATCGATTTCAAGCTGGACGGGCTCCATGTGATCTGGCTCTCGTCGCGCATCCGACGGTCCGCCTCCAACTCGCGGACGAGGTCGTGAAGATCCTCCGCCACCGGATGCAGCTCGGGGGAATGAACCTGCCGCTTCAACGCCGGAAGGCCGCCCCGGTCCAGCAGAGCACGTACGCCCGCCACCCACCCTCTCCAACTGATCTGCGCCACCAACACCGTCACGAGCGAGATCAGAGCCGCCAGTCCGGCGAAGAGATAGAAAATGTACCACTTGGTATCGGTGCTCCGCTGATGCACGAAACTCATATCATGCACGAGCATCAGCCGCCCCAAGGCACGCCCGTTGGATTGGATGGTCGAGGACATGATATGGAGCGGCCCTTGATTGAAATTCACGACCTCCGATCTGCCGGGTTGCAGGTGTGCCAGGCTTCCGCACGATAACTGATCGGGGTAGGTCAGGGTCTGATAGAGAAGACGGTCCTGCAGATCACAGAACCCCAGAGCATAGAGCCGTTCATCCTGAATGACCTTGTGGAAGTACGTAAAAATTTTCGCGCGGGACTTCGCCGCGACCAACTCCACAAGCGGCGCCTCCATGGTGCTGGCCAGCAATCTGGAACGGCTTTCGAGGTCTCGCGTAAACCATTTGAGTGTCAGGGCGTCTACCAACGGCACCACCGCATAGGCGACCAAACCCAATACCAAGAGCAACGGTAAGACAAAGCGCAGGGAAAGTCGCATCCTATACTCTCGATTCCGTCTCCAGCCCAATCGGCTCGGGCCGGATGATATAGACATTTCGCCGGGGTGAATCGGCCATTCACTCCGCTCCTTCAGGCCACGCTCATCGGCGTGAGCACTGAGTCAAATCCTACGGCAGCCCGCACAAGCGGATACATATCAAGCCCGATTGGTTCGGTTCAAGTCAAGGACGAGCCGGCGATGATTACTTACCTGAACCGCCACGGAACGATACGGGATGCCGCATCTGACGGCCCCCAGTCGGGCATTGTCTCCATTCATCCAGTCGTTCTGTCCTCAATTCCAGAGGGGCCCGTCTCCCGTTATGGTTGCATGCCGGCTATGTCTCGATGGCATAAAGGAAAAATCATATTCTTATGCCGGTCATGATTCTGGTATCGGGCTTGCTTCCGATGAAGCGACTTGCCGTGAGTCTTCCGGCCACAGCACCCCGTCCAGGCTGGGATGAACGGACCGCCTTGCGTCTACGCAGCACTAACAAAAGGAGGACGCTCGATGTCCACGATCGAAAAATCTATCGAAGTCGATGTCCCGGTTCGCACCGCCTACAATCAATGGACGCAGTTTGAAGAGTTCCCTAAATTCATGGAAGGTGTTCAAGAGGTAACACAGGTGGACGATACCCACCTGCATTGGAAGGCAACCATCGCCGGCAAGGACAAACAGTGGAACGCCGTCATTACGGAGCAGAGACCTGACGATCGGATTGCCTGGAAAAGCATCGACGGCGCCAAGAATGCCGGCTGCGTGACCTTCCATCGCCTGTCGGATAGTAAGTCCAAGGTTATGCTGCAGCTGGACTATGAGCCGGAAGGCGCCGTGGAGAACGTAGGAGACATAGTCGGCGTGGTATCGACGCGAGTGGCGGGGGATCTTAACCGGTTCAAAGATTTTATTGAATCACGTGGACGAGAGACCGGCGCCTGGCGCGGAGACGTCAAGCAATCGCGAATCTAAACCAGCGTCAGATCCTACCCGGCGCCGCCCATTTATGGCCACACGATGAGGCGGCGGCGGGTCAACCGAATACTTGAAGACATTGAAGGGTCTTCTCCGGCGGCGATCAGGAAGAGAGGCTTTGCCTGATGAGCCGCCGGATCACAGGAAGTGCGGAATGGTGGAGGCGAGGGGAGTTGAACCCCTGTCCGAAGATCGTCGGCGCATCGGTTCTACATGTGTAGCCGGACGTTTTACATTCGCAACCACCCACGCCCGTCGGCCGGCTTAGAATGGCTGCTAGCCCAGAAAGTTCTCGTCCTCCACCGCTGAGCACCGGTCTTGGACCAGCCCGCTGCATCGCGCCTCTTCACCCCCGCGGGCCTCAGATGAAAAGACGTCTCAGCTTATTAAGCTGCGAGTGCCAGTTCTTGGTTGGCAGTTGCTGTTTTCCTAAAGGTTTTACGAGACTCTAGGAGCTCGACATGCCCCGATGACCTCAGTATCCCCGTCGAAACCGGTCGCCCCCTTCATTGAGAATGTTGAAAAAATCTCCCAGCGTCGTTCTCGGCGTCGCGTCTCCCTGCGGCGTACCGGCAAAAAGTACGCCTCAGTCGCCGCGCCGCCTGCGGCCTTGTCAGGAGCCATTTTGAACATCCTGATTTAGCCCATGGTTCTTCCATTCAACTAACATGTCCTAATGCACCATCTGCCGCCTAGCTGGATAGCTTTTTTGAATCTTCTCTCATCTCAGCTACCGGCCATACGCCATTGCCCATCAGCTCGCCGTTATAGATGCTCATCATATCGCACCGGTCAAGAGGATGCCAGCGCCGGTCGAAGACGATCGCTGGAAACACCGCCCGAGATCTGATTCCGGTAAGGAGCCAATCCGCGATCACCCCAGCTCAGCCATTTCTCTCCCAGTTTTCGCTTGCAATTGGGATGGTGCGCGGATACATCTAACGCAATTTTCAGTGGCGCAGCCGAGATCGGCATTTCGAGCGAGGACGGAGCCACTTTTCGATATACCGTGATAGGGCAGTGGAGTCTCGCCGGTGTTCTCGATAGGGAAAGGCCGGGGACAGTACAGGCCAGTCGTTGGGCCCTTGTTTCAAGGACCGCCGGCTGGCCTTTTTCTTTCTCTCTAAGGAGTATCGCGCAGGCATGGCCTTTCTGGTGCTGGTCGCGTTGTTGCCGCTGTTGACCGCATTCATCGTGATGACCGGCGATCGCGCCGATCAAGAGCAGAATGCGAAGGCCGGCGCGCTACCGGTCATCGCCGCCTTTTTCGGCTCCGTCGTCGCCTTGGTGTTGGTCAGCTTGAACGGGCCGATCAGCGTGCGGCTTTACGATCCGGACGCCGTGAGCAACCTCGCCTTTCCCATCGGGTTCTACATCGACCGCTTGAGCGCGGTCATGATGGTCCTCATCACCGGGGTGACCACACTCATCTATCGCTATTCCACAGGTTATATGTATCAAGATCGGGGCTTTCGCCGTTATCTCGGCATCCTGGCCCTGACGACCTCGGTGTTGCTGTGTATGGTGTCCAGCGCCAATCTCGTGATGTTGTTCGTCTTCTGGCAAATGCTGTCGTACCTGCTGTTTCTGCTGGCCCACAATCATGGGCATCCCGCGACGCTGGCCGGAGCCGTCAACACGTTCACGCTTTTGCGGGTCAGCGACGTAGGTTTTCTTGCCGGCATCATCCTGGCCTACTCGCTCTACGGCACGTTCGAATTTCAAACACTCTTCATTCGGGCAGCCGAGAACCCGGTTACTCTGGCTCTCTGGCCCGCGCTCGGATGGGAGATGAACGGCGTGACGGCCGTTACCCTGCTGATTTTTATCGGTGCGATGGGCAAGTCTGCTCAGTTTCCCATCCATACCTGGCTCCCCCGCTCGCTCTATGCCCCGACACCGATTCACGCGCTGTTGCACGCGGGGATCATCAATGCCGGCGGCTTCTTACTGAACCGACTCGCCCCGCTGTATGGTCAGAGTTCCACGACATTGCATGTGGTGTTCATTATCGGGATGTTCACGGCCATTCTGGGCGCCACCATGATGCTCACTCAGAACGACATCAAGAAGACACTCGGGTTTTCGACCATCGGCCAGATGGGCTACATGATCATGGAGTGCGGCTTAGGCGCCTTCTCCCTCGCCGTCTTCCACCTAATCGCACACGGTCTGTTCAAGGCCACGGTCTTCTTGAACTGCGGCAATGTCATTCACAAAGCTCGTCAGGAACCTTCGTTTCCGCAGATTGACCGCGAAACGGAAGCAGGAAAGCTTTCCAATCTCACCTGGTCCACCGGATTTGTGACGACGTTGTTGTTACCGCTCGTGATCCTGTTGGTCACCCATGGAGTCTTGCATATACCCTTGCTTGAATCGCAAGGGACGGTGATCTTCCTGTTCTTTATCTGGGTCACGTCCGCACAAGCCATTCTTTCCTTGACCCGCATTCGCGCCGTCGCGTCCTGGAAAGTGTCCGCCGCAATGCTCTCGACCCTGCTGCTGGTCGTCTTTACCTACCTCTTCGCGGTGGAGAGCTTCACGCATTTCCTCTATCCCGATCCGGCCGAAGTCGCCTCCTACTTCAAGGCCGCCGCGCTTCCCGGCCGGCTCTTCGACATCCTGGTCGCATGCACCACTCTCCTGATCGTGCTCAGCTGGTTCTATCTGTACGCGCATGCGCATGGACGGATCTTCCACATCCCGGCGTCGATCGAGAGCCTCCTGGCTCACCTCTATGTCCTGTTCATGAATCGGCTCTACATCGACCTGCTCTATCTCAAGATGGGACGGATGGTACTGCTGATCGCTCATCGCCTGGAGAAACGGATGTCATGATGCGGGTCTGGATGATGCCATGGGTCGTCGTGGCCATTCCCTTCATCGGCGCGGCCTTCACTCCGCTCTTGTGGACCTCGCTCTATCGAATGAAGAGCTTGGTGTTATCGGCCGTGGCGGTGACCCTGCTCGCGGTGACAGGGCTGTCATGGGCTCTGAATGAGCCGTTTGACGGCATGCCGTTCATGTGGCTGCTTCCGTTGGCGGCGTTCTTCTCATTGCTTGGACAGCCGTTGCATCAGGACAACCGTGCGGCATGGTTGATGACGTTGATCCTTTTAGGGTCGGGACTCGGAATTCTGACCGCGCAGGGACCGATCCGGCACATCCTGTTGGCGGCGCTGCTCGGCGTACTTTGCTGGTTGATCTATCGCCATCAGGTGTATCATCGTCAAAACGGCGTCCGCGCCGATGTCTGGCGAGGATTGGGAAGCTATGCCGTCGGTCTCGCCTCGGCTGTGCTCGCGCTCGTTCTGCCGGCATCCCTGTCCTCCGTCGCCAACCTGATCGTCTGCGCGACACTGTTGCCTCTGTTTCCTCTCCATAGCGGTTTCATCGCAGTCCTCACGGGATTGCCGGGCAATCTTCCCGCATTTCTTGTCTTGCTGTTGCCTGCGCTCGGATTTCATTCACTCCTTCTTCTGCTCCCGAACCTGACCGTGACGATACTTCACACCGCGGCTCTTCTCGCGCTGGCGGGCGCCTCCTATGGGTCCCTCCGCGCGCTGATTCAGCCGCGCGCATTGCCTAGGCTGAGCTACGGCGGTTTGGCCTTCTTCTCGGTGCTGTGGTGGTACGTGGCGGATACCACAACGGCTCCATCGCAGGCCGTCGTGTATCTGAGCGCCGTGGGGTTGGCGATGAGCGGGCTCTTGCTGGCGTGGTATTCACTTCGCGCTCGTTATGGAGACATCGACGCGCGGGCTTTCGGAGGGCTCGTCTATTCGATGCCTCGGTTCAGCACCTTGCTGGTCTTGTTGGCTCTCGCCGCCCTGGGCATGCCGCCTTTCGGCGTCTTCTCAGGCTTTATGGGCATGCTGCTCAACCCCGCCTTCACGCCCTCGGGATCATTTGCCGTCATCATGATCGTCTGGTTCTGCGCGTCCTGGTACTTCATGGATTGGGTGCAGGAGTTGGTGTTCGGCCGGCCACGCTCCGACATCCGGCATGAAGACTTGCGGCGGACGGAATGGGCCTCTCTTTTCATGCTGCTCTTGCTATTGTTGGTCCTCGGCACCGCCCCCTCTCGACTGTTTCAAGCGGGCGCCGTGACGCCTCCTGCTTCTGTCGCAAGCCAAAGTGTGACATGGACTCGTTGAAAACCACCCGGCCGGATCTCGATCCCGAAGCGCGCCGCATGGCCCTCCGCGGGACGATTCGCCTCGCGAGCGAGGTGATTGCGCAGTATTGGCCCATGCGGACCTTCGTCCACCACAATCCGCTGCACAGTCTGGAATATCTTCCCTTTACTGAAACCGTGCGCCGCGGCCGACGATTTTTGGGCGGCAGCGGGTATTTGCCGAGCGAGACCTATCGACGCTACCTGCAATCCGGCC
Organism: Nitrospira sp.; assembly: GCA_040981125.1. Classification (GTDB taxonomy): domain Bacteria; phylum Nitrospirota; class Nitrospiria; order Nitrospirales; family Nitrospiraceae; genus DASSBQ01. The sequence continues at coordinate 184,224 of JANRMQ010000005.1, forward strand.
GAATCCTGGTTCGTCATCTCGACGACGCGTTGGCGCCGTTGGCGCGCGACCAGGACGTGATCATCGGTCCTTGCCGGATTTCGCACCGCGAAGTTTTGCGCGCCTGCTTGACCCATGGACTCTCGATCTCGGCGGATGAACCATGCGATCGTCTCATGGAGCCCGACCCGAACGAGGAGCAGGTCAGGAGCCTGGCCGAACGCCTGATTTCATTCGCTTCGCCGACCGTCAAAGAACGGATGGCGACGATGATCCGTGACGACTTGGCTTCCCTGGGCCGGCATACAACGCTCTCAAGTTGGTGCGATCGGACATTAGGCACGCATATCGTTCAACAGATCAATGACGAACTCATCAAATGGTGCGAGGCCTTTTTGGATGAAGGCCATGCCACGTGGTCGATGCCGAAACGCGATCAAGGGCTCTATGCAGCCTGGAAGACATTGGCCGCGAAAGAATGGGCGATCTGCGGCATCGCCGACAGTCGTCAAAAAATTGCGGCGCTGCCCGAGCATCCCGAGGACGCGGTCCTGGACTGCCTCGAAGCGCTTGCCATTCCGCCGGAATACCGGCAGGACTACCTCTCGCTCCAGCTCGCGGCCCTACCTGGTTGGGCCGGACTCATCAAGTGGCGCGCCGAAGAACAACACTATGTCTGGCAACAGGCCTACCCCGCCGGGTTGGTTAAATTTCTCGCGATCCGTCTGTGGTACGTGCGGGAGTTGGTTCAGAAAACCTGCCGGGAAGAATTAGACATCGAGGGAACCTATTGCGCGGTCTCCACCTATATGGAGCAGCATCCCCACGCCTATTTCATGCGGAAGGAGCGTGCCGCGGCGACGCTGCCGGCCTACTATGCCGAACGAGTCGATCTGCTTCATGCCCGGTCCCGCGACAGCCATGGTCAACATTCGTCACTCTCCCACGAGTGGGAACAACTCACGAGTCGGTACCAGACCGAATGCGGGCCGGGGCGCGAGCGGGCGGCGCAGCGAACCATGGCGCGGCGCCTTTTGGGGCTCGCCCAAGCACTCGAGGTCGTCCCGACGGTTCTCATGGAAAGTTCTCCTCCTCAGCTCAAGGCGCTCGTGGATTGGATGGACGGCTTTCCGGAATCGGACCACGGGCCGGTCTGGCTGAAGGCCTTCGAAGCAGGATATCAGGACCACCTGTTCGACATGCTCTTGCGCGCGCCGGCCAGATCCCAGCCGATGCTTCCCCCGCAACAGCCGCCTGTGCGGCCCCATTCACAATCGGTCTTTTGCATCGATGTGCGGTCCGAACCGTTCCGCCGCCATCTGGAATCGACCGGGGCCAACGATACCTATGGCTTCGCCGGATTCTTCGCGGTCTTCATCCGCTATCGGGCCTGGGGAAAGGAGCATGAGACCGAGCAGTTCCCCGTGATCATGCGCGCGAAAAACGAAGTGCGTGAGATTCCCCGCAGTTACTTGGATCATTACCTGTCGAAGCACCGGTCCCGGGCGAAGTTGGTGCATGCGGGGCATACCCTGCTGCACGATCTGAAAGAGAATGTCGTCACCCCGTACGTCATGGTCGAATCGCTGGGATGGTTCTTTGGACTTCCCATCGTCGCGAAGACGATCGTGCCCGCCTTGTACAAACGCCTGACCGGCTGGATACAGAGATTATTTGTCCCACCGATTGCGACCAGCCTCACTGTCGATAAACTCTCTCCCGCCGAGACCGAAGAAATGGTGGCGTCCGAACAACGCGCGGTGATCTGGAAGGCGTTGCGCGATCGGTTCGGCCTCGGCGGATCGCGGGTCGATGCCGAATTCGTCGAAGCCTTGCGGCGGCGTTCGCTGGATGGGGATGAGCCGGTCGAACCGTTCTTGAGCGAGGCGGCCAAATCCGCCGATCTGGCCCCGGAACAATTGACGAGTTTCCTCGACGAACTCCGCGACCATTACGGGATCAATCGCCGGGCGGCGTCCCGCCAAAAAGAGAGAATCACCAGGACCGGCTTTACGCTCGATGAACAGATCATTACCGTGGAAACGGCATTGCGCATGATGGGGTTGGTCCGAAACTTTGCGCGACTCGTGCTCTTCTGCGCGCACGGCAGCACGACGGAGAACAATCCGTTTGAGTCGGCCTTGGATTGCGGCGCCTGCGGGGGGAACGAAGGAAAACCCAACGCGCGGGTACTTGCGGCGATGGCGAACCGGACACCGGTTCGGGAACGCTTGGCGGCACGCGGCATCGAGATCCCTTCCGATACTCATTTTCTCGCGGGGCAGGTGGACACGACCACCGACGAGGTACAGCTCTTCGATCTCGAAGACGTGCCGGCGACGCACCGGAAGGACGTCGGCCGATTGTTCGAAAACCTTCGAGAGGCCGGGCAGCTCACGAGCCGGGAACGGTGCACCCGGTTCCCCGAGGTCAAGGCCGCGTTGTCGTTGCCGCAGGCCGAGGCCTACGTCAGAGCGCGCAGCGCGGACTGGAGTCAGGTGCGGCCGGAATGGGGTTTGTCCGGTAATACCGCTTTCATCATCGGCCGGCGGGAACTGACGAAGGGCTTGAACTTAGCCGGGCGGGTCTTTCTTCACTCTTATGATCACCGGGAAGACCCGACGGACCGCCTCCTGGAAGTCTTGCTGACCGGCCCGCAGGTCGTGGCCCAATGGATCAACATGGAACATTATTTTTCCGCCGTGGATAACGACGTCTATGGAAGCGGCAGCAAAATTTATCATAATGTCGTCGGCCGAGTCGGCGTTATGTCCGGCCCATGGAGCGATTTGCGGCTCGGCCTGGCGTGGCAGACCGTCATGAACGACGAGATGCCGTATCACGAACCAATGCGTCTGTTGACACTGGTCGAAGCGTCGCGCGCGCGCCTGGAGAAACTCATCGCCCGGCATGAACTCCTGCAGCATTTCTATCACAACGAGTGGGTACACCTGGCCGCGCTGGACCCGGACGATGGAACCTGGTACAGCTACATGCCATGGGGTGTCTGGCGTCGCGTCGGCAAGAATCCGTGATCGGGAAGCCGCGAGTGCCGCATCGGAGCAGACCTGTCTCAATCGGAGATGACCCTTTTCAAGGAGTTGCACCATGGACGGACTGACATTGCATCCCATGAAGGAAATCCGTGTCATCGTGTCGGGCGACAACCGGCCCTTTGTGACGGACCTATTGGATAGGGTTCAGGCGACGGGGTATACCATCATCGGCAACGTTTCGGGCAAGGGACACCATGGCGTCCGCGAAGCCCACTTCATGTTCAGCGAACAAGAAAGCTTGGTCATGATCATGACCGTCGTGCCGGAAGAAAAAGTGGAGCCCATTCTCGCCGGATTGCGGCCGCTGTTTGATCGGTATTCCGGTGTCATGTTTGTCTCGGATGTCACCGTGAGCCGGCACGAGTATTTCGAAAAGAAGGTGACCTGAGCCGTCGCGAGGCGACCTCATCTCATCTTGTCTTCTCTCATGCGATTGTCTAGAATGAAACCCACTTCACGATCGAACGGCCGGAGGATGTGGTGAAGGGTTTACGATTTGAGCGGATCGGCAAAGACCGACATTACAATATCATTTTCCACATCGGCAGCACCTACATTCCGGTTACCGATGAGACCATCGAGCAACTCAAGGGCAGCAGCCTGTTGCCCGCCGATCGCTTCCTTGATGTGCTGATCGATAAGATCGGCTATTCCTCCTACCTCAAAGACCAGATCCGCGCGGAACTCGACACCGCCGGCGATGCCACCACGCAGGTCACCGTCCTCCAAGGCGCGATCAGAGATCTCTGAAAATTTTGAACGTTGAATCATGATGAATGGGGGACTTCCTCCGCCCATCATCGTATTCCCACGTGAACGTAACTTGTAGCAGCGCACTTCTCTTTCCTACGAGGTTTGACGATGTAGAAGAATGTGGGTACACTCCGCCCGCATTGTCCAATGAATTCTCATGCCTCTAGAACGGAATCGCGTTAACTCTTCATTCTTCAACAACCAAGCCGAAATTCCATTTGAGCTTCGCCTCAAAGGTTTCGACATGGCGATGCAAGACGTGTATGACTTCTTTTATGACGTGAATCGAGGATTGGTGGAGCGCGGTCTCTTGCGGCTCGATGATATGCTGCGCCCGGCAATCATGTCGGGGTTGCTTTCCGACATGGTAACGGCAAGCCTCGCCAAACATTCGCGAAGTCTCACCGTGAATCTGTATCATAACGGCCATCCCGACTTGGTGTGAATGGACTGTACCCAGGCAACAAAGGTCAGTGCCGGTGTAGAGGGAGTGGAAATCAAGACAACACGCAAATCGGGTGGGGCGGTTGATACACATGGTGCCCGCGACCAATGGATGTGTGTATTTGTCTACGCAGTCGATTGTGTGACAGAACCGGCTAGAGATAGAGCGCCGATGACCTTTACCGAGATCTATCTCGCAAAGGTTACTTTAGATGACTTCCGTCGAAACTCGCGTGGAGAACTCGGGACCCGGACAGCAACTCTGCATAAACGCGGGATTGAGAAATTGCGGCAGAACTGGATTTACATGCTGAATAAGTGATGATTCCCGTTCTTGAACGCTGCGAGTTTCGGCAGGGCGAGACGAGCCATCTCGAAGTAGTGGGGGTCTTTTTCAATCCCTACACTCTCATACCCAACGGCTTCAGCTGCTGCCAACGTCGATGCAGATCCGCAAAAAGGATCGAGTATCACTCCCTTCCCTAAAGGCAATACGCCTCTGACTAGGATACGAAGGAATTGCTGAGGTTTCAGACTGGGGTGCGGCGCGAGTAATCGCTCCGATTTATGCGTAGGCGACGACATGATGACATCGCCAAAAGGCTTCTGCTCAGATGGACGCCTAAATCCTCCGGTTCCCCACTTTCTAAGTGTATCCTGAACCCGCCCATCCAGCGGCTTCCGAAACAGGAGCCAGGGCTCCCACATTGAACGCGGCATGACGCTGACATCAGGGAATTCCTCGTGAGCAGCCTTGGGCCTATCACCGCCGCGCATTGTCATAACAAGGCGAATTATCTCACCTCGGCGCTCCAATCCGGCCCGTGCCAGAGCGCCGGAAACAAGATAAGAGAGAAGAGGATTGGAAGCCACCACCACATTGGCTCCCGGAACTAGGACCGGCATCAAGGCCACAGCCCATTCAAAAAAGAACGATTCAAGGCAGCGCAGGTACTCTGTTGAGAGCACCGTGAACCGCGGAAGGGGGGATCGTGGTGTCCCATCATATGACGGCGGAATCCGCCAAACTCCTCCCTTCCCGGCTCTCAATTTCCGCTGTTGTTCTGCAGAGTATTCGAAAAGGCCATACGGCGGATCAGTGACCACGGCATGGATGGATTTTTCATGTTGTTGCCTCAGCCACTCGATGCAATCCGCATGAACGACGGTCGCACGACCGAATACGTAGTTCCGGTCAGCTCTGTATAGAGCCGGATCTTCCCGCCAACTTGCATGATCCTGTGTCGATTTGAGTGCATAGTGCGCGCGCGCGGTTCGAACAAAGACCGAGGGCGTGTTCAATCTGAGATAAGAGCGTACACTCGATCCTGCTGCGGCTCCTATCAGTTCTCTAACCTGTTGCTCAATGATTTTGACAGAGGCTCCATTCGGGCGGGCGGAAAGAACTGAGAATATTGCATCTCGTATTTCACCTGGCCGGCGTCTGGCTAACATATGAGCGGCGCTAACATATGACGTCTAGACGTCTTTATCAATGCTGTGTAACCTTCCGATACCGTCCTCGTTATCTTTTATAACAGGCACTTATGGGTAGTTTGTCATCCCCCCGGAGCTTGTCCTCGCGGAAGCGGGGAAAGGGCATCCAGTCAGAGGCTTTCGCCACAGCATTTGGCCTTGATCAAGGAGCGGGTGCCCGCCTAAGCGGGCATGACGCAAAAGGAAACTGACCCACTATCCAAATGGATCTGGTTGAAGAGATCGGAAATCAGCCACGTGAGAGCTGATTAGTCTCCCACCTGGCCGAGCTGAAAGAGCTCGTTCATGATCTGATTCTTTCGGTCGGGATCTTTTTCGAGCCGCAGGGCCTTCGAGAAATTCTCCGCCGCCATCTCGCGCTTGCGATTCGAGGCGTAGACTCGTCCGATTCCATAATAGGCCCAGGCTTCATTCGGATTGCCCTTCACCGCCCGGTTGAAGAAGTCCATGGCTTCCCAAAGTCTGCCCTTGTCGAACGACATCCAGCCGAGCGCCGTATGGGCCGACGCGAATTCCGGATCGATCGCGATCGATTCCCGATACTCCTTCAACGCCATATCCGCACGCCCGCGCCCTTCATAGAGCCCGCCAAGGGAGAAATGCAGCGCAGCGTCCCGGGGATTCAAGCGGATCGCTTCTTTATAGGCCTGGACGGCCGGTTCCAGTTTGCCTTGTTCTGCCAAAGCACAGGCGAGATTCGCATGGGCCACCGGATCGGTCGGGTTCAACTTGATGACTTCGCGGTACTGCGGGATCGCCATTTCCAGTCGGCCTTGCTCCTGATAGGCCACGCCCAGATTGGTGCGAGCCGCGGCAAACGTGGGGTCCAGCCGCACCGCTTCACGGTATTCCTTGATCGCCATTTCCAGTCGGTCGGCGCGCTCGTGAATCTGCGCGAGAAAATAATGGGGATATGCGGACTGCGCGTCCAAAGCGGCCGCTGTCTTATACAGCTCGATGGATTCTTCCGACTGTCCCGCCTGGGACAGAAAGAGGCCCACAACGAGATGCGCATGGCTGCTTTGGGGGTGCCGCGCGCGGAACGCCTCGATCCAGGTTTTCACCTGTTCGATATCGCCCGGTTCTTCCAAGGCCTGCGCATGCATTCTCCAGGCATCGGCAAACTCTCCACGGAGGAGATGGACGACATTCAAGGCAAAGAAGGGGCGGCTGTCTTTGGCTCCGGTACGCTCCAAAGCGAGTTTCCAGGCTGACGCTTCTTGTAAGGCCAAGGCCCAGTCGCCGGCGACGAAGGCTGCCTCAATACGTTGTTCGAAACGTTCCATGTGAAATGCGTAGAAGGCCTAGCGTGTCAGGGTGTCCTGCACATCAGGAGGAGTCGCATGAATGTGATGGCCCAGCATCGGATATCGTTCGGTGAGTTTCTCCTTCATCAGCCACGCGACGGTCCGATAGGACCAATGGCCTTTGACCCCCGATCGCAGCCTCGCGATGTACTCGGCCTCCGCGTAGTCCATTTTAAACAGGCACCGGACATAAAATCCGAACGGGATCGCATACAGCGCCGCCTCCTGGCTTCCTTTTCGCAACTGTTCGATGTCCTGTTTGACGAGATCCATGGCTTCGCAATAGTCACGCTTCACGCCGGCCTCCTCCAAGAGCGGCGGGATATCATACCCATGAGCCGTCGTGAAATTCTGCTGGACCTGTTGGCATCGCCGATGCCGATGGAGATCACGCCATCCTCCGATATCCATCAGCACGTCGAAGACGAAGGCGTACCCGCTCCGGAACTCCTTGATGAGATCATCATACGGACCCCTTGTCCGCATGCCTACCTCGATCGTGTCCTGTTTCTGTTTGTCCGTCCAATCCCGCACAACCGCCAAGATGTTTCGATAGGGCGCCTGACTCACCCGATAGAGCAGCGTGGTCACCACCTCGTCCAGCGGATGGTGCGGCTCGATGAGATCCACCGGTTGCGCTTGATCGGTCCCGATCGGTTGGTCGAGGTTCGCGCCTCGCAACACCTCCTTTGCATGGCGCGAGAGGTCTTTGTAAATTTCACTCTGATAGGCGCTGGCCTTGGCGTGGCGGGCCAGCGTGGGGGCGAGCGGTTCGGCGAACCCTTTTCCTTCTTCTGACACGTCGCCCCAAACGTCAAGGGGCGGCCGCCCGCAGGCTTCTTTCAGTTCCTCGCCGATCGCGCGGAGTTCCGCTAATGGGGACGAGAGAAGCCGCGTGATTTGCTTTTCCAACGTCCTGATGCTGACGACCTGACCCACGTTGGTCCGGGCGGCCAGCGGAAGGAGGTAGCGGGTGACATCGAACGATCGTGCGGCAATCGTGCGGTCGTATGCGGCTTGGGTCATCCCCTCGGGGCACGGATCACGCTCCGCGATGCACTTGACGAGCGGGTCATGGAGTGACCGATAGACCGTCGAAAGACTCCTGAGAATTCCTTCGTACACGGCCTCGGTCTCCGTGCCTCGCACCGTATCCGGAACAAACCAGTTACTTGACGCAAAATTCTGGTAGCGGCTCGACTTGGCCTGGCCATCCCACAGTTGCTCATCTTCCAGGCGAATCGCCGCCAGTTCGGAGATATTCTCAAAACAGACCGTCACATGGCCCAAATCGGCAATGGAGGCATGGCCATAATCGAAATAAAACTGTTCCCAAAATTTCTCCGATGAATGGCCATGGACCCATCTGATACTCGCATCAATCGAATCCGGAGACCGGCTGTACCGGGCCAGCGCATACGCAGATTTCTCCGGAGGCATCGGCGCGACGGCGATTATTCGGCGGGGCTGGTGGCTCATAGTCCGGTAACCTTATGGCAGCCGTGATGCGGGTTTTCGTTGTCTGAGCGGAACGACGGTGACGATCGCCCATACTTCGGGTGCCGCGCACTATACCCCCGGCCGGCGATAGAGCGCAAGGAGGAGAGAGGACCACACACAGGGGCAATCAGTGCCTTGAGCGCGTTGACTTGCCTGCAAAGTCGTCGTTATAGTCCCGACGCGTTCGAGGCGGAACTGCCGGGGATTCCCATGGAAGGCACTACAATCAAAGGCATCAAAGGCGTTAAAGATCTCCTGCCGGAGGAGACAGGGCGTTGGCAATTTATCGAACAGGCGGCCCGCCGCTGGGCGGCCCGCTACGGCTTCCGAGAGATCCGCCTGCCGGTTTTCGAGACGACAGCGCTCTTCGCCCGAAGCATCGGCGCCACAACCGATATCGTGGAAAAGGAAATGTATACGTTTCCTGACCGTGACGGCGCCTCGCTGACGCTCCGCCCCGAGGGGACCGCCGGCGCTGTGCGCGCCTTTATCGAACATAATCGCGCCGCCGAACCGGTCCTCCAGAAATATTTTTATCTCGGTCCCATGTTTCGACACGAGCGTCCTCAGGCTGGCCGACTCAGGCAATTTCATCAGTTTGGTGTCGAATCGTTCGGCACGTCCGACGCACGGGCCGACATCGAAGTCGTCTCGCTCCTCTGGCGCTTCTTGTCCGAATTCGCCTTGCCGGGCCTGACATTGGAAATGAACAGTCTCGGTTTACCGGCTGACCGCGCCGACTACATCGCTCACCTGGTAACCTACCTGAACGGACGAGAATCCCGTCTCTGCGGGAACTGCCGGCGGCGCATCGGCACGAACCCTCTACGGGTCCTCGATTGCAAAGTTCCGGAATGCCGCGCGGCGACAGAAGATGCTCCACGCTTACTCGATTATTTGTCCTCGGCGGCGCGCGCGCACTTCGATCAGGTCCTCGCCGGTCTCGACGCTCTCACGATCCCCTATGTGATCAATCCGCGGCTTGTCCGCGGGCTTGATTACTACTGCCTCACGGCATTTGAGCTGACCTGTTCGCATTTAGGGGCCCAGAATGCGGTCGGCGCCGGCGGCCGCTACGACGGACTTGTCGCGGCCCTGGGAGGTCCGCCTACCCCGGCGGTGGGTTTTGCCGCCGGTCTTGAGCGCATTGCGCTTCTGCTTCCGGAGACCGTGCTACCCCGACCCACGCAGCGCGTCTATGTGGCGGCCTTTGGCGAAAAGGGCAGCCGCATAGGACTCACTCTCCTTGATGAACTGAGGCGTGCCGGTATCGAAGCGGACATGGATGTGCGTCCAACGACGCTTAAAGCCCATCTCCGCCAAGCCGACCGGCTTGGAGTCACCTATGCCGTTCTCCTCGGCGACAACGAAGCAGAAACAGGTGCCGTTCTGCTCCGGAATATGATGACAAAATCGCAAGAACACATTCCCATCGCAACCGTCGCGTCCCTCCTGATGCACCGTCTGAATTCCACGTCATAACAACACTTTTTGCAGTTGACTTTCTTTGCTGGAATTCGTACCCTTCCCCGTCACACATTATTGATAGTAAATTATTGAAAACACAGGCATTTTATAATTCTCACGCCTGTGGATTACGATGGAGTATACGAACCGTGGACTTCTTCTTATCCACAGGCCACTCGCACTTCTTTGCACAAAGTCCCAGCCGTCCTTTCAAGCAATTCGCGATTCCATCTGCGGTGACGCGACTCGACGATTGCCCGCATGACACTCAACCTCGCCTCGGGGTCCGGAAACAAGCCCCGGACGCGGTTCACCTGTTCATGGCGACTGCGGCTCACACACTTGTATTCTAGGACCCATTCGGTTATATGCCTGGCCGCAAACTTCTCTATATGCTCCGCCGCCCGTTAACTGCCGCGCAAACCGACAATGTTTTTTCCGGCGGACGACCCTTCGCTCGAGAAAATGACATTTCTATCGTATTGCTCGGCTCGGCGGTCACCGATGACCGGCAATTTCCCAGCGCCTCTTTTTTTCTCCGGGAGAATGGCGATGATCTCGTCCTCCCACAAAGGAATTTCGGACGGTGAGTCGGTCACGCACAGGGTTCGGCGCTAATTCACGGTTGTACGGTTGTTCTTCTCCTAATTTTTCATGGATAAAAGAGAGTTAGGAGTCGTAGGAGTGATAGTAGGGCGTGTGAGTACTGGGGATAGTGAGGAATACAGCGAGGAAGACAGTGAACGCGGGCCGGTATAGTGTGGATGGCCTAGTGGACCGCGCGTGTGGGAATTGTGGGTATCCGGTTGGTGAAATGAAGTTTCCGGATCCGCGTGTGCTGTCGCGGTCGATTATCCACATAGCGGGGGACAGGAACGTGTCTGTCGGATGGTTTGAATCGGGCGGAATGCGCGATAGAAGCGGGATTTAAGTTATCCACATCTGTTGATAAAGCTGTGAACAGCTATAAGTGATTGAATTATGAGCCTGGAAACAGTTTGGCGAGAGGCCTTGTCGTACATTGAGATGAAGATTCCGAAGCAAGTGTATGACACCTGGTTTACCCCGATTGCCCTGGATCGGATTGACGATTCCACCGCGTACTTGGGGGTACCGAACAAGTTCTTTGGGGATTGGTTGAGCCAGCATTACGGTGATTTGTTAGCGGAAGCCATGGCATCTGCTCGTGGCGGGGGCCGCATGGACATTGCGTTCGCCATCAGTCAAAAGACGCCTCCCGGCCAAGCCGATGGCGACGCGTCGACGGCCGCCGCGCGAGGGGCGCTCGCGGTGCGCCCAAAGCGGGGCGTGCAGTTGAATCCGAAGTATACGTTCAACAGCTTTGTCGTGGGAGCGGGGAATCAATTTGCCCATGCGGCCTGTATGGCGGTGGCTGAGCAACCAGCGAAGGCTTATAACCCGCTGTTTCTTTATGGGGGAGTGGGATTGGGAAAGACCCATCTCCTGAACGCCATTGGCAACCATGTGGCGGAGCAGAGCGAGTTGCGGATCGCCTATCTCACGACGGAACAGTTCACCAACGAAGTCATCAATTCGATTCGATATGACAAGATGATGGATTTGCGGAAGCGGTATCGTCACATCGACATGCTGATGATCGATGACATTCAATTCCTGGCCGGGAAAGAACGGACGCAGGAGGAGTTCTTTCATACGTTCAACACGCTGTATGAAGCGCGCAAGCAAATCGTCTTGTCGAGCGACCGCTTTCCAAAGGAAATGCCGGACATCGAGGAGCGGCTGCGGTCCCGTTTCGAATGGGGACTGATCGCCGATCTCCAAGCGCCGGATGTGGAGACCAGGATCGCGATTTTGCGAAAAAAGTCCGAAGACGAGCATATCGCGCTCCCTGAAGACGTGATTCATTATCTCGCCAATACGATGAAGAACAATATTCGCGAATTGGAGGGTTCATTGGTGCGGCTGGGCGCCTATTCTTCACTCACCGGCCAGACGATTACGCTCGAGATGGCGAAGAATGTGCTGCGCGACCTGATCGGAGAGAAAAAACGCATCGTCTCGATCGAAGATATTCAGGAAGCCGTCGGCGCCAAATTCCACGTGAAGATCGGCGAATTGAAATCCCGTCGCCGCAGCAAGACATTGGTGCATCCGAGGCAAATCGCTATGTACCTGTGCCGGGAACTGACGGAAGCCTCGTTTCCGGAGATCGGACGGCATTTCGGCGGGAAAGACCATACTACAATCATCCATGCGTGCCGGCAAATCGCCAAAGCCAGGGAAGCGGATAGCGCGCTACAGACCACGTTAGAAGGTCTGAAGGAACAAATCTTGAGAGCCTAAGGCTCTCACCGGGGGAACGATCATGAAAGTACGAATGGGACGCGACGAACTGCTGACCGGCCTTCAGCGGGTGCAGGGGGTGGTTGAAAAGCGCAATACCATGCCGGTCCTCTCGAACATTCTGTTCGAGGCCAAGTCGGAGGGGGCTGAAATCGTCGCGACCGATCTGGAGATCGGCATGCGCGGCCTGTACAAAGCGACCGTGCTTGAGCCGGGCGGCGTGACGGTCTCGGCAAGAAAGCTGTACGAAATCATGAAAGAACTCCCGGCCGGCGATATTGAACTGACGTCCGGGGAGAACAACTGGACGACGATTCATGCCGGCAAGAGCCAATTCAAAATCGTGGGGCTTCCCGCCACGGACTATCCGGCACTGCCGTCGATCGAGCGAGAAGGATTGACGCCCCTGGCCGGCGCCGGATTGCTGGAATTGATTAAAAAGACGCTGTTTGCCGCCGGCGACAACGATGCCCGGTATATCTTAAACGGCTTGCTGATCACGCTCAGCATGAACGAGAAGAAGACCCTGCTTCGGTTGGTCGGGACGGACGGGCATCGGTTGGCGGTTGCGGAACGTGAAGTTGGAAAACCGGGAGCCAAAGACCAGCCTCGGGAGATCAAGGCGATCATTCCCAAGAAGGCCGCCCAAGAAATGCGGCGGCTGCTGGAAGAGGGAGGCGACGAAGAGCCGCTCATTGGATTTACGAAGAATCTCATGATCTTCAGGAAAAGCGGTCTCTTGCTGACATCTCGTCTCATGGAAGGCAACTACCCGAATTATCAACAGGTGGTTCCGAAGGAAAGCAACAAACGGATCAGGGTCAATCGAACCGAAGTCGAGAGCGCGCTCAGGCGCGTCTCTGTGCTCGCGAGGGATAAGGCCAATGCCGTGAAGGTCACTTTTGAACCGGGCCTCCTGACGCTGTTCTCAAGCAATCCCGATTTCGGCGAGGCGTTGGAGGAACTGCCGGCCCGGTATGAAGGAGAACCCGTCAACACCGGCTTCAACGCCCGGTACCTCTTGGACGTCCTGAGCGTCATGGAAGGAGAGACCGTCTCTCTGCAAATGGACACCCCGCTCAGTCCCTGTCTCGTGCAGGAAGCGGAGAGTCCCGGGTTCAAGTGCGTTGTGATGCCGATCAAGATATGACGCAGGCGGCTGGTTATTCCTTCACGACCCTTCCTCAGAGTCAGGCGACCGCCCTGCCGGATGGCGATCGGTCAACAACACGAGTCAGTTAGGAGACGCATGGCCAACGATTCTCAGGATGCGCGGGCGGAAGAAAAGTCGGACAGTTATAGCGCCGACCAGATCAAAGTGCTGGAAGGCTTGGATGCCGTGCGTAAGCGGCCGGCCATGTACATCGGCAGTACGGGGCCGGAGGGTCTCCACCATCTGGTCTACGAGGTGGTCGACAACAGCGTCGATGAGCACATGGCGGGCTTTGGTGAGACCATCGATATCACCGTTCATATCGACGGCAGTGTCACGGTCGTCGACAATGGCCGCGGCATCCCGACCGGGATGCATTCCACGCAAAAGAAATCGGCGGCCGAAGTGGCGCTGACCGTACTTCACGCCGGCGGCAAGTTCGAACAGGGCGCCTATACGGTATCAGGCGGGTTGCATGGGGTCGGTATCTCGGTGGTCAATGCCCTTTCCGAATGGCTCGAGCTCGAGATTTGGCAGGACGGTCAGGTGTTCGAACAGCGTTATGAGCGGGGCAAGCCGCTGGTGCCGTTGCAGGTGACCGGCAAGACGAAACGCCGCGGCACGAAGGTGACGTTCAAACCCGACGGACAAGTCTTCGAAACACTTGAGTTCAGTTTCGACATCCTGGCCCAGCGTCTCCGCGAGTTGGCCTTCTTGAACAAGGGACTCGGAATCTCGCTCAAGGACGAAAAAAAGGAAAAGGAGCAGTCCTTTAAGTACAAGGGCGGCATCGTCTCTTTCGTGGAACATCTCAATGAGGCCAAGGCGCCGTTGCATAAACCGATCTATGTCCAGGTCGAGAAAGCGGATCTGATTCTGGAAGTGGCGCTGCAGTATAACGACAGTTACGCCGAAAACCTCTTCAGCTTCGCCAATAACATCAATACCAAGGAGGGCGGCACTCATTTGGTCGGATTCAAAGCCGCGCTGACGAGGACGATCAACCAGTATGCCGGCGCCAACGATCTCCTGAAGAAAGAAGTGGAGTCGCTGGCCGGCGACGATGTCCGTGAAGGCCTCACCGCGGTGGTCAGCGTCAAGGTCCGGAATCCCCAGTTTGAAGGCCAAACTAAGGCGAAGCTGGGCAACAGCGAGGTCAAAGGCATCGTGGAAGCGGCGGTGAACGAGGCGCTGGGGACCTATTTCGAAGAAAACCCTCCGGTTGCGCGAAAGATCATCGGCAAGGCGGTCGACGCGGCCCGGGCGCGCGAAGCGGCGCGCAAAGCCAAAGAACTCATCCGCCGCAAGAGCGCATTGGACGGCGGCTCGCTCCCGGGAAAGTTGGCCGATTGCGCCGAGCGGGACCCCGCAGCCAGTGAGATTTTCATCGTCGAAGGTGATTCCGCCGGCGGGTCCGCGAAACAGGGACGGGACCGTCGCTTCCAGGCCATCCTGCCGTTGAAAGGCAAGATCCTCAATGTCGAGAAGGCTCGGTTCGATAAAATGCTGACGAGCGATGAGATCCGAACGTTGATCATGGCACTCGGAACCGGTATCGGCCGCCGAAAAGAGGACGGCGAAAAAGCCGATAAAGAGGCCTTTGACATTGCCAAGGCGCGCTATCACAAGATCATCCTGATGACGGATGCCGATGTCGACGGCAGCCACATCCGAACGCTCTTGCTCACATTTTTCTTCCGACAGATGCCGGAATTGCTGGAGCGGGGGTACATCTATATCGCGCAGCCGCCGCTGTTCAAGGTCAAGAAGGGAAAAACCGAGCGGTATCTCAAGGACGAGTCGTCGCTGAACGACTATCTTGCCGACCTCGCCGTCGAGGACGTGGAGTTGTATCTCGAGGGCAGCCAAGACTATGTCAGCGGCCGCCGGCTTCTGCCTATCCTCAAGAAATTGATTGCGTTTGAAAGCCTGTTGGGCAAGGTCAACAAAAAATTCCACGAAGCCAAGATCCTCCGGGCATTTGTCGACCAGCCTGCGCTGGATCGTGATCTGCTCAAAAACCACGAAGCCTTGCGTACGGTGGTCTCCGATGTCAAACAGGCGCTGGCGCTGGTGTATCCGAAAGCCGACATTACCATTGATATTCTCGAAGACGAGGAACACCAGGAAGATAAGATCGTATGCCGGATCCCGACAAACGGGATGGTCCACCAGCTCGAGGTCAACCATGAATTGGTGGGATCAGCCGATTTTCGGGAGCTGCAGAAGTTGGCTCCGACCGCGATCGGGTTGGGCAAAGCGCCGTACAAGCTGAAAATGAAAGGTGCGGAACTCCGGAAAACCGGCACGGCCGAGCTGGTGCAGGCCATCCTCGAGCAGGGCAAGCAGGGACTGAATATCCAGCGGTACAAAGGTCTGGGCGAAATGAATCCGGACCAGCTCTGGGAGACGACCATGGATCCCGAGAAGCGGACGCTGCTCCGGGTGAAGTTGGAAGATGTGACCGGCGTGGATGAGATCTTTACAATTCTAATGGGCGATGAAGTCGAGCCGCGGCGTAATTTTATCCAACAACACGCGCTCGAAGTCCGGAACCTGGACGTGTAGGAGACGACGACAACGTACGATTTGCGATCGTGTGATGTCGTGAGGTTCACGACGCGAAGAATTATGAGGTGCGGGCGCGAGTCGGTGAGCGCCCGGTGTCCTGAATCTTTGTGGAAGCCGCCGAGTTGTGGTGAGGCGGCAGTTTTTACATCACCGTATCGCCACGTCATCGCACCACGCGCTGGCGCGAGAGAGGAACGAGGCACGAGAAGAAGATGCCGCCTGATGAACGGTTAGGACAGATCGCGATTGAGGACGAGATGCGCTCGTCCTATCTGGATTATGCGATGAGCGTGATCGTGGGCCGGGCCTTGCCCGATGTGCGTGACGGGTTCAAGCCGGTGCATCGGCGGATCCTCTACGCGATGAACGAGATGGGGCTGGCGTCGAACCGCGCGTACCGAAAATCCGCCAAGATCGTCGGCGAGATCATGGGGAATTATCATCCTCATGGCGACGCGGCTATTTACGACACCCTTGTCCGCATGGCGCAGGACTTCACCATGCGGTACATGCTTGTGGACGGGCAGGGGAATTACGGCTCCATGGACGGTGATCCGCCCGCGGCCATGCGCTACACGGAAGCGCGCATGACGAAGCTGGCCGAAGAGATGCTGGCGGATATCGACAAAGAGACGGTGGATTTCGGCCCGAACTACGATGAATCGCGACAGGAACCGCTGGTGCTGCCGGCACGGGTTCCGAATTTGTTGATCAACGGCGCGGGCGGCATCGCCGTCGGATACGCCACGAATATTCCCACTCACAACATTACGGAAATCGTAGACGGGCTGCTCCTGCTGCTGGACAACCCGGATGTGACGATCCCGCAGCTGATGAAAAAGATTCCCGGACCGGATTTTCCCACCGCCGCGTTCATCTATGGGACGGAAGGCATCAAAAAGGCCTATGAGACCGGTCGTGGGTTGCTGACGTTGCGCGCCAAGGCTGCGATCGAAACCGACGAACGGAGGGATCGTGAGCGTATCATCGTCACGGAGATTCCCTATCAGGTCAACAAGGCGGGACTGATCGAAAAAATCGCGGACCTCGTTCAGGACGGCCGCCTGGAAGGCATTGCCGACATCCGGGATGAATCGGATCGCGAAGGGGTCCGGGTCGTGATTGAGCTTAAACGGAACGAAATCCCTTTGGTCGTGCTCAACAATCTATACAAACACACGCAGCTGCAGACGACGTTCGGCGTGATTATGCTGGCGCTCGTCAATAATCGGCCAGAAGTCCTGAACCTGAAGCAAATCCTGCTGGCGTTCCTTGAACACCGCCGGGAAGTCGTGGTTCGCCGGACCGCCTTCGAATTGCGCAAAGCGGAGGAACGGGCGCATATCTTAGAAGGCCTGAAGATCGCGCTCGATAATCTTGATGCCGTGATCGCCCTGATTCGCGGTTCGCAATCGCCGGATGTCGCGCGCGCCGGGTTGATGGCCGCGTTCGGGCTCTCGGAGATTCAGGCCACCGCCATTTTGGACATGCGCCTCCAGCGTCTGACCCAGTTGGAACGCACCAAGCTGGTCGAGGAGTATCGGGAGATTCTGAAGCAGATCGAATATCTGCGATCGGTCTTGGGCAGCGAGGCGCTGGTCCGCAAGATCATCACGGATGAATTGGTCGAGATCCGTGAATCCTACAAGGATGAGCGACGGACGCAGATCGTCAAAGAAGAAGCCGAATTGACGGTCGAGGATTTGATCGCCGACGAGGAAGTCGTCGTCACGATCTCACATGCGGGGTACATCAAACGCAATGCGGTGACGCTCTATCGGGCGCAACGCCGCGGGGGCAAGGGCAAGATCGCGATGGGGATCAAGGACGAGGACTTCGTCGAGACCTTGTTCACCGCGTCGACGCATGACTCGCTCCTGTTCTTCACCGATGCGGGCAAGGTCTTCTGGTTGAAAGTACATGAGATACCCGAAGCGAGCCGCGCCGCGAAGGGCAAGGCCTTGGTCAACCTCCTGGCGCTCTCGCGGGACGAGAAAGTCACGGCGTCACTGCCGGTGAAGGAGTTTCAAGACGACCGGTATGTCATTATGGCGACGAAATTGGGCGTCGTCAAAAAGACGGAGCTCCCGGCCTACGCGAATCCGCGTCAGGGCGGTATCATCGCCTTGTCGTTGGACGGCGGAGACAAGCTCATCGGCGCGGAGTTGACGGACGGCCACCGGGAAATTTTGCTCGGCACCCGCAAAGGCATCACCATCCGGTTCAAGGAAGAGGATGTCCGCGCAATGGGGCGCACTGCGCACGGCGTCCGCGGGATTACGCTGGAAGCCGGTGACGAGGTGATCGGCATGGAGACAATCACGCCGGATTCCACGACGGCTATCCTGACCGTCACGGAGGGGGGCTATGGCAAGCGGACTCCCGTCACCGAGTACCGGGTTCAAGGCCGAGGCGGCAAGGGCATCATCAGCGTGAAAACCACGGAGCGGAACGGCCTCGCGGTGGGGTTCCTTCAGGTGCGCGATGAAGACGAGATCATGCTGATGGCGGCCATGGGAAAGGTGCTTCGTTGCAAGGTGGATGACATCCGCGAAATCGGCCGGAACACGCAGGGCGTTCGCCTCTTGGACCTGGAGGGGGATGAAGATCGTGTGGTCGCCGTCGCCCGCTTGGTGGAACGTGAAGGTGCGCCGGAGGAAGCCGAAGGCGGCTGATGCCACGCGATTCCTCATTTGCTTGATCCTTCCACACGATTTTATCCTGTCTCATGCTGAACGATCAGCCGGTTCCCGAGGGACCCGTCCCCACCCCTCCCAAACGTCCGCTCGACACGGTCGTGAAGTTGGCATTGGGCGTGCTCGTCGCTTCATTTGCCCTCATTTGGGGCGGCATGTTTCTCAGCAGGCCCGACCGGTCCATTCCTCCCTATAGCATCGGGTCGCAGGAGGGCGCCGCCGTCGCGGTCCATGTTCCCGCTTGGACCAGCGATACCGAGATCGAGACGCTGGTCAATCGTTTCCGCAAGGTCGGGCGGGAAAGCCGGAATTTCGGGCTCATGAAAATTCAGCCCACTACGCCGGACGACCCGAACGGACGCTATCGGCGCATCGCCGTTTATATCTTCACGCACGAAGACTGGACGGAAGCGGACATCCTGCGCCGCTATGTGGCTGGAACCGACCAGGCGGTTGTGGACGGATTCGAGAAGTCGCTGCGCGGATTCTATCGTCTGGACGGATCGGAGGAAGAGGGACGCATCGGCCCGCTCGTGCGGGGCGGAGACACAGCCGCGACCGCCGCCTATTCTCGTGAACTGTTCAAGGGTTCGGTCGCCGTCGCTACGAAACCGGATTCGAACGAGCCAGAGCCCCGGCCATGACGGCGGCGAGATGTTCGCGTAGCGCCTGATCTTGCACCGCCTGTGCATAGAGAGCCGCCTGTGCTTTCGTCTGGGAGGACGGCTCCACCGGAGTCGGCGCAACGTCCGCAGGACGGGCCGCCTCGCTGGGACCGGCCGTGACCTCTCCAATACGGAGTATGATCTCCGACACCAACGTTTCGCCCGCGGTCGCATTAATTTTGCCGAGCAGCTCCCGTTTAAGGAATGTGAGTTGCTGCAGCCAAACCGAATGCCGCACGTGGATGAGCAGTTTTTTGAACCGGATCTGTTCCGGTCTCGTGTGCGCCGCGATCTGGTCTCCCACGATGTCGGCCCACTCACGGCGGAGCCGCATCTCAAAGAGATGGTTTTCAAGACCCAAACGGCGAGCCAAGCCATCGAGAATGGAGGCCACCGAATCAAGAGACCCATGCGCACGCATGCGCGCATCATAGGAGGAGAGGGGGAAGGCGTCAAGAAAAAGGTAGCTGCTGTACCGAGCGCAAGGTCCGTTGCGGCCTTCGCTGGATCTTCCGCTTCCAGACCAGCCGGGTTCGCCTGCAACGCGCGTGGTCGTTACAGGGTGACGAACTGCGGGTGATGCTGTGTAGAGCGCGCCTCGGCGCGCCCGGGAGGATGGGTGAGAGAAACGCGTGGCAACATTGCGGCCCAGTCCATTCAATGGCGAGAGTTCCACCATGCCCCGTGCTATAGTGAGTTTCCATGAAGCAAGAAAAGGAAAAGGAAGATCAATATAAGGTCGTGGCCACCAATCGAAAGGCCTACCATGATTACTTCATCGAAGAAAAATTAGAGGCGGGACTGATGCTGCGCGGAACCGAAGTGAAATCACTCCGCGACGGCCGCGTCAATCTTCAGGACAGCTACGCCTCGGTCGATGACGGGGAGGTTTACCTCCACCATTGCCATATCAGCCCTTACAGCCATGGCAATATCATGAATCATGATCCGCTACGAGCCCGCAAATTGCTCCTCCACCGCAAAGAGATCAATAAGTTGATCGGAAAGACGCAGCAGAAAGGACTCACGCTTATCCCGCTGCGGATTTATTTTTCCAAGCGAGGCCGGGCCAAAATCGAACTGGCGCTGGCCAAAGGGAAGAAACAATACGATCGGCGCGAGTCGATCAAGGCTCGCGAAGCCGGCCGCGAGGTTGAGCGGGCGATCAAGGACCGTAAAGAGCGATCATAGTCTCTGCCTGCGACCGCGAGTCGGTTTCGTGTGCGGACTCTCCCTCGTTTGATTTCCTCTGTTTCTGCAACTACGCGGAATCCGTGTTGAAACCCGCCGGCTATCCATGTCAGCAATATTAGCTTGACTATGTTCTAGCTAGAACTATTATAGTGACGTGGGCACTTTGAGGGCAATATGGAGGTGAGGAGATGAAACAGTTGTTTGCAACCGACGAAGATTGGTCAGGACTCATCCTTCGATGGACGGCCGGATTGGTTATGTTTCCGCATGGCGCGCAGAAGCTGCTCGGCTGGTTCGGCGGACACGGGTACGATGGGACGATGGGGTTCTTTACCCAGAGCCTTGGGTTGCCCTGGATTGTGGCGTTTCTTGTCATCATTGGAGAATCATTGGGAAGCGTGGCGCTCCTGGCGGGATTCCTGACCAGGTTTACCGCGGCTAGTTTCATCATCATCATGGGGGGCGCGATTGTCATGGCGCATCTTCCCCACGGCTTCTTCATGAATTGGTCCGGGCAACAACAAGGGGAAGGGTATGAGTATCATCTGCTGCTTATCGGGATCAGCCTGGCCTTGATCGTGACAGGCGCCGGTCGATGGTCCATCGATCGTATGATCGCCGACAAGCTGGACCACTGAGTCGTAAGCCAGAAGAGCGATTAAACAACGGCTATGCTGAGCGGGGTGACCGAACGGCTGATGTCGTGAGGAAAGACGAAATAGAGACGCTCATTTAACGTTGTAAGATACAAGCGAAGGCCTCTACAGTATCGAGGAGGATGCCAGGCAGGACACCATGCAGGCAGTACGGATGTAGCGGAGAGCGTCAAAAAAAGGCGGTTCTCGAGATACATCGACATGGGTCAATCCATATGGTCGGCGACGGCTCTTGCTCGACTGTTTGGAGGCCGGAACAGTTTCCTCCGACGGACCGGCGTCTTGGCGTAGGCCGATTCGCGAGCCCGTCGCGGGGTATGCGCCCTTTATCATGAACACGCGAAACGAATGATCCAAGCGGTGCAGGATTACCAAGCCGGTCGCATGGGGTATTTGTCCTGAGTAGAGGAGGCGCGAATCAAGAGGCGCCGGTGGGGCAAAGAACCAGTAAAGGAGAATCACGGCTCGTGAATCCGGAACGCGTGAAATTTCCCATTCAGGTCTACTCCGACATCATCTGTCCCTGGTGCTATGTCGGTCTAAAGCGCGTAGAGGCGGCGCTGGCCTTGATCGAGCGGCCGTCCGATCTCACGGTCCAATGGCGGCCGTTCGAACTGAATCCGACGATGCCGTCTACGGGTATGGACCGAAAGACATACCTCGAAGCCAAATTCGGCAGCGGCGAAGCCGTGGAATCCATGTTGGATCACGTGCGGCAGGCAGGCCGGGAATCAGGTATCGCATTCGCGTTCGAACGAATTCCAAAAACGCCGAACACCTTCGAAGCCCACCGCCTCGTGTGGTTCGCCGGCATGGAAGGCCGGCAAGCCACAATGATGGAACGGTTATTTCGCGGCTATTTTGAGGAAGGGATGGATTTGTCGCAGCGATCGACCTTGGTGCAATTGGCAACCGAAGCGGGAATCGACCACAAGACCGCGAGCGGCTGGCTTGAATCGCAAGAAGGAATACAAGCTGTCCGAGACGAGGAGCAGGCCGGCTTGAAATTGGGTATTCGCGCCGTGCCGTACTTCTACATCGAGGGGCATTCCGGATTATCGGGCGCGCAGCCGCCGCCGGTCATTGCCGATTGGTTGCGCCGGGCCTTGCCTGCCGACACGCGCCGTACGGCAGAGACGGGTTGAAAGAGCGGGAAGGGGCACTGGACGCTTCGTGAGAAAGGAAACCGGCCATGGCTGTCCAAGTTTATGGAGTCAATCATATCGCCATCGAGGTCGACGACGCACAAAAGGCCGCCGATTTCTATGCCGATGTCTTCGGACTGGAAATGCTTCGCGGCGGCGAGGGAGCGGTCTGGTGCAAGCTGGGCGCGCATCAATTCCTCGCCATTTTTGAGGTCGAAGAACTGCGGCCCGACCGAGTCAAGCATTTCGGCATCATGGTGCGCGATGAGGCGCAGATCGCAGAAGTCAGGGAGAAGATCGTCAAGGAATACGGACTCTCGCCCCATCCTGATTTCCGGTGCGATTTCCGCGATCCCTGGGGCAACCGCATTCAGGTCGGTGACCTGCACGACGAATCGCTCGTTTGGCTTCTGCCCTATAGCGAGGTGCAAGAGTTGGGCATTACATTTACATCCACCCCCCATCACACGAAAGGAGTG
The DNA here is from genome assembly GCA_040981125.1 of Nitrospira sp. Taxonomy (GTDB): domain Bacteria; phylum Nitrospirota; class Nitrospiria; order Nitrospirales; family Nitrospiraceae; genus DASSBQ01. Next base: position 207,111 of record JANRMQ010000005.1, read on the forward strand.
AGAGCAATGAGCACAACGAATCTTCAGCAGCGACTGCAAGGCCTCTTGGATCATATTCGCGGCGGCAAAATCATCGAGGCCATGAATGAGTTTTACGACAAAGAGACCATCATGCAGGAAAACGCCAATCCTCCGACGAAAGGGTTGTCCGCGAATATTGCGCGCGAGCAACAATTCATGAACGGTGTGAAGGAATGGAAAGGGTTCAATGTCAGCGCCTGGGCGGTTGGCGACGATGTGACCTTTTATGAAAGCACCATGGATTTTATCGCCACCAACGGCCAGCCGGTCCATATGGAACAGGTGTCAGTCGCCAAGTGGAAGAACGGGAAGATTATTCACGAACGCTACTATTACGATACAGGGGCGAAAAAGTAACACGCAGGCGGCGTAGTGATGTGTGGCGGCGGTCTCTTCAATTGAAGGACCGCCGCCGCCATCACTGGCGAGATTCGGGCTCGGTTCCGGGTATAAATCAACTGTTTGAATCACGGCGTCGGAAGGAGTACAGGGGATGGAGGGAAAAATCGTCGTCGTCGCCGGCGGATCCGGCGGATTGGGCCAAGGCGTCGTGCCGACGTTCAGGAAAGCAGGCGCCAGGGTTATCACGGCCGACCGCCATCCACCGGCCGCCCTCATGGATCAGGGGACGGCGATGCAAGCGGACGTCACCGATGAAGCGGATGTTCGACGGCTGGTGGAGGAAGTTTTACGCCGAGAGGGCCGAATCGACGCGTTGGTCAATTTGGTTGGAGGGTTTACCACAGGGCGCGTCGTCGAAACGGATCACACAGCGTGGGATCGCATGTTGACGATGAATCTGGCGGCGGCCTTTATTCTTTCCAAGGCGGTGCTGCCGCCTATGCTCAAGCGGCGAGCCGGGCGGATCATTCATATCGCGGCGCGAGCGGCCGTGGAGCCGTTTCCCGGTGCGGCGGCGTATGTGGTGTCTAAGGCCGGGCTTGTGGCGTTGATCCGCACATTGTCGTTGGAGATCAGCGGGTCCGGTGTCACCGTGAACGGCATCCTGCCGACCACCATCGATACGCAGGCCAACCGCAAGAGCATGCCGGATGCCGATGTGTCGAAATGGGTGAAACCGGACTCGATCGCGCAGTTGATCGGCTTTTTGCTCTCAGACAACGCAGGCCAAATCAACGGCGCGCTTGTTCCGATCGGCTGAGGAAGGACTCGCGACATGAAAGCGCATTATCTCGGGCATGTGGTGTTCTATGTGAAGGATCTTCAGCGCTCCCTTGCCTTTTATCGAGACCTGCTCGGTTTCAAGGAGGTGGGCCGGATCTTCAATGGTGCGGCGGCCGCCCTGACGTCGGGCCGGACGCATCATGAATTGCTGCTGATCCAGGTTGGTGACGCGCCTGCGCCTCCTTCCGGGAGACGCCGGGGGTTGTATCATATCGGCATCAAGGTCGGGGATAGCCTCGATGAATTGCGCGCCGCCAAACGCGAACTCGAATCGGCAGGGATCTCGATCGACGGCATGAGCGATCACACGGTGAGCCAGAGTCTCTACCTCCGGGATCCCGACGGCAACGAAGTCGAGCTGTATGTGGATGCGGACGAGGCGGTCTGGAAGACCAATCCCGAGGCCGTCGTGGCGCCGATCAAGCCCTTGCGCTTGTAACGAGCACGTCGAGCGCCCGGAAAATTTCAGCTTCGCTTCCTTGTGCAGTCCGGCTGAGCGGGCTAAGATGCCCATGTGATAGAGCCGATGATCGGCAGGGCCGCCGTGGAAACGCGCGGTGGCCGTTACTCATCAAGGGAGGACAGGCAATGGCAACAGAAGTCTCGATTAACGATCCGGCGAAAGCCAAACAGTATTTCGAATCAAAAAATGCCTTCACGACCGGTCCGGTGGAACTGGAACGCATGATGAAAAGCAATTCCGTCAACGTAGTGGATGTGCGAGCGGCGGAAGATTATGCGGAAGGGCATATTCCCGGTTCGGTCAATCTGCCCAAGGACCAATGGCACAGTTTGAAGGGATTGCGCAAAGACAAGCTCAATGTGCTGTATTGCTATTCCATCGTGTGCCACCTCGCCGCGACGGCGGCGGTCGAGTTCGCCGGGAAAGGCTATCCGGTAATGGAATTGGACGGCGGATGGCGTTGGTGGAAGGATGAGGGGTTCGACATCGAAAAATAATGCGGACCATCCGATCCCGTGAACCGGCTTGAACGGAACAGGCTCACGCCGCCGGCGCCGCCGGGCGTGAAAATCGTTCTGCAAGCCGCACGACTTCTGAAAGACTAAACCGGCCCATACGCATCCGGAGCGAGCCCGCCTTCACCCGAGGAAGGCGGCTCCGGATGCGTTTGAAGAGGAACGTATGCCCACAACTCTGTCCGAGACCGCCCCGCTCACCGAGCGCGAGATGAAGCTCATGGATGCCTATTGGAGGGCTGCCAATTACCTATCGGTCGGCCAAATTTATCTGCTCGATAATCCGCTGCTTCGCGAGCCGCTCAGAATCGAGCATATCAAGCCGCGCCTCCTCGGACACTGGGGGACCACTCCGGGTCTGAACTTCATCTATGTGCATCTCAACCGCATCATCAAGAAATACGATCAGGACATGATCTACATCTGCGGCCCCGGCCACGGCGGCCCGGCGATGGTCGCGAATGTCTATCTCGAAGGCACCTACAGCGAGGTGTATCCCAACGTCTCGCAGGACACGGAAGGACTGAAGCGGCTCTTTCGGCAGTTCTCCTTTCCCGGCGGGATTCCGAGCCATGTCGCGCCGGAGACACCCGGGTCGATTCATGAAGGCGGGGAACTCGGGTATGCGATCTCACACGCGTACGGCGCGGCGTTCGACAATCCCGATCTCATCGTCGCCTGCGTCGTGGGAGACGGGGAAGCCGAAACGGGACCCCTGGCCGCCTCATGGCACTCGAATGAATTTCTCAATCCCGCCACGGACGGCGCCGTGTTGCCGATCCTGCATCTGAACGGCTACAAGATTGCCAATCCCACGGTGCTGGCGAGGATCAGCCACGAGCAATTGCACCATCTGTTCCTCGGCTATGGATACAAGCCCTACTATGTCGAAGGGTCGGATCCCGCCTTGATGCATTCGGCGATGGCGGCGACATTGGACCAAGCCATCGGGGACATCAAACGGATTCAAGAACAAGCCCGCGGCCGGCGTCACAACGGTGACGCGCCGCCCGAGCGCCCGCAGTGGCCGATCATCATTCTGCGGTCACCCAAAGGCTGGACGGGTCCGAAGGAAGTGGACGGCAAGAAAACGGAAGACTACTGGCGCTCGCATCAAGTGCCCTTCGCGGAAATGGCTTCGAAACCGGGCCACGTCAACCTGCTCGAAGCCTGGATGAAGAGCTACAAGCCGGAGGAGTTGTTTGACGCCAATGGGACGCTGAAGCCGGATCTGGCCGAGTTGGCTCCGGCCGGTACTCGCAGGATGGGCGCGAACCCGCACGCCAACGGGGGTTTACTGCTCAGGGACCTGAGGATGCCGGATTTCAGGGATTATGCCGTCGAGGTTCCAAAGCCCGGAACCATGGTCGCCGAGGCCACGCGGGTGTTGGGAACGTTTCTGCGCGACGTGATGAAGCAGAACCTCCGGACCAAAAATTTTCGCATCATGGCGCCCGACGAGCTCACGTCGAATCGGCTCGGCGCGGTGTTGGACGCCACCGACCGGGTGTGGATGGCCGAGCGCCTGCCCGAGGACGATCACCTGGCGCCGCAGGGCCATGTCATGGAGATCCTCAGCGAACATACCTGCCAAGGCTGGCTGGAAGGCTATCTGCTCACCGGCCGTCATGGACTCTTCACCACCTACGAGGCCTTCGTCCACATCGTGGATTCGATGTTCAACCAGCACGCGAAGTGGCTGAAGACCACGGACGAAATTCCCTGGCGCCGTCCGATTGCGTCTCTGAACTATCTGCTGACGTCCCACGTCTGGCGGCAGGATCACAACGGTTTCTCGCATCAGGATCCGGGATTCATCGATCATGTCGTCAATAAGAAGGCGGATGTGATCAGGATTTATCTTCCGCCCGACGCCAACACGCTGCTGTCGGTCATGGACCATTGTCTCCGCAGCCGCAACTACGTCAACGTGGTCGTCGCGGGGAAACAGCCGGCGTTGCAGTATCTCGACATGGACGCGGCCGTCAAACACTGCACGGCCGGGATCGGTATTTGGGAATGGGCGAGCAACGATAAGGGCGGCGACCCCGACGTGGTCATGGGCTGCGCCGGCGACATCCCCACCCTGGAAACGTTGGCGGCGGTGCAATTGCTGCGGGAGTACGTGCCCGAGCTGAAGATTCGCGTAGTCAATGTCGTGGATCTGATGAAACTACAGGATAAGAACGAACATCCGCACGGGTTGCCGGACAAGCACTTCGATACGTTCTTTACGACCGACAAGCCGATCATCTTCGCGTACCACGGCTATCCCTGGCTCATCCACCGGCTGACCTACCGGCGGACTAATCACAAAAACCTCCATGTCCGAGGATACAAAGAGGAAGGCACGACCACGACACCGTTCGACATGGTCTTCCTGAACGACATGGACCGCTTTCACCTGGCGGCGGATGTGATCGAGCGGGTGGGACTGGGCTCAACCGCGGCCTATGCCAAGCAGGCGATTCGCGATAAGCGCACCGAGCACAAGGAGTACATTCGCAAGCACGGCGAAGACATGCCCGAGATCCGCGACTGGAAATGGAAGGGGTTGTGAGCGGGGCGGGTGTTGCCTGTGACACAATTTATGGGTGAGTTGCCAATAACATTAACCCTAAACCGAAATTATTGGTCCGGCGGGACCCGCGCTTCCCCACCTCCGGAGCGGCCCTTCCGGGATTTGCCGAGGCGGAATCCTTCCGGAATTCCCGTGCCTGTGGTCATGGACCACAGTGGCGTGGTCAGTTCCGGCTTTCCTGCCCCGCAAACCCGCGGTGGGCGCCCCGCTCCTCTCGGCAATGGTCGCGCTTGTTCCGCCGGACCTCTCCTGATATTTTCGGTTTAGGGTTAATCGGCGTGCTGTGCCTGCGACTGGCTTACAAATGGCACCTGAATTTTTACGGCTATTCACTGTAGTTAAAACAATCAGCGGGGCTGGTCATCAATCAGCCGGTGTTGTTCAATGACCAACGTTGAAGCACCTTCTATGGGATTATTGCGAATTACTAAACTCGTGTCGCGCAGCTTCTGCTGAGGTAGCGGTTTCTTTTTTGCAAGTTTCTCCGGCCTCGCCCTTATAAACCACCACCATGGAACGCGTTGAGCGCTCACTCACAATCCTAGGTTCTGCTTTCGCGCTTCGGTCTCCAAGTCCTCCGCACTGAATCATACGGCGCATACTTTTTGAACCACAGCACCAGCCCGGTTTAACGAGTTCGCGGTTGAGATTCATGCCGTCTGGAAGTCTTACATCGGCACAGTTTTGCCGTACCGGTCCTTTCAATCCGCTAGAAAGGCGCGTTGACACAGTGATAAACAGTACGTAGACTTCTGTCGGATATAGGATGTCCTTCCATGCTTCTCAAGCCTGTAAAGATTCTCGTTTTCATCGGAGTTCTGATTCTTCTTTTTTATGCTCCGATACTCGCGGCTCACCATGCAGCCGCCTTGGAAGTATTCTCCGGCAAGGTCGTCGGCGTGGTTGATGGTGATTCAATTAAGGTCATGCACGACGGTAAAGCGGAGCAAATACGTTTGAACGGGATCGATTGTCCTGAGAGACGTCAATCGTTTGGTAAGAGAGCCAAGGAAGCAACTTCACAGCTTGCTTTTGGGAAAGAGGTTACAGTTAAACCAAAGACACAGGACAAATACAAAAGGACTGTCGCAGAGGTCGAACTGCCCGATGGAACGAATCTTAATCAGGAGTTGGTGAAGCAAGGTTGGTGTTGGTGGTTCAGGAAGTATGCACCGAACGATGAAACTCTGAAGCTCTTGGAAGAAGAGGCTACGAAGAAGAAGCTTGGACTGTGGATTGAGCCAAACCCTGTGACACCCTGGGATTTCAGGGAAGCGAGAGGCGAAGAAGCTGCGAAGAAGAAACGGCAAAAGGGAGAGAAGAAAAGATTGAACGAGGGAAGTGCTTTTGGGTTGTCTTCCAGTAGTTCCTTCTCAGTACCCGAACTAACACAGAGATGGTTTAAAGAGACGCCAGTGACCGTGTCCCCAGATGCTAGTTCAATTTACCGCTTGCCTATCCTGGGCAATCGCAGGAGCGGTATTTATCATCGTCCTGACTGTCCGAACTACGGTGAGATTGCGCCAAAGAACAAGGTGTCATTTGATAGAGAAGAAGAGGCGGTAGCCGAAGGGTATAGGCTGGCGCTGAACTGTCCATAATGCCATTGAAACCGGGGCCGGTACTGTGATGACGAGACCTTGGCGACTTAAACATGGAGGGATTGACTATATACTTGCTCTTATCGCATTTTGGGCTGGTACGCAGCCAGACCAAATCAATCAATCACGGATACAGTCGGGGAACTGCGCTGCTACGAATATTTTTCGATCATCATGCTCAAGTTCTGCTAGCAGTAGGAAAATGTACCGTTGTATTTGTTGATCTCGGAATTCTGATTCAGGAATCGCCAAGTAGACCGTTGTGTAGACGTGTATCTTCCTATACGAAGCCCGAGCTAGTTCTCTTGCTGTCTCATCACAGCAGTTAATGGAGTGATGAATGCCGTCGGTACGCATGCGTCTAATGAGCATATCCTCATCAACATATTCTGAAAGCTTTAGGCTATCGGGCATACTAAAAGTAAAGCTTAGTTGGCAAAAACAATGGGTATAGGAATGAAATCATGATTCGTCTCGAACATCACTGCTAAGCTTGGGCTGGATTACCTTTAGAGGCAATTCCTGCTCAAGACCTTTGAGCTTCACACAACTCTTACCTCCCATTATGGCGTCATCGATCGTCTTGCCTGCCCCTATCGCATCATAAAATCCTCGAGAGAATTCGATAGCAGCTTGGTCTCCAACTTCAGACTGCATGCCGATTATATGAAAGTTTAATCCTTGCCCATTCAGTGTCTGAAGCGAAAAGCATGAGTTTAGGACAAGACATCTGACCTGTGGGTATCGACCGACTTCTTCCACAATTGACTCAATAGAAATGCTCGTTCCAGATTGCCCCCCTTCGAACAGTGCAAACTTGGAACTGCCATGACCTGAGAAATGTATTATCTCGAAACTAACTGTTAGGAGAGCACGACGCAAGTCATCTATAGTGGCAGCAGGAAGAGTCTCAATGACAATATGGTCCCTATATTTGGATAACTGGATCGCTTCTTTTATGGTTCGTTCCTCGGTCTGCAATCCAAGAGGTGCAGATACATCGGGGCTACACGAAGCGAGTAAAATGCGAACAGCACCCAGGGATTGACCAAGCTTGTCTGGCAGCGGCCCCGAAGGGGACAACGTTGATACAGTGCCCTCACCTCCAAGTTTTGCAAGGGCCTCTTTTAGGGTGCTAATCACAGGCTGTATTGATGATGATCGCCCTCGAGAGCCAGGTTGCAGCGCAGAGCTAGAGGCGGTAATGGCTGCAGCGCGAAGACTCTTTGCAATCGGATCTCCGTCTTCAAATTGTTCGGCTAGACGAAGGCAAAGCTCTATGACTGCATTGTTGATGGCTCCCCTATCAAAAGGATATCTTTCCAGCAAGCCCTTATAGCCACCCACATTTAATAGCAACGTATCCGCGATCTCTTTGCCCGCCTTCTCAAAGGAGGCAGGATCCATGCGAAATAAATCATCTGTGGCACCAATGTCCAATTCCTTTGCTAGCCTTCCTACCGTCGCTTCAGGAATCGGAGGACATTTGCAACGCTGATAGCCACATTGAACGCAAAGCCCTGGATAGCGCGAAAAAAATTCCACTTGAAGAGAAAAGGCAGATTGTCCATCCTGCTGTGTACGCAACGACAATTCGTTCGCTATGCCCATTAGGTATGAAAATACGTCTGCGGCCTCTCCGCAGAAGTACTTGGGATAGCGGTCAAAAACGCGGATGGCTTCCGCCAACTCCCCCAGCTCCTCAAATAATCCTAAAGTACTAATTTGGTCAGAGACGCTGCGCGGATAGATCTCCTGAAACATCCTTTGCCAATCATCGAGAGTCGTCGGCATTCTGTCTTGATTCACGCGCCATTTTTCCGCCAATTCATGATGACTTACAGTCTTTGCGGTTCCCTTAACTGTCTTGCAGACGACATCCACATGCGGTGTTTTTCTGCAATATGGGCAGGCATATGGATACTTCTTATATATGAGCTCTTGGAGACTTTTGACTCTGAACTTGGCCATCAATGGGAAGTACCAGCCTAATGCCTTGCACAGAGCATCTAAGACTCCGAGTCCTTCTCGTCTTTTCTTTCGATCGTGAACGGTAAGGGCGCCACAAACCTCGACGAAGTGTGCGAATGTCGCGGAAGCACTTCTTTGACTGTTTTGTTCTCCGTAAATGTATGCGACCATATGGTACGCGTCATCTAGTGACTGGCGATGCATCTGGTACCCCTAATCTTTTCCCGTGATTAAATAAGTCCGCAGCATTTTATGAGGTTGTTACGCAAGCCGCAACCTTTAATAAGATACACTGTGCTTGCCGTTTTGCGATGGTTAGTCCGATAGATGCATGTTAGTATTGCTGCTCTCCAATAGTGCAACTCGCAAAGAGAGGAACTTAACGATGAATCTCCGTCAGCAAATCGTCCAAGAAAGGATTGCAGAAATTGGAACGCTGATGGGCCTGCCTTCTGATCAAGCCTTTCTTCGACTGGCTCAACATCTGATAACAGGTCAAAGCATTCATGCCTTTGATCAGACTGATGTCACAGATGGCGGACAGGATAAACAGATTGACGCTATAACGATCGAAGAAGGAACGAACCAGGCGACCGTCTATATTCTTCAGGTTAAGAATACTGAATCCTTCTCGTCAAACTCGATAATTCAGATACGCAATGGCCTAAATTGGCTTTTCAATAAGCCCAGGGCCGACATTAAGACACTAAGTAATACTGCCTTCCGCGATAAGATAGCTGAGTATAGGTCGTTGCAGGGAAGCATTGGCCCTTCAAATATTCGTATCGTAGTTAGATATGCTACTAACGGGCTTACTTCTCAGATATCCCAGGAGTGCATTCAAGAGCGCAAAGCGATCTTAGACGAGTACGACAATGGAACTTTCAGTGAATTCTCTTTCTTGGTGATCGGGGCGGATGAACTCGTAGGCCTGATCAATGCTCAAGAGCGTCAACACAAACAAATCGACGCAGATTTGCGTATTCAGTATGACGCGAATACGCCATCACTCATAAAGTATTACTCGGGTGACTTGAAGGGATTAGTGTGTTCGGCATCAGCGCGTGAGGTCGCACGTATAGTTAATGCTGATAAGGAAGGGTCAATATTTGACCTGAACTTGAGAAGATATTTGGGCGGGTCAGGAGCCGTAAACAAGGACATCTATGAGACTGCGATCAATCCAGATTCGAGCTATCAGTTCTGGTTCCTGAACAATGGTATTACAGTTGTGTGTGACCAGTTTGACGCCGTCACAGACCCAGACAATCCTCATATCAAGATCAAGAATCTGCAGATAGTTAACGGTTGCCAAACTGCTACAACGTTAGCTACTGCACAGAAGCACGGCAACCTTGCTGCCGACGTGAGAGTCGTTGTTCGGATCTACGAAACGAAGGAAAAGGATTTGGTTGACAAGATAGTCCTGACGACGAATAACCAAAACCGAATCACCAATCGAGATCTTAGGGCAAATGACACAATTCAGCTTGATATGGAGAGAGCCTTCAGCATTTATGGCTATCACTATGAGAGAAAGCCAAGGCAGTATGATAACCTCTCTATACCCAGCTCTAAAATCATCGCGAATGAATCTGTCGGACAAGCATACCTGTCAGTGGTCTTGAAAAAGCCGTCGGATGCGCGTGGTCGTAAATACAAGGTTTGGGAAGAGTATTATACTCAGATATTTTCCGGCCATGTCGTCGAACCGCATATCATATCCGTGCTCGCGGTCTCGAAAGCATCAGAATGGGTGCGCTTAAAAGGGTTCACATCGTCTTCAGACGATGTGAAAAGGACATTAGCGAAGAAAGGGATTTTGCACATTGCTAGAATCGCAATGTACGATTGGAGAGCAAGCGACAACTGGTCAAATGTCCTAGATTTAAAAGCACAACTGCAAGAAATTCAGGTTGACCCTAGTGCTCTCGAAGGGCATCTTCAAAAGGCTATCGAAATACTGGAATGGCTAATAGGCTCAGACCCCCATTATGTCGCTGACATTGACGCGGCATTGAAATCATATACGCTGGATGAAAAAATCGATAAGAGCTTGCACGCCACTTGATGGTCATTCCTTATCGTGCGGCTATGAGTGCCAGAGACAAAGGGATCTGTTCGGGGCTTTTTGGGCCTACCTGATGTTTTTATTCGAAGGAAATCGTCGATCAGTGAGAATTGACTCCGAGATATCGATTCAATAGTAAAGTCTCGGCCAACCTTTCCTGCCTCACCTTGTCATTGGCACACCTAGAGCGTCGATTATGTCTTAACGCCTCTGCAGAGTACGTGTTATCGGCATTGCATATGGTAACGACTGGGTTCAAGTCCAGAAAGGATCTGATTCAGATCTGTCCCTACTGTCCACGCATGTCCTCCACTGACCTCTCCAGGCATCTTTTCATCAATTCCCCAAGGCGGCTAAGGTTCTATTGTCCGACTTTGTATACGTAACGGTTTTCTAAATCTACACGACGCAGGAGAAGGTCAAAAAGCATCCATAAGCTTGCATAAGAGACCTATTCAGGATCCTAAACACCGAAGTACGATTGAAACGCCGACGTTAAGATAAGGACCTATACGGGTATGTTAGAAGGAGTCCCAACGAGAGCACTGACATGAGAATCACTGGCTGTTCAAGAGGCGAATCGGAACAACAATTACGGACGAGTGGTTGCGGAACAACTATATTTTCTTCGGTCCAAGAGGAATGACCATGCTTGGGCAGCTTTTTTACGTTGGCATACAAGAGCGGCAGCATGAGCGCGACCGGCGGCGAGAGCCGGCAGCGCGCGAAGCGGACACGCTCTTAGGAGGCACGGGTAACGACCTATATATCGTCGATGACGTGGGTGATGTGATCACTGAATCGGCCGGTCAAGGAACCGATACCGTTGAAAGCTCCGTCACGTATACGCTGGTCGCGAATGTCGAGCAGCTCACGCTCACCGGGGCCGCCGCGATCAATGGAACAGGAAATACCGGGAATAACATTTTGACCGGCAACGGTGCGGCCAATGTCCTGACAGGTGGAGCAGGCAACGACACCTACATCGTAGGAACGGGGGATACGGTGATCGAGCAGGCCGGTAGCGGAACCGATACGGTACAGAGTTCCGCGTCATGGATACTGGGCAATAACGTGGAGAATCTCACGTTGACCGGAGGACTTGCGATCGACGGCACGGGGAACGGGCTCAATAACGTTATCATAGGCAACGGCGCCGCCAATGCACTCAACGGAATGCAGGGAGCGGACCGCATGAGCGGCGGCCTGGGTGATGATAACTATGTCGTCGATAACACCGGCGATGTGGTGACCGAGAGCCTCAATGAAGGATCTGATACCGTCCTTAGCTCTGTTACGTATACGCTTGGCGCCAACGTGGAGAACTTGACGTTAACCGGAACCGCAGCGGTGAACGGTACCGGGAATGCCCTAAACAATGTGCTGACCGGAAACAGCGCGGCCAATCGACTGACCGGAGGCGCCGGACATGACACGTATATAGTGGGGGCCGGCGACACGGTCGTGGAATCCTCCGGCGGCGGAACGGATACGGTGCAAAGTTCAGTGACTCATACGTTGGCTGCGAATGTCGAGAATCTGACGCTCACGGGATCGGCCGCCATCAAGGGAACCGGGAACTCCTTAAACAATATACTGGTCGGCAACAACGCGGCCAACACGTTGACCGGCGGGGGAGGAAACGACACATATGTGGTCGGAACGGGCGACACGGTCGTGGAAGCGGCCAACGGCGGTACGGATGCCGTACAGAGTTCCGTCACCTGGACACTCGGTGCAAATGTGGAGAACCTGATGCTGACCGGGACTGGGTCTGTCAATGGCACGGGCAACTCTCTCGCGAACGTGATCACCGGAAATGACGCCGCCAACTCACTAAGCGGCGGCGATGGAAACGACACGCTGGCCGGCGGCAAAGGCAACGATATTCTCAATGGAGGCCCAGGCAGCGACATCTTTCAGTTTACCCGCGGCGATGGACAGGACATTGTGCAGGATACCAGCGGTTCCTCGGACCGGATGCAGTTTGGGACGACGATCAATCCGTTCGACCTGGTCATCAGCCGACAGGCCAATGATCTCCGCCTCGCCGTTCATGGGACAGGCGATCAAGTGAGTATTCAAAACTGGTACGGCGGCGCCGCCAACCAAACCGAGGTCATACAGGCCGGCAACGGCCAGCAGTTGATGAACAATCAAGTCGATCAACTCATTCAGGCCATGGCCGCTTTTACGCAACAGTCTGGGCTGTCCTGGGATCAAGCGATCGATCAGCGGCCGCAGGATGTGCAGACCATTCTGGCGGCGAATTGGCAGTGATGCATCGGTGAAATCCGGTGCGGCACGGCTGCGTACCGTACCGGCATGTTCTATCAGCCGGATATGATCGATTCCTGGTCGGTTGCCTCGTCCGAGTTCTCTTTGAGAGCCGCAGTTCCGCTCTTTTCAATTAGTTCAACATGAAAATCTGACCCTCCGTAATCTTCTCGCACATACAATCTCGATTCCCTATACTCGCTTGATGGGCCGCGATCGTTTCGCGGCGGTTCATCCATGTTCACATGACAGGAGCTGCTCATGAGATCAGGCATCGCCATAGGCGCGGCGTTTCCCGATTATGAACTGCCGGATCAGACCGGAACCAGGCGGACGCTCTCCGAGCTGCAAGGCATCGATCCGATGATTCTGGTCCTCTCCCGAGGGCATTACTGTCCGAAGGATCGCCGCCAACTTCGACATCTGGTCGACTTCTTTCCGGAAGTGAAGGTCGGCTATGCGCGCCTCGTGACCCTCTCAACCGACAATCTGCTCCAGACCAATGAGTTCCGGGATGGACTCGGAGCGCAATGGCCATTCCTGTCGGATCCAGGCCGGAAGGTGCAAAAGGATTTGGATATCGCGGAGTACACCGACCCCGACCACAATCCCATGATTCCCTACACGCTGGTGCTCGAGCCGCAGCTGAAGATCTCCAAGATCTACAACGGCTATTGGTACTGGGGCCGCCCGTCTGTCGAGGAGCTTCGGATGGACCTGCGGGAGATCACACGAAAGATCCGTCCGGATTGGGATATCACGCTGCCGGAATTCCGTGAGGCGTGGGCGCAGGACCGCAAGCGAGCCGAGTTGTTCTATCCCTATGGCAAAACGCTGGCCGAGGTCTTCAAATCGGCCGGCTGAACCACGTGTTCTTTGCATCACCACAAACAGAACCCTTGCATAGAGTCTGACGTTCTTATTGAATGAGCCGGAGGCGGATGATGGCACGGATGAAAGCGGTGCAAGCAGCGAGGGCCGGGGGCGACTGGGAAGTCGTCGAACGCGACATTCCCGAGCCGCAGTCGGGCCAGGTGCGGATCAAGGTCGAGGCCTGCGGTATTTGTCACAGCGACATGTTCGTCAAGGAGGGACATTGGCCGGGCCTGCAATACCCGCGTATCCCAGGACATGAGATCGCCGGGCGAATCGATGCGGTGGGTTCCGGCGTGGACATGTGGAAAACTGGGCAGCGCGTCGGCGTCGGCTGGCATGGAGGCCATTGCGGTCAGTGCGACTCCTGCCGGCGCGGCGACTTTGTTCTGTGCCGCTTCGGAAAAGTGTGCGGGATCAGCTACGACGGAGGGTGGGCGGAGTATGTGGTTGTACCGGCGGAGGCGGTCGCGGCTCTTCCCGAGGACCTGCCCGCCGACCAAGCGGCGCCGCTGCTGTGCGCCGGGATCACCACGTTTAATAGTTTGCGAAACAGCGGGGCCAGAGCGGGCGATCTCGTCGCCGTGCAGGGAATCGGCGGGCTGGGGCATCTGGCGGTTCAGTATGCGGCCAAGATGGGATGTGTCACGGTGGCGGTGGCGCGAGGAAAGGACCGGGAGCCGCTGGCCAAGAAGCTCGGCGCGAGCCATTATCTCGACGCCTCGGCCGGGAATCCCGCTGAAGAACTGCTGAAGCTGGGCGGCGCGCGGGTGATTATGGCCACGGCTCCTGACGCCAAGGCCATTGCCTCGATGGTGGAAGGGCTGGGCATCAATGGGAAACTTCTTATCCTTGCGGCGCCGGGCGAACCGGTCACGGTTAACGCCGTGACGCTGATCATGAGGCGCGCGTCGGTCCAAGGCTGGCCGTCCGGGACGGCGAAGGACAGCGAGGACACGTTGCGGTTCAGCGCCTTGTCCGGCGTGCATCCCATGATCGAACGGTATCCGCTCGATCGAGCGCAGGAGGCCTATCAGCAGATGATGAGCGGAAAAACCCGCTTCCGTGCGGTCTTGACGATGACGACTTAACGACGATTTAACCAGGGAGGGCGATATGAAACGGAATGCTTCGGCGGAATGGCAAGGAGACCTGAAAACCGGCAAGGGAACAGTATCGACGGAAAGTACCGTGCTGTCCAAGGCGCAATATTCCTTCGGCACGCGATTCGAAAGTGGCAAGGGGACGAATCCGGAAGAATTGATCGCGGCCGCGCATGCAGGCTGCTTTACCATGGCGCTCTCCGGCCAGCTCGGCAGTGCCGGCCTGACCCCTCAGCAATTGAATACGACAGCAACCGTGACTTTCGAGAAGCTCGACGCCGGGTGGAGCGTGACGCAGATCCATCTCGACGTGAAGGGCAAGGTGCCCAATGCCGATCAGGCTGCCTGGGAAAAAGCGACCCAGGCGGCGAAAACCGGCTGCCCGATCTCGAAGCTGCTCAATACCAAGATTACGATGGACGCGAAGTTGGAAGCCTGAGAGGCGGAACTAACTCAATCCTGGTCAACCCGGAGCGAGGGTTGCGTGCATGAACCGTTCGGGATTAGTTCCGGCCGGCGGGTTGGTGCTGGCGGTCATCTGCGCCGCCGCGGCGGTGCTGGCCGGACTCGGCAGCCGATGGGACTGGTGGCACTTTCGCATGGGATTCCAGATTCTCACCTGGGCGGCTTATGGAGCGCTGGCGGCGGCGGTGCTCTCGGCCGGCGGCATCGTCATGGCGCTGCTGTCGGCCCGCCCCCGCGCTCTCTTGCCCGCGTTCATCGGGCTGGCGTTGGGACTCGTCGTTGCCGGAGTTCCATGGCAGCAGAAACTTACGGCGCAGCGAGTGCCGCCCATTCACGACATTACGACCGACACGGAGACTCCACCGGTATTTGTCGCCGTCTTGGCGCTCCGGAAGGATGCGCCCAATCCCGCCGACTATGGAGGTCCGGACATCGCCGCCCAGCAGCGCGCCGCCTATGCCGACCTCCGGCCGTTTCATGTGAATATCTCTCCCGAGCAGGCGTTCGGCAAAGCGCTGGCCGCCGCCCGCGACATGGGTTGGGACATCGTGGCGGCCGATCCGTCGGAAGGCCGCATCGAAGCGACGGATACCACGTTCTGGTTCGGCTTTAAGGATGATGTGGTCGTTCGGATCGTGAACGCCGATCAAGGCAGCCGCATCGATGTGCGCTCCGTCTCGCGAGTCGGGAAGAGCGACGTCGGCGCCAATGCCAGACGAATCCGGTCCTACATCGAGCGCCTGAGCGGTTAAGCTGCCGCCCGTTCTTCCAACACCGGTGAGAGTGTCCACCCACGTCAATACGACTCGCGCCTGCAACGTCATCTCCTCGTACGACTCCGTCACATCGAGTGGTCGAGATGTCACGACGGTATTCGGCTCGGTTCGGTCACTTGTCCGAGGACGTATGTTCGACGCCCCACCGGTGCATTGCCTCCACGACGGGTTTGAGACTCATGCCCAGGGGGGTAACCGAGTATTCCACTTTGGGAGGCACCTGGGCATAGACCGTTCGCGCGACGATGCCGTTCCGTTCCATGTCCCGGAGTTGCTGAGTGAGCACCTTCTGTGTCACACCCCTGAGCGCGCGGTGCAATTCAGAGAAGCGTTTGACGCCCTGGAAGAGATACCACAAGATCACGATCTTCCATCTGCCCCCGATGAGTTTCGCTGTTGTTTCTGCCGGACAGAGAGGAGACTGGTTCACCGGTTCTCCTTGGCGCCGCCGGTATCCAATCGGTGCCTGCCGTACCGGCTGGTGCCTTCTTGTTTTCGCGTAGATCCGTCTTATACAGAAACCCGGCACGGCGAGCCAGATGAAAAACGAGAGAGGGAAATCAGCCAAGGAAAGGAGCGGCACCATGACGACGACAGGAAAGCAGGACGCGATGCAACCGTCCGTGGACATCAGACGGAGTGGCGAGCGCTTCCATACCAGCATCGATTGGCTGGACTCCCGGCACAGCTTCAGTTTCTCGCATCATTATGATCGGGCCAATACGCACCACGGCCTCTTGCTCGTGAGCAATGATGACGTAGTGAAGCCCAACATGGGCTTCCAGACTCATCCCCATCGGGATATGGAGATCGTGACGTGGGTGTTGGACGGCGAGCTCGAACATAAGGATTCGGAGGGGCACCATGGCATCATCTACCCGGGGTTGGCTCAACGGATGAGCGCGGGGACGGGAATTTGGCACTCCGAGCTGAATCCGCAGGGAGACAAGGACGTGCATTTCATCCAGATGTGGGTCCCCCCGGACACCGAGCGAATCAAGCCCGGCTATGAACAGCTCGACATCAACAAGGAACTGGCCAAGGGCGGACTCGTGCCGATCGCGTCCGGCCGCGGGCATGACGCGGCTGTTTCGATCAGCCAGAAAGCGGCCGTGCTGTGGGGCGGCAGGCTTCAACCGGGCGAGTCGGTCGCAGTTCCGGATGCCCGCTATGTCCATGTGTTCGTGGCCAAAGGCGCAGTCGAATTGGAAGACGCCGGGTCCCTGCATGCCGGTGACGCGGTGCGGCTCACAGCGGCCGGAGCCCGGCGCTTGGTTGCCGACCCGTTGCAAGGAGCCGAGGTGTTGATTTGGGAGACGGATATTGAACTCGAGGCGTGAGTGGAGTATCTACAGGAAGATCAATGGCAACGATCGGTCAGGTAGAGACACGGAAGATGAATGACCCGGTGAGGATTCGATGAAACAAGATCTCGAGAAGGTCAAAGAGTTGGCCCGTGACTTACGAGATGACAAGGCCTCGCCACGCGGCCCGCATGTCACACTAAGCGGCTATGCATTGGCCGCTCGTGCCTTGGACAAGTGCCGCTCCGCGCTGATCGGCTGGCAGGGCGACTATCTGTCGAACTGTCCGCTGGATCAACGGTGGCTCAAGTTTGCTGGAATCGATTACCAATCGTTCCGGTCCTATGTTGCGACCGGCGCGACGGACGAGCAGATCGCCGCCTGGATCGGCGAGCATGCCAGGAAGCGGCCGCCCGCCGAGATCGAGGCGTGGAACAAACAGGAAGGCGCGGTCCAGCTGAGCTGATCCCCTTCCCTTCGACATTCTAAGAAGCAGCCCATCAGTACCCCTGATCATCCTGGGCCGGTACAGCACCGGGCAAGAGCCGCACGTATTTGCACTTGACCCTCATGCCCGAGAACGCCTTGCCTTCCGCCACGTAGACCGTGAATCCGGCCGCCACCTGCCCCTCGGGCCAGGTGGACCAAACATGCCATCCTTGCCTGTCACCATTGCCCGGCCCGGTGTAGGCGCCGTGGTTGGGGCAGTTCGGCTGCTCGTCTGTGATGATCGGGTCGTTCAAGGTCGCAACGTGCTCGTTCATGGACGACACCTGGCCCGCCCGGACCGCAAGGCCTTTGACTTCCAATCGACCTTTGCGGCCGACAAGCGGACTCGGCGGCACATCCGCGAGGGTGGCATGGTGATTGAGGCAGACTTGAATGGCGCGCACGAATCGATGTTTTGCCGGATTGAACCCGACTTTGCTCATACCGATATGATTCGTGAGGCTTCCTTTGCACGCGGGGAGTTCCACTCGAGCCAATAATCGCTGGTCCTGATCCTTGGAGAAACGAGGGTCGATCATGTTTCCCCACAACTGTAGCCGGCACGGATTATTGTGGCCCTCGATAAGATTGATGCGGTTGATCGCATAGTAGTGATCCGGATTGGGCAAGCGCACATCGAGTCCAATGTCGACCTCGACCGGATAGGCCGTCGGATGGGGCAGCTCCACCGTCGTGCCAGAACCGCGCTCGATCGATAACGTGTCCGCCCCGGTGCCGGAAATGCAGGGGCTATGGGTCTTGCCGTCCGGACAATCGGGGAGGCGAGCAGGAGAGCGATCGTTCGGATCGGGCGGCGGTGGCGGGACATGCGGGTGATCCGATAATTGAAGGAAGCGTAACGCGGTCCTCACGATGACATCCGATCCGGCTTTGGCCCAGAACCCGTTGGTCAGGACGACCGACTCGGGATCGGCATACTCTTTCGTCACGCCGGCTTCCACGACCGACGTGGTCCTTAGTTCAGATGGCCGCTCTTTCTCCGGTGCGGCCTGGGAGAGAGGGGCCGCGAGCAGCGAAGCAAATGTTATCGCCACGATCCAGGTTGGTATGGCATTCATAGCTGTAATCCTTTCTCCAGCGTGACGGCTGTTACTCTGCGCTACGAGGCGATGGATTTACGCGGCTCTGCTCCATGACGGCAAGCTGGCGTTGTAACTGGTCGATGGTCTTGTGCTGTTCGATCAAGTGGAGCGTCAACTCTTCGATCTTGAGCAGCAGCTTCGCCTGCATGGCCCCGAGACTGATGCCGTCTTGCTCTACTTCGGTGGCGCTGGGAATGTCGGGGAGGTGATGGTTGGCTCGGATGAACTCTTCGACTTCTCCCAAACTCTTGAGTCGATAGCCGGGATCGAACGCATAGTCGGCCCACTCGCTGATCAGCTTCACGCGGACCTCTTCGGCCAGGATCTTTCCGCCCACGGCCAAACTATAATCGGCCGGGACGTGTGCGGTCAGGTTGTTCGTGCCGATCACTGCCTTTCGATGCACAGCCAAATCGATGTCGGGATACAGCAGGCCGACCTTACTCCTGGCTCCGCCTATATAGGTGCGTTCGGTGTCTATCTCGAAGCGCCTGACGGGGTCGTCTTTCCAAGTGGCGCCCGCGCTGAACAACACATGCTTCTCTCCCTCCAGCGGACGATACAGTTCCAGAAGCGCTTTCGCATCCGCGACTTCCGATGCCGGGCCGAGCACCACAGGCCCCTGCCTGGTGATCCGTCCATTCGGACCGGGTGCGCCGCTCCATTGTTGCGCATAAGAAAGGCTGTCCAGCGCGGAAAGCGCCAAAGCCGTAGAAAGTAAGATCCCGATGGGGCTGATTGCCTTCATAGCATCCTCCGTGGTGATAAAGGTTAATCGGCCGGCAATGCCGGCGCCGACAACACAACACGTGCCGACATCGTCCGTGTCGACGCGTCGAATGAGTGCTTGATGTGAAACGAGTGCTGCGAAATGCAGCGATGCGTCTCTATCAGAGTGCCTGGTATGCACGCAAAGAGTTTGCCCGGAATACAAAACTGCGGATATCAGCGAGGTTGGAGTAGAGAGTCGCCGATGGTTCAGGGTACTATGCCGCCGCCTGTATCCCATCCGATACGGGTTTGTACAGGAATAGATACAGTATCGATCAAGACGTGCGTACGTAGATATGCCTGCCGGCCCATCATGAGGCGATTTCTGTGAGGCGTTTCCCGTATCCTCACCAGGGTGGCGGCACGTAAATACATCAGGGACCGTTTTATACTCCCGGCCGCTACGCGGTCACGGAACTACGGGAACGGCTTCGCTGAATGTGTCATACTCATGAGACATCCGACTATTGTGTCGTGAAATCTCTTTCCGGATGATCCGTGATGAACAAAATTATGGCGGCGAGCGGGTGCGGCGCGGTGAACTCCTCCCTTGAGAAGAAGCGTTCGCCGGGGTGGTCCTTCATCGCGATCGGCGCCATCCTGGTCGCAACCGGTTGCGCGCTATTCCTCGCTAAAGAAACCGTATACTTGCGATCGGCGCAGGATCGGGCGACGCAGCAGGAGGTTCGCGGACATCTAGGCAATCCGCTCTGGGCCGGATCACTGCGCGCGGGGGAAACAGTCTGGGTCTATCAGATCCGTGAACCGGAAATGGGCGGTAACGACAGTTCGACCATTGTCGGGTCCTGGTGTGATGAGTATGTGCTGACATTCGATGCGGAGGGGGTGCTGCGGCGGTGGACGCACCGGTCACAGAAACATCGAGATGGCCGTTTTCATGGCGACTGTGTGAACGATGGGTTCCGTCCGCCGTCCTAGCCCGCATTATTCATAAACGCTCAGGGCCACATTCGTTATGGTTTCTTCACGACACGTAAGAGCCGGCCATCATCGTGGTCGGTGAGGAGGTAAAGAAAACCGTCCGGCCCCTGCTGCACCTCGCGGATACGCGCGCCCAACTTGCCGAGATACCGCTCCTCGCGTTCGACCTGCCCGTCTTTTAACATGAGTCGGACAAGGAGGCCGGGGCTCAATGAACCGATGAACAGGCTGCCTTGCCATCCGGGATAGTTCGTGCCGGTGTAAAATGCCATGCCCGACGGAGCAATGACCGGGTCCCAATAATAGACCGGCTGCTCCATGCCCGGCCTTGCGGTGGCTTCGCCGATCGGAGAACCGTCGTAGTCGACTCCATACGTGATCACCGGCCAGCCGTAGTTCTTGCCCGGCTCCGGATGGTTCAGTTCATCGCCGCCGCGCGCGCCATGCTCGACTGTCCAGAGCTGTCCGGTCTCGGGGTGCATCGCCGCCGCCTGAACATTGCGATGTCCGTAGGACCAGATTTCCGGCCGCGTCCCGGACCGATTCGAAAAGGGATTGTCCCGGGGGATGGAGCCGTCGAGGTTGATTCGGACGATCTTCCCGATTCCAGAGGACAGATCCTGCGCCTGCCCTCGGTACTCGAACCGATCGCCTTGGGTGACGGCCAACGTTCCATCCCGCAGGAACACCAAGCGCGATCCGAAGTGGAGGCTTCCTTTGACTTTCGGCTGCTGGCGGTAAATCACTTGAACATCTTCCAGGTTCCGGCTCGCGAGGCGCCCGCGGGCCACCGCCGTGCTGGCGGTCCCGTCCGGAGCCGGTTCAGCATAGGAAAGGTACACCCATTGGTTCTCCGAGAACTTTGGGTCCACTTTGACATCCAACAGCCCGCCTTGACCCCCATGCTGCACGCGCGGAACTCCATTGAGGGGCGCGGAAAGTTGCTCTCCGGGCATGATGAGGCGGAGCCGCCCGGGTCGTTCTGTGACGAGCATTCGCCCGTCGGGGAGAAACGCGAGCCCCCAAGGATGTTCAAGCCCTTCCGCCACAATCTGGACGTCGACAACCCCGTCGATTGATGAAGGGGTCGGCGATCGCGGCGCTTGGGCTTCGGCCCACGCGGCCAGGCCGCTCGCGATCACCATATGGAACACTATCAAGAAGAATGCTTTGTAATACATCGTATTGTGACTCCCGCTGCAACGGACGACATAGCGTCCCTCTTCTTTCCAGAAGAACAACCGTCTGCTATGTGACGGGATTAATCAAGCATGCAAGATTGGCGGAGGTGATGTATCCTACCGTCGCACGCGCATGCCTCGGAATCATCCGCCGGTCTTAAACGCGGAGCTTGTGAGGTTTCATTGATGAATCTCCTTTCCGCTTCACGAGACCAGGATTCATGGTTATGTAGCGCAACACATATCCTCCCGGGGAACTTCTCGATCATTCCACGATCCAATTAAGTAGAATGCTTTGAAGCAGGAAAATCGGTAAGGCGCAGAAGACAGGTTGACTTCCCCTTGTGCCGAGGGTAGAAGGAACTTGAGGTGTCACACTCCTCGAAGGGGTGATCTCGGATGATGCCGATCATTCGACCATCCGCCGTCCGTTCCATTCTGATGCCAGCCCTTCTCGCGTTGACCCTGTTGAGTCTCGTTTCTTCTTGCGGGACCAAAAAGCCGATTTCTTCCGTGCCTCCCACGTCGCTGGATTTCGCCCGGGCCCTTCAGTATGCCCACCGAGCCGCGCTCGCCTATGAGCAGGATGCCACCATTCAGGAGCGGAGCGGCACGGGAGTGGGATCCGCGAATCGTGTGCCTCCTTGGAAGGGGTGGACTGATGCGCCGTTATACTAACTGCCTGCGGACTACCACATCCTGTTCCGTTGGTTTCTGGATATGAGTCTTGATGAGCCCGTCTTCGATCACAGCACCTTCAGCCAGAACAGTGAGCGGGTGCTGACCCACGAGGCCGCCCAGAATTTCTTTGATGCCGTGGTCAAGTATGCCCGCGGCGAAGGGTTGCTCTCCAATGAGCACTTCACCGTGGATGGGAGACTGAACAAGGCGTGGGCCTCGCTCAAGAGCGTCAAACTGAAGGATGCGCCTGCGCCAACGGCCCCACCGGATGATCCTGGCAACCCGACCGTGGATTTCCACGGAGACCGGCGCACCAATGCCACCCATCAGAGCACAATCGACCCGGATGCCTTGTTGGCCCGCAAGGGCACAGGCAAGGAAGCGAAGCTGTGTTTCTCGGGGCATGTCTTGATGGATAATCGACAGGGCCTCTGTGTGGACCTGCAGATCGCCCCGGCCACAGGGACGGCGGAGCGGGACACGGCGCTGCGAATGCTGCGGCGCCAGACTGGCGAGGGATTCGGCCGTGCACACTGGGGGCGGACCGATCGTAGTTGGAGGTGCTTGCATGATCAAAGACATGTGGGTTACCAGAATTCTTGTTCTCTTGGCACTGATAGGCACGAGTGATGAGGTGGCGTGGAGCTATAAGGAGTCGACACATGCACAGATTGCGAGGGATGCATTTAAGTACATGATTCAACGGCAGGCAGAGGATATGGACGGTCATGTGTACGATTATCGTAATGGTTGGACTAGTCAGAAAGACTACGAGATCGCCTTGCAGTGGCTGGGGTTGAATTCTAATGCTGATCCGAAGGTCATTGAGCACAATATGAATGCCCTTTTTGAGGCGGTTGCAGATGAAGCGGCGAATACCGATCATTTTCGCGATATAGGCTTTCGTCCGACAACCTTGTGGTCGAAATTCATAGGGTTATTCAGCGACGATTGTGTAAAGGAAATCCAAGATCACAACTTTACCTCCTTACAACATTTTTATCTGACAAACGAGACCGATGATTTATGGCGGATTCCGGGATATACATACGATTTGAGTAATCGGGACGATATTGATGAAACGGCTTTTAGTTTCTTCAATAGGTTTGTAGGGATGAAAGTGTCAATGGATTGCTCGAAGCTATCGAAATATGAGGACGACCCAGACGTTCTCAAGCCAAGCCTTTTTGAAAAGAATTGGGATCTCGATCTCAAATATGTGCGATTCCCTCCTATAACAAGCATGGCTCGATGGTACTACATGAAGTTTCTTGCCTCTCCTTCTGCGGGCCCTGGTCCGAGACACATTCAATATTTAGGGCCCATTCTCCATGCGCTAGGAGATGTAACTGTTCCGTATCACGTCGTGGGAATATTGGGACATGGCCACCATGAATACGAGGCGTTAATACGAGATTCATATCCAGAACTCTATGACTCAAAACGTATTCGGCAGTATCTTACCCACGCCGAATCAGACCAGAATCTTTCTTCGGAACAGAACCTAATACATGCTAGTCTTGACGACACACTAGATCCTATTCGCATCATGGAGAATCTTGCACAATACACTTTGCGATACGAGGGTAAGCGGCGCGATCCAATAAATTACCGATTCAAACCTGGGATCACAAGTGACGTCGAGAATAAACTCCGTGGGCGCGATCTGCTAAATCTGGCCGTATCTGCCAATATAGTTCTATTCAGGAGCGCCTTTGGAGATTGGCAAAAGGCACACCGACTAACTAAGGAAAAATTGACCAACGCACCGGAATCGGGTGGGCTACAAGGGAGGGGGCCAAGTGTGGATCCTTATGTTGTGGAATATCCCATTCCGGTCCAGCACGGCCTTGCTGTGATCCCACATAGCGACGTGTCTGAACTCACTGTGCGGGACTTTCTTCCGCTGACGTGGCTGGATAGATTGCCCAATGTTGCGTTACGTTCGCGGCTAGAAGCACTTTATACGGACCTTATTCGGAAGCTCGCGGAGCTGATCAATGCTAACAGCGGCGCTGCTCTATCCGGGGCTGTTAAAAAGCAAATGAGCTGTGAGTTGTTTCCGGTCTTCTATGAGATTTTTGGCAAAGGAGCTCAGAACAGCATTGGTGGTGATTATCCGCCTCAGACGGCAATATTGAGGCTCTCCTCATCAGAGCAGACGTACATGTTGCACGGTCCTAGATTTCAGACTCCTCGCAATGATACCGGAAGTACTGGCCGAACATACCAAGATTTGCACCATAGAAAACGTTTGTATGAACAAGTATTTACCGCCATGCAGTTAATCACGGCGGATGTACTTAGAGAAAGTATGGCAATGAATCGCTTGTCCATGGAAGCATCTGACAGGGCAATCGAGCAGACTCCGGCTGTCTGTGGAGGCTTACCGTCGTGCCTCACCATGTACAAAGACTTGCTTGAGCAGACGTCAGGTCATCATGTACGGCTTCAAGCAAATTTGGATGAAGCGAAACGTGCCGTGGAAACCTCTTACGAGACCGCAAGGCAGATCGTGAATAGTGCGGGTGGGAATATACCGCAAGGCGTGGGTCCGGCAGAATTTTATGCGAAATTAGATATGTATTATGATTTAGGCGATGAAGATACTAAGAACAGAATATTTCTCGCTGAGCAAAATCTCATGGAGGCGCGATTTAGAGAGAGTGAGGTGAAAAAGCACTTGATTCAATCAAAATTAGACAGGGATGAGTTTGCTGAAAGAATAGGACGAATCAAGGATTTGTGGAGAGATATCGAGTCCATCGGCTTAGGAGACAAGCATGACGGCCTAGAGTCCGGAGTGGAGAAATAGTCAAAGTTCCACAATGAGAATTCGCTGCCCGTACAAATAGCGTCTCAACTTCATATTCTGTTAACGCTGCGCCAGCAGATCATTGCCGCCGCTGATCGGGAACCTTTTGGCAGCTGCTGTTGGACATGGCATGCCAGGATCTTTGCGGAAGCGGAATCACGTGCTCGATAAGGCTTGCGGAGGACAACAACTATCCAGGGAGTAGACGCTATGTCAGAGAAGTTCTTCAGCATCCCCAAAGAGATCATCCGGCTGGGAGGGTCTCTTTCCAGCGGCGGGAATAACGCCTCGGCGGAGCTACCGATTGTCGATCTTGGAAAGAAAAAGGCCTTCATGCTGCACATGGGCAGCGTATGGATCATGGAGGACGGGCCCATTGAGCATCTCTCTGCACGGATGGTCATTAAAGACAGCAAGGATCTCCCCACCGCCTCCATGGCCATACCGATCGCGCCGTCTGGCCGATTGAGATCCGACGGGTCGGGCATCTTTGTCGGGACCGTGCAGGGACCGATTCCCGTCGGGCCTGGGGAAAAATTATGCTTCCAGGTTCAATGGAAAGCCGGCACCGGCACATTGTCGTTCCATGCCAACGCCTGGGGCTACGCGGCCCACTGAGAAAACTGAATGGGTTGCGTATCACGCGTGTCACCCGTGGTTCTTGCATGAAAGTTCCCGACCTGACCATCCGTCCAGCTGTGAACGCCGATCTACCGGACATCCTTCGGCTGTATGCGCAGCCGGCGCTCGATGACGGATGCGTAATTTCTATCGCCGAAGCGGAGCAGATCTTTGAACGCATGGCCCGCTATCCGGACTATGCCGTTTATGTCGCGGTGGTGGAGAACAGAATCGTCGGGACGTTTGGCCTGCTTATCATGGATAACCTCGGTCACCTGGGGGCTCCGGCATCGTGGAAGATGTGGCGGTCGAACCCCACGTTCAGGGGCAGGGTGTCGGAAAAGCCATGATGGCCCAGGCGATCAAGCTCTGCAGAGAACGCGGCTGCTATAAGATGGTTATCTCGTCCAACCTGAAGCGCCCCAAGGCCCATGCTTTCTACGAGTCCTTGGGATTCGAGCGGCACGGCTATAGCTTTCGGCTGATGCTCTAAAACAGCCGTTCAATGCCGGCAGCCTCCGACACAACAACTCCTATAGAGACGCGGCCATCCTCGTACGGGCCTGCGCGGAGTATTGCTCCCATAGGAATAGTACGGGGCGAGAAGCAGAACCATGGCTGGCTCGGCGCCTATCCTCGTCCGGCGGCCTGATCACGCAAGGTCCTCAGACAGCGCCGGGTTTTCAGACGCTTACGGAGCGGGAAATCAGGCTACTGTCGGGACCCGCCGCTTCTCGATATGGTTGCAATGGGCGGGGGGATACCCCCATACTAACGGCCATGCCGGACAAACTGTGCGCTGCGACGCCGGACGCGACGATCGCGCGATATTGCATTCTGCTCGAGGTCTCGGAAGCCATCGCCGCTCACCGGGATCTGCACGAACTGTTTCGTGATCTCGCTCAGCGGCTCCCGCAGGTGGTCAATGTGAATTTTGTCGCACTGTCCCTGCACGATGAGGATCGACAGATGATGAAGCTGCATACGCTGCAGGCCAATGTGCCGGCCGACATCGTGGGCGGTCATGAAGAACCCATTGATGACACTCCGGCAGGATTGGTTTTGCAAACTCAACAGCCGCTGATTATCGCCGACATTGCCGGGGAATATCGCTGGCCGACTGTCACCGGGAGGATGCAGGAGGACGGCATCCAATCATTGTGCATCGTTCCGTTGACGACGGCGCTCCGGCGGCTGGGGGCCATGGGATTTGCGAGCCAGCAGAAACGCGCCTACGACGAGACGGACATGGAGTTCCTCCGGCAGGTCGGCAAACAAGTCGCCGTGGCGGTGGACAATGTCCTGCACCATCAGGATCTCGCGCGTGATCGGGACCGGTTGCGGTTGCTCCTGGAAGTCTCGGAATCCATCGCGCTGCACCGAGACTTGGAAGACCTGTTTCGTGATCTGGCCCAACGGCTCCCCCATGTCGTCCCGTTCGATTATATCAATGCTGTCCTGCATGAGGCCGCGGGGGATGTGATGCGCCTCCGCCTTCTCATCACCTCGAAACCCAGCACGATCAATCCGGGCCTGCAGTTGACTGTCGAGGAATCGCCGGGGGGATTGGTGTGGAAAACGCAGCAGCCGTTGATTGTGAACGACGTCGCGCTGGAGCATCGCTTCCCCAAGTTGACGGGAATGCTTCAGGCGAACGGCGTCCAATCGTTTTGTGTGGTGCCTCTCACGACGGCCCAGCGCCGCCTCGGCGCCATGGGATTTGGAAGCCTGCAACCGAAAGTCTATCAACAAGCGGAACTCGACTTCATGCAACAGGTGGCGAAGCAAGTTGCGGTTGCGGTCGATAACGCGCTCAACAGCGAGAGCGCGATTGCTTCGCAACGGCAGTTGGAGCGGGAACGCGACCGCCAGCGGCTGCTGTTGGAAATCAACAATGCCGTGGTTTCGCACCTCGCTCTGGAAGACCTGTTCCCGGCCGTCAGCGCTTGCCTGCGAAAGGTCATCCAGCATGACGGATCGAGTCTAGTCTTGCATGACCGGGACCAGGGTCGCTACCGAGTGCATGTCCTGCACTTCGCGAAGAACGAATCCTTCATCGAGGAAGGGCGCGTCGACTCGGATTGCACCACCCCGGCCGGAATCGCGATCACCACCAGGAAACCCGTCGTGCTCGGCGAGGAAGATCTCCGACACCTCTGCTCCGAATCGCCCGTCGTGCAGCGGTTGCTTGCCGAAGGCGTGAAGGCCTTTTGCTCCGTCCCTCTCTTGTCCTACGATCGGGCCCTGGGGGCGTTGAATGTGGGCCGGCGCGGCGAGGACAGATTTACGCAGGAGGACGTGGAGCTCTTGAGTCAGGTGGCGCACCAGATCGCGATCGCGGTCGAGAACGCGTTGGTTCACAAAGAAGTGCAGGGGCTCAAAGAGCGGCTTGCGAGAGAAAAGTTCTATCTCGAGGATGAAATCAAGACGGACTATAACTTCGAAGAAATCATCGGGGACAGCGCCGCGCTGAAACAGGTCCTCAAACAGGTCGAAGTGGTGGCGCCGACGGATTCCACCGTGATGGTGATGGGGGAGACGGGCACCGGCAAGGAGCTGATCGCCCGCGCCATCCATGACCGGAGCAGCCGGCGGCAACGAACCTTCATCAAAATGAATTGCGCGGCCATTCCGACCGGTCTATTGGAAAGCGAGTTATTCGGCCACGAAAAAGGCGCGTTTACCGGGGCGATTGCGCAGCGGATCGGCCGTTTCGAACTCGCCGACGGCGGCACCCTCTTCCTGGATGAAGTCGGCGACATTCCGCTGGAGTTGCAGTCGAAGCTGTTGCGGGTCCTTCAAGAGCAGGAATTCGAACGGTTGGGCGGTGCGCGGACCATCCGAGTCAATGTGCGGCTGGTGGCGGCTACGAACCGTGATCTGGCTCGCATGGTGGCGGACGGCCAGTTTCGAAGCGATCTTTATTACCGGCTCAACGTGTTTCCGGTGACCGTGCCGGCGCTTCGGCATCGCCCGGAAGACGTGCCGCTTCTGGTGCGGCACTTCGCGCAGAAGTTCGCCAAGCGCATGAACAAGAACATCGAGTCGATCTCGAATGAGCAAATGGCGACGCTGTTGCAGTACGACTGGCCCGGTAATGTTCGTGAGCTTGAAAATCTTATTGAACGGGCCGTTATTTTGTCGCAGGGAACCGAGCTGCATGTGCCGTTGGAGCGGCGCCAGGCGGCCAAGGTTCAGCCGAGCGACGGCCTGGCGACCCTGGAAGCGGCGGAGCGCGATCATATCCTGCGGGCTCTTCAGGCGACGAAGTGGGTCATCGGCGGTCCCGCCGGCGCGGCGGCGAAACTCGGCATGAAGCGGACCACGCTCCAATCCAAAATCATGAAGCTGGGCATCTCGCGACCCTCCTAGTTCCTCCTCGTGACTTGTCCGACGATTCCATAGCGTGCGCCGACTATTCGGCGCCCTGCCGTTCGATCGGCACGGCAGCCTTCGTCACGGCATGGCGAAGCCACCGGTCAGGACAACCGCCTTCCGATAAAAATTCCTCTACACACTGACACTTGCGTCGGCCGGGCCGCCGGGTCTGTTGTCTGGAACAGGCTATGCGAAACCTTGCACCGTTCAGGTGAGCTACCGGCATTGCCATACGAAGGAAATCTGCGCCCATGTCGTGGATGTTGGTATTCATTTCCTGCTTTGTTCCCGTGATGCTACTGCTTGCCCTCTATGTCTTGGAGGGTGGCACAGACCTCCGATGAAAACCGCCGCCGCGTGCCGGGCATCGAACTTCGGACGGTCCGCGCGGTCGCTCAAAAAAGGATGATGATTATGGAAACTCGAAACAACAACAATCCAGGTGACCGGGGAATCCGGGGGATCGGATGGTTCGGAGGCGCCGTCGGCGCGTTGCTGCTCGCCGGCCTCGTCCTTGAGCTGTTGGCCCACCAGATGTTCGGACCAACCGATGTGGCGACGCTCCTCTTGGCCCTCTATTTAGCCGGCTGGCTTTCGATTCTGGGAATCGTCGGATTCCTGATCTTCTCACTCGCATGGTTGCTGAGGCGGCCTGGCGTCGGTTCTGCTACGGCGAGTACGTTGACGGCGGAGGATGACCGCTCCATCAGGTCACATGACCTTAACCGAGTCGCATAAACAATCGAGGGACAGGAAGATAGGAAAGGAGCAGTGCACTATGAGCGCACTACGCGGGAAAACAGCGATCGTGACCGGCGCGTCGGCCGGCATCGGGCGGGCAATTGCGGAGCGCCTCGCTCAGGAGGGGGCCACCGTTGTGGTCAACTATGGCACGAGCGCCGACAAAGCAACGGCCGTCGTAGCCGGGATTGAATCGAAAGGCGGCAAAGCCATCGCCGTGCAAGCCGACATGAGCAAAGTTGCGGATGTGCGCCGATTGATTCAAGAGACCGCGCAGCGCTTTGGGCGGCTGGATATTTTGGTGAACAATGCCGGCATGGCGCTCTTTAAATCGTTGGATGAGACAACGGAACAGGAATTCGATCAAGTGCTGAATCTGAACACGAAGGGGCCGTATTTTGCCATGCAGGAGGCGGCCAAGGTAATGAACGATGGAGGCCGTATCGTGAACATCTCCACAGACGGAACTCATATGGGCTTTCCGGGTGTGACGGCCTATCTGGCTAGCAAAGGCGCGTTGGAGCAGGTTACCAAAGGACTGGCCCATGAGCTGGCGTCAAGAGGCGTCACGGTCAATACCGTGTCGCCGGGTTTCACGGAAACGGCGATGTTGCCGGACGCCTTTCGTGAGACGGGCGCACAAATGTCACCGCTGAAGCGATTGGGGACGCCGCAGGACATTGCCGACGTGGTTCTGTTCCTCGTGAGCGATCAGGTGCGCTGGCTCACGGGCCAGAATATCCATGCGAGCGGTGGTGTCGTGAGGCAATAATTTACCCTCCTCCATCATGACGACGCCGATCGTTCGGCGCGGTGCCGTTCCCTCGGCACGAAGCCTTCGTCAGTCCCATCCCTCCGTTCATGGCTTCCAGATATCCACGGTGCAATGAAAACCTCCATTGGAACCGGCACTTACATGGAATCCTTCCCTTGGCTTCCCCCTCTGGAACGATCTATGCGATGGGTCCACCTGCCGATAACAAGCGAAACCCTTTCATTGAAGTACGGTCGTGGAAAGGAGGCCTGACATTGCTTTCGGCGGCCGGCGGTTCCAAAGGACGGATCAAAGAAAGGAGACGACAGATGAGCATGATGACCACATGTCCGGAAAAGAAGCTGAAGAAGGAGAATCCGGCCGGTTGGAAAATTGCCGGCCTCACCTGCTCACGGTGCAACGGTCTGATGGTGAGTGAGGAGTATGGCGATTTCCCGGCGCGGCGTTGCATACAATGCGGGGAAGTCATCGATCCGGTCATCCTCCAGAACCGTCAACGGCCTGTGCCGATCGGCATAGGCTGACTGTCACGAGAGGGAACAACGATGAAAACCTTGATGTTGTCATTCATATTGATGTCCACGGCCATCACGCTGCCGCCGGTCATGGCCGCCGGCCAGGATTTACACGATGCTTCGCAGAGGCCGCACGCGAGCATGCCGAAAGAACTTGCCGGTGCCCCGGAAAAGGACTGGAAGAGCATTGCCATTGAATTGCCGCCGGGAGGGGTCGATTCATGGCAGTTGCGTCCGGAGGGCGAGCTGCTGTATGTGCTTGAAGGAGCAGGACGACTGGAACTCGACGGAAAGCCGGCGATGGCCTTGAATCCCGGCACGGTCGCGAGACTCGATGGGGTGCCCCGGCATCTGGTGAAGAACACCAGCCGCACGAAGATACTGAAGATCCTGGTTGTGTTTATTCAGCACAAAGGACAACCGCACCCCCTGCTCGCAGAGCGGACGGCGCAAGGAGGCCGGGACGCCGCCGGAGGGCCGCTTGCAATGGATGGCGATCCCGGCGTACACGATCGTGCGCAGCACGCGCCGGTGGGCCTCATATTCTAAGAAGGTGGGTGGGTGATGCTTATGGACACACGAAGAGGCAGAACAACCGATCGCGCTCTTCTCAACGGGGAACCGGCCGGGGCGTCACGCGCGCGAACGCGCAACTGGGTCGGATCATCTTTGCTGCTCCTCGTGGTCCTCGCATGCGGCGCCGGTCTCGCCGCGTGGAAATACCTGTCCATCCAGAGCAGCCATGCGGCGTCGGCCCACCAGCCGGAGCCGATGGAATCCGTGACGGTCGTGGAAGCCCAGGAGATTCGGCATCGTCCCACCACCACTTCAATAGGCACGGTCCTGGCGCTGCGGTCGATCACGCTCCGCAATGAATTGGCCGGGACTATCCGCCAGGTCAGACTCGTGCCCGGACAGGTCGTGGAAGCGGATTCCGTGCTCGTCGCGCTCGACGTATCCGTCGAAGAGGCGGAGTTGAAGGCCCAACAAGCGCAGGCCGCCCTGGCAAAAACAGTACTCGAGCGCAGGCACCATCTGAGGCTGGACCAGGCTACGGCTGAGGAGGAAGTGGATCGGGCGCAGGCGGATCTCAATGTCGCGCAGGCGCAGATCGCCCGCACCAAGGCCATCATCGCCCGCAAGATCATCCGTGCCCCGTTCCGTGCGCGAGTTGGATTAGCCGATGTGCATCCGGGCCAGTATCTCAACGAAGGTACGCAATTGACGACCTTGCAGGGAGTCGATGAAGCCGTTCACGTCGACTTTACGGTGGCCCAGCAGGTCGCCGCCGGTTTGCGGGAAGGCGAGACGGTGGATGTGATGCCCCCCGGCGACGTGCGGACCATTACAGCGAAGATTGTAGCGCTCGACGCGCGCATCGATGCCACGACCCGCAACGCTCTGGTGCGGGCCAGAATCGAGCGGGCCGCCGACACGCCGGCCCCCGGCGCCTCGGTGCGCGTGAGGGTGCCGGTCGGTCCATCGCGGACAGCCGTGGCCGTTCCCGCGAGCGCACTTCGAAAGGGACCGGGTGGAGATCACGTGTTCATTATCGTCACGGCCAACGACGGCAAGACGCGGGCGTACGTCCGGCAGGTTCAAAGCGGCGCCATGTTGGACGATGTCGTGATCATCGACGCCGGGCTGTCCGCCGGCGAGCGGGTCGCCGCATCAGGATCGTTCAAACTACGGGACGCGGCGCTGGTGTCCGTCACCGGTGAGCAGGACGGTAAGCGCGGGCAGGCCGAGGTCATCAGCCGGCGCTGAGCGACGAGGGATCATCGAGATGCGTGCCTTCACCGATATCTTCATCAAGCATCCCGTGCTGGCGGTGGTGGTTAATCTCGTCATTGTCCTCGCCGGATGGCGGGCTCTGACGACGCTGCCGGTGCAGCAGTACCCGAAGATCGAAAGCTCGTCGGTGATCATCACCACGGTCTACTACGGCGCCGGCGCCGAGACGGTGCGCGGCTTCCTCAGCACGCCGATCGAGCGGGTCGTGTCGGCGATTGCCGGGGTGGATTACGTGGAATCGACCAGCCGGGCCGGGGTCAGCACCGTCACGGTGCATCTGAAACTGAACCACAACAGCACGGCGGCATTGGCCGAGGTGACGGCGCGGCTTCAACAGGTGCGATCGGAGCTGCCGCCGGAAGCCGAACCTCCCGTGATCGAAGTGCAGCGGGCCGATCGGCCGTACGCCTCGTTTTATCTCAGCTTCTCTTCCACGGAACGGAGCGTACCGGCCGTCACCGATTGGCTGTTGCGCACGTTGCAACCGCAGTTTGCGACGGTGGCCGGTGTGCAGCGCGTGACGATTGAAGGCGGCCGCCAGATCGCCATGCGTGTGTGGATCGATCCGGATCGCCTTGCCGCCCTGAACCTGTCGCCCGGCGATGTGCAGGACGCCCTCCGGCGCAACAACTATCTGGCCGCGGTCGGCCGCACGAAGGGCAATCTCGTGCAGGTCAATCTGCTGGCGAACACCGACCTCCGCTCCGCCGAGGAATTTGAGAACCTGATCGTCGCCGACCGCGGCGGCGCCATCGTGCGCCTGAGGGACGTCGCGCGGGTCGAGCGTGAGGCTGAAGAAGCCGATATGGTCGCGAAGTACAACGAGACGGAGGGCGTCTACCTGGGAGTTTGGCCCGTGCCGGGAGCGAACGAAATCGAGGTTGCGCACCGGCTCCGCGACGAGATGGAACGCATCCGTCCGACGTTGCCGAAGGACATCGAGATGCGGTTGGTCTGGGACGGGACGATGTTCATGCGGAACGCCCTTGAGGAGATTACGAAGACGCTGGGAGAGACCATCCTGATCGTCGCCGTCGTCGTGTTTCTCTTCATGGGTTCGGTACGCACGGCGCTCGTGCCGCTCGTCGCCATGCCGGTGTCCCTGGTTGGAGCGGCGATCTTCATGTTCGCGTTCGGGTTCAGCTTGAATCTTCTGACGATTCTCGCCATCGTCCTGTCGGTGGGCTTGGTCGTGGACGATGCGATCGTCGTCGTGGAGAACGTCGAGCGGCACGTCCGGCAGGGCAAGTCGCGGATCGAGGCCGCGCTCATCGGCGCACGCGAGCTGCTCGGTCCCATTATCGCCATGACGATCACGCTGGCGGCGGTGTATACGCCGATCGGTTTCCAGGGGGGCCTGACCGGATCGCTGTTTCTCGAATTCGCGATCACGCTTGCCGTGGCGGTGGTGTTGTCCGGCGTCGTCGCGATCACGCTGTCGCCGGTGATGAGTTCCCGGTTCGTCCATCCGCAAGGCAAGGAAGGGCGGCTGACCCAGTGGGTCAACCGAGGATTCGAGTTGGTGCGCCGCCGGTATGCCCGGTTGCTCGACGGCGCGTTTCTCATGCGCTGGGGCATTGTGGCGGCGGCGCTGCTGGTCATGATTGCGGCATGGCCGTTGTATCTCTTTTCGCGGCAGGAACTGGCTCCTGTCGAGGATCAGAGCCACATCAGCCTCTTCTTTGAGGCCTCCCCGGATTCCACGGTGGCCGCCACCAATCGGGAACACTTACACATCGTGCGCGCCATTACCGCCTTTCCTGAAACCCGATTCACATGGTCGCTGACGACGGCATGGGGCGGTTTCGGAGGCCTGGTCGCAAAAGATTGGCAGGAGCGAACACGCTCCACCGAACAGATGTATGGAGAGGTGTACGGCGCTGTGTCGCAGGTGCCGGGACTCCGCGTATTCCCTCGCCTGGACCCGCCGTTGCCGACGCCCGGCCAGTACGATGTTGAACTGGTGCTGCAGAGCAATGTGCCGGCCGAGCAATTGCTCGACACGACCGCGGCGGTGCTCGGCGCCGGGTGGCAGAGCGGGAAATTTCTCTACGTCGATACGGATCTGAAGATCGATCTGCCGGAAGCGCGCGTCGTGCTGGACCGGGAGCGTCTTGCCGATTTGGGGTTCGATTTGGCCGGGGTCGGCCGTGAGCTCGGGACGCTGCTCGGGGGCGCGTACGTGAACCGGTTCAATTACTTCGATCGCAGCTACAAGGTGATCCCGCAGATCGGCGACAAGGACCGCGCCACCGTGGGCCCCTTGCTCGATCTCAAGATCCGGACGCCCGGCGGCCAGCTTGTGCCGGTGTCAACCTTCACGCATATCGAGGCCGGCACCGCTCCCCGCACGTTGAACCGCTTTCAGCAGCGCAATGCGGTCCGGATCTTCGGCGGCGTGAGACCCGGCGTGACGAAGGAAGAAGGCCTGCGGGTTCTTGAGTCAGCCGCCGCAGCCGCGGGGCCGGGAGTCGTTCTCGATTATGCAGGCGAATCGCGGCAGATCCGCCAGGAAGGAGCCGCGCTCACCGTCACGCTCGGGTTCGCGGTCGTCCTTATCTATCTGGTGTTGGCGGCGCAGTTTCAGAGCTTCCGCGATCCGCTGATCGTCCTGCTCGGCTCCGTGCCGCTCGCCATCTCCGGCGCGTTGATCTTCAGCTTTCTGGATCTCACCACGATCAACATCTATTCGCAGGTCGGGCTCATTACGCTCGTCGGCCTGATCGCGAAGAACGGCATCCTCATCGTGGAGTTCGCCAACCAACTCCAGATCCGCGGGCTTTCCCGGATGGCGGCGGTCCGCGAGGCGTCCTTGACTCGACTGCGGCCGGTCTTGATGACCTCTGCGGCCACCGTCTTCGGACATCTGCCGCTGGTGCTGGCTGCGGGACCGGGTGCGGCGGCGCGCAACAGCATCGGGATGGTC
The DNA here is from genome assembly GCA_040981125.1 of Nitrospira sp. Lineage (GTDB taxonomy): Bacteria > Nitrospirota > Nitrospiria > Nitrospirales > Nitrospiraceae > DASSBQ01. The sequence goes on from JANRMQ010000005.1 coordinate 243,049, forward strand.
TTGGTCACGGGCATGACCATCGGGACACTCTTCACGCTGTTCGTCGTTCCCGTGTTCTACTCTCTCATCGCGGCCGAACACCGGCAGAGCACCATCTCGGAGGAATCGGAAGAAGTAGAGGAGGACCTCCTCATGGCGGGGGCCAAGGGGTGAAACGCGTCGCAACCACCGCGATCGACTTAGACGCCTACTTCAACCGGATCGGATTTGACGGCCTGCGTACGCCGACCTTGGATACGTTGCGGGCCATTCAGCTCAAGCATAGCGAAACCATCCCGTTCGAGAACCTCAATCCGTTGATGGGATGGCCCGTGAGCCTGGACCTGGAATCGCTCCAGCGGAAAATGGTGGCGGAGGGCCGCGGCGGCTATTGCTTTGAGCAGAATCTGTTGCTCAAACATGGGCTCGATGCGCTGGGTTTCGACGTGACCGGCCTGGCGGCGCGCGTGTTGTGGAATACCCCTGACGGGGTCGTGCTTCCTCGGACTCACATGCTGCTGCTGGTGGTTCTTGATGGGCGGCGCTACATTGTGGATGTGGGGTTCGGCGGTGTCACGCTCACCGGGCCGTTGCGGCTCGAACCTGATGTTGAGCAGGCCACGCCGCATGAACCGTTCCGGTTGATTGCGATCGATGACGAATTTATCGAACAGGTCAAGATCGGCGGCCACTGGGTGTCCTTGTATCGGTTTGATCTGACCGAGCAATTGTTGCCCGATTACGAGATGGCGAACTGGTATCTGTCCACGCATCCGGATTCCCGATTCGTGACCGGATTGCTGGCAGCCAGGCCGGCGCCGGATCGCCGCTATGCCTTGCTCAACAATCAGCTGACCGTCCACTATCGGAACGGCGGGAGGGAACGGCGCCTCCTCACCGGCGTCGCCGATATGAGAGAGACGCTGGAACGGTCGTTTTATCTCGTTTTGCCGGACGCGCCGGAGGTGGAGGCGGTGCTGGCGCGGCTGACGGAAGAAGCGTCTGTGTAATCACAGGTAGGACCAATCCGGAGCCGTGGCATCCAAGAAACAATATCGACTATCCGTTTGCCCGACGTGCCAATAACGGTCAATGAATGTCGCACGCGGTTCACGCGAAGCTTGATATGGAGGCGCGATGGCGGACAAAGCCCGAGTCACGGAAGTTGCCCCTGATCATTATTGCATTTCAATCTACGTCCCGGAATTCAATCTCCGGTTTAATCATTTCCTGATCAAGGACGATGAGCCGCTTCTCTTTCACACGGGTATGAAACAGATGTTCCCGCTCGTGCGGGATGCGGTGGCCGGTCTCATCGACCCCGCGACCCTCCGATGGATTTCCTTCAGTCATTTCGAGGCGGACGAGTGCGGAGCATTGAACGAATGGCTTGCGGTGGCGCCGCACGCCGAAGCGGTCTGCGGCTTGGTCGGGGCGCTGGTCAGCGTGAACGACTATGCCAGTCGGCCGGCGCGGGTCCTGGCGGACGGCGAGGTGCTGAAGACCGGAAGGCACCGCTTCCGGTACCGCCAGACGCCGCATGTCCCGCACAATTGGGAAGCCGGTGTCTTGTTCGAGGAAGTCACGGGAACTTTGCTGTGTTCGGATCTCTTCACTCACGAAGGAGACGTGGAACCAATCACCAAATCGGACGTGGTAGAGCGGGCACGGCGCTCATTGGTCCAGGGTCAACAGACCCCGTTTGCCAATCCCTATCCCTATACGCCATTGACCGAGCCGACGTTGCACAGCCTGGCCGATCTGCGCCCGAAACAGTTGGCGCTGATGCATGGGTCGTCGTTTGTCGGGGACGGCGAACGGGCGCTGCGCGAGTTCGCGGGAGTCATGAAGGAGGTTCTGGGAGCCGAGGAATCCAAGAGTAGGTAGCCATGGCGATTGAACTCAACCACACGATCGTGCCGGCGCGCGACAAGGTCGCCTCAGCGAAGTTCTTCGCGAGGCTGTTCGGGCTTTCGTTCGATGAGAACGCCGTCGGCTATTTCGCACCGGTACGCGTGAATCAGACCTTGACGCTCGACTACGATGATGATGTGGAGCGATTCGACGTCCATCATTATGCGTTCAAGGTGAGCGAAGCGGAGTTTGATACGATTTTCGGACGCATTCAGGCCGAGGAAATTCCCTACGGGAGCGAGCCCCATGCATTGGAGGATCGGGCGATCAACCATCGCGGCGGTGGACGAGGGGTCTACTTTCGCGACCCGAACGGACACATTCTTGAGCTGCTTACCGTAGGATGAAAGAAACCGCGCCATGAGCCCATTCCTCGCGTTTCTCCACCACCTCGCTGCATTCACTCTCGTCGCCGCCTTGGTCATTGAACTGGTTCTGACCAAGGACGACCTTGTGGTCAACAGTGCTCGACGGATTCTGCTTGCTGACCTCGCATTCGGCATCTCGGCGGGCATCGTGCTGGTCCTCGGATTGCTGCGGGTTGTTTATTTTGAGAAGGGCGCGTCTTATTACTTCCATAGTGTGCCTTTCGTGGCAAAGCTGTCGCTCTTCTTAATGGTAGGGTTGCTGTCGATCTATCCAACGATGGAGTTCTTGTCCTGGAGAGTGTCCGTGAAACAGGGGCAAGCACCGGCTGTCGCGGACCGTAAAATGCGTGCGATTCGCTCGATCATTCACTGGGAACTGGTTGGGGTCGTGCTGATCATTCTCTGTGCCGCACTCATGGCTAAGGGCGTCGGCTATCTGGCATGACAGACCCGGCCATGCTGCGATAGGGATGCGGTTTGAAGCGGCGCTTCAGAGGGGGAGAGAGCATACGAAGAATAATGTGACCGGAGAAGCGGCAAAGAGATCGGGACAAGCCCAAGACATATCCAAGGATCAGAAAGGAGTCACCGATGTCCTATCCGCCTGCCCTCTATCGAGGCGAAGGTGAAATCAGCGCGCGGTTCCATCCTGCCGATAAACCACCCGACTTGATGATCGGATCCAACACAGCGGTGAATTACCTCGCGACGGGCTCCTCCACCAACGGGCAATTCGGGCTGTATCGATGGGAGGCCCAGCCTCGCACGAAGGGACCCAAGGCGCACTTCCACAAGACCATGTCCGAGTCGTTCTTCGTCCTCGCCGGGACGATACGGCTGTTCAATGGAGAGCGATGGATCGACGCCAAGGCGGGCGATTTTCTGTTCGTCCCCGAAGGCGGCATCCACGGTTTTGACAATGACTCCGACGAGCCGGCGGCGATGCTGCTGCTCTTCGCCCCGGGCGCGCCGCGGGAGGGGTATTTCGAAGCGCTCGCCGAGAAAGCCGCCGGGCGCCGGTTCAGCGACGAGGAATGGCTGGACGTCTGCCGCCGCCACGACAATTACTTTATTTGACTTAGGAGCCTGTCCGACATTGACCTTTCTACTGCGGCAAACGATGCACCGGTATCTGCTTTGTTCTCAGCCCAGAAAAACCCTCAACGTATTCCAGTGAATACGCCTCCGGTTTTTCTGCGCCTGCGGCCTTGCATCTGCCGGCGCCTCCTTCGCCTCGTGACGAACGGCAATGTCAGACAGGCTCCTACCGGCACAATCCATCTGAGATACGAAGCCAAGTCGAGCGAGACAGGGAAGTGATGACCCGGAGCCATCTGAAAACGAGGGAGGTCTCAATGTCAGCTACAGTCAAGCCGATTCCTGAAGGGTATGAGGGAGCGACTCCCTATCTCATCGTGAATGGAGCGTCAAAGGCCTTGGACTTCTACAAACAGGCCTTCGGTGCGACGGAGCGAATGCGGATGCCGGCTCCCGGCGGGAAGGTGGGGCACGCGGAAATCGCAATCGGGAAGGCTCTCATCATGTTGGCCGATGAATTCCCCGACATGAATTGCAAAGGTCCACAGTCCTTCGGCGGCTCGCCGGTGAGCATCATGATCTACGTTGAGGATGTTGATCGATTCGTTCAGCGGGCCGTTGATGCCGGCGCAAAACTGGTCAGGCCGGTGGAGAACAAATTCTATGGCGATCGGGGGGCGAGCCTGGAGGATCCCTTCGGGCATCAATGGCACTTTGCGACGCATGTGGAGGATGTGCCGCCCGATGAAATGGAAAAACGCGCCAAGGCTTTCGCGAAACAATAGAAAGGCGGATAAAGCGCACAAAGCATCATGTTTCCATTCGGTCACATTGACCTAAGAGCCCGCGATGTAGACGCCGTCTATCCGTTCTATGCCAGAATACTCCCTGAATTGGGATTTCGGAATGAATGGCGGGGACAGAACACGTTTTCGTTTCAGGCTGAGGGGAGGTTTCCGAAATTATCATGGTTTGGCGTGATCGAAGACCGCAATCACGTTCCCAATGCCATAAGGATTGCTTTTGCAGTTGAGAGCTGCGAGGAAGTAGATCGGTTGGCTAAAATTGTCCGAGCCGCCGGAGCCATCAATATTGAAGGGCCGGAGGACATGCCATACACCCGAGTATACTATGCAATGTATTTTGAAGATCCATCCGGCAATCGGCTCGAAATCTATTGTTGCGAAGAGTAGCCATCTTGCCTTCTCGACAGCGATGAACTGCTGGTGATGCAGGCCGTCACGCTCATTGTTCCGGATCACACCCTTGATTTGTCTACGCAGTTCATCGATCCTAGGCCATAGCTGCGTGAGAGAGTCCGTTCTTGTTGAAGACCATGATGATCAATTCCACCGCCGCATGTCTGCTGATGGTTGCCGCGCTGGCTACCGGGCTCACCGGCCTGGCCGGCTGCAAGCAAGAATCCGTTTCCTCTCCACCGCCTCCGATCCCGCAGGTGGACGTTGTCGAAGTCGCGTATCAAACCGTCCCGGATGAACCGGAATTCATCGGGGAAGCGGAGGCGTCCCGCATTGTGGAAATCCGTTCGCAAGTGACCGGCATCATGAAGGAGCGGTATTTCTCCGAAGGCCGCGACGTCCGTAAAGGAGAACCGCTGTATCAAATTGATCCGGTGCCGTTCAAGGCCGCCTACATCAGCGCAAAGGCAAGGGTGTCCCAAGCCAAAGCCAGGCTGGTCCAAGCCAAGCAAAACCTCGCGCGGGTCAAACCGCTCTTGGCCGAGCAGGCGGTCAGCCAGAAGGACCTGGACGATGCGGTGGCCGAAGAGTTGGCGGCGAAAGCGGCGCTGGAGGCCGCGGACGGGGATGTGGTGAAAGCCAAGTTCGATCTCGATAATACCTTGATTGCCGCGCCCACCGATGGGCTGATCGAACGGACCCGCTATTATGAGGGGCGCTTGGTCACGGCCCAGACTGACCTGTTGACGGTCATCCATCAACTCGATCCGATGTATGTCATCGTGAGCGCTCCGGAGAGCTTCCTCCTCAAACGGCGCCGGGATATCATCGCCAAACGCATCCAGCATCCGGGGATCTACAAATTGACCGGCATCATTACCTTCGTGGACGGCACGACGTACCAGCATGAAGGCGTGTTGGATTTTGCCGGCGTAGGGCTACGCGCGGAAACAGGCTCGCGACAGGCGCGCGTCGTATTCCCCAATCCCGATCGCGTCCTCATGCCGGGACAGTTCGTCACAGTCCGGTTCCACGGCGTGTCGAAGCCCAATTCCATCCTGGTCCCGCAACGGGCGGTGCAACAAGGACCCAAGGGCCCCATTCTCTTTATCGTCGGCGAGGGAAACAAGGTCGAAGTTCGTGATGTCAAAGCGACCGTATGGCGAGGCAATGACTGGCTCATCGAAGAAGGCGTACGCCCCGGCGAGCAGGTCATGGTCGACGGCTTCACTCGCGCGCAACCGGGAATGGAAGTGAAGCCGGTGAAGGTCGCAGCACAAACTCCGGCTGCGGATGGATCCCCGCCTGCCTCGTCGGAGGGCCAGCCGGCCGCGCCTGCCGTTCGCGAAGGAACTTGATGAGTTTCGCCTTCTTCATCGATCGGCCTATCTTCGCCTCGGTCCTGTCGATCATTATCATGGTGGTGGGTCTGGTGGCGATGCAGGTCCTGCCGGTCGCCCAGTTCCCGCCGATCACGCCCCCTATGGTGCAAATCGAAGCGGACTATCCGGGCGCCAGCGCGGAAGTGGTCGCCGAATCGGTGGCGCGGCCGATCGAGTTGCAACTCCCGGGCATCGACAATCTGCTCTACTTCGACTCGACGAGCACCAACGACGGCCACATGACGATCCGGCTGACGTTCGAGATCGGGACGGATGTCGATATCGCGCAGGTTCAGACGCAGAATCGACAGAAATTGGCGGAACCGCAACTTCCCCCGGAAGTCATTCGTCAGGGGATCACGGTGAAGAAGATGTCTCCGGATCTCCTCACGGTTATGGTGCTGCAATCTGATGACCCGCAGCAGGACGCCTTTACCTTATCCAACTTCGCCATTCTCCGCATGATCGACAACATCAAACGGTTGCCCGGCGTGGGAGACGCGCTGGTCTTCGGACAGCAGAACTACAGCATGCGGCTGATCCTCAATCCCGTCCGCATGGCCCAGTTGAATCTCACGCCGACGGATATCGTGGCGGTCGTGCGTGAGCAGAATCGGGACTTTCCGGCCGGGACGGTAGGACGGGAACCGATGCCGAACGGCACGGAACTCACGCTTCCGCTCATCACGGAAGGCCGGATGTCGGAGGTCGGCGAGTTCGAGGAGATGATCGTCCGCGCCATGCCGAACGGATCGATCGTCCGTCTTAAAGACGTGGCGCGGATCGAACTGGGAGCGCAGTCCTATGTGCTCGAGGGCAAGTACAAGCGGAAACCGACCGCGCTGCTGCTGACGTTCCTTTCGCCGGGGGCCAATGCGCTCGATACGGTGAAGCGCATCCGGCACGAGATGGAGGAACTCAGTACGATTTTCCCGCCCGGCGTCACGTACGATATACCGTACGACACGACGCGCTTCGTCGAAGTGTCGATCGACGAAGTCATCGCCACCCTGCGGGATGCGATGATCCTGGTGCTGCTCGTCGTGTTTGTCTTTCTCCAAAGTTGGCGAGCCACGTTGATTCCCGCCGCCGCGGTGCCGGTGTCCTTGATCGGCACCTTTGCCGGCATGTCGGCCCTCGGCTTCTCGATCAATACCCTTACGCTGTTCGGCTTGGTGCTGGCGATCGGGATCGTCGTCGATGACGCCATCGTGGTCGTCGAAAACGTCGAACGCCACATGGCCAACGGGCTGTCGCCGAAAGAGGCGGCGAAGAAGGCCATGACCGAAGTGACGGGACCGGTGATCGCGATTGTGCTGGTGCTCTGCGCCGTCTTCGTGCCGGTCGGATTTCTCGGCGGCATCACCGGCCAATTGTACAAGCAGTTCGCGATCACGATTGCGGTGTCGGTCGCGATCTCCGGGTTTGTCGCTCTGACATTGAGCCCCGCCCTCTGCGCGATCGTATTGAAACCGGGAGGGCATGAGGCTCGGCGAGGATTCTTCGGGCTGTTCAATCGGGCATTTGATTGGGTCCAACATCATTACGCCGTGAGCGTGGGGTTTACGCTGAAACATACGATGCTGTCGCTCGCCATCTTCGGCATCATCATTCTCGCCGCAGCCGGTCTATTCAGGACCGTACCGATGGCCTTCTTGCCCGAGGAAGATCAGGGCTACTTCATTACCGTCGTGCAGCTTCCGGACGGCGCGTCCAAGAAGCGGACGGATGCCGTCCTGGACAAGGTCGAGCAATATTATCTGACAATTCCGGGAGTCTACGGCACCCAGACACTTTCAGGTCAGAATTTCGTGTTCAACACGCGCGGCACGAATACGGCGACCATGTTCGCGCCGCTCAAACATTGGGATGAGCGGAAGGGCAAAGAGGACCACGTCTCAAGCATCATCGGCGGCGCGTTTCGCGAGTTCGCCAAGATACCGGAAGCCCTCGTCCTCGCGTTCAATGCGCCGTCCATTAGAGGGCTCGGCGCCACGGGCGGTTTTTCCGTCCAGGTTCAAGACCCCAGCGGCGGGGATTTCAAGCGGTTCGCGGCGCTGGCCCAAGAGTTCGTCGCCAAGGCCAGGCAGGATCCGGCAATCGGCGCCGCCAGCACCACGTTTCGCGTGAGCGCCCCCCGCGTGCATGCCAAAATCAATCGCGAGCGGGCAAAATCGTTGGGGGTGCCGATTTCGGAAGTCTTCGATACGCTGCAGGCCTTCTTCGGGAATCTCTACGTGAACGACTTCGTCAAATTCGGCCGGGTCTATCGTGTCCAAACGGAAGCGGAGCCGCAATACCGCTCGAGTCCGTCGGATATCAGTAAAATCTACGTGCGTGCGTTCAACGCCACGAACGGGCAAGGGCCGACGATGATCCCGCTCGACACCGTCGTGACCACAAGCTACAGCAGCGGCCCCGATCCGGTGACGCACTTCAATGGGTACAATACCGCGCTCGTGCTCGGCGCGGCGGCCCCCGGTTATAGCTCCGGTCAAGCGCTCGATGCGTTGGAGCGGGCGGCGCAGGAGGTACTGACTCCTCAAGGGCTTGATATTGATTGGAGCGGCATCTCCTATCAGGAACGCCAGGTCGGCGCGCAATCGGTGTTGGCCTTTGGATTCGGATTGCTCATGGTGTTTCTCGTGCTGGCGGCCCAATACGAGAGCTGGACCGTGCCGTTTGCGGTGATCCTCGCCGTGCCGTTCGGCGTGTTCGGCGCGTTGCTGGCGGTATGGCTCTTCAGCATGGCGAATGACATTTATTTCCAGATCGGGTTAGTGACGCTCATCGGCTTGGCGGCGAAGAACGCCATCCTCATCGTAGAATTCGCCAATCAGCGGTATGAGCATGGGCTCTCGTTGTACGAGGCGGCGATGGAAGCGGCCAGGCTGCGCTTCCGGCCGATCATCATGACCTCGATGGCCTTCATCCTCGGCGTAGTGCCGTTGGTCATCGCTTCAGGGGCAGGCGCGGCGAGCCGCCATAGTATCGGCACCGGCGTGCTCGGCGGGATGCTCGCGGCGACATTTCTGGCGGTCTTCTTTGTGCCGTTGTTTTTCGTACTCGTGCGCAAATTGAGCACGCGCCGGGAGCATGTTCGAGTCGGAGCAAGAGAGGAGTTGGAGGAGTTGCCTCATGGATAACTCACCGGACACGCATTCAGTGGCGTTCTTGTTCGATCTGGACGGCACGCTGGTCGACAGCGTCTACCAACACGTGCTGGCGTGGCGCGATGCCCTGCGGGCAGGCGGCATCGAACTGGCGGTCTGGCGGATCCATCGGCAGATCGGGATGAGCGGCGGCCTGATGCTTCACGGGCTGTTACGTGAGATCGGGCGGGTGCTGACAGAGGAGGAAATGGCCCACATCCAGCGGACTCATACGGAATCCTACGAGCGACAGAGGGAGTCGGTCCGCCTGCTGCCCGGTACGAGTGAATTGCTCGATGAGCTGTCATCCAGACGGGTGCCCTATGCCATTGCGACCAGCGGCCGGATGGAGAACGCCCAACATACGTTGAAGCTGCTGAATCTTCGCAACGACGTGCCGGTCATTACCAGGGACAAGGTTCGATATGCGAAGCCGGATCCCGACCTCTTTGTGGCTGCGGGTGAGCGACTCGGGATGTCGATGAGCCGCTGCGTGATCGTAGGGGACAGCGTGTGGGACATGTTGGCGGCCCGGCGCGCGTGGGCCTTGTCGGTGGGATTGCTCTCCGGGGGGTATGGACAAGATGAATTGGAGCGGGCCGGCGCCTATCGCGTCTACCAAGATCCCGCCGATCTCCTCCAGCACCTCGATGAGGTCGGAGTCCGGCTCGGTCCACCGACATGACGGGCATCGGATCGCAATTGTTGTGACCTGTTGAGAAAGGGCCCCGCATCGATGGCTGAAAAAACGGAAAAGCACAAAATGCTTGCGGGGGAACTATACCTTTCGGCCGATGCGGAACTGGTGGCCGACCGCCGCCACGTTCAAGAAATTCTGGCCGGCTACAATGCGATTGCCGCCGGCAATCAGGAGACCCTCAACGCCCGGTTGCGCGAATTCATGGGCACGGTAGGACCGGGAACGGTCATCATGCCGGTCTTCAAATGTGATTATGGCTACAACATCCATCTTGGCCGGAACGTCTTCGTCAATTACAGTTGCATCTTTCTCGATTGCGCTCCGATCGAAATCGGGAATGACGTGCAAATCGGTCCGGCGGTGCAGCTCTATACGGCTCAGCATCCGCTTGATGCGGCCGTTCGGCGTTCGTACGTGGAAAGCGCGAGCCCCATCCGGATCGGCCATGATGTCTGGATCGGAGGAGCGGCAGTGGTCTTGCCCGGCGTGACGATCGGTGATCGAAGTGTGGTTGGGGCGGGAACGGTCGTGGTGCGTGATGTGCCTTCCGATACCGTGGTGGTCGGTAATCCGGCGCGTATCGTGCGAAAGTTGGCGTGAGTCAGTAAAGGCCACGAGGAAGTCTCAATGGAAAAGCCCGCGGACACCATCTATCCCATCCACGATTTGCTGCGCCGCCGTTGGAGTCCCCGCGCATTTTCGGAGCGGCCGGTGGAGCCGGAAAAACTGCTGAGCCTCTTTGAAGCGGCCCGCTGGGCGCCATCATCGAATAATGAGCAACCGTGGTCGTTCGTGATGGCAACCAAGGAGGATGAGGCAAGCTATCGCCGCCTGTTCGAGTGTCTGAAGGAGGGGAATAAGAAGTGGGCCTTTCGTGCGCCGGTGCTGGCTTTGTCGGTTGCTCGACTGGATTTTGAAGATGACGGCCGGCTGAACCGGCATGCGTTTCACGATACCGGCATGGCCGTATTCAGCCTCGTCATCCAAGCGACTGCGTTGGGGCTCATCGTCCATAAGATGGCCGGGTACGATGTGGAGAAGGCGCGGAAGGATTTGAAGATCCCCGAGGGGCACGATCCGGTCGCGATGATGGCAATCGGCTATCCCGGCGATCTGGAGCAGCTGCCCGACTATCTACGCGAGCGGGAACTCAAACCACGAGAACGGAAGCACATGTCGGAGTTGGTATTCGAGGGAACATGGGGGCTGAAGACTGACGGGATTCTCATCAAGTAATGAAGATGGAGCCCTAACCGTAGACTTCCTTGCGGGCACCAATCTTGACAACGAGCACGATCAATTCCTTGTCGCGAATCGTGTAGACGATTCGATAGTCTCCTTCTTGAAGACGATACAGATCCTCTTCGCCGGCAAGTGTTTTGACGTCGTGCGGGCGCGGGTTCTCTGCGAGCGTTCGAAGGCGTCTGGCAATTCGCGGGTGATATTACTTTGCCGCGGTCAGTGTCTTCACCGGTATCGCCGGATCTTGAAGCTGTGATGTGAGGCCGCTCAGATCTTTCTTTGTCTTAATCAACTGCTGCATCGGCTGAAAATCTTTCGCGCCGGCGTTGATGGAGAAGTATGCGCGCAAGCGCTTATTCTTGAGATAGAGCTGTGTAAACTGCATCGTTTCGAGCTTCCCGCGGAGCAGCACTTCGTCGTGCTCGCTCTCGTCGCCGGCAAACTCCAAGTGCAGATCGAAAATGTCCGACCAGACATAGGTGATCAAGTCATAGGCTTCCCGCGTCCCGGCCATGTTCTTTCCGGCGAGCTGGCCCGTGTATTCCGCCTGGCCCCAATGTTCCACCCGGCGGCGCTTCTCGAAGATCGGATCGACATAGTTCACGATGTCGCCGGCCGCATACACATCGGAATGGGATGTCTGCATGAACTCGTCCACCTCTACGCCGTTCGTCACGGCAAGGCCTGCATCTCGAGCTAATTCGACATTCGGCGCAATGCCGACGGCGATCACGACAAAATGACAAGGCAAGGTCGAACCCGAGCGGAGGGTAACCGCCATGCGGTCATGGTGCCGTTCGATGTGTTGGACGGTCTCGTTCGTCCGGAAGACAACCCCCTTGTTGCTGCAATGCCGTTGCATGGCTTCCGCCAGAGCCCGATCGGCAAATCGAGGCCAGATGTGCGATTGGGTTTCAATGACGGTGACATGGATTCCCAACTGCGTCAATGATGACGCGATCTCCAGGCCGATGAATCCTGCGCCGATGATGACGGCCCGGGCGCCGGGAGACACCTGGGTCAGGATCGCGTCGGCATGATCGATCGTGCGAAGGTAATGGACGCCGGGCAGATCAGCCCCAGGGAGCGGCAAGTGAATCGGGCGCCCTCCGGTGGCGACCAAAGCCTTTTCAAAGCGGATGGTGCGGCCGTTGGACAGCCTTGCCGTTTTTTCCGGTAGATGCAGGTGCTGGACGGTGGTCCCCAGCAGGAGATCGATGTGTTGCTCCTGATAAAACCGTTCGGGATCATAGAAGATCTGGTCGCGGGCTTTTTCGCCCCGGAGAAACTCCTTGGACAGGGGAGGGCGGTCATAGGGGACATGCGGTTCTTCGCCGACCAGGGTCATGGTCGATTGCGGATCCAGTTGCCGGATCTGTTTCGCGGCTTGATGAGAGCTGAGCCCGCCGCCGATCAAAAGGTATCGTGTGGTTTCCATCGCAATTTCTCCTCTGATGTCATCAGCCAAGCATACTCGAATATCAGGGCTAATTCATGCCAAAGAATCGGGGTCTGGTAGTAACACTGGCATTTTTGTCCGGACCTCTTTAAGCTCCCGGCACGAGTGCGGGCATCCTGACCCTGTCCTGTCTGTAACGTTTGGCTGCGATGGACGATCTCCATCAGCTTGAAGTCATCATTGTGCTGTTTGTGGTCGTGCTTGCGCTGACCACCATTGCGCACAAGCTGCTGATTCCCTATCCCATTCTGCTGGTCATCGGTGGCCTCTTCTTGTCGCTGGTGCCGGAACTGCCGCCCGTGCATCTCGACCCCGATCTGGTCTTTCTTGTCTTTTTGCCTCCGATTCTATGGTCTGCCGCGTACTTCACCTCCTTCCGTGAGTTCCGCGCGGACATCAGACCCATCGGGCTGCTCGCGATCGGGCTGGTGGTCGTCACCACCGCTGCGGTGGCGGTGGTCGTCCATGCGGCGCTTCCCGGCATCGGGTGGGCGGCAGCCGTTGCGTTGGGAGCCATTGTGTCCCCGCCCGATGCGATTGCCGCGACCGCCATTGCCAAGCGTTTACGGCTGCCGGGCCGGCTGGTCACCATTCTGGAAGGGGAGAGCCTGGTCAATGACGCGATGGCGCTGGTGCTCTATCGTGCCGCGGTGGCGGCGGTGGTGACGGGACGTTTCCTGGTCGGCGAAACGCTCCTCGAGTTTGTCGTCGCTGCAGCCGGGGGCATTGCGGTCGGGATTACGGTGAGCCTGGTGGCCCAATATACCTTGCGCGTTACGAAAGACAGCTTCACCGAAATTGCCGTGACCCTCTTGGCGCCCTACATCTCCTGGGTGGCGGCCGAACAGATGGACGTCTCCGGCGTGTTGGCCTGCGTCGCGGGCGGCATCCATCTGCGGCGGCATTTCAGCGTGGTGTCGCCCATGACCCGGATCCAGGGGAAAGCCGTCTGGAACTTGGTGGTGTTCCTGCTGAACGGCGTCATTTTCATTCTGATCGGGCTGCAGCTCAGCATGTTCCGGGATGCAGTGCCCGCCGAGCGCCTGTCATCGCTTCTCTTCGCCGGGGTACTGGTCAGCGGAACCGTGATCGGCGTGCGATTGGTCGTGGTGCCGGCCTTCGCCGTTACGGCGAGGCTCATCAATTCGAAGCTGCGGGCGCGCGATCCGATTCCTCATTGGACGTCTCTCTTCATCATAAGCTGGACCGGCATGCGGGGGATCGTGACCCTTGCCGCGGCGTTGGCCCTTCCGCATACCACGGCGGACGGCGCGCCGTTTCCCTTTCGGTCGGAAATCATTCTCTTGAGTTTCAGCGTGATCCTGGCGACATTGGTGATTCAAGGTCTGTCGCTCGCTCCGATTATTCGCGCGTTGAATCTCACGGCCGGCCGGCCGCATGAGAGGGAAGAGCAACTGGCGAGAGAGCGGGCGGCCGTTGCGGCCCTCGCCCGCTTAGAGGAACTGGGCAAAGAATCATGGCCGGTCGCCGAGCACCTCAACCAAATGAGCGTTCATTATGAGCGACAGGCTCAACGGTATAGCAGTCAAGGAAACGGAGATGCGGACGGCGCGCCCGAAGCGTTCCGCCGCTTGCGCCATGAGACCCTTACGGCGGAACGTCAAGCGGTGATCCGGCTGCGAAACGAGGGAGTCATCAGCGACGAGGTCCTGCATCGTCTCGAGCATGAACTGGATGTGGAAGCCTTGCGGCATGGTCTCGGGGAAGAGCGGCTGCCGGTGGCAAAAGGTCGAGGCGGCGTAGTAGGGTGAAGATCGTGATGGCTTCGGGAGAAAGATGCCGTCCGGTGGCCTATGGCTGATGTGAGAAAACGACTCGATGCGAACGTAGCCGGGAATTTTTTCGTCGATTCCACCTGCATCGATTGCGACGCCTGCCGGCAATTGGCGCCGGCGAGCTTCGAAGGGGTGGGGAATTATTCGGCGGTGCTGCGGCAGCCGGAGACGGATGAACAGATTCATCAGGCCTATCAGGCCTTACTGGCCTGTCCCGTCGGCTCGATCGGCACGGAACGGAGCGACAAAGCCGCCTTGCAAGCGGCGCGCGCGAGTTTTCCCATTCATTTCGAAGACGGTGTCTATTACTGTGGGTTCAATTCCGACAAGTCATTCGGAGCCAATAGTTTCTTCATCCGGCATCCGGAAGGGAACTGGCTGATCGACTCGCCTCGCTATATCAAGCAGCTTGTAGACTACTTCGAGCGGCATGGCGGTCTCCGCTATATTTTCCTCTCGCATGAAGACGACGTGGCCGATGCGGCCAAGTATGCCAAGCAATTCGGCGCGCGGCGAATCATTCATCGAGAAGATGTGGATGCGGTTCCGGACGCCGAATGGGTTCTCGACGGCACGGCGGCGATCGAATTGGCCACGGGCTTCACGGCCATTCCGGTGCCCGGTCATACGCCGGGCAGCATGGCCCTGCTGTATAAGGAGCGGTTTCTCTTCACCGGCGACCATTTGTGGTGGGAACCGGAATCTCAAACGCTGGAATCACCGCGGCAACTGGTCTGGAATCAGTCGGCCATAGTGGAGTCGATTGCAAAGCTGGCCGGCTATCGGTTCGAGTGGGTCTTGGCCGGACACGGTGACCGGATCAAGCTTCCGGCCGGTGAGATGCAGGCGAAGCTTGAGGATCTGGTGCAACGGAGGAGATACGTGCACGCCTGACGGTTCTCACGACTTTGCTTTTGCAGCTGCCGCCGATTCAGGCATAATAGGCCCATGGTCTCCATCCCATCATATGCGCGCTCTGCGTCGTCCGCCGGCGGGCGGAAGCGCATGCGCCGTCTCTGGAATGCCGCGGGTCTGCCTATCGTTCGTTGGTGCCGGCGTCCCGCACGAATCTTCCGCCGCCTGCTGGTGGTTCTGTGGTTTGCCCCACCCGTCGTCCGCCTGCTTGCCGGGATCAGCTTGATTCTCGCCACATGGTTGGTGGTCAACTGGGTCTACCAGACGATTCGTAAGCCGACGGAATTGTTCTTTCCGGTCAGTGGATCGCTCGTCAAGACGCCGCAGGAGACCTGGCGACAGTACGGATCGCTCTTTAGCCGGCATTCGACCGCCGTCATCACGCCTGAGTTTCTGGCGGCGCTTGCCCAAATCGAAGGGAGTGGCAACCCCGTCGCCCGGACATACTGGCGGGCCCGCCTGACGTGGAACCCATTGGAACTGTACCGGCCGGCATCCAGCGCGGTCGGCATGTTTCAGCTGACCGACGGGACATTTCAGGAAGCCAAACGGTACTGCGTGCATGATCATCGAGTAATCGAGGATGGTCCATGGCACGACATGAAATCCTGCTGGTTCAACAGCCTGTACACGCGCGTTCTCCCGAGCCATGCGATCGAGCTGACGGCCGCGCAGTTGGATCGCGGCGTCGCCGGCGCGCTGGGGCGCCGCCGGATTCCCGCCGCCACGCTTCAACAAAAGCACAATCTGGCCGCCGTGATTCATCTCTGCGGAGCCGCGGCGGGACATGCCTATGCCGCGCGCGGCTTTCGGCTGACTGCCGATCAACGGTGCGGCGATCACAAGGTCGGCGACTATCTCGCGCGAGTCAATGCGATGAAGCGGCGGTTTGCTCGGTTAGCGACAGGCGATCATGTGCCCCGGCTCGTGACTGCACGATAGTGTCCCTCACCTCAGCGTTCCTTCTGGTGCGTGAGACGAAGAGATTGCAGCTCGCGCAACACGGGCATCTCGTCCAAATCTTCTTCGGTCAGTTGCGCCCAATCAATGCCCTCCGGGGCCGGCGGTGGAAGAGGCACGCGAATGGTTTTTTCGGGCGTGACAATTGCGCTGAGCGGCAGGTCGGTGATGTCCCACGGAAACTCATCGAGGATTTGCACGCGATGCACGGTCGTTGCGACCGGCGCCGGGGGATGTCCCAACTCTCGCAGAATCGCGTATTCGAGATCACTATAGCCCTCGCCCTTCCCGCAGCGGCGCCCGTTCCGAGTGACCGCGACTGATCCACAGACGATGGCATCCATCAGCGGCAGTTCTGCCAGTGGGATGGGTTTGGCCCACCGAGCGCCGGTGGTGAGCCCCGCTGCCTCTCGAATCTTTTCCGGTGGAATGGTATCCGGGTCGAACAGCATGAAGCCGCCGCGCAACCGGGGAGTGGGCACGTAGACCCGAATCCCTCGGCGCAGCGCTTCTTCGCGAACCGGGCGTTGAGGCGCGTCGGGATTGATCTTGAGTCGCTTGGCGTGCTTCCAAAGGCGAAGTTCAAACAGGCGGCGCGCCGCTTCCTCGGCTCCGGCGAAGTTCGGAATTCGTCCATGAGGAGGGAAGGGAAAGCGAGCCAGCCGCTTCCTCTGCAAGCTGTCCCAGACGGCCTGTCGGGCGTCGTCCTTACTTGCAAACCGTGTGGTCGTCATCGGGTCGTCTTGACGGTGGTGTATCATACGTGGATTCACGCCGCCATGCAGCCCGCCGTGCTACGTCCCTGCCGCTGTTGTGTTGTTGATGCACGACAACCTGATGTCTGCGGCGGAAGGCGATATCGAGGACAATGTATCCGAAAGAGAGACAAGATGTCGGAAGGAAGACAGAGAAGAACCCGGTCGGGACTCGGCCGCGCCGCCGATTCAGAAGACGCCGAGGCCGAGCACCAGCCGGATAAATCCAAAAAACACGGCAATTCCGCAACAGACCAAACCAGTCACGCTCTTTCCCTTGGGTTCCGGGCCAGACCGTGCCACGGCAACCGCTGACACGATGGCGCCAATGCCGGCAAAAGGAATATTGAGCCAGTTCAATGCGCCGAACATCGGCGTGAACGCGATTAACATCCCCAGAATCGCAAAAATGCCCCAAATGAGACTGGTGAGCTGCATGGTTCTGCTCGGTGATGATGGACAACTCCAGCGCAATCGAAAGCAGAAAACATGCCTAACGGCCGCCGTGGACGAGGGTCTGGCGATGACCATAGATCAACAGCGCCCTCTGTTCCGATTCTTCCGCCTCGGCACTCTGTCCCACGTCGCGGTAGAGGTGGGCCAGCAGCGACCATGCCGCCGCCTCGGTCGCCGGGTCGCGGATCGTTTGTGCAAGAACGCGCGCACGCTTGCTTGAATCAATTGCCTCGTTCTGCTTCCCTTCTCGGTCATAGAGATGAGCAAGTCGCAGGCGAAGGGTCGTTTCAAGGATCATATCCCGTTCCTGCTCAGCCAGAGGCAGAGCCTCCTCGTAATATCGCCGCGCATCGGTGACCCGATCCAGGATCCAGTGGGCGGTTCCCAATGCGACGATCGTCGAGAGCTCTTGGTGGCGATCCTGACGGGTGCGCGCGTCTTGCCGTGCCTGTTGCAGCGCCGCCAAGCCCGGCTCGCTCAGGCCGTCGCCGACTTGCAAGAGTCCCAGGTGAACGAGCGCGTCATTCCAGCCACGCCGATCGTTGGCTTGATCGAACAGGCCGGCGGCTTGGGTGAGCGATTCGCGCGCGTCCTCAAATTGTCCCAATCGGCTGGAGACCCGTCCCATGATTAAAAGGGCTTGTGCATAAGCGATGCGATCAGAGGACCGGGCCAGGATGGGAACCGCTTCACGGATCGCGATGCCGGCTTCCGGGAACTTGTCTTGTTGCTCATACACCCGGGCGATTCTCACCAACGCGGTGGCAATCCCGCGGGCTTGTTTTCTCTCGCGGAAGGTCGACAGTGCCAGCTGATAATAAGTCAGCGTTTCGGGAAAGTGCCGCTGGTATTCATGAGTGTCGCCGATGCGCAGCAATTCGTCGCCGGTCAATGTGCGGTCGGAAGATATCAGGTGCAGGGGACGTAAAGACTGTGGAGTGCAGTCCGCACTCTGCTGCGGGAAGGGAAGCAAAAGCAACAGCGCGGCGGCAATCACGATAGCCCTTCCTCTCAGTAGCGGACATCGAAGGCCTCGGTGAGCTGGCCGTGGCGTGCGGGCGGTTCAGTAAGGAATAGGTTCCCGTGAGATCAGTCTCAACATGCGCCTGCCCGCCGCCGAGGTCAAGGGGGGTATGCCCACGGATATTTGCCGGCCTGTCCTCGTGACTGTCGGTATTGACCGAACCGTTTGGAATCGAATAGCAGGTAAATATGCTAGGTGTATCATTCTTGAAACGGGTCAGTGGACGGTTGACAGTCGTGGTCGCAGGCAGTAGTCTGCGCCGGAGAACAACCGCAAAAAGGACCCTGGGTCATTGGCTGAGGCGGCCCACGCTCGTGGCCGCCATTAACCGGGCAGCGGCGGCATGCGCTTTCTGAAGATCGACAAGCGGAAGGTCTCAGCTCAATCGATTCTCATGCATGCTCAGACGACGCGCGATGCGCTTGTCTCCAATGTAGAGATCCGGAAGAGATTCCGAGCCTGCATCTGGGCGCTGTGCCTGGTGATGGCGATCGAAGGTTGTTCTCTGCTGCCCGGCCATTGGCGGCCTGGATGGAATGACGCCTGGCCCCCCGACACGCCGGTACCCGACACGGCCGGTTCATGGAAGTTGACGGATTTGGAGCGGAAGGATGGCCGCTTCGTCGGTCTCGCCATTTCAGGGGGTGGCAGCCGGGCGGCGAATTTTGGCGCGGCTGCCATGCTGGAACTCCAGCGGCGAGGCCTGCTGGAACAAGTCGATGTGATCTCGGGTGTGTCGGGGGGGACGCTCCCGGCTGTGTACTATGGGCTCGGCGACAAGGCCGGAGCGTTTACGGGGCCGGCGGTCCGCAGTGCGTTGGGCTACGACTTCCAGAGCAGCTGGATCAGGCGGTGGTTTCTACCTCAGAACATCTTTCGCTATTGGCTGTCCGACTTCACCCGCTCAGATGTCATGGTGCAGGTCTTCAATAATCAACTCTACAGCGAGGCCACCTTTGCAGACCTTCGGCCGCATCCCAAGATCCTGCTGAACTCGACCGTCCATAATGATCATACCCGCTTCACGTTTACGGATGACCGCTTTGCCCTGCTTCATTCCGTGCTGGCCTCCTATCGTGTCGCCAACGCCGTCAATGCGTCGTCCGCGTTTCCCGGCGCCTTCCAGGACGTGACCCTGCAGTGGTACATGACGCCGCCGCACTACCTGCATCTCTATGACGGCGGGCCGATCGACAATCTCGGCGTCCAGGCCATCCTCGAATACCTGAACCGGAACATTCCAGGCACGTCGCTGGACGGTCTGTTTCCCAAGGGTTGTCTGATTGTGGTCATCGATGCCACGCCCGCGAGCGAGCATCCCGAGCTCGACGAGGAACGATCGAGCCGCGCCTTCATCGACTATTTTGTCGATACGAACGCGCTTGACGCGATGGATGCCATGCTGCTGGAATCCCGCCGAACCGTGTTGGAGCGGATGGAGATCCCCCCGGAGAAGCAAGACCGGCTGACACGGGGCAAAGCGCCGGTCAACGGCGTCCGTCAATGCGATTGTGAAGTGCGCCACGTCGCGCTCCGGCATCTGCTGTATAAAGGGAGTGTTGAGAATACGGAATTAGCCGAACGGGTCACGAAGATCAAAACGAAGTTTTGGATCGCGAAGGAGGAGCAGGACGATCTCTATCAGGCCGCCGAGGTGATCATGAAGATGCTGGATGATGAGGGCCTGCTGGCGGAATCGTCGTTCAAGACGTCGTGCGCCGCGGAGTCGAATAAGCCATGAGCGCGGCATTGCCTTTCAGCACGACCATCTCTCGCGTTTCAATCACATTCTCCGGTACCTCATCGTGAGGCCGAGTTGACTTGGCGCTTCGGCGCATCGTCTCGACAGCCGATCCGCCTGGCCATTCTCGGCTGTGCGATCGTGGGCGCCTCCCTGTCTCTGCAAGCTGCTCTCCTGCCATTTGCCTGGTTCTGGCTCGCGTGGTTTGTCGGCCTGCTGGGGATCGGACTTACAGCCGGTACGTCTCTATCAAAGGCCGTATGGATCAACGTGTCGGCCGCCGTGTTGGCTCTTGCGCTGGGAGAGATCTATTTATGGAGCAATAAGATAGAGAAGGCGAACGCCTATTGTTGTGATGATCTCTATTTCATCCGTGACGATGACTTGGGGATAGTCCCGCGAAAGAACTTTGCAGCGACCCATCAGAAAATAGTGAACGCGGCTCCCATCTATAAGGTCACGTACACCATCGATGCGAATGGATTACGCGTGGCGCCTCCGTATGATGCCTCACAGGTCCATGAGTCGGTCCTGTTCTTCGGTTGCTCGTACACCATGGGCGACGGCGTCGAAGACAAGGACACCCTGCCATACATGACCGGCCTACTGACGCGCGGCCGCTATGCCATCTACAACTTTGGCTTCCATGGCTACGGACCTCAGCAGATGTTGGCCTCACTGGAAACGGGTCGAGTCCAAAATATCGTGACCATCCCGCCTCGATACATCATCTATCAGACGATCCCGTATCATATGGAACGTGTGGTGGGGCTCATGACATGGTTTCCCCACGCCCCGCTCTACCGCCGGACGGACAGCGGGCGCGTAGTCCCTTATGGTCATGTCGATACTGTTGCGGACGAGACCCGCTATTCACCGATCGAGCGATTCTGGCGGCGGCAAGGACCCACCGGCGAGGCACTATCCAAGACGCTACGGAGATCCTACATTTACGACAAGTTCGTGCGTCCGTTGCGAACCCTGTCCGGCGAAGACGTTCGACTCTTTCTTGATATCGTGTTGCAGGCGAAGGAGGAGGCGGCGAGGCAGTACCCGCAGAGCGAGTTCCATGTCATCTTGTGGGATAACATGTTTGTGAAGCATGACTATCTTCAATTTCTCCCTCAAGTGCTGGAAACCTTTCGAAACAAGCAGGTCCGGATTCATCTCGTGTCCGAGATCATTCCGGATTATGACGCCAGCGCTCCGAATACGAAGTATGAGATCCATCGGTACGACAGCCATCCCAACCCGTCCACATATCGGATCATCGCGTCCTATGTCGCGAAGAACATTCTGCACGAGGAATGACGGGATTCGGCGCGTCGCACATTTACCGGCCGCGATGGCCGCCTCGGAAATGACTTCCGCCGGAGCGGCCGCCTCCTCCGAACTGTTTTCCATGCCCGCTGAAATGTCGCGGACTCACGGATGGACTTGGCTGTGGAACCGAAGGAGCCGTGTGAATGTTCGGGGGGCTCGGCCGCCAGAAATGGGATGGATGCAGTTGATGCTGTTGCGATTGCGGCAAAGACTGACGAGGGACCGGCGCGACGGATCGCGGCGTCGGCATGCTGACGATGTCGCCTACTTTTGCAGGCACGCCTGAAGGGGTGAGCAGGGGAGGATGCGACTGAGCGGCGCGCTGAGAAGCGGGTGATGGCACCAGCAGGGAACGATGGCGCGGGGGAGGCGAAGGGGTTCTTCCCGCAGCGGGCGGCAGGTTGCCGGCCTGGGTCGTCATGAATTGTTGCGCGCGCGGGAGATGGCGATGCCGCGGATACAGGCGCTGCGCCTGAATCAGCAAGCCATTGATTCCTTGCACGCCGATCCATGGATACGCGTACATGCCCGGCGACACATAGACGGAACTCGTCCAGGCTTGTGACACGAGGGCATTGGCTTGCAGCTCGTCCAGCATATCCTGGCGTTGCCGGCTGAGCTCTTGCAACTGCTCCGGGGATGGGGCGTCGGCCAATGCCCGATTGGCGGCATCGAGCTGCTGCTGCAATTGATCCGCTTCCGCTCGAAGCGCGGTGAGCTCACTCCTGGCGCTTTCGTTCCGGCGAAGCACTGCAATAGCTTGCGCGACTTCATTCGGATCGACCAATGCGGTGAGATCGGCCCTGACCACGACGGTCTCATCCTCCAGCCGGGTCGTGATTGTCTGCTCCAGGACGCTGACGACGCCTGCCGTGTAGGTCCGGATGTCATCCCTCGTGATGTCCATATCTCTCACTTCGGTCACGCTCTCCAAATAGGTGGCGACCTGTTCGAGCGCGTCCTTTTTCGCCGCTTCGATCGCCAAGCGAACGGCATCGGCCTTGGTGTCAT
>JANRMQ010000006.1:0-262522 GCA_040981125.1 Nitrospira sp.
AATATGGGACAAAAGGTTCCGACGGTCAACTATTTCAATACGTGTATTTACATCATAGTAGCGCTGGAATAACGGAGCTTCACCATGTTCGCGGGTGAGACAATCCGTAAGCAGGACGGGAGATATATCAAGTTATGAAATTACGTGGAATCACGCGGATCGTAGTGTTCTTTATTGCCAGATCCTGCTCAGCTGCGTATGATTTGATTCGGGATAGAATGATGGGTCGGACGAAGCTGGCATCTCTGCGGCGAGTAATGAGCGGCTGCCTTATCTGCCTGGCGCTCGGCTGCGCGGCCGGCAAGGACCCCGGCGTCAAGGGCCCCTATAACACCTGGGATGACGTCATCAACCGGTGGATCGGCAAGCCGGTCCCGGATCTTTATTTGGAGCTGGGACCGCCCAACCTTCATCCTCATGAGGTGGAAGAGGGAATGACCGAGATGGTGTGGGATTTCGGTATCGACCGCATGCCGGGCCAGGCCGATGAATACGGGTTGTTGCCGATGTACGGTTTTGAGAACTGCCATCTCTATTTTTTCGCCGATCAGAAAGAAATCGTGCGATCCGGAAAACGAGTCGGCTGCGAATGAAAGGGCCGGTGCCAAAGGAGGAATTATGAAGATGCGAGCGACCGTATTCCATGCTCCGAACGATATTCGAGTGGAGGAAGTTGAACGGCCTCGTGCATCGTTCGGCGAGGCGGTGATCCGCATTACGTTGACGACTATCTGCGGGACCGATTTACATATTCTGAAAGGCGAGTATCCGGTGAAATCCGGTTTGATCATCGGCCATGAACCGGTCGGCGTGATCCATGAACTGGGCCCCGGTCTGACGGGATATGCCGTGGGCGACCGGGTCTTGGTCGGCGCCATCACGCCCTGCGGGCAATGTCGCGCGTGCCTGTCGGGACATTGGGCTCAGTGCGGGCATGGATCCGGCTATGAAGCGATGGGAGGATGGCGGTTCGGCAACACCATCCATGGGGCGCAGGCGGAATTTCTCCTGGTGCCTTTCGCTCAGGCCAATTTAGCCAAGATTCCGGATGAGTTGACCGACGAACAGGTAGTACTGTTGGCCGATATCGCCTCGACCGGTTTCAGCGGAGCGGAGGCCGGAGAAGTTCGCATCGGCGATTCGGTCGTCGTCTTTGCACAAGGGCCGATCGGACTCTGCGCCACGGCCGGGGCGAAATTGCGAGGCGCGGCTTTGATTATTGCGGTGGAAGGAGATGAGCGGCGTCTTGCGATGGCCCGGCAGATGGGCGCCGATGTTGCTCTGGATTATCGAGACAGGGACGTCGTCGCCGAAGTGAAGCGGTTGACGGGCGGAGGAGTGGACGTGGCGATCGAGGCGCTCGGCGCGCAATCGACATTTGAAAACGCCTTGCGCTGTTTGAGGCCGGGAGGCGTGCTTTCCAGCCTCGGCGTCTATTCCGGAAAACTTCAGATGCCCTATGAGGCTTTTGCGGCCGGCTTGGGCGACCATCGGATCATCACGACCCTCTGTCCCGGCGGCAAGGAACGCATGAGGCGGCTCATGGAGATCGTGCGGCGCGGCAGGGTGGATCTAACGCCGTTGCTCACCCATCGGATGTCGCTCAATGAAATCAAAGAGGGATATCAATTATTCGGCGAACGCCGGGATGGAGTCTTGAAGGTCGTGATAAAGCCGTAGCGCCTACGGCTCCGGGGAGGGCGACCCGGCCAGTTTGGCGTAGAGCGCTTTGACCGTTTCCGGCGCGTTTCCCTCGGAACGATTATTGACCAGCACGTAGGCCCGCCGCTGGTCCGCGACGGCTTTCCGGACTATGGCCACGGTTTGCCGCCGCATGTCCGGCAGAGGGTGCACGAGCTTATCGTAGGGTTGATAGGCCTTGACTGCATCATGGTATTTCTTATCGAGCGGCGTCAGGAGCCGCATGAGGACAAAGGGAGCCGTGAAGATTTCTCCAAGCTTCCCGTGCTGCTGTTCGGGAGACGGCATGCCATAGAGATGAGTATAGACGTGGCTTACGCCATACGCCTTCAGGATGGAATGGTAGTCCGCGCCCAGGACTGCGGGATTACGAACTTCGACCGCATATTCGAACGTGGCCGGAACCTGGGCGAGAAATCGGTCGAGCCGAGGCAAAAACTCTTTTACCCCGATCCCGGTCCGCTGGAATTCCAGGATGAACGGGCCTGTGTGCCCGTCGAAAGCCTCGGCGAACGGAGCCAGGACCTGCTCGATAAAATATCCCGCGTCGAGAAAGCGTGGATTGGTTCCTGATTTTCTTGCGTATCGCAATCCGGACGGGTAGGCCGGCACGGTGATTTCTTCCCACACCTTTGCGCAAGCTTTGAATCCGGCCGGCAGCAAGCTCGCATAGTGGGACAGCTGCCGGGCCGAGGGCGGCCCATAGAATGAATGGTCGATACCGACCGTTCGAAACAGCTTTTCTCCTTCGAATTCATAATCCGCATACTCCGCCAGACAGTCTTGTTTGAACCGGCTTTTCGGATAAGCTTTCTTGTAGACCTGTCCCTTCCAGCCTTCATAGGTCCAAGTCGAGGTGCCCAAGGATATTAATGGAGAGAGAGCCATCCGCGAGGTTTACTTTCTATCTTCACGGCTCATAGAATGCCGCCACAAAAACGAGTGCTTCATGCCCACAAAACCCCGTCCCGGAAAAGCTGCGAGCCGCGCTAAACGTCAAGCGTCGCAAGCCCTCTCAGTCGATCCTTCGCACAAACGCCGTTTTCAGCAACGATTGCTCAAATGGTATCGGGAACATGGCCGGGATCTTCCCTGGCGAAAAACGTCCAATCCCTATCACATTCTTGTTTCCGAGGTCATGCTGCAACAGACGCAAGTGGATCGGGTTATTCCCAAATATCAGGAATTTCTCGATCGGTACCCCGGCTTCAGCGAGCTGGCGGCGGCGCCCGTCGAAGACGTGCGAAAAACCTGGTACCCTCTCGGGTATAACATCAGGCCCGAACGCCTGCACGGCATTGCCTGCGAGACTGTTGCGCGATACGGCGGCGCCTTGCCGAAAGAGCCGGAGCAGTTGCTGTCGTTCAAAGGTATCGGACGCTACACGGCCGGCGCCATCCGCTCGTTTGCCTTTCGGGAAACTGCGCCGATTTTGGATACCAATGTAATGAGGGTTCTTCACCGAGTCTTTGTCGGCGAAGGACAGCCCAAAAGCCAGAAGACGCTGTTATGGAAACTCTCGGAGGACCTTATCCCGCGGGGCAAGTGCTATGACTTCAACCAGGCAATCATGGATTTCGGCGCGATGATGTGCACCGCGCGCGATCCCTATTGCCTGCTCTGTCCCATGAAGGCGGTCTGCAAGACCTATCCCTATGACGGCCGGCGCCGAGGATGAACCAATCGAGCCTGATGTCGTGATGGTCGCGGCCGCGATCATCGCGCGCGAGGGCCGATATCTGATCGCCCGGCGCAAGTCGGGCACGCATCTCGGGGGATTCTGGGAATTCCCCGGCGGGAAACGTGAGTCGGGCGAGTCGCTGGAGGCCTGCCTCGCGCGCGAACTGCGCGAGGAGTTGGATGTGACCATCTCCACGCCGGTCGCCTTCCGGACCATTCGCCATGCCTATGCGGACAAAACGATCGAGCTTCATTTTTTTCGATGTTCGATTCAGGAGGGCGAGCCGGAGGCTCGCGAGTGTGCCGAGATCCGATGGGTAAACCCGGAAGAGTTTCCGCTGTACCGGTTTCCTCCCGCCGATGATGAAATTCTGATGGCGCTGCGGCAGGGGTAGCTTGCCGCCGGCGCGCCTTGATAAGGAGCCCCCGCGGTGCCGCTTGGCGAAGACGTAGTCCTCAAGGACGGACTTTCGGTTCGGCTTCGGCCGGTGAGTCCTTCTGATTTGCCGGCCCTGCGATCCCTTTATGACATGATCGTTGAGGAAGGCGCCTCCTATCCTCATGATCGTGCCCTGAGCGAGCAGGAATTTCTCGACTATTGGATTACGGGAAAATTCACCGTCGTGGCCCGCGCTCAAACCTGCTATAAAGATGAACAGGACGCTCCGATCGCGGGCGCCTTCTATCTCAAACCGAATTGGCCCGGGCGGGCGAGCCATGTCGCGAACGCCGGGTTCATCGTCGCTCCTTCCTGGAGACGACACGGATTGGGCCGGCTCTTGGGAATGACGATGTTGGACTGCGCCAAAGAACAGGGCTATCGAAGCATCATTTTCAATCTGGTGTTTGCCGAGAATCAGCCGGCCCGGTCGCTCTGGCGGCAATTGGGTTTTGAAGAAGTCGCGCGGCTGCCATCCGTGGTTCGCAGGGATGATGGAGCCTATCAGGACGCGCTCGTGATGTTCCGCTCATTGATGTGATCGGATGAAGATCGTCCTCGACATTGAAACAGTCCAACCGTCGCGCGAAGAATGGGCCCGATTGACCGGGAAGCCGGCGGCCGGCGAGTTACTCTCGTCCGACGAATGCCTGGATCTCTTTTCCGCGAGCGCGGCGGACGAGCAACGGCGCGCGGATGATGAACTCTACGCCAAATGCGCATTTGACGGCACCTACAGCCGCATCGTCTGTATCGGCATTATCGAATTGTCCGACAATTTCGAACCCCGCGGGTCCCACGCCTGGTACGGGGGGAATGAGCGGGAATTGCTCAGGCTGTTTTGGGCTCACCTGGGCCGGAACCGGCCGGGATTATTCATCACGCATAACGGGTTGAGTTTCGACCTGCCGTTTATCAGGAAGCGATCGGTCATCCACCAAATTAAGCCGAGTATGGATATCAATCTGGCCAAGTTCCGGACCGAGCCGGTTTACGATACGATGGCGGTATGGAGCAATTGGGACAATCGAGGATGGGTCAAGCTCGATGTCCTCGCGCGCGCGCTGAACGTGGAGACTAAATCCGGAAGTGGAGAACAAGTCGCGGCGATGTGGGAACAGGGGCAGGGACGCGAAATCGGCCTCTATTGCCTTCAGGACACCTACGTCACCTATGCCTGTTATTGCCGTATGAATTTCCGGCAGCCGCTCTCGCGAGAAATCGTGTTGCTGAACCAGGAACTGATCGATGTGGGGTAGGGGCGGGACCGTCTAAGCTGAGACGTCTCAACGAATGATCACTTCGGCCGTGCCTCGCTTCTCGCGCTTGGTGGAGGCGGGTCTGGTCTTCACCTGGCGGAGTTCTTTGTCCTTGGCTTCCAACTGCTGGCGCATCGATTCCAGATCCCGCCGTAACCGGTCGATCTTGGCGTCTTTGCGCGCGATGGTTCGCTGAGCCTCCTTCAATTCCTGCTCTTTCAGGCCCATCATCTCTGTCTCCTGAGCCGCCGCCATGTCGGATGTTTTCAGATCATCAGGCGAAGCGCTGGCCATCAATGTCGGCCGGGGCGCTTCGGACGGCTTCATATCTGACGGCGCGACGGTTGCGGCGACCTGTGCCGGGGCGGGCTCTTCCTTCTTGTTCAGCGCATCACAAGCAATGGCGAGCGTCGTCAAGCCCCGCTGTCCCAAGGCGATCGTCGGATCGGCTTTCTGTGTATGGCCGGCGGATGCCGGGACAAAACTGACGGCCCGAGCGGCCGCTTCACTCGTGAGTGACGAATCCTCCTTGGCAAGATTCCCTTGGTAGGCCGTCAACGTGACATGGAGGAGTTCGTCTTTGACATAGAGAGTGCCCGCGGTGGGTTCAGAGCCTGACCCTGCCGATGAGGATAGACGAAAAGCAACCACATACTCTGGTTGCGCTTGCGACAATGCGTGGGCCAGCAGGGGAGCAAGATGCTTGACATCCTCATCGCTGAATACTTTCATCGGCTTGGCGCCATCCGCGGAACCGGTATACGAGGAAGAACGATCACTGACGTAGACTCCGTGAAGGACCTGCTTGATCATTGCTTGGTCGATCGTGGCCGGATGCGCCGCTTCGAAAGACCAATCGGCTACTTCTTCATAATAGATGGTGGATTGCGGTGCTCTGTGCTGGGAGGGGACGGCCGAGGAGCCGACCGAACAGCCTTGGCTCAGCAGAACCTGATAGAGAAAAATGAAGACGATGAGAAATCGAGCCCGGCTGAATATCGACGAAAGTCGGCGCATGAGGGTTCCTCCGGAAGGAATCGGTCGAAGCGGCAGGGGGAGCCCGGCGCGCTTGCGCGACCCGCTCTACCAGATGCCGAGCCCCATCATCACGACGCCGATGGCAAGCCAGCCGAATACACCGACGGCGATCATGGTCTCGAGACTGATCCCTTTGTCTTGCGGCTGCACCTGCGTTTGCGCCTGGTCTTTTTTCATGGAGGCCTCAGCGGATCGAAAGGTTTGCGGCTCTTTGAAATGGTCGACGCAGGCAGGCTCTGAAGCAAGCTTTGTGCCGTTATCCTGTGAATCGTGTGAAGACAATGAGAGAGAACCTGGATGAGGAATTCAGCGTCCCGCATCCATAGAAGGAAGGTGCATAAAAAGAAGAGAAACCCGTCACAAGTTATTCAGATAGCGGTTACTTTTTACATTCTGAATCGGGCGGGGTCAAGAGGAATGCCGCGGACCATCGGCCTACATACTGTGTCTCCGACTGTGCCAGGTTGGGCATAAGAATAAGCGGGCGTTGTTGGAAAATTGACAGGAAATTGTCAGATCTGAACAAAGTTGTTCATGCATGCCGGTCCGCCGTGGAATGAAGGGCGACCAATGCTTGGTGGGACGGCCTAGACAGTTTTACCGAAGAGCGTGGTGGCGGATGCCCGATCGATGGAGACGGGAACGATCGAGCCGGGGCACAGCGGCTTATCCGATTTTTGCCAAACGACTGTGATATTGGAATCGGTCCGCCCCATCCATTGATCCTGCGATCGCTTCGAGTCGCCTTCCACGAGCGCTTCAACGGTGCAGCCGACCAGCCGTTGATTCAGTTCCGCCGACATGCGCTTTT
Organism: Nitrospira sp.; assembly: GCA_040981125.1. Classification (GTDB taxonomy): domain Bacteria; phylum Nitrospirota; class Nitrospiria; order Nitrospirales; family Nitrospiraceae; genus DASSBQ01. The sequence goes on from JANRMQ010000006.1 coordinate 6,929, forward strand.
GCAGGTCGACCAATCGCGTGACCCGATCCGATTTGACGGCGGCCGGCACATCGTCCGGATATTTCCTGGCCGCGATCGTATTCTTCCGCTCCGAATAGGCAAAGATAAACGCCGAGTGAAATCCGATGTCCTGAACCGCCCGATAGGTGTCCAGAAACTCCTCTTCCGTTTCAGAACAGAATCCGCAAATGAGGTCGGTCGAGAGGGCGATGCCGCTGTGGCGCCGGCGGATGTCGTCCACGAGGGCCAGGAATTCCCGCCGGCTGTAGGTCCGGTTCATCAATTCCAGTATGCGATCGTTTCCCGACTGGAGCGGCAGGTGAATATGTTTGCAGATTTTGGGATGACCGGCCACAGCGTCCAACAGAGCGGGCGGGAAGTCCTTGGGATGCGGCGAGGTAAACCGCACCCGTTCCACTCCCGGCACGTCGGCTACGGCGGCGATGAGTCGGGCGAAATCCCAGCCGGCGAGTCGATACGAGTTCACGTTTTGTCCCAGCAGCGTGATTTGCTTGAAACCGCGGGCCACCGCGGTTTCGGCTTCCCGAACGATACCTTCGGGATCGCGCGACCGTTCCCGGCCTCGTGTATAGGGCACGACGCAGAAGCTGCAAAAATTGTCACAGCCGCGCATGATGGCAATCCAGGCATTCACGCCGGTCCCGCGCTCCGGCAGGATGTCGTCGTAGGTTTCGTACTCGGAAAGATCGACGGCGAGGCGCTTGCTCGTCGGACCCGCTTCTTCGGAGGCGAGCGCCCGACTAATTAAGGTCGGAAGCTGCCGATAGCTGTCGGGGCCGGCCAGCACATCGACCAGCGGCTCCTTCTGGGTGAGTTCCTCCTTGAGGTTCTGAGCCATGCAGCCCAGCACACCGACGACAAGCGGCCGCTGTTTCTTGAGCGATTTCAGCTCCGCCAAGTGCCCATAGACTTTATTGTGCGCGTTCTCCCGGATCGCGCAGGTGTTCATGAGCAGCACATCGGCGCGCTCCCGATCCGCGGTGAACTCGAACCCGGCGCCTTTCATCAACGAACGGACGAGCTCGGTATCGTACTCGTTCATCTGGCAGCCGAACGTTTCAATATGGACCTGATGGGGGCGGCCTGGCTGATTCATAGAAGAGGTACCGTTGATGAGTGATGAGATGCGGCAACGAGGCGTCCCAGGGCCATGCCCTCGGTCGTGCCTGTCATCGTCACGTCGCGCAAGGCGCCGGCCAGATCATCCTGGCTCGCTACGGCGACCCGCATGAAGTTCTCGGTCAAGCCCAGCCGGAAACCGTCCCGTTCGCCTCGCTCGAAGAGCACGGGCATGGTCCGGCCGATGTGCCGCTCGTGCTGAGCGAGAGTTTTCATACGAGACAGTTCCGCCAGGGCGCGGCTTCTGCGCCTGATGGTCGAGCGCGGCACGGATTGTCGCATCTTGGCCGCGGCCGTGCCCGGCCTCCGCGAATAGCTGAATACGTGACAATAGGCGAAGGGCAGCTCGCGCGCCGTCCGGACCGTACGATCAAACTGCTCGTCGGTTTCTCCGGGAAAACCGACCATGAGATCGGTTCCTAAACCGATATCAGGCATCAAGCCGCAGGCGGTCTCGATGAGGTCGGTATAGTCCCGAAGGGTGTAGTTTCGATTCATCGCGTGAAGAATCCGATCATCGCCGCTTTGAAGAGGAATATGCAAATAGCGGCAGAGTTTGGTGGACCCCGCCATGTATTCAAGAAGATCCCGGTCGACGGTCGTGGGCTCGATCGAGGAGATTCTGATCCGAGCTATTCCATCGATGGTCTCCAGGCGCCGGAGCAGATCTATGATATTCCGGTCTCGATAGTGATACCGTCCGATATTGACCCCGGTCAGCACCAATTCTTTATAGCCCCTGGCCGCCAGCAGTTCCGCCTCCCGCACCACATCGTCCATGATCCGGCTTCGCTCGTGGCCGCGCGCGAAGGGAATGATGCAAAAGCTGCACATGAAATCGCATCCATCCTGTATTTTGAGCAATGCGCGGGTCGAATCGGAATAGGCCGCGCCCGGCAGTGTAAACTCCTCGCGAGCGATCGTTCTGGTGTGGTGTACCTCTGCCATGGGCAATTTCCGTAGCGACCCGGAGGCAGGCAGATACGTGGGCAGATCCAGCTTGAATTGATTCCCCAGCAGCAAATCGATTCCCGGCATCAAGCGCAACGCCTCGCGTCCGGTCTGCGCATAGCAGCCGGTCACCGCCACGAATGCGTGAGGGGAATGCCGCAGCGTCTTGCGGACGGCGTAACGACAGTCTTTTTCGGCATTCTCGGTGACGCTGCAGGTATTGAGCACGAGCAGATCCGTCGATTGTCCGAATGGAACAATATCGTAGCCCTGGCGCGTCAACACATCGCCCAGTACGGCGGTTTCGGCTTGATTCAGACGACAGCCCAATGTGTGGAGGCTGGCGCGCGGTTTCCTGCTGTGCTGCGACATGGAAAGCGCGATTATAGGCGAGCGATTCCACGTTGAGCAAGCGGCCGCATCGTCCGTTCCTTTTGCGCCATGCCCGCGAAGCTTGTCCTCGCGGAAGCGGGGAGCGGGCATCCACTCCGTGATCAAGGCCAAACGACAGACTTCAATGCTTCTGTCTGATGGCGACCTGCTCCACTATCCAGCCTTTGCATTGATAAATTTCCAGCCTTTGCATTGATGAATTTGAGATGCTAGAGTACGTGATGAGCAGACTGAGAGGTGCTTCATGAGATGGTTCGTTGCTCTAACCCTCGCAGGCCTACTGACCACCATGTCGTTCCCCGCCGAGACGTCCTCCCGAGAAGTGCTTCCGGTCGAACCGGATCTCAATACGCGGATCGATGAGCTGTATGACCATGAGGCGCGTCTCTTCATCATGCTGTATTCATTGAAGGGCGATGGGACGGTCGATTACATCACCGGCCGTCTGGTCCAGGAGTATGCCCGCAGCAACTACGGCAACCCGGTCTATTACACCGAGGAAAATCCGATCTTCTATTGGTGGAATCATACGATGTGGAATGACCCGGAGCAGGACGGCGTGAATGGAAACGAGAAGGTCTATCAGGAAAATATTGAGTTCGACATCGCCCGATACAAGCCCTGTCTCTTCAACGGACAGCCCTGCTGATTCCATCCGGCTATGCCATATGGCCGCATGATCCCCGCGTTTCGTTTGTCGATTCTACTGCCGCTCCCTTGCCCGCCGATGGTATGCTGCCCTGCGTAAACGATTGTCCGATTGAGACCAGCCATCAATGAGCGCCGTTGCAATCCGTTCGCTTTTGACCCCCCGCCTCGGCGTGATGCTGCCGCTTGGATTTGCGTCCGGTCTCCCACTCGCGCTGACGGGTGGGACGTTGCAGGCCTGGTTGACCATGGCCAATGTCGAATTGGCGACGATCGGACTCTTCGCTTATGTCGGGTTGCCCTACACGCTCAAATTCATGTGGGCGCCTATCATGGATCGACTGGCGCCCCCATGGTTGGGCCGACGGCGCGGATGGATGATCGTCACGCAGCTTGGATTGGCCGGCTTCCTCATCGCCATGGCCCTCACCGGGCCGACCGCCATGCCGCATGTGTTCGCGGCCATTGCCCTGGGGGTGGCGTTTGTGTCCGCCTCGCAGGACATCGTCTTCGATGCCTATCGGACCGATGTCTTAAAACCGGACGAACGGGGATTGGGCGTGGCTACTTGGGTGATGGGGTATCGCCTTGCCATGATTGTGTCCGGATCCGTCGCGCTGGTGTTGGCCGATCGGGTAGGCTGGTCGATTACCTATCTCTGTATGGCGGGGCTGGTGCTGCTGGGAACCGTGACCATTTTCATAAGTCCCGAACCGGCCGGGGCGCAACAGGGCCCCAAGACCATGCAGGAAGCGGTCGTGGGACCGCTGAAAGAATTTTTTGCCAGGCCGATGGCGCTCGCGCTCCTCGCGCTGATCGTGCTCTACAAAATAGGTGATGCGTTCGCCGGGTCCCTGACCACGCCGTTTTTGATTCGCGGACTGGATTTCTCGTCGACCGATGTCGGCGTCATCAGGGCATTTGGTCTTGGATCGACGATCCTCGGCGCTTTTATCGGCGGCATTCTGATGCCGCGCCTGGGTTTGTTTCGTTCCCTTCTGATCTTCGGCGTGCTCCAAGCCTTATCCAACCTTTCCTTCCTCATTCTGGCCTGGGTCGGAAAGAATTACGCGGCCATGGCGTTCGCGGTGGGGTTTGAAAACCTGACGGGCGGGATGGGGACCGCCGCATTCGTCTCCTTGGTCATGTCGCTGTGCGATCAGCGATATACGGCCACACAATTCGCGCTGCTGTCTTCCGTCGAGGCGGTCGGGCGGGTGTTTCTCGGATGGCCGGCGGCGAAGCTGGTAGGCTCCGTGGGATGGGGAATGTTCTTTCTCGTGACGTTTCTTTCGGCGCTGCCGGGACTTTGGCTTTTGTGGCGTCTCAAGAAGCCGGTCGAGGAAAAAACAAGCCCTCATGGGGCCGGTATGGAAGCGTTGGCCTGAGCGGATTCATCGCCGCTCTTTGAATCGCCGTTGCCGGTATAGAACGAACACCATCAGCATGACGTCCTTCCATCGCCTATTATCGGCCGGATGATGACCGCTTGGCATCTAGGAATCATTGTCGCCGCATTGCTCATCGCGATCGGACTGGCGATGACGAATCCGACCACCGAAGACTACCTGCATTTCGTCGAACTCAAGCTTGCGGCGGCGCTTGATCGCATGAACCAACCGGAGGCGGACAAGGCCATGATCCGCGCCGTTTTCCAGTCGCAGAGAAAACAGCTCCTTGACGGCATCGTCCGGCCCTCGACGCAGCGAGAGAACTGGGGTCTTTGGAGCCTGTACCGAACGACAATCCTGAATCAGGAGGTCGTTGTGGTCGGTGTCGCCACGTGGTTTGTGCCGTTGCGCGGCGTCGAAGAAGCAACGCTCAAGATAGGCCGGCTGGCTTTCTAGGGAAACGCTCTAGGGGATGTTGCCGAGACAAACCGGCACTCAGTTGTGGATAACCTTCCCAATAGCAGCCTGAATCCAGCGCTGGCCGCGGCGATTGGGTTATCACCAGGTTGTCCCCGCCATTCACAGTCAAACCCACAACATTTTGTTTGACAATATTCGTGAATAGCTATATGTAGTAGCTCGCAGGATGCAGCACGGCAACGTCAGCCGCTATTTTGACCCCATCGTTTAGTTCCAAGGACCGCCCAAGCAGGAACCCCAATTCTCGCATGGCCGTTATCGTAAGGAGGGAATCGTGAGAATAGAAAGACGATTTACGAAGCGTGGCCGTACTCCATACGAAGACCTGGCATTCGTCAAACGCTCCTCGGAGATCAGGAATCCCGATGGATCGACGGTTTTCAAATTGGCCGATATCGACATTCCCGAGTCATGGTCTCAGCTGGCCATCGATATTCTGGCGCAGAAGTATTTTCGAAAAGCCGGGGTGCCGCAAGTCCATGCGGACGGTAGTCCGGTGATCGGTGTGGACGGCAAGCAGGTAGTCGGAGGGGAACGGGACGCCCGCCAGGTCTTCGAACGTCTGGCCGGTTGTTGGACCTATTGGGGAAAATCGTACAACTATTTCAAGACTCCTGAAGACGCCGCCGCCTTTCACGATGAACTCTGCTACATGCTGGCCCATCAAATGGCCGCGCCGAATTCGCCCCAGTGGTTCAATACGGGGCTGCATTACGCCTATGGGCTGTCCGGCCCGGCACAAGGCCATTACTATGTCGATCCCGATACCAAGACCGTGGTGAAAGCGACCAACGCTTTCGAGCACCCCCAACCTCACGCGTGTTTCATCCAATCGATCGAAGATGATCTTGTCAACGAGAACGGCATCATGGATCTCTGGGTCCGCGAGGCGCGGCTGTTCAAGTACGGATCGGGGACGGGAACGAACTTTTCCCGTTTGCGTGGAGACGGCGAACCCCTGTCCGGCGGAGGCAGATCATCCGGGCTCATGTCGTTCTTGAAAATCGGCGATCGGGCCGCCGGGGCGATCAAATCCGGAGGCACCACCAGGCGCGCCGCCAAGATGGTCTGCCTCGATCTGGATCATCCGGACATCGAAGAATTCATCGAGTGGAAGGTCGTGGAGGAGCAAAAGGTCGCCGCCATGGTGACAGGATCCAAGATCTGCGCGCAACGGCTGAATGCGGTGCTCAAAGCTTGTTTCGAGACGGACGGCGAGGGCAGAACAAAAGTGGATCTGGATGTGAAGAAAAATCCGGCCTTACGGGAGGCCATCGCCGCGGCGCGCCGTGATGCGACGCCGGAAGCCTATATCCAGCGGATGTTCGACTTCGCCAGGCAGGGTTATACCCATTTCGTCTTCCATGAATACGATACGAATTGGGACGGCAAGGCCTACCAAACGGTTTCCGGCCAGAATTCCAACAACAGCGTCCGCATTCCCAACGAATTCTTCCAGGTCCTCGAGCAGGATGGCGACTGGCAGCTTAAACGCCGGATCGATGGAAAAGTATCCAAAACGGTCAAGGCGCGGGACCTCTGGGATAAGATTGCCTGGGCGGCCTGGATTTGCGCCGATCCCGGGACCCAGTACGACACGACGATCAACGAATGGCATACCTGTCCGGAAGACGGCCGGATCAATGCGTCGAATCCTTGCTCGGAATACATGTTTTTGGACGATACGGCCTGCAATCTCGCGTCGCTGAACCTCGCCAAGTTCTATACGGAGAACGGGGAGTTCGACTTGGAAAGCTTCCGCCATGCCGTGCGGCTGTGGACGATCGTTCTAGAGATCAGCGTTCTCATGGCGTCCTTTCCCAGCAAGGCCATTGCGCAAAAGAGTTACGAATATCGGACACTCGGATTGGGCTATGCGAATCTCGGCACGATCCTCATGCGCCAGGGCATTCCGTACGACTCTCCTCAAGCCTTGGCCTTGTGTGGCGCGCTCACGGCGCTGATGACCGGCGAATCCTATGCGACCTCCGCTGAAATGGCCGCCGAACTCGGTCCGTTTCCGGGGTACCAGCGGAACCGCGACCATATGTTGCGGGTCATTCGCAACCACCGGCATGCGTCCTACCATGCCTCATCGAGCGAATACGAAGGACTGACCGTCCATCCGACCGGCATCCAACCCGAACACTGTCCTCCCGAGTTGCTCATCGCGGCGCGACGGTCATGGGATCGAGCCCTGGAATTGGGCACGGCCTATGGCTTCAGGAACGCGCAGGTCACGGTGATTGCTCCGACCGGCACGATCGGACTGGTGATGGATTGCGATACGACCGGCATCGAGCCGGATTTCGCGCTGGTCAAATTCAAGAAGCTGGCGGGCGGCGGCTATTTCAAAATCATCAATCAAAGCCTGCCCCCGGCCCTGAGCACATTGGGTTATACGGATGCGCAGATCCGGGATATCGTCGCCTACTGCGCCGGCCATCAGACGCTGAACGGCGCGCCGTTCATCAACCATGAGACGTTGAAGCAGAAGGGATTTGACGATGCCGCGCTGGAACGGTTGGAGAGCGCTCTGGGACAAGCTTTCGAGATTCAGTTTGCGTTCAATAAATTTACGCTGGGCGAGGACTTCTGCCGGCAGAAGCTCGGGTTGACCGAAGCGCAACTGGCCGATCCGACATTCAACATGGCCAAGGCCTTAGGGTTCACCCAGGAAGAACTCGTGAGCGCCAACGATTACTGTTGTGGAACCATGACGATCGAAGGAGCGCCGCATTTGAAGCCCGAGCATCTGCCGGTCTTTGATTGCGCCAACCGCTGCGGGCGGTTCGGACAGCGGTATATCGCCGTCGAGGCTCATATCAGGATGATGGCGGCGGCGCAGCCTTTTATCAGCGGCGCAATCAGTAAAACGATCAACATGCCGGCGGACGCCACCCTTGAAGACGTGAAATCCGCGTATCTGCTGGCCTGGCGGAGCATGGTCAAGGCGGTGGCGCTCTACCGTGACGGCTCCAAGCTGAGCCAGCCGCTGAATGCTTCGACCGACAGCGGTAAGACGGTGGAAGCCACGTCTCCAGTCATGGCGGCGGCGGAGCGAGTGGCGGAAAAGGTGCTAGTCCGGTATCTGGCCAAGCGGCGACCGCTCCCGGCTCGTCGAAATGGATACACGCAAAAGGCCATCATCGGGGGGCACAAACTGTACTTGCGGACCGGCGAATACGAGGATGGGACGCTCGGCGAAATCTTTCTCGATATGCATAAAGAAGGAGCTGCGTTCCGCAGCCTGATGAACAACTTCGCCATCGCCATCTCATTGGGCCTGCAACATGGCGTGCCGCTTGAAGAGTTTGTCGAGGCTTTCGTCTTCACTCGGTTTGAGCCCAATGGTCCCGTCAAGCTCAATGATCGGATCAAAATGGCGACGTCGATCATCGACTATATCTTCCGGGAACTCGCCATTACCTACTTGGAACGAAAGGACCTGTCGCAGGTGCAGGAGGAAGACTTGCGAATGGATTCCATGAAGAAGGATGAGCAAGACCCGGAATGCGTCGCCGAAGAAGCCGACATGACGGCGTTGGCCAAGTCATCGATCCTGACCGAACATCTTCCCGCGAGGAAGAACGGGCTCCATGGCAACGGACACGGGCATGGGAACGGCAGCGTGGCGCATAAATTAGAGCTCAAGCGGGAACGGGAGATCTTGACCCTGACCTCGGTTCATAAGGAGGCCATTCTTAAAGGCTATGAAGGTGATCCCTGTCCGAATGCCAACTGCAAACAATTCACGCTGGTACGAAACGGAACCTGCCTGAAGTGTATGACCTGTGGAGAAACGAGCGGGTGTTCATAACAGACGTAGAGAAAAATGGGCACATCATTCCGGCACAGTACCGGGTGGATCGGTACAACGTGCGGCTCGTAAGAAGGGATCCCATGTCGCGACCAGCGCGCTTTCAAAATAGACGCGAAGGCCGGCCATTATGCAGGCGTCGCTCTCGATGAGTGGATATAACCAGACTCGTACCGGTTTTCTTTGAGATCCGATGTAGAAGGGAAAAATCAGCTGCAAGAACGCTCTCGATGTTCACGGGGTTGCGGCTATGATCGCGATGGATTAGGCAGCGTTCCGGGGCCTCATCGCCGGAGCCCTTTTGTCTTCGGCCAAGAGGGACCGGTCCTGCCCAAAGGTATGCTCTGTCGCCGAAACGACAAACCCGAAGCGCCTCGGACGGCGCAGAGTCAGGCGCCCTTCCCGGCTCAATCGGTCCACCGTGCCGAACATCTCATTCCACGTATACTGAGGCAGCAAGGCGAGCAGATCCTCGAATGAACATTCGGACATCCGATAAAGGTGTCGGTAAATGGCTACTTCGAGATGATGAGATCTATCCATGATATCTCCTATGTACGAGGATGTTCGCCTATCGGAAGTTGTCTGTGGGGATCGGCATGATACGTCGCTGTTTGGATTTGTCCGACTGCTGAGTTGAGAAACTGAAAATAGACGTGTGATGAATTACAGAATGTATCGCGTACTCTATGTGGCGGATTGTAGAGGACGAACGCCGGCCGGCCTATAGCCCATCATGCCAAATTGGGTGTCGTATTTCATGGCGTCGCTTTGTCGACGAGTATCTTACGTCGCAATGGGTAACGGTAGATGGTCGGAACAACTACCAGCAATAGGGTCTGGTAGTCACCACTCATATCGATGACCGATTGCTCGCGGTGATCGGCGATATGGAACGGGACGTCGCATGCTATGGACCAGCACGATATTGACATCGCGGTGGGCTGACTATATACAGGGTCAAAGTTCTATCCATAATAGAACCGACTAACGCAAACAGCAGTAAGGACAAGATCATAGGAGTACCGGCTTCAGCCGGCATGCGATGCTGGCTTTGTCCGAAGAAAAGAGCAAGCGGTGCTCAAACATCGCGGGCCCATGTCGAAAGATAAACACACCACCATCATTGATGGAAAACAAATTGAACTGAAGTGGCGGCAGCGCGGGTTTTCTTGCGGCCTGTGGGTTGATCCACCCGGTCAAGTATGGGAGGATTACGTCCATCAAACGGATGAACTGATCATGCTGATTGAGGGCGCGCTTGAACTGGAGTTTAGAGGGCGCCGGTTCCGCCCCGAGATCGGCGAAGAAGTGTTGATTCCCGCCCTGGTCCGCCATACGGTGGAAAACGTGGGAGAGGGGACGGTTCGGTGGTTGTACGGGTATAAACAATCGCCGCCCGGGCGGGCCACGCAGCAGCCAATGGAAACACGATAAGGGAGATTCTCATGCCGACGACAACTCAGTTTGTGATCAGCGAGCAGAGCAAGCCAGGTGTCCTCGCTCAGGTGGCGGCGGTGCTCGGCGGAGCGGGGGTGAACATCAAGGCCTTCCTGGCGCCGGAAGTCACCACGGGGAAAGGAAAATTGCGCCTCGTCGTGGCGGATCCGGACAATGCCCGGACGGCCCTGAGAAAAGCCAAAATCAAGTTTCGGGAGGAAACGGCGCTCATCTTGAGCCTCGAAAATAAACCGGGGGCTTTGAAACAGGTGGCGGACTCCTTGACCAAAGCCCGGATCAACGTGAAGAGCGGCTACTGCACTCCCTCGCGCGAAGGAAAGCGGGCGATCGTCGTGCTGACCGTTTCAAACACTTCAAAGGCGCTCCTCGTGTTGCGGAATCAGTCTCTTGATGAATTCTGACGTCTGAAGTCCGATGCGGGGATCGAGCAGAGAGCTTCGGCCTCTTCTTGTCCTTCCCTGCCTCTTATTCCTCATAGGTCTCGCGTCCTGCAGCGGACAACCGCACCGGGATGGGGCTCATTTCCAAGGCTATCCGGTCGGATATGTCGAAAAGGGAATCGCGTCCTGGTATGGTCCCGGCTTCCATGGAAATCGAACCGCCAATGGAGAGATCTATGATATGCGTCAGCTCACCGCCGCCCATCGAACCCTTCCCTTAGGCTCTATCGCTCGGGTGACGTCATTGACCACGGGGCGCCAAGTGACGGTTCGGATCAATGACCGTGGGCCCTTCGCTCACGGCCGAGTTTTGGATCTGTCATGGGCCGGAGCCCAGGCTATGGGAATGACCGGTCGAGGAATCGATGAAGTGCACCTTCAAGTGATTGACTACTTGGGGAGAACCGGCGGGTCCGGCGTGCTTAGACTTCAGATCGCATCCTTCGCCGACCAAGCCAATGCCAGCACATTGGCCGAGCGGCTCAAGCTTTCCTATTCCGACACAAGGGTCGTCATGGTCGAATTGCCGGGCGGGAGGCGGTACCGTGTCCAGGCCGGCCGATTCCAAACAGAGGCCCAGGCGGAGGCGGCGGCGCGCCGGTTGCGGAAATCGTTTGGGGGCGATCCGCTTATCATCCGTGATGATAATTGAGCGAACCTACGTGCTCTCGTGGTACGGTTGTCGTGTAACCACATGATTATGTGAGACATTTATTCGACGGCAAGAACAGTGGTTGCTCTTGATGAGGCTCGCTCCCTATGATAGATGTAAGAAGCGATGGATGATAGCGGCCCGATAGGACCTTATCAGGTCATCTTCACCGTGCAGCGACTCCCTATCAAGGCGGTCCCGATCTTCCGAAGAAGACGGCGGCCTGACCAATCATTTCGCCCAACCAAACCTTTGACAGTGCGCTGATCCGGACGAGTCTATGGACCTCCTTGCCCTAGGCACTCTTATTGTTTTATCGGCCGTCATTTCGGCCGCCGAAATCGGTTTCTTTTCCGTCAACGATACCAAGCTCAGGGCTCTGGTCCAGGGCGGCAGCAAGCGCGCTGCCATGGCGCTCCACTTGCGGAACGATCCCCAGCGGCTGTTATCCACTATCCTGGTTGGAGACCGTCTGGTGGATACGGCCACGGCCTCGATTGCCACGATCATCACGTTGAACGCATTCGGCGATAAGGGGTATTTGGACGAAGCGGTCGCGGTTACGGTCGGGATCCTCACGTTCGTGCTGCTGGTATTTGCCGACATCGTGCCGAAGACTCTGGCGGCCAAGTATGCCGTGCCGGTGGCCTTGAACATGGCTTATCCCGTGTATGGAGTCCAAAAGGTATTGAGCCCCATTCTTGGCGGCATGGTGCCGATGATCAATAAGCTGACCGGTGGAAAAGGAATGAACCTGCCGTTCGTGACCGAGGAAGAGCTGAAGATCATGCTCGATGAAGGAAAGCGGGCAGGGGTCATCGAGACCGAGGAGGTCAAGATGATCAAGAACGTGTTTCAATTGAAAGACATCACGGCGGAAGACTGCATGACTCCGCGGATCTATATGTTCGCGCTCGACTGCAACCTCCGGTTGCACGAGGCCCAGGAGATGCTGTTCAAGTCCAAATACTCCCGGATCCCCCTCTATGACGGAACGCTCGATAACATTATCGGCATCCTCCATAAGACCAAGGCCTTGACGGCGCTGGCTCAAGGAAAGAGCGACCTCAGATTACGGGACATCGCCCATCCGGCTCTCTTTGTCCCGCATGTCAAATCGGCCGACGACCTCATGAAGCAATTTCAACTCGATAAACGGCATATGGCCGTCGTCGTCAATGAGTTCGGCGGAGTTATGGGATTGATTACTTTGGAAGACTTGCTCGAAGAAGTCGTCGGGGAAATCGTGGATGAGACCGACATTACCGAGGAACTGATCAAGCGTATCGGAAAGAGCCAGATCTTGGTGCATGGCCGCACCGAGGTCAGAAAAGTCAATGAATTCTTAAAGGTGGATCTTGGCGATGAAGCGATCACGATAGGCGGGCTCATTCAACAGGAACTCGGCCGTATTCCGAAAGCGGGCGAAGAAGTGCATGTGGGGAATTGCCGGCTGATCATTCATGAGGCCGATCCGCGGGTTATCAAGAGCGTGTATATTTACAAGGAAGAGAAGACGCCTCATTCAGTGGAGGCGGTGGTCGGTGAACCGGTGCCGGTCACGCAGTCTTCAGGAGATCGGTAAATTCCTCTTCGGACAGGACTCTGACGCCCAGTTTCTTCGCCTGATCAAACTTGCTGCCCGGATCGCTTCCCGCCACCACATACGACGTCCTCTTACTGACGCTGGACGTCACCGTTCCACCCAGCTCTTCTACCAGGCGCTTGGCCTCCTCTCTGTCATATTGTTGGAGGCTGCCCGTAAACACGAAAATCTTTCCGCTTATCGCCGAACCACCGGCCGGTTGAGGCCCGGCTGCATCGGGCAGCATCATGGTCTGCACCCCGTACTCGAGGAGTTGTGCGATGACCTGCCGGTTTCTTTCCTCTTGAAAGAACGATTCGAGGCTGCCGGCGATTTCCGGCCCGATTTCATGAATCTGCTCCAACCGTTCTCTGTCCGCTGCCATGAGAGGCGGTAAGTCGCCGAAGTGCTTCGCCAGGACCCGCGCGATATGCTGACCGACCTGCCTGATACCCAGTCCCATGAGAAATCGGTCGAATGGGGGCTGCTTGCTTCGAGCGATGGACTCCAGCAGGAGACTCGCCGAACGATCGGCGAAACCGTCCAGCGTTAAGAGCTGAGTTTTGTCGAGACTATATAAATCGGCCAGATTCTTGACGAGCCCTCGATCGACCAATTGCGCGACCGTCTTTTTCCCGAGCCCGTCGATATTCATGGCGGTCTTGGAGGCAAAGTGCTCAATGGCCCCTTTCAACTGCGCCACACAGACTGTTTGCCCGGTGCAATAGTAGTAGGCCCCTTCTCTGGCTACCGCGGACCCGCAGACGGGGCAATGATCCGGCATCCGAAACGGCTCGCTTCGGGTCTCGCCGGGGACGGGAACTCGCTCCGCGATCGCGGGAATGACATCCCCGGCGCGCTCCACCTTGACCGTGTCGCCGACCCGGACGTCTTTTCTCGCGACTTCGTCGGCATTGTGCAAGGTGGCGCGACTGATCGTCACGCCGCCGACTTCGACCGGCTTGAGCAAGGCCAGCGGCGTCAGTGTCCCAGTGCGGCCCACCGAGACGGCGATATCCTGGATTTGCGTAATTTCCTTCCGGGGAGCAAATTTGAAGGCGATGGCCCAGCGCGGGCTGCGGGATTTGCTGCCGAGCCGATCTTGCTTCTGCCGGTCATCGACTTTGACCACGATACCGTCGATTTCATAGGGAAGACGCTCCCTCAGGGCCTCAATCTCGCCATGGAAGGCGATCACTTCCTCGATTAATTCGCATCGGCGGCGGTCAAGAGGAACCGGAAGGCCCCATGAGGCCAAGGCTTCGAGTTCCGCCCAATGTCCCGGCAGGGGCATACCGGAAAGCGCCATGATATCGTAGCAGGTGATGACCAGCGGGCGTCCGGCCGTGATTCGCGAATCCAGTTGCCGGAGGGCGCCGGACGCGGCATTTCTCGGATTGGCAAACGGTTCCTCGCCCCGTTCCGTGATCCGGCGATTCAGATGCTGGAACTCGTCCAGCCGCATGTACACTTCGCCCCGCACGACCAGATGTTCCGGCACCCCGGCCACGTTCCGTAACTGAAGCGGCAGGGATCGAATGGTACGCAAGTTCACGGTGACTTCCTCGCCGGTGGTTCCATCTCCGCGCGTCGCGCCCCGCACAAAGATTCCACGCTCATACACCAGTTCCACGGAGAGACCGTCATATTTCGGTTCGGCCGTGTAGGTAACAGCCGATGCCTTCAGGTCGCGTTTTACCCGTGCGTCAAAGGCCAGCACGTCCGCTCTATCCATGATAGAATCAAGGCTGAGCATCGGTTTTTCGTGGAGGACCTTGCCCAGTTCGGCTAAAGGTGCCGCGCCGACTCGTTGGGTGGGGGAATCTTTGCTGACCAGGTCCGGATGCGCGGCTTCAAGCGCGACCAGTTCCTGAAAGAGCCGGTCATATTCAGAATCGGAAATCTCCGGCCGATCTTTGACGTAGTACAGCTCGTCGTGATGACGGATGGCAGTCCGTAGTTCGTTCATCCGAACGGCGGCCTGTCCGCGTGGGACGGTCATGGCTGCGCCTCTGCCGGCCGTACGTCATAGTCGGTCGGTCCGGTGCTATTCCCGAATGAATTTGGCCGCATAGCTCCTGATTTCATGGCCATTTAAAACATGGAACCGGCGAAGCCGTTCGATGGTCTGGCCGGAAAACCGTGATAAGGGAATCGTGACGAGACGGCGCCCATATCGGCGTGCAATGTGACGCCAGCGGGCGCGCGGGGGAATCGGGGACACCAGCGCCACGTGAGTCTCTTGAGAATGGACGGCAGCAGCGGCGATCAGCCGTTCTTCCAATGTCTTGGCAAAGCCCAATGCCTGATCCTGCCAGATGTCGGGAATCGGCCGCGGAGGGAAGAGGAAGAGCGCTCCGCCGTAGTTCGATTGGCCGATACCCGGCCCGACCATTTGCTCGAGAAACGGCGTTGCGTAGAAGCAGAGGGTGGATTCTTCCTGATGTTCGGCGAACCAGGTCGCCTGCCAGGTATACCGGTCGGGATCGGCCGGAGTATCGAAGAGGAAAATCACCGTATCGACATTGCCGCGCCCGGGCGGGATTTCCCTGACATAGATCTCCATGCGGGCCGGTTGTCCCGCCCGGTGCCGCCGGTACCAGTGGCGCAAGCTTTCGCGAATGTCGATCCCATCTTTGATCGACGTGGTAAATTTTTCAACTTTGGCGAGATCCGCCCCGATGAGCGCTTTCGCCTGGTCGCGCACGTGGGCATTGAAGCTTTCGATTTTTTGGTCTTCGGGCGGCCAGGAACATTGGCGGAAGGGATTCCAGAGATAGGACCAGCGCCGGCGGTTCGTTCGTGACGGGAGCGGGCGCAACGACAAGGACCGCCACTGCAGCGGCGGTCCCTGCAGGCGATTTTTGGCGGCTGCGACCACGCCGTCCGGCAATTCGAATCGTCCAAGCCCGGCGGAAAGCGTGGTTGAGTACATTCCGGCTTCATCGTCTTGATAGCCGTAACTCTTCGCCGTCTCAAACAGATGGATTGCGAATTGGTCACCGGCCATCTGTTTGGCTCCGAGAACGAGAGTGTACAGATCCGGCGTCAGCCGGCGGTCCAGCAGGGCATGGTTTCTCACATACTGCAGATACAGCTGGAGGAGTTGAGGCGTCACCCAGTTCGGGATGGAACGATGGTCGTTGGCGGAGGCACGTTGCCATCGCGCTCTCGTTTCCAAAAGCAATTCCTTGATGCCGTCGATCGACAGGAACCGGTCCGAACGTAGCTCCGCGCGGCGGCGTTCATACAACTCGGTCACAAACGGCAACTCCCCCAGGGCAAAGTACAATGTGTCCGGATCGATTCTATATCGTTCGGCTCCGGCCGCCGGCAGCTCCGGTTCGCGATAGGGCCGGCGTTCCTGATAGGCGAGGCGCAGCCAGGGCCAGTCGCGAACATGGCAGAGGCAGACGATGGAGCGGTAATCCAATTCCAGTTGATGAAGTTGAAAGGCCATCCACGTAATGCGATCCCATTGTTGCGAATCGAGGGCCGGCGCGGGGAGAGTGGAAGCAAGGGCGGCGGCGAAGGCGGCCAGAGAAACATGCTTCAGCGCAAAGGGGTCGGGCGCGGTGAACGGGCCCGAATCGAAGATCGTGACATCGCGATCGATATAGGCTCGGGGAATCCCTTCCCCCATGGCGACTCGGATGCCCATGATCACCGCCTGGCAGGGGTCCACCGGGACATAATTCACGACCCTATCATCTCCGTTGTCCGGTTCCTGGCACAGCACGACATGGATAGCCGGCAGGTCGGCCACTGCCTGTTCGACCGCGGTTTCAAAAGAAGGGGGAAGCGGCACGGCCAGGCAGTCCACGGGGCGGCTGATCAAAAATTCGCGGACCTCTTGAGCCACATCGCCGGTTCCATGGAGAACCGGCAGGACATGGATCTGCGGGGACAAGCGAAAGACCTGGTCGATGGTCGGAGCCGGGGAGCCCATCAGCGGCCGGGATGAAGTGGATCGTCGCTTTCGAAGAAGAAATCGCCCATGCCTTGCGGTAAAGGCTGATCGCCGAGCGCGCGCTTTCGCCGCTGAGACAAGGATTGCAAATCAAGCGCCTCTTCTCCCAAGACCTTGATGAGCGCTTCCCGCCAGGCTTCGTCTTTGGCAAGCGGGTGGTCGGGATCCTGCGCACGGCGTTTCAGGGCATACTGCAAGAGGTGAATACCGTCCCGCACCGAGTATTCAAGGTTCAGTTGATGGGCTTCCTGCAGAAACTCGACCGTGAGGGTCAGCAGGTCCGCGGGTGCGAACGGCAAATGATAGCGGAGGATCGCCAATTCATCACTGCGTTTTGGGAACCCGACGCTTAATGTCGGCTGCAGCCGGGACAGGATGTAGTCAGGGACTTCATAGGTCGAGGCGTCCTCGTTCATGGTCACGCAGCAGCGGAAATCCGGATGGGCCTTGATCAGAATGCCGGCGACGATCGATTCGACGCAACGGCGGTGGTCGAGCAAGGGGGCCAACGAGGCCCAACTCTTCTCGTTCATGCGGTTGCCTTCATCAAGGACGCAGACCGCGCCGGCGAGAATCGCCGTGACCAACGGAGAGGCATGGTAGGAGATCGTACCGGACTCGGCCAAGACCGGCGTGATCAGTAAATCCTCCGGGCGCGTGTCCGCCGTGCATTGATAGATATAGAGATCCTGCCGCCGTTCAGCCGCGCCCGTCATGGCCAATGTCGTTTTGCCGATTCCCGGCTGACCGGTGATTCGCGGGGACAGAGGAAGGTCCTTCTCATCAATCACGAGCCAGCAGGCAAGCAGTTGCTTGAGAATCTCGCGATCGCCGATCCATTCCTGAGTCGCCGTCATCGGCCTGGCCAGGTGAAGCGTAACGCCGTCCACCAGCAGGGTTTTAGGCGCAGACATATTGGCGGATCTGCTCATGGGTTCCCGTCGTAGAAATTCGGTGGATTGACCGCGATGGACGCCTTCCGGACCGTAGCATAGGGGCGGGGAAGCGGTCAAACCCGCCATGGGCTTTCGCTTTGACATTCGCGTCGTTGGCCACTATTCTACCTCTCACGCCCGGAACGGAAATGCGAATCGCGCGGGCCCGACTTCCGGAAGGCGGGTAGCGGGATGCAACGGATCGGTAAGAAGGAGGCACAGTCACGATGAAACTAGGGCCGCAGCATAGGATTGTCACCATGGCGCCGCAGGCGTCCCTTGTGGTCATGAGCATCCTGCTCTCCACCGGATGCGTCATGTCGGAGAAATATGAAGCCGAGAAGGCCCGCAGCCTGAATTTTCAGCGGTTGCTCGCCCAGGAAGAAAAACGAACGGCCGAATTGGACAGCGAGGTAAAGCGAGCCAAGCGGGAATTGTCTGATATGGAGGCGCGGAACCGCGAACTCGGCGCGCAGGTCGATGCGGTGAGACAGCAGGCCGCTCAGATTCAGGAGGAAGCGGAAGCGATGAAGGAAGCAGCGCTGCTGGAGCGGAAGGCGCGGGAAGATATGAAGCGGATGACCACTCCTTCCAAATCTCGGAAGGCGGAACGGGCTGAGCCCTTGAGCCCGCCGAAATCGTCGCTCGATGCGCTTGAGGACCCGGCGTTTGGAAATTCGATGAAGGGCGCTCCTGGACTCGCGACCGACATCCCGTCGGACTTGGGGGCGGACCTGTCGGCGGAGAGCGTCCACACCGTGCAACCGGGTGAGACGCTGTTCAGAATCAGCCGGAAGTATCATGTCTCGGTGGAAAAGTTGCGCAAATGGAATAGTTTGCCGAGCGATACCATCGAAGTGGGTCAGAAGCTGATCATCGCACAACCCTAAGGTTTCGCAGACATGACTCAACGTACGTATTCTCTGACTCCCCCCGACTTGAAATCGCTGGCGCAGGACGGGAATCTCATCCCGCTGTATCGGGAGATCCTGGCGGACTATGAGACGCCGGTATCGGCGTTCGCCAAAATCGACCACGGACCGTCTGCCTATTTGTTGGAAAGTGTGGAGGGCGGGGAGAACTGGGCGAGGTATTCATTTCTGGGCAGCGGCTCGCCCGCGATGGTTTCTGAAGATCGCGGCGATCTCGTGTTCACCAGCGGAACCACCAGCCGCCGGATTTCCTCCGGCGGCAATCCGCTGGAGCGGTTGCGGGAGCTGATGCAGGACTATCACCCTGTCGCAGTCCCCGGCCTGCCGCGGTTCGTCGGGGGGGCGGTCGGCTATTTCAGCTACGATACGGTCCGAACGTTTGAAGAATTGCCCGCCCTGAGAAAAGACGGCCTCGGTTTGCCGGATTGCGCCTTTCTGCTCACCGATACCCTGCTGATCTTCGATAATGTGTCGCAGAAGATCAAAGTCGTCGCCAATGCCCAAGTCTCTTCCACCAAAGACCGAGATATTCGCAAAGCCTATAAGGAAGCAACCGACCGCATCGAAGGGATGATCGCCCGGCTCAAGCGGCCGCTTCGCCGTACCCCGTCGAAACGGCGGCGTAAGCCGATCAGCTTTACGCCCAACATGAACCAGGCTGATTTTGAAAAAATGGTGTCCAGGACCAAGGAATACATCCGGTCCGGCGATATCGTGCAAGCTGTGCTGTCGCAGCGGTGGCAGACCCAAATTCACACGACCCCGTTTCAGCTCTATCGCGCGCTGCGGGTGATCAATCCTTCGCCCTACATGTATTACTTGCGGATCGCCGGCGTTGAACTGGTCGGATCGTCGCCCGAAACGTTGGTGCGTTGCGAAGACGGGAAGATCTGCGTCCGTCCTATTGCCGGGACCAGGCGGCGTGGCAAAACGCCGGAAGAAGATCACCAGTTGGCGCGCCGGCTTCTGGCGGACGAGAAAGAGCGGGCCGAACACGTCATGTTGGTTGATCTCGGGCGTAATGATGTCGGCCGGGTCGCGAGAAAGGGCTCGGTGCAGGTCGAAACCTTGATGCAGGTGGAACGCTATTCTCATGTCATGCACATCACCTCCCAGGTCACGGGAGACCTGGATCAGGATAAGACCGTTTACGATGTGCTGCGCGCCTGTTTTCCGGCCGGGACCGTATCCGGAGCGCCGAAGATCCGAGCCATGGAGATCATCGAGGAATTGGAACCGGCAAGGCGAGGTCCCTACGCCGGCGCCGTGGGATACTTCGGCTTTTCGGGCAACATGGACATGTGCATCAACATCCGCACGATCGTGATCAAGGGTCGGCAGGCCTACATTCAAGCCGGAGCCGGCATTGTGGCCGATTCGAATCCCGAGCATGAATATGAAGAGACCTGCAACAAAGCCAGAGCGATGATGAAAGCGATTGAACTGGCGGAGCAGGGACTGGAGTAGGACGTGAGTACGACTGGATGGGCCGAGCGGCATGAGGACCGCGGCTCAGTACCGTTACCAAAGCGTTGATCGACAACCGTGCCGAGTCCTGACAATGAAGAGCCAAGAAAGGGCGGATATGAAGAAGACACAAAGTGGGCGCAGTTCTCGACGCTCGCGCTTCCCGGGTTGGGTTCCCAAGGCGGAGAAGCGGAAATCCGGTCGTAGAGATGCACAGCCGGTTCCAGCTCACATCCGGGTGCTGGGAGCTGAGTTGAGCAAGGACCAACGGGCGTCTATCCGGCAAAAGCTGGACAGGAAGCTCGCAAAGTTCGCCGGCTCTATCGAGCGGGTGAGTGTGCGGGTAAAAGACGTGAATGGTCCGCGCGGCGGGGTCGATCAGGTCTGCCGGATCAAAGTGGTCCTCAGCAATCTTCCAAGCGTGATGTTCGAAGCGCAGGACGCCACCCTCGATGTTGCGATCGGCAATGCTCTCGTCGGGACAGAGCGGGCCGTGCGCCGAACTTTGCAGCGCAGACGCATGAAACCGATCAAAGCCGGGACGCATTCGAGAGTCGGCCTCAGCTGATTTGACAATGTCCATTGCAGCGGGCAATCGAGCGCCATCTCGGCTTCCACCGCGCCTGCCCCCTTTCTCTTCGTACGGTCTCTGCCATGACAACCCATTCTTCGTGCCCTGATGAGATCTTGGCGGCGCTACGGGAACGTGGCGCCGCGCAGGCGAGTTGAACCGTCCAGCTGTCGAGGATGCAAGCGAGCGACAGGCGATAGCCGATGTGCAATCCGCGACCCAGGAAAGCTTGCCAAGGCACATAGGGTATGGGTACAGTAGCCGGTACCAAACGCCACACGGAATTAGGTATGCCTGGTAGAAGAATAGGTTAAGTCAGTTATGCTGCTCATGATCGACAATTACGATTCCTTTACCTATAACCTGGTTCAATACTTTGGGGAATTGGGGGAAGACGTCCAAGTCTATCGGAACGACAAGATTTCGGTCGAACAGATTGAAGACCTGAAGCCGGTCCGCATTGTCATTTCGCCGGGGCCTTGCACACCCAAGGAAGCGGGGGTATCGGTCGAGACCATCCGGCATTTTGGAGGACGATTGCCGTTGCTGGGTGTCTGTCTCGGGCATCAGTCTCTGGCAGTGGCGTTCGGCGGCGAAGTGATCCGGGCCGAGCGATTGATGCATGGCAAGACCTCGATGGTCCGGCACGATGGGAACACGATCTTTGCGAACCTGCCCAACCCGTTCGAAGCGACCCGCTATCATTCGCTGATCGTGAACCGGCAGAATCTGCCGGACTGTTTCGAAGTGTCGGCGGAGACGGCGGAAGGCGAGATCATGGGCATGCGGCACAAGGCCCTAGGCATCGAGGGCGTGCAGTTTCATCCGGAATCTATTCTCACGACTTCCGGAAAAGACCTCTTGCGGAACTTCCTGAAGCTCTAGCTCATAGCAGACGGCAGA
This sequence comes from Nitrospira sp., assembly GCA_040981125.1. Classification (GTDB taxonomy): domain Bacteria; phylum Nitrospirota; class Nitrospiria; order Nitrospirales; family Nitrospiraceae; genus DASSBQ01. The sequence continues at coordinate 28,668 of JANRMQ010000006.1, forward strand.
CAGCGTATGGCGTATAGCCAAGGAATACAAACATCACGAGGGACCCACGGTTGTGCTATCTGCCATAAGCCATTAGCTCCTTTCTTATGATGATCAAAGACGCCATCGCGAAGCTCGCCGACCGGGTCAGCCTCACTGAAAAGGAGGCGGAGGAAGCGATGTCGGAGATCATGGAGGGCGCCGTGCCGTCCACTCAGATCGCCGCTTACTTGATGGGTCTTCGCATGAAAGGAGAGACGGTCGAGGAGATTGCCGGATCGGTCCAGGCGATGCGTGCGTATGCGACCAAGATCCGAGTGGCTGATCCCCTCGTGGTCGATACCTGCGGGACAGGGGGAGATTGCGCGCACACGTTCAACATTTCCTCCACGGCGGCCTTCGTCGTGGCCGGCGGTGGTATCACGGTCGCCAAACACGGCAATCGATCCGTCTCGTCCAAGTGCGGAAGCGCCGACGTGCTGGCGGCCTTGGGAGTTAAGATCGATCTGCCCGCCGACCGGGTAGCAGACTGCGTCAACGAGGTCGGGATCGGTTTTCTGTTCGCGCCCCTCTATCACAGCGCGATGAAACACTGCGCCGGCGTGCGACAGGAGCTGGGTATCAGGACGCTGCTCAACATTTTGGGCCCGCTCACCAATCCGGCGGGAGCAACGGTGCAGGTGCTCGGGGTGTTCGACGGCAATCTGACTGAACTCCTGGCCAAAGTGCTGATTCATTTGGGGTCACAGCATTGTTTTATCGTTCATGGGATGGACGGGTTGGATGAGATGACCATCACGGAACGCACCAGAGTCTCGGAAGGCAAAGCGGGTGTCGTGTCGAGTTATTGGATCGACCCGAAGGACTTTGCGATCCCCCGCGCTCATCCAAAGGATTTGGCCGGCGGCACGCCCGACGACAATGCCCGGATCGTGCGGGATACCCTGCGCGGCAAGAAAGGCCCCAAGCGCGATGTGGTCTGCCTGAACGCGGCTCCGGCCTTCGTTGCGGCAAAGAAAGTCAAAACATTGCAGGAAGGCTATCAATCGGCCGGCCGCATCATCGACTCGGGCGCGGCGATGGAGAAACTGGAGCAGTTGATCGCGTTCACCAATCGAGGGACCGCGTGATTCTTCAACGGATCCTCGAGCACAAGAAGGCGGAACTGCGGCATAAGCAGAGCCGCGGCTACCTGGCGGAATTAAAAAGCCGAATCCGCGACGCCGGGCCGCCGTTGGAACTTGCCGTAGCGATCGATGCAACCCGCACCCGGACGAAACCGGCCTTGATTGCTGAAGTCAAGAAGGCCTCCCCGAGTCTGGGTCTGCTCCGGCCCGAATTCGGGGACCGATTCGATGCCATTGAGATCGGCACGGCCTATCGCGATCATGGGGCGACGGCGGTTTCCGTCCTGACGGACCGGGATTTTTTTCAGGGAAGTCTTGAGTACCTGGCCCAAGTGAAGCAGAAAGTCGGACTGCCGGCTCTCAATAAGGAATTCATGGTGGGCGAGGTCCAGTTTTTTGAAGCCAGGGCGAATGGGGCGGATGCCGTGCTGCTGATCGTGGCAGGATTGGAGCGCCGCCAACTGGTGGACTTTTTTACTCTTGCGCGCGAGTTGTCGATGGATGTGCTCGTGGAGACCCATCATGAGCGTGAATTGGATATCGTGCTCGAATGGCTGCCGTTGGTTCGCCTCATCGGCATCAACAACCGCGATCTTGAGACCTTTACCAGCGATCTCGCCGTCACGGACCGCTTGGCCAAGCGCATTCCGGCCGACAAACTGATTGTCAGCGAGAGCGGCATTCATACGAGAGCAGACGTGGAACGATTGCTCGAGGCCGGGGTCCATGCCATGCTCGTCGGCGAATCGCTGATCCGCGCGAATGACATCGGCGCCAAAATCGGCGAGTTGCTCGGAGGCTCGATCAAGAAGGAGGAGGCATGAAAAGAGGCGAGATGGTCGTGCTGGCTGCGTTCTTACTCCTGGGTGGATGCGCCGGCCAGGATCTGGAAGGCTACTCGAAGCAATATGACGACTGGCTCGGCAGCACGAAGGATGCGCGGATCAAGGAAATGGGAATACCCACGAAATGTCACTCCTTTGCGGAGGGCGGCGAGGTATGCGAGTGGACGATGCCGACTCAGGACGGGCGCAATGAAACAATCGGCCTGACCTTCGATGCGAAAGGCAAAGCTTGCCAATGGAATTACCGAGGTTTCTATGGCCGGCAAAAAAGTACGGCGACCTGTTCGTAACAGGATTGACGAGATTCAATGGCGACCCGAGTCAAAATCTGCGGCATCATGAATCCGGATGATGCGGCCGCGGCCGTCGGAGCCGGCGCCGATGCGGTAGGCTTCGTGTTGTACCGAAAGAGTCCCCGGTATGTGGAGCCGCAGATGGTCAAAGCCATTGTCGCGAGCCTGCCGCCCTTGGTTGTGCCGGTCGGCGTCTTCGTCAATGAAGAACCAAAGGTTGTGCGTGATCTCATGGATTCGTGCGGGCTTGCACTGGCTCAACTGCACGGAGACGAATCGGCGGGCTATTGTGAAACACTGGGGCGCCCCGTCATCAAGGCGATCGGGATCAAAGATCGCGCCTCGCTGCTGGCGTTGGCTGAATACAAAGGAAGGGCCCAAGTGCGCGGCCTCCTGCTCGATGCCTTCGCCCCGGATACCTACGGCGGAACGGGGCAGACGATCAATTGGACGATCGCGGCCGAAATTGCTAAGTCGATGACGGTCATTCTCGCCGGAGGCCTCACGCCCGAGAACGTCGCGGCGGCGGTCGCAGCCGTGAGACCCCATGCCGTTGACGTGAGCAGCGGTGTGGAGACAAGTCCCGGACAGAAAGATCACGGAAGGATCGTGGCTTTCGTGCAGGCGGCAAAGCTTGCCTCGGCCTGAGACGGTTTCTTATACTGCGACAGGCGATGAAAGAGTCTACCGGAACGGATGAACATGACATGCTAACTGCAACAAGAACCATGACGGCCGCCATGCCGGACAAGCGAGGCCGATTCGGCCGATACGGCGGACGGTATGTGCCGGAAACACTCATGCCGGCTCTATTGGAGCTGGAGCGCGAATACGACAAGGCGCGGCGCGATCGACGATTCCAGTCGGAGTTCAAAGCCTATCTGCGACAATACGTCGGGCGGCCGACGCCGTTGTATTTCGCAGAGCGGCTCACAAAGAAATTGGGCGGCGCAAAGATCTATTTGAAACGGGAGGATCTGGCCCACACCGGCGCGCATAAAATCAATAATGCAATCGGACAGGCGCTCCTGGCGCGGCGCATGAAAAAGCCGCGGGTCATCGCGGAAACGGGAGCCGGACAACATGGCGTGGCGACGGCCACTGTGGCGGCCGTATTCGGTCTCGAATGCGAAATTTATATGGGTACCGAAGATATGGAGCGTCAGGCTCTGAACGTGTTCCGCATGAGGCTCCTGGGCGCCAAGGTCACGGGAGTCAAGGCCGGCAGCCGGACGCTCAAGGATGCGATCAGCGAGGCGATGCGTGATTGGACGACCAATGTACGGAACACCCACTATATTCTCGGGTCGGTGCTGGGGGCCCATCCCTATCCCATGATGATCCGCGACTTCCAGTCCGTCATCGGACGGGAAGCACGAAAGCAGATGATGGCTCATGAGGGCCGGCTGCCTGATTGTCTGGTGGCGTGCGTCGGCGGAGGCAGCAATGCGATCGGGCTGTTTTATGCCTTCATCGGCGATACGCGGGTCGCGATGGTGGGAGTCGAGGCGGGCGGGCTCGGTATTGCCAGCGGCAAACATGCGGCGCGATTTTCAGGCGGGCACCCCGGAGTCTTGCAAGGCACGATGACGTATCTGCTTCAAGATGAACAGGGCCAGATCAATATGACCCACTCCGTATCCGCCGGGCTCGATTACGCCGCCGTCGGTCCCGAACACAGTTACTACCGGGAAACGGGGAGGGTTCGATATACGTCGGCGACCGATGATGAGGCCTTGGCGGCCTTTGATTTGCTGGCGCGCCAGGAGGGTATTGTGCCGGCTCTGGAAAGCGCGCACGCGATCGCGGAAGTCGTCAAGCTGGCGCCCACGATGAAGAAGAGCCAGGTCATACTCGCCAATCTTTCAGGCCGCGGCGATAAAGATGTGCAGCAGGTCGCGAAGTTGCGAGGAGTCGCTTTGCCATGAGCCGGTTGGAGACGACATTCGGTCGTTTGAAAGCGAACGCGGACAAGGCGCTCGTGACGTATATTATGGCCGGCGATCCCACGCTGCATGAAACCGAACAACTGGTGATTGAACTGGAGCGGGCGGGAGCGGATGTAATCGAACTGGGCGTGCCGTTTTCGGATCCGATTGCCGACGGACCGGTCATTCAACAAGCCGCTGATCGGGCGCTCAAAAGCGGGACATCGCTGCGCGGGATTTTGGCCTCCGTCGCCCATGTGCGCACCATGACGCAGATCCCGATCGTCCTCATGGCCTACTACAATACGATCCACGCCTTCGGCGCGGCGGACTTTTGTCGAGAGGCGGTGAAGGCCGGCGTCGATGGGCTGATCGTGCCTGATATGCCGCCGGATGAAGCCGATCCATTGACGGACCCCGCAGGCGAAGCCGGACTGAATCTGATTTTCCTGCTGGCGCCGACCAGCACGGCGGCTCGTCGCGCCCTGGTGGCCAAGCGGTCACGGGGTTTTCTCTATTACGTGTCGCTGACCGGCATTACGGGAGCCCGACTTCACGATGTCGCCGGTGTCGCGGACAATGTCAAGAAGATCAAACAGCAATCGCGCCTGCCGGTCATGGTCGGTTTCGGGGTCGCCACGCCGGAGGATGCGGCCCGCGTCGCCCATGTCGCGGACGGCGTGATCGTGGGCACGGCTATCGTCCGGCTTGTTGAACAGTACGGCCAGGATCCCGGCATGCTCGAAAAGGTCGGCGCCTTTGTGCGTTCCTTGAAGAATGCCATGCAGGCGGCGTAAGTCTCCATCCTTGCGTACCAGCGCAGTTGTCCGCTTCGCTCTTTGCTGTTCCGCGGTTTCCGCTCGTATCGGGGCAATCCTCGCACTCTGGCTGATCCACCTGCTATGTGTTCCCGCTCCGGCCTCGGCGCAGAGCCCGCCGATGGGCGCCATGCTGCTGCGCCAAAGCGCGGACAATGGACGCTATTTCGCGACTCCGGACGGGCGGATTCGTTACTTGAGCGGCGGCTATGAAGGATCGGAGTTCCAAGACTACGTATTCGGCGGCGGCACTACGTCGGATTTTCAAACCGCGCTCGACGTATTGTCGCGGCACGGCGGCAATCTGCTCCGTCTGTGGACAAGCGAGAGCAGCAGCGGAAATCCCGCGCTGCGAGGCGCGATGCAGATGCCATGGGTACGCTCGGCGGTCTGTTGCGCTGTGGACGGAGCCAACAAGTTCGATCTCTCCAACCTGGATATCGGAAACCTCGTGAGCCCCGATATCAACGCGAACGCCTACTTTGAGCGGATGCGGGCTCGCGTGCTGGCGGCAAGAGCGGAGGGCGTGTATGTCTCAATCATGCTCTGGCACAGCTTCGGCTGGGAGGCCGGCTTGCGGATACCGGGCAGCAAGTCGTGGATGACGCATCCCTTCAACAGCCGGAACAACGTCAATGATGTAAACGGAGATGTCGATGGAGACGGTCATGGTCTTGAACTCGGCAGCGTCGAACAATCATTTACTCCGTACCAGGAAGCGTATGTGCGCCAAGTCATCGAGACCGTGGGCGATTTGGACAACGTGCTCTATGAGATCTGCAACGAATGCTATGACAGCCCCGCGATGAACGCCTGGCAGGACCACTTCGTGGATTTCATCAAACGCTATGAGTCCGCGAGGATCTATCGCCATCCGGTCGGGATGACTTCGCTCCAGAACTTTAACAACCGGGTGCTGGCGTTCGGCGCGGCCGATTTTGTCGCACCGGGAGGGCCGCCTTTTGAAGAAACGCCGCCGGTGAGCACGGGAGCGCAGGTCAGCATTCTGGATATGGACCATGTGGTCCCGTGCACCGGAGCGAATGACGCGCGTTGGCCCTGGAAGGCGTTCACCCGGGGACACAATCTCTGGTACATCTACTGTCAGGGCTACGGACGCCCCAATGCCAGCGAAGGGACGGTCATGGAGCGGATGGGACAGACCGCCGGCTATGCGAATCGGATGGACCTGCGACATTCCGTTCCGGTGTCGGATCCTTCACGCTGTTCGACGGGTTATTGTTTGATGGGACCTGATTTCGTGTTGGGATTTCTTCCGGGGGGCGGCGCGATCACCCTTGACCTGAATGCGGAAGGGGCGTGGTCTGTGGAGTGGTTCGAACCGGCGAGCGGAAATACAAGCGTGATGCCGTCCGTCCGGGACGGCATGATGACCCTCACAGCGCCGTTCCCCGGCGATGCAGTGGTGTTTCTGGTCCGCAATGTGCCGCCTACACCGGGCTCATGACGGCTGAATGTCCTGTGGATCAGCGTTTCTGCGGCGGCATGAACTTAATCATGTCCGAGGCGAGTTTGGTGGCCAATTCCCGCATGTCCGGCCGCATGAAGAGATAGCTCTCTTGGAGTTGGTGCCGGGCCTTCCAGACAATCGCGCCGTTGATCGCGTCAATCAGCCGCATGCTGAGACCGACCCGCGCGATATTATCTCCTTCTTCCCGCGTATATTCCCAAGCATTGACCTTCACCACGAGCAGGGAGTCGGCATTCAGCGCTTGGCCGATCCGCACCGCCGATTGTTTGTCCGACTGGCCGGTCGTTTCCATGCGGGAAAAATAGGTGACCAGCGCGTCAAACGCTTCCTTGGTGGCCTGAAAGGTATCGGTAACCTGTTCGGGAGGAACGACCTTTTCGACCTTCCGGCTCTTGATCAGCACTTTCGCAACGACGTCTTCCACATCCTCCCGGGCACTGTCGTAGTCTCCGGAAATCGGCAGAATAGCCACGGTTTGAGGGATGAAGCCCCTCGCCGCCGGTCCTTCCCACATCTCCTGCAAACCGCCGCAGCCGGCCAGCAACAACAAACTCGACAGAAAGAAGACAAAGAAGGAGGGGCTCGGTGTCGTCATAGACCTCACATGAAACAGTATCAGATCCTTGCGTAGCATCAAAAGGTCATACCGATCGAACCGGAAGCAATCGCGGCTTGGTCTCGAAAATCATACCCACCGCCGATATCGATCCGCAATGCGAGCAGCCTCAAACCAAACCCTGCCGTCGGGATGAACGGCGTCTGAGCGTCCTGCATATTCTTGAACGCTCCCACGCGAAACGACAGCAGCTCGGAAAGAAGGGTCTGCTCCGCGCCCAAGCTTAAGTATTGGCTTTTGACGCCCGGTGTCAGCGTCTTATTGGAGGTAATGTCAACGTCGGCCGATAGCGTTAAGGAACTGTACGGATTAAAGGCGACTCCCGTCCGCACTTGAGGGTCCAGCTTGAATTGCTCGCCGTTCGGCGCATCGAAGGTCGGCGCGTTGATATCCTTGGCGACGATGCCGAAGCGCAGCCAGGACGCCGGCCTGTACATTGCGCCGATATCGACGGCAAACGCGCTGGTGATCTTGGCTCGACCGAGGTCTTCGAAAACCTTGATGTCGTCGCTGGCGCCGAAGATATTGGTGGTGCCGGTGTAGGCGGCCCCTTGAATATATTTCCCGGTGATCCCGATGGAAAACATGCGGTCGGCAAACGCGTAGGCATAGGAGATCGCCGCTTGGCGGGCTTCCAGTCCGTTCAACCCCAGCTGCCCGTTTACAGTGAGGTTTCCCGGGGTTCCCGTCACGGTGGCAGGGGTGCGCGTGAAGGCTCCGCCCGTGGCGACATCCGAAACGTTGAAGCCGAGGGCATGTTCACCGAAATTCGCTTTTAAGTAAAAGCCGCCAGACCCGGCGGACGACAGATTCGTCGTCGGCTTATTGATCTTGTCGACGAGATATTGAAGCCTGGCCTGATTGGCGGCGCCGGAATCGGAAAAATTAAATTGATTGATTTCCTTCAGGGTATCGAAAATATCGCCGCGATCGACAGCTCCTAGGCCTCCCTGCAACCGGACATCCGCCTTTTTGCTCATGGCCAGCGCGGCCGGGTTCCAGTAGGTAGCGGTGGCATCGAACGTAGCGGCGACGCCGGCCCCTCCCATGCCGACCTGCCTGGTGCCCACAAAGACGAATTCAGCTGCAGCGGCTTGATAGGGAATGAGCAGGACAAGTCCAAGAGCGACTGACCGAACCCAATAGGGGATCTGCATAGGCCGGAACAACCGGTGAATAGTAGAATGCAGGCCTGAGTCTACGAAATGAAGCACGGTCCGTCAAGAATTACAATGTGATAGGCAGGTGGTGAGACGGACTCACGGCATGCCATCGGGTCCGATCCCAACCGGTCCCCAGGGTAGGATCTGCCAATCGATCGGCGTCGACCTGTCGAGCGAACCTTCGGCTGTTAGAAACTCGAGCACTTGGCGCCGCATGTCCTTCACGGCTCCGTATTGCGACGTAAACAGCCGGTCCGTCATGGCGATCGGCATGGTGATTCGATCAGGCAAGTAGATCGTGCAGAATTTGACGCGCCATCCGACGCCCTTGCGTTGAACCTCTATTTGAACCCGGATCATGGCTATCCGTCTCCGCATTCGGGCAAGAACCACCGCCCAAACCGATCGCCGGCATCCCGCGCGAAGGGACCAGGATAGGAGCGTTAGCCTAGTACGCATACTAGGGTTGCCCCTAGTAAACAAACCAGATCATAAGGACTCAATCTCCAATTGCAAGGCAAGGTGTCTGCTTCTTTCATCATCAGGGAGTCCGATGGCCGAGCATGGCTCGGAAGTCCTCTTCGATATCCTGCAACAGCGGCGGAACCTCTTCGCTGAGTTTCTTCCACGTTTCGTTCGATAGTTCTTTGCCTTGCCGGACATACTGATCCTTGGCGAGGGCAAAGGAATGCTTCACCCACGCATCAAAGAACGTCGCCTGGAGAGAGTGAAATTTCCGGCACACCGCTTCGTCAAGATAGAGGCGATGTTGGTCGAAATAGTCGCGAAGGTCTTCTCCCGCAGCCATCATCACAGCGGCCTTCTCGTCCTGGCCGGCCTGGTCCTGCGGTCCCGAGCCGGCCATCTTTGTCATGGCATTTCGCAAGAAAACCATTCGCTTGTACAGTTCCGCAATGACCTCGGCCTGCTTGGCTTGCAGCCTCGAGAGGCGGCCGTCCGTGTCGGGCGCATGGCGGCGCAATTCGGCCCTGAGCCGCTCCATCGCCATGACCCCTTCCATTTGAAGTTGTTGTTTGTAGATTTCAAGCTCTGCCGCGAGAATATGGCGGAGAACGACCCGTCCAAGATAGACGAACACGGCCATGATCGCGAGAGCGCCGAATAAGAACCAGCCGAGCCCGACCAAGAGATCCGTTCCATCCATGGAGAGAGGCTAGGCTGTCGGCCGCACGGAGTCAAGTCCGAGAGATGATGATCGGAGACTCGCGATGCGCCGAGGAAACCCGCGACCCGATCCGCTATACGATCATGCCGTCCTGCATGTGGATGATGCGATCGGCCTGAGCGGATAACCTGTCATTATGAGTGACGATAATGAACGTAGTGCCGCGCGAACGGTTAAGTTGCCGGAGAAGATTGAACAACGCCTCGCCGGTATGGGTATCCAGGTTACCGGTCGGCTCATCGGCGAGCACCAGATCAGGACGCTGCATCAACGCGCGGGCGACCGATACGCGCTGCTGCTCGCCTCCCGACAACTCGCCGGGTTTGTGGTGGAGCCGGTCGCCCAATCCGACTTCTTTGAGCAGGCCGGCCGCTTCGGCCTCCACTTCGACCTGTGTCCGTTTCTGAATCATCGCCGGCAGGCAGGCGTTTTCCAACGCGCTGAACTCAGGCAACAGGTGATGAAACTGAAAGACGAACCCGACGCGCTTGTTGCGGAACTCCGCCTGCTGGGCCTCGCTCAACTGGAACAGATCCTGGCCTTCGAAGGACACGGTGCCTCTGGTCGGCCGATCCAGCGTGCCGAGAATATGCAGTAAGGTACTTTTGCCCGCTCCGGACGCCCCCACGATGGCGATGAACTCCCCGCGCCGGATCTCCAAATTGATCCCATTGAGAACGATGAGTTCCTTCCCGGCCATGGGGAACGACTTATAGAGCTCGACGGCTTTAATCATGAATGGGGTGGTGATGATCGGATGATTTGGTGATGGCGGAAACGCTGAACGCTCGTTGTGCTGACGGTCTTTCCGTGTTTTTTAATCACCACGTCGCCAGATCACGGAATCATACTTTCCGTAATCCTTCCTGTGCTTTTCAATCACGACGTCACCACATCACCAAATCGTACTTCCCTCCTGTCATTCGTACCGGAGGGCGGCGGCCGGATCAAGCTTGGCGGCCTGGAGCGACGGGTAGAGGGTGGCGACAAAACTGATGAGAATCGCCGAGCCTGCGACGAGGAGAACGTCGGAGGCCAGCACATGTACGGGAATCTTCGAGATATAGTACACGGTTTGATCGAAGGTCCAAAACGTTTGGATCAGCCACAGAAATGTGTAGCCCAAGGGGACGCCGATCGCGGCGCCGGAGCAGCCGATGATCAGCCCATTGAGCATGAAAATCCGCATAATGCCTTTGCGCGTCGCTCCCATGGCTTTCAGAATGGCGATCTCGCGCTGCTTCTCAGTGACGATCATTGTGAGCGTGCTGACGATATTAAATGAGGCGACGATCGTGATGAGCACCAGCAAAAGAAACATCATGGTCTTCTCGAGTTTCAGCGCTGAGAACAAGTTGCGGTTCATCTGCATCCAGTCGCGCGCCCAGTACGTAAATCCCAGGTGCTGTTCGATCGACCGGGCGATATCGGCCGCGCGGAAGACGTCCGTGACTTTGACCTCAATGCCGTTCACCGTAGTCGGCATGTTGAAAAATTTTTGCGCGTCCCCCAGTTCGATGTAAGCCATCGACGAATCATACTCGTACATGCCGGATTGAAAAATGGCGACCACCACGAACGGCCGAATCTTGGGGGTCATAGTCGCGCCTGTCACAGGGCCGACGGGGGACACCACGTTTAGTGAGTCCCCGACATAGACGCCGAGACGCATCGCCAATTCTTTGCCGAGAATGATACCGGGCCGTAGCTGGTCGGCAGGGCCGCCCGGCTCCCGGTCCTTTTCCGCGATCGCGACTTTCACCGGCGTTGATAGATCTTGAAGGCTTCCCGAGATGAGATTCTTGCCCAGTTCGGTCACCTTGCCTTCGCGCGCCGGATCGATTCCGCGCAACACGACGCCTTGGACGCCGGACTGAGAGGTCAGCAGCACCTGTCGAAGGACGAACGGAGTGGCGGCCACCACATCCGGAACCTCTTCGACGCGCATGACCTGCGTGTCGTAATCCGTCATGGCTTCCTTCATCCGGTCATGCACGAGGATGTGGGCGGTGGTCCCGAGGATCTTGGCTTGAATATCTTCTTTGAAGCCGGTCATGATCCCGACGGTCCCGATCAAGGCGGCGACGCCGAGCGTGATACCGGTGATGGAGACCACGGTATTGAGAGAGATCGTGCGATTACGGCGTTTGGCGCGGAGATAGCGAAGGCCGATGAAGATTTCGTAGGGTACAGCCAACTATTGCTCCGGTCTGTCAGGATGTTGAAGGCGACCCTCGGCTGCGTTCTCGCAAAACACTGCCGCCTCACTCTCTCGGCGGCGTTCACAAACATGACGCGCTTTATCCAAGGACGCGTCTCGGCGCGTCCGGGCCGGGCGGGTGAGAATGCATCGTCTTTGAACATCCTGAGGGATTTCGTCCGTTGGCATCATTTCTCCGGTCTCAATTGAGGGAAGAGAACGACGTCGCGGATGGACGCCTGGTTCGTAAAGAGCATCACGAGCCGGTCGATGCCGATGCCCTCGCCCGCGGTGGGCGGCATGCCGTACTCCAACGCGCGGAGAAAATCCTCATCGACCAAGTGCGCTTCTTCATCGCCCGCAGCCCGCTGCGCCGCCTGCGCTTCAAATCGCTCGCGCTGATCGAGCGGATCGTTCAACTCGGAGAAGGCGTTCGCGATCTCCCGACCGGCGATGTAGAGCTCAAAGCGGTCGGTGAGCGACGGATCGTGATCATTCCGGCGTGCCAGGGGAGAAATCTCGATCGGATAGTCGGTGATAAAGGTCGGCTGCTGCAACCGGGGTTCGACCGTTTCTTCAAAGATTTCATTCAAAATCACGTGCAGAGGCGCCGGCGCAACGCTTTGCCCGATCGGCAGTCCCAGTTTCGCCGCCGCTTCCGCGGCCGCTCGTTGATCGGTCAAGACCGCCTGGTCCAGGTTGTTGACCTCCAGAATCGCCTGGTGGTAAGACCAGCGCTTCCAGGGTGCGGCCAGATTGATCTGGTGTCCCTGATAATCGATCGTCGTCGTACCCAAAATGTCGTTGGCCAGCCCGGCGCAGAGCTCCTCCGTCAAGACGATCAGGTCCTGGTAGTCAGCGTAGGCGACGTAAAATTCCAGCATCGTGAATTCAGGATTGTGAATCGTCGAGATACCCTCGTTCCGGAAGTTTCGATTGATCTCAAAAACCCGCGGAAATCCGCCCACGATCAGCCGCTTGAGATACAGCTCCGGCGCAATGCGGAGATAGAGATCGACGCCGAGCGCGTTGTGATGCGTGACGAACGGTTTGGCGGTGGCGCCACCGGGGATAGGATGCATCATCGGCGTCTCGACTTCGAGGAAATCGCGCTGGAGCAAAAAAGATCGGATTCCGGAGATGATGCGGCTGCGCATCGCGAAGATCTCATGGACCTGCGGATTCGCAATCAAATCGACATATCGCTGCCGGTAGCGCGTTTCCACGTCCGTCAGCCCATGCCATTTTTCCGGCAACGGACGGAGCGCCTTGCTGAGAAACGTCAGTTGGCGCGCCTCGACGGTCAATTCGTTGGTCTTGGTCCGAAAGAGCACCCCGGTCACGCCGATCCAATCACCCAGATCCAGGCCCTCGCATACCTCATAGGCCAGTTCACCGAGGATGTCCTTCTTGAGATAAACCTGCAACCGGTCCGCGCCGTCCTGCAACACCGCAAACCCGGCTTTTCCGAATCGCCGCAGACCGACGATCCGGCCCGCGACGGTGCAGGAAATCATTTCTTCTTCCAGCCGCTCTTTGGTTTTTTCGCCGTGCAGGCGCAGCAACCGGCCGGCGCGATCCTTCACTTCGAATCTGGTCCCATATGGAGGGATGCCGAGCTTCCGTAGGCTCTCCAGCTTCTTGATTCGCTGCTGCCGCTGATCGTTCAGTTCATCCATTGTTCAGACTTCGTCATCCTTGCCCATCGTGGCCGCCGCTACCTTGCTGCCGGTCATTTTCCACTTTAAGTAGGCTTCAATGAATCCGTCGATGTCGCCATCCATGACGGACGAGACATTGCCGACTTCGTATCCGGTCCGGTGATCTTTGACCATCTGGTAGGGCTGGAACACATAGGACCGGATCTGGCTTCCCCAGGCGATGTCTTTCTTCTCGCCGACGATCGCGTTGAACTCGGCTTCCTTCTTCTGCTGCTCCAGCTCGAACAGACGCGATTTCAAAATTTTCATCGCACCGTTCCGGTTCTGCAACTGCGACCGCTCGTTCTGGCATTGGACGACGATGCCGGTTGGAATGTGGGTGATGCGGATGGCGGTCTCGACCTTGTTGACGTTCTGTCCACCGGCGCCCCCGGACCGGAATGTGTCGATCCTGAGATCCTTGTCATCCACCACGACCTCCACGTCGTCATCCAGTTCGGGATAGACGAAGACGGAGGCGAAGGAGGTATGGCGTCGCTTGTTGGCGTCGAAGGGAGAGATCCGCACCAGGCGATGAACGCCTGCTTCCGCTTTCAAATAGCCATAGGCATGGGGTCCGGTCACCGACAGGGTGGCGCTTTTGATGCCGGCTTCGTCCCCGGGCAAGAGATCCAATGTTTCGACTTTGAAGCCCTTTTGCTCCGCCCACCGGACGTACATCCGCAGAAGCATTTGCGCCCAGTCCTGCGATTCCGTCCCGCCGGCGCCCGGATGGATCGCAAAAATCGCATTGCTTTGATCCCGTTCTCCCGACAACAGCAGCTCAATCCGCAATGCCTCCACCGCATGTTCGAACCCGCTCAGTTCGCTTGCGAGGTCCCGTTCCATGCCGGCATCGCCGGATTCTTCCGCCAATTCGATAAGCGCCCCAAGATCTTCCCGCCGCCGCTCGATCTCCTGCCAGCGGCTCAGTTCACGGTCCAAGGTGGCCTTGCGGCGCGTGACTTTCGCGGCGGCTTTCGTGTCTTTCCAAAAGTCCGGACGGCCGATGTGCTCGTCCAGTTCCTTAAGTTCCGCGGTCATGCGAGCCAGGTCAAAGATGCCCCCGTAACTCGGCAATCTGTTCCCCAATCGCTCGTACCCGCGTGCGTGTATCTTCAAGCATCACATTTTCCTTTCGATCCCCGGCAGGATGTGAAAGAGTCCTCCGGCTTAGTTCCTGCTGCGCTCTGCGATTGCATTCCTCGCCCTCTCCTTCACGCATCAGCTGTTCATGGAAACTTGGACGCGCCCTGTTAGGCTGGGCGACCGGCCGGTGTGCCGCCTGCCGGCTCCGTACTCTGGGAGAAGTAGCCCGTCAGACACAAAAGCGCGGTGATTATAGCACAGCCATAGGCGAACACATCACCGTACTTGGCGTAAAATGTCTTCTGATAGCCGACCTCGACCCTCCCGCTCAGCGCTTCCTGTGTGAAAATCGGCGTCGCCTCCCGCACCCGCCCATAGGGATCGATGAAGCCGGAGATCCCGGTATTGGCCGCGCGTGCAAAGGCAAGCCGGTTTTCGACCGATCGAAACACCACCATGCCGAAATGTTGGTACGGAGCGGAAGAAGGACCAAACCACGCGTCGTTCGTGATCGTCACCATGAACTCAGCTCCATTGGCGGCGAATTGGCGAACCAGGTTCGGGAAGATGACCTCATAACAAATGACGACGCCGAACTTGACGTGAAAATCCGGCACGGTCGCCGCGGCGGCCATGGGCGGCGTCTTTTCCTTCGGCTTGAACATCAGCAACGTGGCGCCCGGCCCCGCTTCAAAATCGCCGATTCCCTCGACAAGCTTGTCGAGAAAAAAGAGCACGGAGTGATGGAACGGAATGTATTCGCCGAACGGCACGAGATGCTGCTTGTCGTAGCGGCCGAGGATCTGTCCGTCGTGCGCCAGGAGATAGGCGCTGTTCAAGAGGTAGGGCCGTCCATCCGGATAGCGCCGGAGCGCCGGACTACCGAACAATAGGGGCGCGCCGGCATTCTGCGCCATCCGGGTGACGAGATGGCGGTATTGCGGTTCCATTTCAAAGAGAAAGGGGGTGGCCGCTTCGGGCCATATCACCAGATCCAGATCCTTCGCGATGCTGCCTGTCAGCCGTGCATATCGGTCGAGTGTCTCATGGCGAAAGGCCACGTCCCACTTTTGCGCTTGATCGACGTTCGGCTGCACCAATCCAACCGAGAGCGTCCGGGCCGGAACCTGGTCGGCGGCGGCAAGGACCGTTGTGCCATAGAGAAAGGCGACTCCCAAGCCGGCGGCCGCGGCCCCGGACGAAGGCCAGGGAAATGATCGAAGGGCGAATCCGCGATAGACTTTCATCCCCCACACCAGCAATTCCGCGAGAGCGGCATTGACCAACACCAGGAGAAACGATACGCCATAGACTCCAAAATGATCCGCAAGCTGAATAATCGGCAGCCATTGATGCTGAGAATAGCCGAACAGCACCCACGGAAGGCCGGATAGAAAATACGTCCGGATCAATTCCAGCGTCACCCAAAGAAACGGGGCCGGTAAGAGTCCGAATGAAGGAAATGTGTTGCGGATCCAGGACAGGCCCGCGGCGTACAGGCCAAAATACAGACCGAGATACAGAGTCAACAACAGCATGATCAATACCGCGATGGGCAGCGGCACTTTGCCGTACAAGTGCATCGCGGTAATCACCCAAAACATCGTGCCGGTAAAGGCAATGGTTCCGGACAGCCATCCGAGCCTGAAGGCCTGCCGGGAAGACGCCGCATAGTCGATCACGAAATGGAGGGGGACCAGCGCGATCCAGGCAAGAAAACCGAGATCAAATGCCGGGAAACATAGGGGATACAGAAAACCACTCGCACAGGCCAGGAAAATGAGACGCGAGCGGGAAAGGACCATCGGGACTTAACTTAACGAAACGCTCCTGAGGATTCAACCGCGCGAACAAATAAGACAATTCAAGAATTTAGCTTTGGCGTCGAGGCTTATCGGGGTATCGGCGGCGGCCTGTAAAGAAAAAAACCACTCACAACCAGGGATTCTCCCAGGTCTTGTATGACCATCCCTACAGTATAACGCCCGAAGCGTTGTACTTTGCGGGGTAATTGCCGATGCCGCCTTGTCCAAACTTGAATTGCGTCCAAGACATGCGTCCCGAACTTCAGTTATACAAAGCGGGAATCAACGTCGTCACGGGGCTGACTCATATTCGTTGCCCCCAGTGCGGCCATGCGGGGCTTATGGCCGGAGAGGGACTCCATTTGGTATTCCGCGCCGGTCAACAGTATTGTTTTACGTTCGGAACAATTCCGGCTCATTTGACGGTCTCGATCACTACCGAAGCCATCTTTGCTTACCAATGGCTGGGGCTGAGTCAGGAAACTCTTGCCAGGTATGCAGCCGAATGGTTGCTGTTGCTCGGGCGCAATGCCGGGGTCTTTCTTCTTGCACCGGATCAACCGGCCTTCGTCGGCTTCCCTCGATATCTCCAGTCTCATGTGGGCTCCAGCGTTCGCCCCAACGTCGCCTGAATCGTCCTATCCCAACGGTCCATGTCGCATGGACGGAGACCAACGGATGAACGATGCGGGGGGGTAGGTATTGCCGGAAAAGAAAGCGGCATGCGGAGTCCTTCTGATCGATCACCGCATGCCGCCGAAGGCCGGATCCGTCACCGTTCGTACGGGGAGATCGTCTCTCGATCAGACGGAACGATCCTCGGTTGATCGGAAGGGGCAGTCGTACCGCGATCTGCTGGGGCCAAGATTCCGCCGGCCTCATGTGGCCGGTCGGTGCGCCGGTCCTTGCGTGTGAGCGGGGAGCCGGACGTTATATTGGCCACCGGCACCCGCCCGCTCGCGGTTGCAGTCCCTTCCAGAAAGTACGAGGCAATCAGACCATCCTTCGTCGTTCGAACCTGGTCCGGCTGTTGTCGGGCCATGAGCATGTCCATATTGAGATCGCCTGCATGGTGTTGACCCGAAAGGGCGGTCTTCATGCGTTCGACGCGGTTGGTGATATCGATCACCGCGGCATCGCGCAGCCGATCACGCAGTTGCCGATCCACCATTTGCCAGGAACCCATTTGCATGGAGTCAAGCGCGCGTTTGGATTCATTGGCCATCTGAAGGTCCGGAATGCGGATGGACTTTCCTCCGTCTTGAAACTGGGGCGTGCCCCAATAATATAGAGTTCCGTCCAGTCCTCCGGTCGTCTCGACGGCGATCAAGACACGCCCGTTGGCGTCGGAGGCGGCGACCCGCTCGATCAGGGCCGAGTCGCGGTTCTGATCGAGCGCGATGGATTTGTGGAACAGACGGCTCTGCAACTCCTGATTCAGAGTCGCATAGGGGACGGGCACCGCAGCCAAGACCTTGTACGGCCTTTCCTGGGACGACGTCACCGCCGGCGCCCCTGTTGGCGTCGTGGCAATCTTGATCGGTTTGATCGACGGTGTCTGGCATTGCGTCTCATACGCGGCCGTCGGAACCTGGCGCGCTACGCCGTGAATCGTGGTCTGTTGCATCGTTCCGCGCGGCGGAGCCATTGAAAGCTCGGATGGTTGGCTATAGAGGCAGAGGTGAGTGTTGAGCGAGGACACGGGCACGGAAACCGGCTTGCTCAGGTCTTGCCAGACTTGATTCAGCGGAACGGAAAAGGTATCCGGAGACACCGCATCGGCCAGGTCTTGCTGCACGGCGACAATTTCGAAGGTCTGCGGCAGTTGTTCTTTCGCCGGCATGAACGACGGCGTGCAGGCCGAATCAATCGGGCTGGTCACGTCAAAGTTGACTTGTGACGGATCGAACTGGAAAACGAGCACATCATCCTGCTGTTTGGTTTTGAGTTGCCCATTGCCGTTGAGGACACCTCGATATTGTTCCGGACGACAGGCTTGCGCCAGCGCCGAGGATTGATTGTCGCCGCGATAGTTCGCCCGGATCGCTACCAAGCCGTCCTGGATGGACACCTGAGGCTCGCCATCCCGGACAAAATCAAAGCCGCCGTCCCCGGCCCTCCGATGTTTGGCATTGGTGATTACCTCCGGGACGGCCGCTTTAATGGCTTGCTGGAGGGGAGTCAAATCGGTCGTAATGATGAAAGGCATTTTGGATTCCACCGGCTGGGAGACAGGCTGCCGGATCGGATCAAACGAAGGAATCGCGCTTGCCAGCGGCGGAGGGGACGGCTTGGTCGAGGATCGAGGAATTTTATTTTCCGCGCAAGCGGTTGTCATGAGTACAATCGGCACGCTCCATACCAGCATCCGATTCAGGAATTGGTTCATGCGTGTCATGGATTCCTCCTATCGAGAGTGAAAGCAGCTTTTTTTCTATATAAACTGTTCTTTCACCGTACTCTCGGCCTGTCATATGAAGTACTCGGCATCCCCCTAGCATCACAGCGGACAAGTCCGTGATCTGACCGATCGTGGCTCTGTTTCCTTTTGCGTCATGCCCGCGAAGACAGGCATCCACTCCCTGATCAAGGCCAAATGTTGTGCGAAGGCCTTTGAGCGGATTCCCGCTCCCGCTTCCGCGAGGACAAGCTCCGCGGGAATGACAGACTTCAGTGCTTTCGAGAGCAAACCGACCCGCTACTATCCGGCCACGACGGTTGCCCCGATTCGTGTCCTTGTGATACGCATACTTTGCTGTTGAACAAACCGACCGTTCTGGTCAAAAATTTGTATCTAACCCGCTACAAAATAGGAGAGGAACATTTCTATGCAATTGATCGGCCGTGCGATTCCTGAAGGAACATTCCAGATCTTTCATGAGAACAGTATCCGCTCCATCACGCTGACCGAATATCGAGGGCGATGGTTGGTGTTGGTCTTCTATCCGGGCGATTTTACGTTTGTCTGTCCGACCGAGCTGGCGGAGTTGGGCGGTCTGTACGGAGAATTTCAAAAGGCCGGCGCCGAAGTCATGGGCGTGAGCACCGACTCGGTCTATGTTCACAAGGCATGGCACGACTCATCCCCGACCATTCGAAAGATTCAATATCCGATGGTCAGCGATCCGACCGGGCGGCTCGCACGCGAGCTGGGTGTATATATTGAGGCGGAAGGAGTAGCGCTGCGCGGCAGCTTTATTTTCGACCCGGATGGTGTGCTCTGCGCCTACGAGGTCCATATGAACAGCATCGGGCGCAACATGCACGAACTGCTTCGCAAATTGCAGGCTGCTTCTTACGTCCGTGAGCACAACGGCGAGGAAGTCTGTCCGGTGAGTTGGACGCCGGGCGGCAAGACGCTCAAGCCCGGCCTGGATCTCGTGGGAAAGATATGACGTCTAAAGCGTTCAACAAAGACATCGTGATTTCCGGCTGTCCGGTCAGGCTGGATTTTCAGCAAACAGACTCGCGCGAATGGACGGTCGCGGGGACGGTAGAATGCGGAGTCGGGGAGAACAGGAGACAAACAGCATTTCGCACCGATCCGTTTCGAACCAGTGAAGAAGCCGAATCGGCGGCCTTGCGCAAGGTTGGTGATTTAATCGGTAAAAACATGCCCACCTGACAGTCGGAAGCTTCGTAACGCACACAGGTCCATGTCAAGACGAGAGGAGGGGCTCATGACACGTGTGCTTGCATCGGCATTGATGCTTTGCTTAGTGGTCACATCAGCCTGTGTGTCCCACGACACGCACTCGCGAGCGCTGGGCGAGTTGAATGAGGCGCGACACACCACGCTTCAGAGCCGCCATGAGCTCGACGCATACAAAAAGGAAGCAGCCGCTGCTGCGGAAGCGAACGAAACTGAACGGAACAGGTTGGCTCAGCAACTCCGCGACGCCCAGACCCGGCTGGCCTCTCTTGAGTCGGAGTTGGCGGATCTCCAACGTGAAGTGGACGGAAAGACCGCGAGGCTCGGTGAGGCGAACAACCGCGTGAGCGCGCTGAGCCGTGCCAATACCGAGGCGGCGGGCCGAATCGGATCGATGGAGGTCGAGAAGCAAGCAGTTCAAGGGCGCATCTCTACCATGGAAAACGAGGCGGATGCCATGCGAGAGCGCCTGGCGTCGTTGGAGAAAGAGCGGGACAAACTTGCCGTCGCGCTTCGGGACGCGCAAGACGGGGAGCGGCAACTTCAAACCCAGGTCGCCTCGCTCACATCTGAAATAAGCTCCCTCCAAGATGAGAATCGCAGTCTTCTCAGCGGTACGACGACGGCCAAGGATGTGATCGCCCAACTGCAGAAGCGGGCGGGGGAACTGGAGTCGGCATCAGCCCGTGCTGATGATTTGGCGAGGCAATTGAACGAACGGGAACGGGATCTCGCGAGTCAGCGACAGATTGCCGCCGATCAAGAACAGCAACTGACAACGCTGCGCGCCGCCGCCGCTGAAAAGGAGAGCCTGGCGGCACGATTGGCGGCCTTGACCGAAGAAATGGCCAAGCTCGGACAGGAACGAGATGAACTGAAAGAGAGCCGGACACGGCTCTCGGACGATCACCAACGGCTCCAGGCAAACCTTCAACAGGAAATAGATCGCGTCAAGGCCGGAGAGGCGGAGAAGGACGGCCTGACACAACAACTTGCCTCGTTGACGGGAGATATGACGAAGCTGGCGGCTGAACGGGATCAATTGAAGAACCGGCAGGCGCAACTCGCCGACGAGCAGCAGAAACTGCTGGCGCAGCTTCAGCAAGAGGCCGATCGGCTTAAGGCGGAAGAATCGGAAAAGAACCGGCTCGAAAAGGAACGGCTCGCCAAAGAAGAAGAAATTCAGCGGTTGACGAAAGCGCAAGCGGATTTGACTCATTCCCTGCAAGATGAAATCAACAAAGGCACGATCACCATTCAGCAGGTGCGTGACCGGCTTACCATCAATATGGTCGAGAAGGTTCTGTTCGATTCGGGACAGGCCCGGATCAAGCCCGAGGGTTTGAAAGTACTGAAACAGGTGAGCGATGTGTTGAAGGATGTCGCCGACAAGCAGATCCGTATCGAAGGCCACACCGATAACGTCCCGATCGGCACGAAGCTGCGCGACAAATTCGCGACGAATTGGGAACTCTCGACGGGGCGCGCGACCAGCGTGGTGCGGTATTTGGTGGAAGACGGCGGTGTCAACCGGGAGTTGATCTCGGCTGCCGGCTATGCCGATACCAAACCGGTCGCGGCGAACGACTCAGAAGAGGGAAAGGCTTCCAACCGACGAATCGAGATCGTTCTCTATCCGAAAGACCTGACCAATATTGCGAATGAATTACGGGCCGATGCTCGGGAACAAGCCCCGCGGTGAGCAGCAGGATCGCATCACCGCGGGCGCTCTTTTTCCCTGTTAATTGCCGGCGGGACGATGATTCCCGTTGGTGCGGCGATGGCCCTCGTGGCGAGAATGGCCGGAACGCCGCGGCCGGGCAGGCGGTGGTCCGGACGCCGGTTTATGAGCCGGAGGCGGGCTTCCCGCTGCACGAGGAACTGAGGTCCCCAGCAACTTTTCGATGGCGCGGAACTGGTAATGATCCTCCGCGGTCACGAAACTGGTCGCCCGGCCGCTGGCCTTCATCCGTCCGGTCCGGCCGATCCGGTGGACGTAATCTTCAGGCGTATTCGGGAGATCATAATTGATGACGTGGCCGATGTTGGCCACATCGATTCCGCGGGCGGCAATATCCGTCGCCACCAGCACCCGGTAAGTCCCGCGGCGGAACCCCTCGAGCGCCGTGCGGCGCTGGGATAGCCGGCGATCCCCATGGAGCACCGCGACTCGGTGACCGACTTTTTCAAGAGTCCGGCCCAACCGGTCCGCGCCGTGCTTGGTGCGGGTAAAGATCAACACGCTGTCACAAGGCTCGGCAAGAAGGCTGAGCAAGAGCGACGTCTTCTCTCCGTGACTCGTGTGATGGACGGTTTGCGTGACTCGGTGCGCGGCGGTTGCGGGGCGATCCACCATCACCTGAACCGGATTCTTGAGCCCCGCGCGCGCGAGCGCTGCAAGGTCGGCCGGCATCGTCGCCGAAAAGAGCAATGTCTGCCGCTCTTCGACCAATGCCTCAAGGATCTGATTGAGTTGCGGGGCAAATCCCATGTCGAGCATGCGGTCCGCTTCATCCAGCACGACGATCGAAAATGCGGCCAGATTGATCGTGCCGTTCCACATATGATCGAGCAAACGTCCCGGCGTCGCGACGACAATCGTCGGATGCTGTCGCAGGCCGCGGACTTGAGCGCTCATATCCTCTCCGCCGACGACGGTAGTGGCCGAAACGCGCCGGCTACGGCCTAACTGCTGCACCGTGCGTTGGATTTGAAAGGCCAACTCCCTGGTCGGCGCGAGAATCAATCCACGCGGCGCGCCGGCGGGTAATTGCGCCAACCGTTCGACCATCGGGACGACAAAGGCGGCGGTTTTACCGGTACCCGTTTGTGCGCATCCGAGCACATCACGCCCTTCGAGGCAGGCAGGAA
This sequence comes from Nitrospira sp., assembly GCA_040981125.1. Taxonomy (GTDB): domain Bacteria; phylum Nitrospirota; class Nitrospiria; order Nitrospirales; family Nitrospiraceae; genus DASSBQ01. Next base: position 51,432 of record JANRMQ010000006.1, read on the forward strand.
TCGCCTTCGCCTGGATCGGCGTCGGCTCCTTGTATCCGGCGGCGGCAAGGTCACGCAGCAGACCCTCGGATAGACCAAGCGACTGGAATGTCGCTCCGGTGGAACCCGTGGGCGGAACAGAGGGAGAGGAAGGCACAGTAGTAGACATCAACACAGAAACACTCCTTTGTGAGATTGTAGGCAGGATTCTCAGGGGCCGCGTTCTTCAGGACGGCACACAGGCAGGGCACCAGGCACCATGATCCCCTACGGGTCATAGGGCGGTAGACCGCTGTTCAGAATCCTGTTGGCATCGCATGAAAACGAGGTCAGAGGACCGAGAGGAAGGGAGAACCAGAGGAATCCGCTCCTTGAAGGATCTGATCGCGCTGCGATGACGAGGTCCGGTAGTTAACTTTAAGGCACAGTCGCCGAACCGTCTCGACAGTGACGAACACACCATACAGGACAATGGCGCGCCTGTCAATCAATGAAGCGCTCGGTAGTGGGGCAGTTTCCTTAGTGCTTCTGATGGCAAACTGCCTCACTACCAGCGCTTCACTCCGTGCCATGAGGCCGGCCACCAGCGCTCATGCTGACCGGGAATCCGAGCCATATTTAGGTGAGCGTGTTCTTACGCAAGTCTTTCGATGGCGGTGGCGCAGTCGCTGATTGCCGACGGATTAATTCAGGTTCGACCACAGACCTGGAAAATAGACGGCGGCAAGGCGGCTCAATTCCGTATGCGAAGCGGGTGAAACTTCAACAAGGTCGATGCCGAATGTTTCACCATCGACCCATCGAACGGTCCCCCGCCGTATCAGCAAGGTGGCGTCGCCACCGGGCGGGATGAGGAAAACCACCAACTTCATCTGAGTCCTCACCGGTTGGGTTCCACGCACGCGGGCACCCACAGACGTAAGGTCTTCAACCAGGCCGGTGGCACAGAATATGCCGTCGGTATAGGCGATCGGGCAATGAATCGGTTGCCGGGAGAGGATACGGGCTCGAAACTTGGGGTTCATGTCAGCTGTCATGCACATTCCTCCACCATGGTGAGGGACGCATGCGAGCGCCCTTGCGTGTGGACTGAGCTACGGCTGATTGCCGAAGAACGATCACGGCAGCCGTGAGAATTCCGATCGTGTCGATCACGACATCTCGAACTTCGAGTCCGCGTCCCGGCACGGAGATTTGCAAGGTTTCAGTCCAGCATCCGAACATGAACGCGAACAGTGAACCGACGGCGAGCGCGGAGGAAGACGGCCAGCCACGCCTCAGCAAGCCGGCGATGGAGAACCAGGCAAGCAAGCCGTAGGCGGGCCCGTGCAGTGAATCGAGCAACTGTTTGGAAAAGAGCGGCAGGATTGAACCGAGCCAGCCGATGCCGGGCGAAGCAGTGGCCAGCAATACGAGCAGAATCATGTAACCGACAATCGCTGCAGAGAGAAGCGGCATGGTCCCCATGAAAATCAGGACCGGAAGATACCGGCTGCTACGGCCGATGACCACTAGACCGGAGTAGCCCCCATAGAGCTTCGGAGGGGAAAGGGGTGAGAGCCAGGGTGCCGCCTAGCATCGCGAAGAAAATCCCTGCGCTACAATTCAGCCATGCATCGCAGAGGAGGTGGCCCTATGGATAGGTGGTTGGGACGATGGATGCTTATTGCTCTCGTGGGATGTAACGTTGCGGTGTCTGCTTGTTCAGAAACCGCAACCGAACGGCGCACGGCTAAGCCGAACTTCAGTGAACGAATCACTCGTGACGCCGTGACGGGTGATGTCAAAGACGTAGGGAAGAATTATGTATCAATCAGGCAGGACAACGGAGAAACGATGAAGGTTCGCGTCAACGACAATACAAAGATGGACCCGGTGACAGAGGGCGATCACGTGAAAGCGTTCGTGACGGACGACGGCTACGCTTCGACCATTCAGCGGACGCCTCGGTAAGTCGCTTCTGCCGATCGGGTTCGGTCGGTCGGTTGCCGCGGGAGACAGAGGTCCGTTAAAGTTGGGAACCCCGCAAGAGTTCACGTCGCCTAGACGTGAGGGCCGGTCTCCTGCCTCGCTTCCCAGTCCGCGTTTTCTTTGCTCATCTGTTCATTCCATCTTCGAATCAGCCGCTTTTCATTCTTCATTTCCGAAGTTGTTCCAGGAACAGAAAATCGGTATGCTTGGGCCACTAGAAACTCGGAACTATCCGATGAGGGGATGGAAATGAAATACGTATGGATCGTAGCAGGTCTCTGTTTGATCGCGGTGTCGGCCGGGTGCGGCGGAAAGCAGGCTGAGATCAAGGAAGATCGGCTGACCGTGGGCCGGGTCCAGGGGGAGGTGAAAGTCGGTATGTCGGCCGCCCAGATAGCGGAACTCCTCGGCTCGCCGAACATCGTCACCACCGACGACAAGCGCCGCGAGGTGTGGATTTACGACAAGGTCTCGACCGACCGTGTAGATACTGCCAGCTCGTCTTACGGTACCCTGATTATTTTGGGAGCAAACACCCGCGACAGCTCGAGCTCGCAGCGCCAGCGGACGCTCACGATCATCATCAAATACGACGAGGACAAGAAGGTCCGGGACTTCGCCTACAACATGACGCAGTTTTGAGCATGGCGAACATCGGCCGAATTGTCCGGATCTCCGTCATGGCGTGCGCATTGCCTGCGCTGTTGTACGGCTGCGTCGAAGCGACGCAGCCCGCGGAACTGTTTCAACTCTCGCCTGAGAGCACACAAAATCGGTCGATGCAAACCCGCATGTTCGAGACCGATAATCCAATGGAATTATTGTCCGCCTCTGCGGCCGCGCTCCAAGATCTCGGCTTTCAAGTGGAAGAAAGCGTGAGAGAGGTCGGTTTCCTACGCGCCGTCAAGGAGCGCAGCGCCCGTGAATACGGCCAAGATATCGGGCGGTTCTTCGTATTCCTGCTGTCGCTCGGCCATGCTCTCATGCCGGTGGACCTTCATCAGAAAATCGCGGCCGCGCTGATCACGCGCCCGCTGAATGAGGACGGCACCAGGCAGGAAGTCCGGATCATGTTCTACCGCGTAGTATGGAAGGGCGACGGGCAGAGTGACAGAAGTTATATTCCGCCCGGCGAGCAGCGCATGGAAATGGTCCGCGACCCGGAAATCTACCAGCAATTCTTCGCCAAACTTTCGAAGGCTGTGTTTCTGGAAGCGCATACCATCTAGAGAGGACGCATGACTTACACACGACTCGTCGGAGCGGCCGCCATAGTAACGGTAGCATGGCTTCTTCATGGGTGCGCGGCGCCCCAACCGAAGCAGGAGCTGTTCGTTCCCACGGACGCACAGATGAAAATCCGCAGCGCGCAATCGCGCACGTTCGAGGTCAAGGATCGCACCATCGCCATGCGCGGGGTCATCGCGGCGCTGCAGGATCTCGGTTTCATCATAGAGCGCGCCAACGAACCGCTCGGCCTCGTCACGGCCGCGCGTTTTGCCGAACCGAACTACTACGATGTCGTCGGCGTTACCGTTACGGTGCGCCCGCAAGCCGACAGCCAAACGATTGTTCGAGCCAACGCCGTCTATAACAACAAGCCGATCGAGGATCCGAAGGTCTACCAGAACTTTTTTGCCGCCTTGGAGCGATCGCTGTTTCTGACCAAAGAGTAAACGGCGCTCTTCCGCGCGCGGCGCGCGGATGGTCGGATGCGGGTCACATCCTGTGGAACATGAGAGTCGTATGACGACGAGAACAGAATGGCGATGGCCTACCGCGTTGCTCATCCTGATGGTCATGCTTGCTCAAGCTTGTTCTCCCTATGAATGGCGGCACGAAAACCAATGGGAATCCCGCGATCAAATCTGGCTGTCGGAAGCCAGCCAGGTCAAGGTGCGCGCAGCCCAAAGCCGCGTCTTCGAGACGGCTGATCGACTCAAGACTTTGCAAGCGTTGATCAGCACGTTCCAGGACTTGGGCTTTACCGTAGAAGTATCAGATGAAGTGCTAAATATCGTCTCAGGCAAGAAGTTCGTAGACCTCGAAGGGGGTCAATTCTGGTCCGATCCATCCTATTCCAGGTATCGCGACGACGGGTTGCTGATTTTCACAAAGGAGTATCGTACCTGGGGCCCATTTTATCACCGCAGCGACCTCGTCCGGCTCACAGCCACAATCCGCCCGCGTGGAGAGACGCAACTGGTCGTTCGGGCCAGCGCCCAATACTATCTTGGGCCTGTCGAAGATCCGGTTCCGTATCAAACATTCTTCCGCACATTGGAGCAAGCGCTCTTTCTCCAAGCCAAGGCTGTTCAATAGGTCAATAGCTCTTTCAACTCAGAACTCAGCGGTCACGTGCTGTGTAATGTCTTTCTCCCGAGCCAACCCCTGCAAGTTGTCGATGAGATTGTCGGGCTGATCGGCGATGGAGAAAACCTTGGCGTCATGCCGCCACTCGTCGAATGACGAAGGAAGAACCGATTCAGGAAGCATGATGCCTCCGTCCCGAGACAAGCACGTGAAGGGGAAAGATCGCACGGAACAGAAGCGGGTCGGACATCAAGTCTCCCCCGACCAGTAGGCCGAATGCCGGATAAGGCGACTCTTTCCGGATAAGAACCGCAACGGATTCTTGTCGAATAGAGCGGTCGCATCGATTCCTCATTCTTTAGATGTGGCCTCGCACCGTGTGCCGACGTATAATGCGCCCTTCATGATTCGCAGTGAGCATTCATGCGTCCTGTATAACTCCGTTCTCAAATGCGAGGTCTCTTCATGGCGTCTATGGATTCCGAATTGGGCTCAGTCTTCTCGCTCTGGCGTTATCCCGTCAAATCGATGATGGGGGAGGAACTCGCCACTGTCGAGGTGAAACAATATGGAGTCGTCGGCGATCGCGCCTACGCCTTGGTCGCTGAAGCCGACGGCAAAGTCGCGTCCGCCAAAAATCCCGGAAAATGGCCGACTCTATTCGCCTTCCGTGCAGCGTTCCTTCAGGATTCAGCTGACGAGACGGCCATTTCTTCGGTCCGCATTACGTTACCCGATGGCACAGCGACGAGCAGCATGAAGCAGGATGTGAACCAAACCCTGTCGAAATCACTCGGGAAGAACGTCATCCTCGCCGTCACCGAAGGCGGCCGCATTTCCGGTGTTCAATCGCCGATGCCTGGTGGTTGGACGGCGCAGGCGGAGGAATATTGGCCGGACATCGACGGACGCGACCATCGGGATACCGTGACGGATTTCAAGTTGCCCGTTGGCACATTCTTTGACGGAGCGATCGTCCATCTCGTAACCACGGCCACCCTTGACCAACTTCATGAACTATATCCCCATGGACGATTTGAGGCGCCGCGCTTTCGTCCGAACATCGTTGTGAATTCGGCGGGGGGCCGGAAGGGATTCGTTGAACAGGCTTGGGTCGATCGGGAACTGCAGATCGGCGATCAGGTTCGCCTGCGCGTGACAGGCCCCTGTGCCCGCTGCGTGATGACGACGCTGCCACAGGGAGACTTGCCCAAGGATCCCGGGATTCTCCGCACGGCGGTGCAACACAATCACGGTCATGTCGGCGTTTATGCGGCGGTCGTCCAGGGCGGCACGATCAAGCGCAGTGATCGTGTGCGCCTCACTCCTTCTTGACTGAAATTTCCGGACGGCCTAGCCTGATGAAGACTATGCCGGGATGTACGCAACCATTCATAGGAGGTCATTATGTCAGTCGCACGCGTGACAGAAATCATCGCCGCATCTCCCAAAAGTTTTGAGGACGCGGTCCAGGTCGGTATCGCTCGCGCGAATAAGACTTTGCAGAATGTAAAAAGCGCCTGGATCGAAGATCAGAAGGTGGAGATTGAGGATGGAAAGATCAAAGAGTATCGCGTTGCGCTGAAGGTTACGTTTGTGTTGAAGGAATGAGCGGAGAGGCGCCGCAGTATCGTTGTGATTGATTCACGCTCGTAGGAGCGCCACAAGAACACTTGTTGCGCCAAGCACGGCTGCGGCGAGCACGACCCATGCAAGGGCTAAGGACCGCCTTGTCGCACGGAGCGTTGCTTCGAGCTGGGCGATGACTTCCCCTTGTCCCGTCAGGAGTTGCTCCTGCGCCTGCAGCCGCTCCTGCATCATCGCGAAGGAAGGTTCGGTCTCTATTGATGCAGAAGGAGCGGCCGCAGTACGGCGCCGCTCCAGCGTCTTGAGTAATTCCGGCGCCGTATCAATCACCACCGGCAAGACTTTCTTGAAGACGTAGAGGGCGGTCACCCACGGAATTGCCACAGTGCCCCCCTTTCTTGGTTTTGGGGCTCACGCCCCGGCCACTCCCTCCATCACTCTGTACCAGACGCCGTCCATTAAGCAAGACGGAGATTCCTCCACAGCGCTCCTTTCGTGCCAAACAGAACGGTCGGATTCCCCCACTACTTTCGCCATTCCCATCCTACCGATTTCGTCACTCCCGCCTCCGCGAGGACACGCGCGCGGGATGACAAATGACTCTGACGGCATCATGCCCATGGATAACTGCGCGCGAATCACGAAATGGCCCGACACCTGACTGGACAGGCGGATCGATCCGGACTACCATGGGCCCGATTCCGAATCACTCTGCTTTTCCTTCGGATGCGCGTAGGTGCGCCGGTCGCTTCATGAGAGACTGCGTTCCACATCCACTGTGATGGTACAACCGTCTATTCTTTGCCGAGTGTTGGGACCCCTGTCCGGCCGCATCATCTGCTCTCCTGTGGTCGGCCCGCAGAATCCGGGTTCTCTTTCCAGCCACCACATCACATGAAAGGAGAAATATGGCCAAACGAGCGGTGCTCATCGGCATCAACAAGTATCAAGTGCCCGGCGCGGACCTGCGCGGGTGCGTCAACGACGTAACCAATCTGCAGAAGGCGCTACGGGACCATTATGGATTTGCGAGTAAGGACATCACGGTGCTCACCGACCTCAAGGCCACCAAGAAGGCGATGCAGGCCGCGATCCAGAAGCTGGTGACCGGCGGGAAAAAGGGCGATGTGCTTCTGCTTCATTACTCCGGTCACGGTTCAAATGTTCCGGATGACAATGGCGATGAAGCGGACAAGCGGGACGAAATCCTGTGCCCGACCGATCTCGATTGGAAGGATCCGCTCCGGGACGATTGGCTGCGCAAGGCGTTCGACAAGCTGAGGCCCGGCGTCAGTCTGACCGTGATCATGGATTGCTGTCACTCAGGGACCAATACCCGCGCGATTCTGCCGTTTGATGCGCCGATCAAAGAACGGTACCTGCCGAGCCCCTGGGATCTCGTGGCGGCGGAATCCGGCCGCAAGCTGCGCGGCGCGGTGACCAGTGAACTCCGTGTGTCGCCCCGCGCGAAACGCAAGCGGAGCGACGCGGTGCATGCGGATATTTGCGAGTTATTGATCACCGGATGCCGGGATACACAGACCTCGGCCGACGCTTTCATTAAAGGAACCTACAACGGCGCGCTCACATATTTCCTGGTCGAAAGCATCCTGGAAGCCAAGGGTAAGCTCAGCTATCGCGAACTACATAAACGCACGCTGGCGAAACTCAAGGGCGAATATGATCAGGTGCCGCAATTGGAAGGGAACCAGAAGAAATTCGACCGGCCGTTTCTATCGCCGGAAGTATGAAGAAATAGTCGGCGCGCCGAGGGTCCTTCGAGAGAACAAACCCATGGAGGTGGATGAATGGCGCAAGACCACTCGAGTCCTGATGCTGCGCCGATGAAGCTATATGGCGCGACGGAACCAAATCCGGCGGAGTCGGCTTTGATTTCGACGCATGTCGCGGTTCGGAAGGAATTTCGACCCGGCCGTGCCCGGGAGGGACGGGCGCCGGAGACGGTCGTCGTTAAGCCCGATGATGTAATCGAGGTCGAATTTGCGGAGGGCCAGCGGCTTTGGTTGCGGGGCGATGAGTATCGCAAACAGTTCGGCGGGACCCCGTTTCGCGATGCGACCGGGACGGAAACCCTGATCGTTTCCGAAAGCCTCGACATGCTTCCGCGCGGCATGCAGAGCCGGGGGCCCGTGAAGTGGGCGATCAACTCCCTGAAAGTGCTCGGCATCGACTTAGCCGGAAAAACCGCCAAGGCGATCGGTGAAGCGGTGGACCGGCGGCCAATGACGAATCGACCGGGGCCGGGGCTCTATCGATGCTCCATGGAGAGCGACCGGTTCTCCCTCACTTCGGTGGCCGCTTCTTCGACGGCGGCAGATAAACCCTATCTGCTTTTTCTTCATGGGACGGCTTCAAGCACCTGGGGGAGCTTCGGCGGCCTATGGGCGCCCGCACGAGCGCGCGAACTCAACGCGTTACGCGATCTCTATGGCGATCGTGTGCTGGCCTATGAACATGCGACGCTGAGCGCGAGCCCGATCGAAAACGCCGTGGAGTTGGTCAAGGAACTGGCGAAGCAGATTCCGTCTCGCGCAACCCTGCACATCGTGACGCATTCCCGCGGCGGATTGATCGGGGAATTGCTGTGCAGAGCGGGCGTCGGCGCGGCAACGTCCGGGAAGAAGAGCAATGGAAACGGCAGACCACGGGCGGGAGGGCAGCCGTTTACGGATAAAGAAATCCAGTTGTTCGGAGAGAAGGAGGAGCACAAAGACGCGTTGGCGCAGTTGGAAGAATTGAATGGGTTGCTGAGGAGGCCGTCCTTCATGATCGAACGCTTCGCGCGCGTGGGCTGTCCGGCGCTGGGCACGACGTTGGCCTCCCGCCGCCTTGATCGATGGCTGTCCATCGTCGGCAGTGTCGCGAGCCTGATGCCCCATACACCGGTCGCCGACATCTTCAAGGACATCGGAGACTTCGCGGCGGCTGTCATCAAGAAACGGACGGATCCGGCCGAGCTGCCGGGGCTTGAAGCCATGATGCCCGAATCCATGTTCATCAAGTTGGTGAATTGGCCGACGACGACGATTCCCGGCGATCTAACCGTCATTGCGGGCGACATTGAACCGGATGCCCTCTGGGCCAAGCTGCTGGTGTTCGCGACCGATCGTTTTTATGAAGGCGACCATGATCTGGTCGTCAACACGCCTTCGATGTACGGAGGAGCCACGCGGGCCGGTCGGTCCCTGGTGAGCTTCCACAAGGGGCCCGGCGTCAATCACTTCACCTACTTCAGTAATCGGGAGAGTGTGGAAGGTTTGGTGCGGGCGCTGGCAGCGAGTGAGATGGGTGGGGGATTCGAGCCGCTAAAGAAGCCGGCCATCGATATTCCGCGGGCCATCGCGCCCCGATCGGCCGAACCTCGCCCGACCGTCTTTGTATTGCCCGGCATTATGGGCAGCGAACTCTCGGTAGGCCGCCAACCGGTCTGGGTCGATATCCAGGACCTGCTGTTCGGCGGGCTCCGCAAGCTCAATATCAAGGCGAAGAATGTCCAAGCGACGCAACCCTTCGCCGAGTTTTACGGAGGCCTGGTGCAGTTCCTGGCACAGACGCACAAGGTGATTCCATTTCCGTTCGACTGGCGATTGGCGCCGGAACATGAAGCCGACCGGCTTATGGCCTTGGTCCGGCAGGAGGCAATCGACGCCGGCCGTCACAATCAACCCATCCGGTTCCTCGCCCATTCGATGGGAGGACTGGTGGTCCGCACGATGATCGCGCGGCATCCTGATCTCTGGCGGGATCTCTGCGCCCATCAGGACTCCCGGTTTGTCATGTTGGGCACTCCCAACGGCGGATCGCATGCCATCACGGAATTGCTCGTCGGCCAATCATCGTTGTTCAGCAAGCTCGCGTTTGTGGATATCAAGAACTCACAAGAAGACCTGCTCGAAGTCGTATCTCGCTTTCCCGGCATCCTTGCGATGCTGCCGGTCGATGCCGGCGAGGATTACTTCTCGGCCGCCACTTGGCAACGATACATGGCAGGCACAGTCGGGCTGGTGGCGCCGGCGGATGACGATCTCGCCCGAGCGCGCGAATTCCGCCGGTTGCTGGAGAACTCGCCCATTGATCCTCAGAAAATGGTCTATGTCGCAGGCCGGGCCGATGTGACCCTCACCAGGATGTTTTTCGATTCGAATGCCGACCGGGCGAACGAGTTCATCAAATTCGTCGCGACAACGCGCGGCGACGGACGGGTCACCTGGGACAGCGGCATTCCCCCGGAAGTGCCGACCTGGTACATGGAAGTCGAACATGGCGATCTGCCGGCGCACGAAGAGAGCTTTCCCGCCTTTCTCGATCTGCTTCAGAGCGGCACCACCTCGCGCCTGTCCAAGAATCCGCCGGTCTCCCGATCGGCCGATGAACTGTTTCCCCGCCCGCCCGTGATTGATGATTTTTACCCGCAGCCCGACGACCTTGCCGCCTCCGCCGTCGGGGCGCCGGCCGGTCGCCGTAAACGGTCCAAATCGCGGGAAGCGCGGGTTGAAGTCCGGGTGGTCCATGGAAACCTCGCCTTCGCGAACTATCCGGTGGCGGTCGGTCATTACGCGGGTGACACGATCATCAGTGCGGAAGCGGATCTGGACCGGAGGTTGGATGGAGAGTTGACCCGCCGCGCGAGCCTCGGCCTGTACCCTGGGGCGCTGGAAACCTGCGCGATCTTTGCCCATCCGCGCCTCGCGGTGCACGATCGCGTCCGGCCGAAAGGGGCGATCGTCATCGGTCTCGGCACTCCCGGCCTCCTGAGTGCCGCGGAGATTACGAAAAGCTTTCTGAAGGCCATGCTTCAGTATGCGCTGGAATGGACCAGTTATGTCCGTGCATCGACCACAGGCGGGGGGCTGGAGGCTGAGACCAAGTTGAAGGTGTCGGCATTGTTGATCGGGACCGGCGCAGGCGGCGTGAGCGTCTCGGATTCGGTCTATGCTCTGGTGAAAGGAATTGCGCGCGCCAATGAGGTGTTGGCGGAAGCCAAACAAGCGGAGCGAATTGCCGAGGTCGAGTTCATCGAATTATGGGAAGACCGCGTCATCCAGGCCGTGAACGCCTTCAAGGACTGTGAAGCCGATCCGTCGCTCAAAGACCGATTTACGTTCGATCCGGATCCGCATGCCTCGGAGGGCGGGCTCCGGCGCGTCACCTATGAAGAGCCGGGAGGATGGTGGCATCGCGTTCAAATTCTCGGCGGCGATGAGCATCACGCCATGCGGCAAACTCTGCGGTTCACCGCGACGACCAAGCGCGCGCGCAACGAGGTCAGCCTGCTGCCGACCCAGCGGATTCTCGTCGATCGGTTCCTGGAAGAGGCGATTCGCGCGACTCACGACAACCGGGCGGTCTCGAGAACGTTGTTCGAGTTGCTGCTGCCGAAACAGCTCAAAGTGCAAGCGCCGGATCAGGACGACATCGTCCTGCTGCTGGATGAAGCAGCCGCACGATACCCATGGGAATTGCTCGCGGACACCGGAGGTGCGGAGCGCCGGCCGTTTGCCATCGAACACGGGGTGCTCCGCCAGCTGGAAACAACGGAGTTCGCAGATTCGATCCGTCCCGTGATTGAAAAGAACGCGCTGGTCATCGGAGATCCCATCAGTTCGTTTGTCGAATTAAAGGGGGCGCAAGCGGAGGCCGATGCAGTCGCGCGATCTCTTACGGGCGGCCGTTTTCATGTTGAACTGCGCAAACGGGCGACGGGAGAACAAGTGATGCAGGCGCTCTACGCACGTCCATATCAGATTCTCCATCTGGCAGGTCATGGGGTATACCGGTATCTGCCTCCACAGGCGAGGCAGTGCGGCGAGTGTGGACAAAAGCTGTCCGATGAGCAAGGCATCAAACAGGCCTCTCTGTGGGAGCCCATCACCGGCATGGTGATCGGCGACAACGCCTATCTCACGCCGGCCGAAGTTCAACAGCTTCCACGCGTTCCAGACCTGGTTTTCATTAACTGCTGCCATCTCGGGAAGATTGAACCGGCCGGTAGCAAGGACCTGAACGATCGACGCGACTACAACAAGATCGCCGCCAATGTCGCCACTGAGTTCATCCGCATGGGAGTGCGCGCGGTCATCGCCGCCGGCTGGGCGGTGGACGACGCCGCGGCTCTGGTCTTTTCGACGACGTTCTATGACCACTTGGTCGGAGGAGCCGCTTTTGGTGAAGCCGTCAAAGCAGCCCGCCGGGCCACTTATGCCGGCTATTCTCAGACGAATACATGGGGCGCGTACCAATGTTACGGCGACCCGGACTTTCGTCTCGTGAAAAGGGATGAGAATAGTGACGAAAAGGTGAGGGAGCCGACGTTCGTGGCGCCGGCGGAAGCCATCGCCATGCTGGACAATATCGCCGCTCGTCTCTGCGCCAAGGCCGACGGCGATCAGCGAGAGGATCGTGATCAACTGACCGCAGCGGCGAAACGGATCGAAAAGAAAGGTTGGCTCACGAACGGCGCTGTTTCGGTCGCGCTCGCCCGAGCCTATCGGGACACGGAATTATTCGACCCCGCGATTGATCATTATCGTCGGGCGCTCGCCATGGACCCTTCCGCCGTGAAGTTGGAGGATATTGAGCAGCTGGCGAATCTGCTCGGGCGCCGGGCGGTGCGGCGATATGAACGCCCCGTTCAGCCCTCCACTGTTCGCGGCCGAGCGGGCGCTAAGCCGACAGGAAAACCGGCGTATAATCCGCTTGCCGATATCGATGAGGCGATCGCCTTGATCCACTGGCTCATCCGGGCGCCAGAATGGCGTCATGGTCAGGGTTCCGCCTCGCGAGAGACATTCGAGGGCGGTCATAAGCCGGAAGTCGTGTCAGGAACGATGGTCGAACGTCTCTGTCTATTGGGAAGCGCTTATAAGCGCCGAGCTTGGGTCAATGCCAATGCCAGGAGCGCCTTGCGCGATCTGCGGGACGCGAATCAGGCGTATCAAGCGGCTTACAAGCTCTCCGTCAACCAAAAGAAGCCGGATTTCTATCCTCTCCAAAACTCGCTGGTAGCCGAGATGATTCTTGACTGGCATCCCCGCCGTGGAAAACGCCCCCGCCCACGTTCGAAAAGTACCGGGAAGAGACCTACCCAGGCTGCAGCGGCGGAGGAACTACTTTCTACGTCGAGGGCTGAAGGCGTGACATTCTGGAACGAGGTCAATCAGGCGGACTTCCGACTCATCGAGATGCTCCGCGCCGGGAACGCGGACAAGACCACGCTTGATGTGCTGGCGGACCAGTATGCCGAAGCACGCAAGTTGGGGAACCGCCGCAAATTTGCCTCCGTGCTGGATCAAATCAGATTTCTGGAGGCCATGGCAGGCAAATTGGGCCGTCAAACCATCATGCGACTGCTTGCCGATCTCAGTCGACGGCTAGAATAGGGGACTCGGATGGACATGATCCGGATAGGGTTTTAATGCATAGGCGCAAAGGAGTATCACCATGAAGAATGTCGAAATGACCGTCGAGGGAACGATGCTGACCATCAAGGTGGATCTGTCCAAGGAATTCGGACCCTCGGCTTCGGGAAAAACCATCATTATTGCCTCTACGGAAGGAAACGTGACCATTCCGGACCGAATCGAGAAGGTTGGACTCAATGTCTATCGGAAAAAGTAATCCGGCGAGCCCGGCCGCACTGGATTCTTGATCAAAAACATAGGAGAATGGATTGTCTCGAACAAATTGTGTTGCTCGCTGTTCAACAACCATGACCTCCAAGTTGATGACTATGGCTCCGGCGACTCAGCCCCCAGCGGCAATTCTCGTTGTCGATGATGATGCCGATATCGTGCTGGCGCTCCATGATCTGCTCCATCATGCCGGATACCGCGTACAAGCCGCCGGCACCGGCGCCGAGGCTCTCACCAAGGCCAAGACGGAACCATTTGCCGCGGTCTTGTTGGACTTGATGCTGCCCGACATGGATGGGCTGTCCGTCCTGATATTGCTCAAAGAGCACGATCCGTTCATACCGGTCATCATGTTGACGGCATTCGTGGAAGTCGCCAGAAAGTTCGGCGCGCTGACCGAGGGCGCATTCGGTTATCTGACGAAGCCATATGACGCCGAGGAGCTCAAAGCCTTGGTCCGGAAAGCGGTGGCGGCCAAACGACTGTCCACCGAGGCGGCTGCAACAAAACAGGCACTGGATGCCAGCGAACAACGGTTTCGCGAAGTCGTGCACACCGCTCCGGATGCGATCATTCTCTCCGATGGCGAAGGACATATTCTGTCATGGAACGGCGCGGCGGAGAATCTGTTTGGATACACGGCCGACGAGATCGTAGGGCGCCATCTCTCGACCCTTATGCCCGAACGGTATCGGTCCGACCATCGACTGGCATTGGATAGAGTTCGCTCGACCGATGACTTTCGGCTCGGCGGAAAAATTGTCGCGATGCACGCGTTGCACAAAGAGGCTCGTGAAATTCCAATCGAGATGTCGCTCAGCAGTTGGATATCCGACGGGCGGCGGTTTTACTGCGGGATTGTGCGGAATGTGACGGCTTGGAGAGAAGCTGAGGCGCGTCTGCTGCAGCAGCAGATCGAACAACAAGTTCTGCTGGATTTGATCCCCGCGATGGTCTGGTACAAAGACCCGCACAATCGCATCTTGCGGACGAACCGCCGGGCCGCCGAGTCGCTCAATAAGACCGTCGCGGATATAGAGGGGCGGCCGACCGCGGAATTCTACCCGGAGGAAGCAGACCAATATCACCGGGACGACTTGGAAGTCATTGAGTCCCGGCAGCCGAAACTCGGGATTGTCGAGTTATATCGGACGGGGTCCGGCGAAAAACGCTGGGTGCAAACCGACAAGGTTCCCTACTGTGATCCCAACGGAAACGTGGTCGGCGTCCTCGTATTTGCACAGGATATTACCGAACAAAAGCGGACCCAAGACGCGCTGCGCGAAAGTGAAGAGCGTCTGCAGGTCATGGTAGAATCCGCCCTGAACGGCATGGTTATGGTCGATGCCGGCGGCACTATCCTCCTGGCCAATGGCCATTTTGCACGCCAGTTCGGCTATGACCGATACGAACTGCTCGGCCAATCGATTGAGCGGTTGGTTCCCGAACGATTCCGCTCCTCCGATTCAGAGCGGCCCATCACATTCTTGCCGCACTTTGGCATGGGGACTGCGGCCGGCCGCCGGGACGTCATCGGCTTGCGCAAGGACGGTTCGGAATTTTCCATCAACATCAGCCTGACCGCTCTCACCACGAAGGACGGCGTCTATGTCGTCACGTCGGGCGGAGACATCCCTTCCGGCGGCTTTTCTTAGTGTCGTCCCAATCAGTCAAACCATGCCTGCTGTACCGAATGGACCTCCCTTGAGCGAAGAGCGTCTCCTTGTCATTTTGAGCCGGTTCAGCACCGAGGGGGGCAACCGTCGGCCCATCGCAGATCGATGAACCCGCGCGGCGCCTTGCTCGTCATCGTGCTGGGATTCGTCGGGCTCTTGCTCGCCATGGGCGTGCTCGCCTTTGTCCAATGGCTCAAACGAAATTATCCTCGGCGCTTCCGCGTGATCTTGGTGCTTGTGGCTTCCATAGTTGTCGCAGCAGGCATATGGGTCGGCATGGAATTAGTGGAACGCCCTGACTTCCGGCCCAACGATCTCATCACGCTGCATGAGCCGGTCGTGGCGAAAACCGTTGCGGTCGATCGCGACTCCCGGGCGACCGCCTGTATCGTGGATGTATCCGAACATGTGGCGGTGGTGGAACTAGCCGGCGGGGTTTTGACGGCGCGGGTCGAGAGCAACAATACCACCGCGCCGGTCTATTGCCCGGTCGGAGCCGACGTCCGCATCGAACCGGCTTGGCTCCATCGCTACTCCCTCACACATCGGTGATGCATCGTCGGTCCATCCCTTGACTCAGTCGGTTGAGAGGCTTATGGTAACGCTGTGGGGGGAGTGAAACGCCCCGAGGGAATATTGGATAAACAGGGGGTCGAGCGTTCGGGATGGTGAGCAAGCCCAGCTTGACTGGGAAGCCTGAAGTCCCACCAAGATCTCCGCCGTACCTACATCTCCTCGGTAGGTGCGTGCCTCCTCCCACCTAATTTCACAATCCCGCCGGATTCCTATCCTTTGCCTCTCGATAATCTTCCTGGCTCGTCTGACCGGGCAGCCTATTCTTTACCGGATGGCCTTGCACGGTTGTCATCGCCCATTTCCATTACTGCGTTAAACAAGCATCCGTCATTCCCGTGAAAACGGGAATCTATATATTCATATGTTTCCTAAGCAACCGGCAGTCTACATTCTGGCTAGTCGATTGAACGGAACATTGTATATCGGGGTCACCAGCGACCTTCGCAAGCGGCTTTGGCCGCATTGGCAAGGAGTGATAGAGGGGTTCACCAAGAAATATACGGGCCACCATCTCGTATACTATGAATTGCATACGGAGATGGTTGCAGCTATCACGAGGGAACGACAATTAAAGAAGTGGAATCGAGCTTGGAAGATAGCATTGATTGAAGCGCATGACAGCACGTGGCAGGATCTGTTTCCGGAGATCCTGTAATGAATGGAATGATGCGGCGAACCTGTGAGTGAGGACATAGCGGGGATCCAAGGGGCGTCCTTCCCTAAGTGGAACCATGAGTAGCCACAGTTCGCGACTACAGAATGTCACTTGGTGTTGACAGTTCCGCCTATTCCCCGGTACATCCTTATCAGAGACCGTAACCAAGACTGTCCGTCCAAACGGGGTCCTCTATGGGTTTCCGATATGAGAGGGTGAATGGCCAAGAAGCAAGCAACCGCAGCGTCTCCCAAATCTCAGTCTTCCGCCGCCTCCTCCGCTGAGTCCTCCGCAACGCCCAAGGCCGGTTCTCGTACCCCTCGTCCCGCGCAGACGGTGACGGCGGTGGAGATGGGCGCGCGCCAGCGGGAAATTTCCGTTTCCGAATTCTTCACCAAGAACCGACATCTTCTCGGATTCGACAATCCGAGGAAAGCCCTGCTGACCTGCGTGAAGGAGGCCGTGGACAATGCGCTGGACGCCTGCGAGGAAGCGGGTATTCTGCCCGATGTCACGGTGCAATTGGCCATTGTAGCCAATGGCGGCGTTCCGCCGCCGGCGAGCCAGGCGAGCCGGTTCCGAATTACCGTGACCGACAATGGACCGGGGATCGTTCGCCAGCAGATTCCCCGGATTTTCGCGAAACTGCTGTACGGGTCCAAGTTCCATCGGCTTCGCATGAGCCGCGGGCAGCAGGGGATCGGCATCTCCGCGGCCGGGATGTACGGACAGCTCACGACCGGAAAGCCGGTCAAGATTATTTCCCGAACCGGCCCTCGGACCACGGCGCATTACTTCGAAGTCCAGATCGATACCAAGAAAAACGAACCCCTGGTCCACGAGAACAAGCAGATTGATTGGGATCAGCCGCGCGGCACACAAGTCGCCCTCGAAGTCGAAGGCCGCTATCAAAAGGGCCGCGCCTCGGTGGACGAGTATCTCGAACAAACCTCGATTGCGAATCCGCACGTGAAGCTCGTCTATCACGCCCCGGACGGAGAGACCAAAGAGTATCCGCGTACCTATCATGAATTGCCGCCGGCTCCCCGAGAGATCAAGCCGCATCCCTACGGGATCGAATTCGGCATGATGCTCAAGATGATGCACGACACCAAGAGCCATACGGTTGCCGGCTTTCTGGCCAGCGATTTTTGCCGCGTATCGCCGCCGTTGGCCGAGGAAATCTGCAGGACGGCCAAAATCTCGCCCGATGCTCGCCCTCGCGCCATCCATGGGACTGCGGCCGAAGCGCTCTACCAGACAATCCAATCGACCAAGATCATGGCGCCACCGACGAATTGCCTCTCGCCGATCGGTGAAAAGGCCATCCTTTCCGGGCTCTACAAACAAATTAAAGGAGAGTTCTATACGGCCGTGAGCCGTCCGCCCGCCGTCTATCGCGGAAACCCGTTCGCGATCGAGGCGGGACTGGCATTCGGAAACAGGCCGGAGGAAGCGACGAAGCCCCAACGGGCCGCGGTCCCGCTTGCCGAAGGGGAACACCATGATGAAGACTCGGAACTCGCCCGCGTGATTCGCTATGCGAACCGGGTGCCTTTGCTCTACCAGCAATCCGCCTGCGCCACATTCAAGGCCGTGCTCGCTACGACATGGCGGAACTACGGCGTGACACAATCCCGAGGAGCTTTGCCGGCCGGGCCGATGGTGATCTTCGTCCATATGGCTTCGGTGTGGGTGCCGTTCACCAGCGAGAGCAAGGAAGCGATTGCGGATTACGACGAGATTCAGAAAGAAATCACGCTGGCGTTGCGCGAATGCGGGAGGCGGCTGGGCTTGTTTCTCCGCCGGCGCGAGCGGGCGCAGAGTGAGTTCCGACGCCGCAATATCTTTGAGCTCTACATCGAGGAAGTCGTCGAGGCCTGTAACCGTCTCAAGGGCGGCAAGCTGCCGAAGCAACAACTGAAGGAGCAATTGCAGAAGATCGCGACGTCCCGGACAGGCGGGTTGAAAACGGATGAGGCCCTTGGAAAGACCGGCGCCGGTCCCGAAGGATTGCCGAACTCCATTATCGTCACCCCGGAAGGCATTGAAGGGGAGGTGCCGGTCGCCGAAGAGGTCGCGGCGGCGGTCGGGGACGAGGGCTTGGAGAGGCCGGACAATACGGATCGCGATCCGCCGGAAAATAAGCCTAAGTCAGGCGTCAAAACATCCAAGCGCAAGGCGGACCAATTGCCGCTGTTCGCCGAATCCACGGTCCCCGGGAAAAAGACCGCAAGCCGCGCCGGTTCGCCCGCCGTGGACAAACCGAAACGCGCCCGCGGCGCCGGAAAGAAATAGGACAAGATGGCACGCAAGCAACAGAAGGCATCCAACGGAGTGGTCGAGAAAAAACTCGTCGGCTTGGCCGACATCGTCATTACGGCGGCCCAACGATCGAAAGACCCGACATTCGCCATACCCATTCGCGCGCTTTCGAATGTGTCGTTCAACGAACGGAAGGGCCTGATCGAAATGGGGAGCAAGAAACAGGCTCGCTCATTCTTCAACGTCGGCATGGCCAAGAAGTTCATGCAGACCGTGCTCGTCGCAGACGCGCTCTCCGAATTGCAGCGGGCGGATCTCACCACCTCGCTCAGGGAAATTTATTATCGAACGAAGCACACCATCAAGAATTCGCACGAGAATACGTTTGATACCCAGGATGAATCGGACCCTGTAATCGAAGACCTGGAGGTTTCACTGGCGGCGCTGCGGGAAGAACTCCACGTGAGGGCGGAGAACAGCGGCAGCATCGTCGGACCGGTGGTCTTCGGGGATGACGGGGATCGCGTGGACTGCTCCCGGCTTGGAAAGGGCGGTTATTCGGTACCGTCGATCGTCGAGCCGGAATATTTGGAAATCCGGCGCTGCACCGCTGATTTTCTTCTGCTCGTCGAAAAGGGCACCCAGTGGAATCGGCTCTCCGAGGATAAGTTCTGGCGGCGCTATAACTGCGTCCTCTTGACCGGCAACGGCCAGCCGCCGCGCGGCGTCCGCCGCCTGGCCCGGCGGCTTCATGAAGAGCATCGATTGCCGGTCTATGTCCTCGTGGATAATGATCCGTGGGGGTATTACATTTATTCCGTCGTCAAGCAGGGATCGATCAACCTGGCTTTCGAAAGCCAGCGCATGGCGATTCCCAAGGCGAAGTTCATCGGCCTCTCGAGCGCTGATCCTGAGCGGTATGAGTTGCCGCGCAATGTCGGGATTAAACTCAACGATAAGGACAGCACGCGCGCGCGCGAATTATTGAACTATAAGTGGTTTCAAAAACCGGCGTGGCAGCAGGAGATCAAGCGAATGCTGACCAATGGATTGAAGTATGAATTGGACGCGCTCGCCAATAAAGACTTCCAATATCTGACCAAGAAGTATCTCCCTCGCAAACTGAAGGAGAAGGACTGGCTGGACTAAAAACCAGGATCCTCAGTCGTTTCCCATCCCACTTCTGCAAACACGCCGTAGTGATCAGAGGGCCACAAGGCCGTGCCGTCGGCAAAATGAGCCGGTTGATCAAGAATGAGTCGGCTTGAATGCACGGCAATTCTCGATCCTTCTGTTGGCGTTAAAAAGATAAAATCTACGCGGCGGGACACAGTCTGCTGTTCGGCATGGATACGTTGCCACACGGTGGCTGCAAGTTCGGACGGGTTTGCCGCTCGAAAGGCATCGACAAATCCCGCCTCATCGCGCAGGATCGTCAACACCTTCGAGGTCTCGGCGGCGTTGAAGTCACCCATCAGTATCGAATGGCCCGGCCCTTCGTATTCCCGGACAATCTGACCAACCCGTTCGATCTGACATTCGTCGCCCCAGGCCGTGTGGGTCGAAAAGACGTGGAGGGGCCCTTGAGGCGTCTTGAGGTCGGCGCGAAGGAGAATGCGGGGCTCAAAACGCGATCGGCAGCGGGGCAGATCGTACACGTATGATGCGGTGATCGGAAAACGGGTGAGGATGGCCGAACCTTCTTTGAAGCCCATGACCCCCACGATGAGTTTGTCGATGATCGGTACTGAAAAAATGTGCTCCGTCGCCGGCGCGAATACCTTATGGAGGCCGAGCGCATCGGCTACCTTCTGCGCGACATCACCGTGGCGTCTGCTATGAGAAGCTTCCTGCAATGCAACGATATCCGGATCGAGCCGGTGGAGTTCGCTGACGACCAACTCCATCCGCTCTTCCAGACGAGTCCCATTGTTGAGAAATCCAGAGGTGGGACCGTCGTGCAGAACATTCAATGTCACGACGCGCAACGGCCGGTTCGTCGGCGCGTCCGGTTCTGATGCCCGCGTGGTCGGAATAGCCGCGAGACATGTCCCGGCCACCGCCATCAAGATGCACGCCGTGAAGTTCATGCCGCCACCAGTGCTTGGCCATTCTACTGCGAATCTTGTCGTGTTGTGCGCGCCGCTGCAGCGACCGATAAAGCCGCAGCAAGTAGTGAGGAAGGAAAAACCTGCGAATTCAGGCGGATGCGGTCAACTCTACCAGCCCATATTGATGAGCCCGAATCAGCAACTTTTGTCTGGTGGTGACCCCGAGTTTATCGAAAATGCTGGTGAGGTGATGGCGGACGGTGATCCCTGAAATGCAGAGGCGATCGGCGATGTCTTTATTCGAAAGGCCTTGACCGATAAGGGCGATGACCTCACGTTCTCGTTCAGTTAAAGCGGCAGGCCATTTCAGAGCCGCAGGAGCAACGCTGAATGGCGGGCTCGTTCCATCGGGGAGTAACGTCGCTACTCCTTCTTTGTCTCTGGAAGGCTCGACGGGAATTTGAGAGAGGTATTCCATCACGGCGAGGAGGACCGCAGGTGGTTGAATTTTTAAAACGATTCCATCGACGCCCAAGAGGAACGCTTCTTTCGTGCGATCTTTGTCTTCAAATCCGCTCAACACAATGATCCTGGAAGCCGTCGCGCTGTTTTTCAACAGACCGATCAATTCCGAAAGGTTGAGATCCGGCTCCATGTCGATGATGATGATCTGCGGTTGTTCCCGCGTGACCAACTGCTTGGCTTCGACTCCGCCTTTCGCATGCCCCACCAGACGGATATGATCCGTCGTGTCCATGATCTGCTGCAAGCCGAGTCGCACAAGATGATTACTGCTGATCACTGCCGTGGTCACGTCTGCGGGTTTTCGTTTTAGCCCTGTCATAAGACGGTCCTTTGTCCTCAGAAGAAACAACCCGTCCATCCATACATTGGTACTAAGTACATCATAGTAAGTCGTACTCGTGAATATTCTACCCTACATGCCGAGGCATTGTGCCACATCTTATAAAGCTTCTGCAACGCGAAAAATTACTAGGTGGATGCCGCCATATTTACCGGTCAATATAATTTTTGTACAGAATTTACAATGGCTTATTCTTGTGATTTAAGCTCGTATGTCTGACCGAATCAACCCGCTTATACGTAATAGAAACAACGGCATAACAAAGGCCCTATTCGAAAACCGGTGAGATCTTTCATTAAACAATACGTGCAATCATATGCGACCTCATAGGCGGCCGAACTTAACGCGGCTCAAAAGGCACAAATGTGCCATGGCCTCATATTATTGCGTCCGACCAAAAAAGCACAATTGTCCGATGTAACGTATTCCAGACTCCATGTATAAGCATCGCCGGCCGGACAGGCATCCTGATGCACGATGCGCCAGGTGATTTGATCGGGAACAGCCAGATGAGATCTCGATTCACACAGAAGGAAAAACAACAAATCCTTAAAGAAGGACGACTCAAGGACGGCGTAAAGGAAGTTTGCGTCCGCCATGGGATCTCGATCAGCACCTTTTATCGATGGAAGGCGGCATCCGCTTTGAAGCATCCGCATGTCCGAGACCATATACGGCTCTTGGAATTGGAGAACCGGCAGTTGAAGCACAAAGTGGCCGAGTTGTCTCTTGATTACAACAGCCTGCGGTCCGCCCTGGTCAATGAACGAAGCAGCGAATGTTAACCGCTTTCCGGTGGCGCGCCCTGCCGATGATTTTGTGAATCATGATATGGCGGCAAATATTTCGAAATACACGAAAGTCGTCTCTTTGCCATACAGATCCATCAATACCATTCCTGACCATGATGGGCTGATCTGGGCCGCAGCAGGCGGCTCCCGCCTCACCGAGGGGAACACCGTATGAAAGCCGTGATCATAGAGAATGCTCCCTGGAACGGATCGGTGTTGACGTTCCCCGTCGGAAAGGAGCTGCTCATTGAACATCTCTTGTTGTCTCTGAAGAAACACGACATTCGTAATGTCGCGATTATCTCGCATGAACGAAATCTGCATGTCCGCGAGTTCATCTGCCGTGCCGCGCGGGCGTACGACATGAACCTGCTATGGAAGACCTATACCGTGTATCGGGGGACAGCGGGCAGCTTGCAGGCCATCGAGCAGTTCCTCGATGTCCCGTGCTTCCTGGGTATTGACGCGAACGTCTATATGCGGGATCTAGACCTGCATAAGGTGCTGGGATCGCACCAAGGTCAGCGATCAGCGATGACATTTGTGGCTCAGCGCCATCGCAAAGCCGGCGAGGATCTCGAAAACATTGAAGTCGATGAAGAAGGACAGGTTTCCCGGGTGAGTATTCTTCATGCGTCCAAGAACCGACGGGCCGGCCTTAAACCTTGCGGCATCTACCTGTTTAACCGCGACATACTGTCTCATGTCCCGCGTGATGAGTATTTTGACGTGAAGGAGCAGTTGGTGCCGTTGCTGCGCCACAAGGGCGTCTCTGTTCGCGCTCATGTCATTGAAGACGGAGTCCGAACCATCGACGGCCCTGAGGACTTTCTGGGATTGAACCGCGAAATTCTACTGGCTAATGGGCAGAATCCTGGGCGGGATAAAGGGTGGCTTACAAGGTCGGACGAAATCATCATCGGCGAGAATTCGGAGATCTCTCCTCGGGCATTTCTCCTTGGTCCATTGGTGATAGGACCCAACTGCATTGTGGAGGATTTCGTGCAAATCATCGGTCCGACCGTGATTGGACCGGCCTCTCATCTTGAAAAAGGCAGCATGGTACGTGAAAGCGTCCTTCCTTCCGGTGCCAAGGTTGAGCCCAACGCGCGCATTGAGTATTGCGTGGTCCTCGGAAACGGCACGGTGCCCGAAGGAGTGCGAATCAGCAGCGCCGTCTGGTCCGATGCCAAACCGGATTGGGAACTATACAAAGGCACCCAGGCTCATCGAATCGACAAGCTGGAGCGCACAGGGCTTCCGCGTCTTCTAGGCGCGACCAAGACCTGGCGGACCGTTGAACCTCCGATATACCGGATCGTGAAACGATTTCTCGATATCATCGGCGTGACAGCGGGCATGGTGCTGTGTGGCCCCCTCCTTCTCCTTATTGCCATTGCCATCAAAGCGGACTCACCGGGCCCTGTGCTGTTCTCGCAGAGACGGTGTGGAAAGGCAGGACGTGAATTCTGGATGCATAAATTCAGGACTATGGTCGTGGACGCGGAACAGCGGCAAAAGGAGCTCCGCGCCAACAACAGCGTCGATGGACCTATGTTCAAGCTTCAGGAGGATCCCAGAATCACCCGCGTGGGAAGGATTCTTCGCAAAACGAGTCTTGATGAGCTGCCTCAGTTGATCAATGTCCTGCGGGGGGAGATGAGTTTGGTCGGCCCCAGACCCTTGGCCTACGAAGAAATGAAATTTTGTCCTACTTGGAGAGATGTGCGGCTGAGAGTGAAACCGGGGATCACGGGACTTTGGCAAGTGAAGTCACGCGACCGCAACCGGTTCTCCGAATGGATCCGCTATGACATCGAGTACGTCAAGAGCCGATCCGTGCTCGTTGATCTGAGAATCCTCATGAAAACCGCCGGTGTTCTATGGAAGGGAGTGTAAGGAGGGTAATGGCGCCACATACGAAGGGCCCTTCCGAAGAGCTATCCGAGGAACTCGTGTCCAGGTCGGCTTTCGGGCTGCGAGAACACCTGAATACCGTTTTTCGACAGAAGAAAAAGGTGTTGATTATCTTTGCCGCCGCGACGATCGTTGCCGGTCCCGGGTCACTTTTAATGACGAACATTTACAGCGCCGATGTTCGCTTGCTCATCCAGAGCGCGCGGACTCCCTTCAGCATGAGCACCCCGCTGACCGGACAGGTCTTCACTCCATCCGAAATTACGCAGAAGGATGACGTGGCGACGGAAGTGCAAATTTTCACCAGTCCGGTCTTGATCGACAAGCTCGTCCACTATTTCGGCAGTGAACGTGTCCTGGAATCAATGCGCGGCAGGTGGGATTGGATCTTTGAATTACCGGGACGGCTTTCTAAGTGGATTTCGAGTTTGCCGCCGGTGTCCCAGTTCATGAACATCATGGGTTACCCCTTAAAACCTGACGACTTGCACTATAAGGCTGTGAATAAACTTCGGGCTCATTTGAACGTTGAGGGGGTGCGTCAGACGCATGTATTTGTCGCCAGCCTCGATTCGCCCGATCCAGACTTTGCCGCGGATGCGCTCAATGCATTGGTCGGTATTTACATGGATCATCATCTTGCCGTCCGTAAGGGAAAGGGCTCGCGTGAATTCTTTGATGAACAAACGGAGCAAATGCGCGGCGAATTGCGTAAAGCGGAACAGCGTCTACAGGCGTTCAAGGAGAAGTGGAACATCGTCTCAATCGAGGATCAGAAACGGAATCTTCTGCATCAAGTGACTCAGACCGAGGCGGCGCTCCGCGAATCCCAAGTGGCCGGGGCGGAAACGGACGTCCGTATTAACAAATTAAAGGAAAGACTGGCGGGCCAACAAGAGGCCATTCCATTGACCAATGTCTCCGAACGCAATCCCATGCTCGACCAGCTCAAGAATCGCCTTATGCAGATGGAGCTGGAATACGCGCAATATGTGCCGGATAGTCCTGCGGCGGGAGACCTCATTCGTGAAATCGCGACGGTACGTGCCCGACTCCAGGCGGAAAGCGCAAAGGTTACGGGGCCGGCAACTTCCGGAGTGAATCAGACCTATCAGGACCTCAAACGGACGCTCGTCAATGAGGAAGGACGACGCGAGAGCTTACGCCCTCGGCTGACTGAGCTGACAAAGCAGCTCAAATACTATCGCGACACGCTCAACACCCTGGATCAACGAGAAATGGAATTGCATGGCTTGATGCGTGAGGTGAAGGTCAAACAAGAGGCATTCGACCTCTACCTGAAGAAAGAGGAGGAATCGCGCATCAACGACATGTTGGATCGCAAAGGAATTTCGAACGTGACGGCTATTGAATATGCCACCATCCCTCAAAAAGCCGTCCGGCCTCGCAAGTTGATCAATCTCATTATCGGAATGCTGGTCGGGTTGCTGGGGGGATTCGGCACCGCCTATGCCGCCGAATACATGCGCCGTTCATTCTTGACGCGAGAAGAAGTGGAGAACGCGCTCCACAGACCTGTGATTGCCGCTCTTCCACTTATCCGCCCGGGTACCACTGATGCCCAGTTTTTGGCCGTGGAACTGCGCGAATCGGCGCAACGCATCATTCGGTCGTACCATGAACGAGGACTAAGAACTCTGCTCGTCACGAGCACACTGCGCGGCGAAGGGCGGTCTCGAGTCGCTGCCGGGATAGCGCATGTGATGAGCGAGCAAAAATTTCGTGTGTTGTTAATCAGCGCAGGCGAACCGCTGATGAGGGAAGCAAGCAGCGCCGGGGTCGGGGCACACAAACCGAATGAAGCCGCACATGAGCGACTGTACCAGCCGGAGTCTACGGACCACCCGAACCTCCACCGGCTGCGTATTCAGAACCGTGAAAGCGCGGCGCTGGATTTCGCAGAACATGTGGCCGACGTCGCCAAGACGATGCGTGATCGGTTCGATCTGATCGTAATCGATGGCCCGGCAATGATGGCGTTTCCGGAATCGCGGGTCCTCATAGCCCGAGTGGATGGTACCGTTCTCGTCATCGAAGCCGAACGGACAGCCCGCGTCGCCGCTGCACGGAGCTTAGCGACAATCGAAGATGCCGGAGGGTATTTCCTGGGAATAATCTTGAACAAGCGCCGCTACATCATTCCCCATTGGATTTATGAGCGATGGTTGGCGGCCGGTGAAAAGGGAGTACAACCATGAGTGACTCGGTGGCGGAAACGATGCACGCCGACATGGCTTTGTCATCATCCGAAGGATTTGTCCGCGAGGACGGCTGGTACGCTCCTTATGATTATTGGCTCACGCTATGGGGACTCTATGATCTCTATGCGTATGCGCTGGCGCTTCTTGGCGACGTGAACGGCAAACAATTGCTGGATTGTGGCTGTGGTCCCGGTCACACATCCGTGATGCTGGCGAAGCGCGGCGCTCATGTAACGGCATTCGACACTTCGATCGAACAGCTTGGCACGGCTCGGAGACTGGCAGAGGCGAACAAGGTGCATCCCAACTTCTCTTGCCAGCCCTTTGAAGAATTGGATTTTCCCGATGAGAGTTTCGACCTGATATTCGGGGCATTCGTTCTTCACCATGTCGATCTTGGCAAGGCCAGTCGCCAATTGACCAGAGTGCTGCGTCCTGGTGGGAAAGCAGTTTTCATCGAAAATTCAGCGCTTAATCCAATTCTCATGGCAGCCAGGAACAAAGTCTGCGGACGATTTGGCGTTCCCCAGTACAGCGACGATCATGAACATCCGCTCACTCGCCAAGACATCTCAATTCTAAAAACTGAATTCCCCGATGCCTGCCGCATTCACTTTCCCAGCCTGCTGTTCTTTCGTCTGCTCGATTTCTATGTATTTAAGAAACGTCTCCCGTGGATGACGTCCCTTTTCAAGGGATGTGACGAGATGGTGGGGCAGATCCCGTTGATGCGTCGCTACGGCTACCTCCAGGTGATTGAACTGGGCAAAGGGCGCAGCGGTGGTTGAATTGCGGAGGTCCCATGGAGCGCTCGGTTGGTGGGGCCTACTCTTATTGCCCAGCCTCCTCTTCTGTTCAGCGGATGCCGATCACAGACTGTCTTCGGCAGCTGTGGACGGATGCCGGACCGACGTGACGCCGCTGAACACAGTGGCACTGCCTCCGGGACAACGGAACGTCCTGGTTCCGCCGACGATGGGAGTATACGCCGGCCTCTACAGTATCGGGTCGTTGGAGGAGGACTATCGTGATTTCTCTCACAAGACAGGCAACCATCCGCCGCTCGTTTTTACCTTTCACGACTGGGTGTCGGACGCGGAATGGTCGTCGTCCCAGCCTCATCTTCGAACGTTCATGGATCCGATGGAGTCTTCAGAAGTCACTCCACTCCAGATCGCCGAGCGGATTCGACAAGACGGCGCCATACTTGCCATAGCGTGGGCTCTTCAGTGTTGTGACTGGGAATCGCGACTGTATTGGCTTGGGCTTCGGAAACCGACCGTGACCGTCCCGCGACTACTTCGGGGGGAGTTCGACGAATACATTGTGACCGTCGCGCATCAAATTAAGGCCTACGGTCACCCGATCATGCTGACGCTTTTCAGCGAATTCAACTATCAGGGTATGATGAGCTTCGGCAAAAACGGAGCGTCTCCTCTTCATGACGTCCAGCACCTATGCAAATTCTATGGTGATCCTTCATGGCCCGACGGTCCGGAGCGAATCAGGGATGCTTTTATTCACGTCATCGAAATCTTCAGGCGTGAAGATGTACAAAACGTGACCTGGTTTATGTACGCCGGATCTCACTATATGAATCCGCATCACGAAGATCACAGTCTCTGGTTGCATCCCCGATACTTCTACCCTGGTGACGAATATATCGACTGGGTAGGCCAAAGCGCCTACTTCGTCGATCCACGCGTAAAACAAAAGATTCGGCAAACGCAACTCAACACATCGCTAACCGAAGCGCTCGCGCCTGGCTATGATGCCTGGGATTCCGTGACGCAGCGCCCATTATTCCTGCCTGAGTTTGGGGTGCTGGGGGACGGAACAGCCAGCCGCGCCGCCATCATTGAACGAGTATTCACAACAATGTTGCCCGAGTTTTCCAGGGTTAAGGCGCTCACCGTCGCTCACTTTAAGATTGCCGAGGATCTATACGAAGTTCCCCGCCTCGGCAAATTCCAAGATGAGACATCGGCTTGGGAAAAAGCGGTTCGCGACAACGCCTATTACCTGAATGCGACGGCCATGGAGTTACGCGATAAATGAACGCTGCAAAGCCACACCAATTATCACCCCGGACACGCGTGGCCTTTCTTTTCACTCTCTGCCTGATACTGCGCCTTTTGACGGGCATCTCTATTGATGCGGTTACTCCGATCATTAAGCATGCGGATGTCTATTCGGGCATCGCGATTAATCTGACCCAGGGCCATGGCTTTGTGGCCGAACCGGACGGGGAGCCAATTACATGGCGCGCTCCGCTGTATCCCGCTTTTCTGGCGGGAGTCTATATGATATTCGGCGTGCATCATGGGCCGGCGGTGTTTGTCATCCAGGCGATGCTGGATTCCATCACGGCGCTTCTTGTCTGGTGGATGGGGAGTCGCCTG
Source organism: Nitrospira sp. (assembly GCA_040981125.1). GTDB lineage: Bacteria > Nitrospirota > Nitrospiria > Nitrospirales > Nitrospiraceae > DASSBQ01. The sequence continues at coordinate 80,354 of JANRMQ010000006.1, forward strand.
TTCGGTCAATCCGTCGGTTTATTGGCGGCCGTAGCGTTTGCCCTCCATCCTCTATCTGCCTATTATTCACTGCGGTTCATGTCCGAGCCTCTCTTCACCTTGGCCTTCACCGCCACGGCCGCGACGTGGGTCCGAGCCATATCCGATCGTTCCCCTGTCAGTTTCATGATCGTGGGCGCCTTGATCGCGATTGTGGCATTGGTCAAGCCGGTTGCGTTAGGACTCTGGCCGTTTTTGGCGGCATGTGCCCTCTACCGGCTTCGAAGTCAACCGGTCAAGGCGCTGGCCTCCGTAGCGGCACTGACTATCGCGTGCGCCTTGGTCCTTGCCCCTTGGACCCTCCGCAACTATTGGGTGACGGGAGAGCTGATTGTAGTGGCGACCGGAGGAGGGTATGCATTCTGGCTTGGGAATCAGATGGTGAGTGAAGGACGCGAAGATTGGGAAGTCGATGAAAAGATGCGGGCTCATCTTTTTCATCTACGTAACGCCGTGTTTGCTTCGGTGGACGAGTTGGACTACCACCGATTATCCGCAACAAGCCCCAAGTATCGGTCGGCCACCCAGCCGGTTAATATTACGCTGCGGGAAGATCGAGCATTTGGCCGTGCCGCTTGGCAGGAGATCGCATCCCATCCCTTTGACAGCGGGCTCCTCATTATCAGAAAGTTTTTCAGATTTTGGTTCAGAATATTTCTTCCTGAGAATCGCTGGGCTCAATCGTATATCGTTGTGATGCAAACTCTCTTTTTGTCGTTCGCAGTCTTGGGCATCCTGGAGGCAAGACGAAGGGGAGGCATTCTCTTTCCATTGCTGCTGCCGGTGGTGTTTCTTACGGCGGCCCATGCCGTAACCTTCGCCACGCTTCGTTACAGCATACCGACGCTTCCAATAATGACTATTTTTATGCTCGCAGGGGTCCGGGAAACTGTGCGCGCCATCAATACCAAATTTGGATGGTCCTTGGGAGTGTCCTTCGTCCAGTCGGTTCAAGCAGCGATATCCGTCGAAAGATTCTCTCCCATGTATAGGCGGCGTCGTATATGAATCCAATCCGTGTGCTCCTCGTACGCAACTGCCGCGGCATCATCAGTATTACGGGCGGAGAGACCTATTTGCTGTCGTTGCTCAAAGGATTTGATCCCGCCGTCTGCCGGTGCGTGCTGGCCTGCATTGTCAATCCGGTCCTTGGTGAAACCCCTTGGCTGCGCGAACTCCAACGGACCGGGTTCGAATATCTGACTATTCCGGTGCGCCATGCGTGGCACGTCGGGGACGTCAAAGCAATCACCTCGTTGATCAAAGAGCATGACATCGACATTGTACATGCCTTAGACCACCGCTCAGATCTCGTGAGCCTGATCGCCGGTCGGCGGACAGGACGGGCAGTCGCGGCATCTTTCCTGGGCTGGACCAACTTTCCCAAAGGGTCGTGGCGGGCCGGCCTGTATCCCTTGATTGATCGATTCATACTGAAACGTTTGGATGCGGTGATCACCGATTCGGTGGCAATCGGGAAGGAACTCCGTATGGGCGACGATGATACACCGGTCGTCGCTATTAGAAATGGTGTCGATACCGAGTGGTTTAACCCGAGTCGCGAGCGGCCGCACTTTTCCCGACACGATTTCACGGAAGGTCACTTTATCTTCGGTATGGTTGGACGGATCCATCCGATTAAAGGTCATTTACACTTTTTGCAAGCGGCTCGGACGATTCTATCTGCCTATCCGGACTCGCGGTTCGTGATTGCCGGGACAGTGGCCCCAGGCTTTGAAACTTATCAGCAGACACTGCTGGATTTTATTCGACAGCACGACATGGAACGGGCGGTCTTAATGACTCATGTACCCCTGGCAGAGATTCCTGCCCTATTCGCCGCGATCAATGTGCTCGTAGCTCCCTCTTTTGCCGAAAGTTTCAGTTTTACGTTACTGGAAGGCATGGCGATGGGAAAAGTGGTTGTCAGTTCGGATGTCGGCGGGGCCGGTGAAATGATAAGCGACGGTGAAACCGGATATTTGATACCGGTCGACGATGTCGCCCGCTTGATTGATGTCCTACTCATGTTGAGAAAACAACCCCATCTCCTTAAAGCCGTGGGACTACGGGCTCGACAGAGAATCCTGAAAGATTTGGGCATCGAAGCAATGGCAGCGAAAACGCAAGACGTCTATCGGCAATTGATGGTTTTCCAGAGTAGGGAAGGCAACGTGCCGAACCGAAGAAAAGAACTGCGGAGACATCTGGACATGATCAGCGCGAAATAGTGCCGTCGGATCGGTGACGCTGCGAACGATAATGAGGAAGGAGTGATGTTCTGAGGACTCATCGTAAATGAAAGCATTCTCGAAGCAAACAGCCTTCGTGTTCTCCGGCAAGATGGTCGGCGCGGCGCTGGGTTTCGCGATGAGTCTCATCGTCGCGAGATGGATGGGGCCGGCGGAGTTTGGCTTATTCTCATTATTCATTATGGTTTTGATCCTTGGTAATGATTTTCTTGGCGATGGATTGAATCCAGGCGTCGTCCGTTACTATGCAATGTATCGAGAAAGCGACTCCGGTAAAGCCGCTAAGGTGTTGACCAACGCGCTCGTGCTGCGCCTGCTACTTGGTGTTCCACTGGTCTTAATCGGGGTGCCGGCGGCGATAGAACTGACACGAACAGTGCTTCCCGGGACAGGAAACGATTCACCGATTGTCTTAGGGTTAATCGGATCGCTTGGGGCCGCTTTGTGGACGTTTCATCTTTCGGCATGGCAAGCCCGCGAAGAGTTTCACTGGTACGCGGTCATGGTTACACTCGTCAATCTGCTGCGTGTGCTGAGCATACCTGTATTATTGTTCTTTACCGGGCAGTTGACCCTCACGGCAATTATGGCGGTTCACGTTGCGATCTATTTTATATGCGCAGGCGCCGGGTTCCGATTGCTGTGCCGGCATTTCGCTCCTTTCCAGATTGATGGAGCCTTACTTCGTGAGCTATTTCGATTCAGCAGGTGGCCCGCGATCGCGAGCTTATGTTTTCTGTTGCAAGTGAATCTTGGTGTTCCGGTCCTTAATTACACTGCAAACGCACGTGAAGCAGGCCTGTATGCCGCAGGGTCTGCGCTTCTGATGGCGATTGACTTTCTGACCGTGAGCCTTCTAACGACACTCTTGCCGAGGGTGAGCCGATTAACCGATCTCTCCCAGTGCCGGTCGTACGTCCGGCGCTCCCTTCCGATTTATCTCGGTATCGCGGCGGCGCTTGCCCCCTTGCTGTTCTTAGCTCGCCCGATCGTACTGACTTTGTTCGGACCTGCGTACGAAGAGACGATCGTCGTGTTCCAAGTATTGTTTTGCGGTGTATTGGCGACATTAGTGACGCATCCGTTGTATCTCGTTTTCTATACGATGAACCGGCCGGAACTCTATACGTTCTCGGGTGTCACGGCTTTAGTTGGATGGATTACGGTCGGATATTGGCTCATACCGGCTTACGGGGCAATCGGCGCGGCTTGGACAACACTGTTTGGGCGGCTCGTACAGTCGATGATCATCCTGATCCTGTTATGGATGGCGCTGGATTCTCGTCCCTCTGCTGTTTTCGCGGGACGATCAATGATGACCGATTCGGAGGCATCATGAAGCCGGCGCTGGACTCGGCAAGGTGGACTGTCCCAGGCGTGATGGGCGCCGGCCTCGGCGCCATGGTTCTCGCCCTTTCCACAAAGGCGCTCGGCATCGTTATTGCCGCGATCGCATTCGCCGCGATGACGGCGTCTTCAGTAGTTACCTATTATGTGCTGGTGGCCACGATCCCGGTGCAAGTCGAACTGCTAGGTGGGATCACTATCACCAAGCTGATCACCCCGCTCGCAATCGGCATGGTCACTCTCAATGCCGTAGCGCGTCGCGGCCCCTGGCCAACTGTGTTTCAATGGCCGGCCGGGCATTTGGCATGGATGTTTTTCGGTACGTCCATCGTCTCATTGTCTTTGGCGGACGGGGTCAATCATTTTCCCGGGGAGGCGGCCAAGGTGCCTGTCTATGCTTCCCTTTATTTTCTGACATTAACGTTTGTCCGTACTCCCGAGGACTTTCGCCGACTATTATGGGTCATCACGCTTACCGGCGCAGCTGAAGCCATCATTACAGCGGCCCAAGTTCATTTTGGATTCGTCATGCCGGGTGACTGGCGCCACAACATCGGGTTGCCGAGCGAGGGGGGGATGGACGGATCATTTATGTCCATGTCAGAAGGTAAGATTCGTGCCGAAGGAACCACTGCGCATCCGATCTTGTTGGCCAGTTTTTTCCTCATGGCCATACCGTGCGCCGCATTTCTGTTTTTTCAGGAAACACGGTTCCGAACAAAGATTATTCTATCCGGCATACTGGCGCTGATGCTCTATGCTTGGTTTTATACTTTTGCCCGAAGCTCCCTCATCGGCTTTGCGATTCTCACGATGGTCACGCTGTGGTTTCGCTCTCGTGTCGTCCGGAAACTATCATTGGTGAGCGTGTTGTTCATCATAGCCGGCTTTCTGAGCTATCAGGTCATTTCAGAGTGGTTACAGAGCGGCATTCAGTCGCTGGAAGGCCAAAGCCCGTTTGGAAAGGCCGATTTGAACGAAGGAAGCGCGAGCTTTGAGTTTCGGCGGGAATCGATTGCAGGAGGCTGGAATCTTTTCTTGGCCTATCCGTTGTTTGGGGTGGGGTTCGGTCAAGCCATCAACCACTATATGCCGTACCTGCCATCGTGGGCCAGCCACCCATTTCATCCGGCTGTGATTCACAATACATTTTTAGAAGTGGCGAGCGAACTAGGCGTGTTCGCCCTTTTTGCTTTTCTTGGCATTTGGGGATGGGCGTTTATGTCTGTCAAGCGCGGCTTGCGTTTTTCCGCATCTCGTCCCTACAGCATTCTTATGCTCGGTATTCTTCTGGGGCAAATGGGATTTCTGATGATTACTCCCATGGTAAGGGAACTTTGGCTGACTTTGCCGATGGCTATTGCGATCGGACAAATGCAAGGACTCCGTGAGCAGATGACAGATTGTGTCCCAAATGATCGGCGCTCCATGGTGAATGGACGTGCGAATAGGCTGTTTCGCGCGCAACAGATCCGAACCGATCCATCGCCATAAAGTTCGCTGATTATGGCTGACCGGATGGTGAGATTATGACAATACAGGTCACAGTCGTGATACCGGCCTACAATGCTACCGGCACGATCGGAGATTGCCTCGAATCGCTGGCCCGCCAATCGTTTCCACGAGACGAGATCGAGGTGTTCATTGTCGATGACGGCTCCACGGACGGCACCCCCGAGTACGTTGAACGGTACGCTCAAGCCTGGGGAGCCGATCAACCCCGGCTCCGCGTCATTCGCCAGGTGCACCAAGGACCGGCGGCGGCGCGAAATTTGGGCGCGACCGCCGCACAGGGAGACTTTTTGCTCTTTACGGACGCGGACTGTGTCCCACACATCGACTGGATCAAAGAAATGGTGGCCCCGTTTCGGTTCCCGGAAATCGCCGCGGTCAAAGGCGCCTACAAGACGAAACAAAAGAGCCTGGTCGCTCGATTTGCCCAAGCCGAGTTCGATGCTCGATATCGCTTGCTTGCCGCGGCTCAATATGTCGATGTGGTATTCTCGTACTCGGCCGGATTTCGTCGCGAGGTATTCCGAACCGTCGGCGGATTCGATACCAGTTTTCCTGTTGCCGACAACGAAGATACCGATCTCTCTTATCGTGTCGCAACGAGTGGGCATCGCATCAAATTCAATCCCGCCGCAATCGTCTATCATCGTCACCCCGCCACCCTTCGGCAATATTTGCGAAAAAAGCATAGTCGAGCGTACTGGCGCGTAATGGTGTATAGGCGCTTTCCAGGCAAAGCTGTCCGTGATTCATACACACCTCAAACACTTAAATTTCAGATCGGGGCGATTCTTCTTGGTGTTGCGGGTGCAGCGCTTCTTCCGATGACGTCCACCGCCTTATATGCCGTAGCGGTAGCCGGGGGAATTTTCGGCGCCACCGCCGTTCCCTTTATTTGGCAGCTGCCGCGCGAAGACCCAAAGCTGAAACTCGCGGCGCCGTTTTTTTTGGTATGCCGGGCGGTGGTTATGGCGTCCGGTCTTCTGCGCACCGTTCCACTATTCGCGGCCAAGACACATTAAGGCTGTATTGTTACTTGGAGGGGAGGCAACAGATGCGATGTAACTTCGGAACAAGTTGGTGTGCTTTTCTTATGCTGGCGTGTGTGACAGCAGCGGCTGCGGAAACGGAGCCCACGGCCGTCCCGACACCGCTCCCTGAAGCAGGTTGGAACGGTCCGTTCCGATTAGGAGCCGGGGACGTATTGAACGTCTTCATTTGGAAGCATAAGGAACTGTCAACTATTGTGACGGTTCGTCCCGACGGCAAAATCAGTTACCCTCTGATCGGAGAAATCGATGCCAAGGGGCTCACGCTCAACGAGATTGAGGAACGAATCAATAAGCAGCTGAAACAGCACATTCAGGATCCACAGGTGACCGTCATCTTGGAAGGGACTCACAGCTTTCGTATTTTTGTGCTGGGGGAAGTCATGCAGCCCGGTGTGTTCGAACTAAAAGCCCCGATCACCGTCATTCAAGCGCTTGCGATGGCGCGCGGCCTTACCACCTTCGCCTCGCGAAACAAGATCTTTATCGTGAATCCTTCACGCGGCGGTGACCAGCGGCTTCCATTTAACTACACCAAATTTGTCCAGGGCGAAGATAGCAATCAGAATATTTTCCTTCGGCCCGGAGACACCGTGATCGTGCCGTAATGACGGTGCCGGCTCAACAATTCGGGACGAAGGCGGATTCGAGTGTCAAGATGGATTCCAGGTTGGACTATTCCCACGGCGGGAACAAAGGATGACCCATGGTTTTCCATAAGCGCATGGCGGCTCATCGTGCACAATTCACATACGATGCTTATGGTGTTCTGCGCGGCCGCGCTTGGAAACACGGCTTTTGCTGTGGCGGAAAAGGCGCAGGCGCAGGAGCCGGACAATGCGGAGTTCAGTCGCCCCTATCGAGAATTCGGGACGTTGTCTTCATGGCAAACTCAGATGGGACTCGATCGTATGCCGCCCTCTGAAAAGCTATTGCTCGGATATCCCGTCCGGCGTGACGGCTTTATTCCACGATTGAGCGTCACGGAACAGTACACCGATAACGTCTTTTTCACCGCACGAAACCGCAGCACGGATTTTATTACAAAGGTGGCCCCGGGGTTGGGTTATGTCACATCCGGCAGACATGGACAACTGTTCGTGGATTATGCCGTGGAAGGAAGGGCTTATGCCGACAATACCAACCAGAACCGAGCGGTGTCCCGACAGAACGGAGAGCTTCTCGCCCAAATCGAGTTAACCAACCGAACCTCTTTGATCCTGTTTGACCGTTTCGAATCGTTTCAGGATCCGACCGAACAACTGGTTCCCGGCGTCCTCGGAACATTTGGACGGACCTCCATTAACATCGGCGCGTTACTTGGCAAATACCGGCTTACCTCAACCGTGGATCTTTTGATGAACTATGCCAACATTTTGTGGTCCGTCGACCAACCGGGGGCGACGAACAGCATGACTCATGAAGGCGAAGTCGGAGCCAGGATACGGGGAACCCAGTGGAGTCGAACCACTGCGAAGTATCGGCTGCGCTTTTTTGATTTTCAACACGGACGGGACTTCCAGTCGCATTCCGCCATAGTGAGTCATGAGATCGACTTATCCGAAACGTTGGTGCTGAGCGGAACCGTCGGAGTCGTCAGCGTTGTGCCGTCCCCCTCCACCGTCGATGTGCTGGCCCAAGCCAGCATTAAAAAATCGATCGGCGATGCGTTATTCGAACTAGGTTATGTACGAGACGTGTTTCCGCCCTCCGGTGGATTGAGCCAGCCGCTCGTCGGAGATTTCGTGCGTGCGCTGACAAAAATACGGATTGCGAACGGTCTTCTTTTCGATGCCGGCCTCATGTGGATTCTGACCAATACTCGGTCAAGTGATCTGACTATCCATACGCTGAAATGGAATGTTGGAATGTCGTATGCGCCTACCTCGTGGCTGGTCGCACGAGTTGGCTACGACATGTTCGATCAACGTGAAGAGGTGTTCGGGGTGTCCGCAAATCGACTCGCGAATCAGGTCAATCTTCGGCTGACAGCGACATTTTGAACGGCATGATGAAGATTCGACGAAAGGCACGGCTCTCGTGAAGGAACCCATCATGTGCAATATGGTCGACGCCACAAGCCCGGGACGGAGCGGCAGCCTCCGGATTCTATTCGTCGCGCCGGCCGCGCGCGCCGGCACGGTGCAGTATACTCATAATCTGGCTAATGCGCTTACCCTGTCAGGACATCGCGTGATACTCGCCACCGGCGTAGGTTTTGAGTTGTCGGATTATCCGAGGGAGTATGACACCATCGAGGTCTTCGACCGGTATCGTCCTCGTCCGGTGAAGTTCGTACGGTTCCTCTGGAAATGCCTCTTATTTCGCCCGCATCTCGTCCATCTTCAGGGCGCGCAGCATCCGGCTCTGTACATCGCCTTATGGGCGATGTTGGCGGCGCTTGGCGCAGGCCGCTTCGTCTACACGCCGCAGGATGTCCTGCCCAACTCTCTCCGGCCGTATCATATTCGTGCATTCCGGTTTCTCTATGCGCGCATGCGGCATGTTTTTCTCAATGCGAAGCAGAACGAGGCATTGGTCATCGAGAATTTCGGAGTGCCGCGCGAACGGATTACGGTGCTGCCGATTGCAGACCTTACCGCGTTTGTCCGTGAACATGTGCCGCCCGAGTGCCCGAAGCTTCCCACCGGCAAGAAAGTGGTGCTGTGCTTTGGATTGATCGAGCCGCGCAAGGGTATCGGCACTCTTATATCGGCCGCGCCCGAAGTCATCCGACACGAACCAGACACTTTGATACTGATCGTCGGAAAGCCGCTCATGGATTTGGCTCCGTTGGAGAAGCAAATCGCTGAGCTTGGTTTGGCGGACCATGTCCGTATCGTGCCCCACTATGTGACGTTCGCGCAAATGGCCGGGTATTTTTCCGCGGCAAGATTAGTGGTGCTGCCCTACGAAAATGGATGGAACAGCGGGGTATTGGCCTCCGCATTGGGTTTTGGAAAGCCGGTGGTTGCGACGCGGGTGGGTGGGTTCGATGAGGTGATTGCCGAAGGATCCACCGGCTTCCTCATAGCTCCACGAGACCCGGCCGCCTTGGCTCAGGCGCTCGTGCAGTTGTTGCAAGATGAGGCATTGTATACCCGCATGGTGAGGAATGTTCAACAGGCGGCAGGGGACATCTCTTGGGAAGCCATTGCCCGGACCACTGAAGCACGTTACATGGATATTCTGGGAACGAGAGTGAATTGTGAAGTATCGCAGGCTCGGCAATACTGATCTGGAGCCTTCCGTGCTGGGTTTCGGTTGCTCCATGATCGCGTCGCTCGCAACGCGTCATCCGCGCAAGGAAGTTGTCCGCACATTGGACGAGGCAATGGATGCGGGAATCAATTTTTTCGATACGGCCGATGTCTACGGGCAGGGTGACAGCGAGCGCCTCCTCGGAACATTATTTCGGTCCAAACGCAAAGACATGATCATCTGCACGAAGGCAGGCCTCACGACCGGCCATTTCTCGCCTATGGTGCGAATGATCAAGCCCTTCGCCAACGCCTTTGTCCGGCGTTGGCAGGCGGGAGGACTCGTGACCCGAGCCCGACATGGAAGCGAAGGACAATGTTTTACTCCATCCTATCTTCGTCGCTGTATTGAAGGCAGTTTGAGACGGTTGGGCGTTGAGCAAATCGATCTGTTCCTCCTGCACAACCCGCCCACGGACCTCCCGCAGAAGAATGCGGTATTTGATGAGCTGAGCGGGCTCAGGCTGCAGGGCAAAGTGCGCCATCTCGGAATCTCCTGCCGTTCGGTCTCCGATGCGGATGAGTGGATGAAGCAACCCCTTGTATCCTGCATTCAAATACCCATTCACCATGCCACCCTGACTCAAGCGCTTCCGATTCTAGAACGGGCACGGTCATATGGAATCGGCGTCATCGTCCGCGAGGTCTTTGCCGGCGGCATCTTAAAGGATACGACGATTCACGAGGCTCTTACGCCGCTCGTGCGAAGGCCGGAAATCGCCGTGGTGCTCGCCGGCATGACATGCCGCCGGCACCTTCATGACAATGTGCAAGCCGTCGATATCGCATTGAGGTGACCGCGATGCTGCAGGATGCGCGCACGATTCCAGACGGATCGCTTATTACCGGGGACGTGTGCATCGTAGGCGCCGGAGCAGCCGGTATTACGCTGGCCATGGAGCTCCTTGGAACCGGCATGAAAGTTGTGGTGTTGGAAGCCGGCGGCACGACCCGAGCCGGCCGTAGCCAGGCCTTATACCAGGGCGCCGTGAACGACGAGGTTCGCCACCTTCCGCTTGACCAAGCCCGTTACCGCCAGCTTGGCGGCACCACATCGCTCTGGGGCGGCCGCTGCCTGCCTTACGATCCGATTGATTTCGAATTAAGAGACTGGGTGCCACACAGCGGATGGGGGATCTCGCACAAGGACATGGAAGCCTATTACCGGAAGGCCCATTTCTACTGTGAATGCGGCGACTACGATTACCATGTGGCTTCGGCGCTTCCCGACGCGTTGCCTCATATGCTGCCCGGGCTCTCCGATGGAATCATCGACACCTCTACCATCGAGCGCTGGAGTCCGCCGACTCACTTCGGCAAGACGTACCGGCAGGCTCTTGAGCGCGCCGAGAATCTGCGTGTATTGCTGCACGCCATCGCCGTGGAACTCCGTTGTTCGCCGCAAGGGAACGTGATTCAAACGCTGGACGTGGCGACATTCAAGGGATCGCGTTTCAAGGTCCAAGCAGGCATTGTCGTGCTGGCCGGAGGCGGCCTTGAAACTACGCGCTTGCTGCTCGCATCCCGCCGGATACACCCGCAGGGCATCGGCAATCATTCCGATTGGCTCGGTCGCGGGTACATGTCACACATTCACGGCGTCATCGCTACGGCAAGTTTGACGGCCGGGTCGGAGGTGATATTCGGCTATGAGGCCGACCGGCAAGGGGTCTTTTGCCGCCGGCGTATCACGCTCTCAGAAGAGGCTCAACGCAGGCATGCGCTTCTAAACCTATATCTCTTGCTTGACCGGCCACTGGTCGGAGATCCGGAGCACGGCAGTGCGTTGCTTTCAGCAGCCTTTCTCCTCAAACGGCTTTTAGGCGGGAGGCAGCAGGAGCAGCTCGGCAAGGGGAAATATGCTTTGTATTGGCGACACGTCAAGAACATATTGGCCGGATCTCCTCAAGCCATATCCGTGCTTCCCAAGTTCGGACGAAAGCGTCTCTTGCAACGACGTCGTATTCCGTCGCTTCTTCTGCGGTCCCGCTCCAACGTTTATTATCTGTACTTTCAGACCGAACAAGTGCCCAATCGTGACAACCGTGTCACGCTTGACGACACGCGAGACGAACTGGGCATGCCGCGCTTGCGGTTGGACTTTCATGTCACCGACCAGGATATCGACAGTGTCCGCCGCGCCCATGAGCTTATCGACCAGGAATTACGGAAGCAACGCTGCGGTCATCTTACATATTTAGGCCAGGATGTTGCGGCCTTGATCCGGGATGCCAAGGCCGTGCTCGGTCATCATATCGGGACGACCCGTTTGTCGCATGACCCCGGACAGGGCGTTGTGGACGACAATTGTCGAGTGCATGGCATCACGAACTTGTTTATTGCGGGTAGTTCGGTATTTCCGACCTCCAGCCATGCCAATCCGACGTTAACGATTGTTGCGATGGCCGTCCGCCTCGCCGAACATCTTAAGGTTCGATGGCATGCATAGTTGCGGCTGCGACCGGGAACTTAATTGAAAGGAGCGCACTAAATGGATTGGAATCGAAAACGCGTCCTCGTTACCGGTGGAGCCGGTCAGATTGGATCTCATTTGGTGGCGCGCCTGGCTTCTTATGGGGCGACCGTGACCGTCGCCGACAATTTATGGCGTGGAAAGATGTCCCATCTGTTGGCTGATCGGGATAAACCGGTCATTGATATGGAGCGCAACTTTCTAGAATGGGACCTTGCCGAGTACGGCAATTGCGTGCGCGCCGTGGACGGGCAGGACATCATCTACCACTTGGCTGATGTGGTTGCCGGCATTAATTATGTCTTCGGAAACCAGTTCTCCTTGTTCAACACCAACCTATTGATCGATTCCCATATGCTCCGAGCGGCCGTTTCCAAGAGAGTTCCGTCCTACATCTATGTCGGAACAGCGTGCAGTTATCCGGCCGAGCGACAGAGCAAGCTCAATCCGCCGCCGTTCAAAGAAGCGGACGTCTATCCGGCCTCGCCAGAATCGTCATATGGTTGGAGTAAGCTGATGGGGGAGCTCGGATGCGACTTGGCGCGCAAAGAGCGCTTGTTGGATGTGGGCCTCTTGCGCCTACACAATGTCTACGGACCTCACTGCGAGATGTCTCCTGAAAAATCTCAAGTCATCCCCTCGTTGATACGCAAGGCGATCCGCCATCCCAAGGAAGATTTTGTCGTGTGGGGATCCGGGCGCCAACGACGCGCATTCGTCTTCGTCGACGATGTCGTAGATGCGCTGGTCGCAGTGGCGACCAAAGGGATGAATCAAGGGGCAATCCAGATAGGACCGGATTTCAGCACATCGATCAGCGAAATTGCCGAACGAGTCTGTGCCATTTCGGGAAAGTCTATAGATATTCGATATGACACCAGCAAGCCGGAAGGAGACGTGGACCGGGCGGCTGATTGGAGCCGAGCGCGTGACATACTAGGATGGTCGCCAAAAACCACCGTCCAGGAAGGTCTCGAACGCACATATGCCTGGTGTCAAAGGCAACTGTCCGTAGACGTCGCCGGCGTTGGTCATGCCCTCGCACAACCGTAGGGAATCGCGGTTTGAAATACTTTGGCTGGCCGGTATGAAATATGGAACGCGTGTGACATGGATGACGCACAGCGGATCATCATAATCGTGCGATTTCATGCGGTGAACCCGAAGCAATTTACCGCCCTCATAAAAGGAGTGAGTGACCACCGTGAAAAAGGCACTAATCACAGGTATTACCGGCCAAGATGGTTCATACCTCGCCGAGCTGTTGCTCGCTAAAGGCTATGAAGTCCACGGGATTATCCGTCGGTCCAGTTCGTTGAATACGGCCCGTATTGATCCGATCTACCAAGATCCGCATGTCCCTCACGCGCGGTTGCGGCTCGTCTATGGGGATCTCAATGATGCCAGTTCGCTGAACAGAATTCTCCGCACTATCCAACCCGATGAAATCTATAATCTGGGCGCTCAAAGTCATGTCCGTGTCAGCTTTGATGTACCCGAGTACACAGGAGAGGTCACCGCGCTCGGCACTGTCCGCTTGCTAGAGGCGATCAGAGAGACCGGTTTGACGACGAAATTCTATCAAGCGTCATCCAGTGAAATGTTCGGGAAGGTACAGGACATTCCGCAACGTGAAACCACTCCGTTCTATCCGCGAAGTCCCTACGGCGCGGCGAAGGTCTACGCCTACTGGATCGCCGTCAATTATCGCGAAGCGTATAACCTCTTCGCGTGTAATGGCATCCTATTCAATCATGAATCCCCTCGCCGCGGTGAAACATTTGTAACTCGAAAGATTACCCGGGCAGCGGCTCGGATCAAACTCGGCGTGCAACAAGACTTGTATCTCGGAAATCTTGATGCCAAGCGCGACTGGGGTTTTGCCGGCGACTATGTCCAAGCCATGTGGATGATGCTGCAGATGGAGCAGCCTGACGACTACGTGATCGCTACAGGGGAGACTCATACGGTACGCGAATTTTTAGACCGCGCATTCGAGCACCTTGATCTTGATTGGCGTCGCCATGTAAAAATTGATCCCCGGTATTATCGTCCCACCGAGGTCGATATTCTGATCGGAGATGCTGCCAAAGCACGGCGAGCGTTGGGATGGGAGCCGAAGGTCTCCTTCCAAGATCTGGTCGCAATGATGGTCGAGGCTGATCTGCGGATGGAACGCAGCATTCTCGAAGGAACCAGAAGCATTCGGTAGAAGGGCGGGGCGTGAGCCCCGCCCTCGGACCCGTCAGTTAGAGCAATTCGGCTGGAGCTTTCCGTCCGACAAATACACACACGAATGAAACGAGGCGGTGTTCGCCGCAATGGCACTCTTTAGAGCCACCCCTTGCTGAGTTCCTGGACGAATCAGACAGTCATAGGGAAACACTCCGGCCATCGTCCATGCCGGATGCGCAGACCACATCGCAAAGCCGCTGATCTTAGGATAGGTTCCCAGAAATCGCGACAATCCCGCCGATATCTTTTGCGCTGCCCAGTTCGAATTCTGATTCATGCCGTCGGGAAAACCGAGTTCCATAAAAAATACCGGCTTGTTTGGAGCGGTTGCCTGAACTTCCCGCATGAGGGCGTCCAGATTGGTGAAATGCTCTTGTATGGGGATAACGTAGTCTTGAGCGAGGCCGGGCCAATCCTTTGCGTAATAGTCGACCATATAGAAATTAAGACTTACCCAGTCGACGTAGGCATCGCCCGGATAAAAATTTGCGAACGAGTGGCAACTCTTCAAGAGCTCGCGGGCATAGGCCTTGTCGACCGTCGACGGAAGGTCCAGCACATCGTATTCAATCTGGTCCACCTGATTGACCGCCCATCCCATCGTGTCGAAGGTGAGAAACTTCAACCCTTCCCGTCGGACAAAGAAGTCATGGTAGTAGCGCTGGGCCGCCTTCAGACGTTCCACTCCGTCACATACCTGCGGCGCGCCGATATCGGTGTATAAGGACGCGTATGGAAGGCTCGATGGATTGAACTCCGCAGACCCGCGCTTGTTTTGTAACGCCCAGAGCAACGATTTGTCTCCGGCCGGTCCAAATCCACCGAAATAGTCGGCATCGACGCCATTAGGTTCGCGTCCCACGATAAAAAATACCGGCTTACCATACTGCCGCAATTCACCGGCAAATCGCCGGAGATCCGCGTCATACTGACCTGCAAGAAGTTTATCCACTGTAAACCCTCGCGGCGCTTCTGCTTCGTCCGGTGAAGGATGAGTATTGTAGGCTTGGACGACCAACACCTTCCCTTCCTGCCACGCCTGGTTGGCCACCTGCAGATCAAGGTGAGGCTGGCCCAGTGCGTCATACCCAATTCCCCAGTTTCCTCTATATCGAGACCACAAGGCAGCTTTCCTGCCGCTCGCCGCTTCAAATGTCGCGATGTCACCGGACTGCCATTCGTATTGTCCCAGATACATGCCGCCGGTCGGGGGGGGAATAATCTTGAGGTTCGCATAATCTCGCACTGCCGGCGCCGGCGGAGGACTTGGAGGAGGCACTGTTTGCGGGGGACGATAGGGCCTACGCGAATTGAATACGCCCCTTGCCTCGGCCAGACCGATGATGCTTGCAATCAGACTTAAAATGATGAGGATGACCACATGTTTTTTCATTGCCGGACCTCCATGCGTTTGCAAGCTGAGGCTGGCAAATGTTGTGCCATACAGGTTCTATACGAGAGGGTGACTACTTGCTGAATTTCTGAGCCTCAATGGATCCGGCATAGCGCAATGTATGAACAATGTTGAACAGAATGAGGCACGGACCATTCAGTGTCTGCCGAGGATATTGCGGCATGTCTTGAATCGAGGCATCGAACCGCTTCACGATATGATTGCCGATTCATCTGGGCATTTTTTCCTACTAATGATCCCGCTCCGGGATACATCTCTCCGGCATCAGTTCGCCGCCGTGAAAATACGATCGATGGGTCCAGTGACGCAGGATCGCCTGATTGTCGAAGGTCAGCGCGTATTCTTCGCACCATGTGCCCGGGGCGGCATAGCGATTACCCGGCTGCTCCTCGCGCTTCTCATAGATCCAGAGAGACTCTCCGCTCTCCACTAATCGGCTGCTGGTAGGCTCGCCCCACCGTTTACGGACCTGCTCCTGCGTCGCCTGTCCTTGCGCGTCCTCCAACCAGGCGACATCCTTCCCTTCAAATAATGCGCAACCAAAGCAGACGATCGCGACACAGAAGGTGGTGACAAGGCGAGACAGACCCATATAATTCTTCCTGAACCACACCCGTGGGGTTCAAGCCTCAGGCGAGGGGAGCAGCCATGGTGCATTGTACAGCCGCAGACCACAGCGTGTCTCGGCCTGGCCCGGTCCGCACAGACAAGAGCATCGCGTTCAGGAAGGGAGAGTTGAGCGGAAGTCTGAAAGGAGAACTGCTGTAAAGAACGGCCTTCTTATACTGACTTCTTGACCAACCCCGAGCGTAAACATCTGGTGCATACGCGAATCCGCAACGTGTTGCCGTTCACGAGCGCTCGCACGCGTTGGAGGTTGGGATTGAACACCCGCTTGGTCTTATTATTGGCGTGACTGACATTATGTCCGGACTGGTGTCCCTTGCCGCACACATCACATACAAAAGCCACGAGAATTCTCCTTCGATCAAATCTGACAATTAGATTCACACCGAACCAAAGCTCGACGCGCGTCGCATGCTACCATAGGAATTCGACTCGTGACAAGGTTTACCGGAGCAAGTCGGGCCCTGGCCATCCGCGGACCTTAAGATTCGTTCCCGATCGTCACCGGCTCACCATGGCGAGTGGTCCGTTTGGTGGTGTGGTGATGAAGCCGGGCGGCTGCCGCTATTACTCATGGGAAGAAGCAACAGCGCGACCGGTACGGCAAGATCGAAATACGGGTCGCCCCCACTGTCCATGTGTTACCGGGGTGCGCCGGCTGATTACATCGGGAAAGGTAGTGGACCAGTTTGCCATCAGACGCACTGAAGTCTGTCATTCCCGCGCAGCTTGTCCTCGCGGAAGCGGGGAGCGGGAATCCAGTCAAAGGCCTTCTCCACAGCATAACGCCAAAGGAAACTGACACACTACCCGGGGAAAATTGAACTTGACAAAAACCGCCTGTTTCCCTAGATTTCATTCGGGTTCACATCCACCTCGCGGCCCCGCAGTCACTTTTATCCATCGGAGACCGCGATCGGACGAGGATCAGTCTACGGGTGCCAATCCTCAGGGTCGAAATCATAAGGCCCTGGGGATTTTTTGTTTGCGCCTATGAGACCCGCCATACTCTTTCTGGCGTTGTTCCTGGTGGGAGCCCACCCATTATTTGCGGGACACGAGGCAACAGCGGACCATCCTTGCCATGAAACGACGACAACAGGGCATCCTGACGGGAATGCCGTTTATGGCGAACATCGCCGCCCGGACATTCGTCGATGATCTAGGAAGAAAAATCTATCTGGCCAAGTCGCCGCAGCGCGTCGTTTCGCTAGCACCAAGCGTGACCGAAATCTTGTATGCCCTCGGAGCCGCGGATCGGGTGATCGCCGTGACCCAATTCTGCGATTATCCGCCAGAAGCCGCACTCCAGCCGAAAGTCGGCGGAGCCAGGCCGAGCATTGAATCGTTGGTCGCCCTCCAAGCCGATCTCGTTCTGACTCCGCGCGCCTTCGTGGATCCCGATCTGATCGACAAATTGGAGCAATTGAAGATCACGACTTATGTGATGGAGGCGAAAACGGTTGAAGAGGTGCTGTCCCACCTCCTTACCATCGGCCGGATTCTCGACCGGAGCGCCGCGGCGACTCAATTGACCGTGGAGTTGCGGCGTCGCATCCAGCTGGTCAAGGAGCGCACGGCTGGGTTGCCCAAACCGCGGCTGCTGTATGTGCTCAACAGCGATCCCCTCATGACGGTCGGGCCGGGAAGTTTCATTCACCATCTCATTGAACTGGCCGGGGCTGAAAATGTCGGAGCGATGACGGGACAGGCGTATCCCCGGATTTCCATGGACTATGTCTTGAAGCAGGATCCCGAAGTCCTCATCTTTCCGGTCGGCGCCTTGGAAGGAATCCCCGAAAAGGAACAAGACCAGTGGCAGCGGTGGCAAGGCATGAGCGCCCTTCGTACCAAGCGGTTCTATCAAATCGACAGCGCCCTGATGGATCGGCCCGGGCCACGGATCGTCGAGGGTTTGGAACGACTGGCCGCAATGCTCCATCTTAAAACGTTTCCGGATGCTCCGTTGTCTCATGTGCCGGCCTCCCCATGAATTCACCGCAGGATCTCGAACAGGCCGGCCCCTCTGGTCCCTCGGAGAGCGGCATGCTTGGTCGGCCTCAAGCTTCCATTCATGGACTCATCTTCACATTCCGACGCTCGATCATGCCGTTGCGCCTCGTCTCGATGGGGAGTGTCGTGACGGCGCTGCTTGGAGGCCCGATCTTCATCGCTTTGTTGACCACGCATTCACGTTCGCCGCTGGCATAATCGAGACGATCAATGACCGAATCCACATTCAACCCGGCATTCCGTCTCGATAATGTGTCATTCGCATATGCTCATTCCCCCCGATCGGGGCAACGGGAGCATCCAGTATTCCACCGATTCAGCGTCGCGATTTCGGGCGGCCAGATGGTCGGAGTCATCGGCCCTAACGGGTCGGGGAAAAGCACGTTTCTGAAGCTGCTGGCTGGGATCCTGCTTCCACTGGATGGAACGATTTCTCTCTTTGGCCGGCCCCTGGCGGTTCTGTCGCGGACTACGATCGGGAAGATGTTGGCATATGTGCCGCAAGAGTTTCAGGCAGCCTTTCCTTTTACGGTTCGAGATATCGTTCTCATGGGGCGCTATCCTCACAGAAAACCCGGCTTATGGGAGCTCTGGGGGTGGGAGGGAAAGGACGATTATGCCGCCGCCGACCATGCGATGGACCGGCTCAATGTTTTCCATCTGGCCGAAAAGCCGATCACCGAGCTGTCCGGCGGCGAACGGCAGCGCGCGCTGATTGCTCGAGCCCTGGCGCAGGAAGCCGAGATACTCTTGCTCGATGAGCCGACGGCATTCCTCGATCTGAACTATCAATTCGAAATCAGCCGCATTCTTTCCGATCTGATTCAGGAACGGAAACTCACGATTATCCTTGTCTCGCACGATCTGAACTTGGCGAGCCAGTATTGCGACCGACTGCTGTTGTTGGACCAAGGCCGGCTGGCAGCCATGGACCATCCGGCCATGGTACTCCGCCCGGACGTGCTTGAACCGGTCTACGGGTGCCGGATGCTGATCGATTGTCATCCCGAAACCGGCCTGCCGCGAGTGAGTTTGCCGGGCCGCACGACGTTCTGACTAGACGCCGATTGGCCGCGCTTGTCGAGAGAGCCGGTACCGGTCTTTCGATGTGCCGATTGCATGCAGTTCTTCTTGAACAACAAAAATGATGTTCAACCGTGGCTGCCGGGCCTACTTTCTCCTGACAGCCGAATCAGTTATGAGGGCCCCGTCCCCGAAGGCCGTCTGAACGGCTTCTTGATAGTCAACAATATGTTGGATCAACAATATTCCACGAACCGCATCATGGCGGTGAACGTACTGACCGGCGGAGGCGCACTCAAACAAGTCGTCGTCCCGGCTTCCGGGATCGCTCTCTATGGAGGGCGGAGGTATTGGTTCGTGGCGTTGTAACAATGGAGAATTCCCGTAACGGCCGGCAGGCCAAGGCGATCGCTCTTTTCGGCACCGGCTCCGATGTGGGGAAAAGCATTCTCGCTGCCGGCCTTTGCCGACTGCTGCACCGAGACGGGCGAGCAGTAGCTCCGTTCAAGGCTCAGAATATGTCCCTGAATTCCTCCGTCACGCCCGCGGGTGGTGAAATCGGCCGTGCGCAGGCGCTTCAAGCCGAGGCCTGTGGGATTCAACCGCATGTCGATATGAATCCGATCCTGCTGAAGCCTGACTCCGATACCTCCAGCCAAGTCATCGTGCGGGGAAAAGTGCAGACCAAGCTGGAAGCCGCGGCGTATTTTCAATCCCGTCTGCCGCTGTTTGAGATCGTGTGCGAGAGCTATCAGCGTTTGGCGCGGCAGTATGAGGTGATCGTGATCGAAGGCGCCGGTAGCGCGGCGGAAGTCAATCTTCGGGACCGCGATCTGGTGAATTGGCCGGTCGCCCATTTGGCCGACGCCGGCGTGCTCTTGATCGCGGACATCGACCGAGGAGGCGTGTTTGCGCAAATCATCGGAACATTGGACCTGTTGGCCCCGCAGGAACGGCATCGCATGATCGGCATCGTCATAAACAAGTTTCGAGGCGATCGAGCCTTGTTTGATGACGGAGTGGCCTATGTCGAGCAGCGCACCGGTCTACCAGTCCTCGGTGTGATTCCCTTCCTTCGACCGTTGCATCTGGACCAGGAGGACGCGCTGCAGATTGACCTGCGCCGGTCCAGGTCCTTCGCCCCGGAGCTTGTGAATGTGGCCGTCCTGTTGTTGCCTCATATGAGCAACTTTACCGATTTCAATGCATTCCTCACTGAGCCGGATGTCGCCTTGCAGTATGGTGCCTCACCCGCGCATGTCGTAGGCGCGGACGTGATCGTTATTCCGGGGACCAAGAACACGCTCGACGATTTGGGCTATCTGAAGCGGCACGGGTTCCATGATGCCATGCAGGCGCATGTTCAAAAGGGCATGGAATTGGTGGGCATCTGCGGTGGATATCAAATGCTGGGAAAGTGGATCGACGATCCTTATGCCGTCGAGGCCGGCGGGAAAGCGCGAGGCCTCGGATTCCTGGACGTAATGACAACCCTACAAACCGACAAAGTCACCACAGTGGTCGAAGGGGTCGCGCTGCATATGGCTCACCCCTCCGCCTTTGCCGTCCGTGGATACCATATTCATATGGGTGAGACATTGCGCCGTCGGCATGGCCCCTCGTTTCGCTTGACGAAGGTGTCCGGACACCACGCGGGCAGCGTGCCTGAAGATAGGTTGTCGGATGGGGCTGTACGCGAAGATGGACTCGTGTGGGGCACCTATATTCATGGGGTCTTTGATGAGCCGGAATTTCGGCGAGCTTGGTTGAATCGTCTCCGACAGCGCAAATCATTACCGCCGTTGGACTTGTCTATTTCCCAGGCCGCCACGGCACGGCAACAGAGCGAACTCGATCGATGGGCGGATCACATCAAACAACACCTGCATCTGACTCCCGTCTGGGAGCGGCTGCGGTAACACGGAGGCCCGGCATGCGGATTACCAAAGTTTACACAAGAGCGGGAGACCTCGGACAAACCCGCCTGGCGGGAGGTCAGGAAGTCTGGAAAGACAGCCTTAGAGTGGAAGCCTACGGGACGGTGGATGAGCTCAATGCGTCGATCGGGGTGGTCCGGGCCTTTAACGTTCCTCCATCCGGTCAGGCTGGCGCGCGGTTGGAAGAAGAACTGCGATGGATTCAGAACAAGCTGTTCGACATCGGCGGGCTTCTGGCCACTGCGCCCGGGCAATCATTCCCGAATATGCCGACGGTGACCCAAGACCATATTGCCAGGATCGAACGGCTCATTGATGCCTGCCAAATGGATTTGAAGCCGCTGAAGGAATTTGTCTTGCCGGGCGGCGGGCGAGTCGCAAGTCTGCTGCACCAAACGCGCACAATCTGCCGGCGGGCGGAACGCATCTGCGTCCGCTTGGGGAGAGAGGATCCGCTCGCTCCGGACATCGTCCGATTCTTGAACCGATTGAGTGATGCCTGTTTCGTGCTGTCTCGGTGGATTGCTCATCACCAGGGCGAGAAGGAACAGCTCTGGGAGCGAGAGCCGTCGTCTGAATGATTGGACAAAATTTTGTCATTCCTTTGAAGAATTGAACAAGAAGGGCCACGAAGCGCCAGGTCCCGCCTATACTAGCTATACTTGGTCGGCCTTTTGTAATCACTGAGAAAATCACAGGCTTTCCTCTCTCCCTCCCACTCTACCTAAGTAATTGTTTTCCATGGCACTGTTCATGCAAAGGTCGCACGGTGCCATAACATATGCCCACATTCAGAATAGCTCCCGGTGCATGCGCGAAGCAGTCTCGTTCGGACCTGCGAAGCCGATCGGCTCAACACAGTCGCCCTACCATGCTGGGTTATGAGTGACGGAGAAGGAGGAGGATATGGTGAATCATTTCCAGATGACATCTCTGGCGGCGGGTTTCCTGGGGTTGCTCCTCCTCTGGGGCGATGGCCATGCCCAAGCCAACAGCGAGGTTGAAACCGCGGAACTGCTCATCAAAGTGTTGCAAATCGGTCGCGGCGTCATTTCCGAGCATCAAGCGCTGATCAACGATCCGTCAAAGGCCAATAAGAACTTCACGGGAGACTTCGTCGCGGGGCAAGTCATAGAGCGCTTCCGCAAACAAACTCGCATTGATCTCAGCCGTTCCAATGGATTGCCGCAGGCCGGCCTCTTTCTGGCCCTCGTAGAGTCAGAGAAAGAAGTCGTCGATGAATCGCAACCGGTCATCAATAAACAAGGGGTCGGGTTCAAGGGTTTCCTTCCCGCCGTGTTTGCGCGCAAGTCCGGTGAACGGTTTTACCGGAAAACCGGCATTCGTCTGAAATTGACGAGCGCCGATTATCGGTATCCGGGCAATAGGCCGGACGATTTCGAATCCGAAGTGTTGCGCGTTTTCGCGGACTCCCGCCATCCGAAAGGACAAGCCTACAGCAAGGCGACGATGATCGACGGCAAGCCGGTCCTCCGTATGATGGACCCGGAATACGCCGCGGCGTCCTGTCTGAACTGCCATGGCGGTCCGAAAGGCGAGCGGGATATCACCGGCATGAAGAAGGAAGGATGGAAAGAGGGAGAATTGGCGGGAGCCATCAGCATTGTCCTTCCCATGCGATAGCAAGGGAATAATCGGTCCACGTCCCAACATCGGAGTCCAGGAGGAAGAAGCATGAGCAAGATCGTCGTCGTGGATGATTCGTACGCGGAGCTTCAAATGATCGAAGGTTACTTGAAATCGGCCAACCACACCGTCGTGTCCTATCCTAATACCGACAAACTGGAGGATAAGCTGGCCGCCGACAAGCCGGATGTGATCGTGTTGGACGTCGTCATGCCCGGGCGCAACGGGTTCCAAGCTTGCCGTGATCTCAAGAATGACGATCGATTCAAGAATATTCCGATCGTGCTGTGCACATCCAAGGGACAGGAAAGCGACAAGTTTTGGGGACAACAACAAGGCGCCAACGGCTATGTCGTGAAACCGTTCAAAGCGGAAGATCTATTGGCGGCCGTCAAAAAAGCGATGAACTGACCGATGGCCGACCTGCCTACCCCGCGAACGGATGGGCCGACATCAGCCGTACCGTCCGTCTCTCACTCGAAGGTCGAAGCGCCGTCGCACGGCCCCGACATGTCCGTGCGCATGTGCGTCATCAGTCTAGGCGGGGAATTATTCGCCATTGACCTGCGCAACATCCGCGAGGTTTTCGAAGTCGAAGCCGTGACGCCCGTTCCGGGCATGCCCAGCATGCTGACCGGCGTCACCAATCTGAGAGGCACCGTCATTCCGCTTCTCGACCTTCGGGCCAGCCTGGGCCTCCAGGCCGGCGACATCGCCTTGCCGTTTGCCGTAGTCATCCGACATGGTCCCCGGCAAGTAGGGGTGCTGGTCGATCACGTTCCGGAAATTCGCTCCGTCCCGCGCGACCACCTCCTCTCGGCCGCACATTCCGGCCCGACCGGCGCGCGCCCGTTCGTCTCATCCGTGCTCCGTATGGATGATCGGCTGGGAGGGGTGATCGAGGTGCCGCAAGTGTTCTCGCAAGTCGATGGAGGAGAAGCCGTACTTCAGAATCAATGATCGGACATGAATCCCGTAGAGGAAGACCCAGCCGCCGTTCCAGTCGGTCTCTCCAGTCCGTCGCCGGCGCGAGTTAGAACAAGGAGGCAACTATGGTCGGGCAAGGTGTAATGCATCGTTTTCAAGACCTCAAGACACAATCGAAGCTGCTGGTGAGCTTCGGTGTCGTCAGTGTCATCATCATGGTCATGGCAAGCGTGGGTATCGCTACGCTCCGCCAACTGAGCTCCCAGTCGCAGACCGTGTATGTGGAGTATACGGTGCCACTCGCGCAATTCGCCGAACTGGGAACCTCGTTGACGCGCCATCACCAGATTCTTTTGGATCTCGCCCAGGCCACAAAGCATGACGACTTTCTTCAGGATGCGGCCAGACTCGAACCGCTGAAGCAGGACATTGCCAAGAACATTGCCGATTATAAGGCGACGACGCTACGGGTTTCACGGTCCGGACGTGATGAGGCGCAGGACATGGCTCTCCTGGAGACGGCGCTGCAGCAGTATTTTCAAGATGCGCAAGGCGCACTCAGCGCCATGGCCGACAGCTTCGATAAGAAGCTGCTGTCGGTAGGACAAGCGGAGCAAATGCGGGCTCTCGGCGTCTTGGCTTTGACGGTCAATCTTACGCCGCTCTTTGAACAGGCGATCAAGCGACACAGCGAACAGGTCGCCAGCATGCAGGATGTGGCCAAGGACCTGAACGAGGATGCGCAGGCGGCCGCCGCCAATGGAACGATCCTTCTTGTCGTCGGCGGTATCGTTGCGGTCGCCTTAGGATTCGGCATCGGATACCTCATGGCCCGATTTCTGGCGCGCGGTATCAGCCATATCGCCAATGTGGCGACCCAAGCGGCCGGCGGAAATCTCCAGGCGCGAGCTAAGGTGCAGTCTCAGGATGAATTGGGACAGATGGCGAAGGCCTTCAATTCCATGCTCGACCGGATCACGGCCTTGGTGCAAACGGAGGAAGAACGGGACGTCATGCAAAAGCGGTTGATGCAGTTTCTCGTCCTCGTCTCGGAAGTCGGAAAAGGAGATTTGTCCAAACGAGGCGAAGTGACGGCGGATATGTTCGGCAACCTCGCCGACGCATTCAATTTAATGACCGCCCGGTTCGGACAACTTCTGAAGCAAGTGCGCGAATCCGCGGAGCGCGTCAATAAATCGGCCGGAACATTGCGTGAATCGGCCGGCCAGATGTCCGGCACGGCTCGTCACCAGGCGGAGGAGTCCGTCCGTACATTGAACGCCGTCGAGCAATTGGCCTCATCCATGCGCCAGGTGGCCGAGACGGCCGGCGCCTCTTCGGAGTCGGCCAAGCAGGTGTTGGCCGCCACCGAACGCGGAAACGGCGCCGTGCAGGAGACCGTGCGCGATATGCATAGTATCCGTTCAGCCGTACAGCGGATGTCCAAGCAAGTGAAAGGTCTCGGGGACCGCTCCCTCGAGATTTCCCAGATCGTGTCCACCATTCGCGATATTGCCAATCAGACGAACCTGCTGGCCCTCAACGCGGCGATCGAAGCCGCGGGCGCGGGAGAAGCCGGCGCCCGGTTCGCGGTCGTCGCCGATCAGGTCAGGAAATTGGCGGAAAGCTCCACTCAAGCCACCCGTGAGATCGCCGATCTCGTCAAAGTGATTCAGACGGAGACACAGGATGCCGTCGTCGCGATGGAGCACGAAACACAAGCGGTGGAAGCCGGATCGGCTTCCGCCCTGAAGACTGGCGACGTGTTCTCTGAAATTTCAACGATTGCGCAACGGTCTTCGGAGTTGGCTCAGAACATCGCCGGCGCCGCAGCCGAGCAAACGGCCTCCACCGATAAGGTGGGACGAGCCATTAAAGAATTTACCGGCGGCGCAGTCGCGACTCAGAAAGCGACGGATTCGACGCGACTCACGATCGAAGACATGGCCAAGCTGGCGGAAGGCCTGACCAGTTCAGTGGCGCAGTTCAAAATCGCATAGTCAAGGCCCGACAGAGCGGCGTCCGGCATCGCCGCTCGGAGCAGAGTGTTCGCATGAGCAATGAATTCGATCGCGACCAACTGGTCAGCATCTTTGTGGCGGAAGCCGGCGATGATATGGCCAAGCTGTCGGCCGTGCTGTACCCGACCGGCAAGCCTTATCCGGCGCCGGACGACCTGCGCAGCCATCAGACGATCGGACACAAACTCAAGGGCGCCGCCCTTCTCTATGGCTTTCCCGGACTCGGACGACTCGGTGAGCATCTCGAGGCGCTGCTCAACGATCCAGCAGCCATGTCGGATGCGACTTGGCCCGGCACAGTCGCTTTACTTCGAGAGATCGTGAGTTCGTTCCAGGCTCAGATCGAGGTCATCGGCAAGGGTGGAACGGACAATCTTCAACCGCTGGAGGACCTCTCACGCCGGGTCGTGGCATTGTTCTCAACGGGTGAATCAGAGCAGCTGGTTTCGCCGCTTCCGGCCGGGCCGGAGATCTCTGATGACTATTTGGCGCCGAAATTGGACGCGGAGGTCCTGTCCTATTTTGCTCCGGAAGCGGAAGAGTATCTCGACACCATCGACCTTCTCGCCCGGCGTTTGGAGCAGGCGCCACAAGAAGCGGAGACCATTCAGCAACTCTATCGCGTGTGCCATACCCTCAAAGGATCGGCCTACACAGTCGGATTTCAAGTCATCGGAGATGTCGCCAATCCTCTTGAAGCTTGCATGATCGCTGTGCGGGAAAAGCGGGCCGAGATTAGGCCGGCCTGGATTCCCGGGATACGGCGGTCAGTCACGCTCATTCGATCCCTCATGCGACGTGATGCCGGCCGGACCGGTATCCTGAAACAAGAACTGGCCGAGGTCATGGCTCTGTTGCGTCGTATGGAAACTGGGATTGAAGCGGACACTATTGGATCGGTCGGCAACACCGCGCAGGCAGGCGGCGCCGGCACATCGGTACAGACCGACGCCTCGATGGAGCACCACGAACAGGGGGCCGGTCGGTCGGAGGAAATGTATCCGGACGACTATCTCGTGCCCTGTCTCGACGCCGAAGTGCTCTCCTATTTCGCGCCGGAAGCCCAGGAATATCTCGAAAGCTTGGAAAGCCTGCTCCTGCGGTTGGAGAAGGAAGCACACGATCCCGATATCATCCACCAGTTGTTCCGCACGGCGCATACGCTGAAGGGTTCCGCCTATACGGTGGGATTCCAGTCCATCGGCGACTTGACGCATCACATCGAAGATTTTATGGGCGCCGTCCGCGAAGGACGATTACACGTTTTGCCGGGACATACTGATCTCTTGCTCCGTTCCATCGACGTGATCAAGACGTTGATGCGGCGCGACGGCTCCATTGTTCATCAGACAAGGACGCGGTTTTCGGCATCCATGCGGGAGTTGAAGCAGCTTGAACAGATACCGCTCGCCGTCCCGCCCACAGGAGGCACGGAAGCGCTGGATGTCCCCAACACGGACATCGCAGCGGCTGCCTCCACCGCAAGTCCCGACCACGTTCAAGCGTCGGACGCCAAGTCCACTGAGGAGCGAGAGGTGATCCGAGTCAGTCGCGACCGCCTCGAGCGATTGCTCAATCTGGTCGGTGAATTGGTGATCGACCGCGGTCGATTGGAGCAACGGCTGCGGGTCCTTGAAGAGCTGTCTCACCAGGTGCTGGCCAATAAGACCCGCCTGATCGACGCAGTGCGTTCCTTCGAAGACAAACACACCTTTTCCTTCCAACCGATGCCGGCCGCTCCCGCGGAGACCTTATCCTCCTCAGTTCCCGGTCTGAGCGAATTCGGAACGTTGGAACTGGATAAGTATGACGATTTCAACATCCTCGCGAGGCGAATCAGCGAAGTGACTGCGGACATCGCCGAATCTATGTCCCAACTGAGCGGGTCCATCCGCCGGGCGCAGGATGATATGGGGCAGCTCCAGCAATTGACGCTCGGCATGCGCGACGAAATCGCCCGGGCCCGCATGGTCCCGATCGGAACGCCCTTCACCCGTTTCCGGCGGGCCGCGCGGGAAATGGCCCGAACGACGGGCAAGGAAGTCAATCTCATCACCTCCGGAGAGCATACCGAAATCGACACTGGTGTCGTCGAACGCCTCGTCGATCCGCTGGTGCACCTTGTGCGGAACGCCGTGTATCACGGCATTGAACCGACCGCCGTCCGGCTGTCCCGCGGCAAGCCGGCTGCGGGCACCGTGTATCTTCACGCCGCGCATCGAGGCAACTCCGTCATGATTGAAGTTGAAGATGACGGCGCCGGCTTGGACCTCCAGAGAATCAAGGCCAAAGCCGTTCGTCTCGGTCTCATGCGGCAGGAGACGGCCGACACGCTGCCGGAATCGGAGATCATCAAATTCATTTTCGTCCCAGGATTCTCCACAGCGGAATCCGTCGGAGACCAGGCGGGGCGGGGGGTCGGTCTCGATGTCGTCAAGCGGGTCATTGAGACCATGAACGGGCATATCGAAGTCGAATCCGTGCAAGGGCAGGGAACAAAATTCACCATGCACTTGCCGCTGACGCTCTTGATCGCCACCGCACTCCTCGTCAGGGTTGACAATGCGCGCTATGCCATTCCGCTTCCGAACGTTAGAGAAGTCACAATGCCGTCGGCGACCTCGCTGCAAAGGATGGGCGACCGAAGCATCCTGCATATCGGAGAGGAAGCGATCGAAGTCCATCCGCTCGTGGAATTGCTCCGGCGAGCGACCGGTCTCGTCGAGCAAACCACGCCGATTGTCATCGTCAGAACCGCGACCGGACCGTTGGGCTGCGCCGTGGACGAATTGCTGGGACGCCAAGAAATCGTCATCAAATCATTGGGCGCGCTGAAGCCGTTTGAACGTTCGGTGTTCGGAGGGGCCACGATCGATCCTGAGGGCCGAATCATTCTCGTGCTCGATGTCAGCCGGTTGACCACCCGAGAGTACCGAGACACATGGCCTCTGGCGTCGACGGGCCCGCTCACGGACGTTTTAGGTGCGCCGCCCGAGCCGTCCGCAGAAGCGCCAAGAGGGTCGCAACATCGTCCGCTGTTGCTCATTGATGATTCACTCAGCATCCGGAAGTTCGTCGGACGCATGCTGGAGGTGGCCGGATACACGGTGGACACGGCCGTAGACGGCGAGGAAGGTCTTCGCAAGGCCTCCGCGCAGGCCTACCGGCTCATCATCACCGATTTGGAGATGCCGAAGCTGAACGGGTTTGAAGTCATTCAGGCCTTGCGTGGCCGGCCGCAAACTCAACAGACGCCGATTCTCGTCATGACGACCCGGGCGGGTGAGAAGCACCGCCAAATGGCAATCAACATCGGCGCATCCGGATATATCGCGAAGCCGGTTGAAGAACGAGCGTTGATTCAAGAGATCCAACATTGGCTGGGAACCGAAAATCCGGTTCAAAAATAAGCAAACCGTTGGTGATTTCACTGTTCCTTGACACAATACGATCGTTATGGCGCTTCGTAGTCATAGACCAACAGCCGCGGCTATTGAATCAACCGTCAGGTTTCTAATTGCCGGGTGCGGACCCTATGTTCTGGCGTTTCCCGCCGGCTGGGTGCGCGGCATTCTCACTCCCGAAGAAGCGGGTCTCGGCAAAGATGTTCGGTGGGCCGGAACCAGTTATCCCCTGACGGATTTGGCAAGCCGCCTCCTCCTTTCATCGGCGATGGAATCCGGCGATCGGCGTATCGTTCTCTATGGAAACGGAACATGCCTTCGCGCGTTTGCCGTGGACCGGGTGTTCGAATTGATCGATACACACCGGATGAATTTGCGCCCACTCCCGGTACAGTTCAGGAGCGCTGAACGAACTCGTCTCTCGGGAATCCTGTTGTATGAGAACACCGTCGCATTGATCGTGAACCCATTGTGGCTCCTTGAGATGAACGGCCGCGTTGACGCTTTTGAATCCTCTCTGATGATGCGCGGCACAGACACGCCGATTTGCGACGCCGTGGAGGAACGGTCGCAAGTTGAAATGGCAGCCGACCCGATCAAGTAGGAGGCCTGCTTGCTACGATCTCAACAGCGCCCGTCGTTCTCTGCGCAGCAACGGCAGGCGGCCCTCGGGAAGCATCGTGGGCTGCTCGTGTTTTCACTAGGCGGACGGCACGTGGCTGCGCGCACGGAGGACATTGCGGGCGTGCGGGCGTGGCCCGAAGCGATGCCGGTGCCGAGCGATACCCCGTTCGTCACGTCTTTGGTCAGACTCGATACGGATTGCGTGCCGGTGTACGACCTTGCCGCGAAACTGAATCGCCGCGTCAACCCCGTCGGCGCCCTCTGCCTGATCATCAAGCACGAGGACGGCCCCATGGCAGTCTGTATCGATCCCTCCGTCCCGTCGCTTCACATGGTCGATTCATCTACCATACAGGAACGGGCAAGTGATGAGTCGGACATCGCCGGAATGTGTTCGGTCGGCGACGAACAACTCAGCATCATTCATCTGGCCCGGCTTGGGAAGGGAGCATCGCCGGAAGCCTCCGGGATATCACAGCCATGTGTGAGGACTAATTCATGTCGAAGATCTTGATCGCCGATGACAGCATTGCCGTCAGGAAGGTTGCGGAACGTCTCCTCACCGAGGCCGGCATGGTCGTGTCGCTCGCTGCCAATGGGACGGAGGCTTTAGCCTTTCTCGGAAGGGAGTGTCCCGACTTGGTTGTGTCGGATGTGATCATGCCGGACAAAAGCGGATACGAAGTCTGCTCCTTCGTCCGCGCCCAACCGAATCTGGCCGCTGTTCCGGTCCTTCTCATTTCCGGAATCGTCAATGACGAGGTCACGAGACAAGCCGAGTGCTGTCACGCAGACGGTGTCCTCAAGAAACCGTTTCAAGGCACATCACTGAAAGATCGCGTGCAAGATCTCTTGACGAAGCGCCGAGACAAGACCCAGGCAGGTCCCGCAGTGCCTGCCTCAAGCAATGGCAACCTCAGTGCCGGAACTCCGCAGTTTGTTCACTCCTCGAATCCCGACGACCGCCTTCCTGACCATTGTAATGCCGAGCTTAAGTCGGCTGTGTCTTCAGCCATGGCGCCACAGTCAGCCGATCCCGTCCCGGTCCCGGACTCTTTTTCCAACCCGGACAGAGAAGCGTTGCACGCCCGTCTCGCAGAACTTGAGGCCGCCTGCCGAGACGCCGGCGACCGAGCCCACCAGATGGAGACCAGATGGAAGGAAGCGGAACCATTAATGGAGCGCGCAGGCGAACTGGAAAAGACTCTCGCCGAAGCCCGCCGCGAGTGGGAAGAGCGCGAACGCGATCTACAGTCTTCATTGCAGGACGAACGAGCGCGCAATCTGGAATCCACGCAACGGGCGGAGCAACTCGCCGCCAGCCTCGTGGATGAACAACGGCGTGCCGAGGAACTCGCCGTGCGGGCGGCCGAAATCGAACCGCTGTCAATGCGACTCGCAGAAGTGGAATCGACATTGGCTGTCGAGCGGGAAGCGGCCGCTCTCCTCGCGACTAATATGTCCGCTGAAGATGCCCGTAAGGCAGCCCGCATCAGCGAATTGGAGGCCACTCTCACTACCGAGCGGGAAGCGGCCGCTCTCCTCGCGACTAATATGTCCGCTGAAGACGCGCGTAAGGCAGCCCGCATCAGCGAATTAGAGGCCACTCTCACTACCGAGCGGGAAGCGGCCGCTCTCCTCACAAATAATATGTCCGCTGAAGACGCCCGTAAGGCAGCCCGCATCAGCGAACTGGAAGCCACTCTCGCCGCCGAGCGCGATGCAGCGACGCAGCTCGTGCAGCAAATCACCGCCCTGGAGAAACTGGAAGGGCGGGTCAAGGATCTGGAGGCGAGACTCGCGTCGGAACGCGACCAGTCGGCCGAGTTGCACAACAGAATCGCCGAGCTCAAGCAGGACTCGGCGCGAGCCAAAGAGTTGGATGCAGCCTTGATTGCGGAACGGGAACGATGCGCGCAGTTTGAAACCGCGCTTTCGTCGGAACGGCAACAGGCTGCCATTCTCGTTCAACAGGTTACGGAATTTGAGAAGGCGGTGAACCGGGCGCGAGAATTAGATACCGTTTTGGCGGGCGAACGCGAGCGATCCACGCTGCTCGCCAAGCGCGCGACGGAAGCGGAACATCTGGCGGATCAATCGAACCGCCGACTGGAGGACATGGCGCGGAAACTGGCTGAAATCGCGGGCCTGGCCTCTCAATTGGGAAACAGCCCACGCTGAGCATTATTCTTTCCTCACCGACGGTGCACGCATCCGTCCATTCATGAGGACAATCGGCCTTGTCAACCGACTCGCACAATAACGAGGATGAGTTTCAGAAGGAACTGGTCGAACTGTTCGGGCAGGAAGCGCAGGAGTGGCTCGTCCAAATTGATGCGGCACTCACCGAACTGGAAAGCCAACCCGCGCCGGACCGGCACAGTCAACTTGTCGAGGCCATCGTGCGTGCCATCACAAGCCTCGGCGGATCCGCCGCAACGATAAACCTCCCCGATGTTGAACGCGCAACGTTCGCCCTGCTGCCGTTCATCGAGATCATCAGAGATCGAACCACGGCAAGCAGGCAGGATTATTTCACCGTCCGGCAGCAGTTCAGTCTCGTTCAGGCCTCGGTGGGGACCGCCACAGGAATCGCATCCGACTCCGATCGAGCGACCGCACAACTGGTATCCAGTCCACGCGCCATCGATTTGGTTTGGTTTTTGAGCTCGCTTCGCGAGTTGCATGAAACCTGCGCCCGTACACGAAGTTGGACCAGACATCTCATTCACAATGTCATCCGCCGTTTGGAGCAGGAATCGGCGCAGGGGACGACTGCGGTCGAACCCGGAGCGGTCCGGGGGATGCTTGAGGAATTGATCGGCGCAGATGATGGGCTCTATCTCGATGTGCAACGGACGCTTCCGGATATCAAACGCATGGTTGATACTCTCAAGACGCGGCCGTCCTGCAAACCGCTCGCTTCGGATGACCTTATGCCTTACGCGCGGGAAGTGGAACGCCTCCATAAACTGGCCCAACACGTCAATGCCGTCGCACTCGTGACATTTTTGGCCGGACTGCGAAATTTCTTCATGCTCGTCGCTCAACGGCATCTTGGTTTGCCGCCGGACAAACTGGAAGCCGTGGCCGCCCGCATCATGGCGGTGCTGGAGCTCACGCATGAATGGGTTCAGAGCGGACAAGAAGAGCGGGAAGCCATTGTGGCGATCCTCCCGACATAGACGACCGCCCCCGAAGCATGGCGAACGCGGCTTCCAAAGCCATCAGGGAAGCATCCTGTGCCAGAGAAGATCCGCATCATATCACCCGTCACAGCAATGGTCGGAACTAACACACCTGCTCATCGATTGATGTGTGAGAGGATGTGGGGACTATGAAGTACACGGATTGGTACGAACGAGCTCAGGAAGAATTGTCTCGCCTGGCATCCGGCGTGCAGCAGCGCCAGCGGCTTAACCTTGAGGAGGTCTCTCGATTGGCGACCACGCTGATTGATTCATTGCAGAAAGGGGATCGCCTGGTTATTGAGGCCCTGTCCGGCCCGGCAGGTCCTCCGCTCATCACCAACTTGTTGAATGTCGGCATTCTGACGACGAAAGTCGGGATGGGACTCGGATACTATGGCACCGATCTGCATCGCCTCGCCACTGCGGCGCTCGTCCATGATATCGGCATTTTTTCTATTCCCCAGAATATTCTCACAAAAACAGGCCGGTTGACTCCTGACGAACGAATCCTGATCGAGGAGCATCCACGCCTTGGTTCCGAGATCATCCGGCAGTCCGGCGAATCCTATCACTGGCTTGCCGATGTGGTGCTTCAGGCGCACGAGCGCTGGATGGGACAAGGCTACCCGAACAAACGCAAGGGGAGGGAAATCAACGAATTGGCTCAAATGATCGGTGTGGTCGACGTCTTTGATGCGCTGGTCAGTCCTCGCCCCTATCGTCGCCGATTCCTGCCGCATGAGGCGATGCGGGAACTTTTCATGAACGAACGGAATGCATTTCCCAGGGAAGTGATCAAGGCCTTGGTGGAACAACTCTCGGTCTATCCGTTGGGCACAAAGGTTCAACTCAATACGGGAGAACAGGGCATTGTCATCGGAATCAACCCGAAATATCCGAGTCGCCCTCTGATCACGATCGACCGGGACCACGCGTCGCAGAGCGCGGAGGCTGCGCGCGTCCTGGACCTCAGCCAGGCGCCGTCCGTATGGATCACCCAGGCTCTGACCTCGCCGGATATGGCCCACATGACCCCGACGTTCACAGAACCAGGACGAGCCACCGTTGAACAACCGGTCCGCTCATCCGATCAATTTGCCGCACTGCTGGAGAGCCTGGATGCAATCGCCAATGTCATTCAGACGGCCGTCGAAACCAGAGAAGTGATCGGTCCGGCCATGCCGCCGGCCGCCCCTCTTCCTGCCGAGCACGGCGCTTCTCAGGTGAGCGCTCAACAAATCGTGGATACCGCGATCGACAAAGAGGTGCTTGGCCTATTCGCTTTAGAGGCCAGGGAATGGATCCGTCAGATCCAAGCGGCCCTCGTGACGCTGGATCAAACGGTGGAGAAGGAACGCCAGGCCGACCTTCTCAAGATCATGCTGGACGGGATGAGTAATCTGGCCAAATCGGCGGCCACTGTTCCTGCACCGGCCATCGAACATATGGTATTTGACCTGATTCTTTTGCTCGATTCAGTGGGGCGGCAGCATCGCACTATCACGGCACCACATCTAGAAATGGTTCACGAAGGTCTCTCCCGTCTTGCGTCGGCCATTCGAGAGCTGCCTTGTGAATCTCCCAATGGGCAGCAGACCGAGCCGGTCGAAGAATCCTCCGCCACAGCACGCCCCACCGAGAGTCTTTCAGCGCATGCCGACCAACAAGTCACTCCGGAAAGGGTAGAGCCGGCCGGTTCCATCCTTGATGCGTTGCGGCGGTTGCATGAAGCCCCTAGCCGATCGATCCGGCCGATGCGTGACATCCTCGACGAAGTCATCCGCCGGGCGGAACAGATCGAGCCGTTGACCGATTCTATTGATGTCCGAACGATCGGCCGCATACTCAACGATCTGGACCTGGTGGACACCGAGTTCTTGAACCATGTCACGGGACGAGTTTTGACAATCGTAGAAAAGCTCACCGGGCTCACGACAAAGCGCGACCACGCGCCGCTCTTCACCGTCGGGCTGGACTCCATCATGCAGGACATCGAAGCATTGCATGAGTCCGCCGAACGAGTCAGCGCGGCCGCCATTATGTTGTTTCTGCAAGGCCTCCGCGGATTTCTGTTGGTCGCAGCTCGCAGCAATCCGCCGGACCTCTCCCGGCGATTGCACGCGGCACAGGATCGCGTGACCGCCCTGATGCCTCTCGCGAAGCAATGGGTGGATATCGGACGCATCGAACGGGCCTCCATTATCGACATCCTGCCCGTCTAAATCGTC
This sequence comes from Nitrospira sp., assembly GCA_040981125.1. Taxonomy (GTDB): domain Bacteria; phylum Nitrospirota; class Nitrospiria; order Nitrospirales; family Nitrospiraceae; genus DASSBQ01. Next base: position 115,577 of record JANRMQ010000006.1, read on the forward strand.
GTCGTCACGCAGTCGCCGCTCTTTCTTCCTTGGCTTCGCTTCTCCCCACGCCGCTTCTAATTCCGGAGCAGACAATCCTCGGTCCGCCGTTTCCGCCATGCGCACGTCCTTCTTGTTCATCTGATCGTTTGCTCTCGTGAGTCTGCGCGCTATAATGCCTGACCTGACCGGCCATAGCCGTTGATGCAGGCTCAGCGACTGAACCTTTGTCCCATTGGAGCGTACATGCCCAAACTCGTGACTGTCAGGCAGTTGGAAGATACCACCGAGAGAGCCAAGAACTATGTCAAAGCCTATATCCTTTTTCCGTCCGGTTTTCTCGGCCTCATTACGATGGTCGCCGGCACCGCCGCGCTCGGCTACCAACTTATCGCGACCGAGAGCTACACATGGGCGACGTTCTGGATTAGTTCCGGCCTGCTCATTTTCGGCGGATGCGTGGGGTGGGCCCAGACCCGGTATCATCAATACATTTTGAATAACTATCCGGACGTGTTCGCTTCCCGGATGAAACCCATGTCCGCCAGACGATCGGGTCGTGCAAAGAAGGATCCCCCCATCCCGGCTCCTCAGCCCCCGGGCTCCCGGTGGATTCCGCTCGTGTATGTGGCTGGAATGGGACTTCTTATCGCCGTGTCCACCATCAGCATGCAGATAGGGCAGGTGCACCCGGTTGCAGCCTATCTTATGCCGTGGGGCGGATTTTTTTGGGCGAAGCTCTATTTCTGGCGGGCGGTCATCAAAGACGGGCGGTCATGAAATCCAGGATCCTCAGGATCGCTTTTTTGGCGGGCGTTTCTGTTCAATTTTTTGTAACCGCTCCTCCAACTCGCGGACACGCTGGCGAAGGTCGGGTAATTGTGGGATCACGGCCTGCGCCTTAAGGAACGTCGCGTGGGGCATCACCGGCGCCCCGGAGACGATCTGGTGGCCTTCGAGGCTGCGGGTAACTCCGGATTTGGCTGCGATCATGACATGATCTCCGATAACAAGATGGTCCGCTAAACCGGCTTGGCCGCCGACCATGACATAGTCGCCGAGTGTGGTGCTTCCGGCAATGCCGACCTGGGCGACCAGAATATTATGCGCTCCGACCGTCACATTATGCGCAAGCTGAACCAGGTTATCGATCTTGGTGCCTTGCTTGATCCGAGTCTGGCCGAACGTCGCCCGATCGACGGCGACATTGGCGCCTAATTCCACGTCATCTTCAATGACCACTCCGCCGAGCTGCGGAATCTTGTGATGCCGTCCGCCGTGCTGCACATATCCGAATCCATCGCTTCCAATGACTGTTCCACTGTGAACGATCACACGCGCTCCTACGGTGCACCGCTCGCGGACGACGACATTCGCATGGAGAACGGAGTCGTCGCCGATGACGGAATCGTCCCCGATAAACACGCCGGGGAACAGCGTGACGCGGGCGCCGATCGACACGCGATCGCCCAATGTCACACGAGGCCAGATGGACACGTCCGGACCGATCGACACCGCCTCGCCCCGCACCAGATCGGACGCGACACCTCGGGCTCGATAGGGTTGGACGAAAAATTGCTGCGCGACTCGTGCAAAGGCATAGGCGGGATGATCGACCACCAGCAGCGGACAGTGCACGTCGGGCACCGGCCGCGCGGCGATCAAGGCGCCGGCCCGTGACGATTGCGCCGCTTTCAAAAAGCGGTCGGATGCCAGAAACGCGAGATCACCGGATTCCGCCGTTTCCAGGCTGGAAAGGCCGGTAATGACGGTGTCCACCTTGCCGATCAGCTCTGCGCCGAGCAACTCTTGAATGGTGCGTAAGGGAACGGCCTGTCGCGCGTGTCGGTATGTCATCCTCTCATGACCGTTTCTTGGCAACTTTGGACGGCGATTTCGAAGCGGCCGCTTTAGGCGCCGCACTCTTTAGCTTCGCTGATTTGCCGCCGGCCGGCTTGGGAGAGGGAGTGGGCGGCTTCAACCGGCCTTCAATATAGTGAACGACATGTTCGACGGATGTCAGACCGGCGAGATCCTCATCCGGGATCTGCAAATTGAACGTTTCCTCCAGCAGATACACGAGTTCGATCACCGCCATGGAATCCAACCCCAGATCGTCGCGCAGATGGTAGTCAGGTCGGATCGACGCCGGATCCCGTTTAAGATAGTCGGCTAACGCGGCCGTGATTTTCCGGCCTACATCTGACTGAGTCATATTCTGTCCTTCTGCATAGACGGTGCGCGGGACGAGTCCACTTCGGCACCGACCTATACGGCTCGTAACACCACCGCTGCATTGTTACTGCCGAACCCGAAGGCATTGATCAACGCCACCTTGATCTTCCGTTCCTGTGGGTCGCGCGAAATGCCGGGCAGGCGGCATGCAGGGTCGGGATTATCGTAATTGAGGGTCGGATGAACATGGCCGGTCTGGAGCGCCAATGTCGACGCAATTCCCGCCAGCGCCCCCGCCGCCCCCAGTGTATGGCCGATCATCGATTTGACGGCATTGACGGCCAGCTTGTCGGCCCGCCCTCGAAAGACTTGGCGAATCGCCTTGGTTTCCACCGCATCGCCCACGGTCGTTGACGTGGCATGCGCACTGATGTAATCCACCGCGCCCGGCGCCACGCCCGCGTCCTTCAACGCGAGGCGCATCGTCGTCGCCACTTCGGTCCCATCTTCCTGCGGAATGACCATATGGTGCGCTTCGCTGGTCGCGGCATAGCCGGCGACTTCCGCGTAGATCCGGGCACGCCGCTTCTTCGCGTGAGCGAGCGATTCCAGAATCAACGCGCCCGCGCCTTCTCCCATGACGAATCCGTCGCGCGCGCCGTCAAAAGGCCGGGAAGCCCGTTCCGGGGTCTCATTAAACTTAGTCGACAAGGCGCGCAGTGAACAAAATCCGGCGAAGACCAGCGGCGTAATGCTGGCGTCTGCTCCTACCGTGATGATGGCGTCCGCTTGGCCATGCCGGATGGCATTCATCGCCTGGCCCAGCGCATGAGCGCTCGAGGAACAGGCCGTCGAAATAGTCAGGTTCGGTCCTTTCGCGCCATACGCCATTGCGACGATGCCGGATGCGCTGTTGAGTGTGATGACCGGAATGAAATTAGGATGCACCCGGTGGGGCCGACGCTGCTCGTAGAGTTGAGTGATTTCACGTTCGCCCATCACCATCCCGCCCATGCCGGCTCCGACGATCACACCGACGCGATGAGCGTTTCCTCCCCTGCGCAGGCCCGAATCGGCGAGCGCTTCTTTCGTCGCGACCAAGGCAAACTGAGCGTACCGATCCACGCGATCGCCTTGTCCGCCGGTCAGATACCGCTCCACGACAAAATCATGCACCTGGCCCGCCACACGGGACCGATAGCCGTCCATTGGAAATGGATCGAACGCGCGGACGGCGCTGATACCCGACTGGCCGGCGAGCGCAGCTTTCCAAAACGAGGAGACCCCGATGCCGATCGGGGAAACGACTCCCAGGCCCGTGATGACGACACGTTGCATCATATAAGTCAGAGCGCTGAACTCCAGATACGACCCATGCCCGTCTTCTTACCGGAAGGTCGCCGGGCAGTCAACTTGATCCAAATGGATGGGGCAGCCCCTGCCGTCATTCTCAGTACCGCACCTTGAGCAGCAGATATCCGCCGAAGGCTAAAAAGACCAGATTGGCCATCCAGCCGGCAAGCATGGGCATTAACACACCACCGCGTCCCAGCGCAATGGACACCGAGTGGGTGGTCCAATAGAAGAATCCCACGGCCAGAGCCTGACCGATGCCCATAGCCATGCCTCGTCCGCGCACACCGCTTCGACGAAGGCTCAATGCGATGCCGACGATCACCATGACCACCGTCACGAACGGAAAGGCCACCCGGCCATAATAGTCGGTCAGCAGGCGTGGAATCACCGCGCCATCCCGGCTCAATCGGGCGGCGAACCCCCGTATGTCTTTGAACGTCATCGTCTCCGTATCCATTTCAAACCAGGTCGTAAAGTCTTCCGGGATCTGCGCCAGCGGCAAGGGCTCCGACACAAAATTGGTGACCTGAATCGAGCCGTCGTCTCGGAACAGCCGCTTGGTGCCGTCGTGCAAAACCCATCCTCGTCCGCTGAACCGTGCGACGCGGGATTCGGTAATCTGGAGCAACTCGAACTTGTCGCCGAGCAGATACAGCCGAACGCCATGCAGCGCCGTGCCGCCGTCACTGACGGTCTGAAAATTCATCAGCGTGCGATTGCCGATCCGCACCCAGGGATGCGGGGATTTCAGAGGAATCGGCGCGGCCCTTTTTTCAATGTGCGTGGCCTTAATATAGTCGGCCTTGGCCGACGACAACGGAATGATCGTCGAGGTAAACAACAGCAGAACTACGCCGAGCACGAGTCCGAAAAACAGAAACGGGGAGGCGATCCAGTACAAGCTGATCCCGCAACTCCGCATGGCGGTGATTTCATGAGTTCGGGACAGCACGCCGATGGTGAGCAGCGTCGCCATCAGAACGGCGAGGGGCGTGATCTGATACGAGATCCCCGGCATCCGCAACACGAAATAGGTCAGCACGTCGACCGCGCTGGCGTCGTAGCGTAGAAATTTGCGCACCTTTTCGAAGAAATCGATGACTAAATAGATCGTCATGAGACCCGAGAAGCACATCAAAAAAATCTTGATGTATTCGCGCAGCAGATAGCGAAAAAGAATGGTCATGGTCAGCGTCGATTCATATTGGCGAACCAGATAATCGTCGCCACGAAAAATATCCCGTTCGGCAACCAAGCCCCGGCGAACGGGGGAATGAGCAGCGTCGTGACCAAAAATTCGCATGCCACATTCAGCACGTAATAGATCACAACGACCAGCACGCCTACGGCAAACCCGCCCATCCGGCCGGACCGTTTTGAGACGATCCCGATCGGCACTCCCAGGATACAAAACACCAATGACGCGGTCGGAAAGGCCAAATCCTTATAGTGTTCCATGAGCCGTCGCAAGGCGTTCTGATCCTGCCAATTGGAGGCCTCCAGCTTTGCCATGATGGACTCCAAGGAGGATCGTTCCTCGGCTCCGTACAGATTCTCGCCGAAGGTCAGTTTCAGATCATAGGTGGAAAACGCGACCTTCTGATAGAGCTCGACGTTATCGGGTTGGCTATGGATGACGCCGTCGACCAACTGCAGCGCCACCTGACTGGTTTTTGGATCGGTCATGACGAAATATTGGCGGGCGACGATGACGCGCGGATCGGCCGGATTGCGGCTGTCCGAGACGAAAATGCCCTTGCTGTTCCGGTCAGGTCCCGCATCGGGAACATAGATGACCATCTTCGGGACTGTCTCGTTAAAGACGCCTTTCTCCAGCTCCAGCACCAGTTCATCACGGAGCAGATTCAACGCCACTTTTTTCAGATTGACGTTGCTCCACGGCTGGCCCCACTGGGCCAGCATCAATGTCAGGCCAAAGACCAACAACGAGAACAACACAACGGGATGCGCCAATCGCATCAAGCTGAGGCCGGCCGCCCGCATCGCGACCAGCTCTTTATCGAACGAGAGGCGCCCGAACGCCGTAATGGACGCAATGATCCCGGCGATCGGCAATGTCAGAACCAGAAAGGAAGGCAGCAGATGGCCGAATACCTTCACGACGGCGAAAAGACTCACGCCCTTGGACACCAACAACTCTACGAGCCGGAGCAGTTCCTTTGTCAACATGACGAAACATAGCGCCCCCAAGCTGATGAGAAACGGGGAGAGTAATTCGCGGAAGATGTAGCGATCGAGGATGGTATGTAAAAGCACGGGAGCTGGCGGTTTTGAAAAATGGTGGCCCCACTATAGAAGACCGCCGGCCGCTTGTAAACAACGGAACGCGGAGCGCGGAAAAGAACTGCTTGACAAGCCTAAGTGTCATATGGTATTTCGCCTGCGCACTTTCCAGTAGGTCATGATGGGTTCGCTCATTGCTTCAACGTCTCTCCTCAGGAGCCCGTCGCGCTTCCCCTTATCATTATTCCTTATCGCCGCATTATATGATCCTGCGTCATTCCCCTGGGCTGGCGCGTAACTCGGTCTGTTTGTTGAGGAAAGGAGGACTGTGTGAAGACAAAAGGTACAGTGAAGTGGTTCAACGACCGCAAGGGCTTCGGGTTCATTCGGCTCGACAGCGGTGAAGATGTGTTCGTGCATTACTCCGCGCTGCAGGGCGACGGATTCAAGACACTGAAAGAAGGGGAAAACGTTGAGTTCGATATCGTACAAGGAGCCAAGGGTCCGCAAGCGGCCAATGTCCTGAAAATGCTCGCATCCGCTACCTGACACCGCTTTCTTTCTTTCATTGAGGCGACCTTTTCTCTCGGAGAAGGTCGCCTCTTTTTTGGAGCTGTTCGTCTCGTCGGCTCGCCTCCGCGCCTCAACTCATTCGTCATTTATTTTGACAAAAAGTATTGATACTGTTAGCGTTTACACTCATGCGACAGGGGAGGTAGGCAGTGGCGGTCGACCGGAGAACGGTACTTCAAAACGCCCAACTGTTTGCATCGAAGGGACAGTTCGATGCCGCCATCGCCGAATGGCGAAAGCTCACGGCGGACAGTCCGACGGACGGAACTATTTTCAACTCCATCGGCGATCTGCATCTCAAACGCAACGCCAATGGGGAAGCCATCACCGCCTTCCTCCAAGCGGCCGCGGCCTTCCGCACCGAAGGCTCCACGCTGAAGGCCATTGCCGCATATAAAAAAATCCTCAAGGTCGATCCCAGCCGGCACGAAGTCTATCGCCATCTGGGGGACCTCAACGCCGAGCGCGGGCTCTTAAGCAGCGCCGTGCAGGATTATCTCACCCTCGGCAAGTTCTATCTCAAAGAAGGCAAGAGCAAAGAAGCCCTCGATATTTACCGCCGGATCGTCACGCAAGATCCCTCCAATCTCGATGCGCAACGCCAGGTGGCCGAACTGTGCGTCCAGGAGAACCTCCAGGACGAAGCGATCAAGGTCTACCTGCAGCTGGGGCGCGAACGGTCCGCGCAACAGCGACTGGACGAAGCGCGAGACGCCTATCTGGCCGTGTTCCGCTTGGATCCCAACAATGCGGAAGCGAAAGAGATTCTCGACATGCTCAAGAACGGCGAAGGGACAATGTGTATTCCCCCGCCATCCAAGCCGGCCGCGGGAGCCGGCGCCAAGCAGGCGGAGCCAGGCGACCTGCTCGGCGAAGCGACCAGGCGGATGGAAGAGGGTCAGTATGCCGGCGCCGAAGCGATGCTGACGCAACTCTTGAGCCGCGAGCCGGGCAATCCGCAAATCTGCCAACTCCTCGCCCGCCTGCATCTCCTGCAAGGAAATCTCAATGTGGCCTTAGGCGAGTATCGATTTCTGGCGGGAGCAGCATTACGCGCGCAGGATTACCCCTTGGCGGATTCACTTATTCAAGAATATCTGAAGGTGGAACCCAATTCCGTTCCCATGTTGGAACTGAGCGGCGAGCTGTATGAAGAAAAGGGCGACGGCGCAACGGCTGCAGACCAGTATGGCCACGCGGTCGAAATTTTGCTTGAACATCCCGAACCCGGCATGCCCACGCTGCCGGCGGAGCTCTATGAGAAGGTGCAGGCTCTCGCCCCCGGCAGCGCCATTGCCAGAAAGCTCGCATCGGCCTTCCATCCCGACCAACCGGCCCAAGCACCCTCAGCTGCGCCCGATCCGGCCGCCCCGGCCACGAGCAGAGAGCCGGCTGGGAGCGATGAGACGGTCGCCGATCCGCCGTTCCGTCTCAAATCCGACGAGGCGGCGGCGCTTCAGGAGACAATCCAAAATTCCTCCGTCAATGGCCGTCCTCAACCGGCAGCACCGGCCGAACCAACTGTTGCGCCTGCTGAAGAACAGACCGCCGCTTCCGAGTCGGTCGAGCCGTTGGATGCGGAGACGCGCTATGCCTTGGGCATGGCCTATAAGGATATGGGCTTGCTGGAAGAAGCCAAGGAAGAATTCTTTGGTTCGATGAAAGACCCTGGCTTCTTTGTCGATTCCTGCCTCATGATGGCCTCCTGCCTGAAAGAGCAGAACCAGTCCGATCATGCTATTCAACTCCTGGAAAGGCTGGTGGCGGATTCCCGCTGTCGCGACGAGAACATCCAGATTGTCCGCTATGAATTGGGTCTTCTGTATGAAAGAATTTCAGCGCGCGAGCGGGCGATTGCCATATATCAATCGATCCCGTCATTTTATGACGTCCCGCAACGACTTCAGAACCTGCGAGCCGAAGCCGATACCAACGGGACATCGGCCTCGCACCAAACCGCTCACCATCCTCGGACCATGCAGAACTCCCGTCTTCTGTAACAGGCCGTCTTTCTCCGGTCTACGGCCTATTCCCACTCCTGCCTACACGACCCGGCAAGGCGCCTCTCGCCCGCTCAACACCGCATCAATATTATCCAGACAGATCATGCCCATACGGACACGAGTCGAGAATGTCGCGGACGCGATGTGGGGCGCCAATACCACCCGATTCAGCTCCAACAGCCGGGGATGAACGACGGGTTCCCGCTCATACACATCAAGGCCCGCTCCTCCTAAGCGGCCTTGCTCCAGCGCATCCGCCAATGCCGCTTCGTCAACGACAGGACCGCGGGCAGTATTGATCAGAATCGCTGTCGATTTCATCAGAGCCAATTGCGCAGACCCGATCAGATAGGTCGTGGCGGGCGTCAAGGGCACGTGAAGACTTACGATGTCTGCTTCGGACAGCACCGCATCCAGCGTGCACGAGCCCCACGTCTCCCGTCGATCAGTCGCGTCCAACGGGCGGCGAGTATGGTAGAGGATTCGCATGTTGAACCCTGCCGCTCGCTCCGCGACCGCCCGGCCGATACGGCCCATGCCGATGATTCCAAGTGTACGTCGCGAGATATCCAGGCCGAGCAGTTGAGTCGGACGCCAACCGTCCCAGCGGCCGGAACGAACCAACCGGTCGCCCTCCACGAGACGGCGGCCGGCCGACAGGATGAGCGCCCAGGTAAGATCGGCCGTCGCGTCGGTCAACACATCCGGCGTGTTCGTCACGATGATTCCTTGAGCCTTGGCCGCCGCAAGGTCGATATTGTTATAACCCACCGCATAATTCGCTACGATCTTGAGCTTCCGAGCGCCGGCCAACACCGATGGTGAAATCCGTTCCGTCAGCGTGCAGACCGCTGCGTCGGCATCCCTCAGTCCCTCGCGCAGCCGATTCTCCGCCGGCGGCATCTCTCCCGGTTGATCGATCAGAATGAAGCGCTCGCCGATCGCGGCCATCACCGGATCCGGCAAGAGTCTGGATAGATAGAGGGTCGGTCGCCGTGCCATGGTCGCTCCATTTGGGAAAGGCGCATCTTAGCGGATCGATCTCCGGTCAACAACCGGCTCAACAACCGGCTTGTCCTTCGGCGGGCGAGTATCTAGAATGCGCTGCGGTCGGATATCATAAACATCATGCCCCTGATTCTCCCTGACAAGTCCCGCGCGGTCGCCGCCGATCTTCGTGGCCTGCTCGGACCGGACAAGGTGCGGGACGACGGTCCGTCTCTGACCGCCTATGCGGTAGACGCGAGCATTTATCGCATGGCGCCGCAAGCCGTGGCGCTGCCGGATCACGAAGATGACATTCATCGACTCATCCGATACGCGGCGACCCACGGCATTCCATTGACCCCTCGCGCGGCCGGTACGAATTTGACCGGCTCGGCGATCGGCTCCGGCATTATCCTCGATGTCTCCCGCATGAATCGCGTGCTCGAAATCAATCGGGAGGAGCGCTGGGCCCGCGTCCAACCCGGCATCGTCCTCGCCGAACTCAACAAATACCTCGCGAGAGCTGATCTCCTGTTCGGACCCGATCCCTCCAGCGGCGACATGTGCAAGCTGGGCGGCATGCTGGCCAACAATTCGTCGGGACCTCATACCTTGCGATACGGAGCGGTCAAAGACAATGTGTCGCATCTCCGCGTCTGCCTGCCGTCCGGAGAATGGCTCGCGGCCAGAACCTATTCGCTAAACGAGCCGGCATGGGCGCAACTGCTGGCTGCTTATGCTCAGGTTCGTGACACGATGGAGATGGTGGATCGCCATCGCGACATGATCCGGCAGAAACGACCGACGGTCAGCAAGAACAGCTGCGGCTACAATCTCTTCGGACTGGAAGACGGGCTGGAGCAAGGAATTGCGGATCTACCGAAACTCTTCATCGGCAGCGAAGGAACATTGGGCGTCTTCAGCGAGGCGACGCTCCGGCTCGCCGTGCGTCCGGCCGGCACTCTGACGGCGCTCATCCACTTTCGACGACTGGAGGACGTCGGGGAAGCGGTGCCGCATCTCCTGACTCTCTCTCCGAGCGCGCTCGAAGTCATGGATGCCAACACGCTCAATTTAATCGGCAGAAGCAGGCACGGGATTCCGATGGACGCAGCCGCCACCTTGCTTGTGGAACTGGACACGGAACACGGCAGGACAGAACTGGCCGAGCAGTCGGATCGAATGGCCGCCATCTGCCGCCGATATCGACTTGCCGCGGAACCGGCCATCGCCTTCGATACAGAGCAGCGTGAGCAGTTATGGAAAGCCCGCAAAGCGCTCTATCCGACCTTGTATCGATTCGACGCGCGCAAAAAACCGATCAACTTCGTGGATGATGTCGTCGTCGGCGCCGGCCGGATCAGCGAGCTGATCCGCTATTTGGAAGAGTTTTTTGCGGATCAGAAGACGCCGGTCGCGATTTTCGGCCACATCGGGAACGGGAACGCGCATGTCCTGCCGCTGCTCGACATCAATGACGAACGAGATTTTGAAAAAATGGTGCAGGCGTACCGTGACGTGCATGAGGCCGTGCTGAATCGTTTCGGCGGCTCGATCTGCGGCGAACATGGTGACGGCCGGATTCGGGCGGAGTACGTGCGAAAGATGTTTGGTGATGCACTGTACGACCTGTTCGTGCAAGTGAAGCAAGCCTTTGATCCGAGCGGTATTCTCAATCCGGGGGTCAAGATCAGCGACCGGTCATTTACCGAGCACATCGATTACACGCGGTTGTCTAAATCCTGCGCAACCTGCGCCAAATGCAACTCCGTTTGTCCGGTCTATGATGTCTTCCAGTCGGAAGATATGAGTTCGCGGGGCTGGTTCGAGATCGTCACGGCCAAGGACTATCGTTACCTCGACTCGAAACGGGTGGTGGAAGCCTGTTTGAATTGCAAATCCTGTCGCACGATCTGTCCGGCCGGAGTGGATGTCTCCGATCTCATTTTGAAGCGCAGGGCCGAGCACCCCAATCGGGCGGCCGGGTGGATTTTTGCCGTGCATGCACGGCCGCGGATATTTGAACCGCTCCTTAAAGTTTTAGCGAAGACGCAACCCTGGTGGGATCGTCCCGGGCCGCGCCGCTGGATCGAGCGGCTTGTTCAACCGTTTCTTCGCCGCCTCGCGGAGACGGCGCGCCTTCCGGCCGGGATGCTGCTCCCCAAACTCGCCACACGACACCTGCGCGAGCGGCATCCGGAATTGGCGGGAGCCGCCGCCGCGTCCTGCCAATCGGGTGGAGTCGCTTATTTCCATGGGTGCGCCGCGAACTATTTCGACGACGGGGTCGGGGATGCGGTCATTGCCGTACTGCGAAAACACGGAGTGGAACCGGCGCTGCCGCCTCAGCGCTGCTCCGGCACACCGATCGAGACTTACGGGCATGTGGATCTCGTCAAGCAGCATGCGCGGTTTAATTTGCAGTCCTTCGCCGGCTATAAGACCGTAATCACCGGCTGTGCCTCGTGCCATCTCATGCTCAAGGATTACGTGAGGTTATTCGACGGAGCCCCCGAGCATAAGGCGGCCGAGGATTTATCGAACCGGGTCCTCCATATCGCGGAGTTTGTGGCTCGCGCACAGGGTCAACCGGCCGCCGCCGCCGGTTCTAAGACCCGACGCGTCACCTACCATTCTTCTTGCCATCTGCGGGCGGCCGGCGTCACGAAAGAACCTCGGAGCATCCTGTCAAAATTGCCGGGCGTGGACTATGTCGAGATGCCGGACGCCGATCGCTGCGCGGGCGGAGCCGGGACCTATCTCGTCAAAAATTATGACACGTCGCAAAAGATATTCGAGCGCAAGCGGCGCGCCGTGGCGGAGACCGGCGCCGACGTGGTAGCGACAAGCTGTCCTGCCTGTATGATTCAACTCCGCAACGGTCTTTCAGGGAACGACAAGGTCACGGTGAAACATCTCGCACAACTGCTCGAAGAATCTTACGAGGCGGCGGAGCCGGCCGAATCGGATCGGCTCACGACATGAGGTTCTCGTTCCGCAAGGTGGATCTGATCTTTATCATCCTGGCCGTGGCGGTCGTGGGAGGAGTGGCGCTGCTGCCGTCGCCGCGCGATCGGAATCCCATGATCCCGGCCGACGCGCAACATCGAGCGATCGTGGACGAGAAGGATTGCCTGGTGTGCCACCAGGCCACCGGAACCAGGCCGTTGCCGGTGCAGCATCCCAAACGAAAAGATTGTTTTCAATGCCATGCGAGGGCGCAAGAATAATGAGCCGCACAGTAGGAGGGAACAGGGAATGGTTACGGTGTTGATTTTGGGAATGACATTGCGCGAGGCGATCGGGGAATCGGAACTGGGCATCGAACTCACACAACCGACGACCGTTCAGGAATTGCTGAACTCGAATCAGGATCGCTTGGCAGGGTTGATGACGTTCTTGAATAACGGGGAGGTCCTGATCACCGTCAACAAGAAAATCGGCGCGCTGACCTCCGCCGTGAAGGACGGAGACATCATCAAATTTTCGCATCAATCAAATCAAACCTTTGAGGGCGCTCGCTGGCATAATCCCTGACCCGGATTATTCATGGACGCTTCTGCTGCAAACGCCGGTGCACTGTGGCACCGAGGGTGCTCATCTCTCTGTCGGTCACCGTCCCGCCATGGGGAAGGATGGTGGATTCCCGCCTGCACGGGAATGACAGCCGGGAAGGAATCCAGGGCGCACACTCCGTCATTCGCATGCATATAGAAATCCAAGGGGCCTCTTTCCGAGCCTGTCTCGGCAGCCTCAGATCCGGCTCCGCCCGCGTGATCGATGTGAGATGAGAAGAGGAGAATTCTATGACGGATGCCACGATTACTTGCCCGGCTTGTAAGACCGAGATCAAATTGACCGAGTCTTTGGCCGCGCCGCTCCTGGATGCCACCAGGCGTGAGTACGAACGCCGGCTCCGGCAAAAAGACGCCGACCTCGAAAAACATGAAGCGGCGCTCAAGGAACGGGAAGCCGTGCTGGCGAGAGAAAAGGCCGCGCTGGATGAGCAAGTCGCAGAAAAACTGAGGCAGGCGCGGATCGCCATCGCGGCAGAGGAGGCGCGAAAAGCCAAGGTGGCGCTGGGCCACGATCTCGAAGATAAAACAAAGGCGATCGCCGAACTTCAAGAACTTGTTGAACAACGAAATGCCAAGCTGGCCGAAGCGCAAAAAGTGCAGGCCGATCTCTTGAGAAAACAGCGGGAGTTGGACGATGCCAAACGGGAATTGGAGGTGACCATCGAGAAGCGCGTTCAAGAAACGTTGTCGACGGCCCGCGACCAAGCCAAGAAGGAAGCGGAAGAGGCGCTCAAACTAAAGGTCTTGGAGAAGGAACAGACCATCGCCTCGATGCAAAAACAATTGGAGGAATTGCACCGGAAGGCGGAGCAGGGATCTCAGCAGTTGCAAGGCGAAGTGTTGGAGTTGCAGTTGGAGGCGATGCTGGCCGCCAAGTTTCCGCAGGACCGCATCACCCCGGTACCGAAGGGAGAATATGGAGGCGACCTGCTTCAGTCGGTCTCCGGTCCCTCCGGCCGCTCCTGCGGCGCCATCCTCTGGGAAACCAAACGCACAAAAAATTGGAGCGACGGCTGGCTCGTGAAGCTGCGCGAAGATCAGCGTGCCGCCAAAGCGGAGCTGGCGATTCTCGTGAGCGAGGCGGTGCCGAAGGGCGTCGAGACGTTCGATCTGATCGAAGGGGTCTGGGTCACCCATCCGCGCTGCCTGATCCCGGTCGCGCTGGCGCTACGCCAGTTATTGGTGGAAGTGGGCGGCGCCCGCATGTCATCCGAGGGCCAGCAGACAAAGATGGAAATGGTCTACCAATATCTGACCGGCCCGCGATTCCGCCAGCGAGTGCAGGCGATTGTCGAGGCCTTCTCCTCCATGAATGAAGATCTCGATAAAGAAAAGAAGGCGATCACCAAACAATGGGCCAAGCGGGAGGAACAGATCGATCGCGTGATGCAGGCCACGGTGGGCATGTACGGCGATCTCCAAGGCATCGCCGGGAAGTCGCTGAAGGAAATTGAAGGATTAGAGTTCCTGGCTCTGCAGGAGCCCTTGTTCCCGGAGCAAGACTCTCAAGCAGAATAAGCCAGCAGTGTGTCAGCTACTAGGTTGTCCGCCCGCAGCCTGAAGCACATAGTGCAGTTCGCCTTGCAAGCCCAGCCGGTCGGCCCAGGACCAGAGATAGTCCAGGTCGAGCTGAAGTCGCGGGTTCTTCACGACACTGATCACGTCATCGAAATCTGTTGGACGGCCGGCCTTAAGCTTGAGCAGCATGAGATCCTCCGCGCTTACCACGCGAAATGAAACGCCAAGCAGGGTCGTCTTCTGCGCACGGTTCACCACCTCGCGTTCATGCTGGTCTGATACATAGATAATATCCAAGGGATACAGAGGATGTCCGTGAGCCGCAAATCGCGTGACCCTGGATTTGGCCATGGGATTTGCCGCGGCCCATTGCTGATTCGCTGTAATGCCGGATGATGACAACCGGGTGATCAACTCATCCCTGTTTGAATCATCTATCAAAACGAGAAAATCAAGATCCTGAGTGGCTCTCATTCGTCCCCATGCCCCGAGGGCCACCGCGCCGATGACGCAATGTGGAATTGATAAGCCGGACAAGACAACTTGGACGGTATTCAAAAACGATAACAGGTCCGCTGCGATAGCCGATCCCTCATTGAAACTTTGTTCGTGAGGCTCCATCCTCGTTCTCTTACCCAAAGAGCTTAGTTATCGGCACGCGGGTCATCGTCAGATGAGCCGGGAAAGAGTGCATCGGCAAAGGCCTTCGCCAAGATTTGGTGTGCATCGGATAGGCGGCAAACCATAAGAATCCCTTCTTCCGGAGTCGGGGCGTAATCACTTGGATCGATCTGGGCGGCCGTCACATGAAGCTTGCGCAGCCAAATCGGCGGATTGGCAGGATCAAAGGCCATGCGGCGATTGTACCGCAAGCAGAGGGAAAGGCAAAGGAAGCGTGTTGGGTTATGTCGGCCTGGTCTCGCTGTCCGTTCGCTGCATGACCCTCCGGATGCACGCCGCCATCCGGGTTTCCGGCCAGACATCGAGCGGTGAGGCGGCGCCCCATGCCGCGGCAATCGCGTCTTTCAGATCTTTCGGTGAAACATCGATGGTGCGGAGAAATGTGCCGTGCGGCCGGTTCTCGCGATACTCCGGTTGCCGAACCGGTTGTTTCAGATAGCGTGCAATCCGGTCGCCCGGCATCGCATGAAGCATCGTGCCGTGAAAGAGCAGGGTCTGCCGTTTTCGTCGTTGCGCGTTGCCCGAAATTTTCATCCCGTTGATCGCCAGATCGCTGATACCGCGAAAACCCGTCCCCGGCTCCCATCGATGGAGTGCGAACGCGATCCGTTCCAGAATGAAGCGGTTGGTCGCCCGGATATCACTCAGGTCGGGATGCAGCGTCATCGGCAGCACGAACGCATACGAGAGACAACCCGGCCCCTGCAACACGGTCCCGCCTCCGCTGGCGCGACGGAGCACCGGGACTCCATCCTGTTTACAGAGGTCCGCATGGACATCGTCGAGGAGGCGACAGCTGGGACCCAGCACCACGAAGTATTGGTCGCTCTCCCAGAAACGCAAAATCGGCTCGCCGCCGCGCTCCTCCAGTTCATCGAGCAAGGCATCATCGAGCGCGAGGTTTTCTTCGGGGGAAGACAGCGTCAGATCAAGGAGGCGGAAGGCGGGCACGGACTACCGCTTCGGTTGGTAGATGTGTGTGGCCTGTCCATGAAACGTTTCGGCCGCTTCCATCACGGTCTCGGTCAAGGTCGGATGCGGATGAATCGATGCAGCCACGTCTTCGGCGACCGCGCCCATTTCGATCGCCAGCACGCCTTCAGCGATCAGCTCCCCCGCGCCGACGCCGCAGACACCCATCCCAAGGACGCGGCCGGATTCGGCATCGAGCACGAGTTTCGTCAGCCCGTCGTTGCGGCCTATGGTCGTGGCCCGACCGGAGGCCGCCCAGGGAAACTTGGCTATCGTCACCGCCTGCCCGGACCTCTTGGCCGCCTCTTCCGTCAATCCGCACCAGGCGATTTCCGGATCGGTGAACACGACGGCGGGAATCGTCGCGTCGAATGCGGCTTGCCGCCCCGCAATGACCCGAGCGGCGACCAGTCCCTCATGGGAGGCTTTATGCGCGAGCATCGGCTCGCCGACCACATCGCCGATGGCAAAGATCGCCGGTTCACCGGTTCGCATCTGCCGATCGACCTGTACAAAGCCCTGCGAGGAGAGTGCAATCTTCGTATGCTCGAGTCCCAGCTGCTCCGTGTTGGGCTTGCGTCCGACGGCGATAAGCACACGGTCGAAAATCTCCGTCGTCGTTCCATCGGGGCCGGCACAGGTCGCCGCAATGCCGTCCTTACGGGCATCGAGCTTCTCGACGGTGGTATTGAGCTTGATCGCCTTGAAGCGCCGCTGCATACGCTGCTGCAACGGCCGCACCAAGTCAGGATCTGCGCCGTTCAGCAAGCGCGGCAGGGCTTCGACCAGCATGACTTCGGCGCCCAGAGCCTGATACACGGTTCCCAATTCCAGGCCGATGTACCCGCCACCGACGACGAGCAGGCGCCCCGGAGCATCCGGCACGTCCAACGCACCGGTCGAATCCATCACGCGCGGATCATCAATTTTGAGAGAGGCCGGGATCGCGGGCCGCGAGCCGCTGGCGAGAATCGCGTGGGCGAACGACAGCTCCTGCCGCTCGTTCGAGCCGGATACACCGGACAGGCTCAGCGTGGTCGCGTTCTTGAAGACCGCCCTTGCTTGGATGACCTCCACCTTTCTGATGCCGGCCAATGTCTGAATGCCTTTGGTGAGTTTACCGACAATTGTCTGCTTCCGGCGGCGCAACGCATCGAGATCGAGCCGGGGCTTGTCGAATTGGATGCCCCAACCCTGCGCTTCTTCCGCGTCGGTGATCAAGCGGGCCGCATGCAGCAGCGCCTTCGACGGAATACAACCACGTAACAGACAGACGCCGCCCAGTTGTACTTCCTGATCGATCAGCGCCGTGCGCAATCCCAGATCCGCCGCTTGGAAGGCGGCGGCATAGCCACCCGGTCCCGCGCCGATCACCGCCACATCGTACTGAGCATCAGCCATGGTGTTTTCTCCGCCTGGTCACAATCCCAGAAACATCGCCTGAAAGTCTTCCAGAACTTTGACGATCTCGTTGGTGAAGCGCGCGCCGTCGGCGCCGTCGATCAGCCGATGGTCATAGGCCACGCAGATCGGCAGCATCATGCGGGGCACAAATTGCCCGTCGCGATAGACGGGGAGCCGGCGCCCCTTGCCGACCCCCAAGATCGCGACTTGCGGGGGAAGGATGATCGGGGTGAAGGGACCCGCACCGAGTCCGCCCATATTGCTGACCGTGAAGGTGGCGCCGCGCAGCTCCTCGAGCTTGACCTCACGCTTGCGGGTGCGGTCGGCGAGATCCGCCAACTCCAGGGAAATCTGCACGAGATCTTTCCGATCGACGTGGTGAACGACCGGCACGATCAACCCGGCCGGCGTGTCGACCGCCACGCCGATATTGTAGTAATCCTTGTAGATGATTTCGCCGTTCGCAAGATCGATCGTCGCGTTGAATTGAGGGTAGAGTTTCAGGGCGTGCGTCACGGCCTTGAGGAACAAACTCGTCAGGGTCAACGTCGCCCCTTTTTGTTTGAATTGGGGCGCATAGCGTTTGTGAAGCGCCAGCAGATCGGTAATATCGGCATCCTGGAACTGATGGACGTGCGGGATAGTGGTCCAGGCCTGCGTGACCGTGGCGGCGATCTTCCGCCGGAGCGAGGAAACCGCTTCCCTCCGCTCGCTGCCGTACATCGTCGTGAAGACGTTGCCGCCGTGTCCGTCCTTCCCTGACGGCGCGCCGCTGCGCCTTGTCCGCTCGCGTACGTAGGTTTTCACATCTTCGGCCGTGATTCGCCCGCCGGCTTCCGACCCTCTTACCTGTGCGAGATCCACACCCAGCTCACGTGCGAGCCGCCGCACGGACGGCGGGGCGGCGATTCCGGCGCCTGCGGAGGCGGGGCCGTCCGTCTGCTCGCTGTGAGCCGGCTCTTGCGTCGGCGGCTCCGTTTTCCGAGACGGCGCTGTCTCCTGCAATGGAGGTGCGGACGCCTGAGCCGGCGGTTTCTCCCGTTCCTCGACGGCTTTTGCATGCGCGGCCTCGACAGCGGGAGGCGGCTGCGGAGACGGCGCCGATTGCGACGCCGCGGCCGACTTGTCGGATGGCGCAGCAGCGGGCTGTTTTGACTCCTGCGTTGCCGGCGCGCCCGACTGTTGAGACGGCGCCCCGCCGTCGCCTTCCAGTTCCACCAGCGCTTGCCCGACCTTGAGGTGATCGCCTTGACGCACGAGCACCCGTGCAACTTTCCCGGCAGACGGCGCCGGCACCGGCACCGTCGCCTTATCGGTCTCCAGTTCGAGGAGCGCTTGGCCCGCCGTGACGTGATCGCCCTCGTGGACGAGCACTTGCACAACGTCGCCGCCTTCAATCCCGTCCGCGAGAAACGGTAGTTCCACCCTCATAGGACATGATCCTTTTCCGTGTATCGGCCCGCCGGCTTACCGATGCCAGGGCGCCTGATCGTCTCTACGCACACCAAGATCCTGCGCCGCTTGCCGGACCGCCTGCGCCGGGATTTTCCCGCCCTGTTGATGCAGCGCATACAACGTCGCGACCACGAGGTGTTCGGCGTCGATCTCGAAAAACCGGCGCAACGCCTGGCGGGTATCGCTGCGGCCGAATCCATCGGTGCCCAGGGCGAGCAGACCGCCCGGAATCCACGGGGCGATCTGCTGGCTCACCAGCCGTACGTAATCGCTCACGGCCACGCAAGGGCCGTCAAAGGCTCGCGCGGTCTTGTGAAGGTAACTCATTTGTGGCGATTCGTCCGGATGCCACATGTTCCAGCGCTCGGCCTCGAGCGCCCGCGTACGCAGGGTTTTATAGCTCGTCACGCTCCATACGTCGGCGGCCACGCCGTAGCGTTCGAGCAACAGATCCTGCGCCCGCAGCGCCTCGTTGACCAGCGGGCCGCTCGCCAACAGATGCGCGCGATGCGTGCCTCGCTCCGGGGCCGGCCGGAAGCGATACATGCCTTCGCGGATTCCTTCTTCCGACTGCGGCGGCATGGAGGGCATGCGATAAGATTCATTGTAGAGCGTGACGTAATAGCAGACTTCCTCTTGATCCTGGTACATGCGCTTCATTCCGTCCTGCAGAATGACCGCCAGCTCGAACATGAAGGCCGGATCATAGGCGGCCATCGTGGGTACGGCGCTGGCCAACAAATGACTATGCCCGTCTTGGTGCTGCAGACCTTCGCCTTCCAACGTCGTCCGGCCCGCCGTGGCGCCCAGCAGAAAACCGCGAGCGCGCATGTCCGAGGCGGCCCAAATCAGATCGCCGACCCGTTGAAACCCGAACATTGAATAAAAAATATAGAAGGGAATCAGGTTGAGGGCGTGCGTCGCGTACGCGGTGCCGGCGGCGATAAAGGACGACATCGCGCCAGCTTCAGTGATGCCCTCTTCCAGGATCTGACCGTTGGTCGCTTCGAAATAGTACAGCAGGGAGCTCTTGTCGACCGGGTCATAGAGCTGGCCGTTGTGCGAATAGATCCCATACTGCCGGAAGAGCGCCTCGAGCCCGAACGTGCGCGCTTCGTCGGGAATGATCGGCACGAGATGCTTCCCGAATTCCTTGAGCCCGAGCATACGTCCGAGCATGCGGGCAAATCCCATGGTTGTCGAGACGGAGCGGTCGCCGGAGCCCTCGATGAACTCCTTGAACTGCTCGAGCGTCGGCGTCTCGAGAGATTCGACTTTCACCCGGCGTTCCGGGATCGGACCGCCCAGGGCTTTGCTTCGCTCGAGAAGATAGACCGCCTCCGGACTACCGGCGGGCGGCCGGAAGAACGGGGTCGAGCCGAGTTGATCATCGGGCACCGGCACGCCGAAGCGCGTCCGGAATTCGCGCAACTCATGCTCGTTCATTTTTTTCTGCTGATGCGTGATGTTGCGCCCTTCGCCGGCTTCGCCCAATCCATAGCCTTTGATCGTTTTGGCCAGGATCACGGTCGGCCGGCCCTTATGCTCGACGGCCGCTCGGTAGGCGGCATAGACTTTTCGCGGATCATGGCCGCCGCGCATCATCTTGTGGAGTTGCTCGTCCGAATAGGTTTCCACCATTTTGAGCAGACGGGGATCGGCGCCGAAGAAGTGCGCGCGCACGAACGCGCCGCCTTCCACCGTGTACTTCTGATACCAGCCGTCGATGACCTCGCCCATCCGCTTCACCAATAGGCCCTCGTGGTCCTTGGCCAACAAGGGATCCCAGTCGCTGCCCCAGACCACCTTGATGACGTTCCACCCGGCGCCACGGAAGATCGCTTCCAACTCTTGAATGATTTTGCCGTTGCCGCGCACCGGTCCATCGAGCCGCTGAAGATTGCAATTGACCACCCAGATCAGGTTATCCAGCCGTTCGCGCGAGGCGAGCGTCAGCGCCCCGAGGCTTTCCGGCTCGTCGGTTTCGCCGTCGCCGACGAACCCCCACACGCGCTGTTGACTCGTATCCTTGAGACCTCGATCGTGGAGATATCGGTTGAAGCGCGCTTGGTAGATCGACATGATGGGGCCGAGGCCCATCGAGACCGTGGGAAATTCCCAATAATCGGACATGAGCCACGGATGGGGGTACGATGACAGGCCCCGTCCACCCGCGCTGAGTTCACGGCGGAACTGATGCAGGGCCTCGTCCGGCAAGCGTCCTTCGACATAACTGCGCGCATAGATGCCCGGCGACGCGTGCCCCTGAAAATACACCTGGTCCCCGCCCTGTGGCGCGTTCTTGCCATGCAGAAAGTGGTTGAAGGCGACTTCGTACAGCGTCGCCGCCGAAGCAAACGTGGAAATATGCCCGCCGATGCCCGAATGCTGCTTATTGGCCTTGACTACCATCGCCATCGCATTCCACCGGATAAAGCTCCGGATTCGCCGTTCGATTTCAAGATTGCCGGGATACGGCGGTTCGCGTGCGGCGGGAATCGTGTTGACGTACGGCGTATTGAGCGGGGCCGACACCTGAGCGCCGCGCGCCCCGAGCCGGTCGCGGAGCCGCTCGAAAAGATAGGCCGCGCGATCGACGCCTTTGGCTTCGACCACATACTCAAGGGAATCCAGCCATTCCTGGGTTTCCTGGGGATCTTTGTCCGGCTGCGTGTGAGTGATGGAATGTTGATCGTTCATATGGCATCCTCGGTGAAACTCTCCTCATCTTACAGAGCGCGGATGTTCAGAGCAAAACCTAAATGTGCGTGCGGGAAGTTTCCCATTCTGGACATCTTCGCAGGTCACGCATAGATTTTCATCAGCCGCTATGCCTCACAAACACTTCTCGATGATCCGCGAGTTTCACTTGGCCGACGTGCTCACATTGGGCAACGCCGCGAGCGGGGTCGCGGCGATTCTGTTCAGTCTGCTCTTTATGGAGAGCCGGTCGCCGAAACACTTTTTCGCCGCCGCCGCCTTCACGCCGGCGGCGTTGCTCTTCGACTGGTTCGACGGCCGCGTCGCGCGATGGCGGCATCGGCAATCGCCGCTGGGACGTGAATTGGATTCACTTGCCGACATCATCTCGTTCGGCGTCGCGCCGGCGGTCCTTGGTTTCGCGGCAGGATTGCGCGGCGGATGGGATTGGCTGGTCCTGATCTATTTCGTCTGCTGCGGGGTGGCTCGGCTGGCTCGTTTCAATGTCACGGCGGAAGTTTTGTCGGCGGGCGGGGAGAAAGTGGCGTACTTCGAAGGGACGCCCATCCCGACGACATTTCTGTTGACCGCAATGCTGGCGGTGGCGGCGTGGCAAGGCCGGCTGGGGGACGACCTCTGGTGGGGCAACTGGACGATCGGGCCTGCGATTCTGCATCCCCTCTCGCTGCTCTTCGTTTTATCCGGCACCCTGATGATCAGCAAGACGTTGCGGATTCCGAAGATATAAGGCAGCTATTCTGAAAAAGAAACACGCCACGTCGTTCTGCGTCTGAAGCTCAGGGCCAAGGGTAGGAGGGCGGCTGCGGCGTTTGACCTTTCCGTAAAACTCTGTATGCTGCGCACCGCGAAAGGGACCGGTCCCCGACGCGCGAACGGGGAGGAGGCGTCATGACGGGGGAGGAATGCATCCGCATCTTCGATAGCCAGGGCCAGGCATACAAACAGGCGTTTCAGATCTTTCTGGACCACACTGACCAAAAGCGAAACGCGAGGCGGTGGTTACAGCAGTTGGTGGACGGGCTCCCGCACCGAGAGGTCTTTATCGACGCGGGGGCGGGAAACGGGGAGTTGGCCAGGACCTTCGCCGGATCCTTCGGGCGGACCATCGCGATCGAGCCGAATGGATATCTTCTGAACCAGCTCCGCCAGGCGCTGCCGGCGGTCGAGGCGATCGACCGGCCGATCATGGAGGCGCAGCCCGCCGTGGAGGGCGATTTCGTGCTCTGTTCACACACGCTCTATTACATTCCCGCCGACGAATGGCTGGCGCACATCGAGCGGCTCGTATCCTGGATGGCGCCGGCCGGCGTCACGATCCTCGTGCTCCAGCATCGCGAGAGCGGCTGCATGAACATGCTCCATCATTTCTACGGGCACCGGTTCGAACTCCGCCGGACAATCGAGACCTTCCGCGCCAAACACGGCGACCGCTACAAGATCACGTGCACGTTGGATCCCGCGCACGTGGAGACGACGGATCTGGCCGAGACCTACGCCGTGGCCGAATTCATGCTGAACCTGCTGGACATCGCAAGCCCACCCAAAAGGTGCGACGTCGAGGCGTATGTGAAGGCCAACTTCGCCACTCCCGACGGTTGCTTCAAAATTCCCGTGCATCAGGATTTCGTGGAGATCCGGCATAGGGCAGGGGCATAGCCGGCTCTTCATCCTCTCCGGCAGGCTGATGATCAGCAGGTGCTGCCGATTCCGCAAAGCTCGATGTGCGAGAGGCAGCATCCTACCCTGAAGCCATTGGATAAAACTGTTGGCATTTGTGCGGATGTGCCAACGTTTCTATCCACCCTCGGTTCTCGCGATCGCTTGACCCGGCATCCGCGGCATGTTACAAAACCTAGGTACTTATCAATATCATCCGAGGTTTCGTCACATCCATGCGCATGACCGTTAAAGACAAAACGCTACGGCTGGTGCGCCGAGCCGGTGTGGTGCGCCCACAAGACCTCGCCCGGCATGGCATCCCGCGTGAACAGCTCCGGCGGCTCGTTCGAGAAGGCCGGCTGACACGGGTGGGAACCGGTCTCTACAGCGTGTCGGGAGGGGCGGCCACGGAACATCGAACACTGGTGGAAGCCAGTCGGCGGGTGCCGCGTGGTGTCGTCTGCCTTCTCTCGGCACTCCGCTATCATCAACTGACGACGCAAAACCCTGTTGAAGTGTGGATGGCGATTGGACCGAAAGCCTGGCGTCCTCAAGGAGAAGGGCCACCGCTGCGCATTGTTCACTTTTCCGGCGCCAGCCTTTCAAGCGGGGTAGAAGAGCATCTTCTTGAAGCCGTGCCGGTGCGGATCTTCAGCGCCGCGAAGACCGTCGCCGATTGCTTCAAGTTCAGAAACAAGATCGGCCTGGATGTGGCGCTGGAAGCGCTGCGCGATTATCGGAAGAAGCATCGCAGTGGAATGGATGACCTGTGGCGCTTTGCGAAAATTTGCCGCGTCACAGCAGTCATGCGTCCTTATCTGGAGGCGCTGGCTTGAACCAGAAGATCGTCAAGGATATTGCCGCTTCGGTCCGACAACGGCTGCTGAACCGATCGAAAGAACGTCGTGAAGATTTTCAGCTTACGCTGATTAATTTTGCTCTCGAACGGCTGATGTATCGTTTGAGCCAATCACCGTATCGTGACCGTTTCGTGTTGAAGGGTGCGATGTTGTTTTCGGTGTGGAGCGAGACTCTACACCGGGCTACACGCGATCTGGATTTGTTGGGTCGAGACACCCATGAGGTGTCGGATCTCGTTCTGCAGTTCCGGGAGATTTGTGCGACTTCCGTGGAAGATGATGGACTGATGTTCTTCTCGAAATCGATTGTCGGGGAGGAGATTCGGGAAGGAGACGACTACCAAGGCATACGCTTGTCCTTCGAAGCGCGTCTTGGCGTGGCCCGCATTCCGATCCAAGTCGATATCGGTTTTGGCGATGCGGTGCTCCCGAAACCGGAGATACTTGAGTACCCAACAATGCTTGGATTTCCAGCGCCTCGGCTCTTGGCCTATCCGCGAGAGACGGTGATCGCCGAGAAGTTTCAATCTATGGTCGAGCTCGGAATCGCGAACAGCCGCATGAAAGACTTCTTCGATCTGTGGTTCCTGGCCGGGCATTTCGAGTTTAACGGCGCTCGGCTCTCACCACGATTGCTGAGTCGGCTTCGAAAGATGGCGGACAAGCAAGGGAAGCCGTATCAGACCTTGATTCACGAACTTCTAGAGAAGGCCGCTTCCAGAGTTGCGTAAACACAGTTTGGCAGATCCGCCCGCTCGCTATCTAACGCCAAATCATAAAATAAGCAAACGCGATTTCTCCGACAACCTGCCACAGTCGGGTGCTGTCGATTCCGAAGATCCACACGTACAGGCAATGTCTCGCTTGTCAGTCGGATGGTAAATGAGTATCCTTCTTTGAGGGAAATCCGTTTTGGTGATCCATGCGTATTGTGGAACTGCTCAAGCTGCGACGAACCGATATTCTCAACTTGGCACGGCAACACGGTGCGAAAAATGTACGGGTGTTTGGATCTGCCGCCAGGGGCGACGCTCGCGCTGAAAGCGACGTTGATTTTCTCGTCCAGATGGAAGACGGACGCAGCTTGCT
The DNA here is from genome assembly GCA_040981125.1 of Nitrospira sp. Lineage (GTDB taxonomy): Bacteria > Nitrospirota > Nitrospiria > Nitrospirales > Nitrospiraceae > DASSBQ01. The sequence continues at coordinate 140,831 of JANRMQ010000006.1, forward strand.
CGACCTCATTAGACTGACCCAGGACCTCGAGAGATTGCTGGAGCGCAAGGTGGATATTCTGACCGATGAAGGACTCAGTCCATACCTGGAGCAACATATTCATGCGGAAGCCATCCCGCTATGAAAGACGACCGCGTCTACCTGCTTCACATTCGCGACGCAATTCGAAACATCATTGAATACACAACAACAGGCCAAGTCGATTTTGTCGCGGATCGTAAGACACAGGACGCGGTCATCCGCAACCTCGAGATTATTGGAGAGGCAAGCAAACGCGTATCTGACTCGCTGAAATCGGCTCATCCCGATGTGGCCTGGAAGCCTATCGCGGGCATGCGGGACAAGCTCATCCACGATTATTTCGGCGTCAACGTAAAGTTGGTCTGGGATGTCGTCGAGCGCGACTTGCCGGTTCTCTATGAAAAGGTGAAGCGACTGCTTGCCGCTTCCGATGCCTGACACAATGAAACGCCGAGGCGGCAAACCGGCGCCTGCATAATGTCCATACCCTGCTTACAGGGCGGTATTCGCGAGAGTCTTAGAGAAGCGTCCTGACGCTGTCGTTGAGTCCTGCCTCTCGTAGGTTTACGAGTCTCTCCTTTTCCAAGGTACAGGCAGTTCTTCTTGCTCCAGGGCTTTTCGGCCCTGCTGTTGTCCTCGTGCATGAAAATGGATATGCTTGCGCCGCCCGCACAGCACTTGTTGTATTTTCATCAGCAAAATTGCAAAAGATGTTAGTCGAAATTTGTGGGGACATCACATGAGAATCACTGAATGTTGACCGGTGAAATTCGCAATCAGATAGATCGCATTTGGGACGCCTTCTGGGCCGGCGGCATTGCTAATCCGCTGGAAGTCATCGAGCAGCTCACCTACTTGCTCTTCATCCGCCGCCTCGACGATCTGCACACGCTGGAAGAGAACAAGGCCAACCGGCTGAAGAAGCCGATGGAGCGACGGATCTTTCCCGAAAGTACGGACGCCAAGGGCCGCGCCTATGAAGACTTCCGTTGGTCGCGCTTCAAGCATTTCGCCGCAGCGGAGATGTTCGCCGTTGTCGGAGAGCATGTGTTTCCGTACCTTCGGACAGGTCTTGCTCGACAGCTGGGCAACGGCGACTCCACCTATGCCCAGCACATGAAAGATGCGCGCTTCACCATCCCGACGCCCGCGCTGCTCGCCAAGGTCGTGGACATGTTGGATAAAGTGCCCATGGAAGAGCGCGACACCAAGGGCGACGTCTATGAGTACATGTTGGCTAAGATCGCAACGGCCGGACAGAACGGGCAGTTCCGCACGCCGCGTCACATCATCCGGCTGATGGTCGAGATGACGGCCCCCCAGCCGACCGACCTCATCTGCGACCCGGCCTGCGGCACAGCGGGCTTTCTGGTGGCGGCGGGAGAATACCTGCGCGAACACCACCCAAACCTGCTTCACGAAGCATCGCTGCGCGAGCATTTCCACCCATCGGCTCTTCCACGGCTTCGATTTCGACAACACGATGCTCCGCATCGGCAGTATGAATATGCTGTTGCACGGCGTGGAGAACCCGGACATCCGCTACCGCGACTCCCTGGCGCAGGACCACGCGGGTGAGGAGGAAAAGTACACGTTGGTGCTCGCCAATCCGCCCTTCGCCGGCAGTCTCGACTATGAGAACACCGCCAAGGATCTGCTCCAGATCGTCAAGACGAAGAAGACTGAACTGCTCTTCCTCGCGCTGTTCCTGCGCCTCTTGAAGCCGGGTGGACGCGCGGCGGTCATTGTCCCGGAAGGTGTGCTCTTCGGCTCCAGCAAGGCACACAAGGAGCTGCGTCGCATCCTGGTCGAGGACCAGAAGCTCGACGCCGTGATCTCGCTCCCAAGCGGCGTGTTCAAGCCCTATGCGGGTGTCTCGACGGCAATCCTTGTATTCACGAAGACCAACAGCGGCGGCACGGATTTCGTCTGGTTCTACGATATAGACGCCGACGGCTGGAGCCTCGACGACAAGCGTCAGCTGCTCTTGAGCGACGACAAACTCGGTCCCGTGCCAATAACGACACTTACCGAAGAAGAACACGCAAAGAACAACCTGCCCGACGTTCTGGCTCGCTGGAAAGAGCGGGACGGCAAAGAACGAACGCGCGGCCGCACCGAGCAGAGTTTCTGCGTGCCGAAGACCGACATCGCCGCGCAGGGTTATGACCTCTCGCTCAATCGCTACAAGGAAGTGGTGCACGAGGCGATCGAACACCGCCCGCCGAAGGAAATCCTCGCTGATCTCGCAAAGCTGGAAGAAGAAATTCAGCGGGGGATGAAGGAACTGGAGAAGATGCTGGGATGAGTGGCTCGGGCGTCACACCGCTGGTAAACGCCTTGGAGGAGGCGACACCTGGCTTTGCTTGTGGTGATGACGTTACAGAAGGCGTCTTTCAGTTTCGAATGAACAATATTACGAGTGAGGGTGCCCTCGATTTGAGCAAGAAGCGCCGCGTTCCACGCGACACGCGGAACATCGACAGGTTTCTCCTTCAACCGGGAGACGTCTTATTCAATGCTACCAATAGTCCAGACCTGGTTGGTAAGGCTGCGTTCATTTCGGACCTCGATGAGCCTGCCGTATACAGTAATCATTTTCTGCGCTTGCGACCACGTGCGGATCGCCTGGAGGGGCGTTTCCTATCGCGCTGGCTGAACCTTCAGTTTCAGCACGGCAGATTCAAGGCAATGTGCCGCCAGTGGGTCAATCAGGCGACGGTCAGCCGTGAAGCGCTGCTCGGTCTAACGCTATCGCTCCCGTCTCTCCCAGAGCAGCGGCGGATTGCGGAGATCCTGGACAAGGCGGATGCTCTGCGAGCCAAGCGCCGCGCCGCCCTCGCCCAGCTCGACACCTTAACTCAGTCCATCTTCCTCGACATGTTCGGCGACCCGGAATAGCCTTTGATCCGGCAGCCCTCCCCAGACGGTCGCACGTCACGAAGCAGACGGCCGAACAGTTGCAGGCGTTGGAAGAGCGGTTGCGCGAGCGGGACGAAAGCCTTGCGGCGCTGCTTGCGAACAAGACCGCGCTCGACGAGGAGCTGAAACGACTCCGTGCCGAAGTCGCACAGGCGAAGCGGGAGGCCGCTGCGCAGCCGGACACACACGATTACTCCGAAGCCGAGACTCGCGATTACTTCATTGACCTTCTGCTCAAAGAGGCCGGTTGGCCGCTCGACCAGCCACGGGATCGGGAGTGGAAGGTCAGCGGCATGCCCAATCGAGAGGGCCAGGGCTTTGTCGATTACGTCTTGTGGGGGGATGACGGAAAGCCCCTGGGACTCGTCGAAGCCAAGCGCACGCGGCGCGATTCACGGGTGGGGCAGCAGCAGGCCAAGCTCTATGCCGATTGCCTGGAGCAACAGTTCGGCAGTCGGCCGGTCATCTTCTACTCGAACGGCTATGAGCACTGGCTCTGGGACGACACGCGCTACCCTCCGCGCCGGGTGCAGGGTTTCTACAAAAAGGCGGAGCTTGAGTTGCTGATCCAGCGCCGCGAGACGCGTCGGTCGCTCGCGGAGGCGCCGATCAACGTAGCTATCGTCGAACGCCACTACCAGACACGTGCGATCCGCCGGGTCGCGGAAGCATTCGAGCGCGATCACGACCGCAAGGCGCTGCTCGTGATGGCGACCGGCGCCGGGAAGACGCGCACGGTCATCGCGCTCTGCGACTTGCTGATGCGCTGCAACTGGGTCAAGCGCGTGCTCTTCCTTGCGGATCGTGTCGCGCTGGTGAACCAGGCGGTGAACGCGTTCAAGCGTCACTTGCCGGACGCCTCGCCTGTGAACCTTGTCACGGAAAAGGCCGCTGAGGGACGCGTGTTCGTCTCCACGTATCCGACCATGATGGGGCTGATTGACGAGAGCGGCGACGGCCAGCGGCGCTTCGGCGCCGGGCATTTCGACCTCGTCATCATCGATGAGGCGCACCGTTCGGTGTTCCAGAAGTACCGTGCGATCATTGACTACTTCGACTCGCTGCTCGTCGGACTGACGGCGACCCCGAAGGATGAGGTGGATCGGAACACCTACAGTCTCTTCGAGCTCGAAGAGGGCGTGCCGACCGACGCCTACTCCCTTGAAGAGGCCGTCCGCGACAGCTTTCTCGTTCCGCTGCAGGCGGTCTTCCGTTCCGCTTAAGTTCGAGCGAGAGGGCATCAAGTACGATGAGCTGTCGGAAGACGAGAAGGACCAATGGGACGCGCTGGAGTGGGATGACGACGGGACCGTGCCGAACCGGATTGAAGCTGAGGCCGTCAACAAGTGGCTTTTCAACAAGGATACCGTGGACAAGGTGCTGAAGCACCTGATGACGCGCGGCCTCAAGGTTGCGGGCGGCGATCGGCTGGGGAAGACCATCATCTTCGCCAAGAACCAGCCGCACGCCGACTTCATCGCCGAGCGTTTCAACGCGAATTATCCCCACTACAAGGGCGAGTTCGCACGCGTCATCACATTCAAGACCGAGTACGCGCAGAGTCTGATCGATAGCTTCTCGAACAAGGAGAAGGCGCCGCACATTGCCATTTCAGTGGACATGCTCGACACGGGTATCGACGTGCCCGAGGTGGTGAACCTGGTGTTCTTTAAGCTCGTGCGATCCAAGACCAAGTTCTGGCAGATGGTGGGGCGCGGCACGAGACTGTGCCCCGACCTGTTTGGGCCCGGACAGCACAAGCAGTTTTTCTACCTGTTTGATTATTGCCAGAACCTCGAATACTTTAGTCAGAACCCGGCGCCCACTGAAGGCGCAGTGACTGACTCGCTCGGCAAGAGGCTCTTTAAAAGCCGCCTGGAGCTCATTCATGCATTAGATAAGAAGCTGTCTCCCGATAGTGCGGTGAAAGGAGTCCACCACTTCACTCCCGTGTATGGGGACCCCTCGACAGAAGGAGACGTCCGGCAACTCGTGGCTGGGCTTCTCCATCGGGAAGTCGCGGCCATGAATCTTGAGAACTTTGTCGTTCGGCCGAAACGGCGGCTAGTCGAGAAATACGGGAACCCGGAATCCTGGGTGATTCTCTCAAGTGAAGAGGTGCACGAATTAGCACAGGACGTAGCCGGCCTGCCGTCCGAGTTGGAAGCAGAGGCCGAGGAAGCCAAACGATTTGATCTGCTGATTCTGACTCTCCAGCTTGCCGTACTGCGATCTGAACCAACCTTTACGCGTCTTCGCGACCAAGTGAAAGCCATTGCCGGGCTGCTCGAAGAAAAATCGGCTATCCCGATGATCCGTGATCAGATGACCCTTATCCAGGACTTGCAGACGGATGAATGGTGGGAGGACGTCACGATCCCGATGCTCGAGACCGTACGCCGACGATTACGGTTGCTGGTGCAGTTGATTGACAAGAAGCAGCGGGTGCCGGTCTATACGGATTTCGAAGACGAGATGGGAGCCGAGACACACGTACCATTGCCTGGCTTTGCGCCAAGAGACGATTTTGAAAAATTTCGGGCCAAGGCCAGAGCATTTCTCCGTGAACATCAGAGCCATCTGACCATTCACAAACTCCGCACGAATCAGCCGTTGACGCAGGCGGACTTGGATGAACTGGACCGCCTGCTCTTGACTATAGGGGCTGCAGGTGATGTCCAGCGGGCGACGGCAGAATCGCATGGGCTTGGCCTCTTCGTTCGCTCATTGGTCGGTCTCGAACGTGAAGCAGCAAAACGGGCCTTGGATGGGTTCTTGGCAGGGAAGACACTCGGTGCGAATCAAATCGAATTTCTCGATTTGATTGTGAATCATCTCACCGAGCATGGAAACATGGATGCCTTTCTTCTCTATGAATCTCCGTTCACCGACGTGAGTCCTCAAGGACCTGAAGGGTTATTCACGTCGGCCCAGTTGGATGAATTGGTGGTGGTGTTGGAGCAGGTGAAAGCCACTGCAGTGGCGGCGTGAAAGGCGCATCGATGTTTGGAGTCTCGATGCCTTATTGCGTGTCATTGCAAAGCGGATTCTCCGCAATCACGGCTATCCACCGGACAAACAGGAAAAGGTGACTTTGACCGTGTTGCAGCAGGCGGAGGTGCTCTGCAGGGAGATTGCGGCATAGTGTAGGACCTTCTCGATCACCGATCCGGACAAGTGTCATTGACCTGCAGCCGCCTTGACAGGAGGGCTCGAAATGAATACCTTCATAGGACAACATTTAGTACAAGGAAGCGACCTATGTCTAAGGTGCGTCTATCCGAAGATCTGACCCCTATCAGTGACTTTCGGCTCAGAACAGCTGAACTCGTGGCCAAGGTAAAAAAAACCGGACGCCCAATTATCTTGACCCAACATGGGCGTTCTGCCGCCGTTCTCGAAGACGTCAAAGAATACGAACGTAAAAACGAGCGATTAGAGTTACTCGAAGCAATCGTCGAAGGACTGCGTGCTGCTGAAAAGAGGAATGTCGTATCGCATGCCAAGGCCATGGCCGAATTGGATCGTCTTGTAGATGCCTAAACGGGCTTCGTTGGTTTGGACGCGTCCTGCACTGGATAATCTTCTGGATGTCGTGCGGTATATTAAGCGAGACAACCCTCCTGCCGCACAACGGTTTGCGGCCACGATAAAGACGAAGGTGACCCGACTCGAACTCTTCCCTGAGTCGGGTCGTCTGGTGCCGGAGTTCCCATCGGGAGAGTTACGCGAAGTATTGGTGAACGACTATCGAATCATTTACCGAGTTGTAACGCCGTGGACGAGAGTCGAGATCCTCGCTGTACGCCATGGAGCCCGACGCTTGGAGTCCCTGGCTCATCGTTGAGACAGAACACGTATCGACCGCTCGGAGCCGGAGAAACCATCCAGTTCATCTCCGCACGTCCTAACCACATTTCCGGGACCGCCTTCCGTTCATGGTTCCTTCCGCCGTCGCTGAAAACGTTTGGAAGCCTGTTGAGTCTCTTGCTCAAGTCGATGAAGCGTGTCCATAGTGACGCGTCTGGGACGGAGGCCAAGAGAATCGGGCGCCTAATCGCCACAGTGCATAGATCAACCGCTCCGGGAACGAAAAGAGCACGGTGTGGCGACCTACAATGGAGGTGCGACAGTGCATCTGCGGCACATCGCTTTAATTCTCTTCTTCACGATGGGCTGCGCGACGAAGGGTTGGGAACACCCGACGAACGGCATGAACAGCTTTGAACGTGACTACCGGCAGTGTGCGCAGCAGGCCGATGAGCAAGTGAGGAATATGGATCCTCACACAGGCCAGACGACGGGGCCTCTCATTGATGACTGTTTGGAACGCAGGGGGTACCGGCAGCGATAAGGCGAGTGATGAGATCCCACCTGAGAACCACAGGTCGCTTGCCTGTGTAACGTAACAGGGAGAGGAAGGTCATTCCATCATGGCGAAGAAATTCAAAGTCGGCGATCATGTCCGCTGGAATTCAGAAGCCGGACATGTGAGCGGCACAATCAAAAAGGTCCACACAAAAGATTTTGATCATAAGGGCTATACGCACCACGCCAGCAAGGACGAACCCCAGTACGAGATCAAAAGCGACAGGACTGACCACATCGCCATGCATAAGGGAACGGCTCTCACAAAGATCAATCCGCGGCCTGCGCGTCCGATGAAAAAGAAGTAGAGTCCGCGTATCGTAGGTGAAGAACCCCGAAATGCCCGCCATGCGTCCCCTCGCCCACAGCATGCTGTGCTTGAGCCTTGGGCTTGGACTGGTGTCGGTGGCCTCGGCCGGCGATCGGCTGCCCATCAGCAAAATGTTAAAGCATCCCGACGACTATCAGGCCAAGGTGGTGACGATCGAAGGGCGCGCGAGGGCCGTGAGCACCTTACCGGTTCATCGTGGTACGTCCCACTGTGGAGGCGGCGCGGTCTACGATAGCCAAATCTTTGCGCTCCAAGACAGGTCGGGTACCATTGGAGTCAGCACGGCCGGCACCTGTCGGCCGAATGTGGCGAAGCCGGTTGTGCAAAACGAACATCTTCGCATCCGCGGTGTCTTCATGGCGGATGGGAAAGATCCAGGCAGAGTTCCCACGATCTATGCCCAGGCAATCGACCGTCTGGCGCCATAGCACTTGTGCTGCTCCTTCAAGGAGTCCTAGACGCCCTCTCTCGGCCGTCTCGCCGCCTTCCTGATTGATCTATTGTATACCTGGACAGGACAAGGGTAGGGCCTCTGTCAAACGCCACATTGACGCGCGGCCTGGGAATCGGATAGTCTCCGGGGCCCCAACATTCTTACTCATGTATTCTTGCGAGGGCTGGTATGCGGCTACGTCGCGTCGGGACGGTGCTGAGCCTCATCGGTGGCCTCACCTTGTTCGGCTTGAGCTTGACCTCCGCCGAGCCGTCGTTCGAGTTGACGGCCCGGTACATTCTCGACATCGTCAAGGCGTTTCGGACCGCCTACGTGTTGAACGTGGTGGAGCACACCAGGGACGGCGGGGTGTCGCCGCGGGAAGACTGGGAAGCGGATTCACATCTGCTGCCGCTGCCGGCGCAGTTCGTCAAAGCGGCAGCCGGAGAAGTGCGGAGTGTGGAGATCGGACTGATCAGCCTGACCCCGGTCAACCCGGCAAACCGCCCACGGACCGACGCTGAAGCCAAGGCCCTGATTAACCTGGAACAGGACCGTTCCCGCGGTTTCGTGAGCTTTACCGATGGAGACCAGTTCAAGGCGATGTCGGCGGATTTGGCGCTCGTCCGCTCCTGCGTGGACTGTCACAATCACCATCCGCGCGCGGTGCGCCGGAACTTCCAGCAATGGGATGTGATGGGGGCATTAGTGGTGCGGATGAACCGCGAGACTCAATCCCCGAGCCTGACTCTTCCTCCCGACCCGCACCCGCGCCCTCCCAGCTCGCTCGACCGGATGAAGCCTCCCACGTTTGAGACTCCGTGGGGCCGGTAACGTCCCAGGCGGGTGCGTGCGCAGCCCGAGCCGCATCTCGCCGCCCGAGGCGGTTTGCGGCGGTCTTCGCCGAGACGGATGTCCCGTCTCTGGGAAATCCGGTTCTCTTCTTGTACGATGCAGCCCATGCTGCTTCCGCCCAACCTTACTCTGAGTGAATCTCTGAAAGAGGACCAGCGCAAGGCCTTTTATGAGCGGCATCAGTCGATTGCCGTGGGGATGGTCTTCGTCGTGTTTCTCTTGCCGTTCGTGGGACTGTACGTCACGGGTTTATTGGGCGCGGTGGTCGGATTTCTGCTGTCCATCGCGGCCTACTTCCTTACTCCCTATGTCACGAGCGTTGCGCGAGGGATGATGCGCGAGAAGTGAACAACCGGGGCCGCAACGATCGTTGCGGCCCCGAATTCCGTGGTCGGCGGCGAGATTCGTCAACCGGCCAGCCCACATTATTCATGACGGTTCGTGACGAAACCACCAAGACGCCAGGCGAGACGGGCACGTGGAGCGCCGAGAGACCGAGGCATACTTGAAACAGTATGTCGAGGCCACGAGGGGCGAGCCCGCCCGCCTGGCTGCGGACTTGCAGCCAGGCTTGTCGCAGCGGCGTATCGGCGGTTGCAGTAGAAGCGTTCATGAATTAATGTGGGCTAGACAGTCTGTTGGATCGCCGAGAGCAACCACTTCCCGTTCTGGTACCGCATGAAGGTCCAGACTTCGGTCGTCTCGGTCGGCTGCTCGTCGCTGCCCTCGATCAGGTAGCCCGTGTCGCCGCGCGGCTTCGTCAAGGAGACCGTGTAGTCGCGCGCGCTCCAGTGCAGCAGCGCCGTCGCATAGTGCGTCGTCCCTTCGGTCCAGGATTCCTGGATCTCCGCCCGCAGCAGGGTCACGTCCTCCACATGATTGGCGATGTCTTGGCTGGCCTGTTCCGCCAAGGCGGTGCTGAAGTAGTCCAGCATCTCCGGCGTGACGAACCGCCGCAAACCGCCGAGGTCTTGTCTGCCCCACGCCGTTTGAATGTCGATCAGCAATTGTTGGAAAGCCGCCTTGTCGGCCGATGTGACGTCGAGCTCACCTTGATCGGCGGAAACACTTGTGGTGGACGAGGAGTCCAGCAACGATCCGCTGACGGCGCCGGACCTCGAAATCCCGGAGAACACGGGCGCCGTTTGACGCCGTCCTTTGAGGACATAGTAGAGCATCCCCCCGCCCATGAGCATGAGCAGGAGCAACAGCATTCCATTCGGACCGGACGAACCGGCCGGCTGTCCCGGCTCGCCGGTCTGGTCGCCGGCCTCACCGGTGCGCGCGCTGCTCTCCGTCGCCCCGAAGATCATATGGCCGATCCACGACCCCGCGATGCCGGCCATGAGTCCCGTCATAATCGGATTGCGTTGCAACCAGGAAGACGGTGTCGCCGGTGTCGATTGGGCGGTAGAAGGCGGCGTGGCCGCTTGCGGGGGAGGGGTGGCCGGTTTGGCCGTCGTCGACTGTTCGATTGGTTTGGCGCTATTCTGCTGATAGGTGCGGGAGCCGCGGCTGCCCATGCTGTCCGAGCCGCCGCTTCGCGACCCCCTTGAAAATCCTCCGCCTGATCCGCCTCTCGCCTTGGCAAAGGAGAGGGTCGGCACGCCGATCAGAGACAACGCAATGCAAGCGGCTATGAGTTTGGTTGTAGTCGTCACAGGAGTCCTTTCGATGAAGAAGGTTGGCCGTTCAAGGGCGCCGAAATCGTCCCTATCGTACCAGGAATATCCATCGAAAAACCGAAGAATCGGTGGGCGCATGGAACTATTCTTTATTTGACGTTTCCGCCGCGCCGCGTTACAACACGCTCCAACAGTCAGGATTCACATTTCGCTGATCCCGACAACTTCCACCTCATCGGTTACGCTCCGCTGTCATACGGGCATGGAATACGAGGCTCCTTCTCGGACAGATTCGTTCACACAAGGCTGCCGCGATTTCGTGCGCACGTTCACCTATGAAGACGTTCTGGCGCGGACCGTCTACGCGGCCCCGCTCCTCTTCATGATCGGCCCGGCGGCGATGGCGGCTCACGACCCGGTGTTGAGCATCCTGCTTCAGAGCCTCGTTGGCATCTCCATCAGCCGGATGCTGCACCGCATCGGGCACCGGCTGCTCGTACCGCTCCGGAATGAACCGCAGCGCGTGTATCTGTCCCGCTCCCTTTACATGCCTATCACACTGACGTTGACTCAATTCATCTGGATGCTGGAGATCCTCGTCGGGCTCGCGGTTTTCACCGGCATCCTGAGCAAACGATATATCCTGGAAGGCGATGCTGCCGGCATTGTGACCGGCCTGGGTTTATTCGCGGCAGGACTCGTCCTGTTCTTTCTGCCGGTTCATTTGGGCCGGCTGTGGATGGACCGCTACGATCCCACCATGCCTCTGATCGGACCGACCGACGACGTGATCAAGGAATCATTCCCCGGCCTCCGCACGTTCTTTCAATAGCCTGCCGCTTCGGCTGCCGTCGGCACAGTATCCCCGCTCGGCAGAGTGGCGCGGAGGCGCTCCCGGCCAAAAGCAATTCTTGCGTTCCATGCTCATTCCATGGCAGGTACTCTGCTCCGCTATTGCGAAAATCATGACCTTCTATTCAGAAAGGGGAGACGCATGCCGGGATTCGCGCTTGTGCTCGCACTCATCTTTTTGATCTCTGGATGCGCCGAATCGACTCGATCCGGACAAGACGGCATGGCCCGGGCCACCGGCATCGCGGACGCCGGCGCTTCCACACACCCGCCGAAGCGACAGACCGTCACTCTTGATGGCGTCCGTCTCAGCGTCCTGGAGGCCGGCGCCGGAGATCCCGTGATCTTCGTCCATGGTGTCGTCACGACCAGCAACATTTTCCCGCAGTATGTCGGCGCCTATCAGCCGCGCTTTCGCGGCATCGCCGTCGACCTCCGTGGGTATGGAGACTCGGACAAGCCGCCGACCGGCTTTACGATCGACCAGTTTTCAAACGACTTGATTCGCCTCGCCGATGCCCTTCACATCGACAGGGCCGTGTGGGTGGGCGTCTCCATGGGCGGGATGATTCTCCAGCGGCTGGCGCTCGATCATCCGGAACGCGTTCGCGCGCTCGTATTGGTTTCGACTACCGATGGGGCGATGATTCTGGACCGGGATATTCCGACAATCGGAGCGCCGCGCGACTATGCGCAGGTCTCACGACAGATGATCATCGAGAGCTTTCCTCCGGACACTCCTTCGGCGACCTATCAGCCGCTTCTCGATCGCATTCCCACCTGGAATGCCACGGTGATTCGGGAAGCGCTCACGTCCATGTCACAGTTCAACGTCCACGGGCGACTCGCCCGCATCACGGCGCCCACGCTTATTATGGTCGGCGCCAAAGACGATGTCGCCACGCCGGCCATTGCGAAGGGCATTCAGGCCCAGATCGCCGGGGCGCAACTCGTCGAGTTCGACACCGGCCATTTCATGATGGCGGAAGATCCGGATCGGTTTCGAACGGTGCTTGGTGAGTTTCTGAAAACTCTGCCTCGGTAGGGAGGGTCCCTCTCGAACGACCCGGTCCCTGTTCCAAGATCGGAACGTAAGGACGCAACACGGCCGGTGCCTGAACTGTTCGCAGTCGAACGCGAGCCTAATATGCAGAATACACCGGAGGATGGTCGTCATGGATCGGAATGATCTCGAACGGAAACTGCCGGCGATGAGCCAGGCTCAACTCGTGGAGACGGTGAAGACCTGCTTGGACATTATCGAACGATTGGAAGGCGAACTCGCAGCCGGCGCGCGGAAGCTTGACGACATGACGGCGCTCGTCAGGAAATTATCGGAAGCAAAACAGGGCGAGGGACAATAGGCCGCCGCTGCCTCGTAGACGCCTCCTTTGCATGGGACCATGAGCCGCTGTCTCGCCTCTCACCGGAGTAGAGCCCGAGCCTGCTTGAACAGTATTAGCGCTGCCGGTAGTCTGACAGGAGAGGCCATGCAGCATGGGACCGTATGTGGCGGGGTTCCTGCGCAAGACCATCCGGTTCTGTCTCACGTTCTCTGTAGCCCGCTCATGGGCCGGAGAATGAGACGACCGAGGGAGAAGGGGGTGGGACCATGATAAGCCGAACGGAGACACCGATTGGTTCTTCACGATACAGGTCTGCATGCCTGCGAGCTTGTACGGTCGTTCTCATCAGCATGCTCTCGGTGCCATTCGTTTCGTCCGCAGACGATTCCGCAGCGGACCTGCAAGAAACAGGACGCCTGCTGATCATTCTGCTCGATTCCGGTCGGGTGACCATCGGGCGCTCCCAAGCTCTCCTCAATGATGCCTCCAAGGCAGACAAGGGATTCACTCCCGAGGTCTTCGCATCGGAAACCCTTGCCGAATTCAAGACTCGAACGGGCTACGATCTCAATGATCCGACACATGCGCAGATTCCCGCCATGGCGAAGCCGCTGCTTGAACGCTTACTGGAAGAAAGTAAGAAAACCGTCGCCAGCTATCAAACCGTGCTCAACATGCCGGGGCTCGGTTACAAGGGTCTCATTCCGGCAACATTTGGGACGGAGACCGGGACACGCTTCCAGAATTGGTCCGGCCTCTATCTGAAGCAGACGGCGCCCGAACGGTTCTTGCGCAATCCCAAGAATAAGCCGGACCCATTCGAGGCGGCCGAAATGGAAAAACTGGCGAAATCCGGAGTACCGCGCGACGGCAAGCAAATTGTCACCGAGCTCTCCGGCGATGGAAAGAGTGTGCGGGTCTTGCTCCCGTTGTTCTATGAAACGTCCTGCCTGAGTTGCCATGGGACTCCGAAAGGGGAGCGGGACATCACCGGCTACCCGCGGGAAGGCGGACATGAAGGCGACCTCGGTGGCGTGATCAGCGTGAAGATCGAACAAAACCGAGCCGGGGCTCCACCGATTGCGGACCACCAGCCGGGCTCCCGCTGATCCTGCTCATCGAATACGTGCCTGGAGTCGTGGACAAGGCGCGGACTATCCATGGAAATCGCGGATTATTTGCGGCGATCGAGATATTGAAGGACGACGGTCAGGCAGGCGCGTTCCCCTGCTTCCATTTGATGCTGCAGCCGATACTGGGCTGTTGGTTGACCGTAACCGGCTTGCCGGCCAGCACTGCCTCGATCGCGGCGCGCAGATCCCGCCCGGTCACCGGCTTATTGTTGCCGGGACGGCTGTCGTCGAGCTGGCCGCGATAGACCAACCGGCGCTCCCCATCGAAAAGATAAAAATCCGGTGTGCAGGCGGCCTGGTACGTCTTCGCCACCTCCTGCGTCTGATCGAAGCCAAAAGGAAATCGCCACTGAAGCCGTTGCGCCAGTTCCTTGAGCCGATCGGGGGCATCGTCGGGATAGGAGGCCGGATCATTGCTGCTGATGGCGATCATACCGAGTCCCGTATCCGCATAGTCCTGCCCGAGTTTCGTGATTTCCTGCTGGATGTGCTGCACATAGGGGCAGTGCCGGCAGATGAACATCACCAGCAGGGCGGCCTTACTCCTGAACGATTCAAGGTTGATAACCTGTCCGGTCACCACATCAGGAAGCGCAAACGGAGGTGCAGGGGTTCCAAGCGGAAGCATGACGGACGCTACGGCCATAGTCACCTCATGAAACAGAATGGAAGCAAGCAGGCCTGTCGCCCCCACTGTAGCAACGCCTTCGCGGACGACTCAAGGCGAAAAAGTGGATCATCGCCTCAATGTCCCGTCCGCCGCAGAAACTCAGGACGATCCCTAATCGACACCATCTTGACCAAATCCCGGACCGACAGGATCCCGACCGTTTTGCCGTGATCGGTGACGGCGAGGTGGCGAATCCCTTGCTTGGCCATGAGTTCGCTCGCGTCCCGCACGGTGCGGTTGATGTCGATGTCGAGGATCGGGGAATTCATGATCGACCCGATGCGCGTCGCATTCGCATCCAGTTGTGACGCCAGCAGTTTTCGAACAATATCCGCCTCGGTCACGATCCCCACGATGTCGTTGTCCTTCTGGACGACGAGCGAACCGATGTGCTTCTCCGACATGCGGGTCCCCGCCGCCGCGACCGGCTCGTCGCTTCGAATGGTCTCGATGGTTCGTTGCATCAGCACGCCGAGCGGCTGGTAGACGTCGTTCAAGGCCTGCACCGGCCCATGATCGGTCTCAATAAAATGCCGGACCAGATCGCGCACGGAAATGACCCCGAGCACCTTCCTGCCGTCCGAGACCGCCAAATGCCGGATCCGGTGCTTCTCCATCATATGGCTCGCCTCCAACATAGGCCGATCGGGTGCGATGGTGATCAACGGACTCGCCATCACTTCGCTGACCGTGGTCCGCGCCGGATCGCGTCCTTGAGCGACCACTTTCCGGACGAGATCGGTTTCTGTGACGATGCCGATCGTGGCCGTCTCGTTCTTGAGGTGATCGACGGACTCGACCAGGACGGAACCGAGCGTGTCCTGTCGCATCATGTCGGCGATGCGGGCAACGGATACGGACGGAGGCGCCCCATCGAGTTGCCGATGCATATAGGTACTGACCTGTGGTTCGGGAAGCTCTGTCATACCGGTACTCCTTGTCTTCGGGATCTTCGGGCTCTTCGGGCCGATCTGTTGGCATCACACCATAGAATGTCCGGCGCCGTGGGTCAATCTGAAGGTGGTCCGCCTCAACGGGTGGCCGATGCCGCGAGCAGGATGGTATGATGCGATCACGTTCCTGACGCAGCGGTGTTCTTCAACATCCACAGAGGAGAATGAGTCAATGAATGTAGCGCAAATCATAATCGGAATCTCTATGGGAGTCATACTGTATGCCGGGCCTGCGCTCGCGACGGAACCGGCCGAGGTGGAGAAATTCGTCAAGGCCCGTATCGACATCGGCGAGATGATGACCAACTACTTCAAGGACGGAGGCATGTCATTTGGAGAGGGCCAGCGGCCGTCGCCGGAACAAATGCGCGAAATGCGGGACGACATCAACGGGAAACTCAACACAGTTCTGTCGAAGTATGATCTGACGATCGACGAGTATCGCAAGCGCAGTCCAGAAATCTT
The DNA here is from genome assembly GCA_040981125.1 of Nitrospira sp. Classification (GTDB taxonomy): domain Bacteria; phylum Nitrospirota; class Nitrospiria; order Nitrospirales; family Nitrospiraceae; genus DASSBQ01. The sequence goes on from JANRMQ010000006.1 coordinate 156,805, forward strand.
CGCCGATGACGCGGCGGTCAAGGGCTATCTCAACGATCATCCCGACCTGAAGCAACGCTATGAAGCGCTGCCGATGGACCGGATGGGACGCGGCGGCAGCGGGCGGGGATACTGATCGATCGGTCTTCACTCCACATATTTCCTCGGGTCCGGCGGGAGGTTGATCGGACGATACTCCGGCCGGGCCTTCTCCAGTCTCTCCTTGACACTCACATGCAACTCGGCGGACGGCGGGATGACGCGCACCGACGGATGCGGCGTGAGAAAAGGCGGTTTATAGGAATCGTGCATCGGCATCATCAGGGGATTTCCCTGAATCAAGCAGGCGCCGTCCGGCGCAAACGCGCGGTCATTGAAGAGCACGCCGTGCGGGCGCAACTTTTCGAGCATCCATGCCAGGGTGGTATCGGATAATCCTGTTTCCTTATATCCGCCCCCCACGTCTCCATGCACTCCGGCAAACCATATCTGCTCGATCCCGTCGCGAGGATCCCACAGGGTCGGGATAAAGCTTTCACGTTTCTCATCGATCGCGACGGCATGGTACCCGAAGCGGACATTCGGGTGCAGCGAGGTATCGTAGAAACTGAATAAGAGGTGGTCCAAGCCGCTGAACAACAGGAGTGGAATCCCGAGCGCGCCGACCGTATCCCAGACTCCGATGACTTCAATCTGTACATCCCGGCTCTGATAATCTTTCCGAAACGCGGCTGTCACGGCGGGATTGTTACGGCGATAGACGTCAAACGCATGACTCGGGAAGACGTCATTCTGGAACTGTTTCGCGGGGACGCCGCAGCGGGTCAACATACCCCCCAGACTTCGCGCGGTGAAGGCCCCTCGACTGAATCCGACCAGGTACAGTCGATCGCCGGCTTCATACTGTTCGCTCACAAAGCGGTAGGCGGCCCGCAGCTTGAGCTCCAAGCCTGCTCCCGTCGCCCCCTCCGCTATGCGGACCGCCCAGATGCCGTCCGCTCCCACACCGTCATCGTAAAATGCGATTTGTCCCGCGACTGATTTGACACGGGTTGTGGTCGATTTCTGCTGGGAGTCGCCGGGCAACAGGGAAAAGAATTTGCACACGTTCGTGTCATCCGGCAAGAAACTCGAGCCGCTATCGGTGGAACCGGGACGGTCCCACGTACCATCTGTGCAGACCACGATGTTCTTCGGCATGCCGTGACCCTCCTTGACGAGACCGAGCCGTGCTCTTCGCGCGGCTCGACCGCAGAATCCTACTGAGTCGGCGTGCGTAGGTCAATTCCAACTCATCGCTTCTTGTTGGTTCGCTTCGTCGCTTCCGCGGTCAGCGGGTCGTCGGGCCAGGGATGTCTGGGATAGCGGCCACGAAGCTCCTTCTTTACCTCCGGATAGGTCGTCGCCCAGAAATTCGCCAGATCTTTCGTCACCTGCACCGGCCGGCCGGCCGGGGAAAGCAGATGCAGTATGACCGGCACTTTCCCTCCTGCGATGGTCGGTGTCTCCCGGCAGCCGAACATTTCTTGCAACTTGACCGACAGCACCGGATGCTCGCCGGCCTCGTAGTCGAGACGGATCCGTGAACCGCTCGGCACGGTCAGATGCGTCGGAGCCAACCGATCGAGGTCTTTTTGTTGCGCCCAGGTGAGCAATAAAACGAGCGGCGCCTGCAGATCGATCCGGCGAACCTGCTCCAGGGTTCGCATGCCTTCGACAAACGGGCCAAGCCACTTCTCCACCTGAGCAAGCAAGGCCTCGTCGGAGAGGTCAGGCCATCCGGCGGAAGGGTCCTCATTCCGCCGGACAAACATGGCGCGTGCCCGCCATTGCAGCAATTCCTGTGTCCAAGATAGGCGCGATAACCCGGCGCGCCGGATGCCCGTCATCAACTCAGCGGAGACCTGCAGGGGATCCGGATCGGGCAGCGGCCGGTCTTCGAGAATCACCGCGCCGAACCGACGCTGGCGTCGCGCGAGGACGGCTTCCGTCGGATCATCCCAGGACAGAAGGTCCATGGTTGTGATCTGATCGGCCCCGTGATCGAGAAGTTCACGCAGGGTAATCGGAGCCGCAAGCAGGATACGCGGCCACTGTCCACTATCCTCCACCTGCGCCGCCACCAGATACTCTTCTCGCGCCAGCGGATCCTCGTGTGCAAAGGATACCCCTCGCCCGCCGGCCAGCAGATACCGGCGGTCTACTCCCGGCTGGCGACGGGCAACACGATCCGGATAGGCAAAGGCCAGCAACAGTCCCAGAACATCCAACGACTCGGGCCGCGACGTCCCAATCCCCAATCGGCGTTTCCATTGGGCTGCGACTTGGTCGATGTGCCGGCAGAGCGCGCGATTCACGGTGGCTCCTTGCGCGTGCTCCGTCACTCCGTACAGCGCTTCCACCCGGAGGCGCAGATCGGTGTTGCGCCATCCCGGCGGGCCTTGCAGCACGTCTCGTTCGCCCAGCAGGGCAGCGACCTCGCAGGCCAGCGCCCCTTGGCCGATCGGCAGGGCATTCACAATCATGTGGGCAAGGCGGGGATGGAGCGCCATCTCGGCCAGCCGCCGTCCGTGCGCCGTGATCGCGCCCCGTTCATCGATCGCGCCCAGCCCCGCCAGCAACCGGCGGGCCTGGGCCAAGGGACCGGCCGGGGGAGGATCGAGCCACGTCAAATCCGCCGCATCGCCGACCCCCCAGAGCGCCAACTCCAAGGCGAAGGACGCCAGATCGGCCTCCAGAATTTCGGGGGTGCGCCGTGACAACAAAGTCTGATGCTCCGCCTCCGTCCAGAGCCGCTCACAGACACCGGGTTGCAAACGGCCGGCCCGCCCGCGTCGTTGGTCCGCGGAATCCTGCGTCACGCGAACCGTGTCCAATCGCGTGAGGCCGGTACGCGGATTGAACCGCGGCACCCGCATAAGGCCGGCATCGATCACGACGCGGATACCTTCGATCGTCAGACTTGACTCGGCAATCGAAGTAGCCAGGACGATTTTTCGCCGGCCGGGCGTCGCCGGCGCGATCGCGGCCTCTTGCAGTTCCTGCGGGAGATCGCCATGCAGCGGATACACCATCACATCGGAGGGAGGGGGCAATGTTTGTACATGCCGTTCGACGCGCCGAATTTCCGCCATGCCGGGTAGAAAGACGAGCACGCTGCCGTGCTCGCTCGAAAGGCTGCGGCGGATCGCGGAGACCACCGCCGGTTCAATCGGTCCGGTGATAGAACGATCCGCATAGCGGGTCTCGATGGGAAAGAGCCGTCCCGCCGAGGAAATGACGGGAGCATCGCCCAGGACGCCAGCCACCGCGGCACAATCGAGCGTCGCCGACATGACGAGAAGCCGCAGATCCGGCCGGAAGAGCCGTTGCGACTCTCGTGCGAGGGCCAGACCAAGATCGCCCTGGAGACTTCGTTCGTGAAATTCATCGAAGATGATCACGCCATAGTCGGCCAAGGATGGATCGTCCTGGAGGAGACGCGTGAGAATGCCGTCCGTGACGACCTCAATCCTGGTGTGAAGCCCCACCTTCGTATCGAGCCGGACCCGGTAGCCGATGGTGTGACCGACGGTCTCCTGAAGCGAGCGGGCCATGTAGCGGGCGGCCGCGCGCGCAGCCAAGCGCCGCGGCTCCAACATCATGATCTTGCGTCCGTTCAGCCACGGTTCGGATAACAACGCCGGGGGAACCATCGTAGTCTTGCCGGCTCCAGGCGGCGCGGCCAGCACAGCGGCTCGGTTTCGGGCCAGCGCCTCGCGAAGAGCGGGAAGCGCCTCTTCAATTGGAAGTCGTTCCATGGTACGGTGTCCGCCGTTACAGACCGGCAAACGACTGTATCAAACCACGAGGGCACCTGGCTCTGGAAATGTGTCCATGCCCGTGAGGGCGCCATTCATGTCTGTCCTGGAGGTGAGAGAAATGTCACGCGTGATGCGAATCCCTATGATCACGGCGCTGCTGTGCCTATTGGTGAGCCCCGTGCTCTATGCGGGAGACATTACCGGCTCCTGGAGAGGAGTCCTCACCGGAGCCGATGGAAGTTCATCGGAAGTCGTCGTCGATTTCAGCGCGTCAGGCTTGCCGCTGTACACCTATACCAACAATCAGGGCGTCACGCGTCAGGTCGAATTGTCTCAGATGGGGCAAACGATTGAGTATGTGCCGCCGGGGGGCGGCGTGCAGCGGCTCGTCGTGAAAGACATTCACGTAGGGCCGGGGCAGTTGGCAGTCGCGGTCATGGGCTCGTTCGAAAAGGCCGGCCAAGGCTATATGGATCAGCATCTCGAAGGGGCTCTGTTCGAATATGCCCTGGTGCCGGGCGGACTGAAAATGAAAGTCACGACGCAATCGACCTCGCACTTCGGGGACAAGGATACGATCGTGGGAGGCAATCCGAACGCCTCGGTGGCCGAAGGGGTGTTACAGAAGGCGCGCTGATCCATGACGAGCTTGAAATGGACGAAGCATAAACCGGGACATGCCGGCTGGTATTGGTACCGCGGACAACATCATGAAGACGAGCCGTTGATTGTGCAGGTCGATGAGGTCGGCCAATTTCAGTGGCCCGATGGTGGGTTTCAAGAAGTGGCGTTCACCAAAGGAGAATGGGCCGGGCCCATTGAGCCGCCCGAGGACGACACCATATGATTCTTCCCGCCTCGTGCGAACAGCCCCTCCTTGAACGGTTCCTGAAAGCCGAAGCCATGGCCATGCGGTCCGTGCGCGCGGCCCAAGCAAGCGAGATCCCGCCGCATGCCGCTACGTTTCTGCGGCGGCACGAAGCAGAGGAGGAAGCACATCTCAAACAATTCGAATCCATGCTGGGCGTGCCCTCCCAGGACAAGGCGATCCTGCCCCGCGTGCCGCGGCAATGGGAAGCACTTGCGGTGCATTTGTATGGGTATGAAGCGCTTGGGTTGGAATTCGCCAAGCTGCTGGTCGGCGTCCGGCCGGATCTTGCCGGCATTCTCGAAGATGAGGAAACTCACGTCGGTTTTTTTGAACAGGAACTCAGGCACATGCTCGCCGGCGGCGGTCCGGCCGCATCGACCGTTCGGCAATCCGCTCGGGCCTGGTGGAAGAAACTGGGCCGCACCCTCGATCGGTATCTCGGCGATGGGAACCTGGCTCCCTATCGGGACCGTCTACGTACGACGATTTTGGCCGCCGTCCGGGAGCGATTCGCCGGCATCGGACTCGCGACGGATGGATGAGATTGAGATCAATCGCGCGGGCAGTCGAGGTCACGCCGGAACAGTCACACCGCCCATGGTGCCCATGTTCCGATATTTGAGTTCGCGTTCGCGGAGCCGTTGCTCGGCCGGCAGTTCGGTCAGATGATAGAGATGATTGGTGAGGACTTTAGCCACTCGATCGGAGACGGCTCGGATCCCGCGATGCGCGCCTCCCACCGGTTCGGGAATGACCTCGTCGACGATGCCCAGCCCGACCAGATCGTGCGCCGTCATCTTCAGAGCGGACGCCGCATCAGGCACCTTGGCCGGATCATCCCAGAGAATCGCCGCGCATCCTTCCGGCGAGATGACTGAATAGACGGAATGCTCCAGCATTAGAATACGGTCGGTGACGCCGAGCGCGAGCGCGCCCCCGCTGCCGCCCTCGCCGATGACGATGGAAATGATCGGCACGGCGAGACGTGACATCATCAGGAGATTCCAGGCGATGGCCTGAGCCTGTCCCCGTTCTTCCGCGCCGATGCCCGGATAGGCGCCGGGGGTATCGATAAACGTGATGATCGGCCGTCCGAATTTTTCCGCCAGCTTCATCAACCGCAGCGCCTTCCGGTAGCCTTCGGGATTCGGCATGCCGAAATTCCGCTGCATGCGCTCTTTGAGCGTCTTACCCTTCTGATGGCCGATAATCATGACCGAACGATCGTTGAACCGGGCAAAGCCGCCGACGATCGCCCGGTCGTCTCCGAAATTCCGATCGCCGTGTAATTCTTGAAAGTCCCGGCAGAGCTCATTGACATAATCGAGGGTGGTGGGTCGTTGCGGATGGCGGGCGAGTTGGGTCCGCTGCCAGGGGGTCAAGCTGTTGTACAGCTCATGCTCCACCTGAGCCAGTTTCGTCCGGAGCTTTCGGATCTCTTCCTGCGCGCCCGCCTTCGGTGCTTCGGCGGACGCGAGCTTTTCAATTTTTTCTTCCAGTTCCCGAATCGGCTTCTCGAAATCCAAATAGTCTCTCATCGGTACACCCCACCCATTACGGGTCTTCACGAGGCCTCAGTTACGATACCAAAGTAATCGACCCCTTGCCTAGGACTTCTTCTATATCGGCGATAAAGTGCTCGCTGGGAGCGACTTTGATGTTGGGGAGTGGGGCCAAGCGGGCTTCCCAGTCGGGATCCACGGCAAAGACGAGCGTGACGGAAGAAGACCCGGGATGGCGCTGAAACACGTGTCGCAGCATGGGGAGCTTGGACGCCATCCCCGGCGAGCCATTGAGCCGGATGGCCACGCTGGAAATGGCTTTGGTCTGCAATTCCGCCAACATTTCGATCTTGCTGCACCGTATTTTCGTGCCCTTGTCCCCGCGGTCCACGGTTCCTGAAAGCCTGACCACTTGTTCGGGCACGATCAGCTCGGCATTGTCTCTGTAGAGGTCGGGGAAGGCTATCACTTCTACCATCCCATGTAAATCCTCCAGGGTCAGGTAGGCCATCCGGTCGCCCTTCCGGGTCAACATGGACTTCACGGCGGTGATGATGCCGCAAAGTTTAATCTCGCGCCCGTCCGGCACGTCGGCCAGCCGGTCCGTCGTCGCCGTCGTGAAGAGGCGAATCGCGGCTTCATAGCGGGCGAGGGGATGCGCGCTGATGTAGAAACCGGTCAGCTCGCGCTCGTATTTCAGGAGTTCGCCTTGGCTCCACTCCGGCACATCCGGGAGCGGGTGATCGGCGAGCGCGGTGGCGTGGGACTCCGATCCCGAGTCACAGGCGAACATGCTGGTCTGTCCCGACGCTCGCTCCTTCTGGATGGCGGCGCCCTCTTCCATGGCTTGATCGAGCACGGCCATCAATTGCGAACGCCGGCCTCCCGTCGAGTCGAAGGCGCCGGCTTTGATAAAACCTTCCATCATGCGTTTGTTCACTTTGGGGAGGTCCACCCGCCGGCAGAAATCGAAAAATGAGCGGAACGGGCCGGTCTCATTGCGGATGGCAATGACCGATTCGACCGCCCCTTCCCCGACGTTTTTAATGGCCGCCAATCCGAATCGGATGGCGCCGTCGTGCACGGCAAAATGCTGATGGCTGCGATTGATGTCCGGCGGCAGCACGGGAATCCCGAGTCCACGGCATTCCGTGAAGTAGCCGACGATCTTGTCGGCATTCCCCATATCGCTCGTCATGAGCGCCGCCATGAACTCGGTCGGGTAGTGGGCTTTGAGATAGGCGGTTTGATAACAGACGACGGCATAGGCCGCCGCATGGGACTTGTTGAACCCATAGCCGGCGAATTTCTGGATCAGCTCATACAGCTTGTCGGCCTTTTTCTCCGCGATCTTTTTTTGCCGGGCGCCGTCGAGAAATTTCACGCGCAGTTTTTCCATCTCCTCCGGCTTCTTCTTCCCCATCGCGCGCCGGAGGATGTCGGCTTGTCCCAGGGAAAACCCGGCGACCATGTTGGCGATCGCCATGACCTGTTCCTGATACACGATGACGCCGTACGTTTCCTTGAGGATCGGCTCCAATTCCGGCGTCTCGTAGACGATCGGAATTTTTCCCTGTTTGCGTTTGATGAAGTCGGGGATCAGGTCCATGGGACCGGGGCGATAGAGCGCGATGATGGCGATGATGTCTTCGAAGCGATCGGGCTTCAGGCCGAGCAATAGATCGCGCATGCCGGAACTTTCCAACTGAAACAGTCCGGTGGTCTTGCCGGAGCCGAGCAGGGCGAAGGTTTGCGGGTCGTCATAGGGAATGGCGTCGATCGAGAACGCGGCGCAACCGGGCGCGCCGTCCCGGATCAGCTTCACCGCCCGCTGAATCATCGTCAAGGTCTTGAGCCCGAGGAAGTCGAACTTGACCAAGCCGATCTTTTCGACGTCACCCATCGAATATTGGGTGACGATTTCGTCGTTCGCTCCTTTATACAGCGGCACATGTTCGGTCAGCGGCTCGTCGGAAATCACCACGCCGGCCGCATGGGTGGAGGCGTGACGCGCCAGGCCTTCGAGCGATTGAGCGACCGACATTAATTCCTTGACCTTGGCGTCTTTGTCCACCAGTTCGCGCAGGCGCGGCTCTTGCTCCAGCGCCTTGTCGAGCGTCATCTTGAGATCGTCCGGGATCAGCTTGGCGATGCGATCAACCTCGGCGTAGGGCATATCCAGCACCCGACCCACATCGCGAATCGCCGCCTTCGCCTTCATCGTCCCGAACGTGATGATCTGCGCGACATGGTCATTGCCGTACTTCTCGACCACGTAGTTGATGACCTCGTCACGCCGATCCATGCAAAAATCCATGTCGATGTCGGGAAGGGAGACGCGCTCGGGATTCAAGAACCGCTCGAAGAGCAGGCTGTACACCAGCGGATCCAAATCGGTGATCCGCAACGCGTAGGCGACCAGGCTGCCGGCGGCCGAGCCTCGCCCGGGACCGACAGGAATCCCTCTGGAGCGGGCGAATTTGATGATGTCCCAGACGATCAAAAAATACCCGGCAAACCCCATGGAGCAAATCACCGCCAGCTCTTCCTTGAGCCGCATCTGATAGGTGAGCGCGGGGAGGGCAGTGGGACGTTCCTTCAAGCGCGCCGCCAGTCCTTCCGTCGCGAGATGCTCCATATAGGTTTCACGGGTAAATCCGTCCGGCACGGTGAACTTCGGCAAGTACGTTTTGTTGAACGCGAGCTCCAACGTGCAGGCTTCCGCGATGCGGACCGTGTTGGAGACGGCCGACGGCAATTCCTTGAATTCGGTTTCGATTTCTTGGGTCGATTTCACATAGAGTTGATCCGTATCGAACTTCATGCGATTCGTGTCGCTGATGGTCTTTCCCGTCTGCAGGCACAACATCAGCTCGTGCGGATGCGCGTCTTCCTTCTTGAGATAGTGGCAATCGTTCGTGCCGACCAGCGGAATCCCGAGTTTCTTATGAATCGCCAGCAAGCCGTCGTTGGCGACGCGCTGGTGCTCCAATCCGTTCGCCTGCAACTCCAGGTAGTAATGGTCTTTGCCGAAAATCTCGCGATACTCGCCGGCGGTTCTTGTCGCGCCCTCCAAATCTCCCTGACCGATCAGGTAGGAGACCTCGCCGCTCAAGCAACCGGACAAGGCGATGAGACCCTCAGAATGCTGCTGCAATATTTCCTTATCCATCCGCGGCTTGTAATAGAATCCTTCAAGATAGGCTTTACTGACCAATTTGATGAGATTCTGATATCCGGTCCGGTTTGAGGCGAGCAGAATGAGGTGGTAGTAATCGTTGTTCGCCAGCCCGCTGTCCTTTGCCAGCCGACTTCCCGGCGCCATGTAGGCCTCGCAGCCGATGATGGGCTTGATCCCGGATTCGGTGGCCTTCCGGTAGAACTCCACCGCGCCGAACATGTTTCCGTGGTCGGTCATCGCCACCGCCGGCTGGCCGAATTCCTTCACGCGCTGCACCAGCGGATCGATCTGATTCGCGCCGTCGAGGAGACTATATTGGGTGTGGAGATGGAGATGGACGAATTGCGATGGCATGTCTGGACGTTCTTGGGCGGATTCTAGAAGGGTGAAGAAAGGAAGTCAAACGAAGGAAGGGGGAGCGCTCGGACTGGAGTCTTCGCCGCCAAGACACCTGCGGGAGCACCCAACTACACCTTGCGTGCTCGAAGCCTGTAAACTCGGCGCGACGCCTCGATGACGCCGGCTGACGAACGGCGGGCAGCTTCGGTTACGCCATAATGCGCTGAGCCCTCTTAGGCTTCGAGATGGTTGTATGCTTCATCGCGTGCTCCTATGAGGCTGCGCCGCAACGTCGCAATGCCGTCGCACGCTGCTCCACGTGCGATGCGGAATTTCCTCCGGCGCTATGGCGTCAACCTCCGTGCCCATCCGTTCCATCCGGCGAGGAGAATAGGCGTTCGGACGAGGTTGTGCTGCAAAGACCACCGAGCAACGGCAAGTTAGGTCCGCTCCCTCCGACGATCGGCGGCAAACTCCGCTCGAAGTGTTGAAGCCGGGTGAGACAATGGCAATCGGCCGTGTAATACATTGACACAAGATCTACCGGACAGTAGCCTCTTGCACAGAACTGTGTGCCAAAGAGCCATTTCAACCTGTATACGGAACAGTTATGAGCGAATATTACAAGAAACCAGGAGATGTAAGAACTATCCTCACAGCCCTTCAACAGAAGTTCGCAGGCAACTTTTCTGAAGCCCTTTCCAAAAAGTCCGATGGCCTTAGACTGGCTGAGTTAAAAGCACGCGCTTTATCCGAAATAGGGAAGATGGTTTGCGGTCACAAAGATCTGACATCATCCCAGATCGAGTGTGTCTGCATTTTTGATGAAATATTCGGTGACATAATTTGTTCCATCTACTTTGCAGCTTGCGCTCTTGATAAGCCTGCACAACTTCTATTACGACGCACACTTGAGCTAGGGGTTGCGATTATCTATTTATGGGACCTGCCTCATAGGTTTTGGGCGTGGAAGAACCATGACGATGACCTTAATTTTTCAGAAATGTTAGAGCATCTTTCTTCCGAAGGGTATAAAACCCATGTCCACAAGGCTAATCCGAAATTCTTATCTGCAAATATGTGCGACGTTCGTGCGGCACGTAAACTTTATCGGGAACTGAGCAATATCGTGCATGGAAAGATGTCCTCATTTGAATCAACTTCCCCAGATAGATTTAATTTTACGGAAAGCGATTGGAGCAGACATCTCATACTTACAAACGCCGTTGAGGACTTACTGCTCGATCTTTGGCAAAATCGTTTTCAGGGCACAAGAGAACAACTCCCGAAAGCTATTCCTCAACTCTTCAGTCAAACATGAGAGCCCCAATGTCTCAAAATGATCAAGCTATGGATCTACTTCAGGCGGCGCGTTGTGAAGACCTGGTATATGGCCAGATCAAGCAACTCTCAGTACTAGGCCCCTTCGAACAGGGAATAATATCGACGCTCAAGCAAAGTGGTGCTCACTTGCTCGAAGGAGCAAGAGGTGTGGGCAAATCAATGCTTTTGCGGCTAGCCGAGATTGAAATGGATTCCGAGTTCCGTGGAGCGGGAAAACTAGCGGTCTATGTCAATTTTAAAACCAGCACACTTCTTGAGGGAGTTAAAGCAGGAGAGCGTGACGGCTTCCAGGTTTGGGTAAACGCAAAGATCCTTCAGGCACTGCATGAAAAGCTCGTCTCCCTTGATTTAATCGGACATGGCGGAGATGCAGATCCTTACCACAGGATTTTCGGGATACGCTCAGTGGAGAGCACAAAAAGTTTCCTTCAGGAGAAAATCCATCAACTGCAAAAATTGGCATTCTCATCAGACAAAGAGAAGGTGTTACAAGAACTCGGCGTCGAATTTCTAGACAGAGTATTGGATACAGGGTTCCTTGTTGAGATGGTCAACGAAGTGAAAACCCAATTTAGTCTCGACAAGGTAATTTTCCTTTTTGATGAAGCTGCTCACACATTCATTCCAACTCAACAGGAAATATTCTTCGAAATCTTCAAACTGCTCCATGGTGGACCGATATCCGCAAAAGCTGCAGTCTATCCTTCGGTAACGTCGTACGGAAGGAACTTTGAGTTAGGTCAAGATGCGATTGTTCTCTCAATGGACAGATTCGAACCGGGCAATCGAGGAAAAACTGTCAACCGACAGCTCTTTCGGGGAATAATTGACAAGAGAATCCCGGAAAGAAATCCTCTCAGAAAAAGAATCTTTTCAAAAGGGGAGCTTCTAGATCTCTGCATCGATCTTTCAACGGGTAACCCGCGTGCTTTCCTCCATTTACTAAATCGAGCGTTGGACGGAGGGTTTTCGGAACGAGCAGTCACATTAGCTTCTCAGGACTTTGTAGACAAGGAACTTCTTCCATATCATCAAAATTTGGCAAAGCGTTTGCCGAAGTATGCTCCCCACGTTCGGATAGGTCTTGACCTGTTGCGCGGGTATATCATTCCAGAGATTCGTTCAAAGAATCACCGCCTAACTAAGAGCGAGTACCAGTCAGCATTTTTCACCGTTCAAAGAGACATCTCTCCGAACGTGAAGTTGGCTTTAGATATACTTTGCTATTCGGGAGTCCTGGTTAATAAAGGCACAGTGAAAATTGCAGATCGACAGACTGGACTTAGGTATATGATTCATCTGGCATTGTTGGCTACGGAGAAGGCTTTTTCAAGCGCGAAGCTTAGCGAGGCTCTTGGTGCAATTAGTCTCACGGACTATAGAGAATTTTCATCCACAGATCCTCAGATTGAAACCTATCATAAGGCACTTAAAGATAGTCAGGACCTGTGTTCCGAATGTTCCGCCCCATTGGCTCCGAATGTGAAATTTTGCGGTGAATGTGGAACGAGAGTCCATTCCACAAAGATTATTGGAGGTCTCCTGGATGAACCGGTTTCTTGCCTTTCTATAAGTGACAAATTAAGAATACGAGTTGAACCGAGTTTTCCACTGGTGGGAAATATCGTTCAAGCAGCAAGAGAAGAGATAATGCGTATACCCTACATTAAAGAGGTCAGATCCCGAATTATAAAGAACGCCGCAGACGAATTTATTTCCGGGTAAGACGTGGGACATTCTTTAGCAGCAACCAGTTCCTCATGTTCCAAGGGTTTCGGCCATGAGCCAGGAACCTCGGCTTGGCGACCCTTCATCGCCGGCCGGAAGAGATGGGCACGAAGCCGTTGCTCTTCCAACTATCCTGGGCTTATACCACGTCGCGCTGTGGCGATGAGAGTGCGCCATTGCGGGCGCGCCCTGCTGGTCAACATCCCCTCCATCTTTGCCTTGGCTGGAACGGATGCGCGCAGGGGTTTGGCCGTGGAGATTGAGAAGGCGAGAAGAGGCATGGCCGACAGCGGAGCCGTTCCGATAGTCCGTAAGGCGCAGCGACGCAGTTTAGCCCCTATCGGAGTGTAGCCCCTATCGGATTGACTCACACGACGCATCGCATCGCGGCCAACACCGGCTGGGCGCACCGTTCGTCAGCCAAGTAGCCTCTTTGTTCATTCCAGCAGTTAGGCGCATGGCCGCACGCAAGCGACATCCAGCGCCACAGTCCTCACGAGCGGACTGCCAGTCCACGGCTTGCGGACGAGGCAGGAAATGAATGCAACAAATAGTTCGAGACCCGTTCCGATTGAGCTTGCAAATTTGTAGCAGGTGGGGGGCGCAACAGCTATGGCTTGAGGGAACTCTTTTTCATCGCCGGCTGGAAGGGATGGGCACGGAGGTTTGCACTATAGCGGCGGGGACTGCACAATTGCCGTACACACAGCGTTGCATGCGACGGCATTGCGACGCTGCGGCGCAGCCTTATAGGAGCATGCAGGGAAAGCATCGCACTCAAGAGCTGAAGAAGATCCACCGCATTATGGTGCAACCGGAGCTGCCCGCCGTTCGTCAGCCGGCTATGAATTCAAGGGCTGACACACTTCTGCGGGACGCGCTGAGTCGGGCCAACGGGCGGTAGGGTGCTCGGACAAAATGCTCTCACAGGACAAGATGGCGTTTCACTTCCCTCTATGCGCCGTGAGCGTTTTACTATTCACACGGCAGAATTAAATCGAAATAATCATGAGTTGAATGGCTTTTCCTCATCCTGCCGATGACGGTCCAGGCATTGCACTGTGGTTCACTGAACGTCTAACCACATATCAATGGCCCGTCGCTTGCTTCCTTATCTACTCTCGACAGCGATCTCAGCCTCTCTATCAGCATTTCTAAAGGAGCGCCGATATGACACACCGAAAAAGCCTGTCAATGTCGATGATCATTGTCGCGGCCATCATCGCGGGAAGTTCAGCAAGCTTCGGCCAGGGTCTACGTGATCAAAGACCTTTCGGGAAAGGAGATACGGCTACATGTGGACGGCAACACGATGATGATGGACGGAACGAGATTGCAGGAAGGGGACAGCATTACCGCCGACGTCACGGCGAAGGGCCAGGCGAGCTATATCATTCCGGGACCGCCGCCCTCGGAACAGAACATGGGAAATGAAAGTGCACCATCTTCACCGGGGAACAATAACGGAAGCCCCCGCGTGCCGCCCCCGGCCGCGCATTCCGGTCGCTGAATTCACTCTCGTACAGGATTGTCTTTCAGATCGGATGATTGGCGGGGCAACGGTGTCCCGCAGGCCTGTAGAGACGTCCAAGGAAGAGGCCGATCGGCCGGCCGCTTACAGCTTTTCGCCGTACTTTAAGTAATGCTGCTGTTTGGCGCCTTCGATCCAGTTGTCCCGCTCAATGCGGTCGGGGAAAGTATTGAGCTTGTCGGCGACGCGCACAATATCCGTTTGATCCATGTGCGCAATTTGCAGGAATGTATACATCCCCATGCGATTGAGTGCGCGTTCGATGACCGGGCCGATACCATGGATCTTCTTCAAGTCGTCCTTGGGTTGGCCTGATCCGTTGCCCGGCTTGGCGACCGGCGCATCTTCGACTTCCGCTTCCGGCTGTCGCGGGGCGGCCTTGCCCATCAATCCCTGCGCCACCCGATATTCCACCAAGCGGCGGCGCAAGGCGGCGATCTCTTCCTCTCGCTCGCTGACTTCCATGATACGCCGTTCTTCCGCTTGCGCCACCTGCGCCTCCTTGAGGGCAAGGTCTTGCCTCAGTGATTCGAGGTCCACTAATTCTTGACGTAGCGATCCGATGAGCGCTTCTTGTTCCTGCAGCGCGGCGGCATGGTGCGCAGCCTCTCCACGCGCCCGGTCCTCCTGATTTCTTCGCTCGGTCCGAGATTCATCGAGCAACTGTTCCAGCCGAGCCTCGATCACTTCCCGCTCGTCCCGCGTCTGCCGCGCCTGTTGCTCGGCTTCAAGCCGGCCGGCTTCCATAGCGGCCAACTGGCGCTGCAATGAATCCATTTCCTTGACCTGTCCCCGAAGGCGGCCGATCTCGGCCTCTTTCACTTCGAGCTGATCCACCCACGTCTTTAATGTCGCGATTTCTTGATCGCGGCGAACCATGAGATCCTGGGCCGTTTCGAGTTCGGCTTCCATATCGGCATACCGCGTGGCTCGCTCCGCCAACGTTCGTTCGGCATCCGCCAGGGCCTCTCGCAAAGTCTCGGTTTCCCGAGTCAGCGAGTTCGCGGACGCCGTCTTATCGGCGACCTCAGATTGCAGCGCATCAAGCTGCTCGCTTTTGATCGCCGTCTCGGCTTGGAGATCCTTGAGCGCCGCCTCGGCGGCCATCATTTTGCTTTCCAAAATCTGCACGGCCGACGTACGGACCTTGAGCTCATGATGCAGCGAATCCATCTCGTGCTCGCGTCCCCGCAACCGCGCGGCGATTTCAGACAACTGCTGGCGTTTCTCGGATGTCGTGAAGCTTCGCAACAGCCAGCCCATGGCCAGGCCGATGGCGGCCGCTATGACCAAGCATCCGAGAATTTGCGCGATGAACGTCAGCATGTCTCAGCGCTCCTCTTTCACGTGGAGTTCAATCCGCCGATTTTTTTGTTGAGCGACTCTCGTCCGTGCATTCGAGAGGGGGCGACTCGCTCCGTAGCCGACGGCGGACACCCGATTCGGCACCTCGTGCTTGAGTAAATACTGCCGAACGGATTCGGCTCGCCTCTGGCTTAATTGTAAATTGTATTCCCGATCTCCAAAGGTATCCGTGTGACCGCCCACCTCGACCGACAAATCGGGTGCGCGCCGCAAGATCGGGATCAGCTTGTCCACCACCGCCCGGCCGCGCGGACTCATTGCGGCGCTCTTGCTTTCAAAGGCAATCGTTTCGCGCCGCAGAATCTCATTCAGACTCGATTGAATGGACGCGCGGGACGGGCGCGCAGGGACGTCACGCCCGGAAGTATCGACGGACGGCAAAACGGTGAGACGATCTTCAAGCCGGTAGGCCGATCCCGTCACCGCCGTGAGTTCATGCATCACTTTCGCTTTCTGTTCCCCGTTCGCCACCATACCGCTCACTGTGATCACCTGATCGTGAATCTCAATTGATCCTTTAGTATTAAGTGCGGTCAGAATGCTCAGGAGGGCGGGGAGCGCCGGCTCCCAACCCGCCGTCGCCACATCGCCGCCGGTCGCCAGATGGTCCGCGATCTTTACGCGGGTGCCCTTCAGCAATTCTTGAGCGCGTGTAATGACGGCGGACCGGTGCGCGTCTGATCCGACGGAACCCGACAGCGTCAGCTGATTATTTTCCAGCGAAGCGCTGAACGAAGGAGCGGCCAGCGCCGTGTGGGTCACCGGCAGATGGCGGGAAGTACAGATAAATGCGAGAATGCTCAATGCAAGAGTACCGGTCCCCAGAATTTTTCCACGCGTCATGAATCGTCCAACGAATCGGGTGCGCGAGGGAGCTCATCTTCTCCTCAGCCGCACACGAGAGAGTGTCATCATCCGCCGGCCGCGGGATCCGATCGGAGGTTCTTATCGGACCGAGCCGCACCAGCTTGAGCGCGAAGCCTACCATATCACCGCGAGCGAGGCTAGCCCGGAGATTGCGCCCGCGCCGCTTTTTGCGGCCATGCCGGGTCGATAGTCGAGGCGCCCGTTCCAGAAGAAATGTCCCGCCGGCAGCTTGAATCGGCGATCATCCGTCTGATATTCTTCGCCCGCATTTTCGGCAGGTGAGTGTCCTTCCACCTTATTCAGGATTACGACTAACAGGGGAGCCTATCATGGCCAGCATCGCGCGGGCGTTGATCAGCGTTTCTGATAAGACCGGAGTCGTGGAGATGGCCCGAGGGCTGGTGTCTTTGGGCGCGGAAATTCTGTCCACCGGCGGCACGGCGAAGACCCTGCGTGATGCGGGCATCGCCGTCACCGATGTCGCCTCCTATACCGGATCGCCCGAGATTCTCGACGGACGAGTGAAAACGTTACACCCCAAAATCCATGGCGGACTCTTGGGGCGGCGCAGCCTCCCGGCCCATGTCGCCCAAATGCGGGAGCAAGGCATCGGACCGATCGACGTCGTGGTCGTGAACCTCTATCCTTTCGAAGCCGCCATTTCCAAACCCGGCTGTTCGTTTGCCGACGCGATTGAAAATATCGATATCGGCGGTCCGTCCATGCTGCGATCCGCCGCCAAGAACCATGAAGATGTCCTGGTGGTAGTGGATCCGACCGACTATCAGCGCGTTCTGGAGGCTTTGACATCAGGAACGGTGACGGCCGCCCTGCGTCGAGAACTGGCCATGAAAGTCTTTCAGCACACCGCCCGCTACGACGCACTCATTGCGTCCTACCTCGAGAAACAAGTTCAGAGTGGAGACGCCAAATTCCCTGCGATTCTTTCGCTCCAGTTTGAACGAGTGGAGACCCTCCGTTACGGAGAAAATCCCCATCAACAAGGCGCTTTTTATCGCGAGCGCCGGTCGCAGGAACCGTCGGTCTCCCGAGGGACGATCCTGCACGGCAAGGCGATGTCCTACAATAATTTTCTCGATGCCAACTCGGCGCTTGAACTCGTCAAGGAATTTTCCGACACGGCGGTGGTCATCATCAAACACAACAATCCGTGTGGTGTCGCATTGGGCGCCGCCCCGGTGGATGCCTATGTGAAGGCGCGCGAGACCGATCCGATCTCGGCATTCGGCGGCGTGCTGGCCTTCAATCGTCCGGTCGATCTGGCGGCTGCGAAGGAGATTACCTCGACCTTCGTGGAGGTCGTCATCGCGCCGGGCTTCGCGCCGGACGCATTAGCGGAGCTCAAACGCAAGAAGGACCTCCGCCTCCTGGATATCGGACCCCTGACGGAGGCGGCGCAGGAAGGCTACGACCTCAAAAAGCTGGTCGGGGGATTGATCGTGCAGGATCGGGATCTCGGCCGGTTGGATAATGTCACGGCGTTACAAGTGCCCACCGCGCGGAAGCCGACGGATGAAGAGTACGCTGCGTGCCGCTTTGCGTGGATCGTCTGCAAGCACGTCAAATCGAATGCGATCGTGTACGCCACGTCCGGGCAGACGGTGGGAATCGGCGCCGGACAGATGAGCCGGGTCGATTCGGTCAAGCTTGCCGGCATGAAAGCGGTGCTTCCCGTGAAGGGAGCCGTGATGGCATCGGATGCGTTCTTTCCGTTCCGTGACGGCCTCGATGCAGCCGCGCAAGCGGGCATTACCGCCGTCATTCAACCGGGCGGCTCCATCCGCGATCAGGAAGTGGTCAAGGCGGCTGATGAGCATGGGCTGGCGATGATATTTACCGGCATGCGCCACTTCCGCCACTAACCGGCTGCTGAACATGTCGTGTGGCTTCGCTCTCGGTCGTCTGTCCCCTTCAACGTACTGACGCAAGAGTACGCCTCAGGGTCCAGTCTCCCTGCGGCCTTGCCACACGACATGTTGAGCAGCCGGCGCTCGTCGGTCCCTCATTCCCTATGCGATGCCATTTGTTCAAGCAGTCATGCGAGGCGCTTCCGTGAAGATACTCGTCGTCGGCAGCGGGGGACGCGAACATGCGCTGACGTGGAAACTCGCGCAGAGTCCCCGTCATCCCCAACTCTTCTGCGCGCCAGGCAACGCCGGAATGGCCGATCTCGCGACCTGTGTGCCGATTCAAGCCGATGACATCACCCGCCTCAAAGAATTTGCGCTTGCAGAACACATCGATCTCACCGTCGTCGGGCCGGAAGCGCCGCTTGCCCTCGGCATCGCGGACGAATTCCGGAAAGCCAAGCTGAAAATCTTCGGTCCGACGAAAGCCGCAAGCCGCCTCGAATCGAGCAAAAGCTTCACCAAGGAATTATTGGCGACGAATCGGATTCCGACTCCACGGGCGAGGACCTTCGATCAGCTGGAGCCCGCGTTGGCATATCTCGATCAAGAACGGGTCCCGATCGTCGTCAAAGCCGACGGACTGGCGCAGGGCAAAGGCGTGGTGGTCGCGTCCAGCCGCGAAGAGGCGCGGCAGGCCGTGCGCAATTTCATGGAGCGGGGCCTGTTGGGGCAGGCGGGGTTGCGCGTGGTCATTGAAGAATTTTTGGACGGGGAAGAGCTCACGATCATGGCGTTTACCGACGGCAATACCGTTGTGCCGATGGCGCCTGCGCAGGATCACAAACGAGTCGGGGACGGGGACAGCGGGCCCAATACGGGAGGTATGGGCGCCTATGCGCCGGCCCCGCTGGCCACCCCCGCGCTCCGCGACATGGTGCTGCACGAGATTTTACAGCCGGCCGTCGATGCCATGGGGCGGTTGGGGTGTCCGTTTCAGGGTGTGCTGTACGCCGGCCTGATGATTGTCGAGGGCTCGCCATACGTATTGGAATTTAATGTCAGGATGGGCGATCCCGAAACGCAGGCGGTGTTGCCGCTGTTGAGAACCGATTTGCTCGATATTCTGGAAGCCGTGGTGACCCATCGTCTGGATCAACTGGCCGTGGAGTGGCACGAGGCGGCGGCGCTGTGCGTGGTCTTGGCTTCCGGTGGCTATCCGGGTTCCTACAAGACCGGATTGCCGATCCATGGGCTTGAACCGGCGACGCCGCAAGACCGGACCGTCGTCTTCCACGCGGGCACCACACAACGGGACGGGGCCGTGCTGACCGCCGGCGGCCGCGTGCTGAGCGTCACCGGCCGAGCCTCAACCTTGATGGAAGCACGGGACGCCGCCTATCGAACGGTGCGGACAATCTCGTTCGACGGCTGCCACTATCGGACGGATATCGCTTCTCGAGCGATGATTTCGCCCAGCTGCTGATCCGGCGGACGACGCCGTTCGACCGATGCGATGCCGGCCTCACGCCCGCCCGTCATTCCGCGCCCCGGCTCAAATACTCCAAGCCGGAGACGCACGGAACACTCCATCGCCGAACGGGCGTCCATGCCGCGACCTGGCTGATGATCAAAGAATCCCATGCCGACCGTGATCCCCTTCCATACGGAGCCCGACGAAACCACGTACTCCGCGATCGCCACCCATCTCATCGCCGGCGGCGTTATGGCTATTCCAACGGAAAGCTCCTACGCGTTGGCCGCGTCACCCTTTCATCTTGAAGCCCTGCACTCGGTCGTCAGGATCAAGGGCCGCGCCGATGACAAACCGCTCCTTGTCCTGATCGGCGAGGTGGACCAGATGCGGTTGCTGGTCGAGACCGTGCCACCGGCGGCCGAGGTTCTGATGCGTTCCTTCTGGCCCGGCCCGCTCACACTGGTTCTTCCCGCACGGCTGTTCCTGTCCCGGCTGCTCACCGCCGGCAGCGGCTCCGTGGGCGTTCGCCTCCCGGCGTATCCACTGCTTCGGCGATTGCTGGTGCGGGTCGGGCCGTTGACGGGAACGAGTGCGAACCGATCCGGTCAGAGCGCGCTCTGCACGGCGGACGAGGTGTCGGCGATCCTGCGCGACGACATTCAGATGATTCTTGATGCGGGATCGACACCGGGAGGAATGCCGTCGACCATCATTGACGCGCGTGCGCCGGTCCGCATGATCCGGGAAGGTGCCGTCTCCCGTGCGGCGGTCGCCTCAGTGCTCCATCGCGCGGGATGTGAACTTTCTCCATGAAGTGATGCGGCTTTGTCTGTATAATCGGCGCCATCGGAGGAACACACCTATGATGATACGTTCGTTTCGACAGGTCGCGATCGCGTTTGCAGTCGGCACAGTCCTCACCGTAGCGTTGACGGGATGCGATTATTGGCCGCCGGCGCTCCAGGCTCAAATTGAACAACTACGTACCGAGGCCCAGACCACGGCGGCGGACAAGGCGCTGTTACAGAATCAGCTCAATGCGTCGAACAAGGCGAAAGAGGAATTGCAGACACGTGTGGAAGAATTGACCCGCGTCAATAAAGAAAAATCTGCGATGCTCGCGAATTTGGAACGGGCGCTCTCGGCCGAACGGGAACGGAGCGCCAAGCTGACCAAAGGAACCGCCGGCAAGGCCAAAGGCAAGCCGGCGACCAAACCGGCCGCCAAACCCTCGCACAAACCCTCACCGAAGCCCCCGGCAAAGACCCCGCCCAAAAAGAAATCCAGCGCCACTCCGCCGAAACGAGCCGCGGGTCTGGAGCGATCCGGACCGTCCCAGTTCGCGGCTATGACGCCGATGGTGTCGGGGTAGGGGCGGCTGCGCCGGACGAGGAGGATGCGGCGGAGGGAGCGGTAGATGTTTCCTTCGCGGCCACAGGCGCTGATGGTGTCGCGCTCTCGGCGGTGACCGTCGGCTGGGGTTTCCCTTCGGCCGGCTTGTCTGTCGCCTTCTTGTCGGCCTCGCCCTTACCGTCCGTGGGCTTCAACTTGTCGGAATAATCCGTCACGTACCACCCGCTGCCTTTGAACATAATGGCGGGGGAGGAAATCAGCTTGTCCACTGCGGAGCCGCAGCGGGCGCAGCTTTTGATGGGATCATCCTTGATGCTTTGCTTCACTTCAAATCGATGCGAACAGGCCTGGCACAGATATTCGTAAATCGGCACGGCAGTCGCTCCTGTTACGTGGTGGTCATTCTGCGCTAAGAGAAGATAAGATCCATCCGAAAAAAATCAAGCTTGCCGGACGCCAGGACACCCGCTTTCACCGCAACTGACGCAACGCCTGTTCGATCCGCGCCAGACCTCGTTCGATGGCCTCCATGCTCGTGGCATAAGACAGCCGGATATGATCTCCGCTGCCAAAGGGCTCGCCCGGCACGACGGCGACTTGAGCCTCTTTCAACAGGTACGTGGCCACATCGGACGTCGACTTCAATAGGTCGCCGTCGATCCGACGATTCAAGACACCGGCTATATTGGGAAATGCATAGAAGGCCCCGCTCGGCATCCGGCAACTGATCCCGGTGATCTTGTTGAGTCGTTCGACCATCACGCGGCGGCGCCGATCGAACTCGCGCACCATCTCGGTCGTAAAGGCATCCCCCAGGCGAAATGCGGCAACAGCCGCCTTCTGCGAAATTGAACAGGGATTCGAGGTGCTTTGACTCTGGATATTGGCCATTGCCGTGATGAGGTCTTTCGGGCCGGCGGCGTATCCG
The DNA here is from genome assembly GCA_040981125.1 of Nitrospira sp. Lineage (GTDB taxonomy): Bacteria > Nitrospirota > Nitrospiria > Nitrospirales > Nitrospiraceae > DASSBQ01. The sequence continues at coordinate 178,941 of JANRMQ010000006.1, forward strand.
ATGCGCCAACCGGTCATGGCATAGGCTTTAGAAACACCGTTGATGACCACCGTCCGCGCCGCTACATCCGGTCCCAGCGAGGCAATACTGACGTGTCGCAGGCCATCGTAGAGCACCTTCTCGTAAATTTCGTCCGAAATGATCATCAGATCATGGCGCAACGCCACCGCCGCAATGCCTTCAAGCGTACGCTGATCGTATGTCGCGCCGGTTGGATTGCACGGTGCATTGACGATCACGGCCTTGGTGCGCCGCGTCACCTTCTGTTCGAGTTCCGCTTCCTGAATGGTATACCCGTCCGCTTCGCGGGTCGGAAGCAACACCGGTGTGGCGTCGTTGAGCAGCACCTGGTCCTGATAGGAAACCCAAAACGGCGTGGGAATAATGACCTCGTCTCCAGCCTCCAACAGAGCCTCGGCCACATTGTACAACGAGTGTTTCGCGCCGCAGGACACGAGAATCTGCGATTTGTCGTATGGCAAGCCTTGTTCCGCCTTCAACTTGTCGGCAATCGCGATCCGCAATTCATCAATCCCGCTTGAGGGCGTATATTTGGTAAATCCTGCGCGGATGGCCGCCTCAGCCGCGGCTTTGACGGGAGCAGGCGTATCAAAGTCGGGCTCGCCTGATGCAAAATCAATCACATCGACGCCTTGGGCCGCCATTGCCTTCGCCGTGGCGGTGATACTGAGGGTCGGGGAGGGAACCACACGTGCCGCACGCGCTGCCAGTTTCATGCTTTGAGACCTCGAATCCGTTCCTGAAGACGCTGCGCCACAACCGGATGCAGAAAATCCTTCAAGGATCCGCCGTGTGTCGCGACGTCTTTGATAATGGTGGAAGAAAGATAGGAATATTCTTCACTCGGCATGAGAAAGACCGTCTCCACGGTTTCGGCGAGTTTGCGATTGATCAGCGCCATTTGGAATTCATGCTCGAAATCGGAGATGGCCCGCAGCCCTCGTAGGATAGCATGGGCTCCACAGCGTTGCACGAAATCCACCAGCAAACCCTCGAAGACCATGACTTCAACATCGGCAAGATCCTTCGTGACGAGCCGAACCATCTCCAGCCGCTCCGCCAAATTAAAGAGCGGGTGCTTGCTTGGATTCGGCGCCACCGCCACGATCACTTTCTCGAAGATACGAAGACCGCGCGTCAGAATATCGGTGTGTCCGTGCGTGACAGGATCGAATGTGCCCGGATACACGCCGATCTTCATAGCGACACCGACGGCTCCTCCGGCCGCTGAAAGAGACTGAGCGCCGTATCCCCGTATTCATACCGACGGGCCAGGTGGAAGACACCCATGGTCGGCGGGATGAGCGTTTTCTTCGCATGCTCGAGAATCAGGAGCGCGCGCGGCGCGAATGTTTCGGCCGGGGCCAGCGCCAGGACATGGACCACGTCAACGGTCTCGGCATACGGAGGATCGGCCAGCACGATATCGAAAGGGTGCGGCCGTCTGCCGCGGCGCAAGTATGATTCGACTCGAGTAGCGCTGACATGTACGTCGGGAGTGCCAACACGTCGGCAGCGTTGGAGGTTCGCCTGCAAAAGGCGACCTGCCGACACATCTTCTTCGATGAAGGTCACATGGGCCGCCCCACGGCTGAGCGCCTCGATTCCTAAAGCCCCCGTTCCGGCGTAAAGATCGAGCACGCGGGCACCGACGATTCGGTCGCCGACAATTGAAAAGAGAGCTTCTTTGACGCGATCGGAAGTAGGACGGATCGCAGGTCCACTGGGCCCCAGGAGGCGACGGCCTCGGTGTACACCCGCGATGACACGCATAACGGTTAGGAGGAGAGTCTCACTTTCATGCAGGTCATCACTGTAACATAGCGTTTTTGAAGGGGTCAAGCGGAGCAACCGAAAATAGGAAACAACTTGCGGCGTTGTCAACGTCCGCGCCGTTCGGGAGTTACTTAGCCAGAGGACACGGCGCGATCGGAAGGGGCGTGATTGGGTTGCGTGATTGGGTTGATTGGATTCATGCGCGCGGTTGCCCGCGCGGCTTTGACGACCATGGAGTCGCTCGCTATAATGACACCTTATTTCGTCTCGCCCCGAAGTGCTCGACCGAGCCTCTTGAGAGCGAGCGTCCTTCTACGACTTCAGGCCTCGGAACCACCCGGCGGAAACGGGGCTAACGCGTGGCGACGGTTTGGGGTTCGCGTGCCGCGAGGCTCTTCCGACGGTTCGCGGAAATGGTGCGATCAATAATGGCGCCACAGTTGATGCATTTCCAGGCGTAGAAGATGAGAAAAAAATCAGAAAATCTCTCCAGCATCATCAGCCCTTTGCACTTCGGACATTCCATGGTAGCCCTCCTCGGTAGTGACGTTGACGGCGACTGTAGGCAATCCCAAGCAAGACCTGCACCAAAATGTCGATTTATTATTTTTCAATCGTTTACGTTCACCCATCGGTGCCTGTCCCCCCTGAGATGCGCCAATGTGCCAGTACAAAAACGTTCAACGTGACAGTTTTCTGTCGCAGTGAGCCGGTATGGAACGAAAGCAACGCGGCCTCGGCATCATCGACTGGCCCGAAGCCGAACGCCCACGCGAGCGCCTGCTCAAGCATGGGCCGGACGCCCTGTCGGATGCCCACTTGCTCGCCATTCTGTTACGAGTGGGACGGCGGGACGCTTCGGCGGTGGAAGTGGCGATGGATATTCTGCATCAATTCCGGGGCATTTCGGGCTTAGTGCATTGCGGTCTGGATGAGCTTTGCACGATCCCCGGTGTAGGACCTGCCAAGGCTGCCCAACTCAAAGCGGCACTTGAGCTCGGGCGCCGAGCGATCTCGGTGCCGCTGTCTACAGGGATTCGCATCTCGTCCAGCGCCGACCTGTTTAAGCATTTTCACCCTCGACTTCGAAACCTTCGCCATGAAATCTTCACGATCGTCCTCTTGGACGCGAAGAATGCCATGCTTCGGGAAGCGACGATCTCAGAGGGGACCTTGACGCACAGCTTGGTCCATCCCCGGGAAGTGTTCCAGTTGGCCATCCGGGAGTCGGCGGCTGCACTGATTCTGCTTCACAATCATCCCAGCGGCGACCCTACGCCCAGTCAAGAAGATCGTTTGCTGACGTCCCGATTGGTGGCGGCCGGACAACTGCTGGGCATCCGGATCTTGGACCATCTGGTGCTTGGGGACGGCCGCTATGTCAGTTTTGCCGACCAAGGCTGGATCGAGCCGGCGAGCACCATCGCCTGAGCAAAGAGGAGGCACCGGCCGTGTTGAACACATCAAGGAAGGATTGGCGAATGTCGGTATAGCACCCGTCCATACCAACTGCTCGCCGGGCGATCCTGCGCCTTCGGCGACAACCCGAGGAGGTTCATCATGAGAGTCTCGTCCATGGAATGCATCAGAAATATCGCCGTGGTGTCTCATGCCGGATCGGGAAAAACCTCATTGATCGAAGCCATGTTGTACTCGGCCGGCACGGTGCCGCAACTGGGGTCGGTCGTCAACGGAACCTCGGTATCCGATTTCGAGCCGGAAGAAATCCACCGCCATACCTCCTTGAGCACCAGCGTCGTTCATCTGCCTTATAAGGAAACCGTCTTCAATGTAGTAGACACGCCGGGAGCGTCGGGCTTCGCCGGGGAAATGCTGGCGGCCCTCCGTGCAGTGGACGGAGTGATTCTCCTCTTGAGCGCCTCCAGCGGCATACGAAGCGAGCTGACGCGGCTCTGGAACGCGATTCGGGACGCGAATTTGCCCTGTCTTGTCTTCATCAATGAACTGGATAAAGATGGAACGTCCCTTTTCTCGCTCGTGGATGCGTTTCAATCGGAGTTCGAGACAACGGCCGTTCCACTGACTTTGCCGATCGGCGCCGGTCCGCAACTGGCGGGGATCGTCGATATTATGACCGGGCGCGCCCGCCTGTCCGGTCCGGACAGCGCCAAAGTGAAGGACGAGGGGATTCCGCCCGAGCTCATGGCCCTGGTTGATCAAGCCACAAAGCGGATGACCGAAGCGGTCGCCGAAGTCGATGACCGGTACCTGGAGACGTATCTTTCGGACGGCACGCTTTCCCAGGAGAACTTGCTTCAAGGGCTTCGCACCGCCATGCAGGGCGGCAAGATTGTTCCGATGCTGTGCGGATCGGCCATGCGCACCGTCGGCATCCAGACGTTGCTGGACGCCTGCATCGCACTGCTGCCGTCGCCGGCGGCGCGAGCGGAAGCCGCTCCGCTTCAAGGACTCCCTGCGGAGGGATCTGCCGACCCCGTTATCCGGCAGGCGACCCCATCCGAGCCCTTTTCCGGCTATGTGTTTAAAACCATCATCGATCCGTTCGTCGGTCGTCTATCCTATATGCGGGTGCTCTCAGGCGCCCTTCCCGCCGACACGGCTGTCTATAACGCCACTCGCCGGACCAAAGAAAAGGGAGGACATCTGTTCACCATTCTCGGGAAAAAATACACGCCGGTTCCGACTGCATCGGCCGGGGACATCGTGGCCATCGCCAAATTAAAGGACACTATGACCGGCGACACGTTATGCGACGAACGGACGCCGATTCAGTATCCGCCGCTCCGGCTGGCTCGGCCGGTCTTATCCTTTGCCATTGAAGCGAAGTCCAAGGCCGACATCGAAAAAGTCAGCTTGGGCCTGCATAAGCTCATCGAAGAAGATCCGAGCCTGGAATTCACGCGCAATCCTGAGACGAAAGAGATGGTGCTCAGTGGCATGGGGCAACTGCATCTCGATGTCGCGCTGGAAAAGCTTCATCGCAAATACGGCGCCGAGGTCGCCGTCCATACCCCAAAGATTCCGTACAAAGAAACCATCCGGAGCGTAGCCCAGGCGCAGGGCAAATATAAAAAGCAGACCGGCGGACACGGCCAGTATGGCGATTGCTGGCTTGAACTGGCGCCGCTGCCGCGGGGAGGGGGGTACGAATTTACGAACCGAGTCGTCGGCGGCGCGATTCCTCGAAATTTTATCCCTGCGGTCGAGAAGGGAGTCGTCGAAGCGATGCATGAGGGCGTCCTGGCCGGCTTTCCCATCGTCGATGTACGGGTCACCGTCTACGACGGGTCATACCATGTGGTGGATTCGTCGGAACTTGCGTTTAAGATCGCGGCCTCGATGGGATTTAAGAAGGCGATGGAGGCTGCGCATCCGGTGTTACTCGAACCGATCATGTCGGTCGATGTCGAAGCGCCGGAGGATGTCATCGGCGCGGTGATCGGAGATCTTAATTCACGGCGGGGGCGGATTGTGAGCGTGGCGGCCAAAGGCCATACCGAAACGATCACAGCCACCGTGCCGCTCGCTGAACTGCTGAAGTATGCGCCCTCACTGACCTCGATTACCGGCGGGCGAGGCGGTTATGTGATGGAGTTTTCCCACTACGAGGAGGTGCCGCGAGACTTGATGGGACGGATCATCGAAGAACAGAAAGCGGCGCGCCAGCCCGTCGCCGCGCATTGATGTCGGCCATCAGCGATCGGAAGGTTTGAGGACCACGAAGAAGGCGCGGCTCTCACGCAACACGCGAAGGAGGATCGTTTCGCCGCGCCTGACTTTGGAGACGGCGGCGCTGAATTCCGTCACGGTTCCGATTTCGACGCGATTGACCTCCTTGATGAGGTCCCCTTCGCGCAACCCTTCTGCTTGCGCCAGACTGCCGGGCTCGACCCGGGCGATCAGAACGCCTTTCGTCTCCGCCAGCTTGAACTTGTCGGCGAGCGCGGCGGTGAGATCTTGGACGTCCAGACCCAACTTGACCTCGGAGCGCGACTGGGGCAGCGACGCCGTGACGACATGATCGCGCCGCTCGCTCAAGGCCACATTCAACTGGATGCGGCGGCCGTCCCGAACCACTTCGACATTGACCGTGGAGCCGGGGGGAAGAGCGGCGACCAACCGGGAGAGCTTGTTCGGGCTATCAACGAGACCGCCGTCAATTTTCGTGATGACGTCGCCCGGCCTCATGCCGGCGACGGCGGCCGGATCCTTATCAAACACTTCATTGACGAGCACGCCTTCGCCCTCATTCACACCGAACTTCTTCGCTAATTCCACCGTGAGCGGTTGTAACCCCACGCCCAGCCACGCTCGGACCACGCGGCCCTTCGCAATGAGTTGCTGCATGACCTGTTTCGCCATATTCGACGGGATGGCGAAGCCGATGCCTTGCGCGAAATTAATGATCGCCGTATTAATGCCGATGATTTCACCTCGGAGGTTGAATAACGGCCCGCCTGAATTCCCGGGATTGATCGACGCATCGGTCTGGATGAAGTTCTCATATCGCGAGAGATTGATGTTTTCCCGACCGATGCCGCTCACCACGCCCAAGGTGACGGTGCGATCGAGACCGAACGGATTCCCGACCGCCAACACCCATTGACCGACCTTGACCGAGCCCGAATCCCCGAAACGCGCACTGGTGAGGGGACGGTCGCTGGTCACCTTAATGACCGCCAGATCGGTATCCGGATCCTTCCCGATGACCTGCGCAAACAGCTTGGTTTTATCCGAGAGTCGCACCTCGACTTCGTTCGCTTCGCCGACCACATGATTATTGGTAATGATATGGCCGTCGGCATCGACGATCACCCCGGAGCCGGACCCCGACGGGTTGGGAAGCCGTTCACCCGAAACATCACGGGACCGGCCGTTTTGCACGGGCAGGATACTGACGACCGATGGCTTAGCCTCTTCGGCCAGATCGGTGATGACGCTCTGAATATCTTCGAGCAGTTTCAATCCGGCGGCGTCCCGAGGGCCGCCGGCCGCCGGCGCGATGCCGATGGTAAGCAGACAGAGGCCGATCAGCAGACCACCGGCCGCCATGTCTCGAATCAACTGCGCAGATGACCCGATACGCACGCTCCGCCTCCTTCGAATCGTGAAACCTGATGCAGCAGCTCCTGTAGCATACCAGATGCGGACAGAAAAACTATCGGACGGTTACGACACGCTCTTCGCAGTCCGTTGCTTTTGAAAATGGGGGACGAGGCGATCCAAATCGGCGTGCAACCCGGCCAGAACGACCACGTCGTCAGGACGCAAGACTAGTTCATCCGAGATCGGCAACACAAATGGACCGCGAAAAATCGACACCACTCGCGTCGTGGGCGGCCTATCGAATTCGCCGAGTGGATGGCCGGCAACCTTCGCGCCGCGCGCCACCACAACCCGGGCCAGGCCCGCGTCACGTAGAGCAAGGTCCCGTTGAATGGCGAGTAATTCTTCATCCGCGGCTTCACGTTTGAGTTCCCGAATGCGGCTCTCGGTTTTCATCAATTCCGTTTTGACTTGGTGGAGTCGGTGCGCCGCGCCTGAGACTACCGCCGCCAGGTCGGTCACGGACCCGCCGGGGGATGTCGCAGTCGCTTCGGAAAATGACCCGAGATGATCGGCGACGCGCCGACCGAGTTGGCCCTGTAACGCTCGAATCGCCTGGAGCTGCTGCGTGGCATGGGCATGAAGTCGCAAGACATACACTTTACGATTCACGCGTTCCGCAAGAGCGAGCACGGTTTCATATAAGGCATTGCCGGTCAGCAGAAGCTCCTTCCGCAGGCGGGCTAACAGTTCGTACAGCAGCATATAGAATCGCTTTCCATAAATGTCTGATAAGAGTTATTATGTCAACTCATATCCCAGTCTGCATCGCCACCGACGGTCTTTCCGGCTTCGAATATCGGACGCTCCCCTTTTCTTTATAGAAGGCAGACGCTTTGTGTTCCCACTTCGTTGCTTCTGCCCTTCGTCGAACTTGGCGCTTTCTGTTGAACGATCACGACTTGCCGGCCTGGCCGATCCGGGATTCCGTGCCACTCCATAAACGCCCGAGGTTTTCCTTATGGCGAAACCAAATCAGCGCACTGATGACGCATGCAAAGCCGATGAACTGCGGACTCTGGTGAAACCACATGGCCGCGATGGGAAACAAGCCGAAGGCCGCTAATGCGCCGCCTGACGAATACCGCCACAGCCACACCGCGAGCAGCCACAGACACAGCAGGCTGAGACCGATGACCGGATCCAGGCCGAGGACCGCGCCGAGCGCCGTTGCCACACCTTTTCCCCCCTTGAATCCCAAAAAAAGAGAGTGCAGATGCCCCACGATGACCGACAAGGCAACGGCCAAAATTGCGGTTTCATCATGCAGGAGTTGGCCCGCGGTCCACGCCGCGATCCATCCTTTGCCCAGGTCCCCAATTAACGTCAGAATCCCGGCTCGCTTGCCTCCGACCCGCAGCACATTCGTGAAGCCTACGTTGCGGCTGCCGGCCGTCCGCGGATCCGTGGTACCTAATAGTCGTGAGATCACCACCCCGAACGGAATGGAACCGAGGAGATATCCGACAACGATCAGGATGGCGATCACGAAGGCATCAGACATAGATCAGGAAAGCCGGCGGGAGGCCGCTTATTCTTGGAGGGATCGCTGCTACAGACCTTTTAGAGTGATTTGCCGCCAAAAGTTCCAGACATACTGACCGCCGGATACATATCCCAGCACCAGAGAGAGATAGAGGGTGACGATCCCGGCGAGATGGACGTTGCCGTAATCCGACAGGACGGTTCCTTCCAAAATCAACAAGACGATCGCGATTACTTGCAAAGCCATCTTATATTTCCCGGTCGTTTCGGCCGAAATGATCACGCCTTCCGTGGCGGCAATCGCCCGGATGCCGGTTACGGCGACTTCGCGCGCAATGATCAGAATGGCGACCAACGCAGTGACCCGATCGACCTGGACCAACACGATGAGGGCGGAGAGGACCAGCAGTTTATCGGCGATCGGATCCAACAAGCGTCCTAACTTGGTCACCTGCCCTCGCCGCCTCGCAAGATACCCGTCAAGCAGATCCGTCAGGGCCGCAATCACAAAGACCACGGCGGCGGCCAGCGACCGATCGGGCGTGGGGGTCACGAACAGGACGACGAACACCGGAATGAGCAGAATCCTGGAGACCGTCAGAACGTTCGGCAGATTGATATTGCTCTCCTGCGTCCCAGACTGGACCAGGGCGAACCCTGCCGGTTTTGATTCAGGCTCTGTTTTCATAGCTATTCACGCTGATCAGACTAGACAATGCCGTTCTTCAAGAGATCGTGCAAGTGTATGACTCCCAGAGGCCGTTGTCCCGACTCCATGACGACCAATGCGGTGATGCTGTGTTGCTCCATGAGGGCGAGCGCCGTCGTCGCCAGTTCATGAGGACCGATGGTCTTGGGATGCCGGCTGGCGAGATCGGCCGCGGTGATCGCCTTGAAATCGCCCCCGCCGTGAATGAAGCGTCGAAGATCACCGTCCGTGATGATGCCCGTGAGACAGCCTTTCTCGTCAAGCACGGTTGTCATGCCCAATTTTTTGGCCGTCATTTCCAGGATCGCCTCCGGTCCGGACGCCTGGGGCCGCACCGCCGGCAATGCCTCGCCGCCGTGCATTAAGTCCTTGACCTTGATCAATAACCGCCGGCCGAGCGTGCCGCCCGGATGAAATTGCGCAAAATCATCCGGCTTGAAGCCTCGCTTCCGCAGCAATGCAATGGCCAGGGCATCTCCCATGGCTAACGTCGCGGTGGTGCTCGCCGTCGGAGCCAGGCCCATCGGACAGGCTTCTTCGGCGACCGAAATATCCAATGCGACGTCCGAGTTCTTGGCGAGCGTGGATCCCATCCGTCCGGTGAGCGCCATGACCGGAATATTGATCCGTTTGACGAACGGCAGGAGTTGCAAGATCTCCTGCGTTTCGCCGCTGTTCGAAATGCCGATCATCACGTCCCGCCTGGCGACCATACCCAGGTCGCCATGGAGTCCTTCAGCCGGATGGAGAAAAAACGACGGCGTGCCGGTGCTGGCCAAGGTCGCCGCAACCTTTTGACCGATGAGCCCCGACTTGCCCATGCCCGACACGATGACTTTTCCCTTGCATTGATACAGTATGTCTACAGCCTGCGCGAATCGGCCGTCCAGCCGGTCGATCAGCGCGCCGACGGCCTGCGCCTCAATCCGCAAAACCCGCTTCCCCTCCTCGAGGCTTGGGTTATCTCCGACCGACGCTTCATCGGCCGCGCGCCGGCGTCCATGTTTGTTGTGTTCTTTCATCAAGCAACCGCGCGGCATATGCGTAGAATGCGTTCGAGCAGCGCCTTCAAATCATGGAGCGGTACCATATTGGGCCCGTCCGATAACGCCTGATCGGGATTCGGATGGACCTCCATAAAAAATCCATCGCATCCCGCAGCTGCGGCCGCACACGCGAGCGGTTCGACAAACTCGCGCTGCCCCGCCGATTTCGTGCCACCGGCGCCAGGCAGTTGCACGCTATGCGTCGCGTCAAACACCACCGGATAGCCGAATCGCCGCATGATGGGCAGCGCCCGCATATCGACGACCAGATTATTGTATCCGAAGGACGAACCCCGTTCAGTCAACAAAATTTTCCGGCTCCCCGCTTCCTCCACCTTTTTCACCACATTGTCCATTTCCCACGGAGAGAGAAACTGCCCCTTCTTGACGTTGACCACACGCCCGGTCTCGGCGGCCGCCACCAGGAGATCGGTCTGCCGGCAAAGAAACGCGGGGATCTGCAGGACATCTACGACCTGCGCCGCGACCTTCGCCTCTTCGGCGGTGTGCACGTCGGTCAGGATGGGCACCCCGACCGTGTCCCGAATTTTCTTGAGCACGGCCAATCCCGCCTGCAGACCGGGCCCACGGAACGAATGGATCGACGTCCGATTGGCTTTATCATAGGACGATTTGAAAATATATGGAACACCCAGGGCCCGCGTAATGGCGGCAATGCGCGCACCGGTCTCGAGCGCCAGTTGTTCGTTTTCAATCACACAAGGACCGGCGATGAGGAAGGGAGGATGCCCCGCCCCGGCCTTGAAGAAACCCACATCAACTTCGTACGGCATGGTTTAACTCGATCTTCCGGCAGGCTCAGGATCCCGCGCCGTTCATCGTCCGCATTTCCTCCGAAGAGCCGCACCAACGAACCCGCTGAATAACGGATGGGGACGATGTGGGCGCGAGTTGAACTCCGGATGGAATTGGGTCGCGAGAAACCAGGGATGGGTCGGCAGTTCCACGATCTCCACGAGGCGGTCGTCCGGGGATATCCCACTCAATACCAGTCCCTTTTGTGTCAGTTCCTCGCGATAGGCATTATTGAACTCATAGCGATGGCGATGCCGCTCCGTCACTTCGGAGACCCCATAGCTCTTCTGCGCGAGCGTGCCGCCGGCCAGCTTGCAGCCGTAGGCGCCGAGCCGCATGGTGCCGCCTTTCTCTTTGACGCCCTGCTGGCCGGCCATCAAATCAATGACGGGATCGCTGCAATCCGGATCGAATTCGGAACTGTTCGCGCCCTTGAGGCCGGCTACATGGCGCGCAAACTCGATCACGGCGCACTGCATTCCCAGGCAGAGACCGAGATACGGAATGTGCCGCTCTCGCGCATACCGGATCGCATCGATCTTGCCCTCCACGCCGCGCACACCGAAACCGCCCGGGACCAGGATGCCGTCCATCTCGCGCAGCACCCGTTCGGTACCCTGCCGCTCGATATCTTCAGACTCAAGCCAATGCACATTGACCTGCGTCTCATGGTCGATCCCGCCATGGACCAGCGCTTCCGCGAGACTTTTATAGCACTCCTTCAACCCGGCATACTTTCCGACCAGGGCCACCGACACTTCGTGCTTGGGATGTTTGATTTTCTGCACCATCGCATCCCATTCGCGAAGATTCGGAGGGCCCGTATCCAGATGGAGCATCCGTACGATAAGGTCGTCCAAACCCTCCTTGCGAAAGACGATCGGCACTTCATACACGGTTTCGACATCCTTGGCGGTAATCACCGCGTCTTTTTCGACATTGCAGAACAGGGCGATTTTCGCCTTCAGATCGGGAGGCAGATACCGGTCCGTGCGACAGAGCAGAATATTCGGCTGGATGCCGATTTCCCGAAGTTTGTTCACCGAATGTTGCGTCGGTTTGGTTTTCAGCTCGCCCGACGCCCCGATGTAGGGGACCAGCGTCAAGTGGACATAGAGCACATTCTCCCGCCCCACGTCATAGGGAATCTGGCGGATGGCTTCAAGAAACGGCAGACTCTCGATATCACCGACGGTGCCGCCGATTTCGACGATAGTGACATCCATGCCGTCCGCGACGCGGATGACGCATTGCTTGATTTCATCCGTGATGTGCGGCACGACTTGGACGGTACCCCCCAGATAATCGCCGCGGCGTTCTTTCGTAATTACGGAATTGTAGATCCGGCCGGTCGTGTAGTTGTTCTCGCGTGTCAGGGTGAGCGAGGTATAGCGCTCATAATGTCCCAGATCGAGGTCGGTTTCGGCCCCGTCGTCGGTCACGAACACTTCGCCGTGCTGGTACGGATTCATCGTCCCGGGATCGACGTTGATATAGGGGTCCAATTTGAGAAAGGTGATCTTGAGCCCGCGGCTTTCGAGCAGGTTGCCGATAGAGGCAGACGCGAGCCCTTTGCCAAGCGAGGATACGACGCCGCCTGTCACGAAAATAAACTTGCTCATTGCGTCACCCTATTCTGTACCATCCCATTGCGCATTTGCTCAGGTCCGCTCAGATCAAAGCCGCGCAGCTGGTCTACCGCGCCCGGCACATCTTCCGGCACGTCGATGCGAATGGACGGATGCATCGTCTCCCACACCCGAATGCGAATCCCCTGTTCCAGCGCGCGCAGTTGTTCAAGCTTCTCCGCGTCTTCAAGCGAACCGGTCGGCAAGGATGAAAACCGCATCAAGACATCTCTTCGATACATGTAGAGGCCCAGATGGACAAAATGCAAGCCGGCCGAAACCGCTCGTTCCGCATCATCACGAACGAGAGGGATCGGCGCGCGCGAAAAATACAGCGCATACCCTTGCGCGTCGGTCACCACCTTCACGACTCCCGGATTGTGCAGATCGTGTTTGGACTCGATCCGCCGCTTGAGCGTTCCTATGCCCTCCCCGGCCGCCAAACAAGGCTGGATCAGATCCGAAAGGAGGTCGGCATTCAACACAATCTCATCACCCTGGAGATCTACAAAATAGTCTCCGGGATGCCGGCGGGCCACTCCCGCGACTCGATCCGTCCCTGTTCGGTAGGATTCCGCCATCAGCATCACCCGTCCTCCGAATGCCTGGACCGCGGCATGGATCCGCTCGTCATCGGTCGCCACGATGACCTCATCGACAAAGCGGCAGGCTTGAGCGCGCTCGTACACATGCTGAATCATGGGCTTCCCCATGAGAGCGATAAGCGGCTTCCCCGGAAAACGGGACGATCCATAGCGGGCCGGCACGACGACCGTGACCTTGGATGATTCACCCATGGTTCAACGCTTCGATCAGCTGTGCCGGTTCAATCGTCGCCGTCCCGACCATTCCGACGACCAATCCGGCTGCGTAGTTGGCCAGCGTGGCCGCCTCGGTCATTCTGGCGCCGGTGGATAACGCCAAGGCCAGCGTTCCCACCACCGTGTCTCCCGCTCCCGTGACGTCATAGACCTGCCGGGCTTGAGTCGGAATATGCCGGTAGGCTCCATCGGCCTCATACAGACTCATGCCGCGCTCCCCTCTCGTGATCAGGACACTGCGACACCCCAGTCGTTGACGGATGGTCGCGCCCGCATCGTTGATGCTCTGATCGTCATCACCATGGACTCCGGCGGCTTGCGTCGCTTCCAGATGATTGGGCGTCACGACGGTGACCCCTTTGTAATAGCCGAAATGCTCCACCTTGGGATCCACGACAATCGGAATACGATGGGCGCCGGCCAGGCGCGTCAATTCCATCATCAATGCGGCCGTCACCACCCCCTTGGCATAGTCCGAGACGACCAGACAAGACAGATCCCGCGCATGCGACTCGACATACCGGAGAATCCGCTGCTGGAGCTGCGGCTTCATTTCGGTTCGCCGCTCGACATCATATCGGACCATTTGCTGATTATGTGCGATCACGCGGCTCTTTCGTGTCGTCGGCCGGTCATGATCGATAATGACGCCACCGCGCGCACGACGCTTGCCGCCCAATTCTTTCAGTAAGAGGCGCCCGCTCTCGTCTGCACCGATTACCCCGCAGAGATCGGCACGGCCACCAAGAGCGAGAATGTTATTAAAAACGTTCGCCGCGCCACCCAGTTTAATGGATTCCGATTCCACATGGACGACCGGAACGGGCGCCTCCGGCGAAATGCGGCTGACACGTCCCCAAATATAGTGATCGAGGATCAAATCGCCGATCACGAGGATGCTGGCTTGGGGAAACCGCTGAACGTATTGACGAAGAAGAGAAGGATCGGGCGGTCGTCCGGGCGAGGCGTCGGAACCGGATTTCGCCGACGATCCGCTTCGGGCTACTGGATGGCTTTTCCGAATCTTTCCCATCGCACCCATTCCACCCACGTCCCCTGACCGCTCCATGACCAATAGATGCGGAACGCCTTGCCGCGGATCTTCTCGGCGCGGACATAGCCCCAGAATCGGCTATCCAGGCTCTGGTCCCGATTATCGCCCATGACGAAATAGGAGTCGTCGGGAATCGTGACGGGACCGAAGTTATCGCGCGGATTGATATGCCCATCAATCACGCCGGGGTCGATACGTTGCGTGAAAGGCTTGTCGTCATACGCGCGACCATTGACGTACACGGTCTTGTTTTTGATATGCAGGGTATCGCCCGGCAAGCCGATGACGCGCTTGATGAAATCTTTGTCCTCATCTTCGGGAAACCGAAAGACGATGATATCGCCGCGTTGGACCGCACCGAACGGAATGATCGTGTGAGACGAATAGCAGGTCACGGGCGGAAAGCTGACCTGGAACTTGCAATCCGTCGGCCATTGCACTCCATAGGACAACTTGCTGACCAAAATATGGTCGCCGATCAACAACGTCGGGATCATCGAGCCGGACGGGATCTTGAACGCTTGGACGACGAACACCCGGATGGCGAACGCCAGCAACATCGCCACGATGATGGCTTCCGCGTACTCGCGAAACACGGACTTTCGCGCCGGCACGACAGGATGACTGACGGCGGCCGCCTCGGCAGCCGGTTGGCCGCCGGGCATGTCGGCATTGTTCTCGGACCGGCGGGCGGGCATCTCTTCGACATTACGAAGATCCGGCTCGCGATTCATTCTTCACCGACTTTCAAAATCGCCAGGAAGGCTTCCTGAGGAACTTCCACCTTGCCGACCGATTTCATGCGCTTCTTGCCCTCTTTTTGCTTTTCCCAGAGCTTTCGCTTTCGGCTGATGTCACCGCCGTAACATTTCGCCGTGACATTTTTCTTCAGCGCCCCGATTGTTTCGCGCGCGATCACCTTACTGCCGATGGCGGCTTGAATCGCGATCTCGAACATCTGCTTCGGAATCAGCTCCTTCATTTTTTCCGCCAACTGGCGGCCGCGCTGATAGGCGCGATCGCGGTGGGTAATAAACGAGAGCGCGTCAACAGGTTCGGCGTTCAGCAGAATGTCGAGTCTCACCAGATCCGACTCGCGATAGCCGATCAATTCATAGTCGAGCGAGGCGTACCCTTGCGTCTTGGATTTGAGCTTGTCGTAGAAGTCGAGGATGACTTCGTTCAGCGGCAGCTCATAGGTCAGCATGACACGGGTCGGGTCGAGGTACTGCATGCTGCGCTGAATCCCACGGCGTTCCTGGCAGAGTTGAATCAGACTTCCGACATACCGCTCCGGCGCGATCAGTGTCGCGAGAATGAACGGCTCTTCAAAGAGTTCGATCGAGCCGGGCGGCGGCAACTCGGCCGGATTATCAATTTCGAGGATGTCTCCTTTCGCCGTCATCACCCGATAGACGACCGTCGGCGCCGTGGTAATCAGGGTCAATCCGTACTCACGCTCCAGCCGCTCTTGAATGATCTCCATATGAAGGAGGCCGAGAAAGCCGCAGCGGAATCCGAATCCCAGCGCCAGCGATGTTTCCGGCTCGTAGACAAAGGATGAATCGTTCAGGCGCAGCTTCAGCAAGGCGTCGCGGAGATCTTCATACTTGGCGGTATCGGTCGAATACAGGCCGCAGAAGACGAGCGGCTTGACATCCTTATAACCCGGGAACGGCTGGTCGGTAGGACGGACGGCATCCGTCAGGGTGTCGCCGATCTTCACGTCCGCGATTTCCTTCATATTGGCGCAGACATAGCCGACTTCCCCGGTCAGGAGCTGCGACGTTTTGGTACGTTTGGGAGTAAATTGCCCGACCTCCATCACCTCGAATATCCGATCGTTCGACATCACCTTGATTTTCATGCCGGGACGGATCTCCCCATCCACCACCCGCGTGAGGACGATCACGCCTTGATAATTATCGAACCACGAATCAAAAATGAGGGCCTTTAGCGGGCCTTTGGAATCGCCGGACGGTGGAGGCACGCGTGATACGATGGTTTCCAACACCTCCACGACACCCCGGCCCTCCTTCGCACTGACCAACATCGCGTCGCCGGCGTCCAGGGTCAGCACTTCGGAGATCTGATGTTTGGTGCCCTCCACATCCGCGCTGGCCAGGTCGATTTTATTGATCACGGGAATAATGGTGAGGTGGTTGGCCATGGCCAAATTCACGTTGGCGATCGTTTGCGCCTGGACCCCCTGCGTCGCATCGACCAGTAACAGGGCGCCTTCGCAGGCGGCCAAACTCCTGGACACCTCATAGGTAAAATCGACGTGCCCCGGCGTATCGATCAAATGCAAGGCATAGGTATTCCCATCTTTGGCCTGATACCGGATGGCGACCGCATGGGCCTTGATCGTGATTCCGCGTTCACGCTCAAGATCCATCGCATCGAGGATCTGTTCTCGGAACTCGCGGGCGGTGATGGCGCCCGTGGCTTCTAGGAACCGGTCAGCGAGGGTCGATTTGCCGTGATCAATATGGGCAATGATCGAGAAATTTCGGATGAGACTTTGCGAATCCTGATTCATGCGACCCAAAATCGGTTCATTATAGTTGGTGCCCCGAAGGTTGTCAAAAAAATCACCGGCCGATATAATCCCGCGGCTGCGGTCGCAATCCAAGGTTTTCATTCATCATTGCGTGTATTTCCCGCCGCTATTGTGCCGCTCATGAACAAGCGCCGACAACAGTTGTCCCGGTGGGACCACCGGTATCTCTGGCATCCCTTTACGCAAATGCAGGAATGGGAGGCCGAACCGCCGCTCATCATCGAGCGTGGTGAAGGTCCATATCTCTTCGACGTCGACGGGCGGCGTTATCTGGACGGCGTGTCGTCTCTCTGGGTGAATGTGCATGGACATCGCCATCCTGCGCTGGATCAGGCTCTCACCGCGCAGCTCGACAAGATCGCGCATAGCACCTTGCTCGGGCTCTCAAATCCTCCGGCGATCGAGTTGGCTCGGGAACTGGTTCGTCTAGCCCCCAAAGGATTGAGCCGCGTATTCTATTCCGATAATGGATCGACCGCCGTGGAGGTCGCCCTCAAAATGGCGGTCCAATATTGGCAGCAACGAATCCCCCCCGTTGCCGCCAAGACCAAGTTCCTTCGCCTCCGTCTGGCGTATCACGGCGATACGCTGGGCGCGGTCAGCGTGGGCAACATCGAGCTCTTTCACGGCCGTTTTGCGCCCTTGTTGTTCCCGACGTTGGAAGTGGACGCTCCGTATTGTTATCGCTGCCCGCTGGCGCTCACCTTCCCGTCCTGTCGCATGGCCTGCGTCGAACCGATCGAGCGGCTGCTTCGCAGCCGGCATCACGAGATTGCGGGGTTCATTCTCGAGCCCATGGTGCAGGCCGCTGCGGGGATGATTACGGCGCCCCCCGGGTATCTCACACGGATTCGAGACCTCTGCACAAAATATGATGTGCTGCTTATCGCGGACGAAGTCGCGACCGGCTTCGGACGCACAGGCCGCATGTTCGCCTGTCAGCATGAAGGGGTCACGCCGGATTTGATGGCAATCAGCAAGGGCCTGACCGGCGGCTACCTGCCTCTGGCCGCCACCTTAACGACTGACGAGATCTATCGCGCCTTTCTGGGCCGGTACGACGAATGGAAAACTTTTTTTCATGGCCATAGTTATACCGGCAATCCGTTGGGCTGCGCCGTGGCGCTCGCGAACATTCGGCTGTTTCGAAAGGCCCGGACCCTCTTCACACTGAAAGGTACAATAGCGACGCTGACGCGCCTACTCAAGCCTTTGAAGCAGCTCCCACACGTCGGAGACATCAGGCAGCTCGGTCTGATGATCGGGATTGAACTCGTGAAAGACCGCGACTCTCGGACGCCATATTCACCCGGCGAACGAATCGGTCACCATGTCTCCATGGAAGCGCGGCGCCGGGGATTGCTTCTGCGCCCTCTCGGCAACGTGCTGGTGCTCATGCCCCCGCTGACGACCAAACCTCGGGAACTTGCCGTAATGGTAGGTATCCTCACGCGAGCCATCCGGCAGGTGACCGATCCTGCCCATCGCTGAAGCCACAGCTCCGCGTCGAACAAAAGCGGACATGCGGTCCCTATTGTTCGACACAGCCGTCTCTAAATTCGAACATCAGTGGAACTCTTCAATTCTCTATAGTTTCGCCACCTTAGGAGTGGCATGCCAAGTGCTACACTTACTGCATGTTACGTTGTTCGGCAGACTTGTACTAACCGTCCCTGACTATGAGACGTTGGATCATCGGCGTGGCCCTCACCCTTCTCGCCGGTTCCGCCTCCCCGGTCTCAGCGCAACAATCTCAACAGCAGATGACGCTTCTACTCCAGCGGATTCAATTTTCCGATGCCGCCGCAGCAAAAGGTCCGGCCGCCATCCCTTTTACCATCGCGACACCGGTTCTCAATACGTCGTTTCGGACCAGTTCATTCGTCGCTCCGGCTGCGCCGACCCGTCTCAAGGACCTGGTGCCCGAATCCGAACGCCCTCGGACGCAAGGCCTTGTCGCCGCTTCAACCTGGCTCAACGGCCAATTCTTCACCGAAGGGGAAGTCGCCAACAACTCCGCCGACGATCGGCCCGGCATCTCACGCATCGATCAACGCGAGGATTCTTCCAAGCGGATGGTCCGCTTTGCGATCAGCGGGGCGACCCAACAGTTTCGATATGGCGCCAATTATCGCTCGGCCGGCAGGGCGTTCTTCAACAGTCCCGACCAAACGGTGCGCGAACTGTGGGGAGAAATGCAGTGGGGCTTCACGAAGTTTCGCAGCGTCGTCGGAGAGATGTGGAACAATGTCGATCTTGACCCGTCCCAACCGCGCATTGAGCAGCGGTACAGCCGCATCGGTGTCGCGCTGGCGAAACCATCCTGGCCTGAATTCAGCCTCACGTATGCGCGGAATGCGTCGAACAGCCTGTTTGACCCGGCCGGCCTGCTTCCCCAGCGCATGCGGAGCAACAGCATTGAAGGAGCTCTGGCCTATAGCGGGAGAGGGTGGAACGCGCGGCTCGCCTCCAGCTATATCGTGATGGCCGACGCACTCCGGGCCGGTGTGGAGAATGTCGCGTTGTCCCAGAGCTTGAGCGGCCTGTATTGCCCTTTCAATACCTTGACGATCATGCCGATGCTGAGCTATCGGACTGAGCAGCAACCCTGGTCAGGCGCCCGCATGCAAACCCCCACCGCTTCGGTGTCGCTCCAATACAAGCAAAGCCAGCGGCTGCTGGTGAGCGCGATGGGCGGGTACACGAGCTCGCGATCCACGGATCGCGCGACCAATAGCGAAAGTATCGTGAGCCGGGGTCTCTTTGCATTCAGACTCGATCCCATTTACGGACGAGCCGCCATGCTGTCGCTGGAAGCGGCCTATACCAACACGATGAACCACGCCAGTCCCTCCACGGACGCAGAGGATATCTCCGGCCTCTTACGACTCCTTATCGCCTCCCTTTAGCAGGATGTTGAAAAACCCCGCCAGCTTTGTTCTCGCGGCGCTCAGAGACTCCACGTACCGAAAAGAGTACGTCTCGTCCCCTCGCTGGCTGCAGCCTCGCTGGACGGCCTTTTTGAACATCCTCTAGTGTCAGGGATAAGCTCCTATATCCACGAGGTAGGGAAGATAGCTTTTCAAGAGGCTGCCAATCCGACTGGCGAGGACTAGGTCAGTTCGATTCGGGCGCCCCGGCCGATCCCAAGCAGCTCAGCGGCATTGCCTTCTCGGACAAACACTTCAATCTGCCCGTTACTGTTAATCAGCGCTTGCGGCACGCCGGAATCGCCGTCGCTGTAGCTGCTCACCAGACCTTCGATCGTCTGCCCGCCAAGACGTAGGGAAGAAGCAGCCCGCTTGGTTACTCCGCGGACTTCTTTCAGCTCAAAAGAAGTCAGATTCGAAATGAGATTGCCGAAGTGATCGACATGCATGATCTGCCCGGCCATGACCTGCCGGTCCCAGCCGGGAGCCGCCGTAGGAATCCGCTCATACGTCGTCAGAAGACGCCCGAAGGAACTCACCGCCTGCCCTTTGGTCAACCAGGCCGCAGCCGGGGCGAAAAGATCCCGGCCGTCAAACGTTGAACCTTGGGAGTCCAGTCGATATTGCCGATTCTCGATCTGCCGGATCTCCACGCCGGTCTCCTCGTCGCAAACATAGGTGAAGAGCCCGTTATCCGGTCCGATAAAGAAATACCGGGACGTGGAGATCAGCAGTGGGCGGCGATTGCTCCCGACCCCGGGATCCACGACCGCGACATGGACGGTACCGTCGGGAAAGTAACGATAGCAAGATTTCAGCAGGTAGGCGGCGCCGGCAATGTCGTGCGGCGCGACCTCATGAGAGAGGTCGGCGATCCGCGCCTGGGGATTGATGTTCAGGATCACGCCCTTCATGCTCGCGACAAAATAATCCCGGGTTCCGAAATCGGTCAGCAGGGTCATCACCGACAGCGCCCCCGGCATCAACCCCTCACAACTCGTCGAAACGGATTTCGAGCACCTCGTACTCCACCACCTTGACCGGAGTGGTGACCTCGACCAGATCTCCGACGCGTTTGCCGATCAGCGCGCGGCCGACCGGCGACTGCACCGAAATCCGGGCGAGTTTGAGATCGGCCTCATCCTGCCCGACCAGGGTATATTCCTTCTTCTGCTGTGCTTCCTGCTCGATCACTACCACAGTCGCCCCAAAGACCACCGTCTCGCTGGTGCGCCCCGCCGTCTCGATGATGCGCGCGTCGGCGAGCTTGGATTCGAGTTCAATGAGTCGGGCCTCGATGAAACCTTGGCGTTCCTTGGCTGCGTCATATTCGGCATTCTCGCTCAGGTCGCCGTGGGCGCGCGCCTCGGCAATGGCCTCAATCACTTTGGGCCGTTCCACTTTCCGCAATCGATCCAACTCCGCTTTGAGCGCTTCATATCCCTTCTTCGTAATCGGTGTCGGCATTGGTCCCTCGGATCGTTGATGGCAAGAACACGGTTCGCGTCAGGTTCTACCGAACGCCGTGGTATTCCTGAAGCGGCCGTATGGTCAATCCTTTTTTTATAACGGCTTCGATGCCCATCACGGCGGCCAGGGCGCCTCGCATGGTCGTGTAATAGGGCACGCCTTTATGGAGGGCTTCCCGTCTGATGGAGAGAGAATCCGCCTGAGCCGCGGCCGTCTTGACGGTGTTGATGACCAAGGCGACGTCGCCGTTCTTAATATGGTCCACAATGTGCGGCCGGCCCTCCTGCACCTTGTTCACCGTCTCTACCGTCATGCCGTTCTCCCGCAAATATTGAGCTGTGCCGGACGTCGCCGTAATGCGGAATCCCAGCCTTCCGAGCCTCATCGCCACGTCGCAGGCAAGCGCACGGTCTTCCAGCTTGACGCTGAGAAAAGCGGTGCCCCCGGTCGGCAACATCGCGCCCGCGCCGGCTTGAGATTTGACAAAGGCCCACCCGAAATCGCTGTCGATGCCCATGACCTCCCCGGTGGATTTCATCTCGGGCCCCAGCAGCACATCCACGCCGGCAAACTTGGTAAACGGAAACACGGCTTCTTTGACGGACAAATGCGTCGGTGTGGGAGCCTCCAGGAACTGCAGATCCGCTAAGGTGCGACCGACCATGACCTTCATCGCCAATTTCGCCAACGGGACACCGATGGCTTTGCTCACAAACGGGACGGTCCGCGATCCTCGCGGATTGACCTCCAAGACGAACACTGTGCCGTCCTTGACGGCGAACTGGGCGTTCATGAGCCCCACGACCCCCAACTCCAGCGCCAGTGCCGTCATCTGCCGGCGGATCTCATCGATGATGGAGCGGTCCAACGTATAGGGCGGAAGCGAACAGGCAGAGTCGCCGGAATGAACCCCGGCTTCTTCAATATGTTCCATAATGCCGGCCACGACCACAGTCCGGCCGTCTGAAATGGCATCCGCGTCCACTTCAATGGCATCCCGGAGATATTGATCGATCAACACGGGATGCTTCGGCGAGGCCTTCACCGCCGACCCCATGTATTCCAGCAACCCCGCTTCATCGTAAACGATCTGCATCGAGCGGCCCCCCAAGACATAGGAGGGACGAACCATCACGGGATAGGTGATCTTGGCCGCAATCCGAACCGCCTCCTCCACCGATCGAGCCGTGCCGCTTTCTGCCTGCTGTAAACCCAGCTTGTTGAGCAAATCGCGGAAGCGTTCCCGATCTTCCGCCCGATCGATCGCGTCCGGGCTGGTGCCGAGGATGGTGACTCCCGCTTTTGACAGCGGCAAGGCCAACTTAAGGGGCGTTTGACCGCCGAACTGCAGCACGACCCCGAACGGCCGCTCACGTTCGATGATGTTCAGCACGTCCTCCTCGGTCAGCGGCTCGAAGTAGAGGCGGTCGGACGTGTCGTAATCCGTGCTGACGGTCTCGGGATTGCAATTCACCATGATGGTTTCGATGTTTTCCTCGTGCAACGCCATCGCCGCATGCACACAGCAATAGTCGAATTCGATCCCTTGGCCGATGCGATTGGGGCCGCCGCCGAGGATCATGACCTTCTTTCGGTCGGTCGGCCTGGATTCGCATTCCCGCTCATACGTGGAGTACAGATACGGCGTATGGGCTTCGAACTCCGCCGCGCACGTATCCACGCGCTTATACGTCACGCGCGCGTGCCCGGTCGCAGAAGCGGTCCGCTGCTGCCGGACCGCCGCCGGCGCCATACCGGTCAATTGCGCGATCCGCTCATCTGAAAACCCGAGTGCTTTTGCGCCTCGAAGCAGGTCATCCGAAATGTTCCCCGCGGCGTCGTGGTTATATAGACCGATCAAGCGGCTCTCAAACTCGACGATCTCGCGGATTTGGTCCAAGAACCAAGGATCAATTTTGGTCAGCGCATGCAGCTCCTCGACGGTCATCCCCAAGCGCAGTCCGTCCGCCACGCGCCACAATCGGTCCGGGAAGGGCGTACGAACGGCCGTGCGAATCCGTTCCAGCAATTCCTCTCGATTCGCGCCGGCCTGCAGTCCGTGGTCGAGATTCAATTTGGAAGTCAGGCCGAATTGATCGAGTTCGAGGGAACGAATCGCCTTGTGCAGGGATTCCTTAAACGTTCGGCCGATCGCCATGACTTCGCCGACCGACTTCATCTGAGTCGTCAGCGTGGGGTCGGCGCCCGGAAATTTTTGGAAGGCGAACCGGGGGATCTTGACGACGACATAATCGATGGTCGGCTCGAAAGAGGCCTTCGTCACGCCGGTGATATCGTTCGGGATTTCATCCAACGTGTATCCCACCGCCAATTTGGCCGCAATTTTGGCGATCGGATAGCCCGTCGCTTTGGACGCGAGGGCGGAACTGCGGGACACACGGGGATTCATTTCGATCACCACCATGTCGCCGTTCGCGGGATTGATGCCGAATTGAATATTGGAGCCGCCCGTGTCCACTCCGATCTCGCGAATGATCCGGACGGCGGCGTCCCGCATCAGTTGATATTCCTTGTCGGTCAGCGTCATGGCCGGCGCCACGGTGATGCTGTCGCCCGTGTGGATCCCCATCGGGTCCAGGTTCTCAATCGGGCAGACAATGACGACGTTGTCCTTGAGGTCGCGCATCACCTCCAGCTCAAATTCCTTCCAACCGATCACCGACTGTTCGATCAAGACCTGGCGTACAGGGCTCATGGCCAAGCCCCATTCCACATGCTTGCGGAACTCCTCGATGTTGTACGCGATGTTGCCGCCGGTTCCGCCCAGCGTGAAAGAAGGCCGGACAATCGCCGGGAACCCGATGGATTTCACCTGTTCCTCGGCTTCGAATAAGGACGTAGTAACGGCGCTGTCCGGAACTTTCAGGCCGATGCGCCACATGGCTTGCCGGAATGCGTCACGATCCTCCGCCTTGTGGATCGCGTCGGCGGTGGCGCCGATCAGTTTGACGCCGTACTTCTCGAGGACGCCCCGTTTCGCCAAGCCGACGGCCGTATTGAGCGCCGTTTGCCCCCCCATCGTCGGCAGGATCGCATCCGGCCGCTCGCATTCGATGACTTTTTCCACGACTTCCAACGTGATCGGTTCCACGTAGGTGCGGTCGGCAAAATCCGGATCCGTCATGATCGTGGCCGGATTGCTGTTGATCAGCACCACGCGATAGCCCTCTTCCTTCAAGGCCTTGCAGGCTTGCGTCCCCGAGTAATCGAACTCACAAGCCTGTCCGATGACGATAGGGCCGGAACCGATCAAAAGAATAGATTGGATGTCTGTGCGGCGCGGCACGAATAACCTCGTGGTTGTGAATTATCCGGTATGCGGAAGTACATCCGGCATAGGTCCGATAGGGGGCCGGTACGGTTTGAACGGTCCGTGAGGTTGCGCCGGAGCGTCTTGGGGATGGTAGTGCTTCATGGCCTCCGGCACCCAGGCCTCGATTTGGTTAATCCGGGTGACATCCGATGGATGCGTGGATAGGAACTCGGGGATTGATTGTTGCGATCGAAAACATAGTTTGCCGATCATTGAGCGGGGACAGCCGCTCATCCGCTCCCAGAAGGCGACCGATTCACTCGGATCATAACCCGCTTCCGCCATGAGGCGCAGCCCGATGTAATCGGCTTCCGATTCCTGTTTGCGGTTGAAGGGCAAAGACACACCGACCCCGTAGGCCGTCATGGCCGCCATCGCCACATCGGCATGGCCGGTCGCCGCCCCGGCCGCCAAGGCGCCGAGTTGGCCGAGCATCTCCGGAATCGTCCGGCTCATGCGCTCGGCCCCGTGTCGCTGGAGCGCATGCGCGACTTCATGGCCCATCACCGTCGCCAAGCCGGTCTCATTCTTCGTCACCTTCAGAATACCCGTGAAGATTGCCACTTTTCCGCCCGGCAACGCGAAGGCATTGATGGTTTTATCGTCCTGAATGACGGCAAACTCCCACTGGTATTCCGGTTTATTGGCCGCCTTCGCGATGCGATTGCCCACCCGATGCACCATTTCGTTGATTTCCGGGTTCTCGCTCAACGGCGCCTGTCGCAAGACTTCACGAAACGCATTGAGCCCCATGGCAATCTCTTTCTCTTCCGAGATATAGATAAACTGGTCGCGGGCCGTTCCCGGCGCCCTGACACATCCGCTCACCGCTTGAAGCAACCCGGCTGCGCCGCCGAGGCTCAGCGCCGATCCAAACCCGTACAGAGCGCGCATGCCGAGCCTCAGCATCGCGCGGCGCCCGACCGAGCGCGCGAACACCTCATCGATGGAGGAGCGGGACAATGAATCCATGGTGGCCTATTGAATCAGCAACCGGCCCCTACCGTCAACGAAGCGACAATCCAATTACGGCATCCAGAGATACATGAACTGCGGAGTCCCGCCCCGCACGAGCGACAGCAGATCCAGATTCGCCAGATTCGCCACCCCGGCTCCATTTCCCATGAGCCGCGAGTACACGTTGTTCTGATACTCACCAGGCCGCCGGTACGTAATGACTTTTGCCGCCGTGAGTCCCGCTTTCTTCTTGGCCAGATCCACCGCCTCGTCGAGATAGCCGATCTCGTCGACCAATCCCGATTGCTTGGCCTGTTCACCGGAATAAATCCGCCCGTCCGCCAGCTTTTTGATCTGCTCCGTCGAGAGATTCGGACGGCCTTCCCGCACGACATGAAGAAAGCGTTCATAGAATGAGTCGATCACGCTCTGGAAGATGGCCCGTTCCTCCGGCAGCATTTGCCGGAACGGCGATCCCATGTCCTTGCGCGGGCCGGAGGTCACCGCATTGGCCTCTACGCCGACTTTTTCCAGAAGTCCCCGCGCGTTCACCGTCAGCATGATCACGCCGATGCTTCCCGTCACCGAGGACGGATGCGCCATCACGGCGTCCGCGGCCGACGCGATATAGTAGCCGCCGGACGCGCCGACATCCATGATGGACGCCACAATCGGAATATTGCGCTCGGCTTTGAAGCTTTTCAATTCATGGTAAATGATGTCCGATGCCGTCACCGTGCCGCCGGGACTATTGATTCGCAGGACCATGGCCTTGACCCGCTCGTCTTTGGCCGCTTTCGAGAGCTCTTCCTTGATCGTGGCCAGCAGGCTGGGATAGCTATAAAATCCTTCGCGGCTTTCCGAACTGATGACGCCGGACAAGTCCACTAATAACACCTTGTCCTTTCCGTCCCCGCTGACATTGTATTCCTGCAACGCCGCAGGGCCCGGCGGAAGATTGACGGTAATACAGCCCGCGTGCAGCGGCGCTAGAAACAGCCCCAAGATCAATGCCGAGAGTCGCCAAATATTATCCATGAGTGTTCTCCATGAGCTGACCGAATTCTTCGAACAAATACGCGGAGTCATGCGGCCCCGGCGACGCTTCCGGGTGGTACTGCACCGAAAAGACCGGCTGATCGAGGCACACCAATCCTTCCACCGACTCGTCATTGAGGCTCGCATGGCTGATTCGTACCCGACCGAAGTCAGTGGAAACGATCGATGCCTCATCGCCGGATTTCCGGGAGGGACCCTTCACCGCAAAATTATGGTTCTGTGACGTAATTTCGACCCGGCCGGTTCTCAGGTCCAATACCGGATGATTCGCCCCATGATGGCCGAACTTTAACTTATACGTTTGCAGCCCCATGGCCAGACCGAGAATTTGATGGCCGAGACAAATTCCGAAGATCGGCTTGCGCCCGATCAACCGCCGAATTGCCTCGATCGCGTACGGGACGCCTTCCGGATCACCCGGGCCATTGGAGAGAAAGATGCCGTCAGGGTTCATGGCGAGCACGGCCTCGGCCGTGGTGGAGGCCGGCACGACCGTGACTTCGCAGCCGACATCGACAAGGCGCCGCAGAATGTTCTGCTTCACGCCGAAATCGTACGCCGCCACCTTCCATCGCGGACGGGAAGGCTGAGTTGACGGCACTCCGTCTTGTTTCAACCGAGGGCCCCAGGGTCCACTGCCTGCAGTCCAGGGATAGGGCGCGGCGCAAGTCACGGCAGCGGCAAGATCACGCCCGATCAGGCTCGGCGCCCGGCGGGCCCGCTCCACCACCCGGCCGGGATCCAAATCATGTTGAGAAATAACCCCAGGCTGGGCGCCCTTTTCCCGCAAATGCCTGGTAAGCGCCCGCGTGTCGATTCCTTCGAGCGCCACGACTTTTGCATGACGGAGATACTCATCGAGCCGATGCTTCGTCCTCCAGTTGCTGGCCAATCCGCTGGATTCCTTGACGATGAATCCTTCCGCCCACACGCTCCGCGATTCATCGTCCTCCGGGGTGAGGCCGTAATTGCCGATATGGGGACAGGTCATCGTGACGATCTGTCCTTTATAGGAAGGATCGGTCAAGACTTCCTGATACCCGGTCATCGCCGTATTAAAGACGACTTCCCCGCAGGTATCTCCTTCATAGCCAAGGGCTTGGCCTTCGAAGACCGTCCCGTCCGCCAGCCCGAGAATAGCTTTCTTCACGTCCGCCCTCTCCACCCCTTACCAGCCATGGTTCTCTCTCACCCTATCATCCGCCTCATCACTACCTATCCAGGAGCGAACCCGTATGCCGATCAACACAATCCCAAGACCCAGATTCGCCACATAGAGCGCCCGCATCGGCCAATGCAGTTTAAAGAAAGCTTCCAGCGCCGCTTTCTTCGCGTCCCCGCCCGGTAACGCAAATGCGGCTGCTTGGAGGGCCGCCGCCTGGGGATGCAGCACAAAGATAATCACCCCGGCCATGATGGCCATCAGGCCAAGTACGATCCATTCAATCCGAGTGACCCGGCATTGGGACAGGCCTCGTTGCTGGAACCACGCTCGCCCGAAAATGCCCAGCACCAGGATCGTGAGCGCGATCAAGACGAGCCGATTGTATCCTTCAAATGAACGAGTCAAAAAAAAGCCGCCGCTGTCCTGGCCCCCGAATGTGTTGAAGACCGCAGGAATCACCGACCCGACCAACACGATCAATCCGCCGACCCAGGTCCCCAGCGCCGTAAGTTCCAAGGTCATGCAGACAATCAGAGCCCGCCGCAACGCCGGTCCCACGCAAGTTATCGCCCAGACTCAGCGGCTTCGAAGACGATTCGACCTCCGACGAGCGTCGTGGTCACCAGCCCCTTCACCTTCCAGCCGGCAAACGGCGTGTTCCGGCTCTTGGAGCGAAAGCGAGCAGGATCCACTTCCCATTGCATCTGAGAGTCCACCACAACCACATCCGCGTCCGCCCCTACCGCGAGCGTACCTTTCGCCAATCCAAACGCTTCGGCCGGACGAACCGTCAGCTTAGACACGGCGGTTTCCAGATCCAAAATGCCCTCCTCCACCAATCCAAGCGTCAGAGGCAGGGCCGTTTCCAATCCGACGATTCCGAACGGCGCTTCCGTGAATTCCTGCTGCTTCTCTTGCGGAGCATGCGGCGCATGGTCGGTGGCGATCACGTCGATCGTGCCGTCCCGGAGCCCTTCTTTGATGGCCTGCACATCCTGCCACGTACGCAGCGGCGGATTCATCTTGGCATGCGTGTTATACCCGCGCGCCAGTTCCTCCGTCAGCGTGAAATGATGCGGGCAGGCTTCCGCCGTGACACGAATGCCGCGTGCTTTCGCCTCGCGAACCATCCGTACCGAGCCGGCCGTGCTGATATGGGCCAGATGAAGACGCGCGCCGGTGAGCTCGGCCAGCGAAAGATTGCGGGCCACCATGACGTCCTCCGCTGCGGGCGGAATGCCGGGCAGCCCCAATTCCGTGGACACGAGCCCTTCATTCATGCAGCCCCCCTCGGAGAGATGAATGTCCTCACAGTGATCGACCACCGGAATATTAAAGGCCAAGGCATACTCCATGGCCCGCCGCATGACGAGGCTGTTCATCACCGGGCGACCGTCATCGGAAATCGCCACGCAGCCGGCCCGCCGGAGATCGCCGATCTCCGCCAGTTCTTTTCCCTCCGAACCTTTGGTGATCGCGCCGATGGGAAACACATGGGCCAAGCCGGCCGCTCTCGCCCGTTCCAGAATAAACTCCGTGATCGATTGGTTGTCGTTGACAGGGTTGGTATTCGGCATGCAGCAAACAGACGTAAACCCTCCCGCGACGGCGGCGGCTACCCCGCTCTCGATGGTTTCCTTGTATTCAAACCCCGGTTCACGAAAATGCACATGCACATCGACAAATCCCGGCATGACCAGCCGGCCGGCCGCCTGAATCACGGTCGCCCCGTCCGGCGTGGAAAGACGCGGCCCCAGGCGCGCGATCTTTCCGTTTTCGATGACCACATCCGCCGGGCCGTTCCATCGACCCGGATCGATGACGTGCCCGCCCTTGATTACGATCGTCATGTCGCGCAATGCAGTTTGTTTCATGTCAGTTACAGCCCGTGTTCGTCATGGCGCCCGGCTCCGCATTCGCGCAGCCCATCGGTGATGCTCCCGGATACGGACCTTCCCGCGCCATTTGGTCTTCGATGAGGGTATTGATTTCTTCAGCGGTGGCATTGGGATATTGATGGCGGTAATGCACCGCCAGCGCTTGCTTCCTCAGTCGTGCCGCGCGATAGACCTCCAACGCCATGGACAAGTCTTCCTTATTGGCCTCGGGATGGTCGACTTTGAATTGCTGCAAGGCGACGAGTTCATCCGGTGTCTTGGCCAGTTGTTGAAGATCCACATGCCCCGCGCAGCCGAGCAGCAGCAGCGCCCAGAGCGCTACACCCGCGAACCGTATATTGTGCGCCGCCTTAATTCTCATTTCAGCTTCCTTATTCCTGATTCTTGATTCCTGACTTTCAGATCTCCTCACTCAGAATGTTCATCATCCCGCTCCCGACATCAAATAGAGAATGCCCATCCGAACCGCCACCCCGTTCGCGACCTGGTCCAAGATCACGGATGAGAGACTGTCGGCGACTTCCGGCGCGATTTCGACACCACGATTAATCGGTCCAGGGTGCATCACGATGGCGCCCGGCTCCGCCAGCTTCACACGTTCGGCCGTAAGTCCATACAGCCGCGCATATTCGCGGATGGTGGGAAAGAGCGCCCGTCCCTGCCGTTCAAGCTGAAGACGGAGCATCATGATGACCTGCGCATCCCGCAACGCCTCGTCCAAACTGTAGAAAACCGACACGCCGAGTCGTTCGACATGGGACGGAATCATGGTGGGCGGCCCGACCACCCGCACCTCCGCGCCGAGTTTCGTCAGCGCATAGATATTCGACCGCGCGACCCGGCTATGGGCCACGTCGCCGACGATGACGACACGCAGCCCTTGGAAATCCATGCCCCGTCCTCTGATCGTGTACAAATCGAGCAATGCCTGCGTGGGATGCTCATGCCACCCGTCGCCGGCGTTGATCACCGACGACTTCACGCCGCAGGCCAAGGTCTCCGCCGCGCCGGCGGAGGAATGACGCAACACGATCAGATCGGCCTGCATGGCTTCGATGTTGCGCGCCGTATCCAGCAACGTCTCGCCCTTGACCACGCTGCTTGATGAAGGGGAAAAATTGATCACATCGGCGCTGAGCCGTTTGGCGGCCAATTCAAAGGAGGTGCGGGTCCTGGTGCTCGGCTCGAAAAAGAGATTGACGACGGTCTTGCCCCTGAGCGCCGGAACCTTTTTGATCTCCCGGCCGGAGACTTCCTTGAAGGAATCCGCCGTCTCGAGGACCAGCTTAATCTCGTCCACGGAGAGCGAGGCGAGGCTCAGCAAATCTTTGCGTTTGAGGCCCACGACTACCCCTTGATGATCACGACGCGATCTTCCTCTCCCTCTTCTTCCAGGTACACATGAATATTTTCATCGCGTGACGTGGGAATATTTTTGCCGATATAGGTGGCCTTGATCGGAAGCTGGCGATGCCCGCGGTCCACCAGCACCGCGAGCTGGATCTCCGCGGGGCGGCCCAGGTCGATCAGGCCGTCCATCGCCGCTCGAATCGTGCGGCCGGTGAACAATACATCGTCGACCAGGACGACTTTCATATCGGAAATGTGAAACGGCACCGACGTTTTGCGCAAGATAGGCTGACTTTTTCGCAGGGCGAGATCATCACGATACAACGTGATGTCGAGCTCTCCGATCGGCAGCTGAGTCCCTTCGATCTCACGGATCCGGCGCGCCAGCCGGTGGGCCAGATGCACCCCTCCGGTCCGGATCCCGACGAGGGCGAGATGTTCCGTCCCCTTGTTTCGCTCCAGAATCTCATGGGCAATGCGCGTCAGCGCCCGAGCGACATCTCCCACGTCCATGACGACCCGCTCCTGCTGCTTGTCCGCGGTCGTCATGCGATCGACTGGTGAGGTTGAAGGCATAAAAAAACCTCCTCATCCCCCACGATGAGAAGGTCTTGGATTGTCGTACGGCGTTGAGCCGCAATCATCACTCACTCCTTGCTCACCTCGCAGGATGAGCGTTAAAGGTTGAGGCATCTTACCGACCGAGCGGAGACACTGTCAAGGTCGATGCGCGTTCCTGTTGCGACCGGTTCACGGCCGCGCGCTGTCCGGCTCCTGTGTTGCATCGCAGGAACCTATGACCACCCGATAGGCGTCCATGCGCGCGAACTCGGTGATCGTCACTTGAGCCTGATCATCCTTTACAGGGACGCAGGTATCGAGGGTCACCGGCAACACTTCAAGCGGGGCAGACCCGACATCTGGAATCCGTTCGCCGTAGAGCCGTAAGCCCGCTGAACTAGCGAGGAACGGCGCACGGGACAAGTTCCGTAGAAGAAGCCGGACCTCATCGCCGGCCGGTTCTTCAAACTTGCCCATCATCAGAAGTGCCGTCCCTTTTGTCGTATCGGCGGAGGCCAAGACATGCACACGCGGCGAATCCGCGACGGCGGAGACCCGATAGCCTTGCATGTCGGCGTAGGTCTTGTAGATATGCCATCCGGGCCGTTTGGATTGCCGATCGACGTAAAGGAGGCCGTCCAATGTCGGGTTGTCACAGTTGTTCTCCCGCTGAAGCCGGCTCGTATCCTGCGCCTCCGGCCAACAGGTGCGTATGGCGCTCTGGATGCCGGCACGCTCGTACGTTGCCAGAACGCCGGCGGTATAGCCGGGGAGCATCCAATGATCCTGGCCGAGTATTTCATTCACGGAGATTGGACGGGGTAAACCGTTCATGCTGAGAAAGGCGCGAATATCGTCTAGATAAGCCGGAGCGCCGGCCGGATCTCCATACTCATGATAGGCGACGACATCAGGAAAGACCTGCTCGTTGCGACTCCATTCGAGAAAGGGCCGCAGATTGGCATAGTACGCCACGCTCGGACCGACGATCACAGCGCCGGGCAATCGCTCCTTGATGATCCGATAGGCAAGCTCCCAGCCTCGCTTGAGGCGATTATTATTCCCGATCGGGACATTGGCCAAGTCGGGCTCGTTGTAGATGTCCCACATCACCGAGAGGTTCCGCTCCTCCACCTGATCGACGATCTTGTGGACATGGGCGATCCACGGCCCATAGTCGTCATTCTTGCCGATGCGATTGATATCGAAGATACTGTTTGCCAGTTCCCCAAAAATCAGGCCCAAGGTGAGTTGGAACTCGTCCACGCCCATGCGACGCAGACGTTCATAGTTGCGAAGGACGTAGCCGGCGTTGCCGCGAAAGCTCGTCGGCCGCAATGGTTCGATCAGTTCCGACGCGGGACTGTCAGGCTCGAGACTGACCAGGTAGCCGTTCGCCCGATGTGTGATCGGCGCTTCCTGCACGGCGAAATCGACAGTAATGGTGACGGCGGATGCTGAGAAGGGAATACCGATCAATGCCGCGCAGACAAATATGCTTATGATTTTCACGGGGAGACGCGGCATGACTTGCATGGCTTCGTACTTAGCGCGATCGAGGCGCTACGGTCAACATGGATAGCTGTGTAGAGACTAGATGGGCCCGTCAAATAGAGGTAGCCCGTGGACCTCATATACCAGGAGGTAACTTGACTCACCGCCGAGCGTGATTAGGCATCTGGGGCAGGGAGAGCCGGGACACCTCCGCACCTCTCGGAGCGGCCCTTCTGGGTCTTGCCGTGCGGAAGCCCTTCGAATCCTAAAACTCGTTAGCAATGAAATGTTACGCTATCAAAGCGCTGTTCCTAGCCACCCGGAGAGAGAACTGTGAAACCTCCAAATACGTGTATTGTCCTGGTCTAGTGGCATGGACATTGTGTTCTTGACCCGATTGTAGGATGCATGTTACGCATCGCCTGAATCGATTCTGGCTAAATTTGCTGCACACCTCGCATAATAGTACATAATGTATCGACCTACGCACATCGAAACAATTCACATGTCAGCACGAGTATGAAATGACTATTAACGGTTCCTCATTGAGAAGCCTGGTGACTTGCCTGTTATTTGTCGTCCTTGTTAGCGGCATCTTTGCACCTTGCCTCTATGCCGAGGGTCAGTCAGATGCTGACGATCTAAAGGCAGTCCAAACAGTAAATAAGACTGCTCCGGATTGGGCCTACCGTGGTCAACCAGATAGACCAGTTATCGTCTTCATTCATGGAATCTTTGGTGACACATTTGGTACATGGAAAAATAAAAAAACCGGAAAACATTTTTTTGATCTTATGAAGGATGACGAAACGTTCCGTGGTTCTGGCGTATATGTCTATGGATTTCCGTCCAACTACTGGACGAGCAGTTTCAGCATAAATGATGCAGCTATTGATTTACGGTCAATGCTTCAAGGTTCTGGGGTTCTGGAATATGACAATATCGTATTGGTATGCCATAGCATGGGAGGACTGATTGCACAAAGGTTTTTACTCGCGAACCGAGATTTGGCTCCCAAGGTTCGGTTAGTGTTCTTTTTCTCCACGCCTCAAGAAGGGGCAGACATTACAAATCTTGCGCGCTATATAACCAAGAATCCAGGCATCGAAGCAATGCTTCCCGCGGATAAGAATGACTTTCTGCAAATATTGGATACCGACTGGAAGAATGCTCATTTTCAAACGGAAATTCACTGCGCTCTTGAAAAGTTTGAAACCTTTAGTTACCGAATAGTCAAATGGGCTACAGGCACAAGGTCCTGCACTAATGCCGCCAGCCCAATCGATGCAGATCACATTCAAATCGTTAAGCCGTCGGGACGGCAGGATAGAGCTTATATTGCGCTCAAGAATGCATTCGCTTCAACGTTCTCTCGGGGTTCCAAGCTCAAAGTTAGTGGTTTCGTAAGAACTCAATCTGGGAGCCGACTCCGACACACCACGGTGAGGATCCAGCACGTTGCTCAGACGGAGACGTCTGCATATGGAGAATTCACAATACCATTGCCTCGTGGGTTTACGCCCGGCAAACCTGTAGTTTTCTACGTAGACAATTGGATACTGATAAATCCCTATGAAGGAAGAATGTATATTCCAGCCCCATCGGAAACTGTAGAAATGATCGTTGCAAACCGAGGAAGTTCCGCGTTATTGCAAGACTACGGTTACGTTCAAAATGTAGTGCTGGAGGCAACGGGGCAAATACAAACGCCTGGTTTCAAGATGGTCACCCGTGAACAGTTCTTGAATAGTAAGGCCAAATCGATTGGTTTGCCGACCGCCGAACTAGAGGGGGCGATTTCCAACTGGACGAAGAATGCTAAGGCCCCTTATGAGAAGGGGCTAGCTGCACTTTATAATAAAGATTATGTACAAGCAGCGAAGTACCTCAAAACGTCTGCGACCGACCAGCAAGGTGATCTATCACAGAAGTATTTATCTCTTGGAAAGGCCTATTATGAAATGGGCCTGCTTTCATATGCAGAAAGCGCTTATGAAAGTGGCCGCCGGCTGCGGCCAAACGACTCACGGATTCTCCACAATCTTTCGGTTGTGATGGCAATGCAGAAGAAATATACGGAAGCATTGCCCATAGCCAGACAAGCCCTCGAGCTGGAGGAAAGAGCAGTCGGCCCGGAGCACCAAGATATAGCCCGCATTCTTACCACAGTTGCAGGCCTGTATGCTCTCACTGGATATCCTGGTGAAGCTGAACCGATTGCAAAGAGGGCTCTGAATATTGATGAGAAGTTATTAGGCAAAGATCATTTAGATGTAGGCTTGGATTTGTTTAATCTGGGTGAGGTTTACTTTGCTCAGCAAAAATATGAGGAAGCCGCAGAGGCCTTTCAACGCTCCTTGCTTATTTATGACAAGGCTCATGGCTCCGGTGCGGATGTCGCAGACGTAGCCGAAGCATTGGCGATTACTTTGCGCACGATCGGTCGTAATAGTGAGGCTGAGTCCTTGGAAAAGAGAGTGGGTCAGATTCGTCAATCCAAGAAACGCCAAGAATCGCCATAAGGCTTTCCGTCTTCTAGTTCTGCCCAATCCAATAAGCCAATAAAGAGCCATATTCTTGAATAATCCGGGCTGTACCGAATAGGAGGCATCGGGAACCAAAAAGACTCTAACGGTTAGCTCCTAGGACAGGGTGGTCTTGCCTTCCTTAGGTTTTCCAGCAAACACCATGAGCCCACTGGCCGGCGAGTAACCGTCCAATATCCAATCCACGGGTTCATCCCCTTGCCCGGCATTGAGGAACTCGGAAACAGGCACTGGGCGAAAATCCGTTTCGCGCGCCCCCTTGTCCATAGGCGGATACCGAATCTCATTGAGTCTCGGATGGAACGGATGCGCGGCGAGGTGGGCGTCATAGCGTGATTGCCGAGGGAATAGCCTGAAGAATCGCGGTGCGACGGCATTGCGGCGCCGCGACGCAGTCTTAGAGGAGCACCGCGGCAACCCAACCGGCTCAGTGCCTGCCTGGTTTCAACGCATTATGGCGCAACCGAGGCCGTGCGCCGTTCGTCAGCCGAGACGGAGCTGAACTTCCCACCCTAAACAAAAGCAGCGAAGCGAGCACGCGCGGAGGCCGCGCATGCCTCTGATGGATTCCCGCCTACGCGGAAATGACAGATTGTACATTAGAAGGACGGATTGCAGTGATGAGCAGGAAAAGAATGGCACAAACTTATTGGAGGACCATCTTTCAGAGCAATCCCCGCTTCTGCAAATAATCGCGATCGATTACCGGGTTGGGTTTGTCCGGCAGGTTCCCCCGGTCCTGGAGCAGTCGCTCGACATACTTGCCGATCAGATCGGATTCCAGATTCACCCGATCCCCGACCTGCTTCAGACCGAGCGTCGTCACCTTCGCGGTATGGGGAATAATCGACAGGAACAAAGAACGATCCGTCACTTTGTTCACGGTCAAGCTGATGCCGTCCACCGTAATCGACCCTTTCGGCACGCAGTATCGTAAGATCTCTTTCGGCGCTTCGCATTCCAGTAGAATCGCGTTGCCGTCCTGATGCCGGTTTCGAATCATGCCGATTCCGTCGACATGGCCGGACACGAGATGCCCGCCGATCCGTTCATTGAGTTTCATCGCCCGTTCCAGGTTAACAGGAGATCCTGCCGCCAACGTGCCGATCGTGGTGACGGATAAGGTTTCCGGCGAGACATCAACGGAAAAATCCGTGTCGGTCTGTGCCGTCACGGTCAAGCAGGCGCCGTTGACGCTGATGCTGGCTCCGGCGGTCAAATCAGTCATCACCGTCGACGCCATGATCGTCAGGCGCGTGCCGGCCAATCCTTTGGTGACGGTCGTCACCGCCCCCATTTCCTCAACAATCCCGGTAAACATTCATCCCTCTCGCTTATCTGTTGTCGTTTCGTCTTCACGTCTCGGATGGAACGGATCCGCGGCAAGGTTCGCGCGAGAACGCCACCAATACTGCGACAGCGAAAAGCACTGCGCGGCGACCATTACAGATTCATTCCCCGTCGCGCGACATAACCTGGCGAAACACCCAGACGAACACGACAATCAACACAATGACGCCTGCCGCAGCCAGCACCCCGACGACAATATCACCGCTCTCGAATTGATGGTCCATGTTCGGTAAATGACTGTCCCAATTAGAGGCTACATCGGGCGGCGAGCGCGCATTATAGCATTATCGTCCGGTTCTCCCCATGGTCAGCCAGAAGACACCGGCGGCGACGACTTGAATGCCGGCAATGATTCCAAAGGCCGCTTGATAGCTGAGATGCGCGATGAGTACTCCGGCCAGCAACGGCCCGCTGGCATGTCCGATGTCCATGATCGTCCCCTGCATACCCATCCCGGCTCCCAGTCGCTTGAATTCCGAACTGTCGGCGACCAGCGCCGAAGAGGACGACGAGACGACCGCCTCCCCGAATCCAAATCCGGAGGCCAACAGGAGTAACAATGGGAAGCTCGCCACCTGCGCGATCAAGACAAATGTGCCGGCGCAGATCATCAATCCCAGGAGAATCAACGGTTGGCGTCCCATCCGATCGGACACCCGCCCCATCACCGGTTTCGACAAAAACGATGTGATGGCCTGAATGCTGAACAGCAGCCCGATCTCCCCAGGATTGAGCCCGACCGAGACCCCGTACAGCGGCAGAAAGGCCATCAGCGCACCGTTCGCGATCATTTTGGCTGCGTCCGTCGAGCTGGTGATCAGTACCTTGCGGTTGCGCGCGACCGCAGCAAATCCCTTCCACATATCGGCCAGCACCGCGGAGAGACTTTTCTCCTTCACGTCGAGCGGAGGCGGTTTCAACCGCAGAGTAAAGAAGAGAATGAGCCCCAGGCATCCGAAGAGACCGGCCGTCACAAAAGCGGAGGAGAATCCTGACGTATACACCAGCCAGCCTCCGATGAAAGGACCAAGCAGCGCGCCCGATTGGGTACAGGCCGTATACGTACCCAATGCCGCCCCTCGCCGCTCCTTGTACAGTTCGGCGACCGTGGCGAGGGCGCTGGGCGCAAAGATCGCCGTCGCCAACCCGTGCACGAATCGCAGGCCGGTCAACACGTTCAGGTCCGAGACGAAGGGATACACAAAGGGCGGCAGGCCGAACGCGACGACCCCGACGTGGAGCAGCAGACGGCGACCGTAAATATCCGACAGCGCGCCGGACGGGAGCTTCAAAAATACCCCCGTAAGAGTCGAGACCGAGACAATGAGTCCGATCCGTTCCGGGCTTGCGCCGAGGGATTCGGCAAACAGCGCCAACACCGGCATACGCACCATGTTGTAGCTGATGAAGCAGAAGATGCCGATGGTGCAGAGCAGAACGAAACTGCGGGACGTGGTCATGGGAAGGGCTGCATGCTTTCTGTCGCCGGGCCGGTGAATTGAGGATTCGACAACACGTGTTTCAAGAACGCCACCTGGTCGTCCGGCAACGGGGGAGGATCCATCGCCTCGAACAACACCCGCCCGGGATCGTGCCGCATCAGGTCGCCCAAGCGATCCGCCGCATGGAATGCTTTCATAAACTGGCGGGTCACGACTTTCCCGATCAGCGGACGCAGCACCGACATCACGCCCGAGAGAAAGCGATTATCGAGCCGCAGGTATGCCACGAGCGTCGTGTCCATCGCGGCGCTTCCGTTCAATCCTTGTACAGGCTGTATCCTGAGCAACGCCACGGCCTTCCCCGTCACCGACGGCAACAATGTGCCGTCATGACGCCCCTCCAAGTAGTAAATCCTGGTGAACCGATCGCGATAGACCAACTGGGCTACGCCTTCGGTCCCTTCGCCGTCGCTTGCCCAAAAGACATCCGGTGCCTTGGCGGCGGCTTTATAGAGTCCGAGATCGAGACGATTCACCAGATGCGCGGCCATCGGGGGATGATCAAGCAGGTATCCATAGATCTCTTCCGTCAATGCGGTTCGAATCGGCCCGATCTTATTCGCCGTGGTGTAGTTGTTCGTGATCGGCTGGAGGCGGCACGCCCATGAGGCAGTCACTTGCTCGACTGGAAAGATCACACCGGCATGCCGGGCGGGCAAGGGGCAGGATTCCGACTCAGCGTGAGCCATTTCAACGACAAGAGGCACGCCGATCACGATGACGAGCAAAGAATGCCATACATAGAAAAGCGGCCGCCGGACCGTCACGAAGGCCGCTCACGCACCGGGACAGTGAGTTGGGCGGGAAAGATTTGACCGGGATCCTTCCGAAGACGTGACTGGCTCAGCAAGGTTTCGATGGAAGGAGCGACGAAGCCTTCATACGACAAGGCGCCGTTCGTCAGGACTCGCACCGGTTGAGTCAGATCCACCAACGATTCATTCAGAAACAACGTGTATTGCCTGACATGATCGGTCCGCACGTCGATGCGGTTGGGCGCGCCAATCTCGACCTGCAGCCTCGCATAGCTTTTGGCGCGAATATCTTCGTCGTGCTTGTCGACCAGATCCTCGGAGAATGACGCGATCCGATCCGTCGCATCGATCCGGACCCAACTAAAGGGCGTCAGGTGGCTCGCATCGCGGACGACGGTCAACGCGGTCGGAGTCGCGGTCCGATGCCGGCTATCGAACCAGTACACCAGCGCCGGCAATTCCTCCCGCGGGAAGAAATGCCCTCCTGCCATCGGGTGGACGCCGTCATGTTCGCGATAGATATGGGGATAGCCGAGATGAGTCAACTCTTTATCGAGTCTTCGGCTCAATTCCACCGGCATCACTTCATCGCGCGCTCCGTGAATGATGTAGACCGGCGTAGACCGCAAGTTTTCCAAGAACGGAAACAGCACGTCATCCAATCCGCTCGCCATCGGTGCGATGCCGGCAAACAGCGGGGCATGGTGCATGCCGATCAACCAGGCGCCGATTCCCCCATTGGACATGCCGGTCAAAAACACTCGGTCGGGATCGACATGGTAGCGCCGCTCCACTTCGCGGATGACCGCCAGCACTACTTCCTCCGCCCGTCTGGTATACCAGGCGCCCATCGGATAGGACGGACATACAAGGATATACCGATCGGTGAGGCGGGGCTGCCACCGTTCAATGTAAGCGTCTCCCGAGAAGCCGGCGCCGTGGAGGCACACGACGAGCCCGTATGAATCCGCGGGCCGATACGATTCCGGCACATACAGGCTGTATTGATAGGTCCGAGTGCGAAGCATCAGCCGTTCGTGGAGAAAGATCCCGACCGGCTGCGGGCCGTACGGCCGTCCCGCTCGGATGGTGCGCTCCAGTGCGGATAATTGACCGGCAAACCGTTCTTTGATTTGCGGAGCCAGTCGATCAGCCCGATCGCTGTCTTCGGTTGTCAAGTACTCCCAGACCAACTGAGCGGAATGATCGCCGGCTGCCTGATCCTCCTCCGCCTGAATCACCGGCGGCATCGCCGCCCAGAGCACAAGCGCGATCACGAGCCGTACGGCTTGAGTGATTCGTCGTGCGAGCAAGCCATTCATCGTCGCCACTTACCGGCTACTGATGGTGAACATCCGCCTCTATCACCATATCACGCCCGGCCCGGCGAATGGTGACGGCCTCAAGCAGCAGGCTCTCATGGAGATGCTTCGGGGACGCGCCTCCGATCACGCTCTTCGCATCATCCCCTCCGAGCAACCGCGGGGCGATATACAGAACAACCCGGTCGACCAGATTGCTGCGAATCAGGGAAGCATTGACGGCGCTGCCTCCCTCCACCAGCAGACTCGTAATCTTCAGACGTCCGAGCTGCCGGCAGAGATCGGCCAGCGAGACACGGCCTTCCTTTCCGGAAACCACCAGCACGTCGATCCCCTGTCTGCGGAGCGAGCGGAGCTTTCGAGTCGACGCTGTTCTTGTCGTGGCGATGAGGGTATGAGCGTCGTGTGTTCGGCTCAACACCCGTGCCTTCAAGGGAATCCGAAGCCGGCTGTCCACCACGATACGAATCGGCTGGCGCGAAGCCAATTTCAGCGGGCGGTCGGATACCCGTGCCGTGAGGGTCGGATCATCGCGCAACACCGTGCCGATTCCCACGAGCACTGCATCGACCCGTGATCGCTGGCGATGCGCGTCCCGGCGGGCCGCTTCGCCGGTAATCCAACGCGACTCACCGGAAGCCGTCGCAATCTTTCCGTCGAGCGTCATGCCCGCCTTGAGTGTAACGAACGGCCGGCCTGTTTCCATCCAATGGGAATAGACGATGTTGAGCCGCCGCGCCTGTTGCGCGCAGCATCCGATGTCGACGGAGAGCCCCGCTGCTCTCAATTTGCGGATGCCTCGTCCGCTCACCAGCGGATTGGGATCAATTTGAGCGACGACGACCCGGCGGACGCCGGATGCTTGAATGAGGGGTACACAGGGAGGCGTTCGTTTGTTGGTATGGCCGCACGGCTCCAATGTCACGTACAGTGTTGCGCCGGCTGCGCGTCGACCGGCTTGCCGCAATGCGAAGACTTCCGCATGGGGGCCGCCCGCCCGGCGGTGATAGCCTTGTCCGACAATGAGCCCGGCGGCGGTGACGACGACAGCCCCGACCATGGGATTCGGGCTGGTTCGGCCCCGGCCCTTCGCCGCGAGGCGAAGGGCCAGCGTCATGTACTGCTGGTCACGATCGGCCTGAGTCACCGCTTCTTGCGCGCCGACCGGTTTCGAGACCGGGAGACGGTTCTGGCCGGCTTCCGACTGGAGTGCGTGCCGGTCTTGGCCCCCGGCGTGGCCTTCTTGCTTTCCTGTTCAGCCAACGCCGCATGCGCAGCCGCCAGCCTCGCGATCGGCACCCGGTACGGAGAACAGCTGACATAATCCAACCCGAGTTGGTGGCAAAATTCGACCGATGACGGATCACCGCCGTGTTCGCCGCAAATGCCGAGTTTGATATCCGGTCTTGTCTTCCGTCCGCCGGCGATGGCGATGCGCATCAGCGCGCCGACTCCCTCGCGATCCAAGGTCGCGAAGGGATCGCTATCCAGAATGTTCACCGTCTTGTAATAGTCCACGAACTTGGCTGCGTCGTCCCGCGAGAAACCGAAGGCCGTCTGTGTCAGGTCGTTGGTGCCGAAAGAAAAGAATTCGGCCTCCTGCGCGATGCGATCGGCCGTGACGGCCGCACGCGGCAGCTCGATCATCGTGCCCACGAGATAGGACAACTTCTGATTGCACCGTTTCATGGTTTCTTGGGCGACTTCGCGCACGAGGTCTTTTTGCGCTTTCATTTCCGAGACCATGCCGACCAGCGGGATCATGATTTCGGGTACGATCTTTTTCCCTTCTTTGGCGACTTCGCAGGCGGCTTCCATGACGGCGGCCACCTGCATGCGGGTGATCTCCGGCATCGTAATCCCCAACCGGCATCCGCGAAGGCCCAGCATCGGATTGAACTCGTGCAACTCCTCGACACGGGCCAAAAGCAGCTTCTTCTCTTCGATGACCGCTTGCGCCCCGCCGGTCAGTTCGAGTTGAGCGATCTCGACCATG
The DNA here is from genome assembly GCA_040981125.1 of Nitrospira sp. Lineage (GTDB taxonomy): Bacteria > Nitrospirota > Nitrospiria > Nitrospirales > Nitrospiraceae > DASSBQ01. Next base: position 221,637 of record JANRMQ010000006.1, read on the forward strand.
AGTTCTTCCCGCTTGGGAAGAAATTCGTGGAGCGGCGGATCGAGCAGGCGGATCGTCACGGGATAGCCCTTCATCTCCCGGTACAGGCCGATGAAGTCCTGCTTCTGCAGCGGCAATAATTGCTCCAGATACTTTTCCCGTTCTTCGCGCTTCCTGGCCAGAATCATCTTCTGCATCATCGGGATGCGATCTTCGGCAAAGAACATGTGCTCGGTCCGGCACAGGCCGATGCCTTCCGCCCCGAATCCGCGGGCGATGCGCGCTTGATCGGGCACATCCGCATTGGCCCTGACTCGAAGCTTCCGGACATCATCCGCCCATTTCAACACCTGTTCGAATAACTGATACTTTTCCGACTTAGCCGGCTCTATCTTCTCCTGCAGCACTTGAATCACTTCGGATTCCACCACCGGGATGTCGCCGCCGTACACGTTTCCCGTCGTCCCATTGATCGACAGGAAATCGCCTTCGCGGAACACCTGCGTCCCGATTCGGACCGATTGCGCATCGATGACCTCGACCGCGTCACAGCCGGCCACGCAGACTTTGCCCATCTGCCGGGCGACTACCGCGGCATGCGACGTCATCCCGCCGCGGGCCGTCAGGAATCCCAACGCCGCGTTCATGCCGTGAATGTCGTCCGGACTGGTCTCCTGCCGTACGAGGACGACGCGGTTCCCGGCTTCCTTCATCTCCACCGCTCGTTCCGGTGTCAGCGCAATCTTTCCCGCCGCGGCGCCCGGTCCGGCCGGAAGCCCTTTCCCCAGCGGATGGCAATGCCCCTCTTCATTGGCGTCGAAAATCGGATAGAGATACTGGGCGATCTGATCCGGAGCAATCCGCTGCAGCGCTTCTTTTCTGGAAATGACGCCTTCCTTCACCATGTCCACCGCAATGCGCACCGCGGCGATCCCGGTCCGCTTCCCGACGCGCGTCTGCAGCATGTACAACTTGCCTTCCTGGATCGTGAACTCCAGGTCCAGCATGTCCCGATAGTGGCGCTCGAGTTTTTTGTAGGTCGCCTCCAGCTCTTTGTAGGCTGCCGGCACCGTCTTGGCGAGCTGTCCCACCGGCAGCGGCGTGCGGATTCCCGCGACCACATCTTCCCCCTGCGCATTCATCAAGCACTCGCCGAAGAAATGCTTGACCCCCGTCGCGGGATCCCGGGTAAAGGCCACGCCGGTGCCGCTCGTCTCGCCCATGTTCCCAAAGACCATCGCGACGACATTGACCGCCGTGCCCCAGGAATCGGGGATATCGTACAGCCGGCGATAGGTGACCGCTCGGGCGCCGTACCAGGAGGAGAAGACTGCATTGATCGCCATACGCAGCTGCTCCAGTGGGTCGTCCGGGAAATCCCGCTTGGTCTCCTCCTTGACCAATTCCTTGAAACTCACGACCAGTTCCTTGAGGGCCTTGGCATCCAAATGGGTGTCCTGTGTGACTCCCAAGTCCTGCTTCTTGTGTTTGAGAATGTCTTCAAAATGCTCGCGGTTCACCCCCATGACGATGCTGCCGAACATCCCGATGAACCGGCGATAACTGTCCTGTGCAAAGCGCTCGTTCCGCGTCTTCGCCGCCAACGCCTGCACCGTCTTGGTGGTGAGCCCGACATTGAGCACAGTGTCCATCATGCCCGGCATCGAGGCCCGCGCCCCGGACCGCACCGACACCAGTAAGGGATTATCGGGATCGCCGAATCCGGCGCTCATGGAACGCTCGACCCGCTTCAACGCGTGCAGCGCTTCTTCCATCATGCCGGGAGGAAACGCCTTACCCCTCTTGTAATACTCGACGCAGGCTTCGGTAGAAATCGTGAAGCCGGCGGGAACGGAGATTTCCAAATTCGTCATTTCGGCAAGCCCGGCCCCCTTGCCGCCGAGCAATTCCTTCATGCCGCCCGCGCCCTCAGCCTTCCCATCTCCAAAGTAGTAGACGTATTTTTTACCCACGCTGTCCTCTCCTTCTCATGACAGGATGTTCAATGAAGCGGCGCGGACTGTTGCGCGGCCGTTTCCAGTTTGGTGCGATAGCGGTTGACCAAGTGCCGTTTCAGCAAGATCCCGAACACCACAATGATAACGACAAACGCCCCTACGACAAACAGACGATAATCCACCAGCGGCCCATAGTCCAAGTAGAATTTTCCGTCGGCGCCTTGCTTGATTTCGGTTTCTTTTTGAAAGGTGTGGGTGCGGCCGCTCGAATCGGCCAGGTTGATCCACTCCGAGCAGAACTGCACCGGAGTTTCGGCGCCCGGCACGTTCCGGTAGGCCAACCGGAGGCAGATGTCCTGCTTGGCATTATAGACATCGGGCGTACGGACCAGCCGCTCGAAAGTGGTGCCCGTAACCCAGAGGCCGAAAAGGAAGATCCCATTGCAGACCACCATCATGACGATACTGACAACGGAAGCGAAGCGGCGGACTTTCTTCGCCCTCAGTTCGGCTTCGTCCGGCAAGAGCGGGACGGGCCGGATCGCCTGGTCGGAGGTGGAGTCCATGGGCCCATCATACCCTATGACCCTTGTACCATGATCTGAGAAAAATCAGCGAACGTCATGAAGACTTCATCGATGTCCTTCAGTAAAGAAAGACGATTCCCCCGGACGGCGGTATCGTCCGCATTGACCATGACACCGGCGAAGAAGGCGTCGATCGGTTCTTTCATCCGAACGAGCACATCGAGCGCGCCCGCATAGTCGCCTTGCTCCATGGAGGCTTTGACCTGTTGGCCGGCCGCCTGTAGAGCCTGATAGAGATCCACTTCCGCTTGGTGGCCGAACAACTCAGGATTGACCGGCTTGCGGTCCCATTGTTCCTTCTCGCATAAGCGGTGCGCGCGCTTGAAGCCGATGATGAGCGGGTCGAACTCGGAACGTGCAGAAATTGTTTGAAGGGCCTTCATCCGCTGTAGCACATCGGTCAAGTCAAGATCAAGGTTCGCGTATGCTGTATCGCAAACAGCAGCCATGATGTCGTCGCGTATCCCGCACGACGCGCCTGCATAAAAACGAACCCGTTCAAAAATAAAGGAGAGTGGGCCACCACTCAGCATGCTCGAGGAATCGGTGATGTCTCTTTCTGCTATCTCCCCCGCCTTGTCGACTGCCTGATTCAGGTCCAAACGAAGATTGCCTTCTATAAGTATGCGTACGATTGAAAGCGCATGTCGTCTGAGAGCAAATGGGTCCTCTGAGCCCTTAGGTATTACGCCGGCCCGGAAGAATGCCACAATCGTGTCGATCCGATCAGCTAAAGAAACAATTTGTCCGTGTATCGTTGCAGGCAGTTCCCCGTCCATACCGCGCGGCAAGTACTGATCTCGTATGGCTTTACACACCTCCTCTGCTTCGCCATCGTGTCTCGCATACTCAGCCCCGATGATTCCTTGAAGAGTGGGAAACTCACCAACCATGCCGGTAATCAGATCAGCCTTGCTGAGCTGGGCAGCTCTTTGGCATAAATCCTGATCTCTATGACTTAATGAAAGCTTGCCCGTTAACCAAGTGGAAAGGTCTACATTGCGTGTTGTTTTTTGATGTAAGGATCCAAGCTTTTGATAGAAAGTAACCTGTGCCAGCTTTTCAACGCGGTCAGCCAGCCTGATCTTCCGATCCTCATCAAAAAAGAATTTGGCATCCGCCAGGCGCGCCGACAACACCCGCTCATTTCCCTCCCGGATCAGCCGCATGTCGGACAATTTCATGTTCGTGACGGCAAGGAAGTTCGGCAGCAAGGCGCCGTTGCGATCGACCAGCGCAAAGAACCCCTGGTGCTCCTTCATCGATGTCATCAGAACTTCTTTGGGCAGCGAGAGATAATGCGGCTGGAACGACCCGAGTATTGCATGCGGATATTCCACGGCGTAGACAGCCTGCTCCACCAATTCGTCATCGTGATGGAGCACGCCGCCCGCTGATTCGGCCAACGTTACCAACTGTTCAAGAATCATCGTCCGGCGGCGATCTTGTTCGACGATGACCCCGTGGCGCTCCGCTTCACGGAGATACTGCGCAATGGTGCGAACCACGAAGCCTTTCGTCGCCGCGTTTCGTTCTCGTCCGACAAACCGATGACCGTAGCTGACCGGCTCGGCCACAAGACCCGCGTATTCGATCGGCAATGCCTTTCCATGGCACAACGCGACCAGCCACCGGATCGGCCGAGCGAACCTAACTCCGGTCTGATTCCAATGCATGGCTTTGGGGAAGGTCAGGCTCCCGATCAACTTGGGAAGTTGTTGCGCGAGCACCGTGGTTGCGGCCTGCCCCGGTTCCTGCTTGACCGCGAAGACGTACTCGCCTTTCGGGATCGAACGGATTTCCAACTTCTCTACCGGCACTCCCTGCCCGGTCGCGAACCCGATCGCGGCTTTAGTCGGCTGCCCGGCTTGATCGAACGCAACCACCTTGGATGGTCCCATCGTTTCTTTCACGGCCGCTGCTTGGTGAGTTGCCAACTGATCAACCAAGACGACCAAGCGCCGCGGCGTCCCGACCACTCGGATGGTCCCGAATGACAGCCGCTCCTCCTTGAGGAGCCGTTCCGTCGCTTCGTGAAGCGCCCGCAAGGCCGGCGCGACGAATTGATAGGGCAATTCTTCGGTGCCGATTTCCAGCAGCAATTCGGGGGTAGAAGCGGACGCGGCCGGCCGGCCGGATTTACCGGCGGATTTGGCTTTGGATTTCGCTTTGGCTTTGGAGGACATGGCTATGAATGGCGCCGGTTATCGTGTCGAAGTTGTTGTCCGCTTAACGGCCGTGTGGGAGGGCGTGTGGGCTCGCTGCAACAGCGGATGGCCCATGGCTTCCCGATCCGCGACGTACCGCTCCGCACAGCGCCGTGCAAGCGCCCGCACCCGTGCAATGTACGAGGTCCGCTCGGTGACGCTGATAGCGCCCCTGGCGTCGAGCAAATTGAACATATGGGAGGTCTTCATGCAATAATCATAGGCGGGCAACGTCAGGTTGGCGTCCAGTAACCGCCCGCACTCCGCCTCAAAGGCTTGGAAGGTCGTCATCAACATTGCGACATCGCCGACTTCGAAATTGTATCTTGAAAACTCTACTTCGCTTCGGTGATGGATATCGCCGTAGGTGAGGTGGTCATTCCAGGCCAGATCATACACACTATCGACCTGCTGCAGATACATCGCGATCCGTTCGGTCCCATAGGTGATCTCACCGGTGATCGGGTTGAGTGGAATGCCTCCGATCTCCTGAAAATAGGTGAACTGCGTGATTTCCATTCCATCCAAACGCACTTCCCACCCCAGTCCCCAAGCTCCCAAGGTGGGCGATTCCCAATCGTCCTGGACGAAGCGGATGTCGTGCTTTCTCGGATCGATGCCGAGTTCATTGAGACTATCCAGATAGAGGGCCTGAATATCATCCGGAGCGGGCTTCAGCACAACCTGATACTGATAATAGTGCTGCATCCGGTTCGGATTCTCGCCGTAGCGGCCATCAGTCGGCCGCCGGCAGGCTTGCGGGTAGGCCGAACGCCAGGGCTCGGGTCCTAGAGAGCGAAGAAACGTCGCGGGATGGAAGGTCCCAGCCCCGACTTCCAAATCATATGGCTGATGAATGATGCAACCCCGGTCGGCCCAAAAACGATTCAAGCAGAGGATGAGATCTTGGAAGTTCACTGAGAATCCATTGATCGTTCGGATGCAGCCGGCCGACGAAAGAGCTGAAGCTAGCAAGATTATTCAGAAGGTGTCAAGGAAGGATAACGGGATATCAATGGGTTGCGGGGAAACTGCACACTATGCGACCCAGATGGTTTTTGTGAGACAACTCTGGCTGGTAGAAAGAATTGAGACCGGCTGACGAAGGGCGGGCAGCTCCGACTTGCGCCAGAATGCGTTGTGCATGTCCCGGCTACTGAACCGTCAATATTCACCCGCCTGCTCCTATAAGGCTGCGCCGAAGCGTCGCAATGCCGTCGCAGGCGGCACTTTTTCTCACATTGGATGGAAGCGACGCTCTGGCGCAAATCTCCGTGCCCATCCCCTCCAGCCGGTTTGAAACTGAGACAATCCGACAGTCTGAACTTGTATAGAGATTCCTTGTTTGTCGGCAGGCATGTCCTGTCTTCATACCTAAGAGCCTTCAGCTAACTCTTTCCCCCCGAAACGGACAACAAGATACTTGATACGGTTCTCTACATCGTCGAAGGCGGTAGGCGGAGGCCATTGGACCTCGTTGAAATTCGTAGGCCACACTTGAACGAGCAGGTCTTTCGTCGTCGGAAGTACGAATGTTGATAAGTCAATTTGTGGAATTAGAGCAGTCCATCTCGCACTGATAAACTGTAGCGCCAGTTGTCCTATGACCAATGTGAGCACAATGATTCTAACGGACCCGCCTGGCTCTTGTTGTCTGGCAAGAAGTCGATAATCGACTATATGCCGCGCCACGGCTCCTTCATATCGTCCAAGCCAGACACACGTGCTTTGGAGTGGACTGACTGCGTTCATGAAATGGCGTCGGTCCAGCGCATTATAAAAACTCTCTCCTTTAGCTATGCTCTCATACATCATGGCGCACTTCGTCAACCAGGTAGCGATGCGCTCCCGTTGTGTAAGCGTCAACATGACTGGGCTCCCGAGAATCATAGGGGTAAGGATGGGTTTTATTTCCCCTTCCAAACGGCTCATCCAGCCATTGTTGCACCCGTCGCAAACGCTTCCAACCTTCTGTGCGGAATCGAGGACTATCCGGTCTTGGGCGGGCTGGCGGAATCGATATGTCCTCATAGGAACTCGTTCACCATCATGCTTTCTCAAAAGTCGGAGTACCCACTTGGGGATTATGTCTTCATTGGTATTTGCCCGGCCACCGCAAAATGTGCAGATCTTCTTCATGGGAACCGTCGAGAAATTTCTCGTTCCACCAGTCGCGCCTTGGATGGAACGGATGCGCGATGAGGTTGCCGCCATGGCGGGCGTGCAGCGCGAGCAGCGAAGAAAGGTGTGCGTGGCGGCGGCATTGCAACGTTGCGTTGCAGCTTTATAGCGGCACGCGCCAAAGGTAACAGGTCGATGAGTTAGTCTCGGTCCAACGGATTATGGCGGCACCGAATCGCGCGCCGTTCGTCAGCCAAGGCGCTCTGCTTTTTTTTGCCCGCCAGCGGCCAAGGTGGCCGGGTAACGTTGGGGATGAGACACTCTTCACAAGGCAAAGCGGCGCAGTCTTACCTTACCGAAATGATTCACGCGAACCATCGCATGAGGGTCAACCCGGCTGGCATATCGTTTCGCCAGCCAAGCCGGCTGCAATGATCACTTTTATCTTCTCCATAGCTCACTGCTTCCTTTCGAGGATCCCTGTGCAGTACAGAAAGCAGCGGATCGATGGCGCGCCGATGTAGTGCATCCAGCTATCCAGCTCGTGGACCAGGGCGGACTCGTCATCGCCGTATGAGTCGAGATATGCTCGTACAGCGCCGTATCTTTCAACCTTTTTCAAAAGCTCGCGGCCGTTCCGCAGGACAGCGGTCACTTTTTTGCGATTCCGGATCATACCGGGCGAGGCGAGAAGACGATCCATCTCGCTGTCCGGCCATGAAGCGACGAGATAAAGATCGAACTCGGCGAATGCCGTCCGGACCGATGGCCAACGCGTACGGACAATGTCGGCGTTGAATCGGGCTGAGAATACAGCGGCGGCCAATGCCTCGAAATGCTCGTTATCGGTCCGCGGACACCGCTTTTCAAACGGACACCAGCATGGAGCGTCCTGTGAAAACACCATGCTGTCATCGTACCGGCAGCTGGACTCATAAACTATACGACCCTGGAGTTCGGCCGTCCACAAACCGCTTGCAGTCAGTCATTCCTTTCAGTTAGTTTCCATCAAACTTGATTAACACACTAGGAGTTCCGTGCCTGCCACATCATGAAGCTTTCCAAAAAGAGCGAATATGGGTTGCGCGCATTGTTGGAATTGCAAAGTACCTACAAAGGTCCGGTCTTACAGCGCCATGAAATTGCGGACCGCCAGCACATTCCGGTTGAATTTCTCGAACAGATCCTCCTCGCGCTGAAGCGCGCCGGGTTATTGACGAGCCGCCGCGGCATTCGCGGCGGCTATGCGCTGATTAAATCACCCGACGACATCACGCTCGGACAAGTGATCCGTATCCTCGATGGGCCGCTCGCGCCGATCTCCTGTGTCAGCAAAACCGCGTATCAAAAGTGTCCCGATTGTCCCTATGCCTCGAAGCCCCACTGTCCGCTCCAAGACGCAATGGGGGAAGTCAGGAACGCCATCGCCGACATTCTCGACAATTACAGCCTGGCCAAATTCGCATCGGCCGATTCTTCCCTATAAAAAGACAAGAGGTGTCTCACATGAATCGATTCACAATCTTGGCCCTATTTGCCGGCTTAATGTTCACGACCACCGGCTTGCCCGGCTTTGCTCGGGCGGCCGAATCACGCGACCTTGTCGTCGCCGCTTACACCGTGGCGAAGGAGGCTTACGAACGCAGCATCATCCCGGCGTTCCAGCGCCATTGGAAAACACGCACCGGAGAGGAGGTCCGAGTTCGATCCTCGTACACGGCATCCGGCGCACAGGCTCGCGCAATCATCGGCGGCTTCGAGGCAGACGTGGCGGCGCTTTCGCTCGAAGGCGACCTTCAACAAATCGTCAAGGCCGGACTCATCACCCATGAGTGGAGGAATCCGAACAAAGGCATGATCTCGGCATCGGTTGTCGCCTTGGGGGTCCGCAAAGGCAATCCGAAGCAGGTCAAGGTGTGGGAAGATCTCGCACGTCCCGGCATTGATGTCCTCTATCCGAATCCTAAGACGTCCGGCGGAGCCATGTGGGACATCATCGCAATCTATGGCGCCGGCTTGAAGTTGGCGGCCGAGAAAGCCGGTGCCGCGGGCGGCGGAGCAGCGCCGGAAACCTATGCGGCCGACCTTCTCAAGCGGATTCAGAAGAACGTCAAGGTCATGGACAAGAGCGGCCGCGAATCCGTCACGACATTCGAGCGCGGCGTGGGCGACGTGATCGTCACCTACGAGAATGAGTTGCTGCCGCGGATCAAAAGTAATCGGCCCTATGAAATTATCGTCCCGAACGAAACGGTCTGGATTGAGAATCCGGTGGCGGTGGTCGATCGGTATGCGGATAAACACAAGGTCCGCGACATAGCCGACGCCTTCGTCGTGTTTCTTCATGGCCCGGAGGCGCAGGCGGCCTTTGCCGAATTGGGCTTCCGGCCGGTGGACCCGTCCGCGACGACGGCGTCATCGTTTCCCATGCCGCCGAAGCTTTTCTCGATTGCCGATCTCGGCGGCTGGGATCAAATCCAGGACAAGCTGTTCGGCCAACAAGGAGTCTGGACCAAGGCCGTGGAATCTCTTGCGCAGGGAAACTGATCGGTTCTCATGATCGGTCATTCTCTCATCACCACCGCGCTGCGTCTCACCGCGATCGGCTATGTCTTCTTCCTGATTGTGCTGCCGCTCTTGGGCATCGGCCAACAATCCTTGGCGGGAGGCGTCGGCCGTTTCTTTGACGACATCAGTACCCCGCAAGCCTCCGCCGCGCTCCGGCTGACCATCGCGACCGCGCTCCTCACGACCCTGATCAACGCGTTGTTCGGGACGCTCTCCGCCATTGTGCTGGTGCGATACGAATTCCCCGGCCGATGGTTCTTGAACGCACTGGTCGATCTTCCCTTTGCCATCCCGACCCTGGTGGCCGGCTTGATGATCGCGGCCATCTATGGACCTACAAGTTTTGCCGGCGGCTGGCTCGAGCAACGGGGATTGGCCGTCCTGTACGACTGGCCGGGCATTGTCCTCGCCATGCTCTTCGTTACGATGCCGTTCACGATTCGGGCATTACAGCCGGTCCTGATGGAATTGGAGCGGGAACAGGAGGAAGCGGCTTTTACGTTGGGGGCGGGAGCCTGGACCACATTCTGGAAAGTCACCGTGCCGTCGGTCCTGCCCGGATTGCTCACGGGCGTCTTCTTGACCTTTGTGCGGGCGTTGGGGGAGTTCGGTTCCATTGTCATCATCGCCGGGAACATTCCCATGAAAACGCAGGTCGCATCGGTCTATGTCTATGGAGAGATTGAAAGCTACAATCCTCAGGGCGCGACATCCGTCTCCGTCGCTATTCTCGCACTGTCCCTCTTGATGCTCGTGCTCTTGGAACGACTCACCAGGCCGCCCGGTGAACGATGGCCCCGCTGGACCTTCGGTGCTGCGGCATGACACGTCTTCTCCTGATCGGATCGGTGTGGGCCTATTTCTTGTTCCTGCTCATCGGTCCCCTGCTCTATTTGATCGCGCAGATTTTCAGCGAAGGGCCGGCCACCTTTTGGGCTGAAATCACCAAGCCCGAAGCGCTGCACGGATTCTGGCTTACGGCGGAGATTACCCTGCTCGTATTGATCATCAACTTGATACTCGGCACGATCACCGCGCTGGTGCTCGTCCGCCAACAGTTTCCAGGCCGGACGTTCCTCAGCGGCTTGATCGATCTGCCCTTTGCCGTCTCGCCGGTCATCGCGGGATTCATGCTGATCCTGCTCTTCGGCCCGGACACGCTGTTGGGGACGTTCTTCGGCTCAATGGGCGTGAAGGTCCTTTTCGCCTTTCCCGCCATGGTGCTGGCGACATTATTCGCCACCTTTCCCTTTGTCGTCCGTGAACTCACGCCGCTGCTGCAAACCATCGGGACGGACGGGGAAGAAGCGGCGCGCACGCTGGGCGCGAATGAATGGCAAGTCTTCTATAAGGTCACGTTGCCCGCGCTGCGTTGGGGTCTGGTCTATGGCGCGACATTGACGACGGCCCGCGCGATCGGAGAATTCGGCGCGGTGCTGGTCGTCTCCGGCAATATCCTCTTGCTGACGCAGACCGCCACGCTGCACATTTATCAGAACTATGTCGATTTTAATTACGCCGGCGCCAACGCCGTCGCATTCACATTGCTGGCCGTCTCATTTGCCATTCTCGCGGTGCTCGAAATCGCCAAAGCGCGGGCGCACGCAGCCGTTGAGCAAGTTTAATCCATGATTGCATCATGAAGATCGAAGTCCGAGGATTGACGAAAATATTCGGCTCCGTCACGGCGGTCAGCGGAGTGGGGTTTCATGTCAAGGAAGGTGAACTGCTCGGCCTGTTGGGACCGAGCGGCAGCGGCAAAACGACGGTGCTCCGAATGATTGCCGGGCTGGAGACCCCCTCGTCGGGCGATATCTTTATCGACGGCCGGCGCGTCAACGACGTCTCGGTCCAGGACCGGAACATCGGCTTCGTGTTTCAGCACTACGCCCTGTTCAAGCATTTGACCGTCTTCGGTAATGTCGCATTCGGGTTGCGGATTAAAAAGTGGGACCGACCGTCGATCGATCGCCGCGTTGCGGAACTGCTTGCGCTGATGAGTCTGGAGGGGCTCGGCGGCCGTTATCCGCATCAGTTGTCCGGGGGACAACGCCAGCGGGTCGCGATCGCCCGCGCCTTGGCGCCCCGCCCGAGCGTGCTGTTGCTCGATGAACCCTTCGGAGCGGTCGATGCCAAGGTCCGGCAGGAATTGCGGGAGTGGCTGATCCGACTGCACGACGAGCTGAATGTGACGAGTCTCTTCGTGACGCATGATCAGGAAGAAGCCATGGAGGTGTCCAACCGCATCATTGTGTTTTCAAAAGGGCGCCTCGAACAGGCCGGCTCCCCCGCCGAGGTGTATGAAGATCCGGCCACGGAATTCGTCGCGCGATTCATCGGGTCCATGAACATTCTCGATGGCACGGTGAACAACGGGGTCGTGCTGGTCGGATCAATGGAATTTCCGGCGCCTGAGATCCCGGACGGCACGAGCGTGCAAGTGGGATTCAGACCCTATTACGTCAAGATCTCCGATGATCCGGCTCGTTATCGACAGCAGGCCAAACTCCGCCATATTTACTTTCTGGGCGTTGCCTACCGCTTGGAAATTGAAACGGCCGACGGCGTCCTTCTGCGGTCTCGAATGAACAAGGAGGAATTCCGCCAACATCGATTCGAAGTAGGGCAACGGGTCTCCTATGCCGTGACGCAGTTCCGATTTCTTCCACGCGAAGGCGAGCCATCGGGCTCCGACCTCCGCCGTTCCCTGCCACTGTCCGGGCCTTTGACGCCGTGACAGCCTAATACGTGCTGAATTTTGAATTCTGAATGATGAATGGGAAATCGGAGCTTCGTGTGGACCGGTGATTGCTTGCCTTCGAGATTTCTTACTTTCATTGTAGTTGCTTTCCTACAATCGCTCGGGTCGTTACGTTCCGAGATTGCGCGTCGGCGAAAGCCTTCATTGACTCATCCTGATTTCTTTTGTTAGGGTCGAATGAAGGAATTCGGCGCGGGATCCGCGTGACATCATCGTCTGTTCTTTAGCCCCGGAAAGGACACTGAAAATGGCTTCTCCTGTCGCTACATCCGACCTCGTCACCTTGCTGGAAAATAAAGCCACGCAGCTCCGAATCGACAGCGTCAAGGCCACGACTGAAGCCGGCAGCGGTCATCCGACGAGTTGCGCCTCGGCGGCGGACATCGTCGCCACGCTCTTCTTTTCCGTCATGCGCTACGACCCCAAGAATCCCAAGCTGCCGAACAGCGACCGGTTCATCCTGTCCAAAGGGCATGCGGCTCCGCTCTTGTACGCCGCCTGGGCGGAAGCCGGCCTATTTCCCCGAGAGGAGTTGCTCAAATTGCGGACGCTCGGCTCCGACCTCGAAGGACACCCGACTCCGCGCCTCTCGTTCGTGGATACGGCCACGGGGTCGCTCGGCCAAGGATTGTCCGCCGGCATTGGAATGGCGTTGTGCGCCAAAATCGTCGATCGCAGCCCGCAGCGCATCTACGTGCTCATGGGAGACGGCGAATCGGTTGAAGGGTCCGTATGGGAAGCCGCGGAAGTCGGCCAACATTACAACCTGGATAATCTCTGCGCGATCATCGACGTTAATCGATTGGGCCAAAGCGATCCCACCATGTTGCAGCACGACATGGAAGCCTATCAAAGCCGTTGGGCCGGCTTCGGCTGGCATGCGATCGTGGTGGACGGCCATGACATCACCGCCCTTTTGGACGCCTTCTCCGAAGCGGCGCACACCAAAGGCAAGCCGACTATTGTGTTGGCGCGCACGCTGAAAGGCAAGGGCATCTCGTTCGTCGAGGACCATCCGGATTGGCACGGCAAGCCGCTGAAAAAAGGAGATGAGGCGCAAAAAGCCCTCGCCGAGTTGGAGCGGCAATTGAAACCGTCCACAAGTCAGCCGAGCATCAAACGGCCCGACGTTTCGCACAACGGCGCGAAGCCGGCCGGCAAAATGGCGGCCCCTTCCTATAAAGCGGGCGACAGCGCGGCGACTCGCGAGGCGTTTGGAACGGCGCTCGCGGCGTTGGGCGAGGCAAACCCGCTCGTCGTGGCGCTCGATGCGGATGTGAAGAATTCAACCTATACGGACAAATTCGGCAAACGGTTTCCCGAACGCTTCTTCGAAAATTTCATCGCCGAACAGAACATGATCGGGTCGGCCGTCGGCTTGGCCGCGTGCGGCAAGATTCCCTTCGCGGCGACCTTTGCCTGTTTCCTCACCCGCGCCTACGATTTCATCAGAATGGCGGCGATCAGCCAGGCCAACATCAAACTGGTCGGCACGCATGTGGGCGTCAGCATCGGCGAGGACGGACCATCCCAGATGGGCTTGGAAGATATCGCCATGATGGCCGCGCAACCGGGCGTCGTCGTGCTTTATCCGTCGGATGCCGTCTCGATGTACCGGCTGGTAGAAACGGCCGCCTCCCATCGAGGCATGGTCTATCTCCGGGCCGGGCGGCCGAAATCCCCCATTCTCTATGGCGAGAAAGATGTCTTTACGATCGGAGGCAGCCGCGTACTCCGGCAGAGTACGGCCGATAAACTGACCATCGTCGCCGCCGGCGTCACCCTCTTCGAGGCGCTCAAAGCCCATGATCAGTTGAAGGCGTCGGGCATCCAGACCCGCGTTATCGATCTGTACAGCGTCGCGCCGATTGATCGCGCGACACTCGTGGAGAGCGCCCGTGCCACCGGCGGGAATGTGCTGACGGTCGAAGACCATTATGCCCATGGCGGCATCGGCGACGCCGTCTTGAGCGCCTTGGCTTCCGAAGCGGTACGGGTCCATAAATTGGCGGTACGGGAGATTCCACACAGTGGCAAACCAGAAGAGCTCGTCGATCACTACGGGATCGGAGCACGCAGCATCGTCGAAACCGCCAAACAAATCGTCGCCTGACCCGGCGGCAGCGCCACGGCAGGCCTTCCGACCGATTCCCCTGCTCGATATCTTGGGCGAGCAGGAGCGGCGGAGCTTCCTGGAAGAGCTGACCGAAGCACACTACGGGAAAGGCCAATACATCTTCCGCCAGGGCGATCCGGCCGATTACTTCCACATCGTCACCCGCGGCTCGGTGAAGTGCGTCAAATCCTCTCCCGAAGGGAAAGAATGCACGTTGAAAGTGCTGATGCCGGGCGATCTCTTCTGCTGCGAAGCGGCGGTCTTTGACGGATCACCCCACCCTGGGACAGCGCAACCGATGGGAGAGGTCAGCGTTTTGCGGCTCAGCAAGAAGGCGTACTTCGATATGCTGCGCAGCAACCCTGATGCCGCCATCGAGGTCATCAAATATCTGGGCAATCGGCTCAACGAAGTGCAGGAGCAAGCGAAGATCCTCGCGCTGGATCGCGCCGATCAACGGCTCGCAACCCTCTTGGTGAATCTGGCTGAACGGACCGGCGTGACTGAGGCGCAGGGCATCAGGCTTGGCGTCCGGCTGACAAGGCAAGACATGGCGAACATGGTCGGGGTCACGACCGAGACCGCCATTCGGATCATGGCGCGGTTCAAAAAGCTGCGCCTCGTCTCCGGAACCGCCGCCCGGCTGGTGGTCCGAGATCTCCCCCGCCTCAAAGAATTGGCTGCCATGAAACCTTCCTTATGATTTGTTTCAAAATATGACATTTGTCATATTATTTTGCATTCGATCTGCCGTATCCTCCCATTACCCTAAACAGTAAGGGTTCCACGCGAGTCTGAGCAACTCGGTGGAAACAGTGCGCTTCATCACATTCAAGGAGGATTTCATGCAGATCGGAAAGAATCATCGTCGAAGCCTGTGGACCACGAGCCGTCTCCCGGCATCGGCGCTTGCTATTGCATTCATCATCGGCGGGGTGACCAGTCCCGCCGGCGCCAAAACACACGAGGTCAAAATGACGGCGGTCGAGAAGAATGTCATGATCGAAGGAGGCGGAGAGACCTATGCCGCCTGGACCTTCAACGGGCAGATGCCCGGCCCGGTCATTCGTGTGACCGAAGGCGATACCATCAAGTTTACGTTGATCAATCCCGCAGAGAACAAGAATCCGCACGCCATGGACTTCCATGCCGCCGAGATCGATTTCTTGAAAAGTTATCGAGCGATCAATGCCGGCGAAACCATTGACTTCACCTTCGTTGCGAAAAAGCCCGGCATCTTTTTCTATCACTGCGGCGCGCCGCCGATGATTCAACATGTCGCGAGAGGCATGTTCGGCGCCGTCATCGTGGATCCGAAAGATGCGAAGGCATTGCCGAAGGCGGATCGCGAATACGTGCTGGTACAGTCGGAGATCTACAAGAACCCGAATGACGTGCAGGCCATGTTCGACCGGAAGTTCGATCACATCGTCTTCAACGGCGGCATCTTCAAGTACCATCCCTTTGTCACCGGCGGCCATGCATTGGAAGCCAAGCCGGGAGAGCGGGTTCGGATCTATTTCGTCAATGCCGGACCGAATGAATTTTCGGCCGTCCATCCCATCGGGGAGATCTGGGACCACGTCTATGAGAGCGGCAATCCGGCGAATAAATTGACCGGTGTTCAGACCTACGTCGTCGGTCCGGGCAGCGCCGCGACGTTTGATGTCATCCCGGAATCCGCGGGCGCCTATCCGATCGTCACGCATTCCTTGACCGGAGCGTTGCGCGGGGCGATTGCTGTTCTGGTGGCATCACCTGATGCCAAGCCCGCACCCTTGATGCCCCATACTCCATGGGAGATCGACACGCCCGCAACGGGCATTACTCCATCCGTGCAATAGTTCAGCAGACATGAGTTCCGCGGGAGGCGGTCCGATCAGGACCGCCTCCCGCGTGAATTCCCGCACGGTGCGGGTTGAGCGACCCCGCTCATTTTCTCTTACACTCCGTCATCTTTCCATACAAGCTCACAGGGTTTGTGGCCTACCATCGTCCTGTCGTGTTGTCCGGAGGATATATATACATATTGGGAACGGCCCTTGCTTGCTTCCTAAGTAATGTCTCATACATTCGAGAGTTATCGTCTGGTCCATGTGTACGACATGGACGTGCGGCCGCCTCCCTCCTACGCTGAGTATTCCGGCAGATTGGAACCCGACATTTCACCGACACTCCGTTCGGAGACATCGCATAAGGTCCGATATGTCAGCAGACGAGGCACGACGTAGGGGAGACCGACATCCGGCCCTCGATTGCTTTAACGGTCAAATGGAGCTTACGATATTGGCAAGCAGGAGAGACTATGCGGTACCTGGCTCGCGTTCTCAAAGATTTGCCCATTGCCCGGAAGCTCCTTCTTGCCTCTTTGATTCCGGTCCTGACCCTCATTGTTCTCAGTATCGTCACCTATCGGAGCGTCCAGGTCTTTTCCGAAGATGAGGAGCAGTTGAACAATCTGTATCTGACTCAGAAGCGCGCAGCGGAATATATGCGTCTCGTCGTCGATATGGAGACCGGATTTCGCGGATACGTCATGACGAAGCAGACACGATATCTCCACCCCTATCGGAGGGCACAGGAATCGACCCCGCTCGTAGGGCAGTCGCTCCTGGAAAGCGTCTATGATGCCGAGGCTCAAAGGAAAATTGTCATCAACGTCCAGCGATTAGTCGCCCAATTGTTCAAAGAAAAGGACGAGCTGATCGAAGAAGTCAAGGTCGGCCATGTCGACATGGCTCTACGGTATGTTGAGGCGGGACGCGGCCGCGCCATTATGGTAACGATTCGGGAAGAGATGTCGCAGTTCGATCACTTGGAACAGGAAGCCCTTCATGTGCGCCTGGGGAAGATTGCTCAAGATCGGGACGCGATGGTCTCGGTCTTTCTCGGCGGTGGATCTCTCGCCCTGGTGTTGATGATCCTTGCGCTTCACCTCATCGGCCGCTCCATTACGACTCCGCTGGTGGCGCTTGCCAGAGCAGTCGGCTCGGCCTCGACCAAACCGGTGACGAATGTCCCGGCCACCGACCGCCAGGACGAAATCGGCAACCTCGCACGGGTCATCCACATGATGAGCGTCCAACTGGGTGAGCATCTTGCCCGGATGGAGGAGTCGGAAGCGGAATTGCGCGCGCTCAACCACAATTTGTCGGCCTCCGAATCGAAGTATCGAAGTCTCGTCGATCATGCGCCGTTCGGTATTTTTACCACGCAGGGCATGTCCGTGACGTTCAGCAATCGCTACAATCGCCAGCTTGCGGGACTCAATCCCGATTCGGAAGGCGCACCCGACGCGTTCCGGCAATGGATTCATCCCGATGATCGTGATCGCGCGCTCACCGGGTTCGAGGAAGCGGTGCGCGACAACCGCCCTTACGAAACGATCTTTCGATTCGTCCATCAGGATGGAACGATGAGAAAGGTCCTCAGCCGCCGTATTCCCATTCAGGATGAGCAGGGTCACACCGTCATGTATCAGGGCTTCAATATCGATATCTCCGCCCTCGACCAGATGCAGGCTCAACTCAGACGGGCGGAGCGCTTGGCGACGCTTGGGCAATTTGCGGCCGGGATCGCGCACGAAATACGGAACCCGCTTGTCGGCATCGGATCAACCACCGCCCTCCTCTTGGATGACACGGCTCCGGATGATCCGCGGCGCGAGGACCTTGAGAGCATTTTCCGGGAAATCCATCGCTTGGACCGCATCGTCAATCAGATCGTCGATCACGCGAGACCTCGATCCATCGCGCCGTCCTGGTTCAGCCTGTCCGATGTGGTCCATGGCGCGTTCAAATTGCTGGAAAGCCCGCTGAGCGACAAACACTTGGTCGTGTCCTGCCAATTGTCTTCGAACCTTCCTCCGGTTCATGCGGACCCGGATCAGATCAAGCAGGTCCTGCTCAATGTCATCCAGAATGCGATTGAGGCCTCGCGTGACGGAGGCGCCATCACGGTCACCGCCTCCGAACAAGCGCGGGGGTTGGAAGCAGGAGTCGGCATCGCGGTGATGGATCAGGGACGCGGCATTTCCCCTGAAGACCTGTCGCATGTATTTGAACCGTTCTTCACGCTCGGAAAACAGCGGGGAACCGGACTCGGCCTCGCAATTTGCCGGAATATCATTGAACTTCATGGCGGTGATATCGCGCTCGCCTCTGAACAGGGGAAGGGCACGACCGTCAGCATATGGCTGCCGTTGCGGCAGTCAGGATCGGGGTAACAACATATGGGCGCCACAATTTTTGTCACTGACGATGAGCCGGCCATCCGCTCGGCGCTGGTCAAGCGGTTGTCCCGGCGACAGCATGCCGTGTCCGGCTTCGAATCGGGCGACGCTCTCATCAAGGGACTGGATCGCGAAGTCCCCGACCTGATTTTGCTCGACCTGAAAATGCCGGGGCTCTCCGGTCTGGATACGCTGAAGGCGATTCGCTCGAAATTTCCCCAACCCATCATCATTATGCTGACGGCATACGGCACGGTGGAAGATGCGGTCGAGGCGATGAAATTGGGCGCGTATGACTTCGTCATCAAGACGGTCGATTTGGACGGACTGGATCAGGTCGTCGGCCGTGCGCTGGAATTGCTCACCTTACGGCGCCGTGTCACTTATGAAGCCGAACGCCAGGGCGACGAGTTCTCGATGGACAATTTGATCGCCGAAAGCGCGGCGATGAAGGCGCTTGTCAGCCAGATCCGGGAAGTAGCGCAGAACCCCAAGACGACTGTGTTATTAATGGGCGAGACCGGCACCGGCAAAGAGTTCATCGCGCGCGTGCTCCATCATAACGGCATGCGCGCCGCCGCGCCCTTCATCGGGGTAAATTGCACCGCCATCCCGCGGGAGCTCTTTGAAAGCGAACTGTTCGGCTATGAACGGGGCGCGTTCACCGGCGCGCATCATCGGAAGCTGGGCGTGCTGGACCGAGCCGAGAGCGGCACGCTGTTTCTCGATGAGATCGGCGATCTCGACCTGGCGATGCAGGCCAAATTGCTGCGCGTGCTTCAGGAGCGGAAATTCCAACGCGTCGGAGGCACCGAGGAAATTTCCGTGGATTTCCGCCTGATCGCGGCCACGAACAGGGATTTAAAGAAAGAAATCGCACGGGGGGCGTTTCGGGAGGACCTATATTTCCGGCTCAACGTCGTGACGTTTGAACTGCCGCCGCTGCGCTACCGGGTGGAGGATATTTTTCCCCTCTCCATGCACGCCCTCATGCGGTATGGCAAAGAATTCGGCAAGGACATCGTGGAGATCGATCCCGAAGCGCGGGCCATTCTGCAACGCTATTCCTATCCCGGCAATATTCGGGAGCTTCAGAATATCATGGAGCGGGCCACGATCTTCTGCCAAGGGCGAACGTTGACACCCGCGTGCCTGCCGCGCGAATTGCGGGACACCAGCATGCAGACCGCGACCTCCACAACCCAGGGAGATCAGCATGTCGTTCGTGTAGAAATGGCGCTCGGCAAGCAAAGTCTGGCGGATGTCGAAGCCGCGATCATCGAGGAAGTGTTGCGGCTGTCCGACTATAACAAGAGCCTGGCCGCCAAACACCTGGGCGTGACCCGATTCGCGCTGGACCGTCGGCTCCGTAAGCTGGAGACCAAACAGTCCTAACCCGCATGGTGGTCGGATCGGCGCGATGCAGCTCAAGGATTGGGCGCGACGAACACCAGCACCTTCAACTGCTGATTCGTATGGTTCTTGACTCCGTGCTCTGCTCCCGCCGGCGCCAGCGTCCCGAGCCCGGCTCCCAGGACCTTTGATTCCGACCCGACCTGGAACGTTCCCTCGCCTTCCAATACCAGGTACACCTTGTCCTGCTCCCCATGGACATGGCCTTTTTGCTCTTGGCCCGGTTCGAAACAATAGATGTCGCAAAAGAAGCGGGGCGTCTGAAACAAATTGTTCTTCTTCATCTTTTCCGCATTGAACTGTTGATGATCGGCGAGGCGCACCACGTTCATGAACGAACTCCCTTCGACTCTTTGATTTGCTGTTCGCGCTGCTGGATCGAGCGGACAATGGAATCCACCGGGACCAGATGCCGGGCCACGCCCAAATCACGGGCGGGAATGCCCATGGCGAGTCCCAATAACTGAGGCAGATGCAGAATGGGCAATTCCAGCGACGCATTGACGGCCCGGCCCGCCCGTTCCTGGTAAATGTCGAGACTCATGTGGCAGAGGGGACACGGGGTGACCATGAAATCGGCCCCGTGATCCTTGGCTTCTTTCATATTGGCGCCCGCCATCGCCACCGCAATCGCTTCCTTCTCCAAAATGATCGGAAAGCCGCAGCATTTCGTACGGCCGGCGTAACTGACCGGTTCCCCTCCCACGGCGCGAATGACCTTTTCCAGAGAACTCGGCTGTTCCGGATCGTCAAATCCCAAATCCCAAGACGGGCGCAAAATGTAGCAGCCATAGAACGGCGCGATGCGAAACTCATCCATCGGAATGCGAACTTGTTCGCCCAGCCGGGTCAGTCCGACTTCCCGAACGACGATCCACAGCAAGTGCTTCACCTGGACGGTGCCTCGATAGGCCACCCCGTCCTTCTCCAGGACCGCGTTGATCCGATCAAGCAAGCCCGGTTCGGTTTTTAACCGCTTATTGGCGGCCCCCATGACGCCTTGACAGGTCCCACAGATCGTCATGACGTCCAGCCCCAGCTGTTCGGCCTGCGCGAACGTTCGGGCGTTGAGGGCGAGCGCCACCTCCGGGTCCGCTTCCCCTACCACGCCGGCGCCGCAACAGGATGCCGCCGCGAGTTCCACGACCTCGATGCCCAGACGGCCGATGATCGCCATCGTGGATTGATAGAGTTCGGGAGTCGCCCCTTTCGCCGCACAACCGGGATAGAGCGCATATCGTAAAGCCATCCGTCGGTCATTCCTTTCGGTAAAAGATACCCCAATCACGTTGCTGCAGTATACATCATGCCGCGTCGGTCTCGAAGCGGCGTCCGTCTCCAGGCTAAGGTTTTTCGTGCCGGAAACCGAAAGAGCACTATCCAGAATCACGATGATCACGGCGGTGGTTCCCATCACGCCATGGAGCATTGCATGACTTCCACTGCAGCGGCCCCTGATTCCTCCTGCGATCGTCTGGAGTCCTTGTTCAGTCAGCGGATCGAGACCGGCTCGGTCGAAGTTCCTCTATTGCCGAAAGTCGCGTCCGAAGTCCTCACGATGGTGTATGACCCGAACGCCGAAGCGTCGAAATTAGCCGGTCTGATCCATCAAGATCAGGCGTTGGCCGCCCATGTCATCAGAGTGGCCAACTCGCCGGCTTACATGCCGCGCAATCCGGTGGTCTCCCTTCAACATGCCGTCGCCATGCTCGGGATGAACCTCCTCTCTGAAATTGCGTTTACGACGTCGCTCAAGAATGCGGCATTGAAGGTCGAAGGCTTTGAACGGGAGATCAAGGGGCTCTGGCGGCACTCGCTTGCCAGCGGGGCCTATGCAAAGGAAATCGCCCGGATGCGCCGATTCAACGTCGAGAGCGCCTATCTGTGCGGTCTTTTGCACGCTATCGGCAAACCGGTCGTCGTGCAAACCGCAGCCGCTCTGTCGAAAGAACACCGGCTTCCTATTGAGCCCGGTTCGTTGGATCGCCTCCTGGCCGGTTATCACACCCGCGTCGGCTCCTTGATCGCCCACAAATGGGCGCTTCCCCAACAGGTCGCCGAATCCATCGCCTTCTACGAACACTATGATCAGGCCACGGGGGCGCGCCAGGAATGCATGACGACCTGCCTGGCCGACAGGCTGGCGACGCATCTCCTTCAGCCCGAATCGATGGATGAAGCCGTCGTGCGCGATCACCCCGTGTATGCCGAGCTGAATCTCTATCCCGACGACGTGGGCGCGCTGCTTCAGATGAAAGACAAGATTGCAGCGGTCGTGGAGGCGATGAACGTATGAGCCCGGTTGCTCGCTACGATATCGTGGTGGTCGGCAGCGGTCCCGCCGGCCAAAAGGCCGCTATCCAGGGCGCAAAGGCCGGAAAGCGGGTCGCCTTGATCGAACGGGAACAAGGCGTCGGCGGCAATTGCGTCTATCGCGGCACCATTCCCAGCAAGACCTTGCGGGAGAGCGCGCTGCACCATGCCCGTTTGAAGCGCGCGGGCGACGCCTTTGAAGGACGGCTTCGGTCCGACGTCCCCGTCGCCTCGCTCATGACGCGGCTTGAAGAAGTGGTCAAAGCTCACGAACTGTATATGACTCGCCAGCTGACTCGGAACGGCGTCGTCTATCTCCATGGACGAGCCAGCTTCAGTTCCGAGCATGAGATCGAACTCCTATCGGTCGACGGCGCCAAGCAAATACTCTGGGCGGATATTATCGTCCTCGCCACCGGTACCAGACCCCGGCTCACTCCCGACATTCCGATCGATCACGAGCATATCCTGGACAGCGATTCCCTCCTATCGATGATCTACCTGCCCCGCTCGTTGACGGTCGTCGGCGGCGGGGTCATCGCCTGCGAGTATGCCTCGATTTTCTCTCTGCTGGGCGTGCAGGTCACGATGATCGATAAAGCCGTACGGCCGCTCCAGTTTTTGGATAAGGAAGTGGTGCTGACCTTTCAGAAGAGTTTCGAGCGGCATGGTGGACAGTATCACGGCGGGCGTATGGTCAAAGAAGCGACCTGGGACGGGGTGTCACAGGTTAAGGCCTTACTCGACAACGGCATCACGGTCGCGAGTGAAAAAATGCTGGTCGCGGTCGGCCGGCAAGCGAATATCGAAGGGCTCGCGTTGGAATCCGCCGGCCTCAGCGTGAACGCGAAGGGCACGCTGTCGGTGAATGACTACGGGCAGACCAGCGTTCCGCATATCTATGCGGCGGGCGACATGTTAGGCCCTCCGGCCCTCGCCTCCTCGGCGATGGAGCAAGGGCGGCGAGCGGTTTGCCATGCGCTGGAATTACCGGTAGGCGATTCCGTGAACCAGATTCCGCTCGGCATCTATACACTGCCTGAGATCTCCTCAATCGGATTGGACGAGGATGCCGCTCGGCTCCGCTATCGCGGCCCGCTCATCGGGCGGGCGCGGTTCGACGAAATCGCCCGGGGCCAGATCTCCGGCGCGGCGGACGGACTCCTGAAGATGGTGGCCGATCCGAGCGGCGAACGGTTGCTCGGCCTGCAGATTGTCGGCGAGGAGGCGACTGAATTGATTCATGTGGGGCAGGTTGCGTTGCAGCATGCCGCCAGTATCGATTTCTTTATCGACAGCATTTTCAATTTTCCAACCTTGGCCGAGGCCTACCGGGTCGCCGCGCTTGATATTCTCGGGCAACGCCAGCAGTTAGGCCGGTCAGCGGCCGCGTAACGCTGGATACCGTCCTCAGTTACCCTACCCTCCATCACACCAATGTTCGGTTGAGACGGCGGCTCATCAGACGAAGCCTCTCCTTATGGTGCCACTGAATAAACATCTCGGCACCGCATTTCTTATACGTCCGGTAGATCGAATCCACCCTCATAGCAAGTTGGACATCCTAGCTTCGTTGCGGACAACATGGGGGCTTAATTCGATGTTCTCCTTCTACGGTGCTGAGCCAGTCAGTTTAAGCAGTTTGCACGTGCACCAAAATGATGTAGCATAGTGCCGCCTTATGAAGATAAGCAACATGAAATCAAGAAAGGGACGCGCTAATAAGGACCAAACCGACGCTACGCGTGTCTATAAGTTTTCCACCTGGCCTATACAAATACCTTGAAAATATTGCCAGGAAAAAGAACGTGTCTCTGGCGTGGGTAGTCAGAGATGCCGCTGACAAAAACGCCGGAGACGAGTGGCCTCTCTTTAGGGGTCAGAATGAACAAAATGACAGTCTATAAAAGTCTCCTGTAAATGATTCTTTTCGATCATGGTGAAGGGCTGATGGAGGAAGAGAATGACAGTTAAGGCAAGCAGTGTAGCGGGAACTCTGTCAGAGCGTTTGCAGGCTGCGCTGACGCTACCGAACGGAGCACGGTTTTACCGCTGTGCGTTGCAGGTGAACCCATTTGCCTATTTGACCCGGCATAGCAAACAAACTACGTACCGTTCTGAAGCGGAGTACAACGCAGCAATCGTGGCGACGTGCAACGATATAGGAATCGAAGTCATTGCCGTTACGGACCACTACCGGGTCGATGCATCTACGGGATTGGTCAATGCAGCCCGCGCCGCTGGACTATTCGCGTTCAATGGCTTCGAGGCCGTCACAAAGGACGGAGTCCATTTCTTGTGCCTATTCGACCAGGATAAGGATAATGTACTCGAACGCTTTATCGGTGAATGCGGAATTCACGACACCAAGACGGCGTCACCGACCGGAATCCTCGATGCTACAGAACTCCTCAATTGTGCCAAGAAATGGGGAGGAATTTGTATCGCCGCCCATGTGGTCGGAGAGGGAGGACTTTTGAGAAAACTTTCCGGGCAATCCCGCGTCAATGCGTGGAAATCGGATGACCTTCTTGCATGCGCTCTTGCTGGACCTATCGATGAGGCCCCGGAAGGTGTTAAGCAGATCCTGCGGAACAAAGATGGAGAACATAGACGCAGGCGCGCGGTAGCAGTTTTAAACGCTTCGGATGCAGACGACCCTGAAGATCTGAAAAAAGATGGAGCCTCCTGTTTCATCAAGATGTCGAATGTGTCGGTGGAAGCTCTACGGCAGGCTTTCCTTGACCCTGAATCACGCATTCGCCTCCATAGCGATTCGCAATCAGAACCGCACGCAGAATTCGTGGCGGTGACTTGGGAGGGCGGGTTCCTTGGCGATACTTCCGTTCATTTCAACGGCAATCTCAACGTCCTAGTGGGGGGAAGAGGAACCGGGAAATCTACCATGATCGAGAGCATGCGCTACACGCTTGGCCTCGAACCGCTGGGAGAAGAGGCGCGCAAGGCGCACGATGGCGTCATCCGATACGTGCTTCGCCCCGGAACGAAAATTTCTTTGCTGGTGCGATCGCATAAGCCTTCCGCGCGCTGCTATACCATCGAGCGTTCGGTTCCGAATCCCCCAATCGTTAAAGACGAAGCAGGTGAAATCCTGACGCTGTCGCCGAGGGATGTGATGCCAGGCGTTGAGGTGTTTGGACAGCACGAGATATCCGAACTGTCGAAAAGTCGAGAGAAGCTGACGCTGCTATTGGAGCGATTCGTTGACCGGGACCCAACGCTCTCAGGCCGGAAATCAAAGTTGAAGCTGGAGATGGAGCGCTCGCGAAGCCGTATTGTGGATGTCCGCCGGGAGATGAAAGCTCTGGATGAGCGACTTGCGAATCTTCCGGGTCTGGAAGAGACCCAGAAGCGGTTCCAGGAAGCCGGTTTAGAAGAACGCCTAAAGGAGAAGAGTCTTCTTATTCGGGAAGAACGCGTATTTGCAAATGTCGTGGAGCGCCTTGATCCTATGCGAGCACTTCACAGCGAGTTAGTCGGATGGTTGCCGCTTGATGCGGCATTCGTTTCGCCCAAGGCTTTGGACGGACTCCCGAACGCCGCAATCCTGTCAGAGATTGGAGAGATTTTCGGAACACTGAGCACCAAGCTGAAGGAGACTGCGGATGAACTGGCGACAGCGCTGGCAGAAGCTGATAGCGCGATAGCTGGAACCAAGGCTCGGTGGGAAGAGAAAAGAAAAACCGTCGAAGAAACATATGAGACGCTTCTGCGCGAACTTCAAAAATCGAAGATCGACGGAGCAGAATTCATCCGACTGCGGAAGCAAATTGAAGAGCTGCGGCCGTTGAGGGACAAAAAAGAGACCCTGAAGCGTGATTTGGTAAGTCATGAGGCACACCGACGCAAACTGCTTTCCGAATGGGAGGACACTAAGGCAAGTGAATATCGCGAGTTCCAAAGCGCGGCGAAGAACGTCTCTCGCAAGCTTAGGGACCGGGTCAGGGTGGAAGTTACCATGGCAGGAAATCGTGAACCGCTTGAGCAGCTGCTACGCGAAGTCGGAGGCAATCTTAGCGCCGCTCTGGAGCGGCTGCGGTCGTTAGATCAACTCTCGCTGCCGGAGTTTGCTGAGCGCTGCCGTGAAGGGAAAGAAGCGCTAATAAAACACTACGGCCTGCCGACAGGTTCCGCTGATCGAATCGCGCAAGCAGACATGGATATGTTTATGAGAATCGAGGAACTTGACCTTCCCGCGACAACTAAAATTGAACTGAACACGGCAGCCGATGGGGAATCTCCTACTTGGCAGACATTAGAATCACTCTCAACAGGGCAGAAGGCGACCGCTGTTTTGCTTCTTCTGCTGCTGGAGTCTGAGGCACCCCTTGTGGTCGATCAGCCTGAAGATGACTTGGACAACCGCTTCATTACGGAGGGTGTAGTCCCCATCATGCGACAAGAAAAACGGCGGCGACAATTTGTCTTTTCGACCCACAATGCAAACATCCCGGTCCTCGGCGATGCTGAATTGATTCTGGGCCTAGCTGCTTCAGGAGAAGGGAGAGAAGGTCACGCGAAAATAGCCCCTGAACATATGGGGTCAATTGACTCCAAACCCGTGCGAGAGTTGGTAGAAGATATTCTCGAAGGCGGCAAGGATGCATTTGAAATGCGGCGTTCCAAATACGGGTTCTGAAGCATGACAACGCGGACGGACCTCTTGGAGATTATCCGTAACGGAGAGAATTCCGGAGTAGAGTTTAAGCGGGACACATTGCAAAACCATGATCTCGCAAAAGAGCTTGTTGCGTTCTCAAACCTGGCGGGTGGGAAGGCGCTTCTCGGTGTGGAAGATGATGGAAGCATATTGGGCCTCACGAGACCGAACCTGGAAGACTGGGTGATGACCACATGCCGAGACAAAATCAGACCGGCCATCATTCCCTTCTTTGAACGTGTAAGGGATATCGAGCCGGGAAAGGACGTCGCAGTTGTATCTGTGACGCGCGGGTACGACGTTCATAGCGTTTGGCACAACAACAGCAATAAGTATTACATCCGGGTTGGAACGCAGAGCAGGGAAGCAACTCCGGAGGAACTAGCTCGGCTTTTCCAGCAACGAGGAATGATTCGCGCTGAATTGCGTCCGGTGTCAGGAGCGAGACTTGACGACTTAGACAGAAGGCGTCTACGGGATTACTTTGGTCGTGTTCGGCAGCAAGATGTACCTGTCGATGACGATGAAGCGGCCTGGAAAGCACTCCTCGTGAATACAGAGATCATGACCGAGGAAGGGGTCACCATCAGCGGTGTTCTCCTCTTTGGGATGACACCTAACCGCTTTTTGCCACAGGCGGGCTTAGATGCTGCGGCTTTCCCTGGAACGGAAAAAGACTATGCAGCGCGGGAGCGTTCGGCTCTTCGTGGTCCAATGACTCCCTTGTTCGATGCTAATCATACGATTGTGGAAAACGGCTTGGTTGAACAGGCCCTAGAGTTTGTCAGACGAAATACCCCCGTGACAGCCGTTTTGGAAAATGGAAGGAGATTGGAAAGGCCTACGTATCCTCATGAGGTGATTCGTGAGGCAGTTGTCAATGCACTTGTTCATCGCGATTATCTTCTTTCCAACACAGATATCGAGCTGACAGTGTATAGCAATAGGCTTGAAATAATTTCACCAGGGCGGCTGCCAAACGGCATCACGCCGGAACGTATGCGAGCGGGAACACGGGCGTCACGGAATCAGCTCTTAAAGGATGTGATGCGCGACTATGGCTATCTGGAACACATGGGAATGGGTGTACCGAGAAAGATCATTGCTGGAATGCAGAAACATAACGATACTATGCCTGATTTGATTGAAGACCAGGAGCGATTCATCCTTCGCCTGCTCGCGTAGCACGAAAGCTAACACTCTTAAAGAGTATGAAGACATCGTTGGATACAAAGGAATAGATGGCGAAGTTCAGTTCGCTCACGCGACCCGCGCCGATTAGCGGTTGCTCTTTGACCTCATCACGAGTTTTGCGTTAGGCTGTGTCCCTTTCGATCGAATCAACAGCCGGATCGAGCTCGATCAATCGGAGCCTTTTCCCATGAACCGCGCCGAACGACGCCGGCAGGGCAAACAGCAGACCAGACAGGGCCTTTCCGGCTCACCGGCAGTCCGAGCCCTCGTCGAGCAAGCCAAACGCGCCCATCAGACCGGGCATTTTCAGCAAGCAGAACAGATGTATCGCGCCGCGCTGGCCACGGCGCCCGATCATCCGGACGCGACCCACTATCTTGGCCTCCTCTACTATCGGCTTGGACGTTTGGACGAGGCGCTTCACTTATTGGTCGAATCGTGCGGTCTGGACCGAGCCAATTCTCTCTACTGGTTCAATACAGGGGTCGTCGCTCAACGGGCAGGGAAAAGAGAGGAGGCAGTCCGCCTCTATCAACAAGCGCTGGCTCTCAATCCCCGCCATCTGGACGCGCGCGCAAACCTTGGAAATGTTTTCAAGGAATTGGGCCGTTTGGAGGAAGCCGAAGAGGCGTATGAGCACCTGTTGCGAACGGCGCCTGATCATGTCGAGACATTGAATAATCTCGGCGTCCTCTATAAGGAGCGCGGGCAGATCGAACAGGCCGTCGCGTCATACAATCGAGCCATCGCCCTCAAATCGGATCATGCCGAGGCGCAGAACAACCTCGGCTTGATTTACATGGATCAGGGGCGTCTCGACCAGGCGATAGCCTGTTATGAGAAAGCGCTTCAGGCCCAGCCCGGCTATCTGACCGCGACTTACAATCTCGGCATTGCCGCCATGTGGAAGGGGAATTTCGATCGGGCGCTGGCCTGCTTTCGAGCCACCGCCGAAGCCAGGCACAATCACGGCCGGCCCGTCAAAGAGACCGTTATCTATCGCTCAAGGCTCAAGCACGATGCGGAACAGACCGACTATCTCATGAGCCGGAGCATTATCGGACAGGAATTCGAGTCTTACTTGGCGGCACTTAACAGGTTGCACTCATCACTAGACCGCCAGGCCGGCGAAGGGAACCGCCTGCCGGCGTCTCCCGGCGATCTTCAATCAATCGCGGTCTCCTTCAATCGGTTGATGCACATCGCCTCGTGCGAGAGAATGTCCGATGGCGCGATTAATCCGCAGTTGGATGTCGCGGCGATCGAGACGCGCTACCACGCCGTCCAGCCGGAGGTCACCTTCGTGGATGATCTGCTGCGGCCTGAAGCGCTGGACTCCCTCCGTCGCTTCTGCTGGGAATCGACCATCTGGAAAAAGGACTATGAGAACGGCTATATCGGCGCCTTCCTGGGCGACGGATTCGCCACTCCCCTGTTGCTTCAGATTGCCGAGGAACTGCGCGCCGCGTTTCCGAAGATTTTTCATTCCCATCCCCTGACCCAAGCCTGGGCGTTCAAACACGACAGTGCGCGACGCGGATTGAACATTCACGCCGACGCCGCGGCGGTGAACGTGAACTTCTGGATTACCGCGGACGAGGCCAATCTGAATCCGGATTCAGGCGGGCTGGTGGTGTGGAACAAAGAAGCGCCGCATGACTGGAACTTCAAGGAGTACAACAGCGACCGCAATCGCGGGAAGATCTATGACTGGCTCAAGCAAGCGGGAGCGACGGAGGTGAGGATTCCTTATCGATCAAACCGCGCCGTGATTTTTAATTCCGATCTCTTTCACGAAACCGACGACATCTCGTTTAAAGACGACTACACCAACCGCCGAATCAACATTACATTGCTGTACGGCTACCGGCATCGCGACTAACGGGACGCGTACCCATCCCTTCCAGCCAAACGCACAGTTTTCGCCTTACCTTTAACCCTTGATGTTCCCGATCGGCTTGAGTTCGGCGACCTTTTTCGTGATCCCGGCCTGATCCACCGTGCGCACGACCTCGGAAATGTCCTTATAGGCCAAGCCGGCTTCTTCCGCCAAGCCGGACATCGAAACGGCCTTAACGATGATGCCCCGCTGCTTCATCTCTCGCTGAAGCGCCTCCCCGCGGACCGATCGTTTCGCTTGACCCCGCGACATGGTGCGGCCGGACCCGTGCATAGTTGAAGCAAACGTGTCCCGCACGGCTCGTTCCGTTCCCACGAGCAGATACGAGCCTGTTTCCATAGAGCCGCCGCAAATGACCGGCTGTCCGATCTTCCGGTACCGTTCCGGCAACTCGGCGCGGCCCGGGCCGAACGCGCGGGTGGCGCCCTTTCGATGAACCACCAATTCACCCTCCGGGTACCGTTCGACCTTCGCGATGTTATGAGCGACGTCATAGACCAGTTCCATCCCAAGCTCTTCAGGCAACCGGTCAAAGACGGATCCGAATGCCTCCCGGATCTGATGCGTGATGACTTGGCGATTGGCGAACGCGGCGTTGGCGGCGCAGTTCATGGCGCCGAAGTAATCCTGTCCTTCAGGCGAACGGAAGGGCGCGCAGGCCAGCTGTTGGTCATGGACGTGAATTCCGTATCGCCGCATCGCCTTTTCAAACACCTTCAGATAATCGCTGGCGACCTGATGGCCGAATCCGCGGGAGCCGCAATGCACCATGACGACGATCTGTTCCCTACCCTCAATTCCCATGGCTGCGGCAGCCTCACGATCGAACAGCCCATCGTCGGTGACCACCTGGACTTCCAGATAATGATTGCCCGACCCGAGCGTGCCGAGTTGGTTGATGCCCCGTGTCACGGCCTGATCACTGACATTCGAAGGATCGGCTTGGTCGAGACAACCCTTCTCCTCGATACAGTCCAAATCCCGCTGCCACCCGTATCCTCGTTCAATGCACCAGCGGGCGCCATGGCGCATGACATCGGCAAACTCCGTCCGCTTCAGCCGCACGAAGCCTTGCGAGCCGACGCCGGCGGGAACCCGGCGGAATAATTCCGTCATCAGCCGATCCAGCAGGGGTTGAACATCCGCCAGAGACAGATCGGTCCGGATCAACCGCATCCCGCAGTTCACGTCATAGCCTACCCCGCCCGGTGAAATGACGCCTTCATTCCTGTCGAACGCGGCCACTCCACCGATCGGAAATCCATAGCCCCAGTGGCCGTCCGGCATGCAGAGCGCATACCGTTGGATCCCCGGCAGACAAGCCACGTTGGTGACCTGCTCGAACACGCCCCGGTCCATAGCGCCCAGCAATGTCTCGCTCGCGTAAATGCGCGCGGGAACCACCATGCCGGATTTCTCCGACGGCGGGATCTCCCACACTTCATCGGCAATCCGGTTCACCGCCATATCCGTATTCAGTCTCATACGTCGAGAACAACCCTCGCCTTCCAGCCACCCTCTGCCTGCTTCACTTCATAGAGGTGTTTGGTCACGCCTTTCACGTCCGAGCGAAGCTCCTGTCGCGCAGGGTCGACCGGTTCGCCGTGGACCCATCCATGGAGCCGGTAGGCGGAGTCATCGGGTGCACGATCCAACGTGAGCGTCGCGTCGTGGAAGACCACCCCATGCGCGTCCTTCAAATACACCAATTCCTCCAGCCAGTCGAACAACAATGACGCCAAGTCGTTTGCCGACCGATCGACCGCATGCGCCCACGTCCGGCCGATAGTAGTCGGATCAGCCAGGCTCTGGATCATCGCGCTGGTGGCCGCCCTGATCAATTCGTCCGGCGAATTGGCAATCGCCTCGAACGCCATGTCGGCCAGGGCAATATCATCGGGAAATGTGATGTGGTAGGACATTCCGCTTTCTCCCCGATAAAGCTCCGCCTTGGTCTTTGCTCAAACAAAGAGACGATGTACGGAGGACAATGGCCGATCGCGCGGTACTGAAGTTCTACGATACCGTGCTAGCCGCGGGCCGCCCGCCGGCGGCGGCGCGCGGCGGCAAAGATGGCCCGGACCTGTTCGATCCCGGTCAGGCCGTGACCGAACGGGCTCGGCACTTTTCCCTTGAGCAGCATCTTCAGCCCAAGCGGCAGTACGCGGAGCAGGCCAGACAGGCTGCCCCCGATGACCTTCAACGGCATGACCGCTTCATTAAGCCGGCCGTCTCGTTCAATGAGAGAGGCAAACCCGGTGATGTGCCGCGCCCCGCCGGTGGAGGTCAACCCGCGGTCGAGCGCCGCCCGCCGCAAACGGATAATCGCTTCCATCGGCTTCACATCCTTCGGACAAACCTCGACGCAATAGTTGCAACGCGTACAATCCCACATGCCGTCCGGCTGTTCGAGAACCTGCAAGCGACGATACTTGTCGTTGTCCGGCTCCCGCGGATCGGAGAGGAATCGATCGGCCTTCGCGAGCGCCGCCGGCCCGAGGAATCCTTTCGAGACTTCATGGGTGGTGCAGGCGGCCACACAGGCTCCGCACATGATGCAGGCATCGACATTATGAAATTGGTACGTCTCCGGCGACAGCCGGAGTTGCGCTGAAAAGCCGTACCGCCGCGTAGGGCTGACGGTCGGGCTGAGCCACGGTGTCACCGCCCGCACCTTGTTCCAAAACGACGACATATCCACGACGAGGTCTTTGATGACCGGCAGGTTGTCCAGCGGCCCGATGCGCAGCGCCCCGTGTCGCTCCAATTCCTTGCGAATCGACGTGCGGCAGGCCAGCTTTTCCGTCCCATTGATATCCATGGCGCAGGATCCGCAGATGGCGGACCGGCAGGAGTAGCGAAGCGACAGGCTGCCGTCCAATTCATTCTTGATCCGGATCAAGGCTTCCAAGACCGTCATGCCGCGTCCTACCTCCACGCGGTAGTCCTCCCAGCGAGGCTTCGCGTCGCGCTCAGGATTGAATCGGCGAATGGAAAAGGTTAAACGCATGGCGTCCAAAACAATAAGATTGATGATGTGGCAGATTCAGCCGAGTTCAAAGACTTTGGGATAGTTCGTGAGGTTCCGGCATCCATCCTTGGTCACAAGGACCATATCTTCGATGCGGACCGCGCCCAATCCGGGATAGTAGAGACCAGGCTCCACGGTCACCACATGGCCCTCTTTGAGAATGGACCCGGTCCGGCTGATGCGAGGCGCTTCATGGATATCGAGACCGACCCCATGCCCGGTGCCATGAAAGTACCCCTGCATCCGCCCATTCACGAGACCGGTTCGATACCCAGCGCGCTCGAATCGATCGCAAATGCCCTGATGAATCTTCGCTCCGTCCGCGCCGTCGCGCACCTGGGTGATGGCGTCCTCCTGAGCATCCTTCACCGTTTGATACAAGCGCTTGAGATCGTCCGATGCCTTCCCGCGAATAATGGTCCGCGACATATCGGCAAAATAGCGACTCGTGGCCGATCTGGGGAAGACGTCAAAAATGATGCTGCGGTGAGCCGGCAATGGCCCACTGCCTTCATTGTGCGGATCACAGGCCTGCTCGCCGCCGGCCACAATGGTGTGCTGTGCGATGCACTCCCGTTCCATCAACGCCACATTGATCAATTTCTTGATCCGCTCCGACGTGACCAGTTCGCCGTCCAGCCACAATTGGTCCTCGCGGATCACCGTTCGGCATAGCGCGTCATGGGCCGCGGCCACGGCCTCCTCGGTCGCCCGCTGCGCCGCTTCAATATGCCGGATCTCCTCGCCCGTTTTCACGACACGGCTTTCATAAAACGGTTCCCGTTTCGACTTGAGCTGATAGCCCAATTCCTGCAATTTCATGGCATGAAAGAAAGGGAAATTGGCCGGGACCACGAGATGTTTGATCCGCCGATCCCCGAGGAGCTGATGAACGATCTCTACCGCTCCCGGCTCTACGGCGCCCTGCTGCTTGGCTCGCCGTTCCAACTCCGAATAGGACAAGACAGTATCGACGCTCGCCTGACTCTTGGCCCGGTCCATTTCCAAATCGCTCATAATCATGAGCCGCTCCCCGCCGATCTCGAGATAGATGAAGGGATCGGGCGCCATAAAGCGGGTGGCATAGTAGAGATTGGAATCGGACTCGCTGGCCGCGATAAAAAGAACGGCGGAATCGCTGCGGTCGGATTGTGCTGAATTCAACGAGGACATCGGGCCTCCGACGGACTACTTAACGGATGCTATCACGCGCTCCGGGGGCGGTCAAGGAGTCCGACTGCGAGTTGGCTCCCGCCGGCGGCGGAGGTTCGGTCGGCACGGGCGCCCGCGGGCGGCGCAACTCGAGCGCGGGATCGATTGCCGGACCGGTCTCCTCCTGCGGAGTCAGAATATCCACGGGAAGCAAGACGGTATTCTTCAACACATCGAAGGCCAGTTGCGCGACACCGGTGAGGCCGCTGGCAAACGATTTCATCGGCAAATACGTGACGTCGGGGTCTTCGATCGACCCCTTCACCTGAAATAGCGCGGTCGCGAGCCCTTTGCGGTCTCCGGCGACGAGCCGGCCGAACAGCGGAATCGATTTCAGAAACTGGGAATAGGGGCCGAACGGGCTGACCGCCCAGACCATGTCGAGTTGGTCGGTCGGCATGTCATACGCGCCGGCCGCCGTGATCTTCACGACCGGGCTATCAATGATAAAATTCTGCGTCTGGACCAAGCCGTCCTGTACGGTCAAGGTCGCCGTCATCTTATTGTACTGGAGTCCTTCCTTATCAAAGTCCACTTTGCCTTGCAGCACCGCCGGAAGATTCAGAATGGTGAGTATTTTCCAGATCGCCCGCTTGTCCGTTCTCAGAATATGGCCCTCCTGCGCCACGATTTCCGTTTTCCCGTTCAGCGTGGGAAGCACTCCATGAGGGTTGCGGCCATTGCCTCGCATGGCGCCGGTGAGCTTGACGTCTCCCGTCATGGAATGATCCGGCGCTCCGAACAGCGGAACCAGCGCTTCGAACGGAATCCCGGTCATTCGGATCGACCCTTCCGTTTCCGCCGGAGCTTGCCTCGGAAGATGAACCACCAGACGCCCGGCGACTTGCCCGGTTCCCGACTGTCCGGCAACCCGGTCCAAATCGAGCACGCCATCCTGAATTGCGATGCGCCCGGATAATCCGCCGAACCGCAAGTGCTTGTAGTACCCTTTATCGATGGAGAATGTGGCGCTCACCTGGCTGGTTGCGGCCAAGAGTTCCAGCAGTTCACGGATCGGCGACCGTTCTCCTTTTGGAATCAGCAAGTCGATGTCCAATTGCGGCGACTCAATTTTTGCGGCGATCACGGGTTTGGTAGTCCAATTTCTGACGGTGCCGGACAGGCTCAAATCGCTGTCTTTCACGTGAAACGACAATTGTTTGATGTCCGCGCTGTTGCGGGTGAATTTCAAGCGGACATAGAGATCCTCAATATGGCCGTCCAGGCCTTTGGCATTCATCAGCCCGTTCGTCAATGCCACCCAGCCGCCGGTACGCCAGTTTTTCCAGTCGGCGTCGTGGCCTTTGATGTCCATGGACATCTCAAAATTCCCCGCCTCGATGCCGCCTTTGTAAATCCATTCCGGCAAGCTCGATAGAGAGACGGTTCCGGTCGCAAGCTCCGCATCGATCGTAAACCGATTTCCAACCGTGATTTTCCCTTTCAAGGGCAAGCGCAACGGCGGTAAGACGAGTTCGAGCCTCGTGATGGTCAGACCCACGCTCTTGACCATATCGGCTTCAAACTCCACGGACGCCGGCGTTCCCGGCGGTTTCTCGCCTAAATGGGGAATGGTCAGTCTGGCATCGTTGAGGACGACGTCGCCGCGAAGATGCGGCACGGCCACCAGGCCTGAAAAAATGAACCGGCTCGCCACAATCCCGGATAACAAGTCCTCGGGAAGAGTGCCCGGCGACATGAATTGGCTCAAATGAGACGCATGCCCACGGGTACGGACAACGAAATCCTGGAACAGGCTGTTCGCGCCGCCGCCGATCTGGCCATTGATCTGTAACTGCGTGTCGCCGAGGGCCGCCGTCACTTGATCGAATTGCGCGCCGCCGGTCTGCGAGAAGACAATGCGTCCCTGGATGGCGGTTAGGCGTTGCGGCAGCGCGGGATTAGATAAGGAAGCCTGCTGCGTGATGACTTCTCCTCCCGCGAATGTCACACCATCCGGCTTGTCCAACGGTCCCACCAGACGAAAGGTCGGTCGCGCCTGCCCCTCGATGTCCCGGGACTGCGCCAGTATCGAAGCCAGGCGTTCCGAATGAACGCTTTTGATAAGGAAGCGGACCAATTCCGAAGCAGCCATGGTGCCGTTGATTTCCAACTCCAGCCAGGGACCCGATTCCAAAAACGAGACAATGGCCTTGCCGTCCGCAATCTGAATGGCGCCGTACGTCCCGGTGATTCTCGCGACACGGATCCGACCGGCCTCGACTGAAACCGCGGCGGCGATGTCTTGAGTGGGCACACGATCGTTGCCGATCAAGGCTCGGCCTTTGCTCACGCGAAAATCCCCGGTCATCGACAGTTGCTGACTGGCTGCCGTCGAACCGGTCAAGGTGGCGGACACAACTTCCACCGTCCCGCCCAGCTGGCGATCGGCGACGACGGCGGGAAGTTGGCGGTGAATCCATTCGGCGGGGAATCGGGCGAATAACTCCTCGAGGTCTACCGAAGGCGCAGCAAATGTCACCGAAAACGTCGGCTGTTCCGTCATCAACCCGGCCAGGTTTGCCTTCGCCGTCACCGCCAGTTCGTCGACATTCGCGGCAATATCGGTCAACATGACGTCATAGCCCGCCACGCCCGGCACAATGCGGATGCCGCTCTTGATGTTTGCCGCGCCTTGCAGTCTCTCGGGCACCGGACGGGGTCCGAAAAAATCCGCAATCTCGCGGAGACGCAGATGGTCCGCGTCGAGAGTGCCGTCGAATTGCAACGCCGGTCTTGCCGTATAGGGTTCCTCAGCGGCAAAGCTCGCCGAAGACTCGCTCAACGTGACGGTGCCGCTGAGCGAGAATGCCGACGGCGCCGGATCATTGGAGAGCTGGGCTGCGACGTGGAGATCTCCTTGCGCCTTGCCGGGGTAGACCTTGAGCGCGACTTCGACCGCCTCCAAGCGCATCGTCCTGACCCCGTCCGGTCTGGCTTCATCCGTGACCGTAATGTGGCCGTTTTGGATCGTCGCTTCACGAATTTGGAGCAACCGGCCGAACGTCTGAAGACTGCTTTCATCACGCGTCGAGGTTTGAATACCGGCCAAAACATTCCACTGCCCGTTCTTGAACCGGTGGAATGTCATGGTGGGCTCTTCGAGAAAGATGCGCTTGGCCACAACCTGTTTGCGCAACAACGGAAATAAGCGCAGCACGATGTCGATATTCTTGGATGTGAATACGACGTGAGTCGGATCATCGTGTCCATACACGGCCACTCCGCTCAATTCGAGCCGGATACTGGGCAGGACGACGAGCTTGACCCGTTCGACCTCGATCTTGCGTTTGAGACTGGCTTCGAGTTGCTGGAGAAAGAATTGCTTGAGGAAATCGACTCCGGTCAGCTCACGAGAGTAGAGCAGGAAGAGCACGCCGAGCACCAGCACGCTGAATATGAGCAGGACGACGATGCGGAGCCGTTTCACTCCTCCTCCACTATTGTAGTTCGATCTTACCGGATGGACCGCAAGGAAATCTAGAAACGATAGAGCCTGCCGGGGGAAGTCACTATAATGCGGGCCGCAACCGCATCGGCCGCCGATCAATGGAGCAGGCATGCCCCAACAGCAACCTCCCGCCGTCAGACGTACCGCCGTCCTGCTCGGCCTGCTGTTCCTCATCAGCGTCGTGACCTATATCGACCGAGTCAATATCTCGGTGACGGCACGGCAAATGATGCCGGCGTTCGGATTGACCAACCAGGACATCGGGCATGTCTTTTCGGCTTTCGTATTGGGCTACGCCCTCTGCCAGATTCCCGGCGGCAGGCTTGGAGATCGCTGGGGGGCGCGTATCGTCCTGACCGTGGCGCTGATCTGGTGGTCTGTTTTCACCGGACTGACGGCCATTGCGGCAACCTCCCCGCTGGCCGGACTGGTGGGCATCTCGGGCTCCCTGCTGATCGTGCGTTTCATGCTGGGCGTGGGGGAAGCGGTGGCCTTACCCAACTTCAATCGCGCGGTGGCCGATTGGGTCCCGTCGAACCGGCGCGGGCTCGGCATCGGCATCGCCATCGGAGGCATCGGAGTCGGTGCGGCAATCACGCCGCCGCTGGCCGCTTGGATTATGGTGAACTGGGGATGGCAGGTCGTGTTCTACCTCTGCGCCGTCCTCGGGCTGGTGGTCGCCATGTTCTGGCTGGCCGCGGCGGGCGGCGCGCATACCGATCCGGCCTCGCGCCGTGAAAAGCCTCCGCATCACGTGTCGCAAGCGCGAATATCATCATCGCCGATACCCTGGAAGCGACTTGCCACGCATGCCACGCTCCGATGGCTGGTCCTCAGTTACAGCTGCCTTGGGTATGTCGCCTACGTCTACATGTCATGGTTTTATCTCTACCTGGTGAATGTCCGTGGTTTTGATGTGCTGCGCGGCGGTTGGTTCGCATCGGCCCCCTTTGTGGCCATTCTGATATTTTGTCCGCTCGGTGGATGGGTGACGGATCGACTCGCACTACGCTTGGGAGTGAAGGCCGGACGAGTCTTGGTCGGCATGGCAGGCATGCTCCTCGCCGGCGCGGCCATCGCAGTCGGGAGCCTTGCCGCTTCGCCGGCGCTGGCTATCGTGGCGCTTTCGCTCGGGGCCGGCTGGCTCTATTTTACGGTCGGCGCATACTGGACCTCCGCCACCGACCTTTCGAAAACCCATACCGGGATATTATCCGGAATCATGAATACCGGCGCGAACCTGGGAGGCGCGATCTCGCCGACCCTGACGCCTTGGATCGCCGATTATTGGGGATGGCCTGCGGCGCTGGGCGCCGCGGCGCTCGTCGCGGGCGCCGGCGCCGTGATGTGGCTCAAGATCGACCCGGAACAAGCGTTGAAGGAGTGACGTCGTTCTTTCTCTTGCCGTCAGAATCCCAAGCCTGTTAGATTCCTAGGAGTCTGTCCGAGTCATCTTTCGTCGTGAGGCGAAGGAGATGTCGGTAGCGGCGAGGCCGCAGGCTCGAAAGAACCGAGGCATATTCATATTCCTAAACCATGACCATCCAATTTCAGAAAAAAGACCCGCGGGGCAGCATTGTGACGAAATTCGGTGAGATCAAGATTCGATTTTACCCGGACGACGCCCCGCGCCATGTGGAAAATTTCATCAATCTGGCGAAAATGGGATTCTATGACGGCACGACGTTCCATCGGGTCGTTCCGGGTTTTGTCATTCAGGGCGGCGACCCAATGAGTAAAGAATCGGATCGCACTCTCCACGGATCAGGCGGGCCCGGCTTTTTCTTGAATCCCGAACCAAACGATCGCCCGCATAAACGGGGCGCGCTCTCGATGGCCAAGATGCCGCGGGACGGCACCAGTACCAGGGATTTCAATGACAACGGCTCGCAGTTCTTTATCTGTCTGGTGGATAACAGCGGCTTGGATCGCCGCTATACCGTCTTCGGAGAGATTTATCGCGGCCTCGAAATTCTCGACAAGATTGCAGCCGTCACCCGGGACGCTAAAGACAACCCGCTGGAACCGATCACCATGACGGTGACGGTGAAGGAATAGCTCGGGCCCTTTTCCCGGGTCCGTACGTTGAGGTTCAGAGCGATGCGAGAACAAGCTGGATGGTTTTTTCAGCAGCCTGCCTAGAAGAACGCCATGCTGGCATACGTGACGGTCGAATTATATTGATCCGTAATGCCCCGGTCATACCGCAGGACCTGCCCTTGTTCCGCCTCGATCAGCCGCAGTAGCGTATAGATCGGCGAGAATCCGGCAATCCGTCGCTGGTCGTTTTCCCGCTGGATAAACGTGGCAAATTCTTCAGGCTGCCGTTCCTCCACGTGCTTGAGCATCGCCAGGTCCTGTTGCATGCAGCGATGGAACGAGAAATCCGTCGGGGGAGACGAGTCCCCATACCGCATCCCCACATGGGCAAGTTCGGCGCCGGCCACGACGCAATAGGCCCGGCGGAGTTGTGCGAGCGCTGCTCTCAGGGCATGAATGAACGTCTCCACTTCTTCCCGCACGCGGGAATCCATCAAACTGCTCGCCGAAAAGGAGGACAGGATCGGAACGATCGAAAATTGCTTTTTCGCTCCGACAATCTGCTGAAGAAAGGGTAGCTGAAATTCGATTGCCTTCTCGTGCAGGTGCGCCAGCTCTTCCTCAAAACAGGACGGCGTGGAGGCCCGAAGGTGGTCGGTCACGCTCCGTTCCACCGGCGCCACACCCAATGGAGTTTCAAAATCCTTATCGGTCACGGCAAACAATCTGCCCAGGCCGGAATAGGCCGTGCCGATGACGACGTATAGATCCGGTTGCTGCGCTTCCTCCAATTCCTTGTAGGCCCAAGCATAGACCGGACCGGCTTCCTTGAGTTCATAGGTCGGGGCGACCAATCCCTTGATAGGTTTACCCTGATGCTCGGAAGCCTTCGGCTCCGGCCCGTCTTTGGATGTGAAAAAGCCCTCGATTTGGCGGCGCAGCTTCGACGCGTCCGCCTCATAGCTGCGTCCGGAAAATGCGGGCTTTCGAACAGCGGCACGACGGTACGCATCCAATGCGCTTTGTCTCGCCGAGTCAACGCGGACCCCTTCCAGAAACAGCTTGTCATCCAGTTCCGACACCAGCTGCTCGACTCTGTTCGGCATGAGAAATTCGCCGAAGC
>JANRMQ010000007.1:0-232691 GCA_040981125.1 Nitrospira sp.
GCACCACCGGGTATGCCTGCGACAACAGCCTCTATAAAGAGCCGCATGGAAAACACGGTACCCCGTGGCATCAGGATGGGGCGTTCCATGGCAGATACTTTCCCAATAACACGCTTGCCTTTTGGATTCCGTTGCAAGATGCGACATTGGAAAATGGGTGCATGCATTACATTCCACTCCGCAAGGGACAGATTTTGCTGCCTCACCGGCCCTACTATCCGAATGACTATCGATCCGCGACGACGGATTGCGTTGATGCCACGTTGGGCGTCGCTTGTCCCCTTCAAGCAGGCGATGCGGCGGTCCATGGCCCGTTAACCTTGCATTCCGCTCTAGCGAACAGTACGGATTTGATTCGCCGTACCTGGCTGTTGACATTTCGACCTTGGGGCAAATGGGGATTTTTTGCCCCCTCCCGACTCTTCCATCGGGTACGGGTAATTCACGACCGCTTTAGGTGGCGTCCAGATAACTGAGGAGGAAGCCAAGCGGACATACCGAAGCGGCTTGGAAACGGATCACGTCTACAGGGAGTCCGATCGGCTCGGCGGCAGCTTGTGCTCGGCGGATCGCAGCAGTTTAACCTTTAACACTTTTCGAATCTCGACCATCGCCAACGTATCCCGGGCGCAATATCGTGACAACGATTCGGCGATGCGTTCCTGTTCCACCCAATCAGTCTCCTGAAAAATCATGCGGTAATACGCCCGCGCCGCGCTACTGCCGTCCTGAACGTCCAAATCCTGATAGCCCAGCGCCGGCACGATCGCAGGCAGGACCGTTTTGATGGAATAAGAGCCGGCAAAGCCCGGATGGTAGTAATGCGCCTTGATGACCTCGTACAAATCCCACAGCCGCGCCATGACTTCCGTCAATCGACGTTTGAACGCGGGGAACGTCTCGGCCAACCTCTCCAGAATAGCCCGCTCATAGCCTGAGTACACACAGATACTACCCTCTGTTCCCAGGACCGCGAGCAACGCCGTCACAAATTCTTCACGGGGGTCCTTTGGATGGCGGTACAGAAATTCATGGTGCGCGATGGCGCCGTCGGCGTATTCGACATGATCGGACCACTGCATGGGAATGACCTGATACGGCCGGGTGGCGCGAAATCTTGGCACAGCCGGCATAAACGTTTCGAAATCGAGATGGTGCACGGGATAACGGGCGGAATCCAGCACGCGCGCCAGGTCGTCGCTCAACCATTCAACATTGTCTCTCACCCGCCGCTGCACGACGGACAGGCGGGCGTCCGGCGGAATATGATCGATCGTCTCGATTCCTTGTGAGAGGAGCACAGCCGGAAGTTTTCCCCCGCCGGGCAGGTAATAGATCCATCGAGTCGGCTTGTCCTTCGTACAATAGTTCCAAAACGGACATTCATACGGGGAATGACAGTGGCTGTCGGGAACGCGCTCGGGCGCGGTCGGCTGCACCAGCATGGTCTGAAAGGAAGCCAGCCGATCGGGTACGAGCGCTATTCTGTCCTGTATTTCACCCGTGAGATCCCGCCACGAGAAAAGCTGCTCGACATCCGGTTCTCCGTCTTCGTAGATATAGTGGTTATTCACATGCAGCACACCCGTTTCAACGACCGGCAGACCGGCTTCCCGCGCAACATAATATTGAATGGCCACATCATCGAGGTGTGTCTCTTTGGCTTTGGTCGAAGCCTTCACCTCAATGAGCCGCCATCGCGTCAAACCGTCGGCCGTAATGAGACGCTCGAGAATATCGACGCGGACAAACACATGGTTACAGTACAAGGCCGCTTCGAAAATAGCCGGTACCGCCGGATCGGCGATCAGCTCGGCTGTTCGGGCCAAGGCTTCCTTCCCTTTTCGATAGGAGGCGTCCACCAGGACTCCGCGGGGAAACCGCTTGCGCGCCAACACGCCGATTTCCGTCCCCATATCCAAGATCGCTTGCGTGGCCGCATCGGGCCGCGTGGCCAATTCGGGATGATGAATAGCGAGATAAAGCCGCTTTTCACATTGCAGAGCGGCCAGGAATTTCGATTTCGAGAGACGATGAGGCGCGTGCAAAGGAAACGAGATAGATGCGGGAATAGTGATCATGCTGCTGATCCAGGCTACAAAAGCCGGCGGGGTTTGTCCAGTGCGCGCATAGCGGCCTCCGATGCCGCCATCGCCGATCTGTTAGGATGGCCCTCCTATGTCCACTAGCCGCGCCGAAATCCGAAAGGCTGTCATGACGTTGGCGCTTCCCGTCACGGTGAGCAGCCTCCTGCAACGAACCGAGGGCATCATCGCCGTGTTTCTGGTCGGCGGATTAGGCGCGACCTCCATCGCGGCCGTCGGCCTGGGACAACTGTTGGCGTTCATCGGGACGACGCTGGCCTCGGGATTATCGGTCGGCGCCAACGTGATCGTCGCTCAACTCTGGGGGGCGCGGCGGACGCGGGACGCGAGCGAGGCCATGACCCATGTGCTCGCGATCGGCGCAGGCGTCTCGATGCTGCTGGTGGGGCTTGGTCTCGCGTGCAACCGAGCCGGGATGAAGCTGCTCGGGGCTGAGGACCCGTTGATCGAGCTGGCAGGACCTTATTCAGACATCATCTTCATAGTCATGCCGTTGACCCTGCTTCTGCATGTCCTCACGGCGATTCTGCAAGGAACCGGAGACACCAGGACGCCGATGTATGCCATGATCGCCGTCAACATCCTTCATGTGCTCGCGGCCTATCCCCTGATCTATGGATATGGGCCGGTTCCCGCCCTTGGCCTAAGCGGCGCGGCTGTCGCCGTCGCTCTGGCCGAGGTGGCCGGCGCCGTTGTTTTGCTGATTCGGCTCAAGCCGCTTCTGATCAAACCCCTGCGAATGCGTCTGGATCTCGTGTACTCCCTATGGCAAGTCGGAGCCCCGGTGAGCGGTGAACGGCTGGTGCAACAAGCCGGCATTCTTCTCTATACCAAACTCGTGTTGCTGTATGGGACCGTCTCCTATGCCGCGCACCAGGTCGGGCTGTCGATCGAGGCCTTCTCCTTCCTTCCGGGATACGGGTTTGCGGTGGCCGCCGCGACCATGGTGGGGCAAAGTATCGGAGCCGGCCAGTATACCCGCGCCAAACATGAGAACTGGGAAGCCAATCGCATGGCCGCCTCCATCATGGCCGGGATGGGAGCCGTATTTTTCTTTTTTCCCTATGCGCTGATGCGGGCGTTTACCGATGAGGAAGCCGTGATCGAGCTCGGCACAACGTTCCTGAAAATTGTCGCCTTATTGCAAGTCCCGCTTGCCCTCACGATGGTGCTCGCCGGTTCCTTGCGAGGCGCGGGGGACACCCGATTCATCATGTGGGCCACGATGGCCGGCATGTGGGGCATCCGCGTGCCGATCGCCTTTATTGCGACTCTCTGGCTGAGAGTGGATATCTTATATGTATGGAGCGCCATGATTGCCGACTGGACGGTGCGAATGGCGCTATTGCTCTGGCGCTATCGATCCGAACGTTGGCAGGAGATTAAAGTGATTGCTCACGAGTAGTTGACCCTAGCAGCGCTTCCTTTCCTTGGCAGGCGGGCGTGTATCCTTGCCCGACCCCACACGCACCTCAATCCGCCCCACTCCTTTGACATGAGCGCACAGATCTCCCAGGCCCGGCGCGATAAAACGGAACGGACCGCCTTTTGAATCGGGAATGGGCTTCCCTTCCATCTCGTACAACAACAGGCCATGCCGGCGAGCCTGCTCCAAGGTCAGTGTCGCGGCATAGCGACCATCTTGGGAGTGAATGGTCACATGGTCGGCATCGATTCCCAAGGCCGGGATCTCGAGCAGACCCTTCACGGTGACGGCGCGACCGGTCATCCCGGGCGCCACGGCACCGACATCATCCACACGATGCTCTTCCGGGAGCTGTACAAGGGCTCGGCGATCCAGGGTGAGAGGTTGGACCACATCGCCGTCGATCCGAACGATATCCGGTCCTGA
This sequence comes from Nitrospira sp., assembly GCA_040981125.1. GTDB lineage: Bacteria > Nitrospirota > Nitrospiria > Nitrospirales > Nitrospiraceae > DASSBQ01. The sequence goes on from JANRMQ010000007.1 coordinate 3,958, forward strand.
TCGTTCCTTCGTCGTCATGACCGTAATGAGCGCGGTCAAGGCTTCATTTACCGGCGTGGGAATGCCGAATTCACGGCCCTGCCGGACAATGAATCCATTCAAGTAGTCGATTTCGGTCGGCCGCCCCGCCTTCCAGTCGTCGTACATCGAAGTATGGATGTCGCGGATCTCCTGCGTCCATTTGACGACCTTATCGGCCATGTCCGAAGGTAGAGGAACTTTCATCGCGGCGGAGACGGCCGTGATTTCCCCGACGATCTGACGGATGACTCGCATCATGTCCTCATTGTCCAGCGCCTTGGCTACCTGATCGTTGATCAGCACGGTGATGGGATTGAAGACGCAGTTCCAGCACATCTTTTCCCATTTGCTGCGCCTGATGTCCTTTGAAAGCTGGCATGGAATCCCGGCGGCGGTGAAGTGCTCGCGGATTCGGAGCAGCCGTTCGCTCTCGTGTCCCATGAACTCGCCGATCGCAACCGCGCCTCTCTTATAATGATCGATGACTCCCGGCTCGGCGATTTTGGAATAGATGAACGCGACGCCGCCCACGACGCAATCTCGTTTCAGCCGCGCCAGGATCCGGTCTTCGGTATCGATCCCGTTCTGCAATGTCAGGAGCACGGTGCGATCGGTCAGGACCGGATCGAGCTGATCCAGAACCTCGTCCAAATCATAGGCCTTCACGGCCAGTACAATCAGGTCCGGGACAGGCAGTTCACGCGGATCGGATGCCGCGCGCGGGCGCACGGTGAACGACGATCCCCCGGCGCTCCGGATGGTCAGCCCGCGCTGCCGCACCGCGGCCAAGGTTCCAGGTCGCAATAAAAAGGACACCTGGGGGTTCTGCTTGGCCAAATGCGCGCCGAAAAAGCCTCCGACCGATCCGGCGCCGACGATCATGATCTCTTGCATCTTCATCAATCACTCCTACTGGTTGCACGAAGGATGCGGGTACTATAGCATGCTCCTCGCCGGCTCAACAGCGAGCAATCCGCATGAACCCCGCATGATTGATTCCTCTTCTCTTGATCTCCTCAAGCGACGGCTGGCTTCGGCCCGATCGGTCACGGTCATCACCGGAGCCGGGATTTCCGCCGACAGCGGCATTCCGACATTTCGCGGAGCAGACGGACTGTGGAAGAATTTCCGCGCGGAAGACCTCGCTACCCCGGAAGCCTTTGCACGGGATCCCCGTCTCGTCTGGGAATGGTACGACTGGCGCCGGAGCCTCATCGCTGCCTGCAAGCCGAATCCGGCACACGACGCGATCGCGGACCTGGAGCGGCGCTCGTCCGATTGCTGGTTGATTACTCAGAACGTGGACGGCCTGCACCGGCAAGCCGGTTCCCGAAATCTCTCGGAGATTCACGGGAATATCTGGATGGTCCGATGCACCGGGTGCGGTCTCGTCGCAGAGAATCGAGACGTCCCGCTCACCTTGCTTCCGGCATGCCGAGATTGCGGCGCCTTGCTGCGGCCCCATATCGTCTGGTTCGGAGAATCGTTGAATCCCCTCGACCTCGAACGGTGTGAGGCCGCGATTGGAACGTGCGACCTCTGTGTGGTGATTGGGACGTCCGGAGTCGTTTATCCGGCCGCCGGGTTCGCCTTGCTCGCGAAGCGGCGCGGCGCCTACGTGGCCGAAATCAACCTCGATCCGACACCAAATTCTGAATTGGTGGATGTAACGATTCGCGGACGTGCGAAGGATATTGTCCCGCTTCTATCCTCTCCGTGAGAGCAACGGATAGAGCGCATCCAAGCTCCTGATCGTCGGCACGGTGGAGGCCGCCGGTTCACCATCTCTGGCAAGCAACACCGCGCCAAGCCCCGCCCGGCGGGCCCCTTCAGCATCTTCAGCCAAACTATCCCCGACATGGAGCGCATCGTCCGGGTCAACCGCATGTTTCTCCAGCGCCTGTTTGAAGATTAACCCGGACGGTTTTGCGGCATGGGCCAGGCTGGAAATGGTGACGGTGTCAAAAAACTCCTCGATCCCGAGCCCTCTCAGAATGGCAAACAACCTCGAATCGAAATTCGAAATGATGCCGAGTTCCAGCCCGCTGCTTTTCAGTTCTTTCAACACGGCCATCGTCTCAGGATAGAGCAGCCAGGTCTCGGCGCGCGCAAAGACGTCAAACACATCCTCAAAGAAGGCGTCGAACCGTTCGAACATGCCGACCCGGTAGAACACGTTGTGTACGATATCGAACCACCACAAGCGCTCGCATTGCTTGATCTCCGTCGGCTCGGTCGCGGCAAATACGGGCGGCGGCGCATCCTGAAACGCCCGTGAAAACGCTGTCTTTACGGCGGATAATGAGCCTTCGGTTTTTTTGAAACCGTGGCGCTCCGCGTGGCGAACATAGATCTCCGCCACCGAGCCGTTCACGTGGAACAGCGTGCCGGCGGCGTCGAGGAAGACGACTTGAAACCGATCAGCGTCCATCGTTTGCCTGCCTTGAGCCGATTCTACGGCCTTTTTCCATGGACATGCGGGGCATCGACCGTTCCTCCTGACAGGAACCGAATTCTATTGAGCCGTTCCGCTGAAGTCAAAAACGTACAGTTCGCGCTTTTCTTTGACAGCTTTCCGACCCTTTGCTAGCTTCGCAATTATTGGAGCTCATCGGAGTCGTCGAATGCCGGCAACCATCTTCATCATCGATAGCAGTCCCGCCGTGCGGCGCATGGTCGAGCAGATCTCGTCGCCGCAGGGTTACGAGGTCATCGGATTCCAGGATGGTCCGGCCGCCTTGGAAGCTGCGCGGCGCATGACCCCGTCCTTGATCATTGTCGATTATCATCTCGACAAGATAACCTTTTCCGGATTCTGCAAGGAAGTCGCCAAGCTGAACAGCCTCGCCGACACAGTGCTGGTGTCCTTGGTCGATGCCGCCGATCGGTTGGACGAACAGCACCTGCGCATGCTGGGCGTGCAGGCGTGCCTGAAAAAACCGCTCCAACAGGAGCATCTTCTGGACACGGTCAAGCAACTGAAACAAAGCGCGACGCACCAGACCACGTCTACCACCTCCCTGAAGAAACGCGTGTGGCCCCCCGATTCAACGGCCACCGATGCGGGAGAGCAGCCGGCGGCCTCCATGGACACCGAACAGGCAAGCGCTGCAGAGCCTGACAATCTTGTGCAGGAGGAGTCGCTCATGACGCCATTCACTCCTGTGCCGCACGCCGGCACAACACCGGACGGAACTGCGGAAACCACGCCTCGCTCGAATGGAGCCGCAGACGAGGCAATGCGCGGGTTCCTCGCGCACCTGCTTGAATCGGTCGTTCAACAGGCAGAGCAGAAGGTATCGGAACTCATTCCCATCGTCGTGACGAAGCAACTTGCACTCCACCTGCCGAAAGCGGTGCAGGAGGAAGTCCGGGACCAGATCACCTCGGCTCTGTCCGCTGATCGGATCGAAGCGGCCATCAGTGCGGCGCTCCACAATGAGCTGCCGAAGCAGGCGGCGTCACAGTTGACCGTATTGGAACAGAGCGTGAAGCGAGAACTCGGAGAGATCGCAGCGCCCCTCGTGGAGCGGACGAGCGAGAAACTGATTCGCGAAATGACCGCCGCCGGTCTTGAGAGGCACGTGCCGCGGGCCGTCCGTGATCATCTGGGGCCGGTCGAAATCGTGATCAAGGACGAGGTGCGGCAAGCGGTTGCACGGTCTGCCCAGCAGATCACCGAGGATATTGTCCGGGAGGCGGCGCCGGAGCTGATCCAGAAAGCCGTTCATCTCATTGTTCCGGACGTGGCAGAAACGCGGATCAGGGAAGAAATCGCCCGGCTCACCGCTCCCGAAGAGGTACGGCCGTCCTAGCGCTTGACTTTTTTTGCCGCCGCCCGCCTTGCTTTCACAAGATTTTTGACACGCTGTACATTCTTCCGGTGCTTCTTTCTGGTCTTCCGATCCTTCTCCCGTCCTCTCGGCATAAGATATTCTCCTCGTTGGCGTCTCGCGTCGGCATGAGTTTGCCGACGCGCGCGTTGTATATCATACGGCCGCACCACTCACAACCTCAGCCGCGCGCAGGACCTGTCTTGTGAGGGCTGATTGCGCATGTTAAGATGCCGGCCGCAGACACAGCCGGTGCACAGGACACCGGGTGCTCAGAAGACACGGCCCGCTCACTGACTCACGGGCGTCCACAAACGTGGCGCTCATTATTCTTCGCGCCGTGAACCTCGCACCCGTGCGCAACGCGAGACGATTCATTCATCGGCTCGCGCACCTCGCCGCTTATAGCGACACATGCCACAGCCGCAACTCGACAAGATTTACGACCCTCAACAGGTCGAAGAACGCTGGTATCGCCGGTGGATCGACTTGGGATTATTCCACGCGTCCGTCACCGATCAGCGCCGGCCTTACTGCATAGTGATTCCTCCTCCGAATGTCACCGGTTCTCTTCACGTGGGCCATGCCCTGAACAACACGCTTCAGGATATTCTCATTCGCCGACGGCGCATGCAGGGCTACAATACTCTCTGGATGCCCGGCATGGACCATGCGGGCATTGCCACTCAGAATGTGGTCGAACGGCAATTACAAGCCGAAGGGACTTCGCGGGAAGCCCTCGGCCGGGAAGAGTTCCTCAAGCGCGTGCAGCAATGGAAAGAACGCTCCGGCGGCGTCATCATCTCCCAATTGAAGCGGCTGGGCGCATCATGCGACTGGGAACGGCAGCGTTTCACCATGGATCAGGGCCTCTCCGAAGCGGTACGGCTCGTGTTCGTCCGTCTCTACGAGGACGGCCTGCTCTATCGAGGCGAACGGCTGATCAATTGGTGTCCACGATGTCTGACGGCTCTCTCGGACATCGAGGTCGAACATGAGGAGATCACCGGCAAGCTCTACACAATTCGTTACCCGTTGGCGGATGATCCATCCAAATTTTTGCTCGTGGCGACGACTCGTCCGGAAACCTTGCTCGGTGACACGGCCGTCGCGGTGCATCCGGAAGACGACCGGTATCGCCATCTGGTCGGCCAACGAGTGCAACTCCCGTTGACGAGGCGCACCATCCCAATCGTGGCAGATCCCATCCTGGTCGATCGTGAGTTCGGCACCGGCGCCGTGAAAATTACACCGGCGCATGACTTCAGCGACTTTGAAGCGGGCGAACGACACGGCCTTCCCCGAATCAAAATCATGGATATCCATGCCGGCCTTGAATTGACCGAAGCGCTCGCGGAGCCGGAAATCATCGAGGCGGTCAACGGGCTTCCGGCTGCCAAAGCGAGACCCAAGATTGAGCAATTGCTTTCAGAGCGCGGGCTCCTTGAAAAACCCGAACCCCACAAAATGGCGCTCGGCAAATGTTATCGCTGTAAGACGGTCGTGGAGCCGTTCCTTTCGGATCAATGGTTCGTCAACATCAAGCCGCTGGCCCAGCCTGCCGTTCAAGCGGTCGAGGACGGTCGGGTCAGGATCGTTCCCGAATCATGGAAGAACAACTATCTCGGCTGGATGCGGGACATCAAAGACTGGTGCGTCTCCCGACAAATCTGGTGGGGTCATCAGATTCCAGCCTGGTATTGCGAAGGCTGCTACGGCTCCGATTTTTTGCGGCGCGCTTCGGATGGTCAACCGCTGATTCCTTCCGATGCCGTTCCAATCGTCGCGCCGACCAAGCCGGCCGCCTGCCCGACCTGCCACGGCGCAAAACTCGTCCAAGACCCGGACGTGCTGGACACCTGGTTCTCCTCGGCGCTCTGGCCGTTTTCGACGCTCGGATGGCCGCAGCAGACACCGGAGCTGAAGATGTTCTATCCGACTTCCACGCTCGTCACGGGTCTCGACATTCTGTTCTTCTGGGTCGCGCGCATGATCATGATGGGCCTGAAATTCATGGGCGATGTGCCGTTCCGCGACGTCTACATCCACGCCCTCGTCCGTGATGCGGAAGGCCAGAAAATGAGCAAGTCCAAAGGCAACGTCATCGACCCGCTTCATGTCATGGAACAATACGGCACCGATGCGCTGCGCTTTACCCTCGCCTCGATGGCGTCACCAGGCCGCGATGTCAAACTGGCGGAGGAGCGAATCGAAGGCTACCGCAACTTTGCCAACAAGATCTGGAATGCCGCGCGATTCATCCTCATGCACCTCGACGGCAAACGAGAGGCGATTCCGCCACACGATCGATCATTCGCCGACCGGTGGATCCTCTCGCGCCTCAATGCGACGATTCGGACGGTGAATCACGAACTCGATCAGTACCGTTTCGACCGGGCGGCCGGCGCCCTCTATCACTTCATTTGGCATGAGTATTGTGATTGGTACCTCGAACTGGCGAAATTGCCGCTGCAGGATCCGTCTGGAGCTGATGCCGCTCGAACGCGCCGGACGCTGGTTGAGACCTTTGAAATCCTCATGCGGCTGTTGCATCCCTTCATGCCCTTTGTCACCGAAGAGATCTGGCAGACGTTGCCTCATGACGGTGAAAGCATCGTGGTCCAACCCTATCCGGCGGAACGCCCCGAGTGGCATTCGGAAGACGCCGAGTACACCTATTCTTTGCTTCAACAGGCGGTCTCCCTCATGCGGACTGGACGCTCGCTGCTGGATTACGCGCCCGGCAAATTCGTCGGCCTCCAGGTCATGGGGGCTCAGGGACAGGACCGCTCTCGACTGGAATCGCTCGCGCCCGCCATCGGACATCTGGCTCGCGGTCCGGTTTCGGTCACATCACAGGTCGCAAGCTCACCGGCCGATGCGGGTCTATTGAATTTGGCCGCCGAGGGGATCACGGTCGGCGTGACTGTCGAAGGCGAAGTGGATTTGGTGAAGGCGCTGGATCGCATCAAGAAGCAAAAGAGCGAAGCGGCAAAGGAGATGAGCCGGCTCTCCGCTAAACTCGATAATGAGGGATTTGTGGAGAAAGCGCCGCAGGATGTGATCCACGAACATCGCGCGCGACTTCAGCTGCTTACGCGGGACCACGGCATTTTAGACCGCAGCGAACAGCAACTTCAGGCCATCCTTCGGTCAAGGACGGCATGAGCCAGGCGCCTGTCCCATTCTTTCAGGACATTGTCCGTCAAGCTATCGCCGAGGATCTCACCTTCGGCGACATTACGACCTCCGCCCTGTTTCCGGCACCGCACCAGGCCCGCGCGACGATCGTTGCCCGCCGTCCGATGGTCATTGCGGGACTGGCCGTCGCTCAAGGGGTCTTCCTGGCGGTTGATCCTTCATTGAAAATCAGTTGTCCGATTCGAGATGGGCAATCGGTTCAAGGTTCGACCGCCGTCCTCGTCGCCTCTGGAGACGGCCGCTCTCTTCTCATGGCGGAGCGCGTTGCGCTGAATTTCCTCCAGCGCTTGTCGGGCATCGCCACGCTCACGCGGGAATTTTGCCTTGCCGTCAAGGACTTTCCGACCCGCATCCTGGATACCCGCAAGACCACGCCCGGCTTACGCGCGCTCGAGAAATGGGCTGTCCGGCTGGGTGGCGGTCGGAACCATCGATTCACGCTCGGTGACGGACTGTTGATCAAAGACAATCATCTGGCGCTCGTACGAGGTGAAGGAGGTGACGTGCGGGACGCATGTCTGCGCGCGAGAGCCACCGGGCCGCATGGCGTCAGAATCATCGTGGAGGCGCAAAACCTTGCCGACGTCAAACAGGCAGTGGGCGGGAAGGCGGATGTCATTCTGCTCGACAATATGTCCCCTTCTCATGTCCGCACGGCCGTGGGACTGATAAAGGGCAAGGCCTTGATCGAGGTGTCCGGCGGTATTACTCTGGCCAATGCCGGAGACATGGCCCAAGCCGGGGCCGACTTCCTGTCCATCGGAGCTCTGACCCATTCAGCGCCCGCTGCGGACCTCAGCATGGATCTGGTTTCAGCCGCGCGACCCCGCGGTTCAAGGCGCAGATGATCACGAGTTCTCTGCCGGCTTATGATATCGCAGCGATTCAAGCAGGACTCCGCACGGCGGCGTTCGGCCGCACCATCCATTATTACGCCTCCGTCGACTCCACGAACAACGTCGCCGTCGCGTTGGCTCAAGACGGAGCCCCCCACGGCACGGTGGTTCTCGCGGACGCTCAAAGCGCGGGCCGGGGACGGCGCGGGCGCCATTGGCATTCACCACCGGCTCAGCATCTCTACTGTTCGATCATTCTGCGTGGATGCCCGGAACAGACCGAGTATTTGACCATCGTTCCTTTAGCGTCCGCTTTGGCCGTCGCCGATGCGATGTTTGATGCGGCGGCCGTTCAAGGCCGGTTGAAATGGCCCAACGATGTGCTCATCGGAGAAAAAAAGGTCGCGGGCATTCTGTGCGAAAGCGTCGGCGGGCAGCCTATGACCATCGTCGTGGTCGGCATCGGCATGAACATCAACGGCCGCCCGGATGATTTTCCACAAGACTTTCGAAATACCGCCGCCACGTTGTCAGGCGAACGAGGATCACCCGTTGATCGGACCGGCCTCGTCTCAGCCTTGTTGAATCGGCTTGAGGAACGCATCGCCTTGATCTCGGCACGGACGGTCGCGGATCTTCTCGACGCTTATAGAACCAGGTGTTCCACGCTCGGATTGGTTGTCCGGGCCATGGTCGGCGACAATAACGCGATCGAAGGAACCGCGGAAGCAGTCGGGATGGATGGGAGCTTGCATATCCGACGCGGCACGCCGGCCGGTTCCGGTCGGTCTGATGAAATCGTGATTGTGCACAGTGCGGATATCGTTCACCTTCGAAAGATGACCGGCACTACCCGATAGAGTAAAGTAAAGAGCGATGCTTCTAGCGATCGACGTCGGAAACAGTAACATTGTCTGGGGTATTTTTGAGGGACAGAGGCTCCTGAGCCATTGGCGGCTCGCCACGGATCAGCGCAAAACCGACGATGAATACGGCACACTCTTTCTCAGCCTGTTGGAGAGAGCCGGATACCAGGCCACGCAGATCACCGGGGCCATCTTATCGAGCGTCGTGCCTGTGCTCACCTCGACGTTTGAGGAGATGGTGCGGCATTATTTCCTGCGTTCCCCTGTCTTGGTGACGCCGGAGATCGACAGCGGCCTGACCCTTCACTATGCGAATCCAAAAGAGATCGGCAGCGACCGCATCGTCAATGCCGCGGCCGCCCATGACCGGTACCATGCCGATCTCATCATCGTCGATTTCGGCACCGCGACGACTTTTTGCGTCGTTACCGGAGCCGGCAAATATCTCGGAGGGGTCATCGCCCCTGGTCTCGGCATATCCGCCGACGCCCTCTTCATCCGAACCGCCAAATTGCCGAAGGTGGACATCGTTCGTCCCAAGTCGGTCATAGGCAACGATACCGTCTCAGGCATTCAGAGTGGTCTGCTGTTCGGATACGTGGGATTGGTCGAAGGCGTGCTCCGGCGCATGGAACAGGAACTGGGCTTTTCGTGTCATGTGATTGCGACAGGGGGGCTTTCCACGATTATCGCGCGGGAAACGGAGTCCATTCACGAGGTGAGACCGCTTCTGACCTTGGAAGGGCTTGAACTCTTGTATCGTAGGACCACCGGCGCCGGCTAAGGCGTGTCCGCGTGTGCCCGGGAATTGCCCCCGGGCTTTTTCGGAAGATTTTTTATTGCTCCGGTTGACTTTACACTCCAGGTGGCTATCTGCCCTGATGAATAGGAATTTTCCATGACAGATCACGAACATAACCGCAATACAATCGATGATTTACCGCCGGACTCCACGGAAAGCGATGAACCGTCCGACGATCAGCACACGCCCCTCGACGCTTTGAAGCGATCGCTGGAAACCAAGGAAGCCGAGTGTAAGAACGCGCATGATAAGTATCTGCGGCTGGCGGCGGAGTTCGACAATTACAAGCGACTGGCCCAGCGCGATCAGCGCGACCAAATCAAATTCGGCAATGAGCAGATCCTTAAAGAATTACTTCCGGTCATCGATAATCTCGAGCGGGCCATCAAAGCGGCCAGGGACACCGGCGGCGGCGACGCCTTGATCCAAGGCGTGGAGCTGACTCTCAAGCAATTCGTCGGCGTGCTCGCGAAATTCGGTGTAACCCCCGTGGACAGCGTCGGCCGGCCTTTTGATCCGGCCACACAACAGGCGGTGACCCAGGTGGAATCCGCTACGGTGCCGGAACAGAGCGTCGTCGAGGAATTCCAGAAGGGCTATCTGCTGCACGACCGCATTCTACGGGCCGCGATGGTCAGCGTGTCGAAAGGACCGCCCGCGGACGCGTAGGCCGACAAGATCAGACATGTCATGGACTCATTGAGATTCTTGATGAAGGAGACAAGCCATGGGTAAAGTTATCGGAATCGATCTCGGCACGACGAATTCCTGCGTCGCCATCATGAGCGGCGGCGACCCGGTCGTCATTGCGAACGCGGAAGGCAGCCGGACCACACCCTCGGTGGTCGCCATTACCGACAAAGGCGAGCGCCTCGTGGGCCAGATCGCCAAGCGGCAGGCCATCACCAACCCTGAAAACACCATCTTCTCGGTCAAACGGCTCATGGGACGCAAGTTCCGGAGCCGGGAAGTGCAGGACGCCATCCAACGGCTTCCCTACAAGATCGTGGAAGCGGACAACGGCGACGCCCACGTCGAGTTGCGCGGCAAACGCTACAGCCCGCCTGAAATATCGGCCATGATTCTTCAAAAAATGCGGCAGACGGCCGAGGATTATCTCGGAGAAAAGGTCACGGAAGCCGTGGTCACCGTTCCCGCCTATTTCGACGACAGCCAGCGGCAGGCGACCAAAGACGCCGGCCAGATCGCGGGGCTCAACGTACTGCGCATCATCAATGAGCCGACCGCCGCATCGCTCGCATACGGCCTCGACAAGAAGAAAGATGAACGGATCGCGGTCTACGACTTAGGCGGAGGCACCTTCGACATCTCCGTGCTTGAGATCGGCGACGGGGTTTTCGAGGTCAAATCGACCAACGGCGATACCTATTTGGGCGGCGACGACTTCGACCTCCGAGTCATGGATTGGCTCGTCGATGAGTTCAGGAAGGACCAGGGCATCGACCTCCGCAAGGATCGCATGGCGCTGCAGCGTCTCAAGGAAGCGGCCGAGCGGGCCAAGATCGAGTTGTCTTCCTCGCAGGAAACCGAGATCAATCTGCCCTTTGTCACCGCGGACGCAAGCGGTCCCAAGCACCTCGTTACCAAACTGACTCGCGCCAAGCTCGAGCAGTTGGTAGGCGATCTCGTGCAGCGGACGATCGATCCGTGCAAGAAAGCCTTGAGCGACGCCGGAGTCACGGCCAAGGACATCAATGAGGATGTGCTGGTCGGCGGCATGACCAGAATGCCCAAAGTCATTCAGGTGGTCAAAGACTTCTTCGGCAAGGAACCCCATCGCGGAGTCAATCCCGATGAAGTGGTCGCCATCGGCGCGGCCATTCAAGGCGGTGTCTTAAAAGGAGAAGTCAAAGATGTGCTCCTGCTGGACGTCACGCCGTTGTCGCTCGGGATCGAAACGCTGGGCGGAGTCTTTACCAAGCTCATCGAGCGCAACACCACGATCCCGACCAAGAAGAGCCAAATCTTCTCGACGGCGGCCGATAACCAGACGGCCGTGACCATCAGGGTCTTCCAAGGCGAGCGGGAAATGGCGAATGACAACAAGCTTCTCGGTCAGTTCGACCTCGTCGGCATTCCCCCGGCGCCGCGCGGCATGCCTCAAGTCGAGGTGACGTTTGACATCGATGCCAACGGCATCGTGCATGTGTCGGCCAAGGATCTGGCGACGCAGAAGGAACAATCGATCAAGATCACGGCCTCCAGCGGGCTCAGCAAGGAAGAGGTCGACAAATTAGTGCGGGACGCCCAGTCTCATACGGAAGACGACAAGCGACGGCGGAAAGTCGCCGAAGCGCGCAACCAAGCCGACTCCTTGATTTACAGCACCGAGAAAAACCTGGCCGATCACGGCGACAAGATCGGAGAAGACGATAAGACCAAGATTCGGGAGGCGATCGCGGAACTCCGGAAAGCGATGGAGGGAGATGATCCCGACGCCATCGAGAGGGCGACGCAGACGTTGACCACGTCTTCCCATAAATTGGCCGAAGAGATGTACAAGAAGGCCTCCTCCGCAGCGGGCGCGGGCCCGGCCGGAGACGGCGGCCAGAGCCAACAGGGGAAGACGGACGAGAAGGTGGTCGACGCCGAGTTCGAAGAAGTAGACAAAGACAAGAAGTAAGTTAGAATACAACCACACCGGGGCCGAGTCTCACGGCAAATGGGACTCGGCCTCTCAGCCCGCGCCGGATAATGAGCACTGTGGGAAAACGCGATTATTACGAAACCCTGGGAGTCGAGCGCAACGCGTCCGATGACGAACTGAAAAAGGCGTTTCGAAAGCTCGCCCGCCAATACCACCCGGATCTCCATTCGTCCCCCGAACAGAAGAAAACATCGGAAGAAAAATTCAAAGAGATCAATGAAGCGTATGAAGTTCTGAGCGATCAGGACAAACGCAAGCGTTACGACATGTTCGGACATGCCGGCGCCCAGGGCGGCGCGTCCGGCTTTGAAGGCTTCAGCGGCGGCGGGTTCGGCGACATTTTCAATGATATTTTCGAGGATTTTTTCGGCACCCCGCGCGGGCGCAGCCGCGCCGAGCGCGGCAATGACCTGCAATACAATCTTGATTTGACCTTCGAAGAAGCGGTGTACGGCAAAGAAGCGAAGCTGAAAATCCCGCGCTGGGAAACCTGCGCCGAGTGCAAGGGAACCGGCGCCCGCTCGGCGACCGCCGTCAAAATGTGCCCCAGCTGCAAAGGAGCAGGACAGCTCCGCTTCCAACAGGGTTTTTTCAGCGTCAGCCGGCCCTGCGGCCAATGCGAAGGCAGCGGGCAGATCATCACGGACCCCTGCGCCACCTGCCAAGGCCGCCAGCGGATTCATCAGGAACGCACGCTCTCGGTCCAGATTCCGCCCGGCATTGAAACAGGCATGCGGCTCAGGCTTTCGAACGAGGGCGAACACGGAGTCCAAGGCGGCCCTCCGGGCGATCTGTATGTCGCGATCACGATCAAGCCCCATCCGGTTTTTCGCCGGCAGCACCTGGATATCGCCTGTGACCTGCCGGTGAATTTCGTGACGGCGACACTCGGCGGAAAGATCGAAGTGCCGACGCTCAAGGGCAAGACCATCATGAAAATCCCGGCCGGCACCCAGCCGGATAAGATCCTTAGATTGAAAGGTTTGGGATTCCCGAGCCTCAAGGGCAACCAAACCGGTGATCAGATTTTCAACGTAAAGATTGAGATCCCGACGAAGCTCTCCCCGAGACAGAAAGAGCTGCTTCAGGACTTCGCCAAGGAGAGCGGGATGACTCCCGAGACCGACGGCGACGGATTCTTTGACAAGATGAAGACATTTTTCGAATAGATTCGGTCCGGATCCTCCCCGCCCGCTTCTTGTTCCCTATGCCGGCCTACTTCATTCTGTCGCAGGATATTCATGACGATTCAATCACCATCACCGGCGACTTACTGCATCATCTCCGTGCCAGCCTCCGCCTCCAGCCCAACGAAACTCTTCACCTGACCGATGACCGCCGCCGGCGGCATCATGCGATCGTGACCGGCGTGACGCGCGACCGGCTTACGGCGAGGATTCTTCATAGCATCGAAGGACCGGAACGACTCCATCCGAGGCTCACGCTGGGACAGGCAATCTTGAAGGGGGACCATATGGATTGGATCGTGCAGAAGGCGACGGAGTTGGGCGTCGATACGATTGTTCCGCTCATCACTCGTCGGAGCATCGTCCGCCCGCAGGAGGCTCGCATCGCCAACCAGACGTCGCGCTGGCAGCGCATCGCATGTGAAGCAGCGCAGCAGTCGGAGCAATGGCAGCTGCCGACCGTACAGGCGCCGGTAAAGCTCCATGAGTTCGTTGCTCAGTCAAACGGAACGCTACGATTGATTCTTGTTGAACGGGCCGGCGGCCAGAGACTGGGGGAGGTTCAGTTGCCAACGGGCTCGGATGCATCCATCGCGGTCGCGGTCGGTCCCGAAGGAGGCTGGCATGCTGAAGAGACGGCGATGGCTGAAGAACAGCGCTTTCAACCGATCACGCTCGGCGGCGCAATCTTACGATCGGAAACTGCGTCGCTGGCGGCGGTCGCGATCATTCAAAGCCGTTCGAGCGTGCTGGGATGAGTGACCGGCGTTCCTTGGATGAACATTACCGGGGCGGTTCGATCCGGATGATCGAACCATTTTCCCCTGCCGCCCATCCATGCGAAGAATTGGGAAAGCTGAGGCCGAGGAACGAGACTTTCACTGAATTCGGCTGTTCTACCCAATTGAACCCGGCATCGTTGGTGCTGAGAATAAAGCCGCGTTCGCCGACGATCCATCCGGTTTGGGGGTCCGTGAACCGGATACGGATCAGGTCCGTCAGCTTATTGCAGGTCCGTCCGCAAGGCAGCGTGCGGTCGGCCCAATGAGCGCCGCCATCGGTCGTTTGAAAGAGCGCTCCCGCATTTCCCACGGTCCACCCATTGGCTTCATCGGTGAAGAATACATCAAAAAATGTGGCCGAGCTGTCCGTGCCCTGCGGCGACCACGTAACGCCGCCGTCTTCGGTGGCGAGAATCGTTCCCAGCGTTCCGACCGCCGTCCCGCGGCGTTCATTCACGAAGTGCACGCCATGCAGGGCCGCGCTGGTACCGCTGGTCTGATCAGCCCAGGTGGCGCCTCCGTCCGAGGTATGAAGGATCGTGCCGGATCCCCCCACCATCCAGCCCCGGGTAGGAGAGACGAATGCAATGCCATATAATGGCGTCTGCACCGCAATGGGAACGGGAGTCCAGCTTTCTCCTCCGTCAATCGATCGCCGCACGGTTCCGTTCGCGCCGATGGCCCATCCTCGCTTGTCGTCAATGAACAAGACGGCGGTCAATAGGGATCCGGTCCCGCTGCTGACCCGTTTCCATTTTTTGCCTCCGTCCGCTGTTTTGAGGATCGTCCCGTTCGCCCCGACGGCCCAACCCAGCATGGGGTTCCGGAAATACAGCCCCATCAACATGGCTTGAGTGCCGCTTTTTTGCTGGACGATCGTGGCTTTTGACTCGGCGGCGGACGCGACCGGGCGCGGAGCGCAGACGAAGAGGACCAGAAGGCAGACCACAAACGAGAATCGCTGACTCATAAAGTTGCCATCATGGAGACGTAGAGGCTTCGGGGCGGGTATCGGTAAAGAATCCTTGATCGGGAAGCCCTTTGGCTTCGATCGTGAACGTGCCGGCTTCGAGCGTCAACCATTTCTTCGGTGTGCAGCACGATCCGTCGGGGCGGATGTCCCAAGAGCCGCGCCGTACGACAAGCGGACCGACCGTCGCATCCGCGGTAAACTCATGTTTTTTCCCGATGCCGAACACATGGCGGCGGGGCACGCGCACCTTAATTTCCGTATCGGTCCAGGACGTGACGATGGCGGCGATGTTGTTGAACAACACTTCAGTCCGGGACACATTTTCATGGAGATCCAGATCTCCCCGTTTAAAAATATTCTCCCGCAAGCCGAGTTGCGACTCTTCGCGAGTCTTCAAGAACGAGCCGAAGCCGGATCCCTTGATGGTCACGATGTCGTCCAATCCGGCCGATGTCGGCTCGTAGGAATCGATTTTCGGGGTGGTCAACGTGAATGTTCCAGCTTCAGTGGAAACCGTACCCTGCTCTTCACAGCAGCTGCCGTCCGCTTTGGGCTTGCCTGCCGTCCGTTCAACGACAACGGGACCGCTTTGCGCGCTGAACGGAACCCACACGTCGATCCGGTCGTCATGCCATCGATAGATCACAGCCGGCACGCCGCCGATGAGCACGCGGTTGCTCGTCTCGGCAAAATCAATATAGTTGAACGGCGTCGAGCCGCTTTCCGAGTAGAACCCAAAGTGTTCTCCCGAAATCCTCAGCAGAGATCCGATCGGGGCGCTGGTGGGACTCACGGCCGTCGCTTTAGGCACCTCGACGGTGAATGTCCCGAGCGACCGTTCCTGTCCGTCGTGCTTCAGCACGACCGGACCCGTTTGCGCGTCCAACGGCACGTGCAACACAATCACTCCATCGGTCCACTGGGCGATCGCGGTCGGCCGGCCTCCCAGCAGCACGGAATCCCCGGACGATTTGGCGGCGCCGAAATTTTGGCCGAACAACACGACCTTGGTCCCGACCGGACCATTCATCGGATCCATGCGAATGGAAGGCAGCACCGTAATCGGAAGACTATTGCTGGTCGTGTACCGGACGGGGGCGCAGCAGGACCCGTCCGGCTGAGGGTCCGTTGACGCCAGACGGATCTGAATGTCGCCTGATGTCACATTGGCGGGCAGAACGATGTCGATTTTGTCATCCCGCCATTTTTTGGGGCGCACGGAGATGCCGCCCACCGTCACGTCATTCACGCCGAACAGGCTGTTGGGATCCCGTGGACCGGCGGTATTCCCGAAATGCCGCCCGATAATCTGTAATTCAGAGCCCGGCACGGCATCGGCGGGAGAGACCGACAGAATGGTAGGCCGCAGGACGGAGAAAGTTCCGGCCGCCATCTTCTTCTTTCCGATGATGACTTCCACCGGACCGTTCTCGACGGACGAAGGGACTTTGACTTCGATCAAATCCGGCTCCCACCGCTGAACCAGCGCATTCACTCCGCGGAATTTCACCTGGTTTGCGCGAGTCGATTTGAACGGACCGAAGCCTTTCCCGGTTATTGAAACCGTCGCACCGGGAAGCGCCGCATCGGGAACGACTTGCGCCTGTTGGGACGCCGCATGGGAAGAGACAGACGTCATGATGAGCAGAAGCGCGCTCGCAATGAGGAATCGGACGCCTTGCATAGAAGAATGCTCCTTCAACTGCACGAGATGACTTCGTGGCCCGAGACACCGAGCCGGTCGAACCATAACCATGTAGACATTGCGGTAGTCGCCCCACACGTGGCACACAACCCCACGCGACTGAGGCATGAAGGCCGAAACGGGGGGCACAGCGTCAGGCGAAGGGACAACCGACTATAGCAAGCGGTTTTTTTTCATGTCAAGGAGAGGACATCGCGCGGCGCTCGCGATGAACGCCACATCGCGCCGTGAATCAAGCGATGCGGATTCGTGCGGCGCCCCTATCTTTGTAGATATCCCGCGAACTCTGTGCGCCCGCGAGGCCGGGGAACAGCTACGAAATTTCAATGATCAATTCGAGCTCGACGGGAGAGTTCAGCGGCAGTTCGGCAGCTCCTACGGCCACGCGGGCATGGCGTCCCGCTTCGCCAAAGATCTGAACGAGCAAATCGGACGCCCCATTGATCACGGCCGGCTGTTGGACAAACCCTTCGGCCGAGGCCACATGCCCTACCATGCGCACCATCTTCTTGATGCGATCCAGCGCTCCCAGTTCTTGCCGCGCAATGGCCAATGCGTTCAAAACCGCAGTTCGAGCCGCGTCACGGCCTTGATCCGGAGTCACCTCCCGTCCGACCTTGCCCGTGAGCGTCAATTGTCCGTCTCGAAACGGAAGCACGCCGCTCAAAAACAGCAGATTCCCCGACCGGACAGCCGGGACATAACTCGCGACCGGTTTCGGCGGCGACGGTAACTCGATGTGTAACTCGCGAAGTCGTGCATCGAAAGACATCCGGATCATCCCCCGCGCAACGAATCAAGAAAACTGTCGCCGACCGGTATTTTGGCCACACCGAGCGCCTCACCGATGGTTTGTCCCAGATCGGAAGCGGTGGGCCTCGACCCGAGGTTCACGCCCCTGGCCAGTTTCGGTCCTGTAACCAGCAACGGCGCATACTCGCGCGAATGTCCCGGTGTCGGGCGGCTCAAATCGCACCCATGATCCGCGGTGATGATCAATGCATCGCCGGGCTTCAACTGTTTCTGAAAGTCGGTCAGCCGACGATCAACTTCTTCCAGCGCATGAACCGAATCTTCCAGACTGGGCGAGAGCAC
This sequence comes from Nitrospira sp., assembly GCA_040981125.1. Lineage (GTDB taxonomy): Bacteria > Nitrospirota > Nitrospiria > Nitrospirales > Nitrospiraceae > DASSBQ01. The sequence goes on from JANRMQ010000007.1 coordinate 21,927, forward strand.
CTCGAGCGTCGCGAACAGCAGGCCGCGCGGGACTCGGCTGAAGAGACCAAGCAGCTCATCCAGGGCTTCGCGATACCCTGAAACCAATGCCGAGCGCGTCACGCCACGCCCGCTGAACAGATCCCCCACCTTTCCGATTCCAATGATCAATTGGCTGGCGCGGCTCAACTGATCCAAAAGCGTCGCTCCCGGTGGTTCACTTACGAAATGCCGGCGGCGCTCCTCGGATGACAAGCTTCCGGCATGGTGATTAAACGGATGGGTCACGATTCTCACGATCGGGTATCGGCTTTTCGCAACCCGGCGAACCTCTCGGCCCATTCGGTACAATTCCTCGGCCGGCGCGACCGCTTCGTGGGCCGCCAAATGAATGACGCCGACATCATCGATCCAGGCCATGGGCGCACCGGACCGCTTATGTTCGGCGATCAATTCGCTCAGAGAGTCGAGTCCTGATCCCACCCCATTGCCGAGGGTCTTCCGGCCGATCGCAGCCGTGATCATGTCCTCCAGCGCCGGTGTGAATCCGCCGCGGACTCCGCTTTCTTGGTCCAAAGGACAACAGGCGATCTCCCAATGTCCCGCAACGGAATCCTTCCCTTTCGAGACGAACCCCATACGACCGAAGCAGCCTTCGGGTTGCGCGATCGGGCGGATCCCGGTAAATTCACCGAGATGGCCGAGACCGAGATTTTCCAAGTTCGGCAGGCGCACGCCTCCCGCCGCCTCACACAAATGCGCCAGCGTATTACAGTCGGCGTCCCCGTACTGCGCCGCGTCGGGCAAGGAGCCGATTCCCACCCCGTCCAATACGAGAAGAAAAATCCGATTAATCATGCGGGGCACTATATAGCACAATCATCTCGTGAACAATATTCCCGCGGGTTTGCCGGCACATCGGCGCCATCTCCTCGGCACGCCGCCTCACCCGCTGCGCGGTAATCCGGCGCGCCATTCGTGAAGAATTTTGACGCTTGCGCTCGTGCCGATTCGATCGGCCCCTGCCTCCAGCATAGCGACAAGAGTCTTCAAGTCACGGATGCCGCCCGACGCTTTTACTTTTGCGCGACCGCCCACCGCTTCCTTCATCAGCCGGACGTCGTCCACCGTCGCGCCGGCGGGCCCGAACCCGGTGGAGGTTTTCACATAGTCCATACCCGCCTCCACGGCCAGCCGGCATGCCGTGACTTTTTCGTCCCGCGTCAGAAAGCAGGTCTCAAGTATTACTTTATGTCCGACCCCCGGCGTGGCCCGGACTACTTCGGCCATATCGTTGCGCACGAAATCCGTATCCCCCGACTTCATCCGGGAGACATTCAGAACCATGTCCAGCTCTCCAGCGCCACGCGCCGCCGCCTCTTCGGCTTCCGCAACTTTGCTGGCTGTCGTCTGTCCGCCCAGTGGAAATCCAATGGGGATTCCGACTGTGATGGAAGTTCCCGCGACGGCAGCCACCGCCTCCGCGACGTAACAGGGCGGAACGAAGATCACGGCAAAGCCATGCTCCTTCGCCTCATCGCAGAGCCGTAGGACGTCAGCCCGTGTCGCATCCGGTCTGAGAATCGTATGGTCGATGAGCCCGGTCACACCTTCACGTAAAGGATTCAGAATCATGATGCGCTCCATGAAGTTCCATCGAGGCCGTCAAGCTCGATGAGGCCTGATGCTGGCGCGGGATTGTTTGCGAAAGGGCTGCTTTTGAAACTTCTCCACCGCGCGGTTATGTTCTTCCAATGAAGAAGAAAAATAATGAGTCCCGTCATTGCGGGATACGAAGTATAGATACGGAGTCTGGGACGGGAAGAGCGCCGCTCGGATCGACTGGACGCCGGGATTCGCAATGGGTCCGGGCGGCAACCCTTGGACACGATAGGTGTTGTAAGGACTGGGGCTCGACAGGTCGCGCTTACGTAGATTCCCGTCAAAAGCCGCCAATCCGTAAATCACCGTGGGATCGCTCTGCAATGGAATCCTACGCCGCAGCCGGTTGTGAAAAACGGCCGCGATTAATTCCCGCTCCTCCTGCACCCCCGTCTCCTTTTCCACCACCGAGGCCAAGGTCAATACTTCGTGCAGCGTGAGATTCAATTGTTTCGCCCGCTGTTGCAGATCGTCCGTCCACACACGCTTCACCCCGTCCACCAACGCTCGAATCACTTCCTTGGCCTTCGTCGCCCGAGCGAAGTAATAGGTGTCAGGAAAAAGATAGCCTTCGAGAGACGCAGCCTCGATACCGATCGACCGGATAAACTCCGTGTCCCGCACGAGGTGTAGAAACTCCGCCATATCGGTCAACTCCAGCTGGCCCAGCAATTGCCCGATCTGAGCCATCGTAAAGCCCTCCGGAATCGTCACCGGATGCAGGATCACCCGTCCGGCGAGCAGCTTGCTCAGGATCTGCTCGGCCGACATGGCGGCATTCAGTTCATACTCGCCCGGGTGAATTTTACGATCGGCCGCCTTTGCTTTCCCCAGCAAGATGAAAGCGGCCCGGCTCTTGATCAGATGCTCGCGCTTCAGCAGGCTGGCAGCCTGTTGGTAGGAACTGCCCTCGGGAATGACGACAATCTGAGCAGGAGGCTCTTGGTCCGGACTAACAACCGGACGTTGAGCCCATCGAAGAGCCTGGTACCCCGCCATGCCGGCAAGGCACAGAACAATCAGGATCCATAGAAGAGGTCGATTCTTCATCCGCATCCTCGACAGCATTCATCCCCTGATCGACGCCGCCGCCCTGCGCCGATCCTTCACCGGAGAAATCCGGCGTCTCCGCCGGCTTGGAGCGACTCTCAAGATAACTCTGAAGAAGGATCGCCGCCGCGATACGATCGACGGTGCCTTTCCGTTTTTTTCGACTGACATCGGCGGCGATGAGCACCTCTTCCGCCGACTTGGTGGTCATCCGCTCGTCCCAGGTCACCACCGGAACGCTCAAAGCTCCCTTCAGGCGCTCCACGAATTCCTGCACCGACCGAGCCGCGGGGCCGATCTCGCCGTTGAGGCGCAGAGGCAACCCGATGACCACCTCCGCGACATTATGCTCGCGCACCAGACGATCGATATGCTTGAGGTCGGCGTCCAGCGTGCGCCGCTCGTAGGTCTCCAACGGCTGCCCGGTCCATCCAAGCTCATCGCTGAGCGCGACGCCGATCCGCTTCGTCCCGTGGTCCAGAGCCAAAATACGTGTGCCTGGCATGAGTTTACCGCTCCAGCGCCGCTTCAACCAGTCCAAAAACTTTTTCCAACGCCGTCGCGAGTCCATCGGGATTCTTCCCACCCGCCTGCGCCATCTCCGGACGTCCCCCGCCCGTTCCCCCCACTTCCGTCGCCATCGGTTTGATCAGGTCTCCCGCCTTAAGACGCGGGATGAGATCTTTGGTCACCAATACCAACAGCGAAACTTTTCCCTCATTGACGGCGCCCAGCGCCACGACACCGCTGCGTAATTTATCGCGAAGCTGATCGCCGAGCGCGCGCATGCCGTTGATGTCCAGACCATCCACTCGCTGCGCATGGACCTGGACTCCCCGAACGGTCCGCGCCTGCGCATCCGCCGAAGATCTGCTGGCCATCCGCAGCTTGAGCTCCTCCAGCTCGCGTTCCTTATCCTTCAATTGATTCGTGAGCTTTTTTGTTCGAGCGACGAGTTCGGAAGGCCCTACTTTCAGCAGATCCGATAATTCCCGTACATCCGCTTCAAGCCGTTTCAGCGACTCGAGCGCGCCGCTTCCCGTGAGACATTCGATTCGCCTCACCCCGGCCGCCACCCCGGTCTCTGAGACCACACGGAACAAGCCGATCTCCCCCGTATGCCGGCAATGCGTTCCGCCGCACAGTTCCTTGCTGAAGGAGTCGATGCTCACGACTCGGACCTCGTCTCCATATTTGTCGCCGAAGAATGCGAGGGCCCCGGCAGCCACGGCGTCTTGCACGCCCATCACGTCGGTCTTCACCGGATTGTCACGGCGAACCTGCTCATTGACCACCGACTCGATCTCATCGATGTCCTTAGACGACAGAGACCGGAAATGAGCGAAGTCGAAGCGCAGGCGATTCGGAGCCACGAGGGACCCATACTGTTTGACATGGGGGCCCAATAGATCGCGCAGGGCCGCATGCACCAAATGAGTCGCCGTATGGTTGCGCGCCGCCGCCTGCCTCGTCTGTGGATTCACCGTCAGCAGCAGACGTTCGCCCTCGCGAATCGATCCGGAGCGAATCTGTCCCTTGTGCAGGATCAAGGTCGGCACCGGCCTGGTTGTTTCACGAATCTCCATGCGACCATCCGATCCGACGAGCACCCCTTGGTCCCCGACTTGCCCGCCGCCTTCGGCGTAGAAGGGAGTGACGCTCAAGGCCACCTCTACTTCATCGCCTTCATGCGCTTCTTTAACCAGCCGATCTCCCTTCAGGATGGCTTGCACCACACTTTCCGCCTCGAGCCGCTCATAGCCGACAAATCGAGTTTGTCCGACGCGGGCTGCCAGTTCGCTCACGACAGGTCGGGCGGTCTCCGCCTCGAAGCCGCCGGTCTTGCGCGCGCGGTTACGTTGTTCCTCGATTGCAGCGTTGAACCCATCCTCGTCCAACCGAATGCCTTGTTCACGGGAAGCCTCGGCCATTAGATCGAGAGGAAAACCATAGGTATCGTAAAGTTTGAAGACATCGTCTCCCGGCAGTATGTTCCCGCCGGCAGAGCGTGCCTTTTCAATCATCTCGTTGAGAATGGGCAGACCTTGATCCAGCGTCGCGATAAACCGCTCCTCTTCGCCCTTTGTGGCTTCCATCACCGTGTCCGCGGCTGATCTGAGATCCGGATAGGCGGACGCCATCTCGGCCACCACCGTGCCGGTCAATTCATAGAGGAACGGATCAACGATTCCCAGCAGCCGGCCATGCCGCGCGGCTCGGCGAAGAATGCGCCTCAGAACGTATCCGCGTCCCTCGTTCGACGGCAACACTCCGTCGGCCATGAGAAAGGTGACGGCGCGGAGATGATCAGCCACGACCCGCATCGAGCGGTCGGCGGATTCTTTGTCGCCGTACCGGAGACCTGCCCGCTGTCCGATCGCAGCCAAGAGCGGCATAAAGAGATCTGTCTCGTAGTTGCTGAACTTTCCCTGGGCCACCGCCGCCAACCGTTCCAACCCCATGCCGGTGTCGATGCTCGGCTTCGGCAACGGATGCAACACGCCGGAGGCGTCGCGATTGTACTGCATGAAGACCAGGTTCCAGATCTCGATGACCCGATCGCCTTCCCCGTTCGGCGTCGCATCGCCCGGGATGGAAGGTCCCTGGTCAAAATGAATCTCCGAACAAGGGCCGCAGGGTCCCGTATCCGCCATCTGCCAAAAATTATCCTTTTCATCGCACCGCATGATGCGCGAGGCCGGCACGCCGATCCTCTCCCACAATTCATAGGCCTGATCATCTTCGCGAAAGACCGTCACCCACATCCGCTCTTTCGCCAACCCTACCGTCGAGGTGAGAAATTCCCAGCCGAATCGAATGGCCTCTTCTTTGAAATAATCGCCGAATGAAAAGTTACCGAGCATCTCAAAAAAAGTATGGTGCCGGCTCGTATACCCGACGTTCTCCAGGTCGTTATGTTTGCCGCCGGCCCGCAGACACTTCTGCACCGTGACGGCTCGATTGTAGGGGCGAGTCTCCTCGCCCAAGAAAATCCGCTTGAATTGGTTCATGCCGGCGTTCGTGAACAACAGCGTCGGATCCGCCTGAGGAATAAGCGGCGCGCTCGGCACGGCCTTGTGCCCGTGCTTTTCAAAGTAGTGAACGAACGCCCGCCTCAACTCGTGCGCGCTCTGTGTCATGACGTGATCATTCCTCTGTCTCTATATGCAAGACCCGGGCAATCGTCCCGGGAGAGAATCCTCGGGCCTGAAGAAACCGTCCCATCTGGGGAACGGACGGCCGGCCGCCGCGCAGTGCAAGCGCTTGCATGGCCAATTCGCGCTCATCAATCGTCGCATAGACTTCTTGAATCGCTTTCTCGACCACATCAACGGAGAATCCCCGCCGTAATAATTCCTGCTTCATTCGCAATCGCCCCGACGGCCGTGCAGCCAACCGCCGTTCGGCCCAACGCAGCGCATGGGCTGCTTCATTCAGGTACCCAAGACGCTCCAATTGCCGGATCGTCCTGCTTGCGACAGCGCGGGATGCCCCTTGTCGAGTCAGATAACGAGCGATTTCGGCTTTGGATTTATCCGACCGTGTCAGATACCGAACGGCGCGGTCGAGAAAAACTTCATCAGGCCCGAGCGCCATGAAGCCGCTTTTCCTCGTGGCGGCCTTCTGCTCGTTTCTCCTCTTTGGCCTCCGCGCGCTTTTCGTCTTTCGCTTCGGGACGCTTGTCGGCCACGCGGCCCGGCAAGCCGGCTTGTTCGCGCAGGCGATTTTCAATTTCACGGGCGACGGCCGGATTCGTTTTGAGAAAATCCCTCACCGCCTCGCGTCCCTGTCCCAATCGATCGCTCTTATAGGAATACCAGGCGCCGGCCTTGTCCAGGATCCGCTTCTCAACGCCGAGATCGACCAGTTCACCCATCTTGGAAATGCCTTCGGCAAACATCACGTCGAACTCCGCCTGCTTGAACGGAGGAGCCAGCTTGTTCTTGACGACCTTGACCCGCACACGGTTGCCGGTGACTTCCTGCCCTTCCTTGATGGATTCGATGCGGCGGATATCAAGCCGGACCGACGAATAGAATTTCAACGCGTTCCCGCCCGTGGTCGTTTCGGGATTGCCAAACATGACACCCAATTTCATCCTGATTTGATTGATAAAAATGACGGTCGTCTGGGATTTCGCGATGGCGGCGGTCAGTTTTCTCAGCGCCTGCGACATCAACCGGGCCTGCAATCCCATATGCGCGTCACCCATTTCGCCTTCGATCTCCGCGCGGGGCACGAGCGCCGCGACGGAATCGACCACGATCAGATCAATCGCGCCGCTCCTGACCAGTGTCTCGGCAATCTCCAACGCCTGTTCGCCGGTATCCGGTTGGGAGACCAACAGATCGTCCGTCTGCACGCCGAGCTTTTTGGCATAGCTCAGGTCCAGCGCATGTTCCGCATCGATGAATGCGGCCACGCCTCCCGCCTTCTGCGCCTCGGCGATGGCGTGCAGAGTCAAGGTGGTTTTCCCGGATGATTCCGGACCGAAAATTTCTACGACGCGGCCACGGGGAAACCCGCCGACCCCCAACGCCACATCGAGTCCCAACGAACCGGTCGAAATTGCCGGCACATCGGCCGTCGCCTCGGCGGTCCCAAGCTTCATGACGGCGCCCTTGCCATATTGTTTTTCAATCTGAGCCAGGGCCAGGTCCAGCGCTCGTTTCCTGTCGTCTTTTTCGGCCATTAGAAGACTCCTCTACCGGGATAATGAAATGAACCAGCCGCACTCTATCGCCATTCGTGCCGGCGTGAATTCTGACGCGTGAATGATCGTGCTGATCAGTCAGGAGAGAGAACGGCCCACGAGGCGACCGGTTGACCGCACAGTTCCTGCATGGGTAATCGCGATTCAAAGCACGCGTGAACGGGAGATTATACCGGAGTCGAGAAGGAGAAGCCTAGTGCATTCCCAGACATAGGGCTGACAAATCAGGGACCATACATTCGTTGAATGAAATGACCGCCAATCCGGTGACATCCAACGCATTCTGGTCCAATCGAAGCCGCCCGTTCCTTGTCAGCAGGCTCCCATCCTTACTTCCCACATCTTCGTATAGACCGACCCGGTCGGACGCAGTTCGCTTTTCATCAATACGACTGAATCGATGGCAAGCGATCCCAGTCTCGCCGCACAATCCATAACGCCGCTTCTCGCTATCGCATTGCCGGCATGTCGTTCCCCTTCTTTAATCCGTGCCAAGGTGAGATGCGGGGTGAACGATTTCGCCTCACGAGGGAAACCCAGCCTTTCGCAGGCCTGCTCGATCGACTGCTGAATCGCAGCCAATCGTTGAGCCTCCTCGCTCCTCCCCCATTCATCTGACGGCCCTGCCCAAAATACGCGCGGAGCTTGCGGCCGAGGAAAGGCGCCGAGCCGTTCCACCGGGACGACAAAAGGAGGCAAGTCTCGGACGGCTTCTGCGACAGTATCGCGCAACGGTGTAATAAGCTGCTCCTCAATGTCGCCTAGAAACTTGATCGTCAAGTGAATCGACCCGGGCTGCACCCATGAGATGCGCGCTTCCTTTGACGCGTCCTGTTGAAGACGCCGCTTCAAGTCATCCTGAAACGTTGCGATCGCGCCTCGAAGCTCCTCGGATAATTCAACGGCCAGAAACGCACGGATCATGGCTGTCCTTTGCTCAGCAGCCATCGGCGAAGAAGATCGAGCGCCCCTTGGGATGAGCGGGTTTTAATCGTGGAGCGGTCGCCATGGAAACGAAACTCTTTGGCTTCCCGGCCCGCCTCTCCGGCATCGAGCGCGACATACACCAACCCAACCGGTTTGGTCGGGGTCGCCCCGCCGGGTCCGGCAATACCGGTGACACTGAGCCCTATCGACACGTGACTCCGTTCCCTTACACCCGCAGCCATTGCGGCAGCCACTTCGCGGCTGACCGCCCCATGCCGCGCAATCATCGCCGGCGGGACGCCGAGCCATTCACTCTTGGCCTCATTGCTGTAACAGACGAGAGAACGATCCAGATAGGCTGATGAGCCGGGAACCTGCGTGAGCCGATGGCCGATGAGCCCACCGGTACAGGATTCGGCGACGGCCAGCGTAAGGCGATGTTGGACGAGGTGCTGTCCCACGACCTCCTCCATGGTTTGTTCCCCTTCCGCAAACACCACGTCGGCCAGCCGGGCGCGGACCTCCAGGAACAGATCTTCAAGAAGTCCGCCGTGATCTCCGCCGGCCTCGCTCGGGCCGGTCAGCGAAACCAGCACCCCGAGGGATGAACTCAAGAGGCCGAGCCTGATCGGGCTTCCTTTTGGAATGAGCCCCGCCAACCGGTCATCGATGTCGGATTCCGGCAAGCCGAATGTGTGGACCACCAGCTTGCGAATCGGGATCGGATCGGACCGCCGGCCCGTTCGGGGAATCATGCCAGCCAGGCGCGGCAAAACTTGTGTCTCAAACATGCGCTCTGCTTCGGCCGGGACACCGGGCAGGGCAAAGATCAGCCGGCGCTTCCACCGAACCGCGAAGCCGGGCGCCGACCCGATCGGGTTGTCCAGGACATCGGCTCCCGCCGGAATCATGGCCTGCTTCGCATGAGCCCGCGTCGCTGTTCTCCCCCAGCTCGCCAGCCGGGCCATCAATATTTTGCTCGCCTCGGCCCGCCTGCGAAGCGGGCAGCCGGTCACGCGCGCGATCGCCGGCCTGGTGCAATCGTCATCGGTGGGACCGAGTCCCCCCGTCAGAATGATAATGTTGACCCGGGCGGCGGCGATCCGCACCGCCTGCACAATATCGTCTCGTTCATCCCCGACGATCGTCTTGAAACGGAGGGGAATGCCGGTTCGCGCCAGCTGATCGGCCAGGAACAGAGAGTTCGTATCGCGCCGATTGCCGAGCAGCAGTTCGGACCCGACCGCGATGGTTTCCGCTGTCAACGGCATGCGGGAATTCACAATGGTGCGCTCATCGTCGAGGGAGGAAGATCGGGGGTGTCGGTTGTCGTCTATTCGATTTCGGAAAAATCCAGATCGAAACTGACTTCGCCGCCGCCGGAGGGAAAGACCATCAACTTCGTCTTCGCGCGTGGATCGAGATCGGTATAGGCAAAGAGGGCGACGACCTTGGCGCGAAAGGCCGGCCGTTCCGGCCAGACGGCGCTCCGTTCCGCCCTCGCGTCGAACCGCACGTTCTCGGGTTTGATGGTGCGCCCGTTTTGCTCCAGGACGACATAACTGTTCACGGCAAAGTTCGGCCGATCTCCAAAGATCACGACATTGACGAGGAGGCTCTTGTTGTCCAGTACCTGCGCGATGTCCTGCGCGCTCGGTGTGAGCGCGCGGAGCGCCATATGGTTGGCGAGGACGACGAGGCTTCCGACCTTGGTCATCAAAAAGCCGCGGGGCTTCAGATCCTCCTGCGAGCCGAAGGATGTATGCAGTTGATCCGGCGGGATCCGTTGTTCGGCCGCCAGTTGTCCCCGCTTGAGAGCCTGGTCCACTGCTTCAGTGCTCGGCGTCAATTCAATCGCGGTCGCCTGCCCGGCCCAGAGCAGGCCGCCTGTCATGACGGAGGGTATCAGCCATGGCAACGCACCGTTCACGTGAGGCGTCCTCCATACCGCCTGCTGCAAGTATCAGATCGCCTCCGGACTGTCAACGTGCCGCCCCCGGCTCTGTTGACAAAGCGAAAGTTGAAGTGCTAAAGAAATCAATCCTTTCTTGCGTCATCATCAACACGTTATCAACACGTTTTTCGGAGGGTGAGCATGTCCAGCCCAGAACAGACGGCCAAGCGCCAGTATGTGAATTTCGCATTCTATAAACTTGATCCGGCTTGGCGCCGGCTTCCCGAGGACGAACGGACCAAGGGCAAACAAGAATTCATCCGCGCGATCGAAGATTACAGCGGCAAAGTACTCGTCATCGCGTATACGACGGTCGGCATCCGCGGCGACTGTGAGTTCATGTTGTGGCGGATCAGCTATGAACTGGAGCTGTTCCAGGAAATGACCACCAAGATTCTCGCGTCCGGCTTGGGCAAGTATCTTTCGACGCCCTACTCCTATCTCTCCATGACCAAACGCTCGATCTACGTCGATCATCACACGCACGAGAATCAGGAGAGCAAACGCCTGACGATCGTGCCCGGCAAAGCCAAGTATATTTTCGTGTACCCGTTCCTCAAAACCCGCGAGTGGTTCCTTCTCACGAAGGCGGCCCGGCAGGGCATGATGGACGAGCACATCGAGGTCGGCCACCGGTTTCCGTCGGTGAAACTGAACACCACCTATTCCTTCGGCTTGGACGATCAGGAATGGGTGGTCGCATTCGAAACCGACAAGCCGGAAGATTTTCTCGACCTGGTGATGGCGCTGCGTGAGACCGAAGGCAGCCGGTACACCTTGCGGGACACGCCGATCTTCACCTGTCTCCGGAAAAGCCTCAAGGAGACGGTCGATACCCTCGGCGGATAAATCTCCGTATGATGCCCGTATTATGATGGGCTGATCATCACGCGGCCTTCGATCCCCGCGATCGAAGGCCGCTCTCTTTTTCCCTTCTCGATTGATGTCCAGCGCCGCCTCATTGTCGTCCAGACCAAGTCCCATGGCCGCCCTCTTCTCCGCCCTCATTCCGGGGTTAGGACAGGTCCTGCAGGGCCGGATGCGGCCGGGGCTTCTGTCGTTTATCCTATGCGTCGGCTTGGCGGTCTTTTCGGTGGCTGTCGGCCGGCTCGCCGGCGCCGGAGCCGAAGTCTTCATGCTGATGCTGCTCGCTCTGCCGGCATGGATTTTCCAGCTGTACGATGCCTACCTCTCCTCCACACCGGCGCCCGGCACCTTGCGCCGCACGTGGAGCATCGTCTGGCAGCGGGCCTATGACGTCCGTTATCTCGGCGCCCTCTTTCTTCTCAGCGCGGTCATGGATCTCTACATTATTCTGAAGCAGCCGGATTATGCCCTCTCAGTCTTTTGCACCAAGCCGGCGGGGCTGCCCGGGCTCCTCTTTAAAATTCAATCCCCGACCATCCATACCCTGATCGGCTACGGATTCCTCCGATTGCGGCGCTGGGCGCTCCTGCTCTACTTGGCCTACGCCGGTTTCGGCGTTATGAACGCCATGGCGAATTTCTCGTGTTTCGGCTATGGACGCGTCCGAGCCGCCTTCTTCATCAGCCTGATCGGCTTTACCGCCTACGTCTGGTTTCGCCGGCAAGCCTTCTATCGGTCATGACGTGGCAAGCCCGGTAACTGGGTCAGTCTGTCATTCCCGCGGAAGCGGGAATCCAGCCTTAGGCCTTCTCCATAGCATTTGGCTTTGATCAAGGAGTGGATGCCCGCCTCGCGGGCATGACGCGAAAGGAAACTGGCGTACTACCCGCGCGACCCCTGGACCGGCTGCTTTGACACCTTGAACCGGCGTGTGTTAGAGATGGCTGAGCTATCAGCAGGAGTGACATGGCGGAAAATAACGCCCTGTACGCCATCCGATTTCCGGATGGATCAGTCAGCCTCTACATTGATGAAGAATATGCCCTGGAGCGCGGGGTGGACCCGTCGAAGCTGGTTCGCGTAGAAATCCCGCGGGACTTGTTCGTCAGCGGCACTATTCAGCAAATTCGCGAGTACGTCGCCGTGTACCTTGAGACGAACCGTCAAGGAACCGCATAACCATATTGGAACATTCCACCATGCCGTCCATTCTCACACACGAAGACATTCAAACTGTGATCGACGGGTTGCCCATCCAAGGGCGCGTGATGCTGCGGCTCATGCTGCTCCAGCACTTTGATGTCCTCCAAGAGGATATTGAATATATCGCCGCCGACCGCCCCGACCCCCGTTGTGTCTCCGGAACCAAACCGACGCAGATTCTCACCCGCGATGCCATCAGCTCCGTCGAGCAGCGCCGGGATCAATATCGGAAGCAGGTCCGACTGCGCCGTGAACGAGTCTGGCTCCAAATCGAAACTCTGCGCAAGCTGATCCGTATCTGTGAGGCCACTTCCGCAGCCGCCAAACGCCTGCTTGCCGGGGCCGGCATGGAACCGGGCGCCATCAATGAACTGATACAGCAGGCGCGCACGGCCATACGCAAGCCGGCAATGCGTACTCTCGACCGCAGATGGGAAGATAACGAGATCACGGCCGAGGAATACCAGAAGGCCCGGCTCGCCATCGAACTCCAGGCTCAAATCCGCATGATCGACAAACATCGCAAGCGCTTGGAGCTCGCTGAGCGCGAGTGGACCTCCGCCCATGCATCTCCCTTGCTGGATCATGAAATCGGGCATATCTGGGGCATCCCCGCCGGCAGCTTATTGGCCCGCAAGGTGAAGTATCTCCATCAGTATCTTCAAGGACTTCATAAACGAATCGGCTTAAAAGAGCCGGCAATGAACCCCGCCACGACGCCGCCGCTCGATCTGTGGAAAGAAACATTGGCCGTCCTTTCGGAGAGACCGGTGGAACGGTCCGTCGCTACCTATGACGGGCTTGAGAAAACGGAGGAAAAACTCCTGGAGAAACTCCACGCATTCGCCTCAGGCACGCTGCCGGAAGAGGTCGAGGGAAAATTCTGGTTGTCCCTCGTTCACGGAGCCAGCTCGAATGCCGTGCTTTCCGAACCGACGCGGACCGTATTTGGACTCCAGCGGCTGGCTGCGATCCTCGGGGAAACGGATCTGGAGGGAGACACATTCGAACAGGATCTCCTGGCTCGGACAGCTCCGACGCCGAAGGAAGAGGCGGCGTTGCTGGAAGCATCCCCCTCCCCATCCAAAGAGAAGCTTTCCGAGATTCAGGAGCATATCCTGCGCAGTTTCGCCGGGGAAGACAGAAATGTCCCCCAAGGCTGGTGAGCGGGACCATTCCGCTGGTTTTTTTCATCTCCCCGCTTTTCTGCGAGACCTGAGTTTTGTATAATGAGCTGCATGTGGTTGCGCTCGTCCCTTCGAATCTTCTCGTCCAGCCCGTCCCGTTGGTCGCTCGTCGCCGCTTCAGCGCTCCTGGGTTTTCTCATGACGTCGACGCTGTACGCCGCCATCTTGACTGAAGTCACCGAGTTGTTGGCTCATCCGGATCAATATGATCATCAAGTCGTCGCCGTAAGCGGCAAGGTCTCCAATTTCCAATTGGCCACCAACCGCGAAGGACGACCTGCATATGGATTTCTGCTCCAGTCATCCGCCGGAACGGTCAAGGTGGTTGGGTTGGGAAAGGCTGAAGTCCGCGAAGGAGATTACGTCATCGTCGAAGGCGTGTTCAGTCGCCTCCGGCAGGCAGGCCGGACGATCGTCTATAACGAGATTAAAGCCACATCAGTCCAATCCATGACCCGCATGAATCCCGACCTCGTCGGCTAGAATCCCAATTTTCCTCCTACGCCTTTCTTGCTTTGCTTCGCATCCGATATCTGATTTCACAGCGCCATGGCTTCGTGTGGTTGAATGAATCGGTCTCAACGCCCCAAGGACCTCACGCTCGGGCGCCGGCCCCCGGACGGGGCATTCATTAGCCATCGCGAGCACGGTTTTCTTATCGTACTCCCCGTGCAAGCCGGCCGGATGCTTTTGCCGGGTACGGGCCTGAATTGCATCTTTTTCAGGATCTTGGCAAGGCCTTTGAACGAGCCCATCCCGGAAGCGCCGTGGATTTTGAGTGGGATCGGACTGTTAAAGCGACTTCCACGGCTCCGACAAAGGGTCGTGAGTAGTCGGAGCACAATTTGGCTGGTGACTCAGTCACTCCGATCAGGACAGGGCGGCATCAGCCGCTCGATCCAATCCATACTGGCGGATGCGCCGGTAGAGCGTCGAGCGACTAATGCCCAATTCCTGGGCCGCGCGGCTCAAATTGCCGCGTGAAAGAGTAAAGGCCTTCATAATGAGATCGGTTTCAATGCGCTGTTGATTGACCTTCAACGAGATGCTGTCCGCTTGCGCGTCTCGTTCGCCGCTTTGAAGATCGAGATCGGACGGCTCGATATGGGGTCCTTCAGCGACGACCATGGCACGCTGAACTCGACCGGCCAGTTCGCGGACATTATCCGGCCAGGCATGAACGCGCATGGCGTCGAGCGCGCCCTTTGTGAATCCGACGATGGGTGTGCTCCGTTCGTCTGCCAACCGCCGGAGAAACATCTTTGCCAATACGGGGATATCCTCCTCACGTTCCCGCAGAGGGGGCACCGTGATATGCATTGGAAACCGTCGAGAAAGGTCCGGCGTTCGCCGGTGCTCCTCCATCGAAGCCATGGACTCATAACTCGAAGATGCCACAATCCGCACACCGCCCTGCTCGGATGGCCGTTCGAACACACGAAGAAGTATCTCACCGGATTCGGCCGGCATATGGCTCACATCGTCAAAAAATATGGTGCCGCCTTCGGCCGATGCCAACTTTCCGCTTTTCCCGCCGGGGCCTGATCCAGCGATTCCCGGCTCAGCGCCAAAGAGTTCGGCTTCGAGCAGAGCGGGGGGTAAGACTCCGCAGGCGACAGGTACGAACGGTCGGTTGGCGCGCGCACTTCGCTGATGAATAATCCGCGCAATGAACTCCCTGCCGGTTCCGGGTTCACCTGTGATCATGACGGGGACATCCGTCATGGCCGCTTGCCTCACCGCTTCATGAATAGGAACCATAGCGGAGCTGGTCCCCATGATTTCCTCGATATGATCAAAGGCCTGCGCCGGTTCGACGCCGTCCTGCCGCGCTTCCTGTTCGAGTTCGGCAAGCCAACCGGCTCGGCGCAGAATCGCCCTGAGGACCGAGAGGTCAATGGGTTTATACAACACATCGAAAGCGCCGTATCGAACCGCCTCCACGGCCAGGTGCCGCTCACTGTACCCCGTACAAACAACCGTCTTACACCGACTCCCGCTACGCTGCATCGAGCGAAGCAGGCTGAAGCCCTGCTCGGGGGAGCATTTGGGTGGAAGTCCGAGATCCAATAGTACCAGCCGCGGGGACTCCCGTTCGATCAGCAGAGACGCCTGTTCGACACTCTCCGTCACCATCACGTCAAACTCATCGCTGAGGGTCGACTGCAGCAACGTCACGATCGGTTCATAATCTTCGACGATCAACAGAGACGGTTTCGGCACGGGTCGCCTCCCTCCATACGTGGCATATTCATTTCTACATTTCCGAGGCGGGCGGCATGATCATCGATCAGCGGCACGACGGCGGGCTCTTCGAAAATCTTGAACGATCTCCGATCCTATTGCGCGCAGAGCAATATGCCGGCGCCGAACGCCATCGTCCGGTTTTCCATGTCGGATGATTGACACTCTCCCGCTGCGCCACTGCAATGGTCGGCACATGAGGCAGGACGGATTGGAGGAGACGCAGAGCGCCTGGTGCCGTGCCGTTCTCGGGAAGGAGACGGGAGATTCATCGCGGCACGCAGGACGTGTTTGAGCCGGCGGCCCGTTCATCGCGCCACCGGTGCAGACGATCTTCCATCATCGGCCCCCACCATGCCATATCTTGAAGCAACGCGGCCTCACTCGCACGCAACCGCGTGAGGGCCCCCGGCCACGATGGTCCCGTCTTCCGGAGACTATGGCAACGTTCGGGAGAAAAACGATCGGTGTGAGAACCACGGACTTCGGTCAACACATCCCACAGCGAGGAAGCGCTGCTCGCCCAGAGATCTTCCATGGCGATGTATTGTACGCGGGAACACGGCGGGAACTATCACGCTCCGTTTGATTGTCTCGTCACACTTATCCAAAACCGCGTGTCATCATTTGTACGATAACCCAGGGACATGACCCGCGTCTTTGCGATCACAGCACCAGACCGTGTTGTATGGCATAGCGGGTCAGTTCGGCGTTATTTTTCAAACCCATTTTTTCGAGTATCCGCGCCCGATAGGTGCTGATCGTCGTGACGCTCAAGTGAACTTCTTCGGCAATTTCACTCACCGTTTTCCCGGACGCGATCAAGCACAGCACTTCATATTCTCGATCCGATAGCCGTTGATGAGGGAGCTTTTCGGCTCCGCTCCGCACGGTCAAGGCCAGCGCCTCCCCGACGGTCGCGCTGACATATTGCCCGCCTGCCAACACTTTCTTTGCCGCGTGCACCAATTCTTCCGGAGCGCTCGACTTCGTGAGATAGCCCGATGCGCCGGCCTTGAACATTCGAATCGCGTACTGATCTTCGGGATGCATACTGAGGATCAGAACCGGCAAGCCCGGATTCAAGCCTTTCAGTTCCTTGAGCACATCCGGCCCGGTTCGCCCCGGCATGCTGATGTCCATGATGACCAGATCGAAGGTCTTGGCTTTGATCTCCTGCAACATCTCCAGCGCATTCCCGCATTCCGCCACCGCAGCGCCCTTGAACCCTTCTGCAAGGATGTCCTTCACCCCCCGCCGAAACGATGGATGATCGTCCACAATCAAGAATTTCACGCTCGTCATGATCGTTCTCCACCGATACCATCCGTACAACGCGGAAGCCGTAAGACAATGGTCGTCCCGCCGTCGGAACCGGCCTGAATCGTCAAATCACCTCCCAACAGGCCGGCACGTTCTCTCATCCCCTGCAATCCGAACGAGCGGGGATGGGACAGCCGGTCTTCCGTGATTCCGCGACCATTGTCAGCGACCACCAGCCGAATGGCCTCCTCCTGTTCCTCCAGTTCGACCAGCACGGAAGTGGCGCCGGCATGGCGCACCACATTCGTCAGCGCTTCCTGGCAAATTCGAAATACGGCGGTCGCCTGCTCCGGTTCGAGTTTCAACTCCTCGTGGCTGAACGAGCATCGGCAGACAATCCCCGTCCGGCGTTGAAAATCACGGCACTGCCATTCAATTGCGGCCACCAGCCCGAGATCATCCAGCACCCCGGGGCGCAGTTCCGCCACGATTCGCTGCACCGAGGCGATCGTCGCGTCCACCTGTTCCTTCATGGATCGAATCCGTTCATCCGCGGCCGGCTGTTCCCGGCTGCCGAGTTTCTCGCCGACCAGATTCCCGAGCCGCGACAGATCGATTTTCAAACAGGTCAGGCCGACGCCCAATTCGTCATGCAATTCCCGCGCAATCCTGGTTCGCTCTTCCTCACGGATCCCTTCCATGCGACGCGAGAGAGTGCGGAGCCGCTTAAACGAGTCCTGAATTTGTTCTTCAGCCCGCATCCGCTCCGTCGTGTCCTTGAATACCACCACGACGCCGACTACCTCCCCTCGCTCTCGTATCGAGGTGCTGACGTATTCCACCGGGAATTTGGACCCATCCTTGCGCCAGAACACGTCGCGATCCATATGAACGATCCGCTCCTCCACAAGTCCCGCCCGAATCGGACAAGCCTCGCTCGGAAGGGGCGAGCCGTCCGCGCAGGAATGATGCACCAGGTCGTGTATGGGACGCCCGATGAGGTCTTCCACTTCCCAGCCCAGCATTTTGGCCGCCGCAGGATTGATGAAGGTCGTGCGTCCTTCGCGGTCTGTGCCATAGATGCCCTCGCCGGCCGAGTCCAGGACCAGGTGATGATGCCGGTTCAGCCGTTCCAATTCTTCTTCCGCGCGCCGGCGTTCCGTAATATCGCGAATGATCAAGGTGAAAAAGAGATCGGTCTTGCCTTTCCAGGCAGCCAGACTCAACTCCATTGGAAATTCCGACCCATCCTTGCGTCTCCCGACCATCTCCAACGTGCTGCCGGCGGTCGAAGGGCGGTCCAACAGGCGGGCCCGCTGAAAGCTGTGTTGCAACAGGTCATGATAGCGGCTTGGCAGAACCGTCGAGATGGGCAGACCGACGATATCCTGCGCGGCGTAGCCGAAGGCGGCTTCGGCGCCTTTGTTCCAATACGCGATTCTCATGAGCGCGCTGACCAGCACGATCGCTTCTCTCGTCGACTGCACAATGGAGCGCAACCGCTCCTCGCTGTCTCGAAGCGCATCCTCGATCCGCCGCCGCTCGGTGACATCGCGCACCACTCCCAGGACGCCGACGATGCGACCGTTCTGAATCTGGGGGGCGCCGACAAATTCCCCGAGCACATGCCCCCCGGCTTTCACCGTGAGATGCATCGAGCAGGTGAGGGACGTGCCGCGTTCAAGGATCGCCTTGATGACATCCCGGCAAAACGACACATCGTCCGGATGGAGCAGCGAACTGAGCGGCTCGCCGATCCATTGCGCGCGGGACCATTGGGTCACCGTTTCAAAGGCCGGGTTGAGCGATGTGATCAGTCCGGCTTGGGACACCGTGAAAATCATATCCTGCGCGCCCTCGACGAGGCTACGGAAGCGGTGTTCCGATTCATACAGCGCCTGCTGCGCCTGCTTCAACCAGGTGATATCGTGAAAGACCGCCACGGCTCCGCGAGGCCGGCCGTCGGTGGCCTTGATCGCTTGCGCATTGACGCTCACCCATCGGCCGAGTTCACCGGCTGCAGGCCGTATGCACATCTCGGCCCAATCCACCCTTTCCCCTCGGAGCGCGCGCACCAGCGGCCAATCGGAGGTTGGAAAGGGAGTGGCTCCGTCGCCACGGAATACTCCGATCCGTTTCGGCCAGTCATTGGGGGGCGTCTCGAGCGGAGACAATCCGATAATGTTCTCCATCGCCGGGTTGGCAAGAATCAGGCGCCCATCGGCATCCGTCACGACCACGCCGTCGCCCATGCTGCGGAGGATGGATTGCACGATTTGCGTCTGTTCCTGCATGGCTCCATCTGAACGCTGGAGCGCATCGGCTCGGTCCCGCAAGTCCTGGGTGGCTTTCGAAATCCGAGCGGCCTGCGCCCGAACCGCGTCTTCATAGAACTCCAGCAACTGTTCCGTCACGCCCATGAACGGTGCCTGGCGCAGTTGAACCGCGGCGGACTCTTCCTCTGTTCTGCCGTCCGGCGGCACGGTAGGAGATTGGCCCGCCCGGGTGCGTGGACTCTCGGCAAAGGGCAAGAGGGAGACCTTCACGCCGAGCGCCAGCGATTTGCACAAGTT
Organism: Nitrospira sp.; assembly: GCA_040981125.1. Lineage (GTDB taxonomy): Bacteria > Nitrospirota > Nitrospiria > Nitrospirales > Nitrospiraceae > DASSBQ01. The sequence goes on from JANRMQ010000007.1 coordinate 41,550, forward strand.
GGCGGTTTCACGATCGACCGGGATCCGGCAGAAGAGGATGACGGCGAATAAATCCTTGGGAGACAACAGGCCGCCGAAGCAGAGGACTGACTCAATTCCATGCTTGCGGACGAATTCGTCCTGCACCGGGACATAGGGACTGCCGGCGGCGGTCGGCACAAAAAACACGTTGTAGGTCGTTTCCTCCAAATCCACCAAGAAATCGCGCTCGGGAGAGACGGCCGTTTCCAACGACACCCCGAATTGATGCAGTAATTGCGAGAACATGGGAAGCTGTCGAACAAACGCAGGACTGACCAATGGAATGGCCCGGTAACGCCGTGAATTTTCCACCCTGTTCCATTCGGGTTGGAGGCCGGCGGAAGCAATCAATGTGAAACATCTCGTGTCCGGGTCGGGCGTCATGCCCCCGATCTTCTCGCGGGCAAGAGCCTGAGTATCCGGATCAAGCGATTGATATGAACAGGTCTTGAAACAGCGCACGAGCACGCAATCCCGCCGGCCGGTCGCCGGATCTCCGAGGTGCCCGAACAAATACCTCACGACACGATCAGCCGCCTCCCGGAGCGTGGCCGACTCCCGCCCCAACCGCCTGAGGGCCGCGGAACATTCGATCATTTCCCGGAGAGAGAAACGCGCGAGGCTATACATGGGCTGGTCCCTGTCCATGCGACCGTCGTGGCTGGGAAGGGCGGAAGAAAGACATGGGGATGTCCCGGCTCATCTCGGCCCGCACCGAGAATCCGCCTCGTGACATGCCAAACGAGAAGGTCTTCCGCTTCTCATTCGAGCCGAGTCTAGTGAAGGGTCGGCATCATGTCAAGGCAAGGACCGGGCAAGATGGTCCGGTTCACTCAATAATTGCGCACGCCGGAATTGCGCACGCCGGAATTGCGCACGCCGGGCTTGCGGCGCGCCGCGTGATGGTTCGTGAACCGTCTCATCCTTCAAGGTGGAACTTATTTCCGGGTGATCGCTCCATTCTTGCCCAGACGCCGTGCGGCGCGTGCCTAGTGATCGGCGGCTGATCCGTTGATTTGTCAAAACGCGACCCCTCATCTAGACTTGTTCCATGGCGACGATGAATGGATGGTCCAAATCGGCATTGAAGGCAGTCCGCCTAGGACTCCTTGCGGCGGTTGTGATCGGCGCGTGGAAAGTCGAGCATTCTGATGCAGCCCATGTCGTGCAGATTCCGATCTCCGCGGCCGTTCGGACGGAAAGCGGCTCCGCCTTCAACGTCATCGTCATGAGCTGGGATCAGCAGGAGTCGCCCAGCCCGCTTCGACTACAGTGGAGCAATAGTCACGTACCGGTTCGCGGCGCGGGGCTGGGACCTCTGGCCGGAGCATTCGCCTATGCGCTCGACCGGCTCGGGCCGATGCACCGTCCGACCGGCACTCTGTCCTTGTCCGTCCAATCCGTCACGCCGATGAGTTCGGAGGCGCCCGGCGCCGGGGCCGCGCTTGCGGTCGGGTTTCTCGCCGTGCTCAAGGGAGAGCGCCTCATCAGCGGCATTGCGCTGACCGGCACATTGGAGCCCACCGGACGCATCGGCTCGGTCACCCGCGTGGCGGACAAGATGAAAGCGGCGGCTCAAGGCGGATATCGCCTGTTGCTTGTGCCGCGAGGGCAACTTCCCGCTCCCCGGGTGAATCTCGTCCGTTTCGGCATGGAGTCCGGCCTCGTTCTCCGGGAAGTGGGTACGGTGGACGAGGCGTACGAGATCATGACCGGTAAGAAACTCTGACAGGATGCCCCGCTTGCCGGACGGCTTCATTGAGCCTCCTGCCTCCTCCGGTACCGCCGCTGATCTTTCTTTCCGGGCTCGTTTCACATCCAGTTATTCAACAGCACAAACGGCGCCCAATATCCGGGATGGCTATGACCCTGTTCGCTCAGCACCTTCTGTTGAGCCCGCTGGAGTGCGACGGCCTTCGAAACGGTCGAATCCTGAAGCTGCCGGTAGAACTCCTCAACAAGAATGACGGTAGCCCGGTCGTCGCTGACCCACAGGCTGGCCAGCGCGCTGCGCGCTCCCGCCTTGACCGCGACGCCGGTCAAGCCCAGCGCGGCCCGATCATCCTCTGCCGCCGTATCGGACGCGCTCAGCGTCAATAAATCGAGCGGCCTGTCCCGGTACTGCTGCACTCCCACCAACTGCGACAGCCGGTCCATTGTAATCTTGTCATCATAGGCCAGGATAAAAGAACTCTTGACGTCGCGGTCGACCACCCCGTGTGACGCAATGTGCACGACGCCGAATTCTGTGTTCTTCATTTCCCGTTCCATGGACGGCACCAGAAATTCCCCATCGAGCAAGGAACGGCCGCCATAAAGCCGGTTCAGATACTCCACCTCTGCCGCCGCGTTCGGCAACGGCGGAAACCCCTGCACTGAAGACGTCACACCCATGGAAAGCAGATTGATCCGGCCTCGATCGGAGGGCCGCGCATCGGTCAGTTCCATACCCGGCGTGACGGCAACCGCATAGCGATCCACGAGGAACTGTCTTCCGTCATGCAGCGCGGCCAATGGAATCGTGCGCAAGGGGCCGTCCGGCACCACGACCAACGTGGTGGCGCCGGACGCCAGGAGTTCCTGCTGCACCGGCGCAATCAGCCATTCATACAGCGTTTGGGCCGGTCCCAGATACGACCGCGAACCTCGATCCTGCACCAGACGCCTGAAGGAGCGGATTTCACGGATGAGTTTGTCGGCCGGGACCGCGATGCCGTGCCGCGTGAATCCACGATCCGTCTGAAGCAACAATTCAATCCGATCCGGTAGAAGAATCGGATAGAGGACCGCCGTATCGCGGGACACACGGCCCACCCCGTGGTTCGCGCGCGCGGTGGCAACGCAATCATCACGGAAATAGTCTTGGAGCTCCGCCGCATGCGACGTTTCGATCGTATCACGCACCAACGTAAGCAACTGCTGTGTTTGTTCCGGCGTGGTCGCGGCGGCCGCCCTTCGCAGCAATGTATCCTCCAATTCGGTGAACAATGGCGCCACCGCTTCTTCGAACGAATGATGCCGCCTTTGATAGCCGACCGAATATTCATACCGAATAGGCTTTAAGATCGAGACGGATTGCTGATAGGCCGTGAGCGCCTCTTCTTCCTTGCCGGTCGCCTTCAACAGGCGGCCGGTTTGCCACCGCCACCGGTACAGCGATTCCGGAATATTGCCACGCTGTGCGGCAAACGCAGCTTGTCTCGTAAAAGCCAACGCTTCTCCATATCGGCGCTCTTTCTCCAACAAACGCCCGAGATGACCCCACGCGTAGGACTGCGCCCGCGGGTCACCCAGGCGCGTCGCGACCTGCGCGGCCGACACAAAGGAATCGGACGCCTGACGGAGCAGGCTCTGATCCGGCGGAGATGATCCGTTGGCCGGCTCTCCCGTGCCGTCTCCGATAGCCTTGGTCCCGCCGGCCAATTGCGGTCCCGCTTCAGCCATCATTTTCGGCCTCGACAAGGCTGCCTGAAGATCATCATAACCCAACCCGATGTTGAGCAGACCGTAGGCTTTGACGTACGAGTCTTCCAACTGCTGCATATCCGTCGAGGCGATATCGAATTGCCGTTCCGACTCTATGAATTGTTGATCGTCCAGAAAGGCCGTGGCCAAATTGATCTGTGCCGTCACCGCCAGCGCCCGCTGACCGGTTTCCACCGCCAAGCGCCGGCTCTCGCCGTACACGTCGATCGCTTCGATCGATTGGTTGCGCGAGGACAGCACATTTCCCAAGTCATTCAGCATGACCGCGACCAGCGTCATGCTCTTCTCTTCACGCGCGATCGCGAGGCCCTTGGTCAAGTGCTCTACCGCTTGGTCTCCCTTGCCGAGAGCATAGGCGGCGTTTCCCAGTCGTCCCAAAATCGAGGCCGTGAGCAACCGGTTTCCCGCCTGCTCGGACAGATTCAGCGCCGCTTGCAGCGCCGCCATGGCCTTCTTAATTTGACCTTCCTGATGCAGGGCATGCGCGAGGTTGATCAAGGCCCGGCATTGTTCAACGCTTTTTTCGTCTTCTTCGTAGAGCCCCGCGGCTTTCGACCAGTGCGCCGCCGCTTGCGCGAAGGCCCCTTGGCGGAAGCGGGCGGTGCCGCGCTGCATCTCCTGATCAGCCGTGGTGGAAGCGGCCTGTTGAATATTTCCATCGGCGGCCGGCGCGTCGTTTTCACACCAGCAATAGGCTCCGGCCCCCAGCACCACGCCGAGGAGCGCCGCCAACCAGCTTGACCGTCGCATGTGACCAAGCCAACACGTCATCGCCGCCTCCCTCTTCAAGATCCGCATCCGGGGGTCAGTCTGACAGCCGGATCAATCGATAAGATCCCGTTCGATGTGGCCCGCGCCACCAGCGGCGAGCCGATAGCGCGCGTCTGAGCCGCCGGTTCTTCCCAAATGAACGGGCTTGCCAGCGCGTTCCCCGGTTGTGGTGGAGTAATATCGCGGAATGCCTGAACAAATGTGCTGAATTCCCCCTTGTCGCCACCGGCGCACCGGCTCGTCAGCAACGCCAAAGGAGGCGCCGGAACGTCCTGCGGAAGGATCGTCACAGCGCGATTCAGATACACCACGGGGTCGACGGGATTCTGGCTCACGACCGGCGCTTGCGTCGTCGTACCGGCGGCAGGAAAGACGACCGGCGGCAATCCGGAGTTGGGGCCCGGCGGTACGCCGCCCGGCCCCGCCACTACTTCCACACCGGTCAGGAACCCGAAGGGACCGATCGTCCGGTTGACTTGCGCTCCCTGCGGCACGACGATGGTGCCCGGGAACACTTCGGCCGAGAAGCCTGCTTGAATCGAGCTGCCCACCGACGCCGAGAGAGTGCCGGCCGGGGTGCCGCTGTTGAATGAATTTCCCGCGCCGGGATCCACATTCACCTGGGCCCCCGCCCCGACCGCCCCGACGATGGTGCGCTGCGCCGAGATTCTGGCGCCGTCGAGTTGAACGCTTCCGCCCGCCATGAACAGGGTATTATCGCTGACCTGCAGGGTCGATCCCGAAATGACGATGGGAGCGGGCGCGCCTGATCCCACGAATCCAAACGCAGCCGGGGCGGCAGTCGAGAGGGTGGCGTCGAGGGCCACGAGGCTGGTCGAGAATATCTTCCCGTCTCCTAACGAGAGTTGCTGCGCGGTGCTGAAATACGCCGAGCCCGACACATTGAGATTCGCCGACGGCCCGAAAATGATCCCGGACGGATTCATGAAATATAAATTCCACCCCAACGCCTGAACGGTTCCGTTGATATTCGACGGAGACCCGCCGATGACTCGAGCGAGGACGCGGCCTGCCCCGCCCGGGTTGATGAAGGCGGCGGTATGGCCTTGTCCGACGGAAAATTGATTGAAGCTATGAAAGACATTCGGACCGTTGCCGGGCCTCAATCCTCCCGTGATATTGGTCGTATTGCCGGCCTCCGTCGCCACCGTGCCTAACCCGCCCGTCCCGATTCCGCCGGGAGTCGGCACAATGTTCGTCGCCTGCGCCGACGCAGGCGTTGTTCTCCATCCGAACAGGCCCATCGCAAGCAAGACGAGCCACGCCACGGCGACTGCGCTGCGAACTCTCTTTGCCATAGACATCTCCTTGTAAGTACTCAACGAGAACGGCGGCCCCTCTCATACTCCAAACACTTCAGCCGCGCAATGGACGCAACTCAGTAAGAACAGGTCCCAACAGCAACGGCATCGCTTCGCCGGACGTCCCGGTCGCCTCCGTCATCAGAACGCCTCCACGACCAGCTGAAGATGGACCCCGTGGTCCTGCAGGTTGTTTCCTCCGGTATCGAACTTCTTCAACTGCTTGCCCCAGTAGACTTCGAAATGACTGCCTCGCCAAAAATTCCACATGGCGCCGATGCCCACGCTGGCAAGGGTCTGCGGCGGAGTGTCCGGCGTGGCAATGGTGGTCTCCCAGCCATGGCCGATATCAAAAAACGGCACGAGAAAGAACGTATCGACGCCGGCGCTGCTGGTATAGAGCGGCACTCTCGCTTCCATGCTCGCCAGCACGGCGTTATCTCGAATCAACGTGTACTCGCGATACCCCCGCACGCTGTACCGGCCTCCGACGGCGATTTGTTCCAGCGTAAACAAATGATCGTTCGACAGTTGCGCCACGCCGCGCGCCACCAATTGGGTCCGCCGCCAGGGAAGCAATCGAATGACCTGCGCCTCGCCCAGCCAGGAGAAAAATCTTGCATCGGGCAAATTGGCATCGCCGTTCGCCGTGGCGCCCAACACCCCGATGCCCACAGAAAAGCGCGAGAGGGCGGCGATTACCTGCTGCGACGAGCGTCTCGTATACTCCTGGCCGAACCGGAGGGCCGACACCCGGAACACGCCCCCGGGCGACCCGGCCACCAGCTCGGTTGGAACTCCTCCGACAAAGCTTTTGTTTTGTTCGTAGTCCCCGGTCAGCGACAATGCGAATTCCTGTTCCGACGTCCGGTACACCGGCTGCCTGGCGGCGACGCTGAAGATCTCGGCCTTGTTGACAATATCGAATTGATCAAACGGGCTCTCTTCCACGGAAAAGTCGAATCGCCGGTATTGAAACGACACGGTCGTATCCCGCGCCGTCACGGGAATGGCGTAACGAAAATTCAAGATAGGATTGACGCCGGCCGAGCGCCCGTATTGCAGGCTCAATTGATCCCCGAGGCCGAGCAGATTCCGATGCGCCACGGTCACGAATCCCTGCTCCGCGCCGACCACGGGGGATTGATAATTGTTGAATTCGAGCCAGACCTTGAGCGGATTGGCTTCCGTCACCTTGACGTCCAGCGTGCTCTCCCCTCTGGCGAGGCCGGGACGCAGCTCGGCGTTAATGCGCTGGACCCGCGGATCGGACTGCAGGATCTGCAGCCGCTCCTGCAGTTCGTTCACATTCAAAGGAGGACCGGCCGCCAGATTGAGCCGGCGCTGGAAATAGGAGGGCCGAAACCATTGCAAATTATCGACGTTGATTTCGGCGAGCTTCCCTTCGACGATCTGCAGGTCGAGAATGCCGTCCACCACGGTCTGTTCAGGTATCAATGCCCCGGAGGTGACGTATCCCCGATTGATATAGTGCGCACTCAACGCGAGCCTGAGTGACTCCAGGTCTTCCGCGGTCAGGTCGCGGTTTCTATATGGCTCGGTCACCTCGGCGAGCTGCCGGGAGGTGAACACGGTATTCCCCGCCAGTCGGATATCCTTGATGAAAATCTTGGGGGCGGTGATTGCTTCCCCCGGCTGTGTCGGCGGCGCCGGAGTAGGCACTTCAAGCTCGGGAGCGCGGGGCGGCGGCGGCGCGGGCGGCAATTGCGGCAACTTCGGCGGCAACGGCCCGAGCTGCTGTTGGCTGCTTGGCGCCGATCCCGGGACTTGGCTCCACGCCGGAGCAGCCGCGCCGACGAAAAGCATGGCGGCGACGACGACGTACGGAAAGTGAATGAGAGAACGCGTGCCGGCTATGCCTCCGCCCTGGTCGATCGATCGTTCTTCCAAATGATCCCTCCTCTCTTCGCGGCATTCTTCTCGTCACCCATGACGCGGGCTGTCGCCGTCCCATCCCAAGTCCACACCGAATCCGGGCGGACCAAGAGCGCGTGGACTGATCGAACAGGCTCCATTCAGCCTTCTGCTCCGATGACCACGCCTACGTACTATGCACTATGGTTCAACCGGCGGTGGATGCTTATATCACGTCCCACATAAAACTCCACAAGAAAATGGACGGGACGGGCCCGACGATGGCCTGATTTATGGACCTATGGCTTATACCTAGATGGTCATTCGACCGAAGAGGACCGGACGGGGGCGATTGCGCTCATCGCACGCGGCAATTTCGGATCACCGGCAGGTGGATGGGCGTGGTCGAGTCGATATGAAACTGCGAAACGCTGGGTTTGACCTTTGGCAAAGCGGGAACGAACGAGGATCGTTGGATGAAAAAAGAGACCGCGATCTTTCAGAAGCGCAAAAGCGGACCTCCTGCCGGAAGACAAAAGAGGCCCGGCGCGCGGCGAGAACCGGCAATGGGCGGCCTGGATAGGCCAGACCACCCGGATCGCCGAAGCAATTGAGTCAGCAGACAACCACCGTTCAATCAAATTCCCATGACACGGACGCCATGCCGCGCCCTGTTTTTTCGGCCGTCGATCCGTAAATCATCCAACTTGACTTTGTTTACGCTGATGACTTGATCGACGATATTCCCGCATGCAAAACATTGCCAAGCGCCTGACCGGTCGGTTCCCCGACCTCCTCCCCAATCCCGCAACTCGACTGGAAACATTAAGTTATGGCAACGACAACAGCGCATGGTACCTCGACAGATCACTGAAGGTTCACAACTTTCGACCGTCGCCCGCGGCGCCCCGCTGATCGATCAGCCGGTCGGCGACACGATCACAGCTCTGTGCGGTCGTGGTCGCAAGGCGCATGGTAGGAAATACTGAGCGGAGTCCATACTAGGAAAGACCCTAGTGTCCAAATGAACCTACCCTAGCCCGCATTATTCTTGATCGTTTCTCGCGTCTCTACGCGGGCTAGTTTATTCAGAAGAGCGACTCAGGCCGAGACGATTGCCCCTGCTCCTCATTTCGCCCTCAGCCGCTCGGTTAAATCCTTCCGGAGTTGGTCCGCATTGACGAAATGCACCGTGCGCATGTTCAGCCGCCGGGCGGGCTCCAGATTCTCCGGCCGGTCATCGATAAATATGCAGTTCTCGGGCGCCGATTGAGTCAGTTGCAGCGCAAGTACATACATTCTGTCGGCCGGCTTTCTGACTCCGAGATAACAGGAACTGAAAAAGCACCGGAAATATCGGCGTAAACCGAACCGCTCGATCCGATATTGATTAATCGGCAGGGATTCGTTATTCAACGCCGCCATGAAGCAGGTCCGATCCGCGGCAAATTCTTCGGCGACTTTCAGCGCATCGGGAAACGGTTCCGATCGTGAATACATGAATTCGCGAAGGCTGTCTCTCGTGAACTCTTGCGGCCGGAAGAATACCGTTTCGGTCATGTACTCTTCCAATCCCATACGGCCGGAGTCAAAATCATCGATGACACGCGCATGGCGCGCGTCAAAGTCGGCCCGATCGAGGTGAAACCGCCGCACCGCTTCGGCTCGGGCATGCCGATCCCATCCGTTCGTCAGCAACACGCCTCCAATATCCCAAAAAAGATTCATCGCTCTCCCCTTCCCGCCTACTATCGCCCGCCGTCGTGACCGGCCAAACAGAGGCCGGTTTCACGCGCGATAGCGGACTGTTCGTCCACGCGCGCCACAAAGACGGCAAGAAATACCATCGGCGCCGGATCGATATCGTCCTGTCTGGTTGCCATGATCAAAACCTTCCAGCGGCGTGAACCCCATCGGTCGCACAACCGCGCAGGCTCGGCAATCAGCCTCGCGGGCCGCGTGTGCCGGCCACGGCACGCCAATCGGCGCGGATTTTGCGGCTTTTTTTCCCTTTGACTCACCCGCCCCATAAAGCAGTACAATAGCATTGTTTCGCACTCGTGAAATCCCTAGATCCTCTAACCGCGCATGCTAGGTGACTGAATGAAACCTCGAGTGATCATCGCCGATGACCATGCCCTTGTCGCAGAAGGGGTCACCAAATTGCTTGAACACGACGCTCAGATCGCCGCCACGGTGGCGGACGGCCGGGCGCTGGTTCAGGCCGTTGAGAAGCACAATCCCGACCTGGCCCTAGTGGACATTTCACTTCCCTTGCTCAATGGCCTGGACGCTTGTCGCCAGTTGAAAAAGTCCAATCCTTCGGTGAAGGTGATCATTTTGACCATGCATTTGGAGAAGCATTTCGTGACGGAAGCCTTTCGAGCCGGCGTGTCCGGTTACGTGTTGAAGCAATCCGTCACAGATGAGTTGCTGTTTGCCATCAAGGAAGTGCTTAAAGGCAGAACATACGTGTCGCCGCTGGTCACTCAAAGTTTGGTCGAACAGGCGATCCAACCGTCGCCGTCACCGGCAGCCGTTGAACCGGCAGTTCCCGCCGGCAACCTCAGTCTGCGCCAGCGAGAAGTGTTACAGTTAGTTGCGGAAGGGAAATCAACGAAAGAAATTGCGTCCACGTTGAACGTGTCGATCAAGACCGTGGAGTTTCATAAAACTCGGATTATGAAGGAGTTGAAGCTGCACAGCACCGCGGAATTAACGAAGCACGCCATCGCAATCGGGCTGGTCTCGGTCAACGAGGCCGTAACTTCGAATGCCCCTCGTTGAGGGCGGCTGCGGCAGGAGGCGGCGCGTCCCCGCGTAGTTCGTGAATCGATGTCAGTCCCTGCGCAATTGCATATTTCGTCAAATCAGACGCGGTCTTCAGCCCGAGCTTTTTCGTGATGTTCGCCTTGTGGAACTCGACGGTTTTGAGCGATACATTCAATGACCGGGCAATCTCTTTCGCTGCATAGCCGCTCGCCAGCAGGCGTAAGACCTCCACTTGCCGGTCCGTCAGCCGGCCCGTAAAGCCTTCCGGGCGCATCCACTGGTGCTCGACGATTTCCCGGACTTCCGGCGCAACCTGCGGCGAGACGTACCGCCGGTTCGATAGCACCACTCGGATCGCGCTCACTAATTCTGCCGCCGCGCATTGCTTCAGCACATATCCATGAGCACCGCGGCGAAACGCCTCACTGATATAGACGGGTTCCGTCATCATCGTGACAAAGATGATCTTGACGTTCGGCACGAGCTGCTTCAGTCGTTGAGCGGCTTCAAAACCGTTGAGTCCGGGCATGGATACGTCCAGCAGGACCACGTCGGGCGCCAGACGCGGCGCCATCTCCAGCAACGCCTGTCCGCTATCGCCGGTCCCGACCACCGTGAATTCCGTCTCAAGCAGCTGGCGCATGCCTTCCAACACCAACGCATGATCATCAATCAATAGAATGCGGGCTGAATGCATGGCTGACAACCTACCTGGCCTCACATTATCGACTACACGAGCACTAGTCAACGAAGCCGGACGCTCGGGAGTGGTCAGTTTACTTGTGCGTCATGCCCGCGAAGGCTGGTATCCACTCCTTGATCTAAGCCAAATGCTGTGGAGAAAGCCTTTGGCTGGATTTCCGCTTCCGCGGGAATGACAGACTTCTCAGGGCAAACAACCCCATTACCGGACGTTCCATGGCACACCATAGCGCACTATTCATGTCATGAAGACACCGCGCGTGTCGGTCCTACAACCAGAGTAAATTCAACGCCTGGTCATTGCATACTAGGGGGACCCCCAGTACGCAGCCTCCGCTCTGCCGCTTATGATCGAACCATGCCAGACGAGAAGAACCCTTCACGCGAACCGGACTCCGGCCTGTTCGGCGAATCAACGAATGAGGAGCGTTACGGTCTGTTGGAGGGAGAACAACGTCACATCCGTGACGTGATGGATCGGAACGTCGTCACCATGGATCCTCAAGAGAGCCTGTGGGAGGCCGCCGAGACATTCCGACGACTGCATGTTCAGGCTGCCCCGGTCTGCGCCCGAGGCCGCCTAGTGGCGGTTAATCACGGAACGCGACATCGCGGTAAAAGGCGTCGTGAAGCCGGGCAGTCCTCGGAGCATTCCGATCCGGGATGTCATGCAAACCGAAGTGCCCGCGTGTTTGGAGAACGATATTCTCGCTCGAGCAATGCGGCTCATGGTAGAGCATCGCGTGCGATGGCTTCCGGTCCTCGATACCGCCCAGCACGTAGTCGGCCTGCTGTCCGCTGATCAGGCGGCAGGTTCGGTCAGTCCTCGCGCAGCCGAAGCGCTCCTGCAGAGACTGCCGCCGACGCAGTGAAGAATGAAATTGCACGATTGCATCAGAGATTCATTCCACCATTAATTAAGTGACCGGTGCAATGACTCAATGCTGCAAGCATCGGCATCATCAACATGAAAGGAGATTCGGACATGAAGCAGGATGCCTTCACCCTGGACATCAAAGCCATACGCGATCGCGCCCGCCAACACATTCAGGACGGCGCCAAGACGGCCGGGTATAAAGCGAAAGTGGACACGGTCATCAAAGTCCTCAATGAGGCGCTCGCGACGGAATTGGTCTGCGTCCTTCGATACAAGCGCCACTATTATATGGCGTCAGGGATTAATTCCGAAGGCGTCAAGGCGGAGTTTCTACAGCATGCGACCGAGGAACAGCTGCATGCCGATCAAATCGCCGATCGCATCGTTCAATTGGGAGGAGAGCCGAATTTTTCGCCGGATGGCATTCTGAGTCGAAGTCATTCGGAGTATGTCGAGGGGAAAAGCTTGGATGACATGATCAAGGAAGACTTAGTGGCGGAACGCGTAGCCATCGACAGCTACCGCGCCATGATTGAGTACATCGGCGGTGACGATCCCACGACACGCCGGATGCTCGAAGAGATTCAGGCGAAAGAAGAGGAACATGCCGAAGACATGGCAAGCCTTCTTGCAAAACAATAAAAATACGGAGAGGTATTAACCTCATGAAGCATCGACTCGCGCTCCATAAGATCAGGCCGGGCCGCTCCTACCCGCTCGGCGCCACCTGGGACGGGGAAGGAGTCAATTTCGCGCTCTTCTCGGAAAATGCGACTGCGGTGGAACTGTGTCTGTTCGATCGGGCGGACCAAGAAAAGGAGACACACTGCATTCGCGTGGAGGAACGGACGAATCAGATCTGGCACATCTATTTGCCTGAAGCCCGGCCGGGCCTGCTGTACGGATATCGCGTGCATGGACCGTACGATCCCGCCGCCGGCCACCGCTTCAACCCTTCCAAATTGCTCATCGACCCCTATGCGAAAGCCCTCACCGGAGACGTGCAATGGTCCGACGCCATGTTCGGATATCGAATCGGCGATCCGGAAGCGGACCTCTCCTACGACGACCGAAACAATTCCGCCAACGTCCCCAAATCGGTCGTGATCGAACAGGCCTTCACGTGGGGGGAAGACCGCCCGTTGCGGCGAGCCTGGAACGAAACGGTGATCTATGAAATGCATGTCCGCGGGTTCACCAAACGCTGCCCGGACATCCCGGACGCGTTGCGCGGCACCTATGCGGGGCTGGCGACCAGGCCGGTCATTGAATACCTCCAACAACTCGGTGTGACGGCCGTTGAGCTGTTGCCGGTCCACGCCTTCGTCACCGACAAACATTTACTGGACAAGGGGCTCACCAACTACTGGGGGTACAACACCATTGGATACTTCGCGCCGGATCCCCGATACGCGGTCCAACCCGAGCTCGGGATTTGGCAATTCAAGACCATGGTGAAGACATTCCACAGCGCCGGCATCGAAGTCATTCTGGATGTGGTGTACAACCACACGGCCGAAGGCAATCACCTGGGGCCGACCCTGTCCTTCCGGGGCATCGACAACGCGACCTACTACCGCCTCGTACCGGACAATCAACGGTATTATATGGATTACACCGGCTGCGGCAACAGTCTCAACGTCCGCCACCCCCGGACGCTCCAACTCATCATGGACAGCTTGCGATATTGGGTGCAGGACATGCACATTGATGGGTTTCGCTTTGATCTCGCCTCCACCCTCGCCCGCGAGCTGCACGACGTCGACCGGCTGAGCGCCTTTTTCGATATCATTCATCAGGACCCCGTGCTGGCTCGGGTCAAATTGATCGCCGAACCTTGGGATCTCGGTGAAGGGGGATATCAAGTCGGCAATTTCCCGCCCGGCTGGGCGGAATGGAACGGCAAATACCGGGATACGATTCGACGCTATTGGAAAGGAGACGGCGGGCAGGTAGCCGAACTGGGGTACCGCCTCTCCGGCAGCAGCGATTTGTACGAAGGCAGCGGCCGCCGGCCGCACGCCAGCATCAATTTCGTCGTGGCACATGACGGCTTCACGCTGACCGATCTCGTCTCCTACAACCACAAACACAACGAGGCAAACGGCGAGGACAATCGGGACGGCACCGACGACAACCAAAGCTGGAACTGCGGAGCGGAAGGTCCGACCGACGACCCGGCCATCAACGAACTTCGACAGCGGCAGAAGCGGAATATGCTGGCCACCCTGTTCTTATCCCAAGGCGTGCCGATGCTGTGCGTGGGCGACGAAGTGGGCCGCACGCAACACGGCAACAATAACGCCTATTGCCAGGACAACGAGATCAGTTGGTTCAATTGGAGCTGGTCAAAAACCGATCAGGCCCTGCTGGAATTCACGATCTTCCTCATCGAATTGCGCCAGAAGCATCCGGTCTTCCATCGCCGGCAGTTTTTTCAAGGGCGACATATTCATGGCGCCGAAGTCAAAGACATTGCCTGGTTCCGGCCGGACGGCAAAGAAATGACCGAAGAGGACTGGAGCCAGGGATTTGCCCGTTGTCTCGGCGTGAGGCTTGCCGGAGACGCGATCGCAGAGATGGATACTCAGGGTGATCCTATCAGGGACGATACCTTCCTCCTGCTCCTCAACGCGCACCACGAGCCGATCACATTCATCCTTCCCGCCCACAAGCGCGGCGTTCGTTGGGAGTTGGTTTTTGATACCAGGGACGAGCTTCCCGGCCGGACGCGCAGCCAACATCTCAAAGGCGGCGCATCCTACGACCTGGAGCATCGTTCCATGGCGCTGCTGCGCGCCAGATCGAAGTAGCGCCCTCCTCATTTCCATTTGCTCCGGTACGTTGACCTACACGGCCGCTGGGGGGCGGCTGGCCTACAACTAGGGCTTTGTCCAGTCGCGACTCTACCCCACTCACAGTACAACGATAGACAGTCGGGACAGCACCGGTTTACTTCAGAGATAAGGAGGAGACACATGAACGCGGAGCAATTCAAAGGAAAATGGAGTCAATTCAAGGGAGAACTGAAGACTAAATGGGGAAATTTCACCGACGACGACCTCATGAAGATCGAGGGCGATTACGATAAGTTCAAAGGATCGCTGCAGGAACGGTATGGCGACAAAAAGGATGAGGTTTCCCGTTGGGCGGACGATTGGTACAGCCGACAGAATAGCCCGGCGTCCACCCCGTCAGGCCGCTGATTCAAGGAGTCGCGGCGCCCTTCATCTGCAACCGGCGCCGCGACCTTCACGGCCGGAAAGGTCACTATGCCGCTGCTCTTTCTCGTCACCGCTCTCTCCACCATCATCGGCCTCGGCGTTGCCGCTTCACCCGTGCAGGCAGCAAACATCGACTCGGGGCTGTGGAGCAAGCCGGATCTGCTGTTGGTGCTCAGCCAGGAGGAGTTCCCCGATACATGGCAACAACTGACAGCCGGCTTCAAGCGCACCTGGGGATTTTTCATCGAGGACGACCTCCTCTATATTGAGGGCCGCGACGGGAATCCCGACAGAAACGCGCCGGAACACTTCGGAGATCGGAAGACGGAGGTCGAGCTGTGGACGGACCGATGGTCCAATCGCCATGGCTTCGAGACAGATTGACCGCGATTCCCAAACAGCCAACGGCCATAGGAGCATGATCGGCCTGAGTTTCCATTTCTAACGTGGGACGGATCGTATCGTGCTATGGATCATCGCGCGTGTCATGAGAGGCGTTGTGGACGGGGCCGGTCCGATTCTCTGCCTCGCCCTATGCGTGTCGGTCGCAGATGCGGCGGACGATTCCTATATCGCCGGGTACACGGCGGCGGTCCTGGAACACGAGTTCAGCGTGACGAACGCCGTCATCCAGGTGGACAACGGCGCGGTCACGGTCACGACCAAATCGATCGGGCGGGTGGATCGCGGGAAAGTCATTTCGGCGTTGAAGAAAATCCCCGGCGTCCAGAGCGTCGAGATCCGTATTCAAGCGCCGGACAGCATGCCTGCCACAACACCTCCGGAGGGCGGCGTCAGGGAGACCGAAGAGGGCGTGGAAACGGCTGTGCCCAGCCCTCAGCCCAAATGGCTGCCTCGCGGGCTGCTCTTTTCCCCATTCCACGCCGATCCGCGCTGGCCTCATTTTTCCGCCCTGTACCGGAACTTTACCTCGGGCATGAATCTGTCCGGGGTCTTCAGCGGGAATTTCGGTGAGACGTTTTCGATCTATCGCAACAAGGCCGCGTTCGGCGGTGAGTGGGATTTCGGCGTGCAAGGCGGTGTGTTCAGCATCTTCGATGTGAGCAAGGACTCAATCGATCTCGTTAACGCTGACTATCTGGTGGGATTCATGGCCAGCTATCGGAACGGACGGTTTTCCAGTTTCGTCAGGCTGCACCATCAAAGCTCTCATTTGGGCGACGAATTCATACTGAATAATCCGGGAGTGAACCGCGTCAATCTGAGTTTCGAGGAGCTGGATGCCAAGGTGTCCTATGAGCTGACCAGCTGGCTGCGAGTGTATGGCGGCGGCGGATTTCTGGTCCACCGCTATCCGGACATCGGGCGGGGGACGAGCCAATGGGGCGTGGAATTGACGAGTTCACGGACCTATTTTGACGGGCGGCTGCGCCCGGTCGCCTACGCGGATTTCCAGGCGAATGAACGGGCCAATTGGAACGTCTCGCGGTCTCTCATGGCAGGATTCCGATTTGAAAATGCCCGCATCGGCGACCGTCAAATCCAGATTCTGGCGGAATATTTCGCCGGCCCTTCGCCCGACGGCCAGTTCTATACGCAGAAGGTGGAATGGATCGGAGCCGGCGTGCACTTTTTCTTTTAGGCAGACGGGCGAGGGCATCGAGCCGAGCAAGGAGGAATCGCCTATGACCAAACACTGTGCGCACCCGTCTTGTACCTGCGAGGTCCCGCCGGGCAAGGAGTTCTGTTCCGACCAATGCCGCGCCGCGCAACCGATTACGGCCGGCCAGTGCCGGTGCCAGCATCCCGGATGCCGGGCATCGGGTTCTCATCACAAAGGAGGGTAAACATGCTGAGTTGGGCTGTGACATTTTTGATCATCGCGCTGATTGCCGGTGTGCTGGGTCTGTCGGGTGTGGCAGGCACGGCGACATCAATCGCCTATGTATTGTTCGTGGTGTTTCTCATCGTGGCGGCGGCCAGTTTTCTGATGGGCCGGCGCCCGCCCGTCACATAGGCATAAGGAAGCCGCGCCTCCTCATGCGAGAAGGCGCGGCCGTTTCATGTGCTGCGGGCCATCATTGCCGAAGTGATGGCTTCATAGAGTTGGTCGACCGCGCAGTCTTTCGTGAGAAAGGCCGCGGCCCCTGCCGCCCTGATCGCCTGTTCCACCTGATGTGTTTGATGCACCGATAAACCGATCACGACCGTGGACGGATGGGCCAGGCAGATTTGCCTGGTCGCCTCGACACCATCGAGCGACGGCAGGCTGAGATCCATGACCACGACATCGGGGCGCAGTTTGTCGGCCAACGTAATCGCGTCGAGTCCATCCCCCGCCTCCGCGATCACCTCCACATCCCGATGATTTTCGAGCAAGCTTCTGAGCCCTTGTCGGACCATGGCGTGATCGTCCACCAGCAACACGCGAAATTTAAGCCCCTCGTGGAGTTCGTGTTGAGTGACATGCTGTGCGTGGGTCGGAATCGGGTTCCTCGACTGGCGGAGCTCTGCGGTCTGAATCCTAAGTTGTGGGTTCCCTGTCAATGTCGAGCTGAGGCGTTTGAATTTGGAATTCTTTTCCTCGCCGCTCAGCGGCATGATTAAGGTCACCCGGGTGCCCTTTCCCGGGCGGGATGTCACCTCCACCATGCCGCCCAGCGATTCCATTCGTTCCCGGATACTGAACAGACCAAACGCGTTCCTGAAGACCGCGGGCTCCTTCGAACCGGAGGCGTCGAATCCACGCCCCTCGTCCGTAACGGTCAACCGCAAGTCGCCGTTCTTGAGCTCCAATCGCAACCGGGCTTGATCGGTTTCCGCATGTTTAACGACATTCAACAACAATTCCCGCGCCGACTGGAACAAGAGCACCGACTGATTCTCGGTAAGATCCATGGAGGCGGCATCGATCGTCGAGACAACGGTGAGGCCGTGCCTCGGCATTTGTTCGCCCAGCCATTTCAGCGCGGCCGGAAGCCCGAACTCGTGCAGGACCGGCGGGCTCAACTGCGCGACCAGCGTCCGCGTATAGGTCAACGACTGATCCAACATATGATCCACCTCATTCAACACTTCGGCCTGTTTGACCGATGAACGAGCCTGACGGCCCTGGCTCAATTTCATTCTGGTCGCAACCAGCAATTGCGCGAGATAATCGTGCAGCTCGCCGGCAACCCGTCGGCGTTCCCGCTCTTCGGCGACGCTTAAATCCGACGCGAGTTTCCGCAGCCGGTTTTGAGAATGCAGAAGATCTCGTGTCCGGTCGGCGACCCGCCGTTCCAGATCGGCGTTCAACTGATGTAACTGTGTTTCGGCCTGCTTGCGCTCGGTGATGTCGATGATGGAGCCGATATAGCCTTGGAACTCGCCCGATCCCGGCACACGAGGCCGCCCGGTATCGCTGGCCCAGCGATACCCACCGTCCGCGCACCGCAGGCGGTAATCCACTGAGAAGGGCTGCCGTCGCGCGGTCGCGGTCTGAAACAATTGGTGGACTCGTTCGCGATCATCGGGATGCACCTGACCGAACCGGCCGTGCCCCAATCCGGTGTTGGGCGCTTGTCCGGTAAAATCATACCAGGCTCGGCTGAGGAACGTGCAGGCGCCGGAGACATCGGTCTTCCACAGCATGGCCGGCGCCGTATCCGCCATGTTGCGGAATCTCGACTCGCTCTCCCGCAAGGCTTCCTCCGCCTGTTTCCGTTCGGTAATGTCCACCAGCATGTTGATCCCTCCGACAACACGCCCCTCGGTATCACGCAACGGCATCGGATACGGCGTAAACCATACACGCGTTCCGTCGGGTCGTTCGCCGATGGCTTCCGCTCCTCGGACGGTCCGGTTCTCTTTGAGAGCGATCGCCATCGGGCATTCCTCGTGAGGCAGCAGGGTACCGTCGGGGCGGTACAGCTTCCAGCTCACGCACCACTGATCCGTCCCCAAGAGAGGCGTGCGGCCCGACAGTTCGACCGCAGCGGGATTGAAGTGGGTCAGCCGGCCTTCGATGTCCGTCGTATAGACGGCGGCCGGAAGCGCATCGATCATCTCTCGGAAACGCCGGTCGCTTTCGCGCAGCGCTTCCTCCGCCCTTTTGCGCTCATCAATGTCCTGAATCACCCCGATAATATGCTCCAGCCGCCCTCCCACATCCCATAGTAATGCGAGATACATGGATACCCAAACGGACCGGCCGTCGCGCCGAACCAGCCGTTGTTCGATCGATACATCGGCCGCGCCTCCCAACAATAAGCGGCTCATCGATGTTTGGTTATGAGGACGGTCCTCCGAATAAGTAAGGTCGAGAAGCTTGCGATGAATCAAAGCGTCCGCTTCTTCACCGAGCAGGACGCAGAGCTTTTGATTGACCTGAAGCAGATGTCCCTCCGGGCTGATCAGGCACATGCCGACGGCGGCCTGATGGAACATCGCGCGGAAGCGCGCTTCGCTTTCACGGACGGCTATGTCACGCATTTTCAGTTCGGTGATATCCCGGATGACGCCGTTCATCCGGGCGGCCTTACCCTGGTCGCTCATCGTCACCCGGCCGCGGTCCGCCACCCAACGTACCGATCCATCGCTCAGTACGACGCGAAATTCCTCATGGTAATCCCGCCCCTCGCGCAGCGCGCGCTGGATCGCCGCGACAACGCGCGGTTCGTCTTCCTGATGCATGAGCGCGAAGTATTCCTTACTGCTCTGGAGCGTCGTGCCCTCCGGCAATCCCAGCACACGACCGGCGTTAGGCGATTGAATCATCACATCGCTGTCCGGGTTCCAATCCCAGGCGACCATGTCGGCCGAATCCAGCCCATACTGCAGCCGCTCAATGAGACGGCGGTTGGCCGCTTCGCGCGACCGCACGCGCAGCAAGGCGTTCACGGTAGCCACGAGTTCATTCGCGTCCACCGGTTCGGTCAAGGAGGCATCGGCGACTCCCTCGGACGCTTCCGCCTCGGTCCGGCCACCGGTTTCCTTCGCTGAAATATGCAACACCATCATGTGGGCCGTCGCGGCGTCGCTCTTCAATCGCCGGCACATCTCTAGCCCGGAAATATCAGTCAGCTTCATATTCAACAATACGAGGTCGGGTCTTTCGGACGCCGCCAGCCGGAGGCCCTCTTCACCGCTGTTCGCATCGAGCACGCGGTGTCCGGCGCGCGCCAGAATCCGGTTCCTGGCATGGAGACACGCTGCGTCATTGCCGACGTTGAGAATTGTGCCGGCTCCAGCTTCGTTCATGAAGTCCTCCACAGAAAGAATTCGACATGATGAATGAGTATGGCGATGATTGCCGGATACACGTCGCCGGATTCATGCAGCTCATGACTTCGGATTTCGTATCAGGGGCCGGATATTGACTAGCCGTCCCACCGACAGGCGCACATAGTCTACGACTCGCGCTCGGCTTGTTTTGACTAGGCGAAGCCCTAGTTTTATGGCCTGGGTAAAGCTACGAAGAGGCTTGACACGTGAAAGCGCAAGCGGGAAGCCGCCAGGCCGAGAACTGATCACTCACAAAGCCGCCCATTTATTTGTCCTGTCCCAGGGCTTCCTGAATGGCCACATAGAGTTGCTCCACGGCGCTGTCCTTGGTCAAGAATCCCGCCGCACCCGCATCCCGCATTGCTCGTTCAATCTGCGGATTGTTGTGAACCGACAATCCCACTACGGCGATGGTGGAGTGTTCATGTCTGAGTTGCCTGGTCGCCTCGATGCCGTCTACACCCGGCATATTAACATCCATGACGACGACCTCCGGCTGGAGAGATTGGGCCAGTAAGAGTGCCTGTTCCCCGTCCGAGGCTTCACCCACGATTTCGACATCCGCGTAGGCATGGAGGACGCTCCTCAGACCCTGCCGCAACATCGCGTGGTCGTCGGCCAGCAGAACCCGAATTCGCACGGGGGAACGTCCCGAATTAAGGGAAGACGGAGTTTCCGCAGAGCGTTCTGAACGAAGCGTTCCGAATCCTGAGCTCGCCACACTGTGGGACTCCATCAAGTCCGAACCCATCATCCCCGATTCTGAACCCGCAGATCCCGACTCATGACCGCCGCCGGGGGCGACGAGCGGCAACACCAGCATGGCCCGCGTCCCGCGCCCCGGTTCGGTATTCAAATCAAAATCCCCGCCCATCGCGCACATCCGCTCCCGAATGCTGAACAGGCCATAGTGAGAAGCAGCCGATACGGTATTGTCGGCGGCCTGCGCTTGGTCCAAGTCGAAACCCTTGCCTTCGTCCTTCACCTCAATCCATAACATGCCGTCCCCTTCGCCGACGGTAACGACGGCGCGATCGGTGCCGGCATGCTTGGACACATTGATCAAGAGTTCACGCACCGACTGAAACAGCAACACCGCCTGTTCTTCCGGGATCGCGACCTCTTTGACGAAGGACTCCAGAGACACCTTCAATTCATGCCGCCGCATTTGGTCCGCCAGCCATTGCAACGCGACTACGAGGCCGAAATCCCGGAGTACGGGCGGACTCAGTTCGGCGATCAGCGAGCGCGTGTAGGTCAACGCCTGGCTCAGCGTGGTGTCCGCTTCAGCGATAAACTCCGTGGACGACGCCGCCAAACCGGATCGTTTGGCTTGGTTGAGCTTCAACCTCACAAAGACGAGCAACTGGGCCAGATAGTCATGCAGGTCTTCGGACAGTCGCCGGCGTTGGCGCTGTTCGGAAAGATTCAATTCGGTCGCCAGCGCCCGCAACCGCGCTTGCGATCCGACCAATTCTTGAGTCCGCTGCTTCACCCGCTGCTCCAGTTCGATGTTGAACTCGCGGAGCGCTTCTTCGGCCCGCTTACGATCCGAGATATCGGTCACCATAATGTAAAACCCGGCGACCGACCCGTCCGGCTTGACATCCGGGGTATAGGAGACTAAGGCCGCGGCATTCTCCGCATCCCGCGTCATCCGGCTCTCGAACGACACCGCTTCACCGGCCAATACACGCGCGATGAAGGGTCTGAGCTCCTCATATCCTTCTCCCGCCAATTCTCGGATCGAGCGTCCGAGGATGGTGTGCCGGGGCCGCCGAAACGCCGCGTCATATCCGGCATTCACGAACCGATATCGTTCATCGCGATCGACATAGGCGATCAGGCTCGGCACCGAGTCCGTGATCACCCGCAATTGTTCTTCGCGCTCCCGCAACGCCTGTTCGGCCCGCTTCTCCTTCGTGATGTCCTGAATCTCCAGGACGGCGCCGATCGCGGTTCCGTCTTTGAGAATCGATCGAATGGCGCAGCGGACAGGGTAGGCGTGGCCGTCCTTATGCAGAAATTCGTCTTCATAGCCCTGGATCGACTCCGGAGGCCGCAGGACGGAATCGGACGGACTGCCGGCGTGAAACGGAGAGCGATCGGCCCCCTTGTGCCGGATCACCTTGCCTAAGACCTTCCCGATCAATTCTTCAGTCTTATACCCGGTAATCAGTTCCGTCGCCGGATTGGCAAACGTGCCGATCCCTTGCGCGTCCATCATCAACAAACAAGAGGGGGTGTTGTCCGTGATGGTATTGACCAAGTTTAATTGGTCCTTGAACGCTTCTTCGACCAGGCGGCGCTCCGTTACATCATTGACCATGAGGATAAAGCCCCGAACTTTCCCTGAAGCGGCTCGATCCGGCATATAGGTCACGTCCACATGTCTGGGACCGAGTTTTTCATACCGGATTTGAGCCTCAAAGTGCTGCGGTTCGCCGGACAGCGCCAGGTCGACGTACGGCTTGAGCTGCTCATACGCCGCCGCGCCGACGATTTCACGCATGGCGCGACCGGTAATCTGTTCAAGCGGCCGCCCGAACCAGCGTTCATAACTGAGGTTATTGAAGCGATATCGCTGATCAGCATCGACGTACGCGATCAGAATCGGCAACGAATCGGTGATCAGCTTGATCCTCGCCTCGTTTTCCCGCAGCCGTTCCACAAGAATCTGCAGCTCCTGCGCCCGAAGGCCCAATTCCCGATTCAGCTCGGCGATCCGTTCATCGGCCCGTCGGCGCGCCGTGATATCAACCCCGGAACCGACCATCCGGACGACTCGCTCCTGTTCATCCCAGACCGCTTGCCCGCGATCCTGAATCCACCGATACTCGCCGTCCTTGCAGCGGCTCCGATATTCGCATTCGTACACCGGGATTCGCCTGGAAAAGTACAGCTGGAGCGTCCGCATCACGCGTTCCTCATCGTCCGGATGAATCCGCGAAAACCACTCAGCGGCATCGTCGCCGATTTCATCCTCCACATAGCCGCGCAACGCCTTCCATCGATTGGAGAGAAAGACTTTATTAGACCGCGGGTCCCAGTCCCACATCCCGTCGGTGGTGCCGTTGACGGCGAGTTGCCACCGTTCCTCGCTCGCGCGCAGCGTCTCCTCTCCCCGCTTCCGTTCGGTGATATCGAACGTAATCCCGCTTAGACGCACCGGCCGGCCTTGTTCATCCCGGTCGATCTGGCCCTTGCGTTGCATCCATCGAACGGTCCCGTCCGGCAGCTGCACCCGATATTCCAAGTCATGGTCCTGCCGGTCGGTCATAATCTGGTCATACCGGGCGCGCATGATCTCCCGATCGTCCGGGTGGATGCGGGCCAGCCAATCGCCCACCGCAGGCCTGTTGCCTCGATCCAAACCGAACAGCTCGTAATAGGCGTCGGACCATGACAGCCGGCCGGTGCGCAGATCCACCTCCCACAGTCCCGCCTTTGCCGCTCGTTGGGCACGGAGCAACATATGCTCCCGGCGCCGGACCTTCGCCACCAGCCTGAGACGCTCTTTCGCCATTGCGGCATACCAGCAGAGGGTGCGCATGAGATCCGTGTCATCTGCGTCAAAGCGTGCTTTGGATTTGCTTCCGAAGGCGAGGATCCCGAAACATCGATCGCCTGCCATCAATGGATGACACGCATATGTGCGAAAGCCCAGCCGCGCCAATCTGCCGTCGTACGGGTCCACCGACTGCTCCGCCTGCTCGATTATCACCGGCTCTCGCCGTTGCCACGCAGTTCCGATGGGTCCCTCGCCCGGTGTGAAGCATTGAAACGGCGGCAGCGCCTCCGCCGGAATCCCGGCGGACCCATCCAGAAGCATCACAGGCTCATGCTCATCCACGGTGTAATTCAGATAGCCGTCCAGTCTCAGATGTTCGCGCATCATTTCAAAAAGAGATTGCATCATCGCGGTGGAATCTTGGGCGACGAGCAGCGTCCCTTCCGCCCTCGCCAAGAGTTCCGATCGTTGATTCCGTTTCAGCAACCGCGTCTCCGCTCGCCTGCGCGCTTTAACCATGGCCACGTAATGAGCGATCGTGCCGAGAAATTCAATTTCCTCGCACTCGAATGCTTCTCGGCGGCGACTGGCGAATCCCAACGTTCCAAGAAACTGCTCTTCCACAATCAGCGGATAGCAGGCATAGGCGCGATGCCCGTTTTGTTTGACCAGAGCGGCCTTGGGGTCGTTGGATTCCTGGAGCCGCTCCATGATGATCGGCGTACGCGCCTGGGCGCAGGTTCCGCACAAGGCTTCCCCGAACCGCAAGTATTGAAAGGCCGGCGTCGTCTCCGCCGAAATGCCGGCCGAACTCGTCAGGCGCAACCCCTCGCCTCCCTCGTCCCTGTCATAGTCCCAATAGGAATCAAGCCCCAGATGCGGCGCCAGGACACCGTATAATTCTTCCATCGTCTTGGCGGAGCATTCCTGAGTGAGCAGACGTTCCGCCGCCTCCGCCAAGAGGGCCAACCGCGCCGTCTTATTTTGTAGCCGCTCTTCGGAGCTTCTCCGGTCGTGAATGTCTTGAACCACACCGGTCATGCGCACCGGCCGGCCGGTGTCGTCATAGTAAAATTCACCGGTCCCGGCCATCCAGCGGATCGTGCCATCCGGCAACACATAGCGATACTCGTCCGCGTACCGGGTATCCCGCCGTTCCATCGCCGCCTGGAGGTCGTGCCTCACACGCGGGCGGTCGTCCGGGTGCAGCACATTCACAAAGTCGTCGAATTTCCCGGTAAAACTTCCCGGCCGCAGGCCCGCCAACCGCTCATGCGCGCCCAACCAGTCGAGCCGGCCGCTCATGATGTCCCAATCCCACATTCCGCAGTGAGCCGCTTCCGTCGCATCCTGAAACTGCTGCTCGCTGCGTAACAGCCGGGCCTCATTGGCTCGAACAGTCTCCTCCATGCGCTTGCGCTCGGTGATTTCCTGTCCGATGCCCAAGACTTCGACCGCCCGCCCGCTTTCGTCCCGCTTGAATACGACATTGCGGGTCATGAACCAGCGCCATTCGTTGTTCTTGTGCTTGAAGCGGCACTCGAACTCGAGCGCGTCACCGGCGGCATCCCCGGAGAAGCTCTCCAATGTCGCCAGCAGGCCGGGAAGATCCTCCGGATGCGCCAACCGCCGCAGAAGATCGTCGGACATCTGCGCCATTTCTTCCCGTCGATACCCCAATGTCCGGCCTGAAGGCGGATTCATGTAAAGGTTCCGCTTTTGCCGAATGTCGTAGAGATAAAACGTGCAGGGCGCCGCATCGATCAGGCTCCTGATGAATCGCTCGCGGTCCGCCATTTCGTTGAGCAGCCGCCGATTGTCCGCCTCTCGTTGACGCAGGCGAAGCAGAGAGCGGACGGCGGCCAACAGCTCATCCGCCTCGACCGGCTCGGTCAGAAACATATCGGCGTCGTCCAGGCCCGGAACCCGGTCCAGGCGTGGCGCGCTCGCAGCGGCAATCTGGAGTATTATGATGCGGGCGGTCGCAGGATCCGTCTTAATCGACCGGCAGACTTCCACGCCTGAAACACCGGGAAGCCCTGCGTCCAAGATAACCAATCGAGGCCGCGCTTCGCGGGCAAGCCGCAACGCCTCCGTTCCGTCCGCGGCTTCCACGACCCGATACCCTGCGCGTCGCAGAATGCGGGTCTTGGCAGACCGGGTCGCCTCGTTCCGCTCGACATTGAGAATGACGCTCGCATTACGGTCGGGCACGGCTCATCTCACGCTTCATACGATTTAGTCCAATGATCGGCTGCTTGCGACGGCGGTGTGAATCGTGCGATATAAATCTTCGACCGCCGCCTCCTTATTGATGAACGCCACCGCCCCGGCCTCCTTCACCGCCGCCTCCACCTGTCCGGCGGTCTGGATCGACAACGCGATCACACCGATGCCGGCCACAGCGCGGACGATGCGCCTCGTCGCTTCGATGCCGTCTATCTTCGGCATGTTGATATCCATAAGGACGACATCCGGTTCAAGCTTCTCGGCCAAGACTACAGCTTCCTCCCCGTTCGCCGCTTCGCCTATGATATGAATATCGGCATAGGCCTCCAATAGCCCGCGCAACCCTTGTCGAACCATGGCATGATCGTCGACCACAAGAACGCGGATGGCCGCGCGCTTGTGGCGTGCCGAATTCCGGATGCTGATTGTTGAACGGGCGCCCGGCGATGCTTCCGGCAACTCAGCATTCAGCATTCCTAATTCCGCATGCGCCGTCTTGGGCATCAGCGGCAAGCTGAGCGTAGCCGTTGTTCCCTTTCCCGGCGCCGAATCCAAGTGAAACTCCCCGCCGAGGGCCGTCATGCGCTCCCGGATGCTGAACAACCCGAACGTCGAGGATTGAGGGGCGACCGTACCGGCAGCAGCAAGATCAAAGCCCGCGCCTTGGTCGATAACCGCTATGCGGAGGTTCCTTTCTGTTTGCCATACCCTTATCGTGGCCTGCTCGACACCCCCATGTTTGATCACATTCATGAGCAGCTCACGAATTGATTGGTACAGCAATCGAGCCTGATCTTCTAAAATCGAAGGCAGGCTCGCTTCCATGTCGAGCGTCACGTTCAAGTTGTGAAGTTTCATCTGCTCCACCAGCCAGTTGAGCGCAGACGACAACCCGAACTCGTGCAACATGGGCGGGCTTAGCTCCGCCACGAGCGTGCGCGTGTAAGTGAGGGCTTGATCCAGAACCTGCTGCACCTCGCACACGGCCGCCTCGACGGGTGGCGGCATGTCATGCCGCTTGGCCTGCGCCAATTTGATCTTGCTGAGTGCCAGAAGCTGCGCCAAATAATCATGGAGATCCGTCGCGACACGCTGGCGCTCGCGCTGTTCGGCCAGGTTCAGCTCGGCAGCCAACGCGCGCAGTCGCCGCTGCGAGTGCGACAGTTCTTCCGTACGGCGTTGAACCGTCGCTTCAAGTCTCTCCGCGAAGGACTGGAGGCGGCTTTGAGCCTCCTTTTGCTCCGTAATGTCATAATTGACCCCGACCATCCTCGTCGCGAAACCGTCGCCGTCCATGACCGTTGCGCCATGGCCGACGATCCAGCGCACGAGGCCGTCCGGACGGACAATGCGGAATTCCATATAGAACTGCCCGCTCGCCGTCGCCGCGGCCGCCCTCTCCCGTACACGAGCCACGTCGTCGGGATGCACATAGGCATAAAACTCGTCCATCGTCTTCACCGCCGCGCCTCCCGGCAGTCCGTACAATTCACACTGCTTGGCGTCCCAGGTCACCGTGCCGTTCGCAAGCTCGATATCCCACGCGCCCATGCAGCTGGCCGCCATGGCCAAGCGGAGTCGTTCCTCGCTCCGGCGCAGTGACTGCTCGGCGATGGTGCGTTCGATGCCCAAGGCGAGCGTTCCGGCAATCGCCTGCGCCAGGTCGATCTCTTCATCGTTCATCGTATGGGGGTGATTAAAATAAACCATAAACTTGCCGAGCAGCCGGCCGCCGTACATCAAGGGGATAAAGCCGAGCGCGTGAATGCCCTCCCGCCGAATGACGGATCGCAGTCCATCTTCGATCTCCGCCGCGGCGATATCGCCCACGACCATCGGGCGCGGCGAGAGCGAATCTCTCCGCCAAGGCGAATGGCCTTCGACGGCGCAGCGATAGTGCTCCGACAAGCCGCGGCTGGCCTTGAAACGCATCACGTCGTCCTCGTCGAACAGCAGGATGGACGCGCGATCGGCATTCAATGAATGGATAATGGCGTCCAGCGCCTTCTCATACAGATCGGCGAGGACCCCGGCCCGATTCACGGCCTCGGCCAAATCGTAGAGCAGACGCTGCTGGCGGCTCCGCGTGGCCAATGCCTCCTCCTGTCGTTTGCGTTCGGTAACGTCGCTGGCGACACCGATGATCAGTTTTGCCCGGCCGTCGGAAGCCCGTTCGAACACCGCCGCGCGGACGAGCAGCCGCCGATAGGACCCATCCACATGGCGGATTCGATGATCATGCTCGAGAACCTTGTCCTCCGCCGCATCGTTGAATGACGCATACCATGCCTTGACGCCGGGAAGATCGTCGGGATGCACCAAGGAATCGGCCGGATCCTGTTCCATTGATCGGAGCCCTTCGGCTGTATAGCCCATCACTAACTCCACGCTGCGGTTGACGTAGACGTTTCTGCCTTCGATGATGTCGAAGACGAACAGCATGTCCGGCGTGGATGCGGCGATCCGTTCAAGAAAGAGCTTGCTGCGGCTGATCTCGGCCTGCGCTTCGCGGCGGCGCCGTGCCATGTCCAGATGGCTGCGCACCCTGGCAAGCAGCTCCCGGGCGCTGAATGGCTTGATCAGATAGTCGTCGGCGCCCTGATCCAATCCTTCGACACGGGCTTCTTCCCCCGCTCGAGCCGACAAGAGAATGATCGGAATCGTTTGCATGGCGGGATCGCCGCGCAGCTCTCGGAGGAGGCCGAATCCATCAAGCCGGGGCATCATCACGTCGGTGAGGATTAAATCCGGCCGCCGCCCTCGGGCGGCGGCCAAGGCTGCTTCGCCGTCGGCCACTGCCGTCACCTCATACCGATCTTTTAAGAGACGGAGAAGATATTCCCGCATATCCGCATTATCGTCGGCGAGCACAATCCGCGGCCGCGCCGCGGGGCACACTTCCGAATGTTGAGTGCTGCGTGATGAATGAGGGCTCGCAAATACTTCCTGCGATGCGTCATTCATCATTCCTAATTCATCATTCGCGCTCGTGTTGGGCAGCCAGCGCAGCGCTTCCTCAGTGAATGGAGATGGTCCGGCGGCAGCGCCTGCTTGGAAGTTGCCTGCGCCGATCCTGTCCGCCGGCAAATGCTCTGTTCCCAGTGGTACGGTCACGATGACGGCGGTCCCCTTCCCGATCTCGCTTTCAATCCGGACCGAGCCGCCATGGAGCTTGATCAATTCATGAACCAATGCCAACCCGATCCCGGTCCCCTCATGCGTACGGCTGCGCATGTTTTCCACGCGATAGAATCGCTCGAAGAGACGCGGAATATCTTCCGCAGGAATGCCCTCTCCCGTATCGCGCACGCGAAGCGCGACGCTACGAGGTGCAGAGTTCTGAGTCTCACGTTCTGAGTTGTCTGTCCCGCCTTCCCGGAGGCTGACTTCGATCTCGCCCTCGAACGTAAATTTGAAGGCATTCGACATCAGGTTCAGAACCACCTTTTCCCACATTCCGCGGTCCACATACACAGGCTTGCTCGAGGCCGGACAGTCGACCACCAGCCGCAACCCTGCCCGCTCCGTCGCGGATCTGAACAGGCCGGCAAGATCCGCCGTAAAGGCGCCGAGCTCCGTCGGCTCAAAAAGGGCCTGCGCCCGTCCCGCCTCGAGGCGGGAGAAATCCAGCAGCGTATTGACCAGTTTGAGCAAACGCATGCTGTTGCGGTGAGCCACTTCCAAATTCGGGGTGCCCGGCCGATCATGCAGCTCGTCCTCGAGCGACCCCAACATGAGCGTCAACGGCGTGCGGAATTCGTGACTCACGTTCGAAAAAAAGAGCGTCTTCGCCCAGTCCAGCTCGGCCAGCGCCTCGGCGCGCTTGCGTTCTTCCTCATAGCCTCGAGCGTTTACAATTGCGGTGGCAATCTGACCGGCTGCGAGTTCGCAGAAGCTGCGATAGTCGTCGTTAAAGGGCACGTGGGGGTTGAGGCCGACGACCAAAAATCCGGCAGGAAATTCCTGCACTCCGGTTTTGGCGAGGGGAAGGGCAATCGCTTGCTTCGTCCCGTCATCCGCCCGCGGGCCCTGTGGCAGGTGTCCAAATCGATCGTCGTGGGTTTGAACGGTTTGACTCTGCTTTGTTTCAAGAACGTAGCGAAAGTTCCACACGTCTTCCTCACCA
Organism: Nitrospira sp.; assembly: GCA_040981125.1. Classification (GTDB taxonomy): domain Bacteria; phylum Nitrospirota; class Nitrospiria; order Nitrospirales; family Nitrospiraceae; genus DASSBQ01. Next base: position 71,692 of record JANRMQ010000007.1, read on the forward strand.
TCAATGGTGACTATCGCCGGACTGGCCTTGGTCCCGGCCGCAAGCTTGACCGTCGCACAAAGACGCGCCCGCCGGCCGTCGTCGTCCAGTAAATACATCAGCGACCAGGGAAAGTCGTTTGGGTTGTCGGCGAGCGTGGCCGCGGCGGCACGGCATGCCCGCTCGGCCGTCTTCGCTTCGGTGAGACTGCGTTCGCCGAGGTCACGCAACGTTCTCAGCCGCCGCCGTCCAAGCACGCGGGTGGTCTCTTCTGTGCAGGCGCAGAAGAGTCCGCCGACTTTGCCCGTTTCGTCCAGAATGGGGCTGTAAGACCAGGTAAAATAGACCTCTTCAGGAAATCCATTACGCTCCATAAAGAGCAGGACTTCTTCATTCCAGCTGGCGCGCCCCTCGTCCATCACCGCATCTACCTGCGCGGCGAGATCCTTCCAAATTTCCGTCCAGACGCGTCGCGCCGGCTGGCCAAGCGCTGCCGGATGCTTCATGCCGAAGATAGGGGCGTAACCATCATTGTAAAGAATCGTCAACTCATCGCCCCACCAGATGAACATCGGGTACCGCGAATTGAGCATGAGGCTCGCGGCCGTCTTCAGGCTCTGTGGCCAGCCTTTGACCGGCCCGACCGGCGTCTTCGACCAGTCGAGCGATCGAATGAGTTGGCCCATCTCGCCCCCGCCTGTCAGCCAATCGAAACCTATGCCAGGCGGTCCGGCGGATTCTGCGGGTCGGGAAGAACGCGACTCTGTCATCGGGCGGCTCTCCGACGTGGTCAACCCGGTCCGGGCTATCGCTCTTCTAAACCGGGAAGGAGCGGGTTTCAAGTAATCGCTGCATAGTCATTCAACTGTTCTCTGCGGATTCAACTCACGCGGGAGCCGAGTCACGTGGAAGCAAACAGGGCGGCGGCATGGTGTAGTTCCACCATCTGGTGTGGTCAAGGTCAAGGTGGGAAGATTAATCCGATTTATCCCGGGGAAGAATGTAGGCGAGGCGCTCTGGGCTTACTACTAGGGCAAACCCTTGCCGTATGACTAGTAGGAATTGGTCACAGACTCGCGCGATTCTTGTCGATGATGGCAATAATGATCAGGCCATACGAGACGACGCGCAGGATATATATGAACGGTTCGCTTTCCTGCGACACCGCGCTCAATCCCAGGATGATCCGGACCAACGCCTCCACGCCAAGCGCGACGGCAAAGAATAAGAATAATCGATCGTGTGTCGTCCGCCAAAATCGAAGGAAGAACAGGCCGGCCGTGAGGCATCCGACCGCCACGCCGCCTAGTATCAGGGTCTTCAACGCGACAATATCCATCGACGTCCTAGTCGCTGTTCCACACCAGACCGTATAGAAGCACGGCGATCGTGATCAGGGCCAATCCATAGCGCAACAGGCTCAGATCAATTTCGGTGGGAAATATCAGTTTATCCACCACCAGGAGAATATTATTCACCGTCGTCAGCATGAAGAACAGGCTGCTCCAGAAGAGCAGTCGATACCGGCTGCGGCGGTACGCGGCGAACAAGAGCCAGGCGCACGTGAAGGCCGACAGTGCGCATAACCCATAGATCACCGCTGCGGTCATGACTGGTCCTTTCTCAATTTGAAGGCATCGGCGAATTCCTGGACCCGCGAGCGCGGTTTATCATGGATCAGTTTGGTGATCGGCACGAGATGCTTGGCATACTCCGCCGCCACACGGTCGGCGAGCGCTCCCAGCTCGCTCGACGAAGGCCGGTACCGATACTGTGCCTCCGGTGACTCGGCGCGCACGATGAAGCCGTCCGCGCACAATCGCGACAGGATCGGCGCAACATCCTCGGGGTCCAGATACAGCCTGGCCGCCACCGCCGGTTGAGACCATTCCATGTCCGGATTGTCCCGAAGCAGTAAGAGCGCTTCCAGATGGGCGACGGAATCGATCCACTTCAGCAAGAAGCGACGCACATCGTCGGGGATGACATATGCAGGCATAGGTGGCGGCGGGCATTCAACGCAATAGCGCATGACGGACCGGCTGCATCATCGAACCGATCCCGCGGACCGGTCCGGGCCACGCCGGCAAAGTGCAACATACGGTATTGCCGTTATTGATGGCAGTAGACTCAAGACTGGTCTCGGATAGGAACAGCCGCAACCGCTTTGTCCGCCTGTCTTTCTCCGTCCCTCTTCACCGTTGCGATAATCGCTTCGTACAGCCGATCGCCCGCCGAATCCTTGGAGACGTAACAACTGGCGCCGGCCTGAAGCAACAGCGGTTCTACCTGACTGGGATTCGAGAAAGACAGGCCGACGATCAAGACGGTCGGCCATTGCGTTTTGATGCGGCGCGTGGCCTCAACGCCGTCCATCTTCTCCATGTTGACGTCCATCACGACCACATCGGGGAGCAGCACCCTGGTAAGCTCGACGGCCTCTTCGCCGTCGGCGGCCTCCCCCACCACCGAGACATCCTGATAGGCCTCCAAAATACTGCGCAATCCCTGCCGGACCATGGCATGGTCATCCGCCAATACGATGCGAAGCGGCCGTGAGACCGGCGCCGCTGCCGAATGCGAGGCGCTCGGTTCTGAGCTCTCGGCCAACTGAGTCGTTTTCGCTTCCGACGGAAAGTCCACCACTCCCGAAGCGGCGCTTATGTCACTCCCGGGTTTGGGCGTTGCCGGCCAATAGGGAAAGATCAATTGCGCGCTCGTGCCGTCCTGCGGCCGGGACTCGACTACCAGCCGGCCGCCCATGGCTTCCATGCGTTCCCGCACGCTGAAAAGGCCGAACCGCTTCCGTCCTTCACCGTCACGCGACAGGTCGGCGGGGTCGAACCCGGCGCCCTTGTCGGAGACGGTAATCACCAGTTCACCCTGCTTGTCCGTTTTGACGGCCACCTCCGCCTCGCCGGTGCCGGCATGCTTCAAGACATTGAACAGCAACTCCCGGACGGACTGAAACACCAGCACGGCCTGATCATCCGGCAGCAGAATGCGTTGCAGCTGCTTCTCTATCGAGACGGCCAGCCCGTGCGTTTTCATCTGATCCGCCAGCCATCCGAATCCTTCCACAAGTCCGAATTCCTGCAGCGCCGGCGGCGCAAGCTCGGCCATCAAGGATCTCGTGTAATTCAATGAATCGGTGATCGCCTGGTCCGCTTCCTTCAGCAACGACGTCGCTTTATCGTCCGGGACACGCGGCGCGGCTTGGCGGATTTTCATTCGGATCAAGACCAGCAATTGGGCGAGATAGTCGTGCAACTCGCCGGCGAGCCGCTTGCGTTCCCGCTGCTCGGTCAACGTCAATTCGGTCGCCAGTTCCCGCAGGCGCTGCTGCGACAGCACCAACTCCTGCGTCCGCTCTCCGACGCGCTGTTCCAATTCGACCGCGACTTCACGCAATTGCTCCTCCGCCGCCTTGCGTTCGGAGAGATCGCGCGTCACGCGCGCAAATCCGGTGAGTTTGCCTGACTCATCCTTGAGCGCCGACATCACGACATTGGCCCAAAAGGTCGTCCCGTCCTTGCGTACCCGCCAGCCTTCATCTTCGTGCTGTCCCACGGAGGCCGCAATCTGGAGCTCCAACCCCGGATACCCGCGCTGAATGCCTTCTTCCGTATAAAAACACGAGAAATGCCGGCCGATGATTTCCTGCGCCTGATAGCCCTCGATCAATTGGGCGCCGGGATTCCAACTCGTCACCAGGCCGTCCGGACTGAGCAGAATAATGGAGTAATCCTTGATGCTGTTGACCAGGAGCCGGAAGCGAGCCTCTCCATGCCTGATCGCCTCCCGCTTGACTCGCTCCCGCATCCGGTACAGCTCGACGAAGACGGCGACTTTGCTCTGGAGCACTTCGGGCACGACCGGCTTGAACAGATAATCGACCGCCCCGCTCGCGAGTCCGCGGAACACATCGTCGTCGAGCTTATCGACCGCGGACAGAAAAATGATCGGGATATAGCGAGACTGGTCCCGCTGCCGAATCAGCTCGGCTGTTTCAAAACCGTCCACCCGAGGCATCCGCACGTCCAGAAGAATCACGGCGAATTCATGGCGAAGCACCTGGCGCAGCGCTTCCTGTCCGGAATCCGCCTTGATCACGATGCGGCCGGGGCCGGCCACCAGTGTTTCCATCGCCATCAGGCTTCTGGCGTCATCGTCGACCAACAGAATCTTCGCGGCAATGTCGGGCATAGGCTCCCCCTGCATGATGACGCACGATGTGATGACTTCCTTCGCCAAATCACCACATCATCAAATCTTACTTTCGCACCTCACCGCTTCATCGCTTTCTTGCGCCCGAACAGCCAGATCCGCAACAGGGCCAGCAGTTCTTCCGTATTGACCGGCTTGGCGATGTAATCCGAGGCGCCGGCTTGCAGGCATCGCTCACGATCCCCTTTCATGGCTTTGGCCGTCAAGGCCAGAATCGGGAGAAGCCGGAGCTTGGGGTTCTGCCTGATCTGCTTCATGGTCTCATACCCATCCATTTCCGGCATCATGATGTCCATCAAGACCATGTCCAGGTCCTCGTCCTGTTCGACTTTCTGAATCGCTTCCCGGCCCGTTTCAGAACTCGTCACATCCATGCCGTGCCGCTCCAAGAGACTCGTCAGGGCGAAAATGTTCCGGATATCGTCGTCCACTATCAGCACCTTCTTCCCGACCAAGGCATCGTCGCTCTGACGCACCCGTTCGAGCATCCGCTGTTTCTCCGGCGGCAGTTGCGCGGTCACCAGGTGAAGGAAGAGGCTGGCTTCGTCCAGCAACCGCTCGGGAGACTGAACCCCTTTCAGCACGATGCCCTGAGACAACTGGCGAAGTTGGATTTCTTCATCCTCCGTCAGGTCGCGGCCCGTCGAGACGATCACCGGCAGATCCTGCATGGCGGGCTGCTCGCGCATGCGCTCCAAGAGCTGAAAGCCGGACATATCGGGCAGCCGGAGGTCCAACACCACGCAATCAAAGCGGCGCCGGGACAGCAACTCCCAGGCCTGCGTGCCGTTGTCGACGGCGGAGATTTCCACGTCCTCGTGACTGAGCAGCTCGCCGAGACTTTGCCGCTCGATTTCGTTGTCCTCGACAAGCAGCAGATATTTCCGCCTGGACTTGCTGAAGTCTAAGAGCCGGCCGAATGTCTGACCCAACGCCTCGGTCGTGGTCGGCTTGATCATATACCCGAACGCGCCATGCCCCAGCCCGTGCAGGCGTTCCTCCTCTACCGTCAGAATCTGGACGGGGATATGACGGGTTTCCGGGTCCTGCTTGAGATGACTCAATACCGTCCACCCCAGCATGTCGGGCAGGAAAATGTCCAATGTGATCGCCACCGGCTTGTATTTCTTCGTCAAGGCGAGCGCCAGCCGCCCATGGGCTGTGACCAATCCCTTGAATCCTTTCTCGCGAACGCTGCCGAGCAAGACCCGAGCATAGTGGGGATCGTCCTCGACGATCAAGACCGCCGGTTCCCCCGGCATCAGCGTTTCCCGGTCGTCCGGGATATCCTCCACATGAGGCACTTGCTGCACCAGCAACGGCGCCTGTTCATGGAGCTTGATCTTGGGCGCCACCGGATCGGCCGCCACCCCCATATAAGATTCCGGCAAATACAATGTGAACGTGCTGCCCTCGGCGGGGCTGCTCACCAGCCGGATCTCTCCGCCCAGCAACATCGCCAATTCCCGGCTGATCGCCAAGCCCAACCCGGTCCCGCCGAAGCGCCGGCTGGTGCCGGCGTCCGCCTGCTGGAACGCCTCGAACACGATTTTTTGTTTCTCGACGGGGATGCCGATTCCCGTATCGCTCACTTCGAATGCAACCACGGTCGGCACCGCGGAGAGGATCGAATGGTCATGGGTCCATCCGGCCGCCGCCCGCCTGACTCGAAACATGACATGGCCGTGAGACGTGAACTTAAACGCGTTCGACAACAGGTTCTTCAACACCTGCTGCAGCCGCTTGAAGTCCGTCACCAGACTCCGGGGCAATTGGGAATCGATGTCGATATGGAAGGCGAGCTGCCTCGCCTCCGCCACGTGGCGGAAGCTCCGTTCCATGGCCTCCCGCACCTTCGTGAACAACACCTCCTCCGGCTCCACCGTCACGGTCCCGGATTCGATCTTGGAGAGATCCAGGATGTCGCTGATCAGGTTTAACAGGTCTGCGCCGGCCGCATGAATGTTTTTGGAAAACTCCACCTGCTTGACGCTGAGATTCTGATCGGGGTTTTCCGCCAGTTGCTGAGCCAATATCAAAATACTGTTCAGCGGGGTCCGGAGCTCATGGGACATGTTGGCCAGGAATTCTGATTTGTATTTCGAGGCGAGCGCCAATTCCTTGGCCTTATCTTCGAGGGCATGCCGCGCTTGTTCGATTTCACGATTCTTCCGCTCCACCTCGGCATTCTGTTCGGCGAGTTGCTGCGCCTTCTTCGCCAATTCTTCGTTCGTCTGCTGCAGCTCTTTCTGCTGCGCCTGCAGTTCGGTGGCCAGATTCTGCGACTGTTGCAGCAGGCCTTCCGTCTGCATTGTCGCTTCGATCGTGTTGAAGACGACGCCGATGGTCTCGGTCAACTGACCCAGGAGGGCCACATGAGTCGGGGTGAATTCAAACAGGGAGGCCAATTCGATTACCGCCTTGGTTTGTCCTTCGAACAACACGGGCAACACGATGACGCTCCGCGCGTGGGTGTGGCCCAGCCCCGACCGGATCCGGACGTAGTCGGGCGGCACATCCGTCAGGATGATGCGGCGCTTTTCCCTGGCACATTGACCGACCAGCCCGACGCCGGCGGCCAGTTCAATCGGCGCCTGCCCGCTTTCCCCGCCGGCATAGCTCGCCAACATTCGCAGAACCGCCTGCTGGTTTGTCGTTTCACGCTGATAGATCGCGCCATACTGCGCATTGACGAGCGGCGCCAGTTCGGTCAACAACATATCTCCCACGGTGGTCAGGTCCCGCTGTCCCTGCATCATGCGGGTGAACTTGGCCAGATTGGTCTTCAGCCAGTCCTGTTCCGTATTCTGATCGGTCGTGGCGCGCAGGGTGCTGATCATGACATTAATGTTATCCTTGAGCTCTGCCACTTCGCCGCGGGCTTGCACTTGGATCGACCTGGTGAGATCACCTTGCGTGACGGCCGTGGCCACTTCGGCGATGGCGCGCACCTGCGTCGTAAGATTGGCGGCGAGCAAGTTCACGCTTTCCGTGAGGTCTTTCCACGTCCCGGCCACGCCAGGGACCGTGGCTTGGCCACCCAGCTTGCCTTCCGTTCCGACCTCCCGGGCTACGCGTGTCACTTCCGAGGCAAAGGCGCTGAGCTGTGCCACCATGCGGTTGATCACATCTTTGATTTGGAGGATTTCACCGCGCACATCGACGGTGATCTGTCGCGTCAGGTCTCCGTTGGCGATCGCCGTCGCCACGTTCGACATATCCCGCAGCTGGACGGTGAGATTGCTGGCCATCGCGTTCACGCTGTCGGTCAAATCTTTCCAGGTCCCGGCGACACCGGGCACGATCGCTTGGCCGCCGAGTTCTCCTTCCGTGCCGACCTCGCGGGCCACCCTGGTCACTTCCGCGGCGAAACTGCGCAGCTGATCCACCATCGTATTGATCGTATCTTTCAGTTGCAGAATCTCGCCGCGTACGTCGGCCGTGATCTTTTTCGAGAGATCGCCATTCGCCACCGCGATCGTCACGTCGGCGATGTTCCGCACCTGGTTGGTGAGATTGCTGGCCATCGAATTCACGCTGTCGGTCAGGTCCTTCCAGGTGCCGGCAACGCCCGGGACCACGGCTTGGCCGCCCAGTTTGCCTTCGGTCCCGACTTCGCGGGCCACACGGGTGACTTCCGCCGCGAAGGCATCGAGACGTCCCACCATGGAATTGACCGTCTTGGCCGTATGGAGAAACTCTCCCCGCAGCGGATGGCCGTCCGCTTCTAACGCGACGGATTGCGTGAGGTCGCCCTTGGCGACAGCTCCGATGACGCGAGCCATTTCGGTCGTCGGCCGGACCAGGTCGTCGATCAGCCCATTCACCGCTTCGATGTTGACCTTCCATGCTCCTATCGCTTCAGTCACCGACGCTCGTTCCGATAGTTGCCCTTTCTTCCCTACGACATGGCTCACCCGCTTAAACTCATCCGCGAACATCGCATTGAGCTCGATGATGCCGTTCAGCTCATCGGCTATTTTTCCCATGAGGCCCGTCCATTCGACCGGAAGCCGAACGGAGAAATCGCCCTTCTTGACCGCTTTGAGGGCCTGCAGAATGATCTTCTCATGGCCCTCCTCCGGAGCGCCCACGCCTGTACCGGTTCTGCGCTTCGATCGATATAGACTCTTCGCGCCCATCAGGCCCTCCAATTACGGTGATTATGCCGATTGAATGACTACAACGATGCGTTGCGTGCGCTCGACGAACCTCGCTATACCACTGGAAGTGGAAATTTCCGGGAGGACTATAATCTGAAGCGGATCGAAGAAAGACCTAGGAGGAACCCTAGTTAGCAAATAGCGGCGGAAGACTCACCGATTGACCAAGAGTTGTGCTTACGAAAAACATCGGAGCATGAAATATAAAGGGATGAGCGGCGGGCGGCAAGGCGGGATCTTAGTGCGCAGGAGCTGGCAATTCCGGAATGGATTGGGACTCGATGGCTTTGATGGCGCGCCCGTGCTCATCCATTTGTATGGTGATCTGCTGTCCGATCGAAATGCCTTGAAAGAGTACAGGTTTGATGATTTGAAAAAACACCGGCTTTCCGGTCGGCGTTGTCAGCATACCTGTCGCGGCGGACAGATCCAACTTCTCGACCACACCCGTCACCGTCAGCTTTTTCTGTTCGGCCGGCGAACCGGCGGATTCCGCCGGAGCGGGATTCGGTATTCCGATCACGAGGACGATCAGCAAGACGCCGACCACGGACATAGACGAGATCATGAGGGTCTCACCACATCACGATTGCCCGCCAGCGATGTCCCAGTCCCGCGACGGGCACCGTGATCCGCGCCACGCCCTCGGCAACCTGCACCATCGCCAGCTCAATGTCGCCGTCGGTCGGAATCGGGATGTAGCGTTGCATCGCGCCGCCCGAGATGATCATCCCTTGCTGCGCAAGCTCCACCGTGACATGTTGCGCGTCAGGCACCATGCGAAAATCAGCATAGACGTTGAATCGTCCGTCCCGTTCGGACACTTCGATGATCGGCTGGGACTCCGCCGCCGCTCCAGGTAACGGCCGCTGACGTCTGGGCGCGTGATGCCCGGACAAGATGGCAGAGCTCCCGGTTCGATCGGTATTGGCAGTCCTTGCACGGCTATCGATCATGGTCTCCCCTTTCGCTGGACAATCTGTTCTCACTTGCTATGCAGCGTAGAGTTCTTTACTCATTCAAGCCACTAGGTCGGCCCCTAGTTTTGTCGTCGCTTATCGTTGACAGAATATGAGTGTAAGGTCGATGCAAGCCTACGCGAAGACCGAATGTGACAGACAGATATCTATGACTCACGGGGCGAGAAGATTACGACGGACAAATCGAGACGAGGCTGTCGAGAACGTGACGATAATGGATGGAGAAACAATCGTTGGGAGGCGAAGGAGTGGGCACAGGATGCGACCCACTCCTGGGAGTGGCGGTTCAAACCGACTTGCGGACTTCGGCCCGTCTATTGTCCGGCATACTCATCGTGTATTGGCCCGGGCCGGCGGACGCCAATTCGATTTCCCCTGTACGACTCAGGCGGTCCACCTCGAGAAAGACTTGGTTCCAGGTGTACTGAGGGCAGGCGCGCACGAGCGCATCAAGGTTGCAGTGGGGGCTATGGCGTATGGTCTGGAGGATGAGGCCGGTGATGGTGAGGCCCGGCCGTTTAGACAGTGACTCTTCGCCATCCGAACTCTTTCCGATGGACACATACCGGTGCGCGCAGACCGGGCAGTAGGTGTGCGTGAGCCGATAATCCGACCCGCGCAGTCCGTACCGGTCCAGATAGGAACCAAGATCCGACCACGATTCATCATCTCTGCCGCCTAACTCTCCCGCTTCGTCACGGACAAGCCCGCATACACAACAGATGGGAATGAACGGCTGCTTAGCGATGGCGCCCATGGCAAACCCTCCTTGGCTACGGCTCCAAAAACTACTCGACTTTAGAGGAAGGGCGTTGCACGGACTACTAGGATGCTCCCTAGATCTTTAAACCAGGGGCATGAAAAGCCTCGGGAGTATCCCCTAGCTGCCACCTCGAGTTCACCGGTATGACATGGGGAAGAGACTAGTCCCGCACGGGCTCGAATTCTGATATTTCTAAGATAGCGCAGGAGGGGACGATGAAGATGCCATTCCGGGGTCCGTGGGCAGTTATCCTTTTGCTTGTGGCGGGCCTGTTTTCGCCGATGCCGGCCGGCGCCGGGGGCCCGCAACGAGCTCAAATTATTCGATTTCTGGGAGTGAGCGTGGCCCGCGACGTGCGGGATCTGCGGCAAGGCGCGGTCGGCGAGTTGGTCGTGGGATGGGAAAGACGGTCCGATCGGCACGGCATTATCGTGAGTTTTCTCGAGGGACCAGGTTCATTCAGCCCTGAGACGGAGCTGGCGATTCTAGGCGCAATCGACCGAGCAGCGAGGGCGGCCGGATTGGAGACCGACTCGTGGAATGTGAGCCTGGCGGTACATCAACCGGCGGGCATAATTTTCGGCGACAGCCTCACCGCTCTGGTCGGATTAACCGTGATAGCCCTGGCCAAGGGGGACTTTATTCCACTGGACCGGACCATGACCGGAACCATTACGGTGGATGGGGCGATCGGGCCGGTGAGCTCCCTCCCGTTGAAAATTGAAGCGGCCTACCGGAATCACTTGCGCCGGGTTATCGTTCCGGATGCGCTCGACGCGACCGATTCAGATTGGTTGACGCCATTCCTGATGCACATCTCTCCCATTCATTCCGCCGCCGTCGCCTATCAGGCGCTGACTGATCATTCCCTGGTTTCGCCGGAGCCCGATCAGGCCTCGTTGCCATCCTCCATGGCTCCCTAATCAAGAATCCCGTCAATACATCCCACATGCGGAGCCCTCTCGCAGGGAATACACAGATCGAATGCTGGACAAAGACCGGATCCATTTGTTGGAAGACACGGCTCTGCCGATTGCGGGTTTTGGCGCAAGCTTTGAGGCGCCGCCGTCACCTCGATAGGTTGGATCCGGCTGGTGATCCGGACACGACCCGAACGATCGGAATAAGTTCGTGGCGAGCGGACGAGTGGGATTGAACCGATGCGGCGACGTGACGGAGGGGCCGTAGCCCCCTATCCGGACTCGACGTCTCCTCCCTCTCCTCGCGGCTGCGAGGCCTCGGACAGCCGCATGGCGGAAACGACGCCGATCACCGGTGGAAGCTGTTTATACGGCTTCAAACAGGGATTCCGCCGCCATTCTCCGATCCTTCATTCGAAGCGAAGGATGAGACCATCGCCGCTCGCTGATAGATCGATCGACCGGACGAGCGATCAGGCCGTCCGGACCGGGGATATCGCTGATGTGGCCGCAGTTCAAGCATCGTAATCCGTCATATGACCAAGCCGAGGTGCCGGCCGTCGTTCCATAAAAGTGATCGAAAATCTTCAATCCGCCGCATCGTTCACAGCTCATGTTCAGTTCCTCCTTTTGATCGCCGCCTCCAAAAAGGATCGACGACAGTTAGTTCGGCCTGACCGTCTGACGAATCAACGATAAGAATTCCTTATTCTGAAACGGCTTACTCACCCATTCGATCCAGAGGGCGCGGCTGATGGACGGCGGAGGCAATCCCCCGTCGCTGCGTGAAGGCGCGCACATGCTCAACACAATCACCGGAGGCGGCGAATCACAATGCCGGAACCAGTCGCCCATCAACTTGAGCGCCGTATGATCGGAATAGAGCGGGATTCCGTCGATATCAATGACGACGCCTTGCACTCCGCTCGCCGGCAATTGACCGAGTGCGTATTTCAACGAGTCCGCGATGCACACTTCAAATCCGTCATCGAAGAGCAACTCGCCCATTGCGCCCGCCAACTCTTCATCCGGTTCAACGATCAAGATCACGATCAACGTTCCTCAGCCTTTCGCTCTTGTTGCCGACCACGAAAGCATAAAGGTTGCCAGCGCGCTCAAAGCTCGGTAACTGACTGATTCCATTCATCAAGAGGGGCCTGCGCTTCGCCGGACACTCCACATGGATCCCATAGCCGGCAGACGAAGTATCCCGAGACAGGAAAAGCTGTCACCGAGAGTCACCCCTTTATGCTCTTCTGGCCCGCGCGCATTCGGTAACCTGAATTCCTGCTCAGGACCCGGCGTATGCGGACACTTTGTCTCCTTCATGGGACAACTTGTCACCGGCGGAGGCCGGGGAAAGGGGGTTTACTAAAGATCGGAAGGACCGTAGGATTTTCTTATGGATAGGATGCCGGAGAGACGAGCCGCCGTTCCTGCCGGGTATCAGTAACCAGGCGGACCTCCCTGTTGCTGTGCCAGTCCTGGCGTTTAGCGGGTCAGAGCTTGCTTGTGACCGGAACGGACGTAGCCGGATCTTTGATGCGTGGTTCCGGCGGACTTCTTGTCGCCGGTGCATTCAACCGCCCTGATCGAGACAGGCATCGCTCTCGCAATCTTTCGGAGGATTCATCGTATGAGACATCATTCTGCCGGACCGCGAATCAAGGCGGCGAGGATCATGCCCGGCCTTGGAAGCGCTCTTTTTGGGCATGAGGGCGCCGCAGGATCGGTACGGCAGCCGGAATCATCGGAGCCAGCAACGTGAACAAGGAACGAGATCAACTCTTAGTCGAACAGTTCGGACGGCAGCGAGCGGAGGAGGCATTACACGACGCGCAAGTGCGGTTCCGGAGCATTTTCGAATCATCACACGACGGATTCGCTTACATGACGTTCGACGGGGCTTTCGTGGAAGTAAACAGCGCGCTGGAACGGCTGACCGGCTATTCGCGGGACCAACTCTTGATGAAGATACACGGAGATCTCATTGCGCCGAACTACAGGGCGACCGAGGAAGTCGAACGGCGAAAGCTGCTTGATGCGGGCCAAGCAGTGGACTTTGAACTCGAATATCGGACGAAGCGCGGTGAACCGGTCCCGGTATGCATCAACGCCTTTGTCGTGCGGGGGCGCGACGGAGCCGCCACGGGCCTGGCAATGATCGTCAAGGACTTTACGGAGCGAAAACAAACCGAGATGGCGCTCAGGAAAACCGCCGAAGAGCTTCATAAGAAGAATGAGCAGCTGGCCCAAGCCAACCAGCTGCTGTCCGCCGCGCAGCGGACGGCGGCACGGGTCCAACGGCTCTCCGCGATCGGTCAATTCGCAGCCACCGTCGCCCATAAGATCGGCACGCCGCTGACCGCCCTCTCCGGACATGTCCAACTACTCAAAGAAGACCAGAGTCTCGCTCCCCATGTCCGCGCGAGACTCCAAATCGTGGAGACCCAGATCGAGCGCACGTCCACGATCATCCAGGATCTGTTGGTTTACGCTCGCCGTCCCGATCCGGTCCGAGCCGTCATCGACATCAATGCATGCCTTCAAGATTCAGTCGCCTTGTTTCAAACGGAATGCATGCGTCTACAGGTCATGTGCACATTGACACTGTCCCCTGATCCGGCTTTTGTGTCCGCGGATCGGCAACAGCTGCAGGAGGCGCTCAATCATTTGGTGGAAAATGCGCTGCAATCCATGCCCGGCGGAGGCGCCTTGAACATCCGGGCTTACGCGGCGGGCGAATCCGCAGCCGAATCGGATAAACGGGTGGGCATCGACGTGGCCGACACCGGCACCGGGATCGAAGCGGAGCATCTGGCGCCCATCTTCCAGCCGTTCTTCACCACGAAAACCATGGGACGCGGGACAGGACTGGGGCTCGCCATCGTTCAAGAGACCGTCCGCGCTCACGGCGGACAAATTACGGTGGAAAGCGCGCCGGGCAAGGGCTCCCGCTTTACCATTCTACTTCCGCTTGCGGGGTTATCCACATGAAGCTCGATCATTCCAATATCCTCATCGTAGACGACGACGCCGAAACGCTGGCGTTGCTCCATGAGATTCTATCGAAAGAAGGCTATGCCATTTCCACGGCGCCCCATGCGAAAGCGGCGCTGGAACATATCCGCGAGCATACTCCGGATCTGATCATGACCGATATTCACATGCCGGACATGGACGGGCTGGCCTTTCTCGCCGAGTTGCGGACCCAACAGCAGGACATGCCGGTGATTTTGATGACCGCTTATGGATCGCTCAAGACCGCCGTGGACGGCATCAAGGCAGGCGCGTTCGATTATCTCTCCAAACCATTCATCATCGATGAGGTCCGGCTGGTGGCCCGGCGCGCGCTGGAACACAAATATTTGTCGACGCAAAACCAGGTGTTGCGTGAACAACTGAAAAGCCGCTACCGATTCGATAATCTGGTCGGCAGCAGTCCCGCCATGGTCGCGGTCTATAAATCCATCGCGCGGGTGGCGCAGACCGAGAGCACGGTATTGCTCCAGGGAGAAAGCGGCACGGGGAAAGAATTGATCGCCCGCGCCATCCATGCCAACAGCGCCCGAAGCGGCGGTCCGTTCGTCACGGTCGACGGAGGGGCGCTCGCGGAAACTCTGTTGGAATCGGAACTGTTCGGACATGAACGCGGGTCCTTCACGGGAGCCGTGGCCGCCAAAAAAGGGCTGCTCGAAAAAGCGCATCTCGGCACCTGCTTTCTGGACGAGGTCGCCGACCTCTCCCCGGCGCTCCAAGGCAAACTGCTGCGGGTGATTCAGGAACGGGAGATTCGCCGAGTCGGCAGCACCGCATCGATGGCCATCGACGTGCGTATTATCGCCGCGTCAAAGAAACAGCTCGACTCGCTGGTTAAAGCAGGCACCTTCCGCGAAGATTTATTTTACCGGCTGAACGTCGTCTCGATCGATATTCCCCCGCTCCGCGAGCGGGCCGAGGACATCCCTCTTCTCGTCCAATTTTTCATCCAGAACTACGGTGCGGCCAAAGAGAAGCCGGTCACCGGAGTCTCGCCCGAAGCGATGGAGCTTCTCCTGCGCTACTGGTGGCCGGGCAACGTCCGGGAACTCGAGCATGCGATCGAGCGATCGGTCGCCTTGACGCCCCATTCCATTATTTGCCCGGAAGACCTTCCGGCGGCCGTCAAAAGCGCGACGGTCCAAACGGTCGCGCAGGCTCAAGGCTGGGTCACGCTGACGGATTTGGAGCGGGATCATATTCTGCGCGTGCTCGAGTCTCATGACCGGGATCTGGGCCGATCGGCCCTGATTTTAGGCATCCATCGCAAAACACTCCTTCGCAAGCTGCGGCAGTACGGGGTTGCCGCACAATTCGGCGTGGGATAAGCCGCTCCGTAGCCGAAGTCCTCCCGCCGGGACATCTTGTCTGATTCGGCTGCCAGTCTGTCTGTATACCGAGCTTCCCGCTCGGCGGCAGCCGACAAAATCCATCCAAATTGTGTGTATTGCGCCCTTGTCGAATGGTGACATTCGCGGCCCGGAGTTTGCTCTTTTCGTTGCCACATGGCGAATCAAGCCGCCAAGGAAGGGGGCCGGGATGTTTGGCGAAGGCAAGCGTATTCTCCTGGTGGAAGATGATGAGGACATTCGCTTCTTACTGGCAGACGTATTCCTGCAGGAAGGCTATGACGTTCATCAAGCGGGAGACGGCCGCGAGGGATTAGCCGAAATGAAGAGGCGCCGCCATGACGTGGTGCTCTGCGACTATCATATGCCGCACATGGACGGCCTGACGTTCCTGGACGTCAGCCGGCTGCTGTGGCCGGACACGCCTGTCATCATGGCTTCATGCGATTCGGAATTGATGGAGCGGAAAGACAGTCAGCCTCTGCTGAGCGCCTATGCCTGTCTCTCCAAGCCGTTCGACTTGGATCAACTCATGACGGCGGTGCGGGAAGCGGCGAGCCACACACACGAGTTACGATACACCGCATCACGGTGACCGTCTTGATCGACCACGCAAGCAGGTCCAGGACTGTTCGAATGAAAGACTGCCCGTCGGGGGTCAGGCTGGATGCACTTGCCGCACCCGCCAGGCATAACACCTTTCACGGCAGAACTACATACAAAGGAGATCCTACAATGAGATTCCTGCAGAGCATTCCCATACTCGTCATCGGCTTGGCACTGGCCGGACCGCCCGCCTATGCGACGGACTCCGAATCGGATAAGGCATCCAAGCAACAACAGGGAAGTGAAACGACAACGCAGAAGCAGGAACACAAACAGAAGCGCAGCGATACCGGTCCTCAGGGCGAGGAACAGACCGGCGGCGCAGGTCCGAGCGGACCGAGCAGCGGCGGCAACGTCAAGGCTCCGCAACATGAGGGAGCAGGCTCCAAATCCACGCATTGAAGGTGGCCGGATGATTCGTGATCGGCCGGCCGTGTTCGGTGGCCTGGCCATCGTGGCGGCCCTGGGTCTGTGCTGCCTCCCAGGCCGTGCGATGGCCCAGTCGGATCCCACACGACCTCGACCGATTCCCCCTGCGCCGGCGCCACCACCGCCGGCGCACCCGCTGCCCCCTGCTCCCATTCCGCCGCCGCTCCCGGAGCCCATTCCCCCTGCGCCGCCTCCCTCGCCGCTATCGGTTTCATCATGAGCGCGCCTATCGTCCGAGTCGGCGATCTTGAGATCAATCAAGATCTCCGGGTCCAGCACCGCATGTGGAACATTCAGCGCGCCGGATGGGCGGCAATGGGTCTCATCATTCTGTCTGGTTTGGCCGGATTATTCGGTCACGGGCCATTGAGCTACACGACCGGCGGCGATATCCGGGGTCCGCTCTGGGTAGAGTACGAGCGGTTTGGACGGTATGAAGGCTCTTCAGAGCTCCGTATTCATGTCAAGCCCGGACAGGCGTCCAATGGTTCAATCCGCATATGGATTGGCCCGGACTACAGCGCCCACGTCAACATCCAGCACATCACGCCGGCGCCGGTGACGACTGAAATCGCCGACAACGGCCTCCTCTTCGAGGTGGCCATGGCCGGCGAGCAAGAATGGGGGATCATCACTTTGCCGCTCCAATTTTCCGGTATCGGCCGGGTGGCCGCGGAACTCCGCTCGCCGGGCGTGCCCGCGATCCCGATACGGCAATTTATTTATCCCTGAAGAACACACAGGAGGAGTGAGAATGGATGCTATCCTGCGGGCTCTCGCCGTCTATGTATTCCTTCTACTGATGTTCCGGATTGCGGGGCGGCGGACGCTCAGCGAAATGACGAGTTTCGATTTCGTCCTGTTGTTGATTATCAGCGAAGCGACCCAGAACGCCATGATCGGCAATGATTATTCGATGGTGAACGGAATGCTGGTGATTACGACATTGGTGGGGCTGGACATCCTCTTTACCAACTGGAAACATAGAAGCGCGTTCATCGAGCGATGGCTTGACGGACTGCCCCTGGTTCTCGTGGAAAACGGGCGGCCGTTGGAAGCCTTGATGGATCGCGCGAGAGTCGATCGCGAGGATATCCTCGCCGTTGCCAGGGAAACACAAGGCCTGGAACGGATGGATCAGATCAAATACGCGGTGCTCGAAGTGGGCGGCGGCATCTCCATCATTCCGAAAACTCAGCATACGCCTTGAACGGAGGTGTCTCGATGGAACAACCCAATACAGAGCCGTTCAACAATTTTGCGCGGCACGTTTCGATTTGGATGGGCACTCCATGGGCCTTTCTGGCGGCCGTGGGAATCGTCCTCGTGTGGAGCGCCACCGGACCGTTGTTCGGCTATTCCGATACGTGGCAGCTGGTGATCAATACCGGCACCACGATCGTCACATTCCTCATGGTGTTTCTCATCCAGAGCACGCAGAATCGCGACGCCAAAGCGATTCACTTGAAACTTGATGAACTGATCTACAAGGTCAAAGGCGCCCGGAACAGCCTGATCGACCTGGAGGATTGCACGGATGACGAATTGGACCGGCTTCAGGAGCAATTCGAAGCGCTACGCAACATGACCAAAGAAGGGCGTCACGGGGCGTTCAAATCGAGTCGGGAATCATCATGATTCGAACGCCCACACGAGCGAAAACAGGAGCAGATGCTGGCTTTGCACGAGCCGCGGAACTCCCGGGGACACATCCCCGCCGCGAAAGAATCCGCCTTCCTTCCCCGTCGAATTGTCATATCGATATTCCAGGCGGGTGAGCCAGAGCTGCCGTCCGAAATGCCGCTGATATTCGAACGTCGTGGTGACGGCCCATAAGAGCTGGCGCGACTCCGTCATCCGCCCATTGCGGTCCCAAAACGTTTCCGGCCTGACGGAGACGCTCCATGGCCCCGACAGGTCCCAGCGCGTGAACAGCGCCGCTCCCATCCAGAACGTCCGCTCGTGATTCGCCACATCGGTCGCCCGCTCCGTGCCGATGTCATAGGCGAGGGCCATCGTGAATTCATCGCCGCTCCACTGCACCTGGGTGTCCGAAAAGAACCGCCAGAATCGGAGAGACGTGTCGGATTGATCCGGCCCGTAATAGACATTCTGCGCCAGCACGACCCGCCTCGCCACCCGCCAGTCCACTTCCGCGCCATAGCTCGGGAGATTATTGGGATGAGCCAGGTGCTGGAACCCGTTGATGACATGGAATCCGACATCAATATTGTGGTTGATTGCGTAGCGGCTTCCCACCCCGAACAGAAAATTCGGCGAATAGTCCGTGATGTACGCTCTCGTGTAGTTCAGATTATTCTTCGCATAAAACGACTCGTAGTTGATGTAGCCTTGCATGAGCCCCGCGGTCAGCATCAAGCCATTGCCGAGAGGCGCCAGGTAGCTCACGTTCGCTCGCGAAAGATGGCGCAGGACATCGGCGCCTTGAACGGCCCGGTCCCGCCCTTCTCGCTCATTCGGGACCAAAGCATCCGTGTCGTAGCCGGCTTGGACGCCAAGTTCCATCCCCCACTCCCCGGCGCGATGCGGCTCCTTATGAAGGTAGCCGAGCGCCATATTGGGCGCGAACCCGTTGGTGCGCGGGGTCGTCTCCTTGCTGCGCCAGCGGTGGTTTTCAGGAAAGTTGAAGTCAAGACCGTAACTGACATCGACCAGCGCTCCATACTGCCAAGGGTTCGGACTTCCGGATGGAGCGTCAGGTGCGGCGAGAGCCGGCCATGTGTCCGCGAATAACGCGACGCACATGGCCGGCATAGTCATAGCAGCGACGACAGCAGTCATGCCCAGGGCCCGGATCATACGTTGGATGAATCGGGTCTCGGGCGCTCGTCTTTCATGGCCTTCCTCATGAGGCTGGTGCGAGGAGCCTCCTCAGTCGGCATTGCGGACGCTTATTTCAATTTATGGACTTTTCCACTGCCCGCGTCCACATAGACCTTTCGCTTTTCCTGCTTCGCATCGATGAGTTCCACTTCATACATCGCGCGCCCGTCTTTCTTCTCCAGTTCCGCTTCCACCGCACGGCCGTCGGTCACGGTCGCTTCCGCCGTTCGAACCGCCTCGATCAACGAGATATTGGTACTGGCGACCAGATCCCGCTTGCTTGCGTGGCTACAGCCGCCGGCCATGAGCGCCATACTTCCCATTATCATGAGTCCGAATGCGATGCCATTCATAACGCCTCCTTTGTGATGATGTGGTTACTGCTCCACTTGCACCTTATTAATGACCCTGGACACTCCATCGACTTGTCCGGACAACCGCTCGGCCTCTTCCTTATGACTGTACTCGTCGACTTCTCCGCTCAAATACACGACGCCTCCGCTCGCGCTGACCTCGACACGCAATAGGTTCACCGGCTCATGGTCGTACAACGACCGCCTCACCTCGCTGGCCATGGCGTCATCCTGCTCTCTCGTTCCCCAGCCGCCGCAGGATGCGAGCGGCGCGTACACGGCCAGGATAAAGAGGACAATCAGCCGCCTAGTCCTTCGCGGGAACTGTATAGTGCTCCTCGATCGCGGCTCGCATGAGACGCCGGCTCTCCTGCGGCGTGAGCGCGGCATCCTTCTCAAGCCGCCCGGCTGCTTCGGCGAGCGCGTCATCTTTGATCCCTTCCATAAACCATTGCGAATAGTCCCCGCGCCGCAAGTGGTATTCCCATGTGGCGTCATCGACTCCGTCGGCAATCTGCGCAAACAGGATCAGATTCTGCGCTCGAAGATTCAGGCGCGCCGACGGGCCGCGGAAATAAAAACTGCGCTCGGGAGGCAACTCGCCTTCCGCATATTTCCGGCGGTGCCGGCGCCGATCCATCTCGCTGGGCGCAATGCGCAGCCGGAACGGCGGCTCCGTGGTCGCGCGGAGCCAGATCATCCCCTCGCCCGGCGACAGAGAGTCCCGCGGCACATCCGGACACGGTTCGCCTATCGCCGCGCAGAAGCTCGCCATGGTCCGGTCCGGGGCCTCTCCGAGCGTGATGACCGTATCAATCGTCTTCAACACGGAACGCTCGATTTGCTCCGGATGGACGGTGACATAAATCATGCAGACCAACCTCTGCGCCAGGACGAGCGAGGCAGGGTTCCAGTCGGCCGGCAAGAGATGGTGGGTTTCATCCACCAGAATCCAATGCGGGCGGCCGGTTTTCGCGCGCAACTCCTGGAGGCGCGGGACCAAGCCGAGAAAAAACGACGGCCGGTCCTGAAGGGGCAGGCCGACCAGATTCACGACGACGCTGTTCTCCGGCTTATCCAGGGCGGTGAGGGTCTCCTGCACGCTGGGACCCCGTTGCCCTGTGCCCAGAATAACGGCTCCGGTAAAGGCCTCATAATCCCCTTCCGGATCAATGACACAGAATTGATAGCCGCGCTGGGATAAGCGCTCCAGGATGCCGGTCGCCACGGTGGATTTGCCGCTGCCGGACGTGCCGGCCAACAACACATTGCCCCGCGCCGGATGCAGCGTGACATCCGATCCCTCCTCGCGCTTCCCGAGCAGAATGCGATGGCGGCTCGGCTCATGCTGATCGCGCTGAAGGTCATGCTCCAGCAGATCCGCGATAATCTCTTCCACCCCGGCGCCGCGGGCCCCGATGGTCGTTCGGTCCGCCGCTTCCTTCAGCATCGGCACCGCATTCGCGACCGCGACCGCGTATTCCGATAAACCGAGTAATGCATGGTCGTTCTCGCCGTCGCCGATCGCTACGATATTGTGCGGAGACAGGTCCAACTCTTTCAGCGCCGCCATGAGTCCCGACGCCTTGCTGATCCCGGTCGGCAGAATCATGACCGCGCCCTTATTGAACACAATCCGCAGTTCCAAGCCCATGTCTCGGATGACTTCGAGCGCGATCCGCTCATGCGGATGGCGGGTCGCCACGATGGACTGTCCTACGCTGACATCATCGACGCCTCGCCGGCGCAACTCATCGACAAACCGCGCCGAGGGGGACGGCGCCAGTACTTTGAGCTCCTTCGACGCCGGCCGATAGAGCAGAGCGCCGTTTTCGGCCACCACACGTTCGCAGAGATCAAGCTGCGGGAAAATTTCCAACAGATCGGGCAACACCCGGCCCGTGACAAGAATCAGTTTCCGCCCGGAGCCGACCAGCCGCTCCAAAGCCACGACGGTCTGTTCAGGCACACGTCCATCCGTCGCAAGCGTGCCGTCATAGTCCGCCGCTAATGCGAGATATCGCATATCGACAATTGATGATCGGTAATTGGGTAACGTGGTGAAGCGCGGAATTGTCGAGATCGCCGCGTCACCGCATCACGAAATCACCGCATCAGCCCTTTCATTGATTGTGAATCGCTGATCCGGTGACGCGCTTGTTCGTTCATCCGGCTAAAGCATACCTACCGGTCGTTTCTCATTGACTGTCAGCCGTAAACGGCCTTGGCGAACCGGTTCATCGGGGTCACGGGTATAATGAGTGAGGTCTTCGCCGACTTCGATGTCCCGCAACGGCAAGGTCACCCGTTGCTTCATATGGGGAGCGGAAGTCTCCAATGCGAGACTGACGACCTCGTCGGTACAGGCTGTCACCTGCGCGTTAAGATCACGCTCATTGAGAAAATCGACCGT
Source organism: Nitrospira sp. (assembly GCA_040981125.1). Classification (GTDB taxonomy): domain Bacteria; phylum Nitrospirota; class Nitrospiria; order Nitrospirales; family Nitrospiraceae; genus DASSBQ01. The sequence continues at coordinate 93,757 of JANRMQ010000007.1, forward strand.
GACGCGTTCCTCTTCATTAATCCAAGGTTTGATCATTCGTGCTTTTTTTTCATTCTCCATCGCGCTCTCCCTCGCTCATCGTTCGTGCCAACGGTTCCTGTGCGATTCTTCCTCATTCGCCCGAGACGCGGCGGCTGTCCCAGAAAATGAACGGGCGATATCCGACGAACGGCGAACTCAGCGGATATTGAGTCCGACCTATCCGGCGTTCCCATACCGTCATATCCCGTATCAGCAACGCCGGCGCGTCATATTGATCCTGATCGAGACGGGAGGGGACAACACCCCGGACTTCGCCGATGACCGTGACGAGCGTTCCCTTTTTCAGCGCGCCCGCATCCTTCATGTCTTGCTTCGCATCGATCGCGAGAAAACGCCCTTTCGATGCGGCCTTCGAATCCAGCGGGCGTAACGTCCGATCCAAGGGCAGTTGGAAGATTTCGACCGTGATAGTGTCTCTTTCAAGGGATGTGCTCAGGATTTCTCCTCCCCAGACTACGGTCTCTCCCCGATAGGACTCAGGGGTCTTCTCGACCTGTTCCAAACCAATATCCCGGCGCACTTGGCCGTCCAGATGATCAGGAATCACCTCATACGTCGAACAGCCGGCGATGGCGGCGACGATGACATAGGCCCCCGCCGTTAAGATTCGTTTCGCCACCATGCCGTACTCAACTGCCCGGCACCCTGGTCCCATCCCAGAACACATACGGCCGGTATCCATAATAGTAATGTCCGTAGTAAGGACCATAGTAGGGATACGCCATGGCCCTCGACATTTTTCTGTCCCATATCGTCATGTCCCGGATCTGGATCACGGGGTACTCGTGAGGCCCCAAATCCGAGACCAACGATTTGGTACCTTGTATCTGTCCAATGATCGTGACCCTCGTTCCTTCATTCACGACCGCAGGATCAAGAATTTCTCCTTGTGTATCGACGGCCAGAAAGCGGCCGTTCGATTCCGTGCGTTCTCCCGCGGGAATGAAGTCGTCGGTCAACGGCAGCTGCAACACCTCAAGTCGCGTGCGGTTCGGCAATCGTGTCGCTTTCAACACCTCTCCTCCCCACACCACGGTTTCTCCCTTGTACGTCGCGGCCTCCGCCTTCGCTTCTACGAACGAGAGCTTCTGATTGACCCGCCCCTGGTATTCCTTGGGAATAACCTGATACCGATTGCAACCAACAAATGTCAGTATCGTCAGGGCAATGACCGCATAGGAGACTTTTCGTGTCATGACCACGTCCTTCTCTACGGCAAATCCTCCTTAGCGCCCCTTCTGAGGAGGCACCGCGATATCAACCACTTTATTCTCGTTATCGACCAGAAGAATGACGGACTCGCCCTTTTGAAGTTTGGAGATACGGTCCTGCATGACTTCACGCACTTCGAACGGCCGTTCTCCCTCTCCCGTCTTGATCGTGATTTTATTGGTATGCAGCGGCTCGACGACCGTCCCATCCACTTGCCGATTGGCGCCTTTAATCGGGGATTTATTTTCAAACTGCTTGTGAGCCTCCTTGACCGCCTCCAGGCTCGCGAAGGTGCCATCGCTCACCTGGTTGGTTTCATCGATCAGGAACAACGCCGGCGTCCCGACGGGAATAGACGCGATCTTGCTCCGCGCCTGAGAGCGGACCGTGAAAGACGATTCCTTTCCATTCTCTTCCTTGATCACGACCTTGTCGTGCCCGATCGGCATATTATCGGCGATCTTTCCCCGCACCACTTTGTGATGGCTCGAGGAAGGATCATCTAACGGATGATAGTCCACGATGAGGTTTTGCCCGTTCACGGTGATGACGAGATTATCGCCGGCCTTGATATCGGGGAAGCCCTTTTCTTTTGCCTGGCTCAAGGGCAGGAATCGAGGCTGCACTTCGCCGATGTCGACTTTGATCTGGTCCGACGTCACGGCTTCCACCTTGCCGAGCACGGCCAGATTGCCCTGCAGTAATTGTTGCTCACCATCGTCTTTCACTGCCTGCGCAACCAGGCCGCCGTGGGCCGGATCGCTGACCGTGAAAGCCTGATAATGAATGCCCTCGCCGTACGCCGAAACAACGACGGCGGTGGACAGTGTGGCTGCGATCGTCAATGTCGTCTTAAGGTGATGCATGAAATGACTCCTTTGTTCAGTAGTGTTTCGTGGCGCCGGGCACACCTGGCTGCCGCGATGTTGTTAAGTAGTTTCCGACCGGGCGCTTGCCTTATCCGATCCAATCCATCGAACCTCGTCTCCGGCGTTCACCGTCAGCTCTGCGGGCCCGCGTTGATCCGCGACCACAATATTCGTGACCACGCCGGTCCTCATCGCGCTCTTTCTTATCCACAACGCCTTCGTTAGAAATGACAACACCAGGTACACAACTCCGTACAATTACCGCCCTCTCCGTCCTTCCAACGCAAAATATAGACCTAAGCCTCAGGGCACCACGCCGGTTGCCGCGGCATGGCGCCTCGCCTATACAGACAAGGGCCGCAGCTGATTCCTGGACCTCACATGGCGCCGCACCGATTCCATTTCAACACTTTGGGAAGGACAACTTGTCTCAGGGGGGACAAGCCATCCGAATCTGCGGTGGCGTGGCACGTGCGCGGCATCAGGAGCAGGAAGCGCGCTTCATCGGGCACCGCTCTTGCTGGTTCTCTGGTTGTAGAGATTCGGGCTGGACCGGTGCCAGTCAGCCAATGCGTCCGCCGGCAACATCATATGAGGACGGACAGGAGGAGGCGGCATATGAACAAGCTCATTGTGATTGCGCTGATGGTGGTTTCAGTTTTCGCAGCTCGATTGGTGGGGGCGGCGCTCGTGGCCTCGCTTCTGGCCGGGTTTAGTGTCGCAATCTTCTTCCTGTTATTCGTCGCCGGGTGGATGGCGCAGGACTACCTCGACGCGGCCGGCATGCACCGCCGCCCCTCCTATCCGTGATGTGCTTCATGCCGGGCGGCGCCGGCGGCTTCCAGCAGATTGCAGCATCTTGCGAGAACACAGCCCATGGAAGGGAGCATCTGCGGGTAAGCGATTGCGAAGCAATCGGTGTGTGTTTCAACTTCCTGTTAGAGTTTGCCGACGACGACCATCCGCACCACTCTAATGAGCGGCTCCGGATTGACGCCGATCCACAGGGTAAGCAGCGTCACCACCGCCAACGACGTGCCCCCGATCCACAGGCCACGGCTGTCGCGGCCGCCGAGCGGCTGCGTGGCCGGGGATGCCGGCTGCAGCATCGCGACGAGAATCCGAAGGTAATAAAAGAGGCCGATGACGCTGTTGGTCACCAGAATGATGAGCAACACCCACAATCCACTCCCCACCCCGGCGGCAATCGCATAGAACTTCCCGATAAAGCCCACGGTCAAGGGAATGCCGGCGAGCGACAACAACATCACCGTCATGGCGCCGCTCATCCACGGCCGCCGCCAGAACAGCCCCTGATAGCGCTCCAGAGAATCCGCATCTTCCCGGCTGGTCGAGAGGAGAGCGACCACGGTGAAGGCCCCGAGACTCGTGAGGACATACGCGGTCAAATAGACCGTGACGGATTCCACGGCCAGCGATCCGCCGGCCAAAAACGCCACCAGCGCGTATCCCAGATGCGCAATGGAGGAATAGGCAAGGATACGCTTGACGTCGGATTGCAGCAGGGCCAGCAGATTTCCCCCAAACATCGACAAAACCGCCACGATGGCAATCAAATTCCAGAAGACGGTGTGCCGTTCAAGATCCATGGCGACGGTCAGGCGAAGCAGCAACGCGAAGACGGCGGCTTTGGAGCAGGTCGCCACGAATGCGGCAACGGGGGCGGGAGCGCCTTGATAGACATCCGGCGCCCACATATGGAAGGGGGCGACGCCCAGTTTGAATCCGACTCCGATCAGAATAAACCCGAAGGCGGCCAGGACCGTGAGCGAGACGCCATCCTCGATCCGCTGCAACGTGCCCATCCGGCTGAACTCCATGGTCCCGTTGTGGCCATAGAGCAGGGCCAACCCGAACAGCAAAAAAGCCGAGGAGGCGGCCGACAGCACGAGATATTTGATTGCCGCTTCAAGCGAACGGAGTCTGGCTCGCAGATAACCGATCAGCCCATAGAGGGACAAGCTGATCAATTCCAGTCCAAGAAAAAAAGACGCGGCGTGATCAGCCGCGACAAGCACGCAGGCGCCGATTGCCGCCAGCAAAAGCAACACATAGAACTCCTCCGGCTGGTTTTCATCGCTGGGCCGCATCAGAAGATACGGCAGCGACATCGCGACCACCGCCAGGGAAGTCGTGAGGATCACGCCCATATAGAACAACGCATAGCCGTCGATCACCAGCAGAGACGTCACCCGCCGCGCTCCCTCCGGAGTGGCCGATGGCAGAAACGCCAAGGCGACGGCGCAGGCGCCCATCGCCATGCCGGCCGTGATCACATGGCGCCGATCCCATGCGATCTGCAGCATCATCGCCGCCACGGCCACGATCAATATAAGGATCGGCATCAGCGCAACAAGATCGGCCTGATTCATCCGGATCCTTCCTCGGCCGACACGACCATCGGCCGCTCGCTGCCCATAGCCGGGCCGACCATCCGTAACAATGGCTGCGGATAGAGTCCGAGCCAGACAAGAATCAGGGCCATCGAAACCAGCGACCACTGCATCGGGCGCGACAGATCGGCCACGCGACGGTCCGGCTCGGCCGGACCATGCACTGTATATTGGACCATGACCAACGCATAGACCGCGGCCAGCACGATCCCGGCAGTCGCAGCCACCGTCAGAGCGGCATGCGGGGCAAACGAACCCAGCAGCACGAGAAATTCGCCGATGAAATTTCCAAGACCCGGCATCCCGAGGCTTGCCACCGCAAAAAACAACAACAGCGCGCCGAACACCGGAATCCGACCCCACAAGCCGCCCATGTGGCGCAAGTCCCGCGTATGCAGCCGCTCCTGCAATGCGCCGACCAGCATGAACAATGCCCCCGTGCTGATTCCATGGGCGATCATTTGCATCACCGCCCCTTCGAAAGCCGGATGAGCGCCCGCATACACACCGAGCAAGACAAACCCCAAATGACTGACGCTGCTATAGGCCACCAGTCGCTTGAGATCCGTCTGCGCAAACGCGAGCATCGCGCCATACAGAATGCCGACGACGCCGAGGAACATCGCGACCGGCGCGAAATCTCGGGAGGCCTCGGGAAACAACGGCACGGCGAACCGGATCAATCCATAGGCGCCGGTCTTCAGCAACAGGCCGGCCAGAATGACGCTGCCCGCGGTGGGCGCTTCGGTATGGGCGTCCGGCAGCCAGGTATGGAACGGAAACACGGGCAGCTTGACCGCAAAGGCGAGGAAGAAACCGAGCATCAACCAGGTTCCGGCGGCTCCTGTTATCTGGGCGCCGAGCAGATCGTGATAGTCGAACGACCAGACGCCTTTCTGCGACGCCTGGATAAAGACCAGCGCGATGAGCGCGATCAACAAGAGCAAGCTGCCCGCTTGCGTGAAGAGAAAAAATTTATATCCCGCGCGGAGCCGCCCTTCATGCCCCCATAGAATAATGAGCAGGTACATCGGAATCAGCATGACTTCCCAGAAAAGGAAGAAGAGAAACAGATCCATGGCGAGGAAGACCCCGATGACTCCTGTGAGTGTCCACAATAGGTTGAAATGAAAGAAGCCGACTCGCTCCCGAATCTCGGTCCACGAGCAGACCACCGACATGATGCCAAGGAACGCCGTGAGCAGGAGCAACGACAGGCTCAAGCCGTCGGCGGCCACATGCAATCGGATGCCCCAGCTGGGGATCCATGCCACATTCCACTCCGCAGCCCACGTTCCCGGCCGCGATAACGGCGTCGCCAGCGCGGCGTCCCGCCACAGCGCTCCGGCAACCGCGAGTTCGACGCCTAAACAAGTCAAGGCGGTCCAGCGGGGCCACTGAGGACCTCGACGTTCGACCCACCAGGCGGCGCAAGCGCCGGCCATCGGAATGATGATCAGCCACAGGAGGATCATGTGAGCATGTACCAAATAAACAGGACCCCGCTTCCCGCCAGCACCGTGGCATACCATCGCACCGATCCGGTTTGCGTGTCGCTCAGCGCGACATGCGCCCGCTCGACGACGCGCGCGGCGGCCGTATACACCGCATCGACCGCATCCGTCCGGTTCGTCCGGGCCATCTCTATGAACGGACGGACGACAAATCGGTCATAAAAGCGATCAAATGCCCACCCTTCGAACCACACACGGCGTAACGAGGCGGCCGGCCCGGCGGCGGCAAAGATCGCGAGACGCTCGGGCGCCGCACGATAGAGCCAATAGGCAATGCCGGCCCCCGCCAGGGCCACGAGGCTCAGCACGCTTTGATGGATGGCTTCCGCGGCAACCGAGGCCGAGTCGGCATGGACAAGCGGCATGGCGGTTTCGAGAAAGCTGCTGAACAAGGGCCAATGGCCGAGCGTCCGGGGCAGCTCAAGAAACCCGGCCACGAGGGATAATCCGGCCAGCATGACCAACGGCACGGTTATCATCGGCCCCGGCTTTCCATGCGGCTCTGTTTTCATGTCACCCAAGAACACGAAAAAGAACAAGCGAAAGCTGTACAGCGCGGTGACAAAGGCACCCGCCGCGCCTCCTATCCAGAGCCAGAGTCCGCCGTGAGGCGAGATCCACGTTTCCCAGAGCACCAGATCCTTGCTGTAAAAACCGGCGGTGATAAGCGGCAGACCGGCGAGCGAAGCGACACCGGCCAGGAAGGTCCAACAGGTGACCGGCAAGCGCCGGCACAAACCGCCCATGCGAAACATATCCAATTCATGATGCAGGCTGTTGCTCACCGCGCCCGCTCCGAGAAACAGGAGCGCCTTGAAGCAGGCGTGGGTCAGAAAATGAAACATCGCCGCGACCGGAGCGCCGACGCCGAGCGCGAGAAACATGTACCCGATCTGGCTGATGGTCGAGTAGGCCAGCACACGCTTGATATCCCGCTGCGCCAACGCGCTGAACGCGGCGAGCAGCAGCGTCATCACACCGACCACCGCCACGCAGAATTGAACGGCCGGAGCGAGCTGGAGGAGCGCCTGCGTGCGCGCCAGCAGATACACGCCGGCCGTCACCATCGTGGCGGCATGGATCAATGCACTGACCGGCGTCGGGCCGGCCATGGCGTCCGGGAGCCAAGTCTGAAGCGGCACCTGCGCGGACTTGCCCATCGCGCCGATCAACAAGAGCGCCGCGGCGGCCGTTGCAATCGGCGACCCTGCGTCCCAGCGTCCCGAGGCGTCGCGCATCAGGTCTTGGATATCGACGGTTCCGAACGAGGCAAACAATAAAAACATCCCGATCGCCAGCGCGGTGTCGCCGATGCGCGTAATGATGAACGCCTTTCTGGCCGCCCATCCATTGGCCGGCTGCTCATACCAGAATCCGATCAACAGATAACTACAGAGTCCCACCCCTTCCCATCCCAGGTACAACAGGAACAGATTATCGGCCAGCACAAGAATCAACATCGCGCCGACAAATAGATTCATGTAAGCGAAAAATCGCCGGTAGCCCGAATCCTCCGCCATGAATTCCGCTGAGTAGACATGAATAAGCAACCCGATCCAGGTGATGACCAGCATCATCACGAGCGACAGCGCATCCAGATCAAAGGCGAGCCGGGAAACAAAGGGACCGGCCTCCACCCAGGTCCAGAGATGCTGCGTGAAGCGGCCGCCGGCGGGAGGAGACACGATGAAGGAGACCGTAACCAGCCCGGCGACGATGGCCGACAGGCCGACCGACCCGACCCCGATCCAGGCGATCATCCGCTTCGACAGTCGGCCGCCGGCGACGAGGATGAGGAACCCGGCCAGCGGAAGCGCCGGAACCAACCAGAGGTATGAAAGCATGCTCATCACCTGCAACCGGATAGAACGACTCCTGCACCGACAGAAGCCCGTACGCTTCGGGGCACGGGAAGCGGACGCCTCCGCACCTCCCGGCGAAGTCGGCGTCTCACTCCCCGTGCCTCAACTTCCAAGAATCTGCTTTGGACGACTCTCTTTCCTCACCCTCTCATGCTGTTCAGCGCGTCCACGTCCATGGTGCGGAAGCGGTCGTACATGAGCAGCACCAGGCCCAACCCGACGGATACTTCGGCGGCGGCCAACGTCAGGATAAAGACGAACATCACCTGGCCGTCCGGCTGGCCCCATGAGGCTCCGGCCGACACAAAGGCCAGGCCCGCCGCATTCATCATGATCTCGATGGACATCAGCACGTAGATGATATTCCGCCTGACGAGCAGACCGACGAGGCCGAGCGAGAAGAGGACGGCCGCGAGAATCATGGCATTGTGCGGCATACTAGCGTTCACTCCATTGACGCCGGCCGAGATGGTAGGCGCCGATGATCCCCGGCAATAACAAGAGCGAGCCCAACTCCACCGCCAGAACATACGGTCCGTACAGGGCCAGTCCGACTTCCCGCGGCCCGACCTCCGCATGGTCGCCGGATGGCGCTCCGGTCCAGAGGAGATAGATCACTTCGGCCAGCAACAGGCCGGAGAGCAGGCCCGGCCCCAGCCACATTCCTCTCGGGGCCCACCGCCGTTCCCGTTCAACCTCGCGGGCGCCCTGGTTCAGCATCATTACGACGAACACGAACAGGACCATGATGGCCCCCGCATACACGATGACCTCAAGCGCGGCGACGAAGGGCGCGCCCAGCAGATAGAGCACGACGGCCACCGCCATGAACGAAACGATCAGATAGAGCAGCGCATGGACGACATGGAAATGGGTCACGGCTCGGACTGTGGCCAGGACGGCGACCGCAGCGGCGATATAGAAAGGGATGTTCATGGCAGCAGGCTCCGTACATCGACAGGCGGTTGCTCATTCTCCGCCTCGCCCTTGTCCTTGCCGCCGATCCGCACACCGGCGACGCGATAGAAATTGTAGTCCGGATACTTGCCGGTTCCGCTGATCAGCAAGTCTTGCTTTTCATAGACCATATTCCGCCGAACGTACTCGCCCTGTTCGAAGTCGGGAATCAATTGAATCGCATATGTGGGACAGGCTTCTTCGCAATGGCCGCAATAGATACAGCGCGAAAAATTGATCCGGAACCAGGCCGGATACCGGCGATCATGCTGATCGGGCGATTCCGTCGCCTGGAGCGCGATACAATCCACCGGACAGGCGGCCGCGCACAGATAACAGGCGACGCATCGTTCCTCCCCGTCGGGATCGCGGGTCAGGACGATGCGGCCACGCCAGCGCGGCGGCAGATAGGGCTGCTCCTCCGGATACTGCACTGTGATCGGGCGCCGGAAGGTGCGCTTGAGCACCACCCACAACCCCTGGAGGAACGCCCCGATCAATGACCACACGGCGGACAATCCGGCAGTCTGTCGCGGCGAAGACCCAATATCCGGCATATCATGCTCCTTGCACGCCCAGTACGATCGCGCCGGTGATCAGAAGATTGACTAGAGCCAAGGGCAACAAGACTTTCCAGCCGAACGAAAGAAATTGGTCGAACCGAGGCCGTGGAAACGTCGCCCGCAACAGAATGAACAGTGCGATGAAGACACCCGTCTTGAGGCAGAACCAGACCAGCGGCGGCAACCATGGACCCTGCCACCCGCCGAAAAAGAGCACGGTGATCATCGACGAAATCAACGCAATGCCCAGATATTCGCCGACAAAGAACATGCCGAATTTCATCCCGGAATATTCCGTGTGGTAGCCGCCCACCAGCTCGGCTTCCGCCTCCGGCATGTCGAACGGAGCCCGATGGGTCTCCGCAACCCCTGCGATCAGGAATCCGACAAAACCGAGCCATTGTGGAATCACGAACCATCCCTCGCGCTGCGCCTCAACGATCCGCCGTAAATCAAACGACCCGGCCAGCAAGACGACGCCCATGAGAAAGAGCCCCATGAAGACCTCGTAGCTCAACAGTTGCGCCGCGGCGCGCAACCCTCCCAGAAGCGAATACTTATTGTTCGAAGCCCAGCCGCCCAGGACGACGCTGTAGGCCGCCAGCGACGACATCGCGAGAAAGAACAGGACCGCGATATTCGAATCGGCGACGCCGGCGGACGGGCCGAACGGAACGATCGCGAACGACAAGAGAACCGTCGTGACGACGATTGTCGGGGCGAGGATAAACACCCGCTTGTCGGCGAACGGCGGAACCCAATCTTCCTTTGTAAAGATCTTGATCATGTCGGCCACCGACTGGAACATACCGAAGGGCCCGACCCGATTGGGTCCGAACCGCTCCTGCCACAGCCCGAGCAGCCGCCGCTCCACCCAGATCAAGAGCGCGGCCAAGGTCAGCACCGCCCCCAATACCGCCGCGCTCATGACCAGCGCCTGCCCCCACGAATTCACGGCGCCTCCTCTTTCTCAAGCCGGCACCAGCCCGGCAACGGCAAGGCCACGCACTCTCCGAGGCGCGCCACCGTTACGGTTCCGCGAGGGACCGCCTCGTCCACGGCCAGCGGCAATGGAATCCGTTGCTGTTGAAGCGCCAGTTGCAATCGGTCGCCGGCCGCCCACTCCATGCGAGCGGCATCAGCCGGGTGCATGGCGATCGACATGGGAGGGACGCGCGTCGACAGGGCAGGCGCCGAGGCGCTGAGTTCCTCGCTTCCAAAGATCTCATAACGAGGCAGCGCGAGCCATTCCGCGGCACGAGGCTGAAACGCAGGGGGAATGGCTCCGGAGGCGGGCGATCCTTCACCCTTTCCCGGCTCAATGAGGCAAGGTCCAATCAGTTCGTCCCGCAGGGGCCCTCCGACCTCCTCCTGGAATTTGTTTAAGGCCTGATTGCTGTTCCACCTCGGCGCCCAGACCTGGGGCTGCAAGGGCGGCGGCACGGTGTTGTGCGAGCCTTCCATCGTAAAGGCGAAGGGCGAATCAGGATCAACGGGAGGCCGCGGCTCGTGCATGGTGACATTGGCCACCATGGCCGTGCGGCCGCTGTAGCGCTCCGGCTGCCGTGGAATCTTTCGTCCCGCGATGCGCAGATTGGACGCGGGCAGTGTTTCCTCGATGGGCCGGAACACCGGCAATTCACGACAGAGGTCCCTCACGACATCATCCAATCCGGTCCAGCCGGCTATCACTTCCAGTGAGGGCTTCCGGCCGCCATCCAACCCGCGGGCGATGTCCCTCAGCCAGCGCCAACTTTCCTGAACCTCGCCGCCCGGCACGAAGACTTGATACGCGCGTTGCGCTCTCCCTTCGTGATTGACCACCGTTCCGTCACCTTCGGCGAATGTGGCGGCCGGCAAGACGGCATCAGCGGCTCTGGTGCAGCCATTGTCCAGATGATCCACCGCAAGCCAGAACACACCGTCACGAGCGGCAATCCGCCCGTCGAGCCCATTCGTCCTGATCACCGGGCGGCGAGACACATCATTCTCCAACACAATCGCGACGTCCACATGGCCGGCGTCGAGCAAGTCATAGGCTGCTTCCAGCGGTTGCCCTCCCAGCAGGGCGGCGCCGGCGCTATTGCATTCCGGCATCACCATCGTGAGCTTCACCGGCTTTCCTCGTTGGTAGAGAGCGAGCGCCACGCGCCATGCGGCTTGGACCAGAGCAGGGCTCCCCGCACCGGTCCCCGCAATCACGGCCGGTTGCGCCGCGTGGAGTAAATCCGTTGCGATCCGCTGCGCGAGCCGCCGCTGCTCCTCATTCAAACCGGCGACGGCAGGCGCGGTGGAATCCAGCTCATGCGCGACGGCATAACTCACACGGGCGAGATCGTCGGGCGCCGCATGAAGGACGGCGGTCGCATGGTCCTCCAGCCAGGTTTTCCGATAGCCCGCCACGTAGAGCGGCCCCATGCGCTCATTGACGGCCTGGCGGATCGCTCCATCGTTCCACATGGGAATGTCCAAGTGTCCGACCGAGGCCACCGGTTGCCGGCGGACCGCCTGAAGAATCGCCAGCGCCAACCGCGGAGCGGTGTGCAAGACATCTTCGCCGACAACGAAGACGGCATCCGATTGCTCGACATCCTGAAGAGAGGCCGGCGCCAACGGGCCGTCCCGAAAGACCCGGAGCACCGTCTCCACGAGGTCGGCCTCTTGTTTGGGCACGCCTTGATAGAACCGTTCCGGGCCGACCAGCGAACGCAGCGCGAAGTTGGATTCGAGCGAGGCGCGCGGGCTTCCGATTCCGATTGCACGCCCTTGAGACAAGCGGGACCGGACCATCCCGAGCACGTCCGCCGGATCGCTCGGTTTCAAGGATTCCGCTTCAGGCGCGCGCATCAAGGGCCGGCGCAGCCGCTTGTCGCTGTTGACGAATTCGTAGCCGAACCGCCCCCGGTCACAGAGAAAATAACCGTTGATCCGGCTGTTGTAACGATTCACGACGCGCCGCAACAGGCCGTACCGCTCGCCCGGTGTGGTATTACATCCTAAACTGCAATGGACGCAGATCGACGGGGCGTTTTGGAGATCCCATTTGCGCGTGTAATGATGAAAGAAGGTCTGGTCGGTAAACACGCCGGTGGGACAGACCTCGACCAGGTTGCCGCTGAATTCGTTTTCCAGGATGCCGGGACTCGAGCGCCCGAAGTACACATGGTTATGCGAGGCGAACACATTGAAATCCCGGCCGCCGGCGTAATCCCGATAAAACCGGACGCATCGATAGCACTCGATGCAGCGATTCATTTCGTGATGCACGAAAGGCCCGAGATACTGGTTTAAATAGGTGCGCTTCGTGAACCGGTAGCGCCGGTAGGCGTGCCCCGTCATCACCGTCATGTCCTGAAGATGGCATTCTCCTCCTTCGTCGCAGACCGGACAGTCGTGCGGATGATTCGTCATCAGCCATTCAATGACGGATGCGCGAAACGCTTTCGCCTCTTCATCCTCGATCGACGCGCGGGTGCCGTCGGACGCCGGAGTCATGCAGGCCATCATGAGGCGGCCGCTCTGATCCTTTTCATCCTTGAAGACCTTCACGGCGCATTGCCTGCAGGCTCCCACGGATCCCATAGCCGGATGCCAGCAAAAGTACGGAAGATTCAACCCCCGAGACAGGCAAGCAGCAAGCAGGTTCTGCCCGTCCGGGATCTCGTAGGATTGGTTATCAACGTAAATTGTAGGCATAAATTTATGATTGAAGGACTGGGTGATCTGGTGAAGTTACTTCACGAAATCACCAAATCACCACCTCACTAAATCTTACTTGTTTTTAATTTCACCCACCCACCCCGGCAGGTTTATCTCACCCACCCTAGCCCCCGATTGCTTCGCAACCGATGACCCGGGACGCTGCCTTTCCCATTTCACCCGCCCACCCCGCGCACTTCTGAAAGTGCGCTTTCCCGATCTCACCCGCCCACCCCGCGCACGCCAAGACGTGCGCTCTCCCATCTCACCCACCCACCCCGGCAGCGCCGAGACGCTGCCTTTCCCAGGGGCATCCTTTTTTCGTGACGTGCGCGTCGAAATCGTCTTTGAAATACTTCATCGCGCTGGCCAGCGGATCCATCGCGCCGGGCGCCAATGCGCAATACGTATGCCCCGGACCGAGAAATTTGGTATGCATGTCAAGCAGCCGGAGATCCTGTTCGGTTCCACGTCCCTCCTCCAGCCCTTGAAGCAGTTTCGCCACCCACGGAAGGCCGTCGCGGCAAGGAGTACACCAGCCGCAGGATTCCTGTGCGAAGAAGCGCTCCAGATTCAGCATCATGGCGACCGGACAGGTATGGTCATCCAACACAATCATCGTGCCGGTTCCCATGCGACTGCCGGTCTTGGCGATGCCGTCGAAATCCATCGGCGCATCCAAATGGTCTGTTGTCAGGAACGCGGTGGACGCGCCGCCCGGAAGCAGGCCGCGAAACTGCACGGAGCGGCGCATCCCTCCGGCATGATCGTCAAGGATTTCCCGGACCGTCGTGCCCATTGGGAGTTCCCAGGCGCCGGGCCGGTTCACTCTTCCGCTCACGCCGTAGATTTTCGTCCCTCTATCGGTGGCTTTGCCCAATGCGCGGTACCAGTCCACTCCATGCAGCACGATGTGGGGGACGTTGTAGAGAGTCTCGACATTCTGCACGACGGTAGGCTTCCCCCAGAGCCCGGCGACCTGCGGGTACGGAGGCTTCGCGCGTGGAATGGCGCGCTTCCCCTCCAGCGCGTTCAAGAGCGCGGTCTCTTCTCCGCAGATGTAGCGGCCGGCGCTCGTGTGGAGAAACAGGTCGAAACTCCATCCCGAATTCAGAATATTCCGCCCCACATATCCCCGTTCATAGGCCTCGGCGATCGCGCGCCGCAGCCTGGCGGCCGCCAGAACATACTCCTGGCGCAAAAATATGTAGCCCACGTCCGCTTGGATCGCATAGCCGGACACCACCATCGCCTCGATCATCTGATGCGGGTCGCCCTCGAGCAACAGACGATCCTTGAACGTCCCCGGCTCCATTTCATCGGCATTGGCCACCAGATATTTGGGCCGCGGCGCGCCGGCGCCCATCGGTACAAAGCTCCATTTTTTCCCCGTCGGAAAACCGGCTCCGCCTCTGCCGCGCAGTCCCGACCGAGTCACCAGGTCCTGTACGGCACGAGCCTCCATCCGTCCGACGGTATTGCGAACAGACTCATAGCCTCCGGTCTTCTCATAATCGGCCAGCCAGAGCGGCTCATCCGCCGGCTTGATACGGCGGGTCAGGGGATTGGTGAGTTCAGTCATAGCGTTCCAGAATTCGATCGAGCTTCTCGCTGTCGAGATCCCGATGCAGGTCTTCATCCACCATCATGACGGGCGCATGGTCGCAGGCCCCGAGACAGACCACCGGAAGCAACGTCAATCGTCCATCCTTCGTGGTCCCGCCCTGCGTGACGCCGAGGGTGTGTTCCATCCGACGCCGCAGAGACTCGGCTCCCAACATCCAGCAGCTGACGCTGTCGCATAACAGGACGACATGACGCCCGACCGGTTTTCGAAAGATCAAACTGTAGAACGTGGCGACTCCATCCAGTTCATCGGCGGTCATGCCGAGCAGAGACGCGACGTTTTGGAGATGTTCATCCGACACCCATCCGTAGCGACGCTGCACGACCTTGAGCGCCTCCACGCAAGCGGCCTGTTTGGTCGGATAATGCCGCAATTCTTGCTCGATCTCGGCCCGTTCATCGTCGGACAGCATCGTTCAATCCAATCCCGACTCGGCGATCTCGCGATCTGGTGATTTAGCGAAGTTTTTTACTTCACGAAATCACCCTCTTCCCGCCATCTTCACTTCACCAACTCACCAATCATCCTTCCTCACCTGTCCACATCCGACAGCACGAAATCGACACTGCCCAGGATGGCCACCAGATCCGGCAGCAAATGGCCGCGCGATATATAGGGGACCATTTGAATATGCGGGAATGACGGGGTCCTGATGCGGGTCCGGTAGCTGTTCTGCGTGCCGTCGCTGATGAGATAGTAGCTGACCTGCCCCTTCGCGCCTTCGATGGGAACCGCCGCCTCCCCGGCCGGAAGGACAGGGCCCCATGTGACCCCGAGAAAGTGCGTGATCAACGTCTCGATGTCATGCATCGTACGTTCCTTCAGCGGAGGCGTGCTCAACGGATGCGACGACTTATAGGGTCCGGCCGGCATCGTATCGACACACTGTTGGATGATGCGGCAAGACTGCCGCATCTCTTCAATGCGCACGACCGCACGATCATAGGAATCGCCCCGATGCGCCACCGGAATGTCAAAGTCGAATCGGTCATAGCCCGAATAGGGCCGTTGTTTTCTTAGATCCCATTGGCATCCCGTGGCGCGCAAGCCGGGACCGGTTACCCCCCACTCCATGGCTTCGTCGGTGGTATAGGCGCCGATACCCACGGTCCTGCCGCGAAAGATCGGATTCTTCATGACCAGGCGGTCATATTCATCCAGCCGCTTCGGAAAATAGGAGAGAAATTGGCGCACCAGGCTGTCCCATCCGTCGGGTAAGTCGTGCGCTACGCCTCCGATCCGAAACCAGTTGGGATGCATACGGGCGCCGCAGACGGCTTCCATGATGTTATGGATCCGCTCGCGGTCGTTGAACATGTAAAACACCGGGGACAAGGCTCCCACGTCTTGCGCAAAGGTCCCATACCAGACCAGGTGGTTGGCCAACCGATACAGCTCGCACAGCAGGACGCGGATCACTTGCACCCGCTCCGGCACATCGATGCCGGCCAGCCGTTCCGCCGCCAACACATACGGGAGCTCATTGAGCACGCCTTGGAGATAATCGACCCGGTCCGTATAGGGAATATAGGTGTGCCACGTCTGCCGTTCGGCCATCTTTTCGGCCGCCCGATGGTGGAACCCGATATCCGGCACGATGTCGCGGATCACTTCGCCTTCCAGTTGCAGAACCAGGCGGAGCACGCCGTGTGTTCCGGTGTGGGCCGGCCCGAGGTTCAGGAACACGTAATCGAACCCCGCATCCTTATTCGTGCGGGTCATGCCCCATTCCTCCGGGCGAAATTCCAAGGCCTCTTGCTCGTTCTCCTGCTTTTCCTCGGGGAGTTGGAACAGTCCCATCTCGGTCGCCCGCGCCGGATGCTCCTTGCGTAGCGGATGGCCGTTCCAGGTGGTGGGCATCAGCAAACGCCGCAGATAGGGATGCCCTTTGAAGACGATGCCGAACATGTCCCAGATTTCCCGCTCGTACCAATTTGCGTTCGGCCAGAGGTCCGTGATGGAGGATGCCGAGGGAGAGAGTCCGCGCAGAGGAACCTTGACGCGCAGTTCTTCATTCCGTCCGAATGAAGCGAGGTGATACACCAGCGTGAAGTCGGACGCCGGTTGGCCGCCTCGCTGCTGCCGGAGCCGCTCGTCTATCGCGCTAAGATCGTACAGCATGCGGTAGGGCTGCGCGATGTCCTCCTTGAGATAATGCAGCACTTCAAGGGATCGCTCCGGCGGAACCCAGAAGGTCGGTATCGCGTCACGAGTCTCCTGACCCGTCAATGATGCCGCGTCGAATCGGCGGCGCAGTTCAGTCCAGACCGGCATCTGTTCCAACATCAACACCGATGTGATCTCATGTGCCGGATGGTGGCTTGGTGCGCGGGCTGTTCTCTCCGGGCCGGCGTTCACCGGGACGCCGCCAGATCGCATCCGTAAGAGGAAGCGTATCCATTGCCGGGTAGTCGGCTTGAGCCGTGCGCCGTTCTCTCAACGCGTCGCGACGAGACGGCATGACCAGCGGCTGCACGTCCTGGGGCCCGGCGATCCAACTCAGCGGCCGCCGCTGCGCGCCCACTTTTTCCTGCAACAACACCAGGCATTCCATGAATGCATGGGGCGCAGGCGGACAACCGGGAATATAAATATCGACCGGCAGAAACGAATCCACTCCCTGCACGACGGAGTACACATCGTACATCCCGCCGGAATTCGAGCAGGACCCCATGGAAATCACCCACCGCGGTTCCAGCATTTGCTCATAGAGACGCTTCACAATCGGCGCGACTTTCACAAAGACCGTGCCCGACACGACCATGACATCGGCCTGGCGCGGACTGCCGCGTACCACTTCGGCGCCGAACCGGGCGATATCGAACGTACTCGTCAAACTGGTCGCCATTTCGACATAGCAACAGGACAGGCCGAAGTTGAGCGGCCATAAAGAATGTTTCCGTCCCCAGGCGATCAAGTCCTGGAGCCGGGCAAGCAGGACCGGTTGCCCGGGCAGGAGAGACGGGTCAAGATGACGGTCCGGTCCGGGAGAGGCGCCGCTACGCCACCATCGCACGCTGTTCCTCCTTGTCAGGACGGCCGGCTCGTCCTACCGGCAGGCGCCGGCGGCTCCAATCGAGGGCGCCGATCCGCCACAGATACACCAGCGCAATCATCAGCAGCGTGATGAATACGGCGGCCGCTACGAATCCCTGCCATCCGGCTTCACGCGCCGAGACGGCCCAGCCGTAGAGGTAGACCGCTTCCAGGTCGAAAATCACGAACAACATAGCGATAAGATAATATTGGAGCGGGATGCGAAGCTTCGCATTGCCGGTCGGAGCCACGCCGGATTCATAGGCCTGCCCGGTTCCGCGCTCTCTGCGTCGCGACGGTTTCCGTTGGTGGCGCTCACCGAGTAGGCCCGGCACGATCAGCATGACGGCAACCACCGCCCCGACGAGCATCGAGTAGAGAACCAGTGACCAGAAGGGATCATTGTTCATTCAGACTTTCTCCATTCCGCCTTCAGCCGGCTGCATGGGTTCTATGACGCGAGCCGCGCATACTCGACCATAGAGATTGGTATGGGTCTAAACAATGGCTGTGCGCACGATTCTCTGTAG
The DNA here is from genome assembly GCA_040981125.1 of Nitrospira sp. Lineage (GTDB taxonomy): Bacteria > Nitrospirota > Nitrospiria > Nitrospirales > Nitrospiraceae > DASSBQ01. Next base: position 112,082 of record JANRMQ010000007.1, read on the forward strand.
GAGTAAATGGGACGTGTCGTCGCTTAAAGGCCGACCGCCGACTTCCGGCGGTCGGCCTTCTTCCTGTCGGCTCCCGGTCATCGCTTGCTGCTGGGATTGTCTCCTTCCAGTTGAGGCGCTGTTCCACCGGGCGGTAACGCGCGCGGTCCGGCCGGTCCTGCACCTCCTTCTTTGTCCTCGCCGCCGAAGCCGCCTGAGCCAGGCTGATCCGTGACGCCGATACCCTTTTCGCCTCCGGTCGGATCTTTCCGAACGGCATTGATCTCGTTCATGTATTGAGAAATCTCCGGCGACTGATCCTTCGTCAGCTCGGAATTGATCGGGGCTCGGAGTTGATCCTTGGTCGCGTTGAGAGTCAGCTTGTCGCCCTGCTGTTTGAAGAGACTCCACTGGAGCGGAAGCTGGAATTTGCTGTCGGCCAATTCCAACACGGCATACTCCACCTTTCCGGTCTTGCCGTCCTTCAGCAGCTTCTCGATCGTGCCGATCGTTTCGCCTTGCTGATTCTTCACTTCGTGGTCGAGCATTCCGCCCTTGGCGTCTTTCAATTCACCGCGGCGGACCGGGACGACATCATAGTGTTCCGGCAGGCTCGATTTTCCTCCCGTCATATCGATGGATTTTTGATCCATCACGCCCTTCTCCGCTTGATTCATTCCTTGCCCGCCCGGAATAGCGGACGAAGTACTGCCCGGTTGATCTCCCGACTGCCCGCTGCCGGCGCCTGACTGAGCATAGACCGGCATCCCTTGTCCTGCCATGAACAATACGGCGCTTCCTACGATTGCAGCTGTCAATGACCTCATGCCCCCTCCTTTTTGTCTAAGAGATGGGATCCCCCATCCCGAGTTGAGACCGCTCCTTGATTGTCGACGTCGTGGCGGAAATGCCGCTCCACCATGCGGGGCCGGAGCGGCGTGCCACGTTCAGCATCACGTTCTCAAGTGATGACCTGTAGATTCGTACAGTGCGGAAGGACTGCGTTTCAGAAACCGGTTCGTCTCGGCAAAACCGCGAGGCGGGCATCTCGCGTCGAGACGCCCGCCTCGATTGATCACCGCATATACGTCACTTAGCGTTTGCTGCTCGGGTTGCCGCCCTCAAAGCCTGGGGCTTTGCCCGGAGGCAGTCCGCGCGGACCGCTCGGACCGGAACCGCCAACACTGTCTTCACCCTGGGATCCGGCGGCAGCCGGCTGATCAGTCACGCCCAAGCCCTTTTCTCCGGCCGTAGGGTCTTTTCGAACGCTATTGATTTGGTTCATGTATTGAGAAATCTCCGGCGAATGATCTTTAGTCAGATCCGAATTGACCGGTGTCCGCAGTTGGTCCTTCGTTGCTCTTAGTGTCAGCTTATCCCCCTGTTGCTTAAAGAGGCTCCATTGAAGCGGCAGTTGAAATTTGCTATCCGCCAGCTCGAGAACCGCATATTCCACTTTGCCGGTTTTCGTGTCCTTTAGAAGTTTTTCAATCGTGCCGATGGTTTCGCCCTGGGGGTTCTTCACCTCCTGATCCAACATCCCCCCTTTTTCATCTTTTAACTCGCCCCGACGAACCGGCACGACGTCGTAATGTTCGGGAATCCCTGACTTACCGCCTGTCATATCGATAGACTTTTTATCCATAACATGACCCTGCGGCGCGTTCATGTCCTGTCCCGGCGGTATGACCGTCGATCCGCTTCCCGGTTGATCCCCTGATTGTCCTCCACTGGCGCCGGACTGGGCATAGGCCGACAACGTTTGGCCACCCACTAATACTGCGCCACCTAAGACGATTGCAGTCAATGTCCTCATATCTCTCCTCCTTTGTGTAAGAGATGGTTGCCCACCTCGACAATGGATAACCCGTGCATGTGGTTCATCATGGGTTTGGTAAAGCTACCAATGGCTGGTCGAGTAACTTTGCAAATTGCAGACCGATAGCAAACGACGGCGGGAACACCAAGGCAGTGTTGAACAACTCTCCGTTTCGGAGATGCGCGGGTCGCATTAACGCAACGGAAGCGGGGACAAATTGTCTGAGAGGTCGGACAATTGGTCCAACGGAAAGCCATAACTTTTTGCGGCGATCGTTTTCACACGCAGCACACGCGCTCACTCTATGACCTGTGCAAGGCATCCGGCTTGCACAACACCTCGGAGGTACTGCTGAACGAATCGAGGAAGTCAGAAATTAGAAGTGCGGAAATAGAGGGGTTCGGCGTTGGGAGTGACGTATAGAAATGAGCCAAAAAGCCCGCGGAAGGATCCGCCTCCCCGCGAGCCACCTCAGAAAGAACCATCCCGCGATGAGCCGCCGGTCGAGGAACCAAACGAGGATCTTGAACCGATGAAATTGTCGAGGAGCTGATTTCACATTTATAGGTGACGTGATGATGACCCTTCTTGCCGCCGGCATGCTGGCCCTCCTGATTGTGACGGCTCTCTATGCCTTCGGGGTATTCGGAACGCCCTATCTGGGAGCCTTCCGCTTTGCGTTTTATCTGATTCTGATCATGGTCGTGGTGGTGATTGTCTTCGCGTTAGGTGATCATCCCAATCAAGGCTACGATCCGACGCCCACTGGACCATGACGATGGCGGACCCCCTCGGCCCCATTTCGCCGGAACAGAGGGCCCGCCATCCGCTCCCCGAGCCGGAAGCGAAGCCGGCGGTCGATCGACATTTGTGGGAGATTACGGCCGTCAAAGATCTCCTTTGGCTGGCGGCGGGCGCGGCGCTTCTCTGGATTCTTTCAAACCTCAGTTCGGTGTTCGTGCCGATCTTTATCGGAATCTTTCTCGCGTATCTGGCCGACCCGCTCATTCGCCTGGCCCACCGGCAATGGCGAATGCCCCGTCCGCTGACCGTGTCGCTCTTGCTGTTGCTATTTTCGTTCGCCGCAGCCGGGCTCGTGATGGGTATCGGCCCGCTGCTGACGGATCAAGTGCAGACATTGATGAAAAAGGCTCCCGCCTATGTGTCGAGCCTGAACCAGCGACTCGGCAATATCAACGGCCTCTCCGACCAGATTGAGGCGACCTTGAGCACGTTCAAAGAAGATCCCCTCTCATTCTTACGGCCGTTCTTTATCGGAACCGGCCAAGCCTTCGGGCTCTTAGGCACGGTCATCGGCAGGACCGTCAACTTTGCTCTCGCGTTCCTGCTGATCCCCCTCTATTTTTTCTTTTTCGGCTGGTATTTCGACCGGATGCTTCTCGCCCTGTCCCGATTGATTCCCGTCAGCCGCCGGCATCGCCTGTATGGAGTCTTGACCCGCATGGATGCCGCCGTCAGCGGATTTTTTCATGAGCGCCTGCTGATCGCCCTCATCACCGGGGCCATGTACGCGATCGGTTGGCTGGCGACCGACGTGCCTTATTGGTTTCTACTTGGGATCGGGACCGGCTTGCTCACCTTGATTCCGTACGTCTCGGTCATAGGGTGGCCGCTCGCGCTCCTGTTGAAATACCTGGACTCGCTCACGGCCGGAGGCCCGCTGGGTTGGGCCGGCATCGTGATCTGGCCCAGTCTGGCCTATCTCGTCGTCCAGTTCATTGAAAGTTGGATTCTCACGCCATGGATCCAGCAGCGATCCAGCGACATGAATGCCGTGACCCTGCTCATTGTCATGTTCATCGGCGGCGCGGCAGGCGGCCTGTTCGGCTTGATCTTCTGTATCCCGATCGCGGCCTGCATCAAAATCCTGTTCGAGGAATTCATCATGCCGCGATGGACCCGCTGGGCGGAAAACCAATAGCGAGCTCCGAAGCCCGCCGGACCTATCGTTTCGGTTTCGAGTGAGGAGTTCTGAATACTGAGAATGTTCTGAGTAGAAAGGTGGTGCCCGTGAAGAAGACGCAGCCGGACATTGTCGTCATTACCGGAGCCTCCGCCGGAGTCGGCCGCGCGACCGCCCGTGAATTCGCCCGGCATGGCGCGTGGCTTGGGCTGGTGGCAAGAGACCGAGACCGGTTGGACGCCGCCCGACGGGAAGTGGAAGCTCTGGGCGGCCGGGCGCTGGTCCTGACCGCCGACGTAGCCGACGACGCGCAGGTGGAGGAAGCCGCCGAATCAGTCGAACGGCACCTGGGCCCGATCGACATCTGGATCAACAACGCCATGGTCTCGGTCCTGTCGCCGGCGCTCGACATAACGGCAGAAGAATTTCGACGTGTCACCGATGTGACGTACTTGGGATACGTCTATGGCACGCTCGCCGCGCTGCGCCGCATGCGCGCTCGCAATCGCGGCGTGATCGTGCAGGTGGGCTCCGCGCTGGCCTATCGGGCCATCCCGCTGCAATCAGCCTACTGCGGCGCGAAACACGCCGTGCAAGGCTTCACCGAGTCGTTGCGGTCGGAACTCATTCATGACGGCAGCCGGATTCATCTCACCGCCGTTCAACTGCCGGCCGTCAATACTCCGCAATTCAGCTGGATCAGATCGCGGATGCCGCGCCATCCGCAGCCGGTGCCGCCGATCTACCAGCCGGAATTCATCGCCCGCGCCATCTACTGGGCGGCGCACCATCGACGGCGCGAGGTGAGCGTAGGATGGCCGACCGTACAAGCCATCGTCGGAGACAAATGTATTCCCGGCCTGTTGGATCACTATCTGGCTTGGATCGGATATGAGGCACAGCAGACGACCCAACCGGTTTCCTCGAATCGTTCCGATAATCTGTTTGAAACGGTCCCCGGCGATTATGGCGCGCGCGGTTGCTTCAATGCCGGCGCGCGGCACGGGAGCGTTCAGTTCTGGATCAATAGACGCCGCGGGTGGCTGGCTATGGCCGGGTTGAGCATGGCCGGCCTGCTGGCTCTCCGCTCTTGCACAAAGACCGACCCGCGGCCATCCGTTCCACTATCAGAAAGGAGGGTGTCATGACACGCTACAGCTTCACGATTCTGTTCGCGCTTCCCTTGGTGATGAGCGTCGCTTGCCAATCTTCTTCTTCTCCGGTCGACACCAAGCGCCATGCGGTGGCAGCCGGCGGCACCCCAGCGACCGCCGCCCAGAATAACAAGGAAGTCTCCGGTCAGGCTCCCAGCCTGCCGGAAGCGGATCAACAGATGCTCGACCAACTGAACCGACAGGAGCCACGATTCAAGAACCATTATGATCACTATTATGCCGACTCCGGGTACGGCTATAACCAGTATCGCCCGGCCTATCAGTATGGCTTTGAGTTGGCGATGGATGGCCGCTATAAGTCCATGGACTGGACCCTTCTCGAGCTGCAAGCCCGGAAAGGATGGGATGAGAGGACCATGGGCCTGTGGGACCAGTACAAGGACGCAGTACGGTTCGGATGGGAACGGGGGGTCATCGCGCAACGAGGATGACGTTTCATTCCTTGCGCCGCGGGCAGCGGTCGTGGATCCCGACGCGATCGCGTGGAGCGCGTGGAGAATGCCTCCAAGCGGCCGGCTTGATCTTCGTAGCTGTCCTGCCGTGGATCAATGCCGGCTGCGCGCTGACGACCGGCTATTCCGAACAACGGACGACCAGCAGCAACGAGCGGCGTTGCGCGCCGACCCCGATCGAAAAGCAGCTTCGGGCCGTTTCGTTGGACGAGGTCGACCGCTCGTCCAACGATCGTCAAACAGAAGCCGCTCCGACCCGATTCCCGACCTCATTCTCCTGGCGCGCCGTCCAGACAGCCCAAGCCATCGACATCCTGCCGTTATTGAAACAGATCGAGTCGGTGGAGGAGTCACCGAACCCCGATTCTTCGACTCCGCTCACATTACTGTCGTTGCGGCAGGAAGCGTTGGGGCGTATATTGCTGGCTCTCATCGCCGTCTCGAGCACCGTTGCGCAAGTCAGCTGCGAGATCGAGCGCACCTATGAAGTCGCCGATCGTCTCAAGAATGCGGAGAATGCACGGGTGAAGCAGCAGACCTTGTTAGCCGTGATCATCGGGGCCGGGGCCGCCATTGCGAGCGGTGGCTTCAGCATCGCAGCAACACCACCCGCCGCCGAGGGGATCGCGTCGATCATTGGAGGCACCATTGCGGGAGCGCTGGGAATCACCGCTCTCCACCAGGAAAGCGAACAGCATTTCGAGCATCGGGACAACGTTCTGCGCGAGATATGGGAACATCCCTCCCATCCGAATTATACCGCGCCCTCGGTGTGGGAGTTTTTGAATCGTCCCATGAAGGAGGAAGCGGGCAGCCGCAGTTTTCGCGAAGAACTCGTCAATGGCTGGAGACAAGAGGGACGTCTCGGCGCGGAAGGGTCCAAGGAAGAACAGCAGCGCATCGCGCTGCTGTTCGGGGACGGCGGGCTCTATCGGAGCAGCGACTTGATGGTGCGAGGACAGATGCTCGACATGCTTCGCGCCACGGTCGGACTCATGAACCAGGAGCTTGAGTTGCTCATTCGTGAACTGATGATCCGGATTGCGCTGCGCAAGGATTCCCACTTGGAAGGCGGGAAGCAGGAATGAGCGACCTGCTCGCGGCCCGCAGCCAAATGGCGATGTCGCTCGGCTTCCATATCATCTTTGCCGTCATCGGCGTCGCCATGCCGTTGATGATGACGATCGCGGAATGGCGCTGGGTACGCACGGGAGATCCAGCCTACCTGGCGCTCGCGCGGCGGTGGGCCAAGGGGGCGGCCATCCTCTTTGCCGTCGGAGCCGTCTCCGGCACCGTGTTGTCCTTCGAGCTCGGACTGCTGTGGCCGCGGTTCATGGATTGGGCCGGGGCGATCATCGGCCCGCTCTTCGCGCTGGAAGGCTTTGCATTTTTTACGGAAGCCATCTTTCTGGGTATTTATCTGTATGGCTGGCACCATTTGCGGCCTACCCTTCATATCGCGGCGGGCATCATCGTCACGACGAGCGGGGTAGTGTCGGCCGCCGTCGTCACGACGGCCAATGCCTGGATGAACACCCCGGCGGGCTTTGAATTGGCGGACGGGTTGCCGCACGATATCCGGCCCTGGGCGGTGATGACCAATCCGCACGCGCTCCATGAAAGCCTGCACATGGTGCTGGCCGCATTTGCCGCGACCGGCCTGCTGGTCGCCGGCATCCATGCCTTCCTTATCCTGCGCGGCGCCCATGATAATTTTCATCGCTACGCTCTTGCCATCGCGCTCCTTGTAGGCGGCATTCCCACTTTGCTTCAATCGATCAGCGGCGATGCATTGACCAAAGTCGTCGCGGCGCACCAACCGGCCAAGTTGGCCGCTATGGAAGCGCTGTTCCATACGGCGCCGGGCGCAGCATTTCATCTCGGCGGTCTGCCGGACGAAGAAAGCGAATCGGTTCCGTATTCCCTGGAGATTCCGAAGTTATTGAGTCTGCTCCTCTACCTCGACCCGCAGGCGACCGTCGCCGGGTTGGATCGCACACCCCGCCGGGATTGGCCTCCGGTCGCAGTCGTCCACGTGGCGTTTCAGATTATGGTGGGCGCCGGCATGGTCATGATGATGCTGGTGTTGTGGGCCGCATGGCGCTGGAAACAAGGCCGGCTCTACGAGGATCGCCTGCTTCTCTGGGCTCTCGCGCTCGGCGCGCCGCTCGGGTTTCTCGCGATCGAGGCCGGATGGGTCGTGACCGAAGTGGGCCGCCAGCCCTGGATCATCTATGGGATCATGCGAACGAGCGAGGCCGTCACTCCCATGCCGGGCATCGCTATCCCGTTCGTCATGTTCACTGTGTTGTATGGAGTATTGGCTCTCGTGGTCGTCTGGACGATATCGCGGCACATCTCGGCGACGGAACGCCACGGCCATCCTCCCGAATCAGGCGAGGTCCGATGACGTTGGACATTTTACTGGCGGGAATGTTGCTGGGCGCGCTGGTCTTTTATGTCCTGACCGGCGGAGCGGACTTCGGAGCCGGAGTCTGGACCCTGCTCGCGCGCGGAAAACGCGGCCATCTGCATCAAGCGCTGATCGACCGAGCCATTGGACCGATCTGGGAATCCAACCACGTCTGGCTCATCCTTATCGTGACGATTCTATTCGCAGGTTTCCCCCGCGCCTTCGCAGTGATCACCACCGCCTTGCACATCCCTCTCACGGCGTTGCTGGTGGCGATTGTGTTGCGTGGCTCCGCCTTTGTCTTCCGCACCCACGATGTACGACCGCGATCCGATCATGACGCTTCACAAGTCTTCTGGAGACGGATCTTCGCCGGATCCAGCCTCGTGGCGCCATTGATGCTCGGAACGACCATCGGGACGATCGCTTCCGGCCGCCTGTCGGAACGGCTTCCGTCGTTTTTCGAGTTATTTGTCGCTCCCTGGCTGGCGTTCTTTCCCCTGCTCGTCGGGTGCTTTACCTTGGCGTTGTTCGTATCTCTCGCGGCCATTTATCTCATCTTGGAAACCGCCGATCCCTTGTTGCAGGAGGATCTCCGACGGCGGGCGCTTGTCCTCTGGATCATTGTGTCGTCGCTCGGAGGAATAGTCTTGATTGAATCGCGAACAGGGGCGCCGGTCATTTACGACGGCTTGGCGCATACAGGCGGCGGTCGCGCGATCCTGGGATTGACGGCAATCGCAGGCCTGGTCACGTTGGCCGCATTGCTCCTGCGCCGGTTCAGAACCGCGCGCGCCGCCGCCGCCGCACAGGTGATCTTGATCATTTTCGGGTGGGCGGTTTCGCAATATCCCTATCTGGTCGTCCCCAACGTCCGACTCCCGGAAGCGGCCGCCCCGGATCAGGTTTTGCGCCTATTGGTTTGGAGCCTCTTGATCGGCGGCTTGGTGCTGTTTCCCTCCTTGTTCTATCTCTACCGTGTTTTTAAGGCGCATGCATTGTTCGCCCCCCCTGCGGACCGATAAGGCAAACTGTCCCGCCTCAGACATCCTGTCCGGCAGTCACGCTTATTTGGACACGAGAACAAGCAAGTAAAGGCGGCTCGGCGCTTGCACATCGTGCGGCTGAACCATCGGACAGAGGAGGTTGATCACGATGCAGCCCTCATTCTCCGTGCGGACGGGACATACGTCCGGCATGGCGAGCGGACATACCGAGCTCAGCGACCTGGAACGATTGATCTGCGGCATGACGGGAACCGCATTTTTGCTGCATGGATTCGGACGCCGCGGGTGGAACGGCTTCGTCATATTCCTGCTGGGAGGAGCCTTCCTGTATATGGGCACGACGGGCCGTAACTCGCTCTATCGCCATCTTGGGATCCATTTGGTGAGAACCGTGACAGGGCGTCAACGCCATGAGGTCATCCGGAGCATGACGATCAATCGTCCGATTGGCGAGCTCTTTGCATTCTGGAGAGACTTTAGTAATCTACCTAGAGTGATGTCACACTTGGAATCCGTCGAGGTATCATCCGGGCGACGTTCGCATTGGAAGGCGAAAGCGCCGGGAGGACTGTCGGTCGAGTGGGACGCCGAAATTGTCAACGAAAAGAAAGACGCCTTGATCGCATGGCAGTCCTGCGAAGGCTCAGCCGTCGCCAATTGGGGAGCCGTGCGCTTCATTAAGGCTCCCGGTGATCGAGGAACTGAAGTGACCGTCGAGTTGGAGTACGAGCCGATCGGGGGCGCGACCGGTGTCGCCCTCGCCAAGTTGTTCGGAGAAGAACCGTCGCAGCAAATTGAAGAGGATCTCAGACGATTCAAGCAGGTCATGGAGACCGGCGAGACGGCGACCACCGCCGGGCAGCCGCGAGGAGCCGGGTAGCCTGCGCTTCCGCCGGGCATCAACACAGCCATACAAACACGACTATACAAAGGGAATGACTATGAAGCCGGGAGGATCAGCCGCAAAATCGCTTATGGCAAGATCGAGAGGAGATGTCAATCGCGGAACAATGCCGACACGTTCGGCCTCGGGCAGAACAAAGGCCAAGACGATTTTTCTGCCCACGCCGCGCGAGCGCGAAGTGTTAAAGCTTGTATGGACCGGCTTTTCAAACCGGGAGATAGCCGAGCGTCTCGGTATCTCATCGCGCACAATCGAGGCTCATCGCGCGAGTCTGATGAAGAAATTGCGGGTAGCGAATACCGCTCAACTCGTACGAATCGCGATCGAACAGGGGCTGATCAAGGTGGGGTGAGAAGACAAAAGAAGTAAAAAGGGAAAAGTATTAAATAAGAACTTCCCATTTCTCCAGTTCCTCATCTCTCCAGTTCCTCATCTCTCCAGTTCTCCTCATCTCTCCAGTTCTCTCCAGTTCCTCATCTCTCCAGTTCCTCACTTCTCCGTTTCCTCCTCTCTCATTTCCATCTCGTTCCGGCATGGACATTGCTTAGCTGTCTCACGAGTGTCACGACAAGGGCGGCAATCCACGCCCCATAATCCATGTCCTATCAGGAGGAGTCATCATGACGAGATACCACGACGTGATCCGCCGGCTGGACGCGCAGAAATTGGGAACGATAGCACGGGATTATCCCGGTGCTTGCTGGATGACGAGATTACACGTCAACGCAATGACCATTCCCACGTCGATGAAGCCGGAAGATGCGGCTCATCCGGCAGGACAAGCGGATCGTGACGATTAATATTCTGTTTGCCGTTTTCGGTGCGTTGGCTTTCTTCGTTTCAAGCGAACATTCCTTCGCACTCGAATTCGCGGCAGACCGAGTGACCCGCTCGGACCAACAGATGCGTCACCAGCGGGTGTTCTATCGGGACGACATGTGGCGGATGGAGCATAATGCGCCGGGCGCGGTCAATGTAACCATTGTCAGAAAAGATCAAAACCTGGTCTGGCATCTTCTGCCGGCCACCAGGCATTTCAAGACCATGGTCTTTTCCGCCGACTATGCGCTCATGATCACCGCGCATCTCAACGGAGAACTGTCCCGCAATATCATCGGCAGCCAAACATTGGACGGGCATCCGACGACTCTTTACGAAGTAACGGTACGAGAACCGGGCGGCGGCACGGCAGCTTATTATCAATGGCTCGCTACCGATATCAATTTCCCGCTCAAGCTGGCCAAGAAGAACGGCGATTGGGCCGTAGAGTATCGGCATGTGAGGATCGGCCGCATCTCCGATATTCTGTTCGAACTTCCCCGTTCCTATCTGCCGCTCGATCCGCGATAACACACCCTGTTTTTGCGCTCGGGTGTCGCTGCGACACGACAGTCCGCTTCTTTCTTTCTTACGTAGTTGTAAAGGTTTTTCGAGCACTTAGACAGCCTGTCCGGGGTGACGACAGCCTGTCCGACTCCACCCTATCCGTCCCATTGCTCCTCCTCATCAGATATCGAGCGGTATTGCTTACAGTCACGCGGTGATCGGCGCGTTCCATCCGCCGGCTCCCGGTCGGTGCGCCTGCGGCCCGTGCTTTGCACAGCAGAGCCGCCGTTGATGCACCCAAGGAGCTGCTGATGCCAAAAAAACCACGACATGAAACCATCGACGCGGACGAAGCAATCCGCCGCTATTACGAAGATGAGCCGCCTTCAGAAACCGAAGCCTTTCGAGACGCAACGGAGCCGGTGACACGCGCTGATGAACGCATCGGGCAAGTCTCGCCCGCCGATCGGGAAGCGGTCCGCTTAAGCGGCGGCGATATTGACGCTTCCGATCAGGACATCGATGTCGGAGCCGAATCGCCGGGAGGCTCGAACCCGACGCCGGATCAGGACATTGTTGATGAGATCGGGAAGGCGGTCGGCGTCACGTATCAGGACAATGAACCGTTGAAATTCGGCGATAAGGTCGGCGCGAGGGACGAGGAGCGATGGGAGCTCAATCCTGCCTCCGCCGAAGATTACCAGGAACGGCGGGAGGAGGCGGCCGGCGCCAGGAAGGCTGCGTCCAAACGGTCCAAGTCGCCATCAACGAAGAAGCCGGCGCCGGCGCAACGGCGCCGAAGCAAACGGCCGAAATCATAAACCCAACGGAACATTTCACCATGGCCTCATCGTCGTTTCAGCTCAACGGCCGGTCCCCTCGAACGATTGCCGTGCTTCGCGCCCTCCAGCTCGGGGACCTCCTCTGCACGGTCCCGGCATTGCGCTCGTTGCGCGCCTCATGCCCCGAGGCTCATATCGCATTGATCGGGTTGCCTTGGGCGCGGGAATTCGCCGCCCGCTATGCGAACTATGTCGATGAATTCATCGAATTCCCCGGCTTTCCCGGTCTGCCGGAACGGGCCGTCAAGACGGAATCCATCCCGGCCTTTTTGACTTCGATGCAGCAGCGCCGATTTGATTTGGTGCTGCAGCTTCACGGAAGCGGCCATTACACCAACGAGATCGTCATGTTGCTGGGAGGCTCGTCGACGGCAGGATTCTACCGGCCGCCGGAGTACTGTCCGGATCGGGATCTCTTTATGGCCTATCCGGACGGACTGCCTGAAGTCTTACGTCATCTTGAACTCCTCCGCCATCTTGGAATTCCCGAACAGGGACAAGACTTGGAATTCCCGCTGACTGATGCGGACCGTGCGGCATTCGCCGGGCTGCGGGCGGCGGCCGGCTTGGCGCCGGAATCGTTTGTGTGTGTCCATCCAGGCGGGAGAGGCCACGACCGGCGGTGGGCGCCGGAGTCTTTCGGAATCGTGGCGGACCGACTGGCTCGTGAGGGATACAGCATCGTGATGACCGGCACCGCGGAGGAACGGGACATCGTCAAGGCGACCGTCGCCGCCATGCAATCGGACGTAATCAATCTCGTCGGCCAGACCGATTTGGGGACCATGGGAGTCCTGTTGAGCCGTGCGCGATTGCTGCTCGCGAACGATACGGGAGTGTCCCATTTGGCGGCGGCCTTGAAAGTTCCGAGCGTCATTCTTTGTGTCGGCTCGGATCCCAACCGGTGGAGCCCTTTGGACCGGCATCATCATCGTGTCCTCTCGGGCGGCATGGCCACGGTCGATTCGGTCCTGGCAGAGCTGCGGGATGTGCTGGATGGGCCCGATAAGCCGATCACCGCCACTTTCGGACACAGTCCCGCTCCGCTTCCGATGAGCAATTCGGACGCGCTCGTTGCGCGGAGTCACCAATATCTGACGGGGATTTAACGCACCCCATCGCGAGCGAGCCCATGAGACCACTGCGCATCTTTACTTGGCATGTTCACGGCAACTATCTCTATTACCTGACTCACACGCCGCATGAATTCTATCTCCCGGTCGGCCGGCCCGGACCGGGGTACGCCGGGTGCGCAGCCGGTTTTCCATGGCCCGACCGCTGCCATGATGTTCCGCTCGATCACATCCCCTCAACCGACTTCGACGTCATCCTGTTTCAATCGCGCGCCCATTATATGACGGATCAATTCGAGATTCTTTCAGAGCAGCAGCGCCGTTTGCCGGCGGTCTTTCTCGAACACGACCCGCCTCAAGAACATCCGACCAATACCCGCCATGTCGTGGATGATCCGGCTATGACGCTGGTCAATGTCACGCCGTTCAATGCCCTCATGTGGGACAGCGGTCGGACTCCGACCGCCGTGATCGAACATGGAGTGCCGGCTCCGGATGATGTCTCGTACAGTGGCGAAATCGAGAAGGGCCTGGTCATCGTGAACTGCCTCCGCCGCCGGGGCCGCCGCCTCGGGTTGGATATCTTTGAGCGGGTGCGAGAGCGTATTCCCCTGGATCTGATCGGCATGGAATCGGAAGAACTCGGCGGGCTCGGCGACATTCCCCACGAGACGCTGCCACGAATGATGTGCCGCTACCGGTTCCTGTTCAATCCTATCCGCTACACGAGCCTCGGTTTATCCGTATGCGAAGCGATGGCGCTTGGCGTGCCGATCATCGGCCTGGCCACGACCGAGATGGCGACCGCGGTGGAAAACGGCCGCTCGGGCTATGTCGATACCGACGTGAATGCGCTGATCGAGCGCATGGAAGCATTATTGGGCAATCAAAAGGAAGCCCGCCGGTTGAGCGAGGGAGCGCGGGAGGCGGGAAGGCGGCGTTTCAACCTGACGCGGTTTGCGAATGAGTGGGACCGCCTCCTGACCGAGGTCGTGCGACGCCGCGGCCGGGGGAGGACGGAGCCTCAGGTTTCAGCGCTTCAACCTCTTGCGGCAGGACGGAGATATTCATGACCAGGCAAATCGCATTGATCAGCGAGCATGCGTCTCCCTTGAGCCTATTGGGCGGCGTCGATTGCGGAGGACAGAACCTGTACGTCGGCCAGGTCGCGAAATCCCTGGCTGCCGCGGGATACGACGTGGATATCTTCACCAGGCGGGACAGCGAAATCCTTCCGGAGACCGCCGAATGGGTGAACGGCGTGCGCATCATCCATGTCCCGGCCGGGCCGCCTTCCTTCGTGCGGAAAGAAGATCTCCTCCCCTACATGAAATCGTTCACCGATTACATGCTCAAATTCTGCCGGTGCCAGCGCAAGGCCTACGATCTGATCCATGCAAATTTCTGGATGTCGGGTCTCGTGGCGGCGGATTTGAAAAAACAACTCGGCACGCCCTTCGTGATTACGTTTCATGCGCTCGGACGGGTGCGGAGGCAGTTCCAACGGCAGGCCGACGAATTCCCGGACGCCCGCTTCGACATAGAAGACCGCATCGTGGCGGAAGCCGACCATATCATCGCCGAGGCGCCGCAGGATGAAGAAGACCTGATCCGGCTCTATAACGCGGACCCGGCGAACATCACCATGATTCCCTGCGGATTCGATCCGGCGGAACTGTGGCCGATCAGCAAGGCATTGGCCCGGATTTCCTTAGGATTGACGCCGGATGAGCGGGTCATCCTGCATCTGGGCCGCATGGTGCCCCGCAAGGGGACCGAAACGGTCATCGAGGCTTTTGCCAGACTCAGACACACCCATGAACTGGAGGCGCGCCTCTTGATCGTGGGCGGCGACAGCGACGATCCGGATCCTCACGCGACGCCCGAACTTGCGCGGTTGCAGCGCATTGCCGAGACTGAAGGGGTGGCGGACCGCGTGACGTTTGTCGGGCGACGCGGTCGGGAGACCTTGAAGTATTACTACAGCGCCGCCGACGTGTTCGTGACGACTCCCTGGTACGAGCCGTTCGGCATTACCCCGTTGGAATCGATGGCCTGCGGGACGCCGGTCGTCGGCTCCAATGTGGGAGGCATCAAGTTCACCGTCCGGGACGGCGAAACCGGCTATCTCGTCGCGCCGAAAGATCCGGACGCCCTCGCGGGCAAAATCGCGCACCTGTACGCCAATCCGAAGCTCTTAAGCGTGTTCAGTCGGCAAGCGATTCAGCGGGTGAACGATCTCTTTACCTGGACGACCGTCGCGAAAGGACTAAGCGCCCTGTATGACCGGGTCCTGAGCGAGAAGCAGCCCGTGGGCACTTACCGCGCCGATGAACTGACGCTGGTCGATGCCGGCTTTGACGCGGCGCTGGAGTCCATGCAGGAAACCAGGCGCCGCCTGCGGTCTCAACTCCTGGATGCGGCCCACCTGCTCGCAGACAGTTTCGGGCGAGGCGGAAAAGCCTTGATCTGCGCGTCGCCGGGCCAATCGTTCGCGGGGGAACAATTCGCCATGCAATTACTCCGGAAGACCGGCTGCGCCGGGCGCCCCGGCCTTCCGGCTCTCTTCCTGACGGATGAGCCCTTTTCCACCGGCCCTCCCCTGACGGACGACGGCTTGGCGAAACAAGTGGACATCTTCTCGCGGCCGGAAGACGTCCTGGTCGGAATCGC
This sequence comes from Nitrospira sp., assembly GCA_040981125.1. Classification (GTDB taxonomy): domain Bacteria; phylum Nitrospirota; class Nitrospiria; order Nitrospirales; family Nitrospiraceae; genus DASSBQ01. The sequence goes on from JANRMQ010000007.1 coordinate 127,669, forward strand.
GCTGGACGGCATCTCTCCCGCCCTGTTGTGCGCGTTTGCCGCGGCGGACCGCCGCGGATTGCATTCCCTCGCTATCCTGGGCGTCGAGACGGCCGATGTCCGGCGCCTGGCGCACGTGACCCTTGCGGTCGCGTCGCAGCGGCGCGACGGGATTGCGCCGCTCTATCATGTCGTGCTTCAGGTCTTATGCGGACTCATCCAACAACGAATGGCCGCGGCGGACGGCACGATCCGGTCTGCCGGCGCACTCCATTCCATTGCAGAACTGCCTCGTCGGGCCCGAGCGTCGGCGACCCGCCGGCGCCCCGCGGTTCAACGGGCGGTCAGGAGGTAACCGTCGTGACGATTCCATCTCCGCTCTCAAAAAAAGTCGCGCTGATCACCGGAGGGGCACAGGGTCTCGGCGAAGCGCTCTGCAGGACCTTGGGTGAAGACGGCGCGATCATCGCGGTCGCCGATGTGCGGCATGACGCCGCCGAATCGCTCGCCGTGAAACTGAAACATGATGGGATCGAGGCCACCGCCCTGCCGCTCGATGTCTGTGATGCGGCCCAAGCGGAGGCGGCGATCCGCCGGCTGCGCGAAACCTATGGCGGGCTCGATATTTTGATCAATAACGCCGCGATCGACAAGACGGTGTCGATCGACGAACTGAGCGTCTCGGAATGGGATCGCATTCTCTCCACGAATTTGCGAGGTCCGTTCATCATGTCGAAGTCGGCCCTGCCGGTCATGAGGGAACGACAGGGCGGCCACATTCTGAACATCGTCTCGACCGCGGCGAAACGGGCATGGGCCAATGCCTCGGCATACCATGCGAGCAAGTGGGGGTTGCTCGGATTCAGCCATGCGCTCCACGTTGAAGCCAGACCTCACGGCGTCAAAGTCACCGCGGTCGTAAGCGGCGGCATGCGAACGCCTTTCCTGCTCGATCGCTTTCCCGATATCGACCTCGGCACGTTGCAGGATCCGCGGAACGTGGCGGAGACCGTGCGCTGTATCCTACGGCTGCCCGCCGATTCGGTCGTGCCTGAGATTACCGTCATCCCCATGCGCGAGACATCATGGCCATGAACGCCAGAGCCGTATTTCTCGACAAGGACGGCACGTTGATCGAAAACCATCCGTTCGATCGGAGGCCGAGCCACATCCGGTTATTACCGGGGACCGTCGAAGGCTTAAAACTGCTGCACCAGGCGGGCTATGCCCTCGTCGTCATTACGAATCAAGGAGGCGTGGCACACGGCTGGTTCACCCGGGACACGATCACATACGAGGAAATCAGGCTGCGGATCCGGCTGGCCACCTTTGGAATTCCATTGGCCGGGTTCTACGTCTGCCCTCATCATCCGGACGGCATTGTGGCCGAATATCGTCTTCATTGTTTGTGTCGCAAGCCGAAGCCGGGACTTCTTATGCAAGCCGCCTGCGAGCTGAAACTCGATCTCGGCCGCTCCTGGATGGTCGGCGATATTCTGCACGATGTGGAAGCGGGACGCTCCGCAGGCTGCAAGACCTTGCTGCTGACGAACGGCAACGAGACGGAATGGGAGATGACGCCGATCCGGTGGCCGGATTTCGTGGCCGGCAATCTGCTGGAAACGGCTCATGTCATCATGGCGGCGGATGAATCCTTCACGGGCGACATGCCCCGGCCCCTGGAAACCGAAGAAGAATGACGCCGCAACAGGACTCTCAGCAGCTCCGTCACGATGTCTGGAGCCGCGCAAGGCGAATCCTCTGTATTCGTCTTGACGCGCTGGGCGACGTCATCATGACCGGTCCGGCCTTGCGCGCGCTGAAAGAATCGGCTCCTGATCGGCAGATCTCGCTCCTCACCTCGTCGAGCGGAGCCGAAGCCGGCCGCTTGATGCCGTTCCTTGAGGAAGTATTGCTCTATGAAGCGCCCTGGATGAAGGCGGGCGACGTCCGGGATTCGGCCGCCGTGGACCGGCGCCTTATCGCGCAACTCCGGGCTGCGCGCTTGGATGCGGCGATTATTTTTACGGTCTACAGCCAAAACCCCTTGCCGGCGGCGCTCCTCTGCTATCTCGCCGACATCCCGCTGCGCCTCGGCCACTGCCGTGAAAATCCTTATAAGTTGTTCACCGACTGGATCCGTGAACCGGAACCCGACACCTGCATCCGGCATGAGGTCCGGCGGCAACTGGATCTGGTTCAATGGATCGGCGCTCACGCGGAGGACGAGCGTTTGACGCTCGCGATTCCCTCCGCTGCGCACGAGGCGATCGATTCGCTGCTGACGTCGACCGGCCTCTCCGGAACGGATCGGTTCGTCGTGATCCATGCCGGAGCGAGTGCGGCCTCGCGCCGCTATCCGCCCGACCAGTTTGCCGTCGTCGCCCGCCGGGTCGCGGAGGATTTCGGTTGCGGCCTTGTGTTCACCGGCACGGAATCGGAACGTGATCTGGTGGAAACGATTCGCGCCGCTGCCGGGGTCCCGTCCCATTCCATGGTGGGACAGCTGGATCTCGCGAGCTTGGCCGCGCTCTTGGCCCGCGCCCGACTCCTCATTTCGAATAACACCGGCACGGTACACGTCGCGGCCGCGGTCGGGACACCGGTGGTGGATCTCTATGCGCTCACCAATCCGCAGCATACCCCATGGTTGGTGCCCCACCGGGTGCTCTCGCACGACGTGCCGTGCAAGTTCTGCTATCGCAGCATCTGTCCCGAAGGGCATCACGACTGCCTGCGATTGATTACACCCGACCAAGTCATGAGCGCGGCAGCCGAACTGCCGCGGTTCGGGCTGCCGTCCGGCAGCAGAGGAGGGACGCATTGTGTACACGCTCGGGATTAACGCGGCCTTTCACGATTCAGCCGCCTGCCTCGTGCGAGACGGGATCGTCATTGCCGCAGCCGAGGAAGAACGCTTCACCCGGATCAAGCATGCGAAGCGCCCCATCCCGTTCAGCGCCTATGAACTCCCGTTCCACGCCGTTGATTTCTGCCTGGCGGCGGCTGATATCGCGCTACGGGACGTCGATCATATCGCCTATTCGTACGATCCCTTTCTCATGCTCGGTCCCCATGCCGTCGACCGCAGCCTCACCCTTCCACTTGAGCCCAGCGCCCATCCTACGCCGGCTGAATGGGAATCGGCATGGGATCCCTTGTTTCTCTCGTCCATCGTCAATGCGCCCCGCCATCTGGCGTCCGGCGCGCCGCATCATCTTCGAAGCCGGTTCGAAGGCGTGACGGCCGAGGGCCCCTTCATCTGGCATTTTGTCTCCCACCATCTCGCCCATGCGTCGAGCGCATTTCTCGCCTCCCCGTTCGAAGAGGGTGCGATCCTCACCTTGGACGGCCGCGGCGAACGGGCGACGACCACCTATCACGTGGGCCAGGGACATTCATTGCGTCACATCGGTCAAGTCGAGTTCCCCCATTCGCTGGGCCTTCTGTACGAGGATGTGACCTCGTACTTGGGCTTTTTACATTCTTCGGACGAATACAAGGTGATGGCGCTCGCTTCCTATGGCAAACCGCGCTTCATTGGAGACTTCCGAGACATCATCACACTGTTGCCGGACGGCGGGTATCAGACCCAACCCTCCAGACTGCAGGAGCGATTCGGCCCGGCGCGCCGGCGGGGCGAGCCCTTGGAGGACCGCCATTACGATATCGCTCGGTCACTCCAGCAAGCGCTGGAGGAAACGGTGCTGGAACTGGCGGCTTGGTTTCGCGAGGCGAGCCACAGTCCGAATCTCTGTCTGGCGGGCGGCGTCGCGCTCAACTGCGTGCTGAACGGCGTCCTCCGCGAGCGCGGTCCCTTTCGCTCGATCTGGGTGCAACCGGCCGCGGGAGACGCCGGCACGGCGCTCGGCGCCGCGCTCTATATTGACGCGGCGCAACGAAAGCCGAGCGGGCATAGAGCATACCGCATGGATCATGCGTTCCTTGGACCGTCCTTTGCCGAATCCGACATTCGAGCCACCCTGGACCGGGCGAAGCTTCCCTACCGGCGCCTGGACGATGTCGCAGAAACCACGGCCGATTTGCTGGCCCGGGATCGCATCATCGGCTGGTTCCAGGGCGCCATGGAATTCGGCCCGCGCGCCTTGGGCGGGCGCTCCATTCTCGCCTCGCCGCTCAGCCCGACCATGCAGGACCGGTTGAACGACATCAAGGATCGCGAAGATTTTCGGCCGGTAGCGCCGGTGGTGGCCGAAGAAGCGGCCGGCCTCTGGTTCGATAGGGCCGGCACTTCGCCCTTTATGCTGTTCACGTATCAAGTTTTGGCGCATCAAGCCCATCGGATTCCGGCGGTGCGCCATGTAGACGGCTCGGCTCGCGTGCAGACCATCAATCGCGCGCAACATCCGCTGTACTATGATTTGTTGAAGGCCTTCGAGCGCCACACCGGCGTGCCTGTGCTGGTGAATACCTCTTTCAATACAAGGGGCGAGCCGGTCGCCTGCACGCCGCGCGACGCCGTCGAATGTTATTCCAGCTCGCCGTTAGACGCGCTCGTCATCGGTCCCTTCCTCCTGACGAAAGAGAAGATGTAACCATGCACAGCGTGAGTTCCGGCATCTTGTCCGGACAACGAGATTCATCCATCAATTCCACGAGCCGGCATCGGCGGCAGTCCGATGGTCCACGGGACCGCGCCATCCGGCTCTCGGTCGTTATTCCGACCTACCGGCGTCCCGAACTGCTGCGGCGTTGTCTTTCTGCTCTGATCGCCCAGACGATGGATCCCGCGCTATATGAAATTCTGATCGTAGATGACGGCACCACTCAGGATACGTGGAAAGCGGTGAGGACCGCCGCATCAACGGTCTCGATGCCGGCTATACGTTATCTCGCGGCACCAGGCCGGCGCGGGCCGGCCGCCGCCCGCAATCTCGGGTGGAAAGCCGCCCGCGGACCGATTGTGGCCTTCACCGATGATGACTGCATCCCCGTTCCAGACTGGCTCGCGGAAGGGATGGCGGCCATGGATGATTCCGATTGTTCGGGCATATGGGGCAACATCGTCGTGCCGCTTCCCGAGCGGCCGACTGATCACGAACTCACGACCAAGGGCCTCGAACAGTCTCCCTGCGCTACCGCCAATTGCTTGTATCGGAGGGAGGCGCTGGTTTCGGTCGGCGGGTTCGACGAACAATTTACCGCCGCCTGGCGCGAAGACAGCGATCTCCAATTCACGTTGCTGGAGCAAGGCCATCGCTTGCAATCCTGTGAACGAGCCGTCGTCATGCATCCGGCTCGGCCGGCCCCGTGGGGCATCAGCCTGCGCCAGCAGCGGAACAACCTGTTCAACGCTCTCCTGTACAAGAAGCATCCCGGTCTGTATCGGGCCCGGATCCAAGCACGGCCTCCATGGCGGTACTATGCCGGCCTGCTTGCATTGCTCGGCACGCCGGCGGGAGCGTTCCTGTTCCAATCGATTTCGGTGACATTGGCGGCAGCGGCTGTGTGGATCGGCCTGACAGGCGAGTTCTGCCGCCGCCGTCTCCGCGGGACGTCCCGCCGGCCGAGCCACGTGGCTGAGATGATCATCACGTCCGCCCTCATTCCGCCAATCGCGATCTTTTGGCGTCTCAGGGGCGCAGTCCGGTATCGCGTCCCCTTTTTATAGAGGGCCATATAGAAAGCCATGCTGCGGGAATTTGGACGCCTGAATGTGGGATGCGGGCCCTGCGCCGCGCCGGGCTGGATCAACGCGGATGCGCGAGCCGGTCAGGGCGTGGATCTGGTCGGCGACATTCGGTCAGGATTGGCGCTGGACTCGGACAGCTTGCAATATATCGTCGCCATCCACGTCCTGCAGGACCTGCCTTATACGGATATCCCGATTGCCGTGAAAGAATTGCGGCGAATGCTCGTACCGGAAGGCGTGCTCCGCCTGGGCTTGCCGGATCTCGACCGAGCCATCCGAGCCTATGTGTCGGGTGACCATGCGTATTTTCATGTGCCGGACTGCGATGCCCACTCGATCGGGACAAAACTCGTCACGCAGCTGGTCTGGTACGGCTCCGTCCGGACGCCATTGACGTTCGACTGCATGGAAGAATGGTTGTTGCGCGAAGGATTTCACGACATCCGGCGCTGCGACTTTCGCCGAACACTGAGTCGCTACCCGGATATTGTGACCTTGGATAACCGGCCTCGTGAGAGCTTCTTTGTCGAGGCCCGTAAATAAGGAGACCGCAACCTGCTGTGCTTCCCGGACCGCTGCAACGGTTGCTCGTCATTTCGCCGCATTGCGACGATGCGGTGTTTTCGTGCGGCGCGCTCCTCGCCGCCCATCCCGGATCGGTCGTCGTGACCATCTTCGCAGCAGGTCCTCCATGTCATGACCATCTGACCGAGTGGGATCGAGCCGCCGGGTTCGAGCCGGGCGACGATGTCATGGCGCACCGGCGCGCCGAAGACGCGAAGGCATTGGGGCTGTTGTCCGCTTATCCTCTCTGGCTGGACTTCTGCGACAGCCAATACCGGCGGAGCCCAAGCATTGCGCGTATCACGTCGGCGCTCGACGGCGTGATGCAACTGGTACGGCCCCATAGCATCGTAGCGCCATGGGGCCTCTTCCATAGCGACCATACGCTGGCTTCGGAAGCCTGCATCGGCCTGCGCTTTAAGTATCCGAGTCGGGGCTGGTTCCTGTATGAGGACGCGATCTATCGGCGTATTCCCGGCCTGCTGGCCGATCGAATCGCCCTGATGCGGGCTTGTGGCGTCCACGCCCGTCGAGTTGCAGTGGCCGCGGACCGCGACTGCGCGCGCAAACCCGAAGCGGTCCATTGCTATCGATCGCAGCTCCGCGCGCTCACTTCACGCGGCCGGCCCGGCTACCTGGATGCGTTCGAACCCGAACGGTTCTGGGTGATTGAATCCCCGCCCGCGGCGCGCCGGAGTCCGACATGAAAGAATCGCGCGTCACGGTTGTTGTCCTCACCTACAACCGCGTCCAGGAAGTGCTTCGGACGCTGCATTATCTTTCACATTTGGAAGAGCACCCTCCGATTATTGTCGTCGACAACGGATCGAATGACGGAACCGCATTGCAGGTGGCCGAACGCTATCCGTGGGTGACGATCATTGGGCTGGACTCGAATATCGGGGCCGCTGCCCGCAATGCCGGCGTAGAGCGAGCGGGCACTCCCTATGTCGCTTTGTGCGACGATGATACCTGGTGGGCAACCGGATCGCTCGAACGGGCAGCCGATGTGCTCGACCAACACGAGTCCATTGCGGTGATCACGGCCAAGGTCCTTATCGGGCCCGAGGAACGAGAAGACCCGACGTCGGCACAAATGGCGGACAGCCCCCTCCGCCGGCCCCTCGGATTTCCGGGACCTCCGATTATGGGATTCCTTGCCGGCGCATCGCTGATCCGCCGCGACGCGTTTCTTCAGGTGGGCGGCTTCGATCCGAAGTTATTTTTAGGCGGTGAAGAAGCGCTCGTGGCCTATGATCTCGCGGAAGCCGGTTGGGCGATGATCTATCTGCCCACGGCCGTTGTGCATCATCATCCGTCGCGGCTGCGGGACTCCATCGCGCGCCGCCGGCTGCTTCTACGTAACGCCCTCTGGACGGCATGGCTTCGGCGTCCGCTCGCGGGCGTCTGGCGGGAAACCAGGAATGCCCTGGCCCAAGTCCGGCTCGATGCGAACCTTCGTCCTGCCTTCGTGGACGCGCTTCGCGGCATTGGCTGGATCGCGTGGAGGCGGCGACAGGTCTCCGCCCGGGTCGAAGAGCAGATCAGACTTCTGGAATGCCCGATCTCTCCGAAGCCGGCCCCGGACAGGATGTCTTCTCCGAGACAAAGTGCCTGCCATTGACATTCCCCAACGGAGGAACGTCATAAGATTTTCTCCAATTAGCCCGAATCAGGACATCCGTTCGCTGCGCGGTGACCGAACGGGCGGTCCATGTCTTGCTATCCATTCGCCTAAGCGGTCACCGGGTGATTATTCCGTCGCCGGCGGACCTTCATCTCTTTGTCTAATAAAGGAGTTGCGTCATGCATCAAGACAACCGACAGCTGACCCGGCATTATCAAGATTGTATCGCAGCCTGCTGGTCCTGCGCGCAGACCTGCAACACGTGCAGTGACGATATGATCGGAATGGAATCACACGGCCACGATATGGACATGATGGCCCGCTGCATTCGCCTCTGCCGCGAATGCGCGGATATCTGCTCGCTGGCGGCACAATGGATGAGCCGAGTCTCCGCGCTCTCCGAAGGTATCTGCCGCTTTTGCGCCGAGGTGTGCGACGCCTGCGCCGAAGTCTGCGAACAGCACGCGCCGCATCACCCGCTGTGCGGTCCCTGCGCAAAAGAATGTCGTCGATGCGCCGGGCTCTGCCGAGAGATGGCCGCCGCCAAGGCAGCCTGAATCGGTTGATTCTTCACAGTCCGGACCGGCAGAGAGCGGCGTTCGATGCGAAGGCCGGTATCGAGTCACGGACGGCGGCGTACGCATACCCATGTGATGGAGAGAACACACGTGCACCGTGGGGCCGCGCCGGTCCGATGGTGCGACCTTTGAACATTGATGGAGGCAAATATGGCGACCCTGAAAGACATCATGACCCCGCAAGTCGACACAATTTCCCCAGACGCGACGGCTGAGGATGCGTCGGCAAGGATGAAAGACCTCAATGTCGGCGCCATTCCGGTTTGCGACGAGGACGGATTGATCGGCATGCTCACCGATCGCGACTTGGTCGTGCGCGTCATGGCGCAACGCCGTGACCCCAAAGCGGTGCGTGTCGGTGAGGCGATGACGCCCGAGGTCTCCTATTGTTTCGAGAACGACGACGTGAAAAAGGCCGCGCAACTCATGTCACAGAAGCAGATCAGGCGGCTGCCCATCCTCTCTCAATCCAAAAAACTGGTCGGCATAGTGTCTCTCGGCGACCTCGCGGTGCATGGGATAGATACCAAAGCCAGCGGCAATGTCCTGGAGCAGGTGTCGCATCCGGCTCAGCCTCGTCGCTAGAAAGCGGCCAGTGGGAGGACGGGACCCATGAAAGGGACAGGCAGCCGGACCGAATGAACAGCGGGAGAAAAGAGGCGTCGCGTGGAACACCCGGCATGATGCCGATCTCTCCATGCAGAAGAGGAAAGGATTGGCTATGAAGGGCTCGAGACGAGCGGACCTCACGGGCCGGCGCGGTCAAATCGGATTGTGCATTATCCCTCTTGTGGTGCTTCTTTCTGTTCCCTGTACGGCGACGACGGACCCGGTGCCGGTTCCGCAACCAGGACCTGGACCGACGGATCCGGTTCCCAAACCGGCCGAACCGCGGCCGGTCCCGCCGCTTCCCAGTCCCGCTCCGCCGGCGCCGGCACCGGCTCCGAACCCAAGCCCGATTCCACCGCCGTAACTCAAGCTGCGAGAGAACGGATGACTGAAACACAACCGAGAGAGGACATACCTCCACATTGTTCGGGACCGACAAGCTTGAGCAAGGGAGCGGCGTCGTGTATCGTCCGTAGAGGAACGGAGATGGACCATGAATCCACGAATCGTCCCGACAACCAAAAGAGGGACTGTACGGACAAAGTTCGGTTCCAAGCAGAAGGACCGGAACAAACGAGACCCCGTGAAACTCGTCGAGCAAGAAACACAAGAAGCCAATAGGACGATTGCCGTCCCTTCCGAACGGCGCAAAGTCGTCCGAAGCCGTCCCTGTGTGAAATAAGAACCCTTTCACGTGACGAAGGAGATCTCCATGTATTCGACGACCAGCATCCCCCCGTATCGCGTTCAGTCATATGATCTGCACGGTTTGACCGGCATCTCGGACAAGACCATGCAGACCCATTTCAAATTGTATGAGGGGTATGTGAAAGAAACAAACAACCTGACCGATCACATCAAAGAGTTTCTGAAGGATGGAAAAGTCGATCAGGAGGAACTGCCCGCCTATTCCGAACTCAAACGGAGACTGGGCTTCGAATATAACGGCATGGTGCTTCACGAATACTATTTCGATAATTTGAAATCAGGCGGCTCCGGCGATCCGGTCGCCACCGGCTTGTTTCGGAAGGCCACCGAGCAGAGCTTCGGCTCATTCGAAACGTGGAAAGTGGACTTCGTCGGCGTGGGAAAAATGCGGGGAGTCGGATGGGCCATCTGCTATTTGAATCCCAGCAACGGCCGCATCAGCAACCACTGGATCACCCTGCATGAAATCGGGAACGTCGCGGGGTTCGTCCCCGTCCTCGTCATGGATGCGTGGGAGCATGCCTTTATCCTGGACTACAAACCCTCGGAGCGCGGCGCCTATATCGATGCTTTTTTCTCCAACATCGACTGGAAGGCCGTGGATGAGCGGCTGACACTCAGCAAGGCCCCTGCGACGCCGGCAGAGGTGTGAGGAGGAAGTATGATCTGGTGAGGTATGTTTGATGAAGTACTTCACCAGATCATCAAATTACGAAATCATAAATCGGCCCCTCGCTACCATTCGATCACGGCCTTGAGCGGCAGATGATCGGAGGCCTTGAGCGAGAGCGCGGTCTTGTGCACGGACATCTCCATGACGGTGGCGGCCGGCCGCACCCAAATCCGGTCCAGCGCGAACACCGGAAACGACGAGGGAAATGTCCGCAACGCCGGCGTGTGGCCGAAGATCGCCTTGATCCACCGCAGAGGTTTGCCCCAGAGAAACCATTCGTTTAAGTCCCCCATCAGCACGCAATGTTTCGTACCGAAATGAGTGAGCAGACGTTCGACTTGCGCGCGGCGCTCCGATGGTTTCAGGCCCAAATGGGCGGCAATCACTTGCAACCGTTCCCGTTCGCAAAGGATGTCGACATCGATCGCGCCCCGCGGTTCACGGCTCGGCTGGCTCAAGTCGATCAGTCGTACCTCTTGCGGCTCACATCTCGTCAAAATGGCGTTGCCGCGATGGCCCTTGCGTTCGAGCAATGTGGGTCCTGCGATCGGCGTCAATTTCACCTCCTCCGCCAACCGGTGCAGCAGTTCAAGCCCGTGATGTTCCGGCGCGTCGACTTCCTGTAACGCCAGGACGTCGGCATCCAATTCCCGCAGGACATCGGCGATTCTTGCCGGGTCATACCGGCCGTCCGTGCCGACGCAGCGATGAATATTGTACGTCGCCAGGGTCAACCGCATGGCCTCAATTCCCCGCCGACCCGTCGTCTGAATGTTTCCCCAGCCAGCGACGCAACATCCAGACCCCGCCCACGATCACGACGGCGGAACCAGCCAGCAGCGCATAACTACCGGGCCCCGGATTCCTTACCGTGCTCGTGATCTGATCGATAAAAATAGACAAGGCGATGAGCCCCGGCAGTTCGCCGATTACCGTGCCGATTACAAAATCCCTCGCCCGGATATGGGTGGCGCCCGCAATCATATTCACGATGCTGAACGGAGCGACCGGCAGGACGCGGACCGCCACGACCGCCAGGATGCCCTTGTCCGCCAGGCGGCGGCTCAATCGGTGCAGACGCCTCGACCAGCGTTCGACAATCTGCCGGCCGAGAAGCCGTCCGATCCAGAAGGTCAGGATCGCGCTCAACGTCATGCCGGCAAACGAATATAGGAATCCATGAATCGGTCCGAAGGCCAGCACCGTGACCGTGATCAGCACGGTGATCGGGGCGACGACCAGTCCTCCGATCAAGAACCCCCCGACCGTGACAAAGGGAGCGGATGGGCTCTGCGCAAACGTCTCGACGTAGGACAAGAGCCGCGGCACGTCCAACCATGCCGCCAAGGGCGACCATCGCCAGGCCGCTGCCAAAGACACGACCCCCAGAAGCACGAGCGCGCCGGTCACGATCCGCCGGTTGGTCCCGGAGCGTTGCTCCTCAGGCACCAGATTCCTCTCGTAGGGATGGGACGGGTCCACGAAATCCGCGTCCGGCACCAGTTCATCCACATCCGGCGGGATTTGGCCGTCGAATGGATGAAGGGAACGTGCCACGCTGCGGAGGGATTCGATCGCCGCAATCAGGGACGGATGCGAAGCGACGGCGCGCCCCACTTCCTTGACCGTGACATCGAGATGCTCGGCCAGCAACCCGTTTCGAAAGTTCTCGATCCGGGCTTGGCGGACGGAATCACCTTGAGACCAGAGAGCCAGATCGCATTCCGAGTCGAATCCCATTGACCGATTGCTGAGATTGGCGGAGCCGATCCGGACATAATCCAGGTCGATGACGCAGACCTTGCTGTGCATGCTGATGCACTGACCGTTCAAATCGGGCAAATGCGGGTAGTACAACCCCAATCTGCCGAATCGATCGGACGCCCGCAGACGCTTCAACACGCGCCCGCGCAGAACGTCCATCGTGTGCTGTTCCAGCCAGCCGTCGCTGTTGGGATGAAGAATCATCACGACATCCGGCCCTTCCGGTTCCTGGAGCCGCGCAGCCAATACCTCAGCCAGAATCTTCGACGTGAAGTATTGCGTTTCGATATAAATGCACCGTCGGGCCGAATTGAGCAGATCCACGAGCAGCCGTTCGACTTCTCTGACTTCCGACCTGCCTTCCCATTCGGGAAATGTCCGCGCGATGGCGATGTCGGCGTCCTTCACCGCCGGCGCCACGGAACCCGGCCAAGGATCGTGCGACAAGGAGCCGGGACCTGCCGCCGGGGATCGGCCTCCCGCCGCCGTCCACCGCTCGCGGGCCAATCGGCCTAACGCCGCGGCCGCCGCTCCGTCCACGGCTACTTGCACATCATGGAACGGACGACAGGGCGCGCCATCGGCGAGTACCCGCGCCGGATGCATCGCACGGTGAGCGGACGTATCCCACCGGCATTGCGCGAAATCCAGCCCGCCGACGAATGCCACCGCATCGTCGATGACTACGATCTTCTGGTGATGCGAGGCGCCGACAGGATGCGTGCCGTCCTTGAGAAAATGAAGACGCCGGTGACCAAGCAAATTGACCGGCAGCCACCACTGCCGCTCCCGGAAGTAAATGACGTGGAAATCCCAGGTGAGCACATAGATCCGGAGATGTTTTTGCCCGGCAAGGAGAGTGGAGAGGAAGCGGCCCAATTGATCCGGAAACCCATCCGGTTCCCGATCGATGAGCGTACGTATTCTGCTGTCGAAGTCCCAACCCAGGATAAAAATAGAATGCCGGGCTTGGACGGCGGCTTCACGAAACGCACGGAAATATACGTCGCCGTCAACAAGGAACGCCGTGCGATTCGCACGCTCCACTCGCCAGCAGTTGCGGCCCGGCTCAAACAAGGAATGGATGACGGATTCAGGCTCCTCGACCACGGAAGGTTTTTTGCTTTCAGAAGATCGCATGCATACTCCGTCCGCGGCAAGTGGTGCAAATACAATACCTTTCGCCGATGGCGGCATCTCCTCATATATCCGACGCCTGCGATGAATTCAATCGCCTGAGCCGCTCGTAGGGTCATCGCGGACCTTGTCCCGATTCGGATGCTTTGTCCTGAGACAAGACATGGTGTCTTGGATGAATTCCCAATCTTGGATCCCTCGCGTCTTCACGCGGCAAGTGGGCAGGTCGACGTCTACGCCGAGTCGGGCGTTTCCTGCGTTGATGTCCGCAGAGACGACCAGTTCAATCACGGGGAGAGAGGCCTGCCTTTTGCACAGATGTCCACGTCAACGTCGTCGCTCCATCTTTCATCATTGAATAGGAGGAACCCACATGAAGACAGGACGAATATTGACCATAGCTTTCGCGACGGGCGCCCTAATGGCCTTCACCGGACTCCCTGTGAAAGCGCAACATTCAAGCGGCGGAACACCGCCGAGCGTCACTGAGGGCAAAGGCGCAGGATCAAGCGGATCCGGCTCATCCGGCACGTCACAACATGAATCGTCCGGGAAGATGAGCCCTGGCGATCGCATGGAAGGATCGGGCAATCAGGGACAGTCCGGCAGTCAGTCCGGAAGTTCGAGCGGCGGCGCCGGTTCATCCGGTTCCGGCTCAAGCATGGGATCAGGGTCGAGCTCGGGGATGGGATCCGGCGGCAGCGGGGCGGCGGGATCGAGCGGCGGAGGGGGCAGGTAGTGAAGGGATGCATGCTCCAGGCAGGAGCCGAGCACATCGCTCCTGCCTTACGGCTCTCAAGTGCCGCGCCACTCATGACCAAGCAATGTCGTCACGCCGCAGATGATTTACAGCCGGCCGGCCGGTGGGTGTGGCCGTAACAATCAAAGGTCGATGAGCTCAATGGCTCCTGGAAGACAAACAGTGGAAACACATGCGCGGCTTCCTCAGGTTCAGCTCGCTCCATTGGACGGCCTGGCAGATCTCGCACGCGGCTCGATTTATTTTATCGGCACGGCGACGGTGCTTATTCGGTATGCGGGCTTCACTGTCCTGACGGATCCGAATTTCCTGCATCAAGGCGAGTACGTGAGGCTGGGATATGGACTCCGTTCCAAGCGGCTCACAAATCCGGCGATCCCGTTCGAATCGTTACCCCCCTACGACCTGGTGCTGCTGTCGCACCTCCACGAGGACCACTTCGATCGTCGAGTTGAAACTCTTCTCAGCCGAAACACCACGATCATCTCCACTCCGCACGCGGCCTCATCGCTGGCGGAAAAAGGTTTCCGGCGCAGCATGGGACTCGCCACGTGGCAGGATGTCGCATTCTCGCGCAGCGGGGTCACTCTTCGGATTACCGGCATGCCGGGTCGCCACGGACCTGCGCTCGTGTCCGCGCTCCTGCCTCCTGTGATGGGCAGTATGCTGGAATTCATGCAATCGGATCGCATCCTGCTTCGCCTCTATATTTCAGGCGATACGCTGGTCATTGACGAACTGAAGGACATTCGGAAGCGCTATGCATATCTCGATCAGGCGATTCTCCACCTCGGCGGAACGCGGGTACTTGGGATCCTCGTCACCATGGACGGTGAACAGGGGGTCGAGCTTCTGAAACTGCTGGAGCCGAAGGTCGCCGTCCCGATTCACTACAATGACTACACCCTGTTCAAATCGCCTCTGTCGGATTTTCAGAACGAAGTGAAGAAGGCCGGGCTGGAGAGCCGCATACGATATCTACAGCACGGCGAGACGTATCACTTCGACGTCCCGGTGCCGGCCGACATGTCCGTGAAGTGACGTCTCAGCGAGAGGGAAACCTGGCGCTGTTCCATGCAATGGAGCCTCATCTCTAAAGGAGCAACAACTATGGCAGAGGAATCCAAGCAACCACCGCAGCAACAGGACCGGCGTCCGGGCCTGGAATCGGACATGACGCCTCGTCCGAAGACGGAAGACCGCAAGCACCACGGAACCGGAAAACTGCGCGGGAAAGTCGCCTTGATCACAGGCGGCGACAGCGGAATCGGCCGAGCCGTGGCCGTGGCGTTTGCCCGTGAGGGAAGCGATGTCGCGGTGGTGTATTTGAATGAGCATAAAGACGCGGAAGAGACCGCGCGACTGGTGGAACAGGAAGGCCGCCGTTGTCTGGCAATCGCGGGCGATATTGGGACAGTCACGTTTTGCCGCGAAAGCGTAGACCGGACGCTTCATGAATTCAGCCGGCTGGATATTCTGGTGAACAACGCGGCGGAACAGCACCCGCAGGAGAACATCCTCGACATTTCGCCTGAACAACTGGAGCGCACCTTCCGCACGAACATCTTTTCGTTCTTTTACATGACGCAGGCCGCCCTGCCCCATTTGAGGGAAGGGAGCGCGATTGTCAACACGTCCTCGGTGACCGCCTACAAAGGCAGCGGGCATCTGCTCGATTACTCTTCAACAAAGGGCGCGATCGTCTCCTTCACCCGCTCCCTGTCGCAGGCGCTGGCTGAACAACACATCAGGGTCAACGCGGTCGCCCCCGGCCCCATCTGGACGCCTCTCATCCCGTCCACCTTCCCTGCCGAGAAGGTGGAAACGTTCGGATCCGATGTGCCGCTGAAACGAGCCGGCCAACCGGAAGAGGTCGCCCCCTGCTATGTGTTTCTCGCAAGCGACGATGCGTCATACATGACCGGGCAGGTACTCCATCCCAACGGCGGGACCGTCGTCAACGGTTAGCCGGCATGGAGGTTCGACGAACCATTTTCCACCGAGAAGAAGGAGGCTCCTATGGCGAGACGGACACAAAGCGCCGCAGTTTCTAAGACAGGTGCCAAACAACAGCGGGCTGCGGACGCTCTGCACATGTTGAAACAAGACCATGACAAGGTAGCCGAGCTGTTTGAGCGGTTCACCCAAGGGGCCTCCGCCGAGAAACAGCAGATTGCGTCCCGGATCTTCAGGGAGTTGGAGATTCACAGTACATTGGAAGAGGAATTATTCTACCCGGCCTTGCAGAATCAGGGAGATCCGGATGAATTGGCCGCGCTCGAACAGGGCGATGAGGAACTTGACGGAGAAGAGATCCTCGGCCTTGACGAATCGGAGGACGAGGAGGATGACGAGGACGAGGAAGCCGGCTCGGACATGGATGAAGACGTCATTGCATCCGCTTACGAAGATCATCAGGCGGTGAAGGAACTGATCCACCGCTTGAAAGGCTTGGATGCCGGCTCATCGGATTTTCAACAAGGCATGATCGAACTGCGCGAAATGGTCATCGATCATGTCGGCGAGGAAGAAGACGTCCTCTTCGCCGAAGCGAAGCTGAAGCTCGACCTCAACACACTCGGCGTGCAAATGCATGAGCGCAAACAAGAACTAGAGTCGTCACCCACGAGCTAACAGGGCATTGAATGACTGAGCCGACCGAAGCGGCCGGCCCGCTGGTGCCGGTCGTGCTTCGGTCGGTTGCAGTTCCGGTGTCTCAGCAGGATAACGCCGCGAACAACGAACAAATTGGAGCATATGATGCCGACATTGTCTCATGAAGACCTCAAATCCGTTATCGCGGCGGGACAAGCGCCCGCCGTGTCTATTTTTCTGCCGACTCACCGCGCCGGGCCTGACATTCAACAAGATCCTATCAGGCTGAAGAATCTGGTGAAGCAGGCTGAACGTCAGCTGCTGGCTGATGACAGTCCCGCAGCCGGCGCGCGAGAATTGCTGGCTCCCGTCACAAAGCTCCTTGATGATGCCGCCTTCTGGCGCCATCAAGGCGACGGGCTCGCGATCTTTCGCTCGGAAGATTTCTTCCAGGTCTATCGCCTTCCGATGAAGGTTCAAGAATTTGTGTCGGTCTCGGACCGCTTCTATGTGAAACCTCTGTTGCCCGTCTTGATGAACGATGCGCGCTTCTATGTCCTTGCCTTGAGCCAGAAGGCGGTTCGCTTGTTGGAATGCACCCGCAGCCAGGCCCAAGAAGTGGAGCTGCCCGACGTGCCGCAAGGCGTACAGGAAGGACTGCCGGTCGGGCCGGCTCCGGAACTTCAGCGATATACGCTGCCCATGGCCGGTCCTCACGGCGGGCGAGGGCACGGACATGGAGTCGGAGTAGATGATGCGGACGTCACGAATATCACCAGATATTTTCATCGCGTCGATAGCGGGCTGAGAACCATCCTCAAACAGACCGATGTCCCGATGGTGCTGGCTTGCGTCGAGTACCTGGCTCCTATCTTCAAAGGAGTGACCAGTTACCGGCATATTCTGGAACCCATCATCCAGGGCAATCCGGATGAGATACCGAATGAAGACCTTCGGCAGAAGGCCTGGGAGATCGTCGAGCCGCACATTCGTCAGGCGCAAGCCGCGGCGGCCGCGCAGTATGAAGAGGGCCTCGCGAAAGGGCGAGCCGGAAATGACCTCGCCGACATCCTGCAGGCCGCCCACCAGGGACGGATCGCCGCGCTATTCGTGCCGGTCGGCGTGAGACGCTGGGGTCGATTCCACTTCGACAGCCTGACGTTGGAAGAACATGACAAGGAAGAGCCGGGAGATGAGGAACTGCTGGATCTGGCGGCCATGCAAACCATGATGCATGATGGGATTGTGTATGGCGTCACACCCGACGAGATGCCCGGCGGCCGATTGGCGGCCGCCGTCTATCGTTTTTGATGGAGGGATGATGGATCTCCAGATCGAAGGACGCGATGCCGAGGTGACAGCCGAATTGAGGTCCGATATCGAAGCGCGCGTGGATGACCTGTTTCCAGGGGAAGAGACGACACATATCCGCGTGACATTGGCCAAGAAGAACCATCGAAAGGCGGACGACTCATGCGAGGTCCTTATCGTCATGCATATTCCCGGACATACGATCACGGCGAGAAAACAACAGAAGACTTTCGAGGAGGCGCTCCGCGAAGCGTTTGCCGCCATGAGAACCGAATTGGAAACGGTCCGCGGCAAACGGGCGTCCCATGACATACGGAGCGCCGCGCCACCCGAGCGCGGAATCGTCAGAAAGCTCTTCCCCGAGGAGGGCTATGGATTCATCGCCATGGACAACGGCATCGAAGTCTATTTTCACCGCAATGCGGTGCACGACATGGCGTATGAGGATCTCGACGAGGGCATAGCGGTCAGTCTCAATACCGAACCTGGCGAGAAAGGCCTCCAGGCAACGACGGTGAATCCCCTGCCTTCCGTCAGCGAATACTATGGCAATAAAGGGTCGGCGACATGACCGGGATCGCTTGCTGATTTCGGCCCTCACCGTCTGCTCAGGCAGTTTGTCCACCGCAGACACCGTGTCCCCCCACCGAGATCGCGCCTTCAGGCATTCTGACTCAAAGGCCGCAATTTTTCGATGGTTAGACCTCATTCGTGGCGGGTTCGCATTTTGCTACGGTAGGTTTTCATCAACTTTCCTGTCGCCAACTGATTGAAAGGAGCGTCGCTATGCCTGATAACACAGCTAAGACAATAGTTCTCGCAGCCGCCTGCGGCCTCTCGCTGCTCGGCGGCGTCAATGTCTTTGCCCAAGTTCGGGACGTGCCCGACACCGAGCGGGTGCAATCTCGCAACACGGACCTGACCGGCGGGTTTTACAACGACCGCGACGCGGCCTCCAACTGGTTCTATGACTATTATGATACGGCCGTAACCAGGAGCGCCGAACGGACGGACCCCATTTCCAACCAGCGGCTCGCTCACCGACGCGGCGACGACAGCTTCCTGCTTGAGCGGGACCGTCTGTCTGACGCGGCACGACCGGTCAACCAACGGCGGGTGGTGCAAGGACGCAGCCTGCAGGACAATATGTATCGCCAGTATTATGACGAATCCTGGTTCTATGAGCCGCGGGACCCCGCCTACGGCATGCCGGCGACTTCGGCATCCAATAATTCGTTCTCGATGCCGGCGCAGGACGAGGAGTTCATCAGGGGAACCATCCAAGCGGTGAAGCAGGTGAGACATAGAAGCAATGGCGGTCAGAACACCGTGGCGCTTGTCGGAACCGGCGACGGCCGCCGGGTGATCGCGGACCTTGGCCCATCCCAACGGACTCTGGATTTTGGTCTCACTCAGGACGATAACGTCAAAATCTGGGGACAGCGGGAAACCATCGGGCCCTACTCGGTCTTAATGGCTCAGGACATCCAATCCGGCGCGAACCGTGTCAGATTGGACCGGGTCATCACCGAACCGGACAACGACTATCGAATCATTGATGGGCGCATCGAACAGTTCCGTGACTTGAGAGTCCCCGGCAACGGTGGGGCATCGCACCGGACGGCCGCCATCCGTACGAGCGACGGCCGGTTGGCGATTGTGGACATCGGGCCGAGCCCGGCCGACAATGTCCCGGCCAACGCAGCGCCTGGAGATCGTATGACCGCGAGCGGGCCGGTGGTCCAAGTCGGCAACTATCCGGTCCTCCTTGCCGACCGTCTCGCGATCAATAACAGCGTACCGGTGAGGGTGGTGCGGTCGGACGCGGAATATGTGGAACCATCTTCCCGACGGCCGTTTGAAGCGTCGCAGCAAGAGCAAAACGCAGCCACGGATCCGACCTGTATCGGCGGGGGCTGCGAGGCAGGATCTCTCAACCGGTCCACGCCGAGAAATCCGTTGAGTAACGCGATGGACGGCGATATCGGATCGGAACGCCGGTAGGTTCGCCTCTCCTGCATTCCACTCGCGCCCTCTCCCCTTCGGAGAGGGCGCGACTCGATCCTACTATCCAGGAATCTCTGAGCCACGTGTCCCTCTGACTCAGACAGATTGTCCTCCCTATTAGACAAGACTTCCGACCTCGCGTTCTGCCCCTCGCCTGCTCTACGCCGGAGACGCCGTTCTCCGGCAAAAAAGCGTGGTGCTCCCTCATTCGAATCATGGAGCGCAGTGGCCTTACATTTGCACACCGACCGTCTCACCAAAGGTCGAACCATCCGAGCGCATGACGATCATGACAACGTTGCCGAGTTTCATACAAATTGAACCGGTGGGGCAGTGCAACTTGTCATGCCTCATGTGTCCCGTCGGCGTCAGAGCCGATCAACCGCCGGATGGTTCGCCGGCGTTCATGGCCTTCGAACAATTTGTCTCGCTGCTCGACTCGTTCCCGGACGTCACGGAATTGCATCTCCAAGGGCTGGGAGAGCCGATGATGCATCCGCGTTTCTTCGATATGGTCAGGCACGCCGCGCAGAAAGGCATCGCGGTCAGTTGCAACTCGAACCTGACGCTCGTCAACAACGCTCGCGCAGATCGCTGCGTGACCAGCGGCCTGAAGGAACTGCATATTTCGCTCGACGGCGCGACCGCCCAAACCTATGAATCGATCAGGACCGGCGCGCGATTCGCCCGCGTTCTCGCCAATATCTCCCGCGTGCAGCAAAGCCGGCGGGCATTGATGAGCGAAACCCCGGAACTTATTCTGACCGCCGTGGTTATGCGCCGCAACCTGCATGAGCTGCCGGATCTCGTCCGGTTGGCGCATGACCTGTCGATTCGTTCGCTCTTCGTGCAGCATCTGGGACAAGACTTTACCGAACCTTCGCTGACTCCCGCGTATCAGCCGTTTCGGATGTTCGTACACCAGGAATCGCTGCTTCGCCACGACCGGCCGGCTATCGACGCCGTGTTCGCTTCCGCTCGAACCTTGGCAGAGCGCTTGGGCGTCACCCTGCGCCTGCCGCGGCTCGACGCCGTCGAGCCGCCCGAAGGCCGAAGCAGCCGGCGTTGTGATTGGCCGTGGAAGCGTGCCTACATCACGTACCGGGGGGACGCCATCCCCTGCTGCATGATCGCCACACCGGACCGCTCTCGATTCGGGAATGTCTTCGAACGCAATGTCCACGAAGTCTGGAACGGGCACAAGGCTGAAGAGTTCCGCCGCCGGCTGGATTCCGACCGGCCGCCCGACCTCTGTGCCTCCTGCGCAGTCTATAAAGGAATCTTTTGATGGCTGACCAGAGAACACCCAGCGATCAGGGCACGGGCGGAAAAGACCCGGAGGATTATCCGCACAACATGGGACCGGTGCCCGTAGGAAAGGCGCCGGTGACGGCGGAACAGGAGAGCGATGAGGCATTGCTCGGCATCGGCCCGCGATTGACCCCGGTCGAAAAGCGGGAAAGAACGAAGGACCAGGCCCGAGCGGCTGTCGCGCCGGAACAATCACAAGAGCCCGGGAAGCGAGGAGACGGCGCTGAACCGCAAGACGAGAACCACTCATCTACATGAAACATGAGGCCGTCGCCTGCTTGGGGACGACTCGAAACAGGAGGCAATAATGGCACACATGCGTCGCGGCATTCGCACATCGTCAATGAGCGGACGGGAACGGTATCGCACGAATACGCAGGACCGGGATTGGCCGGAAGAGCAAGCGGGCTGTCCAAGTCAAAACGTCGGGGATGTCGAACGCATCGCGGCCGGTTTAATCGGAGGGGGATTACTGTTACGGAGCCTGCTCCGTCCGTCGTGGTTGGCCGGGGGGCTCGGCGCGCTGCTCGGAGCCGCGCTGGTGCACCGAGCCGTCACAGGCTATTGCGCCGGCTACAGCGCCATGGGAGTCAGCACGAAAGAAGGAGACGAGACGTCTTCGATCGGGCGCCGGAAGGTCCACACCGCTCGCGCCGTAAAAGTAGAAGAGTCCATCACGATTGACCGGCCGCCCCATGACTTATACCGATTCTGGCGGCAGCTTGAGAATCTGCCGAAAGTCATGACCCATGTACGGTCCGTGGAGAGCGTGAATGACCGATTGTCCCATTGGGTGGTGAACACCCTCCCCGGCGCTCCCTCGGTCGAGTGGGACGCCGAGATCATCAACGAAGTCGAACCCGAGCGGATTGGGTGGCGCACACTCCAGGGCGCGTCCGTGGAACATGCCGGTTCGGTCGAGTTTCAAGCCATCGGTGACGGCGCCGGCACGAGAGTGACCGTCACGCTGCAGTATGATCCGCCCGCAGGCCCGCTCGGGGCGGCGTTGGCAACGTTGCTCGGCCAGGACCCGGGCCATACGATCGCGGATGATCTCCATCGGTTCAAGCAAGCCATGGAAGCCGAAGCGCGCACGGCGGAAAAGTCGTGAATTGGAAGTTCAAAGTCAACAATTGAAAGTTACAAGTCGGGAGTGAGGAGTCGGAATGCCGACGTACAGAAAGGGTGACCCATGAATCAGACGATCCGCGAGGGGCGGACAGAGCGGCTCCGCCAGTTGCTCATCGCCCGGCGACAGGAGATCCAGCATCAGATCGATGAATTGCTGGCCCAGCATCGCGCCGATCAAATTCAGTTGCGCGAAGAATCGGTCGCGGATGCCGAGGATCTTTCAACGCGGGACAGCGTCAGTCATCAGCAGTTGTCAATCCTGGAGGCTCGCAACCAGATGCGGCTCCAGGTCGAGGCGGCGTTGCAGCGGCTGGACGAGGGCACCTACGGGATCTGCGAGGATTGCCTGACACCGATCAAGGAAGACCGTCTCAAAGCCATGCCGTTTGCCCGCCGCTGTATCGATTGCCAGCGACATGCGGAATTGCTGGAACAGATTGAGAAAAAAGAAGATCGGGAAGACATATAGAAGAGGTAAAGGAGTTGACCATGCCGCACACCACATTCGCAGGACATCCGCTCCATCCACATTGAGGTCCGGTTCATGAACGACCACCGAGGCCCACGCTGGTATAAAGACGCGATTATGTATGGCCTCGACGTCGCGACGTTCCAAGACTCCGACGGAGACGGGATCGGAGATTTTCAGGGTCTGTACGGCCGTCTGGACTATCTTGCCGGCCTGGGGATCACCTGCTTGTGGCTTCTCCCCTTCTTTCCTACTCCCAATCGGGACAACGGCTACGATGTCCGTGACTATTTCTCGATCGATCCCAGGCTCGGCACGTTGGAGGATTTTCTGGCGTGCGTCCGCGGGGCCGGCGAGCGGGGCATCAGAATCATGATCGACCTCGTCATGGACCATACCTCCGATCAACATCCCTGGTTTCAAGCCGCGCGGCGGGACCGGGACTCGCGCTATCGGCGCTATTACGTCTGGACCGACGCGCCGCCGCCGGTCGAACCAGGCAAGAAGAATATCTTTCCGGGCGAAGAAACGAGCGTGTGGACCTACGACGAAGTGGCAGGACAATATTATTACCATCAGTTTTATCATTTTGAACCGGACCTCGACGTCGGCTGTCCCGACGTTCGGGAAGAGATCAAGCGCGTCATCGATTACTGGCTGTCATTCGGCATATCGGGATTCCGGGTGGACGCCGTGTCCCATATGATCGAGCCGCATCAAGCGACACAGCCGGCGGCGTCCCACGATCCTCACTCCATCTTACGGGAACTGCGCGCCTATACTTCCTCCAGACGAGCCGACGCGGCCTTGCTGGGCGAAGCGGACGTCGAGCCGGAAGAGTTGCGCACGTTCTTCGGCGACGGCGACGAAATGCACCTGCTGTACAATTTTTATCTCAACAACTATGTGTTCCTCGCTCTGGCCACGGGCCAGGCCGAGCCGCTGCAACGATGTCTCAGGCGTCTTCCGTCCATACCCGAAGACGGACAATGGGTCACATTTCTCAGGAATTTGGACGAGCTGGACTTAGAGCGGCTCACCGAGGAGGAACGGGAGGCGGTCTATCAGGCGTTCGCCCCGGACCCGGATATGAGAATTTTCGGCCGCGGCATCCGCCGGCGCGTGGCGCCGATGCTGAATGATCGGCGCCGCCTGGAGTCGGCCTTCAGCTTGCTGTTCTCACTGCCGGGCACACCGCTCCTCGTGTATGGCGATGAACTCGGCATGGGGGAGGATCTTGCGCTCGCCGGGAGAGACTCGGTACGGACGCCGATGCAGTGGTCGCGAGAGCGGCACGCGGGATTTTCCACCGCGGCCGCCCGGGCGTTGCCGCTGCCCATTATCACCGACGGGGCATTCGGCTATAAGGCGGTCAACGTCGCGGATCAAACAGCGGACGCGGATTCGTTTCTGAACTGGATGAAAGAGCTGATCGGCCTCCGCCGCCGCTGCCCGGAATGGGCGTGGGGCTCCTGCCATGTCATGGACTCAGGGGAGCCGACCCTGTTCATGCACGGCGTGGAGTGGAACAGCCGCCGCCTCATTGCCCTTCACAACCTGACCGACAAGACGGCGACGGGACGGTTGGACAAAGAACCGGGCAGCAGGCTGATCCCGCTCTGGTCCAGCCGGCCCCTGGACGCCTCACCGAACTCGCTGAAGGTCGACCTCGATCCCTACGGCTACCGTTGGTACCGCCAGGAACCCCATACCGGCGGCCGCTCCGTACAGAAGACACAGTAAGTCATTCATCCACTGCCATAAAAGAAAGCGCTTGAGTACAATTGCCGCCATGGGATCTGCACAGGAACGCGGCGCAGTGCGGTGGTGGCAGCGCGGCCTCATTTACCAGATCTATCCCCGATCTTTCGCGGACAGCAACGGCGACGGCATCGGCGATCTCTCCGGCATCATCGGTAAATTAGACTACCTCCGCTGGTTGGGCGTGGATGCGGTGTGGCTCTCGCCCGTCTATCCCTCTCCGATGGCGGATTTCGGATACGACGTATCCGACTACATGAACATCCATCCGATGTTCGGCACGCTGAACGATTTTGATCGGCTGCTGGCAGCGGCCCATGAACTGGGCCTCAAGGTGATTTTGGATCTGGTGCCCAATCACACGTCCGAACAACATCCCTGGTTTCTCGAGTCCCGTTCTTCACGCAACAATCCCAAACGCGACTGGTACATCTGGAAGGATGCCGCTCCGGACGGCGGGCCGCCGAACAATTGGCTCAGCACCTTCGGCGGCAGCGCCTGGGAATGGGACGAGACCACGGAACAGTTCTACTATCATGCCTACCTCAAAGAGCAGCCGGATTTGAATTGGAGAAACAAGGACGTGCAGGCCGCCATCCATCAAGCCATGCGGTTCTGGTTGGACCGGGGCGTGGACGGATTCCGCGTGGATGTGATCTGGCACCTCATTAAAGACGATCAGTTCCGGTCCAATCCTCCCAACCCCGACTATCGCCCCGGTGAGTGGCCGTATCGCCAGTTGCTCGCCACCTATTCGACCGACCGCCCGGAAGTCCATGACATCATCGGGGGCATGCGGGCCGTCATGGATGCCTACGAAGACCGCTTGCTGATCGGCGAGATTTATTTGCCCGTGGACCGGCTGGTGACCTATTACGGCACGGCCGGTGAAGGCGTCCATCTGCCGTTCAACTTTCAATTGATCGAAGTCGCCTGGCACGCCCGGACCATCGCCGCGACGATCGAGGCCTACGAAGCGGCACTCCCGTCCCATGGCTGGCCGAATTGGGTCTTGGGCAATCACGACAAACCGCGTCTGGCTACACGCGTCGGTGAAGCGCAGGCCCGCGTGGCCGCGATGCTCTTGTTGACGTTGAGAGGAACGCCCACGCTGTATTATGGCGATGAGATCGGTATGACGAACGTGCCGATCCCGCCGGAAGGAATCAGGGATCCCTGGGAAAAGAATATCCCTGGGATTGGACTCGGCCGGGATCCGGTCCGGACGCCGATGCAATGGAACGACACCGCGCAGGCCGGTTTTACGACCGGCACGCCATGGCTCCCGGTGTCTGCGCAAGCGCTGGCGATAAACGTGGCGGCGCAGCGTGCGGACCCTTCATCTCTCCTCTCTCTCTATCGCCGACTGATTGCCCTGCGCCGGGCTGAATTGGCGTTAAGCCTGGGAGCCTACAAGCGGGGTCCGACCACCCACGATGTGATCGTGTATTCGCGCGAACTCGCCAACAGCCGCTTTCTCATTGCGCTGAATTTGTCCCACCGGCCGCAGAGCGTGCCGCTCGACGAACATCGTGCACAAGGTTCAATCATCCTTTCCACGAATCTGGACCGGGAAGGAGAGCGATTCGACAAGCAGCTCGACCTGCATGCCGATGAAGGCATCATCGCCAAGCTCCGGTAATCGGCCGCGTTCCCAGCGGACAGGCTGCGCCCACCGGGACATGTCAGCCTTCCCAGCCTGATCATCATCCCTGCCTCTCTCCTATCAAGGTAAGAATTTAAAGACGACTGTCGGTGAAGCCGATAACCAGCCGCTTGGTACGGCGATTGCGTTCGCTTCCTTGGCCCTGCCGGCCACCTACGAATCAGCAGGTTGAAAAGAGACGGCGCGCGGGCACGATGCTGTTTCGATCATCGCTGTAGATGATGGTTGTCGCCCGATAGAAGCAGCAACATACAAACCAAGGATGCGGTGGGTTTCCTGTAGTCGCGCATTGACAATCCGACTAGGGAGTTGCCGGGATTCGGCGTCCATGCAGCCGTGCTAAGGACAATGGATGCTCGCGACGAATACAGAAGAAAGGCGAACAAGGTGGAGATGACATTACGCCGTTTGCGGGACCAGGTCATCGTGATTACCGGCGCCACGTCCGGCATCGGCCTCGTAACAGCGCGGATGGCCGCGCGCCGCGGCGCGCGGCTCGTCCTGGCGGCTCGGAGTCAAGACGCCATCACCAGGCTGGAGCAGGAATTGGGAGATGGCGACCGGCGCGCGGTGGGGGTGGTCGCCGATGTAGCCCGACCGGAAGATGTGCAGAGTATTTCTCGGGTCGCGCGGCAGAAATTCAGCGGCTTTGACACGTGGATCAATAACGCCGGCGTTTCGATGTACGGGAAGTTGCTGGACCAGCCGATCGAGGACATGCGGCGCCTCTTCGAAACGAACTTCTGGGGACTTGTCTACGGATCGCTCGAGGCGGCCCGGCATTTTCAGGCGCGCGGCGATGCCGGCGCCATTATCAATATCGGGTCCACCTTCTCGGATCGAGCAATGCCGCTCCAGGGAATGTACAGCGCGTCGAAACATGCCGTGAAAGGATTTACCGATGCCTTTCGGATGGAATTGGCGCGGCAAGGCCTCCCGATTTCCGTGACCCTGATCAAACCGTCCGCGATAGGCACCCCCTATCCGCACCATGCGAAAAATTACCTTGAGAAGGAGCCGACCAATCCGCCTCCGATCTACGCCCCCGAGCTTGCAGCAAAGACCATCTTGCATTGCGCCGAACATCCTGAGCGAGACATGTTCGTGGGGGCGGCCGGCAAAGTCATCTCGACGATAGGACACTTCGCGCCGCGCCTCGCTGATTTCGTCACAGAGCGGCTCTTTGCAGGAGCGCAGCGGACCGGCCGCCCGCCTCGACCACGCGGAGAACATGGGCTTGATCGTCCCTCAGGCCGGCTGAAAGAGCGTGGCACGTACGCAAGCCACATATTCGAAAGCAGTCTGTACACCCAAGGCTCGTTGCACCCGGTGCTTGCGTGCGCGGCGCTCCTCGGGGCGGGCCTCGCAATCACAGCCTTGTGGCGACCATTGCGGGAGCCAGACGACGAATACCGAACGGAAAGCCGGTACGCCCTGTCATGACATGATAGGGCCGCCTTTGCCCACGACAGGAGACGTCATCCATGCCGAACCAACATCATGCAGGCGATAGCATCACGCTGGACTACGCAGACCCGCGCCAGGAGACCCGCGCGCGTCCCGGATCTGAACCGGGCCAACAAGATCAACGCGACGGGTGGCCGGAAGGCTCCACGCAAGCCACGAACGAAGCGCTCGGATGGTTCAGCATCGGCTTGGGTGTGGCCGAACTCGCGGCGCCCCGGTTTCTCGCCAGGACCATCGGGGTGCCGGGCCATCATCCCCTGCTCTTCAGGCTGCTCGGCTTGAGAGAAGTCTTGAGCGGCCTCGGCATCCTCGCGCGGCGTCAGCCGGCCGTGTGGATGAGGTCACGCGTCTGGGGCGACGTGATGGACCTGGCTCTTCTGGGCGCCTGGCTCGCCGCGCCCCGAGGCCGGCCGGAACGCCTTCTTGCGGCGACGGCGGCGGTGGCGGGGGTGACTTGGCTCGACATGGCTTGTGCCCGCCAGTTGGAAGCAAAACCCCATGCCATCCGGTCCACCATTCATATGACCACGGCGGTGACCGTGAATCGCTCTCCGGAAGACCTCTATCGCTTCTGGCGGGACTTTCACAACCTGCCGACCATCATGCCTCATTTGGAATCCGTGGAGTCGACGGACGGCGCGCGATCGCATTGGGTCGCGAAAGCGGCGCCGGGCTTTCATCTCGAATGGGATGCTGAGCTGACCGAGGACAAGCCGGGAATGCTGCTCGCCTGGCGCTCTCTCGAGGGCGCTGAGATGGAGAATTCCGGAACGGTTCGCTTTGAGCGCGCGGCCGGTGGAAGAGGCACGATTGTCCGGGTGGAGATCCGTTACGACCCGCCGGCAGGCCGACTCGGCGCTCTCTTCGCGAAGATGCTCGGACGAGAGCCGGCCACAGAATTACGGGAAGGGCTGCGGCGTTTCAAGCAAGTCATGGAGACCGGCGAGATGCCGACCACGGATGGGCAGTCTGCCGGACATTCAGGGCTGGCGAGGCTCCGGAAGTAGGCTTCTGACAATTGAATGAACCAGGAGAATCACCATGAAAGCAGTCTGCTGGTACGGTAAGAATACCGTCGAAGTGGAAACAGTGCCGGATCCCCGCATTCTCAATCCACGCGATGCCATCATTAAAATCACCGCAACCGCGATTTGCGGGTCGGACCTGCATCTGTACGACGGCTACATCCCTACGATGAAAAGGGGCGACATTCTGGGTCACGAGCCGATGGGCGTGGTCGTGGAAATCGGCAGGGAGGTCAAGACGCTTCAACCGGGCGATCGCGTGGTCGTTCCGTTTACTATTTCCTGTGGCAAATGCTTCTTCTGCCAACACGATCAATGGTCCCTCTGCGACAACACCAATCCGAATGCCTGGATGGCCGAGAAACTGTTCGGCACCGCGCCGGCCGGTCTCTTCGGCTATTCGCACATGACCGGGGGATACGCGGGAGGACAGGCGGAATATCTGCGCGTGCCGTTTGCCGATGTCGGAGCCCTGAAAATTCCCGATGGGCTGCCGGACGAGCAGGTCCTATTCCTGTCCGACGTCTTTCCGACCGGCTACATGGCGGCGGAAAACTGCGACATCGAAGCCGGCGATACGGTCGCAGTGTGGGGCTGCGGCCCGGTCGGCCAGTTTGCGATCAAGAGCGCGTATCTGCTCGGCGCGGAGCGGGTTATTGCCATCGATCGCGTGCCCGAGCGGCTCCGCATGGCGCGGGAACATGGCAAGGCCGATATTCTGAATTTTGACGATCAGGATATTTTCGACAAACTGCTGGAAATGACCGGAGGGCGGGGCCCCGATCGATGCATCGACGCGGTCGGCACGGAGGCCCACGCGGGAGGCAGCTTCGATGCCGTTCTCGACAAGGCCAAGGCCGGCCTCTTTCTCGGTACCGACCGGCCTCACGCGCTTCGGCAGGCGATTCACGCCTGCCGCAAAGGCGGAACCGTCTCGATTCCCGGCGTCTATGGCGGCTTTCTGGACAAGGTGCCCTTCGGCGCGGCGTTCAACAAGGGCCTGACGCTGAAGATGGGCCAAACTCACATGCAGAAATATATGAAGCCGCTGTTGGACCGCATCCAAAAGCATGAGATCGATCCATCATTCATCATTACGCATCGCCTTCAATTGGATGATGCGCCCAGAGGTTACGAACTTTTCAAACACAAACAGGACGGCTGCATCAAGATCGTGCTGCAACCATGAGCGTTCAACAGAGAAGTGAGTGACGAAGAACACCAATAGAAGGAGAGAACAATGGCATTAAACCTACTTCAAGACAAGGGCCTTCCCATCGGCCAGCAGCGGTTCACGTGGAAGGATTTGGTTCAACAGCCGATCAGCAAACTCAACGTGGACGCCTTTACGAGGGTGCGCATTATTCTGATGAACGGCATCGAGTCGGAAGCCGTGCGCTTCAGCCATTCGTGCGCGCGCATGAATAAAGAACTGCAAGTCCCGCTGGCGAAGGTCCGACGGATCGAGCAACATCAGCAAACGGTTGTCAATTGGCTGAATCCGGCCGACCAATCTCCGCTGGAGACGACGATCGGCTACGAGCAGGTCGCGATCGAAGTGACCGCGTCGCTGGCACGGGTGGAGCCGGATCCGTATATCGCGCAGGTGTTGCGGTACGGCTTGCTGGAAGATTTCGATCACCTCTACCGCTACTCGGCGTTGCTTGATCGCCTGCAGGGCATCGACGCCAACACCATCACTCAAGGCTATACCGACATTGTCCCGGGCAGGCCGACCGTGGAGGAACACCGGGATCCGATGGACGACCTGCGAAACCACTACGATAAGCGCGCGGCGCAACCGCTCACGAAATTACATGCCTATACCATCATGGCGGGCGAGCATCAAACGCACGACTATTACATGCACTACGGGCCGTGGTTCGCCGATCCCTTGGCGCGGGCGCTCTACGCGGAGATTGCGTCGATCGAGGAACAGCATGTGACGCAATACGAGTCGATCATCGATCCGACGGAGACGTGGTGTGAAAAGTGGGTGCTGCACGAGGCGAACGAGGTCTACAACTACTATAGCTGCGTGACTCAAGAAACCCATCCTCATGTGAAGGCGATCTGGGAGCGCTTTCTCGATTATGAGCTGGGCCAGCTCCGGTACGCGATCGAGATCTTCAAAGAGACGGAACGCCGAGACCCGGCGGAAATTCTTCCCGCGGCGCTTCCCGAGCCGATCGCATACAAGAGCAACCGTGAATACGTGCGCCAGGTTCTTCGCGAAGAGGTGGACTTGCGCGCCGACGGGCCCAAGTTCGTGGACAAGAATCAGGAACCGGAGCGTTCCCTTCAGTATCGCCGCCACATGAATCAAGACGGATCCCCTACAGAGACCGTCGCGGCCGGATGGAACTGGGCGCCCGGTGGAGAACTCACATCTCAACGAGGATACAAGGAGGTCGCATGAAGAGTCCTGACTCCATAGGCATGAATCGAAGCGGGATTGATATGTCGCCGCAGGGGGCGGAGGAAATGGCGCAGGCTGTCCAGGAATTTCCACCGAGTTCGGCTGGAGATAGCCGGACGCTCGATGACTTCCGCACGTCCTATCTCGAGCAAGCCGATCCGATCGGCACTGTGCCGGCGCCCGGCACGTTGAAGGGCACGGTGAAGACGGGCATGCAGAAGCTGATGGGGCGCCATGCCGAGGTACTGATCAACAAGCTCGGCGGCCGCCTGGCGTTTGAACGAACCGGTACGCGCCTGTACGACGCCCTGCTGGGCAAATGTCGGATCCGCGCCGATGAGGCCGCTTTTCTGTCGATCGATCAGCTGGAACACTTCCGCTCCGAAGAAGCCGCGCATATCGGGATCGTATGGGACGCCCTGCGCCAACTGGGCGCGGACCCTACGTGCGTCACGCCGATGGCCGATGTCGATGGCGTCGCCTCGATCGGCCTGATGCAGGTCATCGGCGATCCGCGTACGACCGTCGCGCAAAGCCTCCATGCCATTCACGTGGCCGAGCTGGCCGACAACGACGGGTGGCAGTTACTTATTAAACTGGCGCAGGAGATGGGCCAGGACGACATGGTGGCGCAGTTTCGCCGGGCGCTCGCGGAAGAGGATGAACATCTGGCGGTCGTTCGTCAATGGATGGAGCAAGCCGCGTTGAGCGAAGCCGGTGTGGCAGATGGGTAGATGCCAACCGGCACCGGCGTGAGCGGTGGCGGCCGGGCGAATGGGCCAAGACCAGAACACCGGCCCATTACCGGTCTGCGCACAATGCATGCGTAGGAAATATTACAAAGGAATGAGAACAATGGCACAGGCGTTACAAGACATGACGGTCGCCATCCTCGTGACGGATGGATTCGAACAGGTCGAATTGACTGAGCCGCGCAAAGCGCTGGAGCAGGCGGGCGCCCAAGTGCGGGTCGTCTCGCCCGCCAAAGGCAAAGTCAAAGGATGGGACCATACGGACTGGGGCAGTGAGATCCCGGTGGAAGACCCGCTTGATCAGGCACGAGCCGACGAGTATGACGCCCTGCTGTTGCCCGGTGGGGTCATGAATCCGGACAAGCTCAGACGAAACGAGCAGGCGCTGGCCTTCGTCAAGTCCAATTTTGACGAACAAAAGCCGGTAGCGGTCATTTGCCACGGCCCCTGGACTTTGATCGACGCCGGCGTCGTCCGCGGCCGCCGGATTACCTCCTATCACACTCTCCAGACCGACTTGAAAAACGCCGGAGCGGAATGGACGGATCAGGAAGTGGTGGTCGATCGAGGGCTGATTTCGAGCCGCAAACCGGACGACATTCCGGCGTTTAATCAAACAATGATCGAAGAATTCTCAAGAGCGCGCCGGCGAAAAGCATGACGGCCTGACCGCGCATAACGACGTGCCTATCATCAGATCGTACGTCGGAGACATACCGGATTGAGCTGAGAGCTTGATGCAGCAAAGGTTCATCATGCCGCAAAGGAAACGGACCACCACGGGGAGTACTAAGGTGTCACGTGGCAAAAGGCCCCCCGGCAAACGCCGAAAGCAACCAGGAGGCATCGATGCCGCTTCGCTTGCGACGAATCGCCTGATTGCGGACTTCATGAAAGCAAGCTCACGCGTGGAGCAGTATCTTCAAGCGAAACGGCCGCTGACCGATTTGCAGTATGACAGCATCGCCACCACTACCGATGGCCTGCGGACATTCTTATTGACGTGGCGCACTCACTTCCGCAGGGCGACATGACTCCTGTTGAGAGTATGCCGGCCCTATCCGTTCACATCCGACCCTGGGAGAACTGTATGAAACACTTTATCGCGATACCGATCCTCATGGCCGCGGTCATCTCTCTGCCCGGTCTGTCCCCTGCCGCGGATTCTCCGGAGGGAGCGTCTGCCGAGACGCACCAACAGATGACGGGCTCGCCCCTCGATTCCCGAGCCATCGCGCGGCCGGAATGGACCCAAGTGAGCGGCGAAGTAGAAGAACAAGCAAAGACGGCGCTGCAAGAAGGAGAATCTCCCCGGCTCATTGTCACGCTAAAGACCGTAGAAGGCGCCACGATCAAGGCCGACTTGGGCGATGCAAGCCAGCTGGGAAATGTCGAGCTGCAAACGCGTGATTACATCCATGTGCGCGGGCCCATGGCGCGACAAGGCCTGACTCAAGTCCTGGTCGCGGGAGAACTTATCGCAGATGGAAAGGTGTTTCGCATCGACCGGCAGGATTGGAACGCCAGCCAACGATTGTTCCAGGATGACCGCGGTGGAACAAAGGAATCGGCCACGCCGCTGAGCCCGGCTGCCCCGGAGGGTAAACAGGATAAGAATCCCAGCCATTGAGAGGAAGCGGGCACTTGCTCGTTCTGTCAAGCAGAAGAACTGGGGGTCACGGTGCAAGCAGCGAAGCAGGCCATCGGTCGGAACGCACCGACAATCGAAGGAGGAACTCCGGAGCAGACGTAACGCTATCGGCCGCCTGAGCACGATCCTGTCCTCAGCTCTTTGCCTCATCGCCTCGTGTCTCTCCCTACAATGACGGTGAAACACCCCGATCCCCTCGGCTATAATTCCTGCCACCGGCAGATAACCAAGCAGGTCGGCATGCAAACGACTCACAAGATACTATCATTCGCGGCTGGTGTGCTTCTGGGCATCGTCTGCGGCTGTTCCAATGTCAACGTCCTGCGATTGACTTCCGAAACATTTCCTCCGCGTTCTGTCGATGAAGTGGCGATTTTGAGCCGAGCACCGTCAACAGAACATATTCGGATCGCCGAGCTGAGCGAGAGCTCGTCCTCCAGTGTCGGTACAATCCAGCAACACATTCTCAAAAAAGCAGCCCAACTGGGGGCGGACGCGGTCATATTCTCGCCTTCTCACACCAGATCGGAACAACGATGGGACTATCAACCCTATTACAGTCCGTGGGGGATGTATGCGCCGTATTACTATGGCCCAGGCGTGTATGGGTATGCGAGACCTTGGGGCTATCCGTATGGCGCATGGGGACCGTCCTGGGGATACCGGCAGTATGCAGCCGTCCCCTACTCGGTCCGTGTCAC
Organism: Nitrospira sp.; assembly: GCA_040981125.1. Lineage (GTDB taxonomy): Bacteria > Nitrospirota > Nitrospiria > Nitrospirales > Nitrospiraceae > DASSBQ01. Next base: position 161,987 of record JANRMQ010000007.1, read on the forward strand.
GACGCTCAAGGGCGTTGCAATCCGGTACGGTGCGTCGTGAGGATTCCGGCACAATAAAAGGGAGGGTTGCTGTGAACATACAGGTGCAGATGCTGGCCGGCCTGGTCATCCTAATCTTGGTGGGATGCGCCGGCGCACCCGCCATACAAGAAGAGCGACACGCGGCGGATCCAGTGCTCAACATGCTGCATCGAGGCATCCTTGATCTGGAAGAAAATGTGGAGGAGCTCAACGAGCGGATTGCCGAACTGCAGCAACTGGCGCCGGTTCCGGATCCCACCGTCCAGGAGTTACGCGCGCTCGATCTCTCCGCGTGGCAACTCCACCAACAGCAGTGGATGGCCCAGCGCGAGCGGCTATTCTTCGCAGTGCACCAGATCGAGCAGGCGGAGGCACACCCGTCACAAAGAGATGATCTCTGGACCCAATGGACGGAGCGACAACAACAGTTTCTGGCTACTCTGGAGGACCTTCGCGCTCAACGGCATGCCTTGGAACGGAAACGGTTGACCCTGGAATCTCAGCTTCTGCAGCGCTACTTCAAATAAGGCTACGAGAACCATCACGCTTTGGCTGTTTGCATAAGCGGGCTCAATATGAAGTAATGGGAAGGTACCCGAAGTAGGAAGCTTATTTTCATTCGTTTCGACTCGGCCGGACCATTGTCAGGTACTTCAAAGGTTGTCGCAATGCAACGCGCCAAGGAGGAATCAACATGTCACGCCTACAACTTATCTGCTATGCCGCCGTGTGGTGTTCCGTCCAAGTTGTCACGGCTTCAGCGCAGGAGGCGATTTTGCCTCACGGAGATCCGCGGATGCAGTCGTCGGAAGCTGATCGGGCGCATCGGGAAGACATCCGCGATAGGCATTTGAAGCAGCAGGGTCAGGGATCACACTATCGCGTGGACGGGAGCCCGGAGCGTTCGGCCGGCGCAACAGGCTCTGCTCCGGGCGAAGCCGGCGGTCCGACTCGTCAGGATACCGGCCTATCCGATCCCACCGTCAACCCCGGCCAGGCAGCCGGCATGAAAGCCGTACAAGGACGTGTCGTTGAGTCGGAGGCCGATCGGCATGTGGTTCGCCAATCCGACGGCAAGGAGATCAGTCTGGTCATCGATGCTCAGACGACCGGCGATACCGATCTTCATCCCGGAGACATGATCAATGGTCTCATCACGCCGCAGGGACGAGCCGCCGCCATCCGGAAGGAATAGGATTCGGCTGGCACCGGGCCGGCAAGGGGCGGCGCCGCGGAAAAGTCCGGTCTGGAACGGCCATGGTGAACTGCGCCGGCGAAGCTACTGACTGCTCTCACCGTCCCAGCCAGGATCTGACTCGTTGCGCCAATACCACACCCGCAATGAGAAAGATGATGCAGATCGCCAGGAACAGATAGAAGAGCACCTTTGCGACGTCCGCCGCTCCCTCCGCCACCCCGGTGAACCCGAATGCGGCCGCAACCAGCGCGATCACGAAAAATATGGCTGCCCATTTCAGAAGCATACAGAACCTCGACGGGCAGCCGCCTCATCCCGCTTGAGCAGGGTTCGCGCGGCCGCCCCTCGTTCGGATAGTTTATCGCTCGCTCCGACGGACACATCGCCCGTACTACAGAATCAAGCTGCAATTCGTGAACCTTTTTAGTGAGATGACCGTGTTCAAACGTTTCTTCAGCGGGACCGTTACCAGTGCAACGCCAAACCTCCGACGACGTGACTCGCCGTGTAGTCACCCTTGAAGCCGGCCGTCGAACCCTGTGCCTCGACAAAATTAAAGTGGGCATAGTTGAACTTGTATTCGGCAAACAGGGCGAGATTCCGGTTCATGAAATACTTCGCGCCCGCCAAAGCATTGAGACCGACACGCCCGTTATCGGTGCTCCGTCCGAATTGATTCGATGTCTCGGCGAAGAAGATGCCCGGGCCCGCTCCGGCATACAGCTGCAATGGACATCGCAGGTTCTCGTCTAACGGAGACCATCGGTCGCTATCCCGATCATAGACCGTGCCGTCTCGATGGACTGTGCCGTCCCGGCGAACATCATCCCGGTGCCGGCAGCCGAGTTTCGTCCTGGCGATCACATTAAACGCAAGGGTCGTGACACGAAGGTGCGTGCCGGGCAATCCGTCTCCTTGTTCAATATGAGGGGTCGTGTTGAACGCCTCCGCTTCAAGACCGAGCCAATTAAGCCGGCCGGGATGGAAGTAGCCGACCTTGCCTCCATAGACCACGGAGTTTGCGAGGTCTTGGCTTCCATAATCTTGTCCCTTGGCGGAACCGGTACCATCCACACCGCCAAGCTGGTGTCCCCACGTGAAACCCCCGAATCCGGCTACGTAGAGCTCTCCAACCCGTCGCCGTTCCACTACGCGTTCTTCGACGATCGTCTTATTTCCCATTTGGTCCCGCTCTACGGCACGGTCTTGAATGACGCGATCACTGGTCGGAGGCCCGACCTCGCGAGCCCCCTGCGCGTCGGACGGCGTGGGGTCCTGAATCACGCGATCGCTCGCCGGAGGCGCTACCTCGCGCTCTTCTATGACCTGCGCCTCAGATACGGCAAAGCCGCCCAAGACCGCTCCCAGCACACTGCCTGATATGGCAAGGCGTTGTACGAAAGATCTGATCGACATACGTAACCTCCCGGTGAAAATTGAAATGACCAATCGGCGGGCCGTTCCGTGTGCAAGCAATGGACCGGGATTTCACTTATTTACCGGTATAAGACACAGGCAGTCACTGCGCCAATCACCGCATGGATAGAGCCATTCGGGATGCGCGCGATAAGCCGGCATCTATGATCCGCCTTCTAATTTCGCCGCGGCGACGGAATGTCTGTCTCCGGAAGACAGCTTGTCTTCTCCAATGCGCCGAACCACATCTCCCAAAGGCCGATGAACGCCGGGAACCATGACGGCACGCGCGCGTTTGCATAATCCGTCCCGCTGTGAAGTAATAGGCTTGTGCAGTGAGAGTGAATCCCGAGGGGCTACCATCCATATATTCCCATGTATCCATGCTGGAGGAGATCGCGATGCCGAAAGCTCGAAGCGCGAAGAAGTGCGCACGCTGCGAAGAAGAAGATCGAGTCAGAATGACATTCATGACGTGCAGTCGATGCGAGCGATACTTCTGTAGTGAACACGGCATGTCGGAACTCGACCAATGCGAGATCTGCATTGAAGCCGCCGAGGACGCGGGCGAGACGGAGACAGCCGAATGAGATTGAATTGGCCGCCGCCCGCGTACCTGTGGTCAGGCCTTGCCGGCCTCCTTGCCTGGATGTGGGTGCGGCGCAAGGGCCCGGCTATCAATCAAACGGCGGGGATCGGAGCCGGGTTCATCATGACGCAACTCGTCAACCGGACCTTCGGCCGGACGCTTCGGCCACAAGCGAACCCTGCCGGCATCGCCAGAATGACAAGAAGGAAGCGTGCAAGCGAAGCGATTGAAGGACAGCATGGCAGTCATAGGTCAACATGGTGAGGACCAGCACATGACTCGACATCTATGTTCAAAGCGCGGCATTGGTACCATCGTGACTGTCATCGTGGCATGCAGCGTCTTGGCCGGCTGCCCGCCTCGCAAACCGACTCCTTACGCCGGGCAGCATGAGCCGCAACAGTGGAATTTGACGAAGGACGGCGGGTAAGGGTGATTCAATGGCGTCGGAAGACCAGACCTCGCAGGCAGGCCATTCCGGCCCGCGCGTCGCGAAGGGCATGGACAGCGTCCAGCTTTCGCAGGAAGAATTCCGCCGGCGATTCATGGCGCGATTCTATGACCCGGCCTTTGACCAAGCTCAGGCTCACATCGACGCGCTGTGTGCGATCGCGTGGGAGGCCTACAGCGACTATCGGAAGAGCCCGCGGACCATGCGCGCCGGGAGCGACTTCGCCGACCCCGATTACGAGCTGCCGATCGAATGGATGGAGACACGCGACCGAATTCGAGAGGCAGCGCGCGCTCATGCCGATCCCGGCTCCCCCTCTCGCATTCTGGTCGTGAATGCCTCCTCTCGCAGCGACCAGACCTGTCCCGGCGAAATATCGAAGACCTATCGACTTGCCCGCCTCGCCTGCACGACCATTGAACGGGAACAGCATTTCGAAGTCGATTTTCTCGACCTCTCACGGCTCGCCTCGGAATACGGTCGCGTTATTTATCCCTGCAAGGCCTGTGTCTCCACCGCCATGCCGCTCTGCCATTGGCCCTGTTCCTGTTATCCCAATCATGCCATGGGTCAGGTGAACGACTGGATGAACGAGTTGTATCCTCGTTGGGTCATGGCGCATGGAGTGCTGATCCTCTCCCCGGTGTATTGGTATCAGGCGTCCAGCGTGCTCAAACCGATGATCGACCGCCTGGTCTGCGCCGATGGCGGCAATCCGGACCCCACCTCGACCGGCGGGAAAAATCCGGCGAGGGCAAAGGAACTCGAGCTGGCCGGCTGGAACTATCCCAAGCACTTGGCCGGTCGCGCCTTTTCCGTCGTGGTACAGGGAGACGCGGCAGGAGTCGGCGAGCTGAAGAACAGTTTAGTCGCGTGGCTGACCGACATGGAACTGATCCCGGCAGGCCCTAATGCGGGGTTAGGGCGCTATGTCGGATACTATGCCCCGTACGCGACGAGCCATGATGATCTGGATCGCGATCAGGCGTTTCAGATCGAAGTGACCAACCAGGCGGCAGCCCTGGTCGAAATGGTCCGGCAGATCAGAAGCGGCCGTTATCGAAGGCCGGATGCCGGCCAAGAGGCCCCACGCAAGAAATAGATAGAACACGGATGGCGATCAAGCTGCGGGAAGTCGTGATCATAGGCGGTGGATTAGCCGGGCTGTCCGCCGCCGTATATCTCGGCCGTAGCCGGCGTGACACGTTATTGATTCACTCCGGTCGATCCATGGCGAAATGGGAAGCCGATGTACAAAATTATCTCGGGTTTCCGGAAGGCATCGACGGCAACGAGTTGCTCGCCAGAGGACTGGCGCAAGTCCACCGCTATGGAGTCGAGCTCCTGGACGATGACATCCAATCGCTCAGCGGCGAAACCGGGTCGTTTCTCCTCCGCAGCGCCCGCCATCAGTATCGGGCCAAACGAGTCCTCCTCGCGACCGGGCTGACGCATCTGCCGCCGGATATACCCGGCGTGCGGGACTGTCTCGGCCGCAGCCTGTTTTTCTGCAAAGATTGCGACGCGTATCGGGTGGAAGGCAAGCGGATCGTCATCATCGGTCTGAATAACGAGGCGGCGGATTATGCGCTGGCGATGCTGCTCTTCTCACCCAGCGTGATGATTTGCACGAACGGCCAGGCGCCGAGCTGGGACGCCGACCACGAAGGGTGGCTGCGTGAATACCGGATTGCGGTGCGCGCCGACCGCATCTGTTCGGTGGAACATGACGATGGCCGCCTCCGAGCGCTCATGTTCGAAGAAGGTGATCCGGTAAAGATCGACGCGGCCTTCACGACACGCGGAGACGTCGCTCATAGCGATCTGGCGGAGAGCGCGGGCGCCGCCTTGGATAAGGAAGGACAAATTGCCGTGGATCAATGTTTGAAAACCAGCGTGCCGGGGCTCTACGCGGCCGGCTGCGTCACGCCGGCGAACTGCCAGATGATCATCGCGGCAGGCCAAGGGGCGATCGCCGCTCAAGCAATCAACCGCGACTTGTTCGAGGAAAGTCTGCGGCAACATACATTGCCTTGCTTCGGGCAGCCGGGCGCCGATTGAACTAATTCGGATTGCGCCTCTTTCGGTCTCATCCCGCCGCTCCCAGAATCAATCGAACCAAGATGGTGAGCTTCGGGCCGCCCGTGAGAAACACCCAGTAGGAGCTTGAACAGCCGAATGCGATGACGTAGATTTGAAACGAATCGGCCGTCAGGCATAACCCGGACATGTAGTTCCAATACGACATGGTACAGATTCTCATCGGCGATGATCATGCAGTGTTTCGCCGCGGCATTCGCGAGCTGTTGCACGAGCATCTTCAGTCCGTGGAGGTGGGAGAAGCGGAATCAGGCGGAGAAATGATTCTGCTGGCGCAGCAACAGCCGTGGGATATCTTCATCATGGATATCACGATGCCGGGGACTTCCGGGACGGATCTCCTTCAGGAATTGCGCCGCCTGCGGCCGACCACCCCTGTGTTGCCGTTCAGCATCCACCCCGAAGCGACCTACGCAATCCGGATGCTCCGATGCGGAGCGAGCGGCTATTTGAATAAGGCCACCAGCCCGAATCAATTCATGGCCGCAATCAACACCATCTTGTCGGGGCGGCGGTACATCAGCCCTCAGTTGGCGGAACGTCTCGTGGAAACGGTGCAGTTCGATACTCAAAAGCCGCCTCACGAAATGCTCTCAAACAGAGAGTTTCAGATCCTGCGCCTGTTGGCCACAGGGCAGCCCCTCAAGGTCATCGCGGGGCAACTGAACGTGAGCCCCAATACGATCAGCACGTACCGTGCGCGCGTACTGGAAAAGCTCGGTCTGAAAAGCAACATGGAGCTGGCGCGCTATTCCATGGAGCATGGCTTGTCCGACTGACGGCCGCCCAGTAACGGAATCCTGTCCAAGCTCGACCGAGAGTTTGACGCCGTCTTTCTCAACACCGGGCAGTTCGATCAGCAGTTCGAATTCGGACTCTGTTTCCGCCACGTCCACGACCGGACCCAATCCGCCACCGCCATAGATTCTTCGCGATTGCCAGGCTGCAACGTTCGCCCTCCAAAGACCTTGTTCAACCGTTGAGTCACGACCTACCTCCTTGGTTTGCGGTTTGTGCCGGGCCTGCATGCCGGCTCGGCAATCAGCAGAGGGAAGTCCAGGGATGGCATGGGCACAATTACGCGGCGGGAGCCTGCCGGATTCCGTTCCGTGAATTCGTGATAATGAAGCGCGTGGAGTCTCAGCGGGGCGTCGATGAGAATGGATGGGATGAGAGAAATGCCTCGATCATTTTTCTCGTGTACAGCAGAATCATTTCCTTCTCGTGCGGCGAAAGCGGCACGTCCGACGTCCCCCGTAGCAGTCGATCGCACGCTTTCATGTAAGCCGCTACGTCCAATCTGAAGCAAGAGTCGCTCATAAACCATCGCCGCCGTCGTCAAATGGAACCATATCCGATCCGGATTATTGCAAGGCATCATCATAATAAGAAGGAATTAACAGATCATTAAACCGAGCTTAGAATTCGCTCATGCACCAGCCGGCTGGTACAGCTTGTCTGTGAAAAGGACAACTCGGCCAGGCTGGTCTCGCCACATCCTCGCGGCATGCCCGTTTATCGGTTTCTACGCAAGCACCAAGCCAGCATTCACTGGGGCACGATCATTGCGAAAGCGAGTTCCTATCAGATGAGTGAATCGAGGGCTTGGCATATGGATTGTTACTAGGGTTCGTCCTAGTATGCCGACATAACGCGAAGCTCTACCATAGATGACCCATCCAGTCGCACGTCTCGTTATGGCGAAAACGAAACAAGCTCGGTCCGCGGCTACCGAATTTTCCTGCCCCGATTGTATCGGCGTCCTCAAAGTGATGCGCGAGGATAACCGGCATCGCGACTACCGCTGCCAAGTCGGCCATCATTTTTCGACCAGAAGTCTGCTTGTCGCCAAAGAAAAGGAAGTGGAACGGGTCTTATGGGCGGCGGCGGCCCTGCTCGAACATATCACGCTCGTTTACAGCCGAATGATCGAAGAGATCAAAGGAGACGAGGCAAAACACAAGCGCCGGTTGCAACAGCGGATACGAGAAGCGCGCCAGCAAAAAGCCATGCTCACGCGCATGATCGAGCGCACCCATGCCTGGGAGTAACCCACGCCGTCACTGGCGGGACGACTCGAATGCGTTGCGCCTGAAAAGGAATACCGGCACGCTGAACCGAGAAGGCACCGTCCGCAACATCATCGTCATCGGCGCCTCAGCAGGAGGTATCGAGGTCCTGATTCGAATCTTCAGTCAAATTCAACCGAACCTGCAGGCGGTCGTCGCCGTGGTTTTGCATCGCGGCCCGATCGCAAGTGAGCTGTTACAGGTGTTGAGCAAGAGATCAACCTTGCCTTTGCTCGAGCCGGGCCAAGATATGCGAATGAAAGACGGCACAATTTTCCTGGCGCCCCCGGATCACCACATGGAATTCAAACCACCCCATATCCTTGTCCGACGTGGGCCGAAAGAACATAGCACCAGGCCCGCCATCGATCCCCTCTTCCGTTCCGCCGCGGGATCATTCGGGACTCGTGTCGTCGGTCTGCTGCTGAGCGGGTGCGGGGACGACGGGGTCAATGGAATGGTGGCAATAAAAGATAACGGCGGTCTCTGTCTCGTGCAGGACCCGAACGAGGCCGACATGCCTTACATGGCGCTGAATGCGATTCGGTATGACCATGTCGATGCCCTGCTTCCGGTCAAATCCATCGCGTCTACCCTCAACCGTCTCGTCGAGGGCGAGGGGATCGAACGCTGAAGGCCCATCCGACCGTCCAGCGCGTCCCGATTATGTCGACGATGTTCCGACTTGCTAAAGCTCGAACTCAGCTCTACAATCGCTGCCTTCTTGCCCGCGCCCGTCGTTCCGTGTACGGGTTTTACGGGTGGTGTCATCAAACTGGGATGCTCGCCATGCCCCGCAAAAACTCCGCCGTTTCACCGGCCCCTCGCCGTCGAATGTCGTCCATTTCCACCGGTCGTACCGCGGCAAAGAATCCAAGCAAGGCCCGGTTGCCGTATATCGTCGGCATGGGAGGTTCAGCGGGCTCGCTCGAAGCCTTTGAGCAATTTTTTGTCCATATGCCTTCGGACAGCGGACTGGCGTTTGTCCTGGTTCCCCACCTCGATCCCAGCCATAAGGGCATCATGCCCGAATTGATCCAGCGCAGCACGAAGATGACGGTGCATCAGGTGGAAGACGGCATGAAAATTCGCGCCAATTCCATCTATATCATTCCACCCAATAAAGACATGTCGCTCCTGCATGGAGTTCTTTATCTGCATGAGCCGGCGGCAGCGCGAGGCTGGCGGACCCCGATCGACTTTTTCTTGCGGCATCTCGCGGAAGACCAGGGAGAGAAGGCCGTGGCGGTCATCCTCTCAGGCATGGGAACCGACGGGACCCTCGGGGTCAAATCGGTAAAAGAGCACCTCGGCCTGGTGATGGTTCAAGAATCCCGCTCTGCCAAGTATGACAGCATGCCGAAAAGCGCGTTCGGCACCGGGCTGGTCGATTATGTGGCGCCCGCCGAAGAGTTGCCCGCAAAGCTGATCGCCTATGTGACGCATGCGGCCAAACAGCCCATGCAGCCGCTCGTGCAGGAAGGCACCGCCAGCGCGTCGTTGTCGAGAATCTTTATGTTGCTTCGTTTCCGCACGGGACATGATTTTGCATTTTATAAGAAGAATACGGTCTACCGGCGTATTGAACGGCGCATGACCGTGAATCAAATCACCAATGTCGGAAAATACGCCCAGTATTTACGGGACAATCCGGCCGAGATCGATCTCCTTTTCAAGGAACTGCTGATTGGCGTCACCAATTTTTTTCGTGATAAGCAGGCATTCCAGACGCTGAAGGAGAAAGCCTTGCCGGAACTCCTCAAGACAAAAGCCAAAGGCAGTTCGGTGCGGGTCTGGGTCCCCGGCTGCTCGACCGGCGAGGAAGCCTACTCCATCGCCATTCTGATCCGGGAAGCCCTGGAAGAACGGAATCTCGAAGGGGCGGTCAAGGTCCAGATTTTCGCCACCGATATCGACAAGGAGGCGGTGGAAAAAGCGCGCCAGGCCGTCTACCCGACCACAATCGTGCAAGACCTGACGCCGGATCGGCTCCGCCGGTTCTTTGTCAAGGAAGACGGCATCTATCGAATCCACAAAAACGTCAGAGAGATGGTCGTCTTCGCGCCTCACAATGTCATCATGGATCCTCCCTTCACCAAGTTGGACCTGCTCTGTTGCCGCAATCTCTTGATCTATTTCACATCGGAACTGCAGAAAAAGGTGCTGCCGCTGTTTCATTACACGCTGAATGCCGGCGGCATTTTGTTCCTCGGATCGTCTGAGACGATCGGGAGCTTCTCCGATCTCTTCGCCACGATCGACGACAAATGGAAGATCTTCAAGAAAAAGCTCGGGGGGTCCATCGCGCGCCCCATGGTGGATATTCCGGCCGGCATCGTGCCGCATGATACCAAGCCACTGGAAACAAAAGTAAAACCCGTTATGGATGTCTCATTTACGGACGTCTTTCGACAGCTCCTGGTCGATCGCTTCGCTCCGGCTTCCGTGCTGATCAATGAAAGCGGCGACATCCTGTACATTCACGGGAAGACCGGACGGTATCTCGAGCCGGCGGCCGGCGAAGCGACCATGAATATCTTCGCCATGGCCCGCGAAGGGCTGCGGCTCGAAATCGCCTCGTTGGTTCGACGCTCATTTCAGCAACGCCGCGAAATTCACAGCGCCGGTCTCCGGGTCCAGAGCAACGGCGCCCATCATATCGTCAATGTGTCGGTCCGGCCGTTGACCGACGTCGTGGATATGCGCGGCACGGCGCTGGTCGCCTTCCAGGGGATCGACGAACCCAAAGGCGGGCATGCCGGGTCTTCCGGGCGGAGCGCCCACATCAAACCGATCAAGGCGATCAAGCAGCTGGAGCAGGAAATCAAGCATCTGAAGCAGCAGCTGCAAATGAGCGTGGAGCAGATGGAGACCTCGCAGGAGGAATTCAAAAGCGCCAACGAGGAGCTGCAATCGACCAATGAGGAACTGCAGAGCACAAATGAAGAGCTGACGACCTCGAAAGAGGAGTTGCAATCGCTCAACGAAGAACTCGTCACGGTAAATTCCGAGCTCCAACAAAAGATCGAGGATATCTCCCAGACCAACAGCGACATGAAGAACCTGTTCAATAGCACGGATATCGCCACGATCTTCTTGGACAATGACTTGAACATCAAGCGTTTTACGCCGCAGGCCGCCCGCATCATCAATCTGATCGCCACGGACGTGGGGCGACCGTTCAGCGACATCGCGACGAATCTCAAACATGAGGACCTCGTGCGCGATGTCAAAGAAGTGCTGGATAACCTGGTCCAGGTCGAGCGCCACGTGGAAGCCAAATCCGGCGAGTGGTTCCTTCTGCGCATCATTCCCTATCGCACGATCGAGAACGTGATCGACGGCACGGTCTTGACCTTTACGAACATCACGGAAATGAAGAAGCTGGAGCAGTCGTTCACGGACCGCGAAGCACAGTTTCACGCGCTGTTCGCGCACATGCCGGTCATGGTGGCTGCGCTCGATGATCAAGGCCAGGTCGTCGCCTGGAATCACGAATGCGAACGGGTGACGGGCTACCAGGCGGCCGATATCATCGGCAAATCGGATTGGTTGAAGATGCTTTATCCAGACGAGGCCTATCGGAACGAGATCCGGGCGCGCCTGGGGAACGATTACCGTGATTGGGATCTGCGTCTGATCTGTAAGGACGGCTCTTCCAGAGTCATTCGCTGGACGAGCATTTCCCAGCACCATCCGATTCCCGGTTGGGCGGAATGGGCGATCGGGTTCGAAGCCGGCGGCCAGACGGGCGCCGCCCCCCATCATGAAGGTGATTAATGGATTCTCCACGGACGAATGTCGAAGTGCTGCGCCGCAAGGCGGAAGCTTACCTGAAAAAGGCCGCTGAGTCCGTCCGGCCTGATCCCGTGAAACAGGACGCCATGACGCTTGTGCACGAGTTGCAGGTGTACCAGATCGAACTCGAGATGCAATGCGAGGAGATGCGCAGGACGCAACTGGACTTGCAGGAGAGCCGGGACCGATACGCCGAGCTCTATGAGTCAATCCCGGTCGGCTATTTCACCTTCACTCGGCAAGGCGCCATCGAGGAAATCAATCCGGCCGGGTGCGCGATGCTGGGTCGGCCCGTGAGCCAGCTGAGAGGAAAACGCTTCCAGTTGTTTCTCCCGCCTAAGGACCGGCAAGTCTTCACCAATTTCTGCCGGCAGGTCATCGACCGGAAGGAGAGTCTCAGCTGCGAGGTCAGCCTTTCGCCCGATTCGTCGAACGACCCAGACGAAGAGGAGAGCGCGGCGAAAATGGTCCTCATCGAAGGCCGTCCCGTCAGAAGCGGTGAGGCTCCGTCGGACCATCTCCGCGCCGCCGTCGTCGATATCACCATCCGGAAGCAAGCCGAGCATCGCCTCGAGCACCAGGAAGCGGAGCTGCGCGCCAGCCGGGAGAAGCTGCAAGAGATGAACACCAAAATCCTGAACGTGCGGGATGAAGAGCGGCGGGTCATCGCGCGGGAACTGCACGATGACTGCTGCCAACAACTCGCATTATCGATCATCACAACGAACTCTGTTGAACAGCTCACCGCCAAGCCGGTCTCAGAAAAGCTCCGTACGCTCGGCACGCATCTGAAGCGTGTGTTAGATACCATCCGCCATGTCGCCTACGGCATGCACCCGGCCATGTGGGAAACCACCGGCATCGAAGAGGCGGCGCGCAACTACATCGAAGACTTCACCGCCGTGACACAGCTGCCGGTCTCTTTCACCTGCCGCGACATTCCGGCGCACCTTCCGCAAACGATTACGACCTGCCTCTTCCGCACGTTGCAAGAGTCCCTCCATAACGTGGTGAAGTATGCCCGCGCCTCGCAGATTGCGGTCGATCTAGAGAAAGCCGGAGATGTGATTCGAATGACCGTCGCCGACAACGGTAAAGGCTTCGATCTCAAGCATGCCCAGTCGCCCAGCGGCCTTGGCCTAATCAGCATGCAGGAACGGGTTCGACTCTTGAACGGGGTGCTTGAAATCAAAAGCGAGCCCGGCAAAGGCGCGACCATCCAGATTTCCCTGCCCGTCGCCCCCACCCGGTGACCTTAGTCTGGACCCCGTAGGGAACAATGAACCCTTCCGAATCCGCACTTGTCAGTCATCATCTGACGCTTCTTACCGAACACGACACATCGCAGCGGCTGAAAGAACAATCCAGCCGGGCCATACTGGAAAGCCGTCGCCTCCTACAGAAAAAATGGAGGTTAAGGACGCGCTCATACCGCTGATTCTAGGGTTTCTCAAGCCGCGTGGACGAAACCCAAAGAAGACAGATGAGCGGGATCATGATGAGCTGCCGGTGATGGATCTCCCCGAGGCAAGGTCGTACAGGAGAGAGGGAATCTCCTTGAGGCTCGCGACGAGATCCACATGATCGTCCCGTAACGCGCGCACCGGCATGGAAGGATTGATCGCTTCGGTCGGATCCTGCGTCACCGACAGCCCGCGGTGGAATTTCACGCACACCAGCCCGCGCACACCGTCCGCCCCCCCGCCGGTCAACAGCAGACCGACAACTCTCGTACCGAAAGCCGAGGCGGCCGAGACGAACAACGGATCGATCGCCGGGCGGGTGAAATGCTCCTTGGGACCGTGACTCAGCTCGATGAGATCGCGATGAAACAGCATATGATGGTCGCGTGGGGCAAAATAGACGGTTCCCCGCCGCAGCGGTTCTTCGTGTCTCGGTTCGCACACGCGAATCTTTCCGCTTCTCTCATAGATCGCCTGCGTGTCGATGTCGTACATTGGACTTCGATGAAGCACCACCCCGATCAGGCCTGGAAAATCGGCCGGCAACTCGGAACAGAGCCATTTCAACGCCGCCACCCCGCCCATGGACGTCCCGATCACGATGACATCCCTGGTGATCCGTTCCCCGTTAATTTTGGTGGATCCATTGCCGGACATAGAGCCTCAGCCGATCGGGAAGGAAAGATTCGGCCGTTCGGTATCTTCTATCATGGCGCGCAATTGCGCCGCGTGCCGTCGTCCCTGCGACGCTCGTTTCTCCAGCGCCTCGTGGAGCTTGCCGTTGTCCTGACCCAACTGTTCTGATAATTTCCGGATGATCATGTCGAGATGCGCGAACAGCGACATCGCCGACCACATGGCCTTTTCCAATTCCTCTTCTTTCGCCTCCAGCAGTGAATCGAAGGAAAACCTATGCCCCACGCTGCACATTAAATGAGGGCGCACAGATCCTTGGTCCTTGCCCATGGCCAAGACCCCTGCGCACGCGGGGCACCCGATCATCGTGGCATCCAGTTCATTGTGCGGAGACATACCCGCCATCGTATAGGGCTCGTCCATAGGCATACCTCAATGCCGGCTCAGCGCCGGGCCAACGTTCCTTCACGTGCTCATCCATCTTGCTCAACCTCAACATTTTGATCAAGGCGCTTGCACCTATCGTTCTTCCTAGTCCTGAATAGGGTCCAGGTATGATAAGAGAGGCCTCACGATTTGCGCGCGCCTCTTTTCATTCTTCAGTTTCTGGGAGGGAGACCAACCATGAACAAATGGACTATGCGACAAGCAGCATCGAGATGGTTTCTGACGGTCTTTCTGTTCCTCCTTCCTGCTGTCGGCACTTCCGCGGCAGAATGGGAAAATGACGGTATGGCGGAGCCCGGCAAGTGGACCACCGGTTTCCGAGTCGGCCCAAGCTTCATGACGCAGCGGAGCGCGCTTGATACAGCGGGACCCGCGCTGAACTTTCAGGGCCTGTACGGCATGAATCGCTGGTTTCGGATGGGAGGCATGCTCGAATGGTCCAATCACGGATTCGACCGAGGCTCCGGTTCCATGGATACCGTGACGCTGTTGCCGCTGTTTTTAGAATATCGACCGGGCCACTTCGGCGGAGTGATTCCGTATCTCTCCTCAGGCATCGGAGTCAATATCAACAGCAACAGTGTCAGCGATTCCTTTGCCTGGAGAACCGCCGGCGGCATCGACTACGCCATGAGCAACTGGTTTCCCAACCTTCCAAAGGGGCTGATGTTCAATACGGAAGTCGCGTGGAACCGGAACCATACCAACATTGGCGACCTGTCGGCCATGACGATGCTGTTCGGCGTCCGATATACGTTTCAGTAAGATGGGATAGCGCAGAGGTATCTATGACGTTGTCTCGCGACAAACATTAAGGAGTGGCGGTGAAGCCGTGGACCGCGCCCTCGCGTCGCTTACTAAGAGGGGGTCTCTAGCTAGACCCCCTCTGCCTGTCCATAGGAAATCATGCCGCCTGCCGCCGTATATGCGGATAGTCACCGGTTGCAGCTTCCGGACGTGAATCCGGGGCGACGAACGGGGTGGTGGCTTCACGTTTAACCACGCGTCATACATCCGGCAATGCTGATGTTGCTCTGCTGCAAGAAGGCCGGCAACCGCCGCTTCTTGAGTAGGTGAAATACTGTTCTAATGTGCCTTATCCAGGTATGCCAGCCAGCTTCCATAACTTGTCCCTCCTTGCTTTATCCGTTATGGCTCACAGTGCTCACAATCGCTCTTCACCAGCTCGCGCCGGCGTCCGTCAATGTCGGAACGCCGGCGAGCATGGGCATACAATCATCTGATCCCTACCCGTCAATTAGAATGTGGCGGGCCTTGGCTTCTTCGCGTTTAGGGAACGTGATGGTCAACAATCCCTGGTTATGCGAGGCCTTCGCATTCTCCTGGTCCGCATAGTCGGGCAACCGGAATGAAGATGAAAAAGGGCCCGTCCCGATGCCCCGCTCATACCAAATTCTTTGTTCTGATTCGTCACTGTTCCGCCCGCCCTGCACGCACAACATCTGATCTTCCACCTGCACATCAATCTCCTTGGCGTCCCAGCCTGGAAGCGCGATCTGAACCGTGAAGCCTTCGTCGTTTTCATACACATTGCAGGCGGGATTCCACTGCTTCGACCATTGGTTCACCGATTGAATCGCGTCGCTGAGAACACGATCGATTTGGGAGTCGAGAGACCCATTGCGAAACGGGACCGGCGATTCATTCAGGATCATCATAGGAATACCCTCCTTTCACTATATGATGAACGTTACATGTAATTTGAAAGAGCTGGAGCCCTCAACGTACGTCCCAGTTAATCCAAAATGTTTTAAAGTCAAGAGCCGGTGGAGACCATTACAATCCATACTTTTCCACCAACTGCTCGAGATACAGGCGAATAAATGCTTCTTCATCCTGGGTCAATTCTGCCGATAGACCTATAGGGGAAAGCAGATATTCCGCGACGCGAGCAAAGTCTGACACCTCATAACGGATGAGCTTCAGCAAAATGTCCTCGGCATTTCCGTTCGCCCGCGGCCCTTGCATACTGAATGGTTCCGGGCGCTGGAAAGGCCGCCTCGGCGCAATAAGCGGTTCCGCATCGGCATGGAGAGGCCGCGTACGCGCCCGGAGCGTCTGGTCGTATAGTTTTCTTCGTCCGGCATCGGACAAGACTTCGTAGGCTTCATGGACAACCTGAAACCGTTCAGAACCTTGCACGCCGGCGTGGTCTGGATGGCATTCTTTGACCAACCGGCGGTAGGCCTTCTGGATGCCCTCAAGAGTTTCCGTGTGCGGCACCCCTAATACGACATAGTGATCGTGCGCCTGGTCCATACCGGCTCCCTTGCCATGTCGGGATCGTGTATGCACAGAATCGTCTGCGCCAAACAATTATCGTTCCGCTCCGTTTGCAAATCGGCATTCTGAAGATCCGGGCGAAGCCCTAGCTAATCTTCACTTCAATGGATCTTGGTTTCGCTTTTTCCGATTTAAGAAGATGGATGATCAAAATACCGTTTCGGAACTCCGCCGCGACTTTTTGTTCATCGACCGTGTCCGGCAGAGAAAAGCTTCGAGCAAATCGCCCATATGACCGTTCGACGCGGTGGTACCGCCGCTTCTCGTCCTTCTCCTGACCTCGTTGACCGGTTATCGTCAGCACTCCTGCTTCAACGGTCAATTTCACGTCGTCTTTTTCGACACCGGGAACTTCCACCAGCAATTGGAACTCCGAATCCGTTTCCACCACATCGACAATCGGAATCCAATCGGCCACTGCCATTGACTCTTCGCGGTTCCCGCCGGGCACGTTTCGGCCGTTCAGGACCTTGTTGAGACGTTGGGACATATTCTCCAATTCACGCATAGAATCCTGGTCGATCATGGCTCGCAAAACGTTCATGGCAGCCTCCCTCCTGTAGATGTGTATTCCGGCGATGTCCGCCGGCCTTGGCAAGCAGCTAATTCTTCGGCATCGCCGAGTCAAGAGGACATGCGAAAAAATGGTGTCCCTGCACGCGCCATGGCCGGGGAGCTCCCTAGTTATTCACGTCTCTCAATCAAGGTAGGGTGCTGCCATCTACGACGACTCTGATTGTTATCGAACCTTCATAGAGGCAAACAAATGACAGCAATGGACCCTTGGGGGATCGATAAGACGTACGAAGACGCGGCCGGCAAGGTTCAGCGCGTGTCCGAACAGACTATCGACTCGATCCGAACCGCGATGGGAAGGCCTCCTGCGCAGGCTGGTTCTTTATTCGATGAACCTGTTCTGGTCATGGGGCAAGATGAATCGATACCGCTTCCCCGGCCGGCTGAACTTAGACTGGAAGAGGGATCGGTCGTGCGGGTCAGGAGCGAGTTGCCGGCCAGTTTGCCGACCGGGTACCACCAATTGGTACCGCTGGATGGCTCCTCCCGCCCGGTTCGCCTGATCATCAGCCCAAAGCAGTGCCATTTGCCCTCATCCTTGCGCGTATGGGGGTGGAGCGCACAGTTATACGCGACGCGGAGCCATCAGAGTTGGGGCATGGGCGACTTAGCCGATCTCCGGCGCCTTACCGAATGGGGTCACAACCAAGGAGCCGGGCTGGTTCTGATTAACCCATTGCACGCCACCGCGCCGGTTCTGCCACAGGAGGCGAGCCCCTATTCCCCCTCAAGCCGCCGGTACTTGAACCCTCTCTACCTACGGATTGAAGACATCCCCCGAGCCGCACAGCTCGGACAGAAGTTACAGGAACTTGCCGCCCGCGGGCGGGCCCTGAATGACGACCGTCTGATTGATCGGGATCAGGTGTTCCGGCTAAAGCAGCAAGCATTGCGGCTTCTGTGGTCTTCTTTTCGTGGCGATCCGGAATTCGAGCGGTTTCGGACAGAGGGAGGCAAGCGGCTCCGGGAGTTTGCGACATTTTGCGCACTGGCCGAACACCATGGCGCGGACTGGCGACAGTGGCCGCAACAGTACCGCCGTCCCGACTCATCGGCCGTGCAAAAATACGCCGAAGCGGAAACCAGCCGCGTGCGCTTCCACGAATGGCTGCAATGGTTGACGAACCGGCAGTTGGCTCACGCCGCGCAGCCAGTGCCGCTCATGCAAGATTTGCCGGTCGGCTTCTCCCCTGATGGAGCGGACGCATGGATATGGCAGGATCTCATTGCAGGCGACATGAGTGTCGGCGCACCTCCGGACCTCCATAGCGCCGAAGGTCAGGATTGGGGACTGCCGCCATTCATTCCGCATCAACTTCAGCAGACCGCCTACGAGCCATTCATCCAAACAATCCGAGCCGTGTTGCGCCATGCGGGAGGGCTGCGCATTGATCACGTCATGGGCCTGTTCCGGTTATGGTGGGTCCCTAAAGGACGGACACCGAAAGACGGCGCCTATGTACGCTATCCCGTCGATGACTTGCTGGCAATCCTCGCTTGAAAGTCATCGTGCGGGCGCCGTTGTTGTGGGAGAAGATCTAGGCACGGTGGAAGCCGGCGTTCGCGAACGATTAGCCGACCGGAACGTCCTGTCCTATCGATTGCTGTGGTTTGAGGACCAGCCGCCCTCCGAGTATCCAGAGAAGGCCTTGGCGGCCGTCACGACCCATGACCTGCCCACGCTCGTCGGAGTGTGGACCGGCGCGGATCTTCGTACGCAGGAACGGGTCGGCGTGGAACCGGATCGATCGGGACACGAAGAGTTCAGGAGCAAGGTGTTGAAGACCAGCGAATTGGACCAAGAAGCGGAGGTGGCGCTCGCAATCCTGAAAACCTATGAGGAACTGAGCGAAGCGCCGTCTATGATTGTTATGGCCGATCTTGAAACGGCCTGCGTCACGGCAGAGCGGCCCAATATGCCTTCCGCGTCCGGCAAGTATCCAAATTGGTCGCTGGCCCTGCCCATCCCGCTCGAAGTACTGGAGACAGCTGAATTTCCACGCAGCCTGGCGCAGATTCTTGGTCAAGAAGGCAAACGACGGCGTTCTCAAAAGAAGTCCGATCCGGAGGCGGCCCATCCGGATCAATAACGCTGGCGTTTATAAGAAGGCTTCGACCAGTTTTCTCGCGTAGAGGAGAATCACTTCCTGCTCATGCGCTGTCAGAGAAGTCTCGCGGGAGTTCTTCAGTAACCGCTCGCATGCGCGGAGATAGTCGACCACATCAGGTCTGAAGCAATAGTGAATGCTCGCTTCTTTCATCTGCGTCCTACAATCACTTCTCTTTAACGGATCCTCGCGAATCCGCCCGTCAATCGATCTAACTTCCGTCCCGGGCCGGTGCGACGGCCTCGCTTGCCATAGTGAAACCCGGCAATCAGAGAACTGGTAAGCATAACGATGGCCGTCAAATAGACCCGCACCCCGCTATACTGCATGGCCTGCTCCTGTGTTGAGCCAACGTAACAATCAAGGATTAGGAGGGCATTAGTTTGGTCTTAGAAATGACTTATTAACACCGGGTACACGTTTTAGTAATGAAGGGCGGATCGACGAACGCAAGCAGGTCCCACGGCTGGTGCTGGAAAACAATCGTGTCTCACACGTGATTCCGGAGCATCAGCTCTTTGGGATGTGGGTTCAGATATACCTGGTCCCGCAGATAACGGATGTCGTGCCGGGTCACATAATGTTTCACGAGGGTGAGCGGGACCACAAGTGGTACGAGGCCCCCATGATAGTCGCCGATGACGCCGTCCAGTTCGCGCCGCTCAGCCGGCGCCAGCTTCTGTTTGAAATGGCCCACGATGTGATTCAAGACATTCACGTGCTTGCGAATCGTCGCCTTGACCTTCAACGCCTCCATGAACCCCGAACCGTACCGCAACAGCAACTCCCGCGGCTGAAAGCGATGCGCCTGGGCCACGAGGCGACCGAGCATGTGATAGTGGGGACGGCTATGCGCGAGCAGCAGATATTTATGGATCGTATGAAATGACACCACGGCTTGCCGTGCAATGGGCCGGCGAAGAAGCGCCCGCCACCGGTGGTAACTGAACAGCCGTTCGATAAAGCTTTCCCGCAGCGCGGGATTGCAGAGCCGTCCCTCCTCTTCGACCGGAATAAGCGGAAAGCGGTCCATAAACGCGCGGGCGAACAAACCAACCCCATTCACGCCGGGCATGCCCTGTCGATTGTGAACCCGCACCCGCTCGATCCCGCAACTCGGCGATCCCTTCTTGAAGACGAAGCCGGAGAGTTCCAGCGCCTCCAAGTCATGGAGTCTCCGTTCGGAGAAGGTGGTCATGATGCCAGTCACATCGGCGCCTCGAATAGTTTCGAGTCGAGGGTCATGCGGGTTCCCCACCAGATGGATCGCCTCGCGCGGGATGCCCATGCCCGCCTCGACTTCAGGACAAACGGGCACCCATTCCACATACCGGCCCAGCAGGTCTGTAAGAAAACCGTCCCGCTTATGGCCGCCGTCATAGCGAACTTTATCCCCCAGCAGGCATCGGCTGATCCCGATTCGGAGGGGAACGGTCTGTGGATCTTCACTCATCGCCTGTTCCTCTTCATCGCGGGTCCTTCGCCCGTCTCGCAAGTTTCAGGTATTCCTGCCTCGCGCGGCTATGGTCAACGATCGGCTCCGGATAGTCTTTGCCGATCCGGCAGGCGAAGCGTTGTTGCTGATCCGGGCTCATAAGATGCGGTTCATGGATCAGCGAGGAAGGTACCCGAGCCAGCTCCGGAATGTAGGTCCTGATATACCGGCCCTCCGCATCGAACCGTTTACTTTGCAGAGCCGGGTTGAAGATACGAGCGGGGCGCATGGCATCGGTTCCCGTGCCCGTACACCATTGCCAGTTTCCATTGTTCGCCGCCATGTCGGCATCGAGCAGCTGCCGCATGAAATGCCGTTCGCCGCTCTGCCAGTCCAACCTGAGATCCTTAACCAGAAACGACGCGACGATCATCCGCACTCGATTATGCATCCATCCCGTCTGCATCAGTTGGCGCATCCCGGCATCGACGATCGGGTACCCTGTTCGGCCATCGCGCCAAGCCTCATATAGCCGATCGCGGTCGCGGCCCGGCTCTCGCGCGGGCGGCATCGCCGCGTCCGTGCGAAAAGGGCCCGCAGCTACCGCGGGAAAGGAGACCAGGACTTGCTGGAAGAAATCACGCCAGATGAGCTCGTCGATCCACGCCAGCACATTGGACCGCGAGACTGAGCGCGTCTTGGCTAAGGTCGCCATGGCCGCATGGACGGCGGTTCGCGGAGACACCGTGCCAAAGCGAAAATGCGGAGAGAGCCGCGATGTGCCATCCTCGGCCGGGACGTTACGCGTGGTGCTATAGGAATGGATGGGTCCACTCACAAACAAGTCCAACCGTCTCCGAGCCGCCCCTTCGCCGGGAAGGATCCATGGCGTGACGGTCTCATAGCCCAGATCCTCGGCAGACGGCCATGAGATCTTCCTTGCAGTGACGAGATCAACGGGCCTCTGTCGGGGCGTGGGTCTGGGCAATACAGAGGGCGCGGCCGTGCGCCATCGTTCCCACCAGCGTTTGCGGTACGCGCCGTAGCGCTGCAACGCCTTCCCTGTACTCCCGCGGACCTCGTCGGCTTCAAAGACGACATGGTCCTTGAACGTTTGGGCGTTCACCCCTTGCTGACACATCCACTGATGTATGATCCGATCTCGTTCTACCGCGGTCGGTTCATAGTCACGATTCCAATAGATATGGTCGATGCCCCGCTCGCGAACTGTTGCCATGAGTTCATCGGACGGATTGCCCCTTCGCCACGTCAATTCAAGTCCGAGCCGCGAAAGGCCGACGGATAATTCATGCAGTGACCGCAGCATGAAATTGACGCAGGCCGAGCCGAACATCTGTGACTGCAAGAGCGCCTCGTCAAAGATAAAGAGCGGCACCACCTCCTCGCATTCTTCAACGGCAGCCGTCAAAGCCGGATTGTCTTGAATTCGCAGATCGCGCCGGAACCAGACCAAGCCGCGCATCATGGGGTCTCCTGCGAAGCCTGCCCTATGGATGGATCATGAAATAGCGAATAACAGTTCATCTCATGACTTCAGCTGGCCGGCCGTCCAGATTAGGATCAGACCGGCGAGCAGCACGAGAGAGTTCAACACAACAGATCGCCGGTGAAGTCGATCCCACGACTTCTTCAAGGCTAAATCGACGGCCCGATGCAGTTCCTGTTGTTTCAACTGGTCGCGCATGGCATTGCTTTGCGGGGTCAAATAGAAACGGCTGTACGTCTCACTCGCCACAACACCTGCCCACAACGCCATTGAGAGAAGAATCACATACCCGGCGCCGTGAATCAGAGTCAGGCCCATCAGACTAGTGAGCGCGATCACGGCGCTTCCCATGCCCAGCAGGTAATAATCGGGAAACAGCCGGCGGACGGTCTTGCCGAATGCTTCCGCATCAAGCGTTTGGGCCAAGATTGGCGCGACCATGAACGACAAGAATACGACCTTTCCAACTAAAAGACCGGTCGCCAGCTGGTGCAAGTAATTCAGGAGCATGGTCATCGCATTCGCCTACTTTCATTTTTGTTTCACAGCGTTTTCGGGCCTCAAGCGGCTCGGGACGGTTGAACGTGCGGTCTCAAAATGGCCCGCAACGCCGGTTCCAGCTCTGGATATTGGAAGTTGTACCCTTCTTGCACCGCAACAAGCGGCAGCACCCGCTGACCTGTCGTCATGACGCTGCCCAGCTCTCCCAAGCCGGCTCGCAAAGCAATTTCTGGAACAGGGAGCCATGATGGTCGGTGCAACGCATTCCCGAGAGCGCGACAAAACATGCGCATCGGCACCGGATCAAGCGACACGGCATTGACCGCGCCCGACACCTTCGGATTCTCCAACGCCCATTCAATCAGGCCGATCACATCCCGTCGATGAATCCACGAGACCCATTGGGAACCCGGCATAACGGGCCCGCCGAGAAACAAGCGAAAGGGCAACATCAGGCGAGGCAAAGCTCCACCATCACGATCCAATACCATTCCAAAACGCAGACGCACCACGCGCACCCCGCACTCTTCCGCACGCCTGGCTTCCCGCTCCCACTCGACACACAGGTCGGCCAGAAACCCACTTCCGGCGCCGACGGTTTCATTAATGGAAATGCCGTTGCTCGGTCCGTAGTACCCGATGCCGGAGGCATTCACCAAGACGCACGGCGGTGTGGCATGGCGGCGTAAGGCGTCCACGACCGCTTTCGTCGCGCTTACGCGACTGTCCCGGATGAGCCGCTTGCGCGCTTCGGTCCACCGGCCTTCAGCGATCGGCTCTCCAGCCAAGTTGATCACGGCCTCGGCATCTTGAAATACCTCTGACCATATTCCTTCTGAGCGAGGGGTCCAGTCGATGCAGGTAGCCGACGACCGGAGCAGCGTTCTCGCTTTAACCGCGTTTCTCGAAAGAACGGTCACGCTGTGCCCATTGTCAATCAGCTCGTTGACGAGAGCTCGTCCGATAAATCCGGTTCCACCGGTCACGATAATTCTCATGGTCGTCCTCCATTGTCATGTTGCGCTCTTGAGGCTTCGACCCAGCTCACGCTTGTTCAGAGTCTGGTTCGTCATCATTAGACACATCGAAGGCGCGCTCACTCCCAGAGTCGATCGGCACGACGCGCTGGCCATATTTCCGCTGTTTGGTGCCATACAGCAAGTTCGGAGCCGGTGCCCGCCGATTCTTAAGGATCACCGGATCGATGACTTCACCGCAAATGGTGCACCGCAGAGCAGGGAACACCATTTGCCCCGTATCATCGTGGATATCCTGATAGTAAGTCAGCACCAAGAGCCCCCCGCACCGATGACAGTACTGTGAACTGACATCCAAAGCATCGGGATCGTCATCAGAAGGCGGGACCGCTGGTTCCGGTTCCATGTACGTCCCTTCGTCCATCGAGCCGGCGGTTCCGTGGTCTTTTCGGCCATCGTCCTCAGTCGATGCTCCGCGCACAGCGAAATCCTGTTCCGTGGGTTTGAAGTGCAAACCCTCCGCGTCCCCTTGCGGCCGTCCCGATGTCACTCACTGGGCTGTGCCACGACCCCCCGCGAATTGATCGTACGACCCCCTTGTCGGGGCCGTGCGGATTACTGGAAGGAGCGTGTGCATAGTATTCCGGGTCATACCAATCTTGAACCCATTCGCGGGCATTGCCTGCCATGTCTTTAACCCCATACGGCGAATCGCCGGCGGACAAGGTACCAACCGGCGATAATGTCCTGACTCCGTCCCAGTCTCGGTCATAGTTGGCTTGTTCCTGGGTCGGGGGCTCATCGCCCCAGGGGAATCGCCGCCCGTCGGTTCCTCTAGCGGCCTTTTCCCACTCCGCTTCGCTGGGAAGGCGTTTGTGGGCCCATCGGCAGTACGCTTGCGCGTCGTACCAAGACACTTGGACCACAGGCAGTTGCTCAATCCCTTTGTCCGAGATCAGCAGGCCGGTTTCGTAGGGATGGGGCGGATTGCGATGACCCGTCGCCCTAACGAAGGTCATGTACCGCTCATTGGTGACTTCGACTTCGTCGATCGCGAAGGCATTAAGTTGCACGGTCCGTTGCGGCCATTCGTCGGCTCGCCCTGTCATTTCGGAACTGCCCATCAAAAACGGTCCGGCAGGTATAACGATCATGGACACCGAGTCCAGTTCCTTCGAGAGCGGAGCGGCCGCGACCGACGAGAGCGCCACGACGCAGGCTGCAGCCACAATGGGGCCGATTGTTTTCCACCTGGTTCCAGGCTCCCTCCCTGCTTGCCTCATTTTTTCTGCTCCTTACTGCCCTCGACGGCATGGGTCGTATGAATCTTGACTCGGCCGACGAGACGCTCGACCAGGCCATTGTCACCCCGGTCGGCGGCTTCCTGCGCCTGGGGAAGCAGAGTCCTGGCTTCATGAAGATGCTGCTCGATCTCAGCCTGCAGGGCGGGGGACGCGATCGTTCCTCCCAGCGCCGCTTTGTGGTAGACCTCCCACGCGTGATCCACGGTAGATTCCGCCTCGTGCACCATGTTCTCCTTGTTCGGATACGCACGCCGGCCGGGGTCGACCGCACTCGCCAGAGCAACGGCCACCCCGCGGGAAACAGGGGAAGCTCCCGGAATCACAGCGCCGCGGACGTGCATCGTCACACCTCCCGTGAAGATTGGTATCTCACCACTAGTCTTCGTCATTGAACGCTCGATCAGGCTGCGAAGTTCAAAGAGTTCAATGTTTTTCGGATCAATGCTCAGGCCGCGAAGCACCTCCTGTTCCGCCTCCGCGAATCGTTCCCGCCCCAGCTCGATTAAAGCTGTGGTGAACGCTTCGTTGAGCTTATGGTCGATTTCAGGCGGAGCGGCCTTGGCGCAACGGAAACCGAGGCCCACTCCGTAGCTGTTGTTCAGCGGATGGTTCCAGAACCGGTGCGTGGCACGGACGGTGCCTTCAGGCGCGATCCAGGATCCGCCACGAATCACGCGCTTGTCCCCTACGGTCAGACGGTCCGCGTAGGTCCCGGTGCCGCCTATCCATGTAGGCTGCGCCGGACCGCTCGGATTGACACTCGTTTCAAGCCGTCCGTAGTAACGGGGATCGTACCAGTCGGAGACCCACTCAAACACGTTGCCGGCCATGTTGTAGGCTCCGTAATAGCTCGCACCTTTTGGCAGAGCGGTTACCGGCATGGTTGCCTCATAATTCTTCCCGAAATTGACCTTCATCGGATCGAACTCGTTCCCCCATGGATACAGATTGGCGTGCGGGCCGCGAGCCCCTTTCTCCCACTCCGCCTCGGTCGGCAGACGTTTGCCACGGAATTCACAATAGGCTTTAGCGTCGTACCAGTTCACGCCCACGACGGGTTGCTCCGGCTTATTTAAGCGCGGATCATCCCAGTAGGCGGGTGCTGGATGATTGGTTGTCCGGATAAACTCCCCGTACTCTTGGTTGGAGACTTCGTATTTATCCAGGAAGTAAGAATCCAGCATCACCATGTGTGCCGGACTCTCATCGTTGAATGCCTCCGCCGACCAAGGCCTGTTCATGCGCTTCTCATAGGCGCTCAGCCTACGGCCGGAGTCCGTCGGCTGTTCCTTGTCCAGTCCCATCATGGACGGTCCGTGAGCGACCAAGACCATGTCGTGTGGGATCAGAGACTCATCTGCCCAGCCTAGACCCGCAGACGAAGCCAGTGCCACCACCGCCACACCAAACATCAGCCCATTCCATCTTCCGTCCATCCCACACCTCCGTAACAGTTTCTATTGTTTCTTGGTGGATATACTTTTCTTAATGAGCTCTCGCGTGGCCTGGTACTCCTTGTTGTCGGGCTCAAACGTCAACGCCTTCTCGATGGAGGCCATGGCATCGACGTTCTTTTCCGCCCCCATGGCGACCAACGCTTGAATGAAGGCATCGCGGCCCCCCTGCATCGCCTCCTCGGACACCCCCTTAACTGACTTAGCGCACCGGAACCCCAACCCGACTCCATAGGAGTTGTTCTCCGGTTGATTCCAGAACCGGTGGCTGGTATGCAATGAGGTTTCCGGGGCAAGCCATGAACCGCCTCGCAAGACGCGCACGGGCCCCTGGTTGGCGAAGTTGTAACCCTTGTCCGGACCCGGCGGGTTCAGCGCGGGGCTGTTCTTGTAATACTTCGGGTCATACCAGTCCTCCACCCACTCGAATATGTTGCCGGCCATGTTGTAGACGCCGAACCCGCTCACGCCCTCGGGATAAGAATCTACCGGCATGGTGCGGCCGACGTTCTGGCCGTAGTTGGCCTTCTTCATGTCGAGGTGATGGCCCCAGGGATAATGATTGTCGCCCTGCGGCCCCTTGGCGGCACGCTCCCATTCCGCCTCAGTGGGAAGACGTTTCCCTTCCCACTTGCAGAAGGCATTAGCGTCGGTCCAGCTCACTCCCACCACCGGTTGCTCTGGTTTGTTCAGCCGGAGATCATCCCAGTAGGCAGGAGCCGGATGCCCTGTTGCCTTCATGAAGGCCTTGTAACGCTCGTTCGACGCCTCGTACTTGTCGATCAAATAGCGGTCGACGACGACTTGATGGCGCGTTTCATCGGCGTGTTCACTGCTTCCCATTGTGAATTCGCCACGCGGGATCGACACCATCTCCGTATCCATGTCGGCATTCGCACGCTCTGCGAGACCAGCCGCCCCTAACCCGAACAACAAAACCATCGCGCTTGTTAAAATCGCTTGCATGACCATCACACCCTCCCTTTTTAAAGAAACCCGGCTCGTCGAGCGCGGGAATCCATTAGTTACAACTGCCACTGTTGGACGCCTCGCTGCACCAGGTTCACGGACCCGCGACAGCTCCGCAGCCGATTGGTCAGAATGACATGATCGATCACATCGCCGCACTGCACACATCGCAGTGCCACCGTCGCGCCCCGGCCAGTATCCATATCAGGAAATATTTCCGGTACGGTGAATCCCCCACAGCGCCGGCATCTTTCTCCAGTAGCTCCGTTCTCCATAACGAATCGGGTGGATTCCTGTAACTGAAGTGCCATGTCTCGTACCTCCCTTCATGTCCAATGTATGTCTAATGTTATTCTTATTTGTCCAGTGTGTCAATGAAAATGTTTGACAAGCATTGGACACCCATCTACACTAGATAAAGCCATGAATACACATAGAATACAGCGTGTTGCGAGGCTGACAGGTCTATCGAAAGATGTGATTAGAGTGTGGGAACGCCGATACGGGATTGTCCAACCATTTCGGTCTGCCAACCGCTATCGGACGTATACGGACGAAGATGTCGCGCTCCTCCGGTATCTCAAGGCCGAACTCGATCGCGGCCGGTCGATTGGGGAACTGGCCGCGCTCGGAAACGAGCAGTTAAAGAATCTCGCCGGGACAACGAGGGCAATAGCTCACAACACGACCACCTATGACACGCTCCTACAAGAGCTCATTGCTTCGCTTGATCCATTCAATCCCGCAGCCTTTGAGCGGCGCCTGAATGGAGCAGTCGCCGTTATTCCTTTCGAAGAGGCTCTGCATGGAATTTTATTACCGCTTCAACGACAGGTAGGAGAACTCTGGCACCAAGGGCGGCTCACCGTCGCGGTCGAGCATTATGTGACCAATCAGGTTCGTCAAAAACTCTCCTCCGCCATGAGCCACTTGCCGGTGCATGACAATGGACTCAAGGTCGTGGTGGCCTGTCCCGTTGGAGAATTTCATGAGGTGGGAGCACAAGCGGCTGCCTACATTTGCGCCTCACGCGGCTGTCAAACGTACTACCTCGGAGCCAACATGCCTATGGACGAGTTGGCGACGTTCTGCCGGCAGATCGACCCGCATATTTTATTGTTGTCCGTGACTGCTCCGCCTCCGGCGCATGAATGGTCTTCCTGGATCTCGACTTTGCGTGATCTTTCAACCCCGAACCGGGCCATTATTCTTGGAGGAGCCGGTGCGCAATCCCTCACGCTCCCCGCCGAGGCCGGTCGCGTCGAAATCCTCGATGATCTTCAGAACCTTCAACAGCGCCTTACGATGTTGATCGCCAAAGGAGCCGTGCATGTGCGGTGAGACACAGATGTTTAGTTTCCGGGAAGAACCGCAGAGAGAGCGAGTGGAACGAATCGAAGGCATGACGTTCATCTCCGACCATTGTGCCGATTATCTTACGCAAGCCCGGCATCTCTGCCTTGTACTTGCCCCCCTGGTTTTGCTCGCGATCTGCGGCAATCCACCGCCGGGTTCGGCTTCCCCACCGGATCAGCGATTTTCGCTTGAGTTTGAAACGGGCGCCGTTTGGCAGTCGAGAAATGAAATCCAAATTCCCGATAATGCCGGAGGAACCCGTTTCGCCTTGACCGACCTTCAAGGACACGGCCCTGACGCACAGCGACGGGTCGAGGCAACCTGGAACATCGCCCATCGCCACTCGGTACGATTCGTCTATGCGCCGCTCGACTTTTCCGGCACCGGCACGTTGGCATCGCCGGTGCGCTTTGCAGGCGGGACCTTTACGCCTGGCTCCCCTGTGGACTCCGAGTACAAGTTCGATTCATATCGACTCACGTACCGATATCTTTTCCACGAATCCGACAGATGGCGATTCAGGATGGGGGCGACAGCATTTATCCGCGATGCAAGGGTGGAACTGCGGCAGCAAGGCACAGTGGCATCCGACAGCAATGTGGGTTTTGTGCCACTGCTGAGCGCTAATGTCGAGTACAGCATCACGCCGCGCTGGACCCTATTGATGGATGTGGATGGACTCATCAGCACACAAGGGCGGGCCATCGATGCCGCTGCAAAAATCCGGTATGCCTTCAACGATACCTGGTATGTTTCAGCCGGATATCGGGTCTTTGAAGGAGGCGTAGACAATGATGAACGATTCGCATTTGGCTGGTATAACTTCGCTGTCGTATCGTTAGGAGTCCGATTTTGATCACGGTCGACACAAGGTCAATCATCATCAATAAGGTAATACCTATGAAGGTAATTCCCGTGAAGGACATCTCCGGATCAACAGGCCGCATTCTATTCTCCGGCTCAAGCGAACTATTATGTGGAGTGTGTATAGGCGGGAGATACGACGCAGCGAGCCATGGTGTTGGCCAGCAAAAAGCGATAGCGGGACACATCATGTTCGCCGACGCCGGGCAGTGCGAGTTGTGCGGAACTCTGAGGGCAAGACTACCACGCGTCACAAATATGGAGGCGATATGAAGAACAAAGGCGGTTCACAGTCTCACGGTGCCGGTCGGAAGACAGCCCGGTACGCTGATCAGACGGTTTCTATCAGCGAGGCTGGTGAAGTACATCAAACAGCCACCGGCGAGACGCCGGTATTAACGACTCAACAAGGCATCCCGGTCGCGGATGATCAGAACTCATTGAAAATCGGAGCGCGAGGTCCCACGGCGCTCGAAGATTTTCATCTTCGCGAAAAGCTCTTTCACTTTGACCATGAGCGCATCCCAGAACGAGTCGTGCACGCGCGCGGGTTTGGTGCGCATGGGTATTTCGAAACCTATGAATCGCTGGCTGATATCACGAAGGCCGACATTTTTCAGCGAGCCCATGAAAAAACGCCCGCTTTCGTGCGTTTCTCGACCGTGGCCGGCAACAAAGGGTCGGCGGATCTGGCGCGGGACGTTCGCGGGTTTGCCGTAAAACTCTACACCAAGGAAGGAAACTGGGACGTTGTCGGCAACAATATTCCCGTCTTTTTTATTCAGGACGCCATCAAGTTCCCCGATATGGTTCATGCCGCCAAGCAGGAACCGGACCGGGGATTCCCCCAAGCGCAAACCGCGCACGATAACTTCTGGGACTTCATCTCGCTGACGCCAGAGAGCATGCACATGGTGATGTGGATCATGTCCGATCGAACGATTCCCCGCTCGTTCCGCTTTATGGAAGGGTTCGGCGTCCACACCTTCCGCCTCATCAATGCGGAAGGAAAATCGACCTTCGTCAAGTTTCACTGGAAGCCGAAACTCGGGCTGCAGTCGGTGGTCTGGAACGAAGCCGTCAAGATCAACGGCGCCGATCCCGATTTCCACCGACGGGACCTGTGGAATGCCATTCAGATGGGCGACTACCCGGAATGGGAGCTGGGATTCCAGCTTTTCGACGACGCATTTGCCGAGCGTTTCGATTTTGATGTGCTCGATGCCACGAAAATCATCCCGGAAGAGGATATCCCCATAAGGCGCGTCGGGCGCCTCGTGCTCGATCGCTGCGTGGACAACTTCTTTGCCGAAACCGAGCAAGTCGCCTTCTGTACGCAGAATATCGTCCCGGGAATCGACTTTTCGAATGATCCGCTTCTTCAGGGCCGCAATTTCTCCTATCTCGATACGCAGCTCAAGCGGCTCGGCGGTCCCAACTTCACGCACATTCCAATTAATGCGCCGAAATGCCCCTTTCATCATTTCCAGCAAGACGGGCACATGGCCATGACGAACCCCAAAGGTCGGGTGAACTACGAGCCGAATTCATGGGACGGTCAAGGCGGTGGGCCGCGCGAATCACCCGCCATGGGTTTTCAATCGTATGCGGCCGAAGAAGGCGGCCCAAAACTTCGCATCCGGTCCGAAACCTTTGCCGATCATTACAGTCAGGCCCGGCAATTTTATATCAGCCAAACGGAGATCGAGCAGCATCACATCGCCGAAGCATTCATCTTCGAGCTGAGCAAGTGTGAACGGGTTGCCATTCGATCCCGCATCGTCTCGCATCTTCGTAATATCCATGCAGATCTAGCCAAACGCGTGGCTGAGGGACTAAGACTTCCAGCCATGCCTCCACCGGCGGAGGCCGCGAGGCCCACCAGGGAAGATTTGCGGAAGTCCCCGGCGCTCAGTATTTTCCTGAACGGACCGGATAGCTTCAAAGGTCGGAAACTAGGCCTGCTGGTGACCGATGGTATGAACATCCAGGTTTTTACCTCTCTCAAGGCCGCTGTCGAAGCGGAAGGCGCAATGCTGGAGATTGTGGCTCCGCAGGTCGGCGGTGTGAAGGCGAGTGACGGTTCGTGGATCGAAGCGGCTCAAAAACTCAGCGGAGGGCCATCGGTCCTGTATGACGCAGTAGCGCTCTTGCCATCGGAGAAAGGCGCCGCCCTGCTGGCTAAGGAACCGGCAGCACGCGATTTTATCGCAGACGCCTTCGCGCACATGAAGTTCATCGGCTATGTCAGAGCCGCAATCCCGCTGTTGAAGAAGGCCAGCGTCGAGGAGAGTAGAGACGGTGGATTTATTGCGCTGGAAGAGCCGGACAACTGCCGCAAATTTATCACCGCTTGCCGTCACCTACGATTCTGGGAGCGCGAGGGGGCATTGGAAGCATAGGACCTGCAAGCAAAACCGTATTGGCGAGAGGAGCTTGCTATGGCCGCCAAACAGAAAACGCCGCCTTGGAAAAAACGTCGGCCGCCCGGAAGGCGAAAGAGGGCACTCTCCAATTCTGAGAAGAAGAGGGCGCAAGCAGCCGCCAAGAAAGCGGGCCGACGCTACCCGAACCTAGTCGACAATATGCGCATCGCGGCGAAAAAGGGCCGATGACTATTGCATGGAGTCGAGAAATTGAATGAGGAGGAATAGCAGATGCCGTCCTTTGGTATGCCTCAACAGATCTGTTATGCCGGCATTGTTGGATGCCTGTTGAGCAGCGCCTGCGCAGGCCCTGACACGAAAATTGATCACACCCTCCCCGTCGTCTCGTCGGTCGATCTCGCTCGGTATGCAGGAACGTGGTACGAAATAGCGCGGTTGCCGATGTGGTTTCAGAGGCACTGCGTAGATTCAAAGGCCGTCTATACAGCCCGTTCAGATGGAAAGATGGGAGTACACAATGAATGCGTGACCGACAAAGGCACGACGGACGAGGCCGACGGCGTGGCAACTGTCGTGGATACGAAGACAAATGCCCGGTTGAACGTGGTGTTCGACAATTGGTTTGCGCGCCTCTTCGGTTCATCGGCTGAAGGCAACTATTGGATCCTAGATCTCGACGCCGAGTATCGCACGGCGCTGGTCGGTACGCCGGACCGCCAATATCTGTGGATTCTCGCTCGCTCTCCACAGTTGGATGAGGCTACGTTCGAACGGCTGGTCTTAAAGGGTGGAGATCTTGGCTACCCGGTAGACAAGCTAATTCTAGACAAGCGAGCGGGTAATCATAGTCGCTAACATGCGTGTCGCCGCTCATAAGGGATGCAACAATGTCCGTCACACCCAGCACAGTCAGACGTACCCTTTGCTCCGGAACCTATGCCGGTCTCTGCATGAGCGCGGCCATTGGACTTATTGGTAAGGTGACGATTGGAACAACCGCGCCGCCCCTTAACGCCATCAGCCATATCCTTTGGGGTCGCAAGGCCGCTCACCTCAGCAACTGGTCGATGAAGTATACCGGTTATGGTCTGATCTTGAATCAATTGGCATGCCTGTTCTGGGCCGGTTGCTATGAAGCGCTGATCGACAAGGACAGCCGTCCAGGATTCTCCAAGGCTGTCGCCGTGTCGGCTGTGGCCTACTTGACCGACTATCACCTGGTGCCACGTCGATTCACTCCCGGATTCGAATTCGTGTTCCCTCGCCGGATGTTTCCCTATCTGTATGCTGCGCTTGCGATCAGCTTGGTGGCCGGCGTCCGGATGCGGCGCTCGCTTGAAAGATGACCACGTCCCTCGGTAAAGATCAGGTTCTTCCGGGCGAACGCACGTTAGACTAATTCTATGTCGCTTGAATCCAAACTCGCGATCCTTGCCGACGCCGCGAAATACGATGTCTCGTGCGCCAGCAGCGGTTCGACGCGTGCCCCGGCTCCTGACCGTTTCGGCCATTCCGAAGGCAAGAGTATCTGCCATAGCTTCACACCGGACGGCCGGTGCGTCTCACTGTTGAAAATTCTCTTTACCAACTACTGCACGTACGACTGCATCTTCTGCGTCAACCGGGTATCCAGCGATATTCCGCGCGCGTGTTTTACTCCCGAAGAGGTCGCGCAAGTGACGATGGACTTCTATAAGCGCAATTATATCGAAGGGCTGTTCTTGAGTTCTGGCATCTTTCAGAGTCCCGATTCCACCATGGAACAGCTTATTCGCTCGGTGCGGCTGCTGCGAACGAATCACGCCTTCAACGGCTATATTCACCTTAAGGCCATTCCCGGCGCATCGCGGGAATTGATTCACGAAGCGGGTCGGTGGGTAGACCGCCTGAGCGCGAATATTGAGCTACCGACCCAGGCAGATCTCACTCAACTGGCCCCGGACAAGACGCATGCGGCCATCGAACAGACCATGGCACAGATTCAGAACGGTGTGGTGGAGCACGCCGATCGGACGAAGCGGTCCGGCAAATCGTTTGCCCCCGCCGGACAGACCACGCAAATGGTCATTGGCGCGACCCCGGCTTCCGATGCCGATATTTTAATGAAGTCGGATCTCCTGTACCGCACCTATCGTTTACGTCGCGTATATTACTCGGCGTTTAGCCCTTATCCCCAAGCCGATGCCAGGCTGCCCGTCCAGCCACCCCCATTATTAAGGGAACACCGGCTGTATCAAGCCGATTGGCTCATGCGGCATTATGAATTCACGTGCCAAGACCTGACTGAACAGCCCACCCTGAGTCTCGACTATGATCCCAAGCTTTCCTGGGCTCTCCGCCATCGGGACCGGTTCCCGGTCGATATCAATAAGGGCGCTCGGGAAGAATTGCTACGGATACCGGGAATCGGATACAAGAATGTCGCTCGTATTCTTTCCATTCGCCGGTATCATCGTTTGGATAATGGAGATCTCCAGCGCCTCGGCATTGCTCTGAATCGGGCTGCAC
Source organism: Nitrospira sp. (assembly GCA_040981125.1). GTDB lineage: Bacteria > Nitrospirota > Nitrospiria > Nitrospirales > Nitrospiraceae > DASSBQ01. The sequence continues at coordinate 196,425 of JANRMQ010000007.1, forward strand.
CTTTTATCGTGACGGCCGATTCGGGCTCCGCCGCACAATTGGATCGCTCCACTCTACCGCGCCTCATCCGTACACCCCGGCAGCTCCGGCTGTTTGAGGCGGCGACGGAAGCCGAGACGGGTCAACTGTGAACACAGTCGCCGCTTCCTCTCAGTTTGAAATCTGGTTTCAGGCCGCACAGTCCCTGCTCGACCGCCATGTTCCTCCCAATGATATCTTCTGGGCCGACCAAACATCACAGCCCCTACTCCCTGGGTTGCTTGAACGCGTCCCGCCGACGGCAACTCGCGTCGCCCCACGCCGGCGAGAGTTGCCTGAGGGTTTCGAGGCGGCGGCGCGACAGGTGCTGATCCATCGCGACAAGGTCAAATGGCCCCTGCTCTATCGAATCCTATGGCGTCTTCGTCACGAAACTTCTCATCTTTTGCGAATCGTGTCGGATCAGGACATCAGTCTCTTCCGCCTTTTGGAACGGCAAGTGCGACACGATACGTACAGGATGACGCAGTTCGTACGATTCAGACGAGTCGAGGCCTCCGATCCCGAGCATTTTATCGCCTGGCACCGTCCCGACCACGACGTACTACGAATGGCGGCTCCGTTTTTTGTGAACCGCTTCGCCCGCCAGAGATGGTCGATTCTCACGCCCTTTTCTTCCGCCCATTGGGATCGAAACACACTTATCTTTACAGGTGGGGCACCGCAACACCAGTCTCCCACGGGTGACGAACTGGAATCACTGTGGCGCACCTACTATGCCGCGATTTGTAACCCCGCGCGTATCAACCCCCGCGCCATGACCGCGCAGATGCCCGGCCGTTTTTGGGCTACGCTGCCAGAGGCCGGTGAAATCAGGCCGTTACTCACTCAGGCGAAGAGACGCGTGTCGATCATGGTTGGCACACAACAGAACAGGTCCAGCGCCACTTTCTTTATTCCACAGCAAGGAGATTTGGCCGCTATGGCGCACGCATCTCGTTCTTGCCAAGGGTGCGAGCTCCATATAGCGGCTACGCAAACGGTATTTGGACAAGGTCCGCGTGTGGCGCGGATAGTGCTGGTAGGCGAACAGCCAGGCGATGAGGAAGATCGGCAGGGCGTGCCCTTCGTCGGGCCGGCCGGCAACATTCTGAATGAGGCGCTGCAGGACGCGGGACTCGGCCGCGACTCTGTGTATCTTACCAACGCCGTGAAACATTTCCGCTTCATACCGGCCGGCCGCGCTCGGCGGCACCAAACGCCTCGCCCCTCTCACATTACCGCGTGCCGTCCATGGCTTGAAGCAGAACTCTCGTTCATCCGTCCCCGCTTGATCGTGTGCTTGGGCGCCACGGCGGCGAGAAGTTTGCTCGGTCACGCCGTTCGCGTGATACAGGGACATGGGACAATACAGTCTACGGAATGGGCGCAGGGCCTCATGGTAACAATCCATCCGGCAGCGGTTTTGCGATCGGCCGAGGAACGGGCCGGCCGGCGTTTGTATCGGACCCTGGTCGACGATTTGCGAACGGCGGCCCGATTCGCGCAAGAGCCCGATGGAAAGAGCGCCCCATTCCTTGGTGAAAGTCGGCCGCCTGAAGGTGCGGATGGACGTTAGGCTTCTACCAATCCCCGGCCCCTATTCCAGCTCTGCAAGACGCGGCGACGCGTATCGGCCCATGGCCGGATTCCAACCATCACTCGGCATGGACTTATGTCGCAGCCGCCCATATAGAATGCCACAGGAGATATTTTTGCGTGATTACCCATTGAAATATCTTTCGTTCTTGTACATCATTACTCACACGGCGAGCAAAGCGAACCATGTCAAAACAGCATCCTGACCACAAAGATCTACCGTCGTTACCGAAAGCCCAGACCGGCATTATAGGGTTCGACGAAATTACCGGCGGCGGTCTGCCGCGCGGTCGTCCGACACTTGTCACAGGGGGGCCCGGGTGTGGAAAGACGCTGTTCGGACTGGAGTTTCTGGTGCGCGGGGCGATGGAGTGTGCCGAACCCGGCGTCTTCATGTCCTTCGAAGAAACCGAGCAAGAAATAAAGCAGAATGCGATGCCCCTGGGCTTCGATCTGACAGATTTAGCAAAGCGGGGCCTGGTGACGCTTGATTTTGTGCGAGTCGAGCCGAGCGAGATAGAAGAGACCGGTGAGTATGACCTGGAGGGTCTATTTGTACGTCTCGGTCTAGCGATCGATCAGATCAGTGCGAAGCGGGTTGTTCTGGATACGTTGGAAGCGCTGTTCGCGGCGCTGCCGAATCAAGGTATCCTCCGAGCGGAACTCCGGCGACTGTTCCGCTGGCTGAAGGACCACGGTGTGACGGCCATCATTACAGCGGAGCGCGGCGAGGGGGCTTTCACCCGACACGGGCTGGAAGAATACGTCTCGGACTGCGTGATCCTACTGGACCACCGGGTAGCCGACCAGATTTCCACCAGACGCTTACGAGTGGTCAAATATCGTGGGTCCGCCCATGGGACCAATGAATTTCCATTCTTTATCGATCAACATGGCATTTCAGTGCTCCCGATCACCTCCCTAAGCCTTACTCACGAGGCGCCCACCGAACGCATGTCCACCGGCATCGAGGAACTCGATACCATGCTAGACGGCAAAGGCCTCTACCGTGGAAGCAGCACGCTCGTGTCGGGCACTCCAGGATCAGGCAAGAGTTCACTCGTAGCCCATGCAATCCATGCCGCCTGCCAGCGCGGCGAGCGCTGTCTCTATTTTCCGATGGAAGAATCCCAGGCCCAGATCCTTCGGAACATGCAATCGATCGGTTTGGATCTCCAGCGCTGGGTCTCCCGTGGCCTCCTACGCTTTCGGCCCGCACGTCCGTACCAGTATGGCTTGGAGACCCACTTAGCCGTCATGCACAGAGAAATCGCAGCGTTTGAACCCCAGGTCGTGGCCATCGACCCGTTAACAAATCTCGTGGAGGTAGGGAACGTAACTGAAACAAAAGCGATGGCAACCAGGCTAATTGACTTCTTAAAGGTGCATCGGATCACCAGCATCTTTACGAGCCTCACCTCGGATTCCAATGATCCCGAAATGACCCAACTCGGCATTTCCTCACTTATGGATACGTGGCTCCTGGTCCGTAACTTGGAAAGCAACGGCGAGCGCAACCGGGGTCTCTATATTTTAAAGTCCCGAGGCATGCCGCATTCAAACCAGATCCGTGAGTTCGTTCTGACCGACCATGGCGCGAAATTAATGGAAGTGTACACCGGTTCAGCCGGCGTGTTGACCGGCACGGCGCGACTCGTTCAAGAACAATGTGACAAGGCACAGACGCTTGCGCTTCACGATGAGATCAACCGGAAGCGTCGTGAGCTGGACAGCAAGCGAACGGCCGTGGAAGCCCGGATCGCTCTATTGCAGGCCGAGTTCGCATCGGAAGCATCTGAACTGGAAGCGTTGATCGAGCAAAGGCGGCAGGCCGAGGACGCGCTTGCGAAACAGCACGCCGTCCTGCGAGGTCGGCGTGAGAACAGGCCGCCGGATACGTTATCCGATGAACGGAATAGATCGGCACATGAGTCGCATCAGCAGCGCCCTGGAAAGATCAATGGACGAAACGAACGCGCCCGTACCCAACGGAAATAAAAAGTGGCGACTGCGCCTCTATGTGGCCGGACAAACGCCGAGATGTTTGGCGGCATTGGCCAATCTGAGAGCATTTTGCGATCGTCACTTGGAAAATGACTACGACATTGAGGTCATCGATTTGAAAAAACATCCGCATCTGGCAAAAAGCGACCAAATCCTGGCCATCCCCACATTGGTACGCAAACTACCCGAGCCCATGCGAAAGATAATTGGGGACCTTTCCAATACGGAACGTGTCCTCGTTGGATTGGATTTGCTTCCACGATGATGGCGGATCGAAAGGACGACACCCGACAGTCGGGAACGAGCACGGCTGAGCTGCTGATTACCCTGAGATCTCTCTGATTTTACATGAGCAAAGCAATGGCGACAGCCGGTAACAATGCCAACGGCGGGTCCGAAAAAGTCGGCATGACGGACCCCCAGGCCCCGGAGTATGCCCTGCGGCTTTGTATCACCGGAATGACGCGGCGTTCACAGCAGGCCTTAATAAATATCAAATATATTTGCGACAGCTATTTGAGGGGACGCTACCATCTTGAAGTCATTGATTTGTATCAACAGCCGAAACTGGCCGCTGAACTGCAGATTATCGCGACTCCCACCCTACTACGAGATCAACCGCTGCCACTGCGGCGCCTCATTGGCAGCCTTTCGGACATCAAACAAGCGTTGCGCCTTTTAGGAGTTCCGGCTTCCGAGGACGGGATTTCATCATGATGAATGCGGGGATGACGCCGTATGACGAGCTGCTCCGTGAGAACCAACGACTCCAGGACCGCCTGGAGGAGGCGCATGAGATCTTGACTGCCATCCGAACAGGCGTCGTGGATGCCGTGGTTGTCGACGGCCCAGCCGGCGAACAGATATACACATTGGAGGGGGCTGATCATCCGTACCGCGTCTTTGTTGAAACTATGAATGAGGGCGCAGTGACGCTGACCGCAAACGGTACGATCGTCTACTGCAACCAGCTAGCCGGCGATCTGCTCGGAATGCCGCTTGACCGAATCTTAGGCAAGGGCTTCGCCGATTTTGTGGGTTCAGCCGGCCGAGCGGAATTTGAGGCGATGCTTGCGCAGGCCGACGTGGCCGGCAGTCGCGGTGAGTTTCTTCTCGAGCACCCCTGTACAGAGCCGATTCCCGTGAGAGTGTCGGCTCGTCGTTTGCCCGAGGAATCTGGAAAGAGCGTCTGTCTCGTGATCACCGACTTGCGCGGACAAAAGCTGCGAGAGGCGCTGCAGCAGAGCCAGGAAGAGCTGCGGACATTCGCGGGGCAATTAGAGCAGCGGGTCGAAGAACGGACACAGGATCTTGTGGCTTCCCGCGAGCACTTGCGCGCCTTGACCGCCGAGTTGAATAGAACCGAACAGCGCCTTTGTAATCGACTGGCTAGGGAGCTGCACGATTATCTCGCGCAGTTGCTGGTCTTGGGACGGATAAAGATCGGGAGTACCCGATCCCAATGGGACCGGACCGAGCCGCCAATAGCCACTTTTATTGGGGAACTCGACGACATTTTCGCCAAGTCCATTGCCTACACACGAACACTGATGGCCGATTTGAGCCCACCGGTCTTGCAGCTGGGCTTGCCTGCAACTCTCAAATGGCTGAGCGAGCAGATGGTGAAGCATCAGCTCAACGTCGAATTCCATGCCACGCAGGACCAGTTGCCGCTGTCGGATGATCACGTGATGCTCCTCTATCAGTCGGTGCGTGAGCTGTTGATGAATGTGATAAAGCATGCCCATACTTCTCATGCCACTCTATCAATCGCTGTGGAGAGCGGCGATCTCTTAAAGATCAGCGTACGAGACGAAGGGAAAGGCTTTAATCCACACACTCTCAATCTTCAGCCCGCAAGCGAGCATTTCGGCATGTTGAGCGTGCGAGAACGTATGGAGGCGCTTGGGGGCCGATGCCAGACGGAGAGTGCTCCCGGCCGAGGAACAACGGTAACACTGAGTATGCCGTTGCAAACCACTGCAGCGGTGGCACAAGGCGACACGGTGATCGCCCTGAGTAGAGAGTCGATCGCCTTAGTGGAAAAGAATGGTCCCGTTCACCGAGTGGTCTTGGTGGAGGACCATGCGATGATCCGGCAGGGTTTGCGGGCAATTTTAGACGGATTCCACGACGTGCTCGTCATCGGAGAGGCAACCAATGGTGAAGAGGCCGTGTCGGTGGTATCCCACGTCAGGCCTGATGTCGTTCTGATGGACGTCAATATGCCCAAAATGGATGGCATCGAGGCGACCAGGCGCATCGTAACCGCACACCCCTGGGCCGTCATCATCGGGCTTTCCGTCAACGATTCGCCGCCACTCATCGAAGCCATGAAGAAGGCCGGCGCAGTAGGCTTTGTCGCGAAAGAAGCTGCTGCTGAGCAATTGCACGATGCCATCGTCAGCTTTGCGCCCGTCATGGCGCCCACTCCCCACGTCTCTTCTTGAACCCGCTCAACAGGCCGACTCTTGAAGGCGGCTTCCGTCCGATCACGCATTGGAGCCAATGCTGCCTAGAGTGCTCGATTGCCCTTCGTCTAAATGGATCGCGCTGCTCCATTCCAACGTAAGCTGCCGCCTGCCCAACGTAGTCGTGTGCTTGGGCGCCACTGCGGCGAGGTTTGCTGGGCCACTCAGTTCGCATGATGCAGAAACGCGGGACCATACAGCCGTCGGAGTGGGCGCAGGGCATCAATAACCCATATCACCGCGCGAGCCGGCTCCAGCATGGAAAACGCTTTCGCACCGTCCGCAGACGAGCATCTTTCGGCCGCTGTGGCATCCCTCATGCTTCGCTGTCTTCGTATCCGAACGGTCGCATCAATGTTCACTTATTTCATTTCGCAGTTTTTATATGGCGATGAGACTTCATTAGCGCGCTCACACGTCGTGACGCTGTTATTGGGGATTCCACCCCGCTTCTTCCGGCTGACGTGCCACTCACTGTCATGTAGCGTACGTTTGCGAGAGAGATAGATTCCCCCGCCTTTACAGGCGGGGTTCTCTCAATATTCAAGCTTCGCTTGTCCCGCGTCTTCCTGTCCTTGCTTGGCCACATATCGCCGAATGATTTCTTCTGTTATCTCTACCGTCGACACAAAGTAACCCTTTGACCAGATTTCGCCGCGATCCCAGTACACCTTATCCAAAAACCGACACTTCTCCCGTAATGTCCGGCTCGTGTTCTTCTTCATGGTCTCCACCGCAAAACTCACGCTGTATTTCGGTGGAATCACCATGTGCACGTGCACATGATCCTTGTAGATCCCAATCTCCGTAAAATGCCAATCGGGATAGTATTTCTGGACCTCCAGGAGCTTGACCCGCAAGTACTTCGCGATTCCATCGACAAGGATTCTGCGGCGGAATCTGGTGACCCACACAATGTGGTACTGCGTCTTATAGACGGTGTGAGCAGCCTTGTGCAGTTTACGCATTGCAGTCTACCGGAAGCCGCGGGACCTTGCTCACACCCCCGCCTTTACAGGCGGGGACCTCTCGCTGGATTTGCTAGAGAGTTAGAACAAGCCAATGCCGCGCTCCTGGTATTGGGTCAGTTCCTCTTGCGTCATGCCCGCGAAGCTTGTCCTCGCGGAAGCGGGGAGCGGGCATCTACTTGATCAAGGCCAAATGACAGACAATCCATGACGGACTATCCGTGGCGGCGACTAGGGGAACTGCTAGCTCCGCATGCCGCTTTAACCTGGTAGTCTTTGCTAGGAATTCTACCATGACGACCTTGGGAGAAAAGCTGCTGGTTGCCTTGGCCGGTACGATCCTCTTGAGCTTCACCGTTGTGTGGGACGCCCGAACCACCATCATTCGGACTGGACCGGCCCCGTTTCGCATTGATCCTTGTGCGGCTCACGATGCGTATGCCGGCGATTCCCACTACAGGCCGTCCCCCTCTTGTCGAAACAGGTGATTGTGTCGGCACGAAGCGTTTCCACCAAATCCTCAAAAGTTCGCCGCACATCTCGACGCACATCCACTTCCGGTATCCGGTATGCGATCGTCGGCTTGGGACATATCGCGCAAGTTGCCGTATTACCCGCCTTCGCCCATGCTAAGAAGAACTCCCAGTTGACGGCGTTGGTGTCGGACGATCCGGCCAAGCTCAAACAAGTCGGCGCAAAGTACCGTGTTCCCTATACCTACTCCTACGATGAGTTCGACAAGTGTCTCCACGAAGGCCATATCGATGCCGTCTATATCGCCTTACCCAACAGCCTGCATTGCGACTATGCAGTACGGGCCGCCAAGGCCGGCGTCCATGTCCTTTGCGAGAAGCCGATGGCAGTGACGGAACAGGAATGCCGGCGCATGATCACCGCGGCGGAGGAAGGACATGTCAAACTCATGACCGCCTATCGGCTGCACTTGGAAGAAGGCAACATGAAGACGGTCCAGCTTGCCCGATCCGGCAAACTAGGCAATCTGCGCCTGTTCAATTCCGTCTTTACGATGCAAGTGCGCGAGGGTGACATCCGCGTGCAGAAAGAACTGGGCGGCGGCACCCTGTACGATCTCGGCGTCTATTGCATCAACGCTGCGCGCTATCTGTTTCAAGAGAATCCAACGTGGGTGAGCGCCGTCTCCGTCCGTGGAACGGACAGGCGATTCCGTGAAGTTGATGAGATGACGGCGGCGCTGCTGCATTTTCCGGGCGACCGCCTGGCCACCTTTGTCTCCAGCTTCGGCGCGGCGGACGCGTCGACCTATGAAGCCGTCGGAACCAAGGGACGGGTGCGGCTCGATCCGGCCTATGAATACGTCGGCCCATTGAAGCAGCACGTCACGATTGAGGGCAAGGAACAGACCCGCGAGTTTGCCGCTCGCGACCAGTTTGCGGCGGAGTTGCTGTATTTTTCCGATTGCATCTTGAAGGATAAAGAGCCGGAGCCGTCCGGCCTCGAAGGACTGATCGACGTGCAGATCGTTCAAGCGTTGTATCGTTCGGCCAAGACGGGGCGGCTCGTGAAGCTCTCATTGCCGCCGAAAAGCCGGTGGCCCGATGCTCATCAGACGCGTCAACGGCCGCCGGTCCGTAAGCCGAAGCTGGTCAAGGTAAAATCTCCTTCGCTCTAGACGATGAAAACCAAGACCCCACCTGCTCAGCCGGACCCCATGCCGCCTCCCTCGGCGGTCGCGCCGCACAAGCCGATTCGTACCTTTGTCGTCGATATCGGAGGCACCGGGATCAAGGCTATGGTGCTCAATGAGATCGGCGAACCCATCAAGGAGCGGAAGCGCGTGCCGACCCCCCGGTCAGGCAAGCCGGAAGAGATCATCCTCGCGATTGAACAATTGGCCAAGGATTTCGGTCCGTTCCACCGCATCTCGGTGGGATTTCCCGGCGTCGTCCGGAACGGGGTCGTCGGAACTGCGGTGAACCTCGCCCCGCAATGGAAAGATTTCAACTTGACCAAGGCGCTGGAGGCGAAGTTCAAGAAGCCGGTCCGCGCGGCAAATGACGCCGACGTGCAGGGATTCGGCGCGATCTCCGGCAAAGGGGTGGAACTGGTCCTGACACTGGGGACCGGCGTGGGCTCGTCCCTCTTCGTGGACGGCCGGCTCGTGCCGAATGTCGAAGTCGGCAGATCCAGGCTGCGGGACGATGAACTCACCCGCATCGGCAAGAAGAAATGGAACCGCCGCGTCGCCAAAGTGGTGGCCAAATTGGACCGCATGTTTCACTACGACCGCCTCTACATCGGAGGCGGCAATGCCGCGACCGTCGATATCAGCCTGCTCCCGGGACATGTCACGATCGTCTCAAACTTGAACGGGCTGCTCGGCGGCATCGCGCTCTGGAACGGCGGCCCGGCGCAATAAGGGCGATGGAGTCTCATTCATCCTTCACGTGCGCCAGGTCCTGATTCGCCGGGCCATTGATCACCGTGCCGAGCTTGTCGAAACGGGAGCCGTGACAAGGACAATCCCAGGTCCTCTCATTTTGGTTCCACGCCACGATACAGCCTAAATGGGTGCAGACCGCCGACCGTTCATGGAGCATTCCACTGTTATCACGGTAGACTGCGACCTTCTTCAGACCCCGGCGGATGACGGCGCCGCTGTCGTTCGCGATTTCATCGGGAGAGCCAACTTCGCCCCCCGTGACCCAATCCGCATATTGCGACGCCACATTCACGTTTTCCTGAGCATAGACGCCGGCTGCGGCGGCCGTTTTGCGTGACGGCTCATACAGCGCCGCCCATGACGAATCCCGTCCCATGATCAGATCCGTCAAGAGGATGCCGGCAATCGTTCCATGCGTCATGCCCATTCCCGAGTCCCCCGTCGCGATATACACATTCACAGCATTGCCTGGATCACGCCCGATGAACGCGACGCCGTCCACCGGCTCCATGACCTGACCCGACCAACGATACTCGACCTGTTCCATCATGGGAAAGCGCTCTCGCGCCCATTGCTCCAGCCGCGCATATCGCTCTTCGGAATCGTCGGCTTGTCCGGTCTTATGGTCTTCGCCTCCTATGATGAGCACATCGGATTGATTATTGAGGCCGGACGATCCAGGCTGAAGCCGGACATAGTGATAGGGATCTTCCATATCCCAGTACAACGCTCGTGCAACAGAGCCCCGCGGCACGCTTGCTCCGATGACGTAGGTGGTATAGGGCGCCTGCTTGGTGTGGATCGCGACTCGGTCGACGATGGGGCTATTGGTCGCCACCACTACGGATCGAGCCGTGACCGCCGCACCCTGCTCCGTTTCAACCCGGGCCTGTGTTCCACCTTCTATGCTCGTCACGTGCGTGCCGGTGAAAATACGGCCGCCGCGCCGTTTGATGGCCGTTGCCAGTCCCGCCAAGTAGCGTAGCGGATGAAACTGCGCCTGGCGTGGAAATCGAAGACAGTGCCCGGATGTAAGACGAGCAACCGCCGGATGTTTCACTTTTTCGACGCCGGTCAAGCCGGCCCGGACAGCAGCCAGGAACTCCCGCTCGAGCGCCTCTTCTTCGCCCGGTGTGGCAAACAAATAGCCATCGAGCCGCTCAAAGTCACACTCGATGTGTTCATCCGCGATAATTTGCTCGATCCGATCGATCGCCGCCGTGTGGCTGCCTGCGGCTAGTCCGGCTCCTTGTTCTCCGTGCAATCGTTCAATCTCGGCATACCCGTCATCGACGGCATTCGACAGATGCGCGGTGGTTCGTTGGGTCATTCCACTTCCGATGCGCCCGTCATCGAGCACGACGACCGACTTTCCGTCCTGGACCAGACAATAGGCGGTTGAAAGCCCGGCTATGCCGGCCCCGACGATACAGACATCGGCATCCAGTGATTGCGTGAGCCGCGGCTCGTCCGGCTCGGCCGCCGTCGCCATCCAAACTGAAGTGGTGTGACCGCTTTTGCTTTGCATCGTTCGCATGCCCTTTCTTCTTCAGCGTTGATATTCTGCCGCCGGCCGACGATGACGACGATTGCCAGGTTGGTGATGAGTCACCGTGCAATAGCCGGCTCGGCGGACAGGGGATCCCGGGCGACGCTCACTGCCGTCCGGGAGATTGTTGTACCGATTCCATAATGGACATCCAACCATGGCGTAAAGCGCGTACTGTCCTTGCTCCAGACGGACTCACCCGCGCCGACCCAACGACACCACCACTTCACCACTTTCTCCTCCATCATGGCCCAGGCTTTGGTCTCCGGGTGGGAGAGAGCCATGAGCGTATCGCGCGAGAACGCCAACCGTCTAAAACCGTGGCGCCCCAGCAACTGATCCAGCGTCGCAATCGAATAGCCGTGGAGGTAAGGAAATGCCAGGAGGTTATTCCACGCCAGTACTGGAACAATCCATCGACGCCACGCGCGCCCCCGCTTCAAAAGCGCCGCTCCCCACCGATACATGACGCCATTGGGAACTCGAATGATCAACCGCCCGTCCTCCCGCAAGATGCGGCGTGCCGCGGCGAGCGTGGTGTCCGGATTCGGCAGTTGATCGAATGTATTCCAGATTGCAACCACATCCACGGATGCCGAGGCGACCGGCGCATCGGCCAACGTGCCGCCGTAGACCGACAGACCCCGCGCCCGGCAGAATGCCGCGACGTCCTTTCCCGGATCAATCCCAAGCATGGACCACCCGCGCCGCTGCCCTGCATCCAGAAAGCCACCGACGAAACTGCCGACTTCTACGATGGTCGGATGATGGCGCCATCGCGCCGAGCGGGCCAGGAATGCGACCTTCTTCTCTGCCCATTGTCGCTGCGACAGAAATTCGGATCGAAGATGATCGTCGTTATAGCGGTCTTGGACATAGGCCCCCATTACTGCTGCGACGGAAGGCCGCGGAGTTCTGAAGAGGAACCCGCAGGATCGGCATTGCGCAATCCGAGTCGCATAATCCTGGGTGAACTCCGCGCGATCGGCCAGACCGGCACGGGCCTTCGTTTTTCGTCTGCGCAGGTGAAACCGGTGGAGAAGTCGCAGCTGACCTTCAACGTCTTCCGGCGAGGCGACGGTGTCGCTCTGGTCTCCACCGCAAATCAGGCAAGGCACTTCGATGAATGATGTCTCAGCGGCGAGGCCTTCTGAAGATTCGGTCTGTTGTGCTGCTTGTTCCCTCACCGCCATGTCTGTGGGCCGCCGCCCTTGGTACTTGCTCATATCACCGTCAAAGCCTGCGGCGCCGCCTGATCGATCCTGGTCCGCAGCCAGGCGAGTTGCCGGTCCGTATGCCGTCCCGATTCTTCGCAGAATGACACCAACTCCCGATCGTGCAATGCCCTGCCCGCCTGTCTGATCGCCTCATAACAGAGATGCACTTCCGCCGCGGCCAGCCAGAGATCATGCAGATCGCGCAGGAGCCCGACCCCGCCGGTTCTTGGCCCTTCAAAGAGCGCGCGCCGCAAACGATCGGGCCCTTTTTTGGATTCCTCTTGGTAGCGGGCAATGAGCGGGTGAAGTTTCTGCACATGTTCGGCCGACCAGCCGGCCATCAACGTGCAGGTCTCGTAAATGTCGGGACTCTGCCTGTGATGGTCGGCCACATTCTTGAACGCTTCCGACAGGTGCTCTTCGCTTCGATGCAGCAGGCCCAGATATAACGATAGCGGAAGCCGATTTTCGGCCGCCTCCACGGCCTTCTTCAGCTTGGCCGGCGCTTCCTTGATGCCCGCCGCCACATGTTTGAGCTGAGCACCAACGTTCCCCACTGCCTCCGCCGCCTTAGCCATGACAGATGGAGACTCAACCTTTTGCAAGCTCGCAGCGGCATACTTGTAGTAAGGCTGCTTGCTGACGGGATCCCATTCCGCAATGGTCAATTCATTTGCGGCCCTGGCATGTCCGGGGTCGTCCCAGTACCCGTAGTGAAACGGCACGAAGATGTGCCCGCGAATGATGTCGCCGACCTTCGCAGGCACGGTGATCCGGCCCCGCCTGGTTTCGATCGCGACAAGATCTCCGTCTCGAATGCCCGACGCGGCCGCATCTTCCGCCGAGATCTGCGCGAATGCCTCGGGAGCCGCTTCATTAAGTTCCGGGGCGCGCGCCGTTTTGGTTCTCGTGTGAAAATGGTAGAGCACCCGGCCCGTGGTCAGCCAATAGGGAAAGTCGTGGTCCGGTATCTCGTGCGGTGCTTGATAGTCGCTCGCAAAGAACAGCGCTCTCCCGCGAGGATCGCGCGCCCGATACTCTTCCGGCGTATTCTCGGCGCCGGTGGTGAGGTCATGGCCGAACGTTTCGCAATAGTCCGAGGCGGTATTGAACCGCCCATCGGCGTACAAGCGTTCGGCTCCGTCCGGAAACCGTTCATTGCAAGGCCACTGAATGCCCGACGTCCCGCTCAATTTCCCATAGCTCATGCCGCTATAATCACAGGGCCTACCTTTCGAGCAGGCCTTCCACGCCTCGAAGGCCTCTTCCGGAGTACGCCATTTGATCAGCGGCGCGCCGTCCCGGTCGCAGAAGTTCATCCGCGCGGCGTAGTCCAGAAAAATATCCAGGTCGGATCGGGCCTCGCCCGGCGGTTCGACCGCTTTCTGTGAGAGGTGCACCGTTCGGTCGACATTCGTGAAGCATCCGGTCTTCTCTCCCCACAGCGCCGTAGGCAGCACGACATCGGCATACTCGGTGGTTTCGGTGAGCCAGGCATCCTGCACGACGAGGAACAGCCCGCCCAGGCCGAGGATCCGTCGAATCCGGGGCAAATCCGGCAAAGACACGGCCGGGTTGGTTCCGCTGACCCAGAGCATTTTCAGCGACCCCTGCTCGGCATAGCGGAAAATCTGCATCGCGTGCGTCGGAGGGGCCCACGAGGGAATAATGGCGTCATCCACATTCCAGAGCCGGGCCAATTCGGCAATGTGCCGCGGATTTTCCCAATTCCGGAATCCCGGCAGATCTCCATCCGCCCCGCACTCGCGCGTATTCTGCGCGGTCGGCTGACCATTCATCTGCAGCACGCAGCAGCCTGGCTTCCCGAGCAGACCCCGCAGCAGATGAATATTGTTCACCTGGACGGAAGCGGCAGTCGCCTGATGGGATTGATACACGCCTTGCAAAACCGTCGAGACGAGCGAAGCGCTTTCTCCGATGACCGCCGCCGCGGCGCGCAAGTCACGGGGTTCGATCGCTGCGACATCCCGGACATGTTCCGGCGTCCATTTCGCGACCATTCGCTCCAGCGCCTCGAAGCCCATCGTGTGTTCCCTTATATACGTGTCATCCAGTCGCCCCGACGCAATAAGTAGGTGTTGCAGGCCGTTCAGCACCGCGACGTTCGTGCCGACTCGCGGCGCAAGATGCACATCCGCCTGTTTCGCCGTCTCGGTAATCCGCGGGTCAACGACCAGCAACTTCGGCCGATTCGCGCTTGCAAGCCGGTCGAGGATCCGCATCCACAGCACGGTCTGTTGCGACGCGATGTTGTGCCCCACGTGCAGAATTGCATCCGTCACGTCCAGATCCGCATAGGACCCCGGTTGTCCGTCCGTGCCGAAGGACAATTTCAGCGCAGCGGCCGAAGTCGCGGTACACAGTCTGGTGTTGCCGTCCATGTGCGGCGTCCCTAAACCGGCCTTGCCGATCACTGCCAAGGTGTAATATTCCTCCAAAAACAACTGTCCGCTGGTATAAAAACCGATGGCGCTGCTCGTGTGAGCGTCGCGAATGTCCTTGGAGCGCCCAACGATCAGATCCATCGCTTCATCCCACCCGACCGGCTCCAATCGGCCGTGGCGCCGGACCAGCGGCTTCGTCAAACGATCTGGACTGTGATTCGCGATCCACCCATGCAGACCTTTTGGGCCCAGTCTTCCGTGGTTGACCCGATCGCCTTCACGACCGCGGACGCCGACCATGCGGCCGTCCTTCACGCCGATATCCAGTCCGCACCCGTTTGAGCAGAGCAAACAGGCTCCTGGCACCCATTGATCCGGGGCTTCGATCACATGTTCATCGACGCGCGCAGGCCACCGGCCATCCGCGATCGGCGTCCGTTCGCCCCACACATCCCTGATGCTGTCCCGCCTGGTGACGGCAACTTTGTGGGCCATGGCGCTCGCGGCGCTCCCTCTTCTATTCTTCGTCTCTTCCATGCACTTGGGCCGGAGGGGAGGTCGCTTCAATGGCTGTAAAGGGCTCAAGAATGGTGTAACAGTGGCTCGACCCCTTTGGGACGACCCAAGAGTCACCCGGTTCGAGCAAGACCATTTGCCCTTCCAGTTCGAGTTCTGCCCGCCCTTTGATGACATAGCCGACCGTTTCATACGCGCGTTGCGTCGGTTCGGCCGGAGGCGCGACGGGCAGCGAGTCCCAGAGCCGCATCGAGACGTGGATGCCCGACGCCAAATAGGTTTGCCCCATCTCCCCTTTCGGCGAGTATTCGGATGTCACCTTCTTCACGCTTCGGTCCGCCATAACGCACCCCTTTACTCGAGGACACAATTCTCCGCCTCTTTCGCAATGCAAAGCTTCAGCCCAAACCGATGGAGCAAGCTCTCAGGCGGAATTGTCGCTGTTTCAACGAGATGGACGGCGAAACTTGGAAAGAGACTATGCGGCCGGTGCGCCGGCGCCGGACCTCTTGTCCTTGAATAGAGGACAGACTGTCCGGCGCCCCGAATGAGAGGTCAACCCTGACTCTTGAAAAAGACAGCTGCTAGGGCCGGAACGGTGATGGTGAGAGAATGGGTCCGCCCATGGAGTGGAATCGGCACGGCATGGACACCGCCGCCGTTACCCCAGTCTCCTCCTCCATACCACGCGGCATCGCTATTCAACAGTTCCTGCCAGTATCCTCCGCGCGGCGCGCCGACCCGATAATTGGTGCGTGGGATGGGGGTGAAATTGCAGACGACGAGGATAATGTCCTGCGTCGAACGGCCTTTTCTGATCAGGCTGATCACGCTGGATTCGGCATCATTGCAATCGATCCATTCGATGCCGGCCGGATTCAGATCGTCTTCATGGAGCGCCATCTCCGACCGGTAGACGCGGTTGAGATCCGCCACCCACCGTTGGACGCCGAGATGAGTCGCATGCTGGAGCTGATACCATTCCAGTTCGCCGTCATGCGCCCATTCCGACCGCTGTCCGAACTCGCCGCCCATGAAAATCAATTTCTTGGCCGCCTGGGCATACATGTACCCGAACAATGCCCGCAGGTTGGCGAATTTTTGCCAGTCGTCGCCCGGCATTTTTTCCAGCAGCGATCGCTTGCCGTAGACGACTTCGTCATGCGAGAGCGGCAACACGAAATTCTCGTGGAACGCGTACAACATACGGAACGTCAGATTATGGTGATGATAGCGCCGGTGGATCGGATCCAATTCCATGTACTTGAGCGTGTCATGCATCCAACCCATATCCCACTTGAGACCGAAGCCGAGCCCGCCGATATACGTGGGGCGGGAGACCATCGGCCAGGCGGTCGATTCCTCGGCGGTCGTCTGGACATCGGGATAGTGCCGGTAGACTTCCTCGTTGAATCTCCGGAGAAACGCGATCGCGTCGAGGTTTTCCCGGCCCCCGTATTGATTCGGAATCCATTGCCCCTCTTTCCGCGAATAATCCAGATACAACATCGAGGCCACCGCATCGACCCGCAAGCCGTCCACATGATACTTGTCGAGCCAGAACATGGCGCTGCTGATCAGGAAGCTCCGAACTTCGTTTCGGCCGTAGTTGAAGACAAACGTATTCCAGTCCGGATGAAAGCCCTGCCTCGGGTCGGCATGCTCGTAGAGGTGCGTGCCGTCGAAATAGCCTGGTCCATGCTCGTCCGTGGGAAAATGCGACGGAACCCAATCGAAGATCACGCCAATGCCGTGCTGGTGGAGGACATCAATCAAATACATGAGGTCCTGCGGCGTCCCGTAATTGCCGGACGGCGCAAAGAACCCGGTCGTCTGATAACCCCAGGAGCCGAAAAAGGGATGATCCATGATCGGCAGGAATTCCACATGAGTAAATCCCATGCCCGCAACATACTCCGCCAGCGGCTGCGCCATTTCCCTGTAGCTCAGCGAACGGTGGCCTTCATCCGCCACGCGGCGCCAGGAGCCGACATGCATCTCATAGATGGCCATCGGCGCAGTGAGGGCATTATTCGTCTTGCGCCCCTTCATCCACGCCGCATCGTTCCATTCGTAGGCCAGATCCCACACGATCGACGCGGTCTTGGGGGGGATCTCGTTAAAAAACGACAACGGGTCGGTCTTGTTCACTCGATACCCCAGATGGCGAGACCGGATGTGATACTTGTACAGAGTGCCGACTCCGATATCGGGCACGAAGCCTTCCCAAATACCGCTATGGCCGCGGGGCGACAAGCGGTGCGATTCCTGATTCCACTCATTGAACGTGCCGACGACGGACACGTGCTCCGCATCCGGCGCCCAGACTGCGAAAAACGTCCCGTCCCGTCCGGCGACGCGCCCCGGATGCGCGCCGAGCTTGTCATAGAGGTTGATGAGCGATCCTTCATTGAACAGATACAGATCGTCTTTCGTCAGCCTCGTCGGTTCCTCTATCGCCGTCATGGTTCGCTGCTGTGTCACATCTTCCCTCATTCGTGATTGCCGATTGACCGACTCCTCACTCCTCACTGCCAGCTCTTCATTCCTAACCTTCTCACTTTTACCTTTTCACTTCTCGCTTTTCACTTCTCATTTCTAGCTTCCCACTTCTTCCTGTGAAGGGGCCTCATTTTCCACATCACAGAGCCGAAGCAGCCCCCGCAATGGAATCCCGGACCAGCTTGGCCGGTTATTGAGTTCATAGCTCAGTTCGTAACAAGCCTTTTCAATCAGATGGGCCTCCAACAACATGGCTCGTTCATCCGCGGACGGCGGCCAAAACGCCGCCTCTCCGGCGCTCGCCGCATATCCGGAAAGGAAGGCCTCGGATGCCGAGCGAGACCAGCGTCGAGCCCATAGTTCCAACTCAGGCTGTTCCAGCGCAGATTGTAACCGGCATTCGTTCCTTCGTTCCGCATGCCGTCGAACGGCCGCGTACGCCGCATAGTCGAAAGACCGGATCATGCCCGCCACGTCAACGATGGGAACATGCTTCGCCCGCCGCTCGGCCAACGGCCTCGCCGGCTCCCCTTCGAAATCAATAATCACGAAATCCCGGCCGGTATACAAGACCTGACCCAAATGATAATCGCCATGACACCGGATACGCTGGACCTCAAGGTGCCGGTCCGTCAGCGCGCCGACCCGGGACAATAACCGCCGCTCCAAGTCCAATACGAGAGACGCTTGGCGCTGCTCGACGGAGCCGAGGTCGGACAGCCGCCGGCGAAGTAAGGTAAGAGAGCTTTCAATGGAGCGCTCCATCCGACTACGTAGAGACCGCCAATAGCCGGATGTGCAGATCTCCGGCGCAAAAGCCGGATCGTCCGTCTGCCGGCCCAGCACGAGATGCAATTCGGCGGTGCGGCGCCCCAATGTTTCGGCCAGATCCATGTAGGCTTGAAAGCCGGCATCCGTAGCCGAGCCGGCGGTCGGCGCCCACGTCCCCGTCCGGTCCTCCGGCACAGAACCGAGGTGCCGCTCCAATTCGCGCAAGGTATATTGCCACGCGTCCCCTTGGTTCGCGACGAATGCTTGGACCAGCGCGACCGTGGAGGGTTCCTGTGCCGGCCGGCGGTATTCCAAGGAGCCGAGCAGCGCCGGACTGTGGGCAAACCCGCGGGTCGTCAGAGCCCGCCCAATCTCCAAATCCGGATTGATCCCTTCTTCAAAGCGGCGGTACAGCTTCAAGATTGCGCGAGCGCCGAATTTCACGGAGGTATTGCTTTGCTCCCCTTTCATGACCGTGGGGCCGTCCGATGCCGCCTCCGATAGCAACGGCCCAACACCCTTGAGCACCGAGGCCGCCAGGAGGCCGCTCTTGGTCTCGAACCGCGCCCCCTCTTGGATGATAAGAAGCAGCGAACGGGCACAGGCTGGATCTAAGAGCGCATCATGCAGGATGCCGCGCCGTTCTCCCGCCTGTTCAATGACGGTCAGGTCCGTGAGTACCGCCTCGGGACACCGGCGTGCCAGCTCTTCGGCCCGTTCGTCGAACGAGGCGGACACCGGCATGACATACGTATCATGAGCGTCGTCCGCATAGGCCACCTGGATCAACGCGAGCATCATCATCCCGCCGTCCAGGGGGATCGGAACGGTCTCATTGATCCGGGTAGAGACGATGGTCCTCGCCTTGCCGCCGAACCATCGCGCGGCCGCCAGAGCCGACGGAAGGCGCGCTTCCAGCGCGCCGACCGCATCGCGTTCGAAGACCCGCTCCCAATGGTCTTTCACGGTCAACAATCTGCCGTCTCCTTCTGTTCCATAACGACAACGGGCCGCTCATCCGCCCGTTGCGGCGCAAAGTACGAAATGGTGACTACATGAAGTAATCAAAATCCTGTTCGCTCCGGACATGACGCCGGACCACAAAGATATGGGCCGGAACGGAATGGGGATCGATATGCACATAATTTCTCGATCCTTTCCAGGGATAATAGGCCCCGGTCAAAACGTCTTCGACCTGGAACGGTCGATCCGGCTCGATCCCCAAGACGTCGAGATTCAATTGGAGCCACCCGGAATGCACATAATGCGGGCTGAGATTGACGACGACGAGCACGATGTCGTCTCCATCCGGCGAGCGCTTGCTGTATGCGATCAACTCCTCGTTGTCCACATGATGGAAGATCAGGCTTCGATCATTCCGCAAAGCGGGATGGTCCCGGCGAATCCGATTCACCCGGCCGATAAATTCTCTGAGGCTGTCCGCGCGATCGAGCTCCCATTGCCTGATCTCATACTTCTCCGAATTCAGGTACTCCTCGCTGCCCGGCTTTTGCGGGTGATGTTCGAGCAGTTCAAACGCAGGCCCATAAATGCCGTAATTCGCGCCGAGGGTGGCGGCGAGCACCAGCCGCGACATGAATGCCGGACGTCCGCCGTGCTGCAATTGCTCGGTCAAGATATCCGGCGTATTCGGCCACAGATTGGGCCGGAAGAATTCGCGCACGTCGGTCTGAGTCAATTCCGTAAAGTATTGCACCAAGTCTGACTTGGTCTGGCGCCAGGCGAAATAGGTGTACGACTGCGTGAAGCCCAGCTTGGCCAAGCGATACATCACTTTGGGACGGGTGAACGCTTCGGCCAGAAACAGCACGTCCGGATGATCGCGTTTCACCTCCCCGATCAACCACTGCCAAAACGGAAAGGGCTTGGTATGGGGATTATCGACGCGAAAGATCCGCACCCCCTCGCCGATCCAGTGCAACACAACACGTTTGAGTTCCTGCCACAGAGATTCCCATTCCGCGGTCTCGAAGTTCAGCGGGTAAATGTCTTGGTACTTCTTTGGGGGATTCTCGGCATATTGGATCGTGCCGTCGGGACGCTGCACGAACCATTCGGGATGCCGCTTGACGTAGGGATGGTCGGGTGAACATTGGAAGGCCAGATCGAGCGCCACTTCCATTCCCTGCTCCCTGGCTTTCCCGATGAGCCGCCTCAAGTCCTCCGCAGAGCCCAACGCGGGATGAATCGCGTCATGCCCTCCCTCTTCCGCTCCGATCGCCCAGGGACTCCCGATGGCGTCCGGACCGCCGTCGGGCTGATTATTCTTGCCTTTCCGGAATTTCATGCCGATCGGATGAATCGGCGGCACATAGAGGACGTCGAACCCCATCTCGGCGACATACGGCAGGCGGGCTTCACAATCCTTGAAGGTTCCGTGGCGCGCAGGATCATCCGTGCAGGATCGCGGAAACAGCTCATACCAGGAACTAAACGCCGCCTTGTCACGATCCACGACGACCGCCAGTTCACGATCATACCGGGTCGGCCAGGGCCGTTCCGCATAGGCAGCCATGAGAGCGGCGAGTTCCGGCCCAAGCGCGATCTCCAGAGCCCCTTCCCGATCCTCGCGGTTCTCCATTGCGGAGGCGATGGCCGCAAGCCGCCCGCCGTCGCTGCCCGCCGCGTTCCGCCCGGCCGCATTGGCAAGGTCTCTGCCGACCATCAAGTCCACCGTCACGTCCTGACCGGCCGTAATTCGTTTTCGCATGTCCCGCTGCCAGGATCGAAAATGGTCCACCCATGCCACGACGGTGTAGTAGTAGAGTCCTTGTTCCGTCACCTCGAATGCCGCCCGCCATCGATCGTTCTCCACAAACACGAGCGGCACGTCGGTCCACGTCTCTGTCCGGCCGGACCGGTACCGGAGAACACCGGCAATCTCATCGTGGCCGTCCGCAAAGACGTCCGCCTCGACCACGACGGACTCTCCCATGATGCGTTTGATCGGAAACCGGCCCGCGTCGATTTCCGGGCGGACATGTTCAATGACCACACGGCGGCGGCCTTCCATACCGGAAACAGGCACGCTTCTGTTCTCCTTATTCGGAACCGGCGCGTCCTGCTTTGCTTTTTTCGCTTGTCGCTCAGCTTTCATGATGTCGGCCGTCTCTCAGCATGTAGCCAGGATTCGCATCGTTGAACAAGTCCTTTGTATCGGCGGCGGCAGAAGAGTTGAGACGCCGACTTCACCGAAGGATCGCGCACAAACGCTTCGCTGAAACAGTCGCTACTTGCGCCCCATCGAGGACGTATCGTGAAGGAAAGCCGAAACTGACCACGGCACTGAGGTCGCCCACGGTGACCTCAGCCACGGGAATTTCGGAAGGCTTCCGCACGACAAGGCCCGATGGGGCCGATCCGAGAGGTGCGGAGGCGCTTAACTCTTCTGCCGCCATGACCCGGCAAGAATGTACTCGGACTTACAGATGCGACAGCTCGTCAAACTTTTCCTCCTTATGCTTCCCCAAGCGCCGCTCGATCGCATCCTTCATGAGATGTCGCGCGCCCAAGCCGACGGCCAGCGCCAGCGCAAACACGACCCCGCCGAACGTGATGGAAAACGCGGAGATGACGATTTCTTTCGCGATGCCCAACTGCGTAAGCACCATGGCGAACGTGAACAACAAGATGCCCCATCGGACGAGGCTCGCCACGATGCGGGCTTCCTGCAATTGCGCGTTGACCGCCGCGATCAGCGCCGCCTCGGCAAAGAAATTCGCGGACAGGACCCCGATCAACAGCACCAGCGACGCGGCCAGGACATTCGGGAGGAAACTCACGATCTGGCTGATCAGATTCGCCGTCGCGGGCAGATTGACGGCATCGACTCCCATGAACGCGAACAACAGGAAGACCATCCAAAACAACACGCGGCTCACGACCACGGACACCGGTTGCTTGATCCCGGCCTGCGCCAGCGGTTTGTTCATGCCGAATCGCTCGCAGATCCGGTCGAATCGGAAGGCGGTCAACAAACGCACCGTCAGGGATTTGACCAGCCAGGCAAACACCAACCCCAGCGCCAGAAATGTGAGCAGGGCCAAGAGCCTGGGCAGCACCAGGAGGATTTGCATAATCGTGTCACGGAACCCGGCCACCATCGTGTCACGCCAGAGATCACTCATCACGCCACCTCCATCGGTCTCTCAGATAAGGCTTCATGGCTTCGAAACGCAGGCACAGCGACTCGACGGCCGCCTCCACTTGCTCAGTGTCGCCGTGCTGGGTGTCGAGGACGAACGAAGCGGTCCGCCCGAGATACAGCGGGGTCAACGATTTCAGAATATGCTCCCGATGCAGGACTTGATCATGATAGGCAAGGGCAAATTCATAGACGACCTGCACCCAGAGCTCGGACGGGAAATGAAATTCATCCGACTCCTGGATCCCGATCGCCAAAATACTGCCCAAGGTCTCCGGCGACAAAATAACTTCCCAGAGCGGCAACAGATCGCGAATGCCCTGTCTCACTCCGCTCACCATTCGCCCGATGTGAACCGGTCCGGTGAGCGGCGCGTACTCGACGACCCCGTAGAGCGGCACATCGACCGGAGCATGCGCTTGCTCCCAGGCCGTCTCATAATCTTCCATCGAATGGAAAATAGATCCCACGGCGGGCGCGAGCACGTTGGCGAGATCCGTCGAGCCTAACTTGAGGTCTTGGTCCTTTGCTCCGAGAAACGCATGACAGACCTGATATTCCTCGGCGAGGGCCACGGTGGTCAGCCAGCCGTCCAAGCTGATGCGCGTCGCGTCTTGGGACCAGAAGGGCTTCTTGGTGAGCTCGCGGGCGAGCCTGCCGGACAGGCCATAGCCCCCCCCGCTCGGATACCGCAGCCGCTTGCCGTACAGCGCGCGCATCAGGGGATACAGCAGATTGGTAACCAGCGTGCCTTCGTAGCGGTGCCGCCGAAACAGCGGGACCACATAATCCATCTCGTCCTGATAGATGGGCCGCCCCAGCAGTTCGATCCATCGGGGCGTGAAGCTGCGTAGATTCCCCTCCACAATGAGACAGACCTTCGCCTGAACATGCTGCGCCGTTTCACACAGGCGGCGGACATCTTCTTCGCGCCCCGAGAGGCCGGGATCCGTACCCATGCTCGAGAAGCTCCCGGCGGCGGCCGGGATCAGGCGCAGCGGAACCTGACCCGCAGCAAGACGTTCGATCATCCCGACCGTGCCGTCCTGCGACCCGGCATCGCAGTTGACGATCATTACCGACGCACCGGAGAAAAACTGCCGGAGTCCCTCGAGCACGCCTTTCACCACGTGTTCGATCGTGCCCGCATTGTTGAGGGTGAGGACCCCGACCACGATCTCCGCCGTCACGGCCGGTTTGGTCACGGTCTGTTCGCGTGGCTCGTTCGGGACCGGCTCGTCCGTCATCGCCGGCCTCCGCGCCGGTTCCGTCGGCACGATAGTGCTGCGCGCATATCAATCGTCGCTCGTCGATCGCGGATCGTCATTCATCATAATTCATAACTCGATGCCCTGCGTCCGAATACCGGACGCCGGCATCCGGCCCGAAGGCATTCCATCACCCTTCGCACAGACCTTGGACTCAGCGTTCGCCTCGCGTCACTGCGGCGGCATGATTTTCAACAGAGTCAGATAATCCGCCAGCTGCCTGGTGATCAGAAAATTCCGGCGCACATGCTCGCGTCCTGCGGCTCCCATGCGGGTGATCAATCCCGGATTGTTCAGTAAATGGCGCATGCGAAATCCGGCGCCTTCCACCGAATGCACGACGTACCCCGTCACTTCGTCGATGATCTGCGTCGCAATGCCTCCCGCCGTCCCGCCCACCACCGGCTTGCCTTTCCACATGGCCTCCGACACCGTCACGCCGAATCCCTCCTTGATCGACTTCTGCAGCACAATCGTGGCGGTCCGTTGCAGCGCATTGATTTCCAAGTCCGCCTCCGGGGGCAATTGGATCAAATAAATATCCGGATCCCGGCCGGCCGCCTCCCGCAATTCCGCGAGCACCGCTTCCCCTTCCGGATCATGCAGGACGCCCGACCCGGCCAGCACCAATTGGCAATCGTGATGTTTCTTGACGATCCGATAGGCTTGAATCGCGCCGAGCGGATCTTTGAACCGCTCGAACTTGGCGACTTGCAGCAACATCGGCTTGGTTCGCGGAATACCCAGGCGATCGACGATCTGGTTAATCTCCGATCGGGTCATCTCCCGGTTCTTCGGGCTCAGCGGATCGATCGAGGGGTAAATCAGAAATTTCGGAATCGGCAACCGCTGCGCAAAGTCCGACAAGGAGAAGATGGCCGCATCATATTTCAGCACATACCGCCGCAACAGCGTCCAGGCCCGCCGCTGTGGCTGCGCCAAATCCAGATTGCACCGCCACAACCAGGAACCACGGGTTCGATATTCCACCATTCCGACCGGATGATGATCGTGGATCATCACCATATCCGCTTCCAGATTCAGCGCCTTGGCGTTCCGCTCATTGATCTCCCGGAACGTCTGGTACATCTCCTCCGTGATTCTCTCGTCTCTTCCCTGCAAGGCGTTGGTCAGCCGCTTGACCACCGCGAAATATTCCTGCGTGCCGGCGATCACTTCCCAGCGGGCTTCAATGCCCAGCGCCGTCATCATCGGTACCAATCGCCGCAACAATTCGGCCGCGCCTCCGCCGTAGCGGACCGCATTGACATGCACTATGCTTCGGCCTTTCACCAAATCGCTCAGGCGATATAAGAAGTCCACCGTCCCCTTCGGCGACACTTCGTGGTATTCATCCAGGGCGGTGCTCATCGCCAGATCTTCCTCCGCCGAGCCGTGTTTGTCAGCCGGTGTCAAATGGCGCTCCATTCAATGTTATAGGTGCTGTCCCAGGACCTGACCGGCGGCAGACTGAACCAATAGGACCCGTAAGGCCCGAGGCTGAGCACGTACGGGTGGTCGCCGATCTGCGGAAACCGGGAATCGCCGAACAATTCGATCGGCACGATGCCTTTGAATCGGCTGAGATTCAGCTCCACGGCCTGCGCCGACTCGGCAAGATTGTGCACGAGCAGGACGGTCTCCTCTTCATAGGTCCGCAAGTACGCCAGGATCTTTTCGTTCGACGGCGTCAAAAATTCCAGCGTCCCCCGCCCGAAGACCTTGTGCCGCTTGCGCGTCGCGATCATTCGGCGCGTCCAATGCAGCAGGGAATGCGGCGTCTGCTTTTGCGTGTCCACGTTGATCGATTGATAGCCGTAGACAGGATCGGTGACCAGCGGGAGAAACAGTTTCGCGGGGTCCGCCTTGGAAAACCCGGCGTTCCGGTCCGCGGTCCAGTGCATCGGCGTCCGCACGCCGTTGCGGTCTCCCAAATGAATATTGTCCCCCATGCCGATCTCGTCGCCGTAATAGATGATGGGGGTCCCCGGCAGGGTAAAGACGATGCTGGTGAGCAGCTCGATCTTCCGCCGGTCGTTTTCGAGCAGCGGCGCGAGCCGGCGCGCGATGCCGATGTTGCGGCGCGCCTGAGGGTCGCGCGCGTAGGCATAGTACATGTAATCCCGCTCTTCGCCCGTGCACATCTCCAAGGTCAGCTCATCATGATTCCGAAGGAACAGGCACCACTGGCAATTCGGCGGGATCGGCGGCGTATGCTTGAACATATCCAGAATCGGCCGGCGATCCTCGCTCCGCAAGCCCATGAACAGGCGCGGCATGAGCGGGAAATGGAAGGCCATGTGAAATTCATCGCCGTTCCCGAAATAGGGCCGCACGTCGCTCGGCCACTGATTGGCCTCCGCCAACAAAATCCTGGTGCTGTATCGCTCGTCGATCCGCTTCCGGATATCCTTCAGGTAGGCATGAGTTTCGGGCAGGTTTTCACAGATGGTCCCTTCGCGCTCGAAGAGATAGGGCACCGCATCGCACCGAAACCCATCCAGCCCATGATCGAGCCAGAACTCCATCACCTCCACCATTTCCTGCCGGACCGCCGGGTTATCGTAATTGAGATCCGGTTGATGGCTGAAGAACCGGTGCCAATAGTAGGCCTTCGCCTCGGTATCCCAGGTCCAATTGGACTTTTCGGTGTCCACGAAGATGATGCGCGCCTTGGCATACTTCTGATCGGTGTCGCTCCAGACATAGTAGTCGCGCATGGGACCCTGAGCCGACCGGCGGGACTCTTGAAACCAGGCATGTTGATCCGACGTATGGTTCAGCACGAGGTCGGCGATCACGCGCATGCCGCGCTGGTGCGCCTCATCGAGGAGCCGCCGGAAGGTCTCCGTGGACCCATAGGACGGAGCGATGTTCCGGAAATCGGACACGTCGTACCCGTCGTCACGCAGCGGAGACGGATAGAACGGCAGCAGCCAGAGACAATCGACGCCCAACCATTCGAGATAGTCCAGTTTTTCAATCAGGCCGGCGAAGTCGCCTACGCCGTCGTCGTTGCTGTCGTAGAACGCGCGGACATGCAACTCGTAAAACACGGCGTCTTTGTACCAGAGGGGATCTTCGTTCAGCATGCCGGCGTTCTCTTGGAGCGGTGCTCTCTCATGGTTGTTCTCATGCGCGCGCGAGGAATTCGTCGCAGGCCGTAATCAAGCTCGACCGCAGGCGCTCGAGACTGCCGAGATAGGGATTGATCGATCTGATACAGTCCGCCAGATCCAGTAACCCAAGGCTCAATCTGATCCACGACGAAAAATCGCTTTCCTCGCGCCCCAGCCTGAAATGGGCTTCGAACATGTGGAAATAAATCGCGCTCACGTCTACGTCGGCCACCGCCTTGCGAAATTCCGGCAACGACCTGGCTTCCAAGCCGATCGGCACTTCGAGAATGCGGGACCGCTTGAAGTGAAACGGGTCGCCGAAGACCACGCGCGGAATGATCGACATGCGGGACAAATGATCATCGATGATCGAAATAATTTCTTCCCGCAAATCCTCCAGGTTCGGATAGTCGAACGGATCGATGACGGCAAGCCGCTCGCCCAGCACATGGTCCCCCATTTGCGTCACGACCCATTGCGCAAAATCGTTGGGATAGGCCCGCTCAATGAAGCGATGGCGGAGAAAGTAGCTGTGGGTATGGAAGTGGATCGAGTCGAGGGGCACCTCTTCGACGATTTCGGCCAGTTCCTTCTCGTCATCCGCCTGGCGCCCGAGCATTTCCTGCAGCTCGCTGCACCCGATGAATGTGAAGGGTGATTCCGCAATTTTGTGACCGGCCCGTTCGCTCATAGTTTACAGTCCCTTGTCTTATCGCATGATTGTCCGGTGTTCCACAATGAGACAGTCCGCACATCGACCGTCCGCCTCGTCCAGTGTGACTAGCCCGCCGCCTCACGTCCCGTCCCAAAGATGGCATGCATGAGAAAAGAAATCAATCGCGGCGGCGCCTACACATTGATCAATCGGCCGGGCGACACCGCTCACGATCCAGTCTGTACCTGAACGACTGAACGGCAGCGCGAGCGCATATGAACTCGCGCCGATGCTAGCCGGACCCGGGCGACAGCAGAAAATCGAAGTCGGCTCTCGTCAACACCCCCTGTCCGGCGCCGCGTACCGTTCCACGCATGACCGCTTCATACAGATCGAGTTTCCGCTGCTTCAGGGCGATCATCTTCTCTTCGATGCTATGGCGCATGAGCAGCCGCACGATGGAGACGGGCCGGTGCTGCCCGATGCGATGCGCTCGATCGGAAGCTTGATTCTCCACCGCCGGATTCCACCAAGGGTCCAAATGAAAGACGTACGTCGCTCTGGTCAGATTCAGCCCCTGGCCTCCCGCCTTGAGGCTCAAGAGAAACACACTCGGTCTTTCGGCGGTCTGAAACTTGCTGACTCGAACTTTCCGCGCGCTCGACGCCGTGGATCCATCCAGCCGGTGGTATGGAATCGCATGCCGGTCGCATGCGTCCTGCACAAGGTCCAGGAACGTGGTGAATTGAGAGAAGACCAGTGCGCTGTGCCCCTCGTCCAACAATACCGGTAGTTTCTCCATGAGAAAGCTCAGTTTTGGCGAGGACTCTTCGTCTCGTTTCGTCAACAGGCGCGGCGAGAGACAGATCTGGCGCAACTTGAGAATGGCCGTCAGCGCAATGAATTGCGCCTGACCCGGCGTGCGCGTCCGGTATGCCTCGTCGATGGTGGAGCGGACGTGATCGACCGTCTGCCCGTAGAGCGCCTTCTGCAGATCGGTCAAGTCGAGGAACATCTCGCTCTCGGTCTTGGCCGGCAGGTCATGGAGGATCTGAGCTTTGGTCCTCCTCAGGATAAAGGGCCGCGTCCGGCGAAGCAGCCGGTCCAGCGCTCCGTTCTGCAGACGTTTCACCTCCGCCTTAAAACGGTCATACTCACCGAGAAGCCCGGGCAGGCACAGATCGATGACGGAGAAATATTCGCCGAGATGGTTTTCGATCGGCGTGCCGGTCAGGCCGATGGTGAAGCGGCGCTTGAGACGGCGGACTGCGCCGGTCGTATCCGCATAGATGTTTTTGACCGCCTGGGCCTCATCGAACAGAACGACGTGAAACGACGTCCTCTCCAATACGTCGATGTGCCGGCGAGCGAGTCCATAGGTCGTGAGGACGACTTCTCCGTCTTCGGCCTCGAGAGCCTGCTCGCCGCCGCGAAAGACGCGGACCTTCAATCCCGGAGCAAAGCGCGCCAGTTCCTGCTCCCAGTTGAACAACAGGCTTGTCGGCGCCACGACAAGGTGCGGTCCGTTCACCGCGGCGGCCGGCCGGATCAGCTCTTCTTTGATGGCGGCCAGCAGACAAATCGCCTGGAGCGTCTTCCCCAATCCCATGTCATCGGCCAAGCAGGCGCCGAATCGATGCTCGTAGAGAAATGCGAGCCAGCTGTAGCCATCCTGCTGATAGGGCCGGAGCGTTGCCTTCACACCACGCGGAAGCGGCGGCGCGCTGATCCGCTTAAATTCCAGCAGTCCGGCAAGCACGGCCTCGTCCTCTACCGGCAGAGACACCGTAATTCCTTGCTCCCGCAATGCCAGCCAATCGAGAATTTGCAGCCGGGGCACGAGGACGATGCGCGCCGACTCATGCGCGGCTCTGTTCTGCGAGGTGATGTCGATGATCGCGCGCAGGCGCTCCACTGTCGAGTGATCCAGCACGCGAAGACCGGCCTCCGTATTTACCAGCCCACCCTGCCGGAGTGCCGCCCGCCACTCTGCCTCGTCCATTGCCACGCCATCGCATTGGATTTCCGGACAGATCTCGAACCAATCGATCCCCGCCTCGTCCGATGCGCCCCGCTCCACATTCAAGGCGCAATCCCACCGGGAGATCCGGACGGGCTTGTCGCGATAGAGGAGTTGGATGCCGGCCGCCGTCAGCTTCTCCAACAATTCCGGCAATCGTTGAAAGAGAACCTCTGGATCGACAGCCATCTCGTCGCAGCGCTGCATCCCGCGAAAAATCACCGGACCGAACACCTCTCCGGGAATCCGATACAGCAAGGCCTCCCGGGCTTTCTCGACCGGCCGCAGTTCCCAGCGTCCCGCATGAAACCCGAGGCGTAGATCGTGGCGTTCAAAGGCCGCCAGGGCATTCCGCAGAATCCACTGAGCCTCGTTCATGACCGAGCGGGAGCGGAACTCATTCGAGCGCAAGGCATTCTTCATGCGCCGATCCCGCTCCTTCGGAGCAGCGGCGGACAAGAGGTCCAGGAAAGCTTCGTAAAGAATGGTCTTCCGCTTCCTGGCCCGCAACGGAACGGACAGGGCGGACGATTGTTCCAGATAGGGAAAGAATTCGAAAACGGAAGCGCTGGGCGCCATGATACGTTCGCCCGAGCGGGATTCAGCCCGCAGTCTGTATGGGGCGCTCGGCGTCGTGTCGAAAGTCGGATCGGAAGACGGAGGAGGAATCAGAACCAGCCTGTACACCGGACGTTCGTCCTCTGTCGCAAAATTCTGCCTGAGAGGCGACTGCGGGCGGCCGTCCACTGTCAGAATGACATCGCGCTCGATGTGCTCGAGTTGATGCAGCACGATATCAATCTGCGTGCTTTGAAATTCATCTACGGAGACGCTGATCGCCCTCGTCTCGTTCGAGCTGTGCCGGTGCCCCACGCCGGACGGGTCCGGCAGAAGGACATGCCGAACGCCAGAGTCGGCAACCTCGCCATCAGGCAGACCATAATTGCCGATACCAAGACATCGGTGAATCGCCAGCCATGGAGTCCATCCCTGCTTGTCCTCCAGATGCATCAAGCGCCCGCTGTCCAAATCGGCTACAAGGGACTGGAACTGCACGAAGCGCTTCAGTGCGATGCCGTCCGCCAAGCAGATCGCGCTGATCGTGATCCGGTCACCGGTCGCATCCAGCGCGGTCTTGCACTGACATCCGGCCGAAGGGTCCCATCGGAGCGAAACAGTTTCCTGTCTTGTTTCCAGAATCAAGGGATAGGCGTTCTTGCTGTGGCGCAGATACCGCAGCAGTGGATCGTCACCATAACCCGGCGCGAACGTCGCGGCATGCAGTAACGGAATCAGTTCGGCCGGCAGGCGCTGTGCCGCGAATAAGGTTGAAGCCCCATTCGCCTTCATCCCATCGCGGCGAAGAGAAACCGACGGCCGGCCGTGCCGCGCATCGATGACAATTTCCACACCGGCCTTGGAGCCGATTGTTTCGGCGGGAGGCGGTCGGCGCTCGGAACCAAGCAACTCGGCTTCAAGCCTGGCGCGATGCGGCCCCGCGAACCACGAGATGCGAAAGGTGTCCGGCGACAGCAAATTCTTGGTCGTGAAGCAGGCGCACAGAATATGTTTGCAGAGACGGTCCGGCTCCCAAGCCGGGCAGGTGCAGGAGACGGCGAGGAACCCTCCGTCAAACGAAAATACCACGGCGTACGGCAGGCTCGCCTGCCCTTGCACCGAGGCGGTAAGCGTCGCGTGATCGGGCCCCCATTCGTATCGGCGAAGCCGCTGTTGCTTGTAATAGTCGTAGCCGCGGACGACGAACTCTTTTGGAGCCATCGTATAGACGTCGTTGGGCGAAAGAGCCCGCAAGGCGTTGAGGAGGATAGGAGAGGGGTCGTCGGCAGCGTTCGGCGTCTTCTTTTTGGGCATGGCCATTCACTATAACGGGCCTGTAGATGGTCATCAACCGGCCTCAGTCTCGGCTCAAGGTGCCGGTCCGATTCTCTGCGCGCGCTTGCCGCCCGGCTGAGAATCGCCGAATTTCGCCGCCGTGCCATCTATGTGCAACATCGACCGGTAGTACAGGCCTAAGTAGGAGGTGAGGCCGTGGTAATCTTGGCGTTGATAAGCACGGCTCCGCGATCGGCAGGTTTGGCCCATAGGAGCCCGCCTTTTGATGCCGAAGCCGCTACGGCTCCGAGCACCTCAGCCTGATCAGTCCACTCGTTGCGCTTCCCTCGGCACTGATCTATAGTTTCGCCCGGCGAGCCTCCAACTATTAGCGTTCCGCATGGGGATGTAAATGTACGGGAGGAAGGATTGATGTCGGAACCGGCAGCCAATGCATCCGGCATCAACGTCAAAGCCTTCGAACAAATCGACGAAGCAGACTCCGTCCAGGACTACATCCGTATCCTGGATATCTTCGACGGTCTGGCCGGTATCCAAAATCTAAAGCGGCGCGCCAACGAGGAGTGCCGGCTCGGCCCAGGGCGATCGGTGCTCGATGTCGGATGCGGAACAGGATTGGAAACGGTCAGGCTCGCCAAGCTTGTGGCTCCGTCCGGCAGGGTGGTGGGAGTCGATGCGAGCGAACGGTTTCTCGACGAAGCCCGCCGCCGCACGGCGGGACTCGGGCTGCCGATCGACTTCCAGGCAGGCGACGCGCGGCACCTTCCGTTTCCGGAGCAGATCTTTGATGTCTCGCGAGCCGAGCGGCTCTTCCCCTATCTTCCCGATCCCGAGGGAGCTCTTTCCGAACTGATCCGGGTGACGAAGCCGGGCGGCGCCGTCGCCTTGATCGAGCCGGATTTTGAAACGGTCACGATCAACGTGAACGATCGAAGTCTCGTACGCAAGGTGCTGCATTTCGACTGCGATCACAACACGAAGAACGGCTGGATGGGGCGGAATTTGCCGCGGCTGTTCAAGAGCCAGGGGTTGATCGATATCGTGATCGATGCCGATGTGGTGATTTTCGAACCGGCAAGTTTCAGCGCGTATTTTATCGAAATCGGCCGCGCGGCCCATCGGCAGCAAGTCATCTCCACCGGTGAGCTTGGCCAATGGCAAGAGGAAATCAATCGGCTCTTGAGCCAAGCGGATCTCTTTTGCACGATCACGTATTTCATGGCGGTCGGTCGCGTGGCCGGCTGACAGATTCAAAACAACCATGCACACGACAGACGTCTTGGTTGCGGGTGCGGGACCGGTCGGGTTAACGATGGCCTGTGAATTGCGGCGCCATGGCGTGGACTGCCGCATCATCGATACCTTGCCTGAGCCGGCGAATCAATGTAAGGCCATCGGGATCCAGCCGAGAACCTTGGAGATCTGGGAAGACATGGGAATCGCGACCGAAGCGATCAACGCCGGTCTATGGTTGCGCGGGATGCGCGCGTACGTCAACGGCACGCAGACAGCGGACATAGTTTTGGATCTGCCCGGTGCGCCCTATGGATTCCTCGCCTTGCCGCAATATGAAAGCGAGCGCATTCTCACGGCTCATCTGAACAGATTCGGGACCGCGGTCGAACGGAAAACCACACTGGTGTCGTTCCAGCAGAACAAGGAAGGTGTGATCGCCCACCTCAGCGCCGCCGGAGCCGAACAGATCCGATGCCGCTATCTCGTGGGCTGCGACGGCGCCCATAGCACCGTGCGCCGTGGGTTGAATCTCCCCTTTGAGGGCGATCGGTACGCCGAACACTACATGCTGGGTGATGTCGAAATGCAATGGGATCTTCCGCATGGCTGGTCGTATCGATTCATGCATGTCGTCGACGGCAAGATGGATGACATCCTGGTGTGCATTCCGATTCCAGGCAGGAACCGGTATCGGTTGTCGATGCTGGCTTCACCGGAATTGGTCGCGACGCAACGACCGGGCGGAATCGATCATGGCTTGTTGAAGGGTGGCCCGAGGCCGACGTTGGCTCATATTCAAGCCGTGGTGGATCGGCTCGCGCCGGCAGGAACCAAGGTGGGTCATCTCCGCTGGTCCGCGCTCTTCGGTCTTAGCCATCGCATCGTGCCTCGCTACAACGTTGAGCGGGTGTTCCTCGCAGGTGACGCCGCGCATATCCATCCGCCCACCGGGGCACAAGGGATGAACACGGGCATCCAAGACGCCTACAATCTTGCCTGGAAGCTCGCGCTCGTCATCAAGGGCGTGGCGCATCACCGTTTACTGGACAGCTATGACGCCGAACGCAGACCCGTCGGTGAAGAGGTGGTAGGCCGGACACACCAACGGGCGGAGGCGCAGCATCGCGGCGAGACGGAGATGGGCACTGCGCGTGAGCGACTCATGCAAGAGGCCCAATTGCTCGTGAATTACCGTGGCAGCTCGTGGGTGGCCGAGGAGTCGGCAAAAGGTCACGGCGAAGATCACGGCCCGCGTCCTGGAGATCGTGCACCCGATATATTAGGGATGCGGCGCGACGGCATTGGATTTCCGTTGCGATTGTTCGACGTGCTGAGAGGAACGGGCTACGTACTGCTGTTTTACATCGATTCAACTCAACCGGATGATGGTCAGTCGATTCCGGAGATTGCGGCGTCCATCCGAGCGCGGTACGGACAATATATTCGCCCGTACGCAATCATCGATGCAGCCGCGACGGCCGACCTCCATGAGCTTGACGCCCTTCCCGTTCTCCAAGATACGGACGGCGCGTTTCGCCGCGTCTATCATGCTGCCGCCGGCACCGCCTATCTCATTCGGCCAGACGGGTATGTTGCCTACCGTGGTCCGACTGCCCAATGCGACGCCCTGTTGAAATATCTGGAGCGGATTTTCTCCTGACGCTTCGATTTGAGCCGGAGAACCATGCGGATCATTTCGGGGGATCATCTTGCAACGTTCCGGGCGCCCTGCGTGCCTCGTACGGTACAGGCTCCAGGCCGACTTCCGGTACTTCACCCTGGGTTTAAAGCTCAATGCGATCGACGCCGCTCTTGATCTAAAGGACCTGCGTCTGCCGCCGTCAAATCGCTTGGAGAATTTGAAAGGGACCGGGACGGACAGCACAGCATCCGCATCAATGACCAATGGCGAATCTGCTTTGTGTGGCGGGACGGACATGCAGAACGGGTCGAAATCGTAGACTATCATTATCGTAGACTATCATTGAGGAGATCTTATGCCTACCACGCGCATCGCTCCAGTGCATCCGGGTGTTTATCTTAAGGAACTGCTGGAGGAATTGGACCTGTCTCAATACCGGCTGGCGCAGGATATTGGCGTTCCGGCTATGCGCATTAGCCACGTGATTCACGCCAAGCGACCCGTGACAGCGGATCTCGCATTGAGGTTGGGACGCTACTTCGGCCAAAGCCCACGCTACTGGCTGAATCTGCAGAGCAGGTTCGATATGGACACGGTTGAAGACATGCTGGGTAAACGGATCACACGCGAAGTACGCCCATTCAAGAGTGTTGCATAGACCTCACCATGGTCGTTCGCTCCATGCCCTTATCCCGATTTTGAGGCGCGGTATCAGGCGGCTGGATCCAAAAGAATGAGGCGGATTCATAGAAAACAAACATGCACGCCATCGAATGATCCGCCTTACTGAAACGGCACCGGCGGCCCGATCAGCGGCGTTTTGATCGGCGCGGCGGCGCCGATCGCGATCACGATCGCATTGCCGAACGGATTCAGAAACGGATTGGCATCCCGCTTCCAATTGTTGGTCAGCCAAATGTTGCCGGACGGATCGATCTGGCCTCCCGTGATCCGCTCCAGGGCATCGCTTCGATAGCCGGTGCGGGGCGAAATCGGGTCCCCGACTTTCATTCCCTTCGGGCACTTCTTGGTCGTCACTCCGCAAAATCGACTGATCCCCGTTGGAATATCGGTGCTGGTGCCGACAGGCGCCTTGCCGAAGTTGAACACCCACACCGTGTCGTCTCCGTCCGCCGCGATTCCCCAGGGCAGAGTGAGGCCTCCGCCGGTAAAAGGCGAACCGGGATAGGGTTTCCGGTCCTTCATGCGGTACATCGTGACTGTCGGATTAGTCGCGGAGCCCAGCGCGGTTCGCGTCGGACAGGGTGAATCGAGCCAGTCCGAATTGGCGACCCAGATGTTCCCCTTGCTGTCGGCGGCGTTTCCAACGGGGTGACTCAGGACCGTCTTGCCTTGGTAGGTGCCCGGCAGGGTGTCGATCACATGGCCTTTTGGCGAGACGATCGAAATGGTGTTGGCGCGATTATTGTTGAACCAGACATTGCCGTCGAGATCCACGACGGCGCCGAATGGTTTCAGCTGCGGATCACCGGGTTCCGGGGCCGATGCCAAAGGAATGTTGAAGGCCTGATTCGGGTCTCCTCCCGGTATTTTCGTGACCGAGTCGGTTCCGCAGTTGGCAATCCAGATATTCCCCTGGCGGTCCGATACCGTACCTTGCGGCCACGAGATCTCGCCTTTGGTATAGCCCCCGACATGGGAGATCGGGGTGCCGTCCGACTGGAACGCAGAGACGCTGTTGTGCGGGGCTGCCCGGGGAAGCAAGGCACAGGGCGGATCTTGGAACCCAAAGTTCCCGATCCACACCTTCCCGCTCGGATCGAGCGTGATGCCGTAGCCGGCGCCGCTGAGGCCACCGCCGAAATACGGAGAGTCGGCAACATTCTTGCCCCAGGGAGTGAACTT
>JANRMQ010000008.1:0-185881 GCA_040981125.1 Nitrospira sp.
ATTTCCCGCGGGACTGTTGTAACGGGTGAACGTTTGCGCCATGCCGGCGCGCCGGCATGGCGCAAACGTTCACCCGTTACAACAGTCCCGCGGGAAATGCAGAGACGGAACATCTGATGCGAACGCTGACGGAAACACTGCTTTAGCTCCGCAAGCGGCCCCGCCTGCCGGAGTTGAGCAGGCCTTCGGTGTCTGGTTCGATTCGTACGACTCACAGCATCGGCATTCAGCACTCGCGGATCGGACACCGCGCAGGTCAGACCACAACATCTGTTGCGCCACGACACGCGGTTCGTGGCCTCATGACAAATGGGACCGTAGACGAGTCCCTGAAAAGAAACGTCGCTATGTCTGTATCGCTCAACGCTCGTCGCATATTTCGTCGGTTGATCCGCCTGGCCGGCGAGTCTATGAAAGCCAGCCGTGTGACGCTCGAACGCCCGGTTTTTATTTGGGGCAACGGCCAGTCCGGCACCTACTTGCTGTATGACCTGCTGGCGCTGTCCGAGGCCTTTGCGTATCCCTCCGTAACCGGGTGGCGCAAGAAGGGAATCGCGCACCTCCTGTCAACGAAGCCTGTAGAAGGCGAGCCCACCATGTGGGGCGGGGTCGGCTTGCCGTGGGATCGCCTGCCCGTATGGATGCATGACCGGGTATTGACCGCTGACGAGGCGAGCACAATCGACCTCAAGAAAGTCCGGAGACGCTACGCCAGGCTTTTCGCAACGTGGTTTTGGCAGCCTCAGCCGATCCTCCGGGTATTAGACAAGTCACCGAATTATCTGATGATGACTGAGGTGATTGACCAAGCATTTCCAGATGCCCTGCATGTCTTTGCAATGCGCGATCCGGAGTCAATTCTGGATTCAATAGTCAGGAGATTCGAAGACCCCAAATATCGTGTCGAAGAGAACTGGACCGGCCCTGTGACCGGATGGTACGGGAACATTCTTCTTCCCGGGCACGAACAGCGGAGAACCTGGCCGGTGAACGACCGGCATCGCTGGCAGATTGAACAGGTTCTAGAAATAGGCCATAAGGCCGCTGAGCGAATCGGAAGCCGCTGCATCAGGACGCGCCATGAGGATCTTTTGGCTAATCCAAAGGCCGCTCTGACCCGTATCTGCAACTTTCTACACATTCACATTCCTGACATCCCTCCCGGCGCCATTAGGCGCAAAATGAATCCACCAAGCAGAAGGTCCTGCAACGCCATCGGATAGCAATTGATCATTCTCGAGCTTGAGCCTACCGAACCCGAACGAACATCTGTAGAACTTGCTGTGTCTGAACCAGAATGTGCCGCCGCGCGTCCACGACCTTCGATGACGGTCACGCGCTCGAAGCCGGCCTGCTTGCGCACGATAAATTCAGTTCCGACGGCGCGTGTGGTTGTCTCGCCGCCCTCGACAATGAACGGATGGTCAAGAAATGGTGGATATCAGCTGACATTGCCTCCCAACGCCATCAGCGTAGACCCCTATCAACGTGTCGACGCGATGCTTTTTTACCGTGGTCACAAACGATACGATGTGACGGTCAACGTCCGCAATCTGCTCAACGCCAGATATATCGAGAGCCCCGGCAACTTGCAGTCCTTTAACGGCTTCGGCGCGCCGATCACCGCGATCGCGTCGCTGCGGGTGTTTTTCTGAGCCGGAAATCGCTGATCAATGGGCGGATGATTGGCGAACCCGATCATAGCGATACCTACTGCATGTTCACTGCCGCAACACTCCACTCCGATCGCTCAGGTCATCCGCGGCTCGCTCCCGTTCTCACGTGCTAAGAAACCGAGGTTTCGCATCCGAAAGCCTTCGCGCACAGCAGCGCTTGGTCCGGCATCGATGTTCGCCGCCCGTATCAAGCTCAGTAAGCCGCGCGGTCTGAGGCGAAATTGACGCGCGTAGTGCTGACGGTCCCTGGGCCTCATGAAAAACAGCCTCGAACGCGACTACCGAAGCAGTTTGTATTGACTCAGCGGGAGCACGGCTTCAGGATCTTTGCGAGTCATGAGAGCGGCGGTGGAAGGATTCACTTCCAAAGGGTAGGGTTTTTCCCATCTGAAACGTCTCTCTAATATGGATGGGTGTTTCTTCATGAAGATGATGCGATGTGTGGCGCTTATGTCCGCGATGTGTGGGCTCTCTGCCTGTTCGGAAGGACGATGGACGCACGCAACAAAGACCGAGGCACAAACTCAGCAGGATTGGGATCTTTGCAAGACGGAGGTGCTGTCGGGCGTGGAACATGCCAAGGATACCATGGCCGGCGGCATCAATCTGAGCGGTTGCATGCAGTCAAAGGGGTACACGTATGTCGAAGACGGAACGCCTGCTCAACCGGACGCCCCTCGCGAACCTCGGTAGGACGGCGGCACGCGCCATGCCATTGTACTCTTTGTATTCTGCCTGGCCGGCATCGTGAGCAACCGCTTGAGAAAGCTGTCTTGGCAGAATGTGGCTTCTCGTGTGGCCGCCGCAGCGCTAGGGGGATATGCCCTCACGTATGCGGCCACCGCCTGCTTGACCGTATTGTTGCCCTTCTCGAACACTGAAGCGATCCTGACTGCCGCCATGTTTTCCTTCCTCCTCTACACAGGCGCGATCCTCTGGGCCTTTGCGGCCTCCACGGCCTTCCGAGCCTGGCTCGGTCTGTTGCTTCCGGCAGCCATATGCGCCGCGATTACCTTCCCTCTTGCGCACACCGCCGGCGGCGGATGAGCCGGGCTTCCGCTGTTACAAGGATCACCTTACGCGGCCATGAAAGACAGTTTCACACAATCGATGGATTGGCTCCACACCTGGGGTGGACTGTTGTTCGGCTGGCTGCTGTTCGCGATTTTCTTCACCGGCACATTGACGGTCTTCGACAAAGAAATCACCTACTGGATGCAGCCCGAGTTGCACCATCTGCCGGCCTCATCGCCTGGCGACATCGCAGCCGCCTCACGACTCCTGGAGACATTGGGCGGCAACTCGGATCACTGGTGGATCCAGTTCCCCACCAGCCGCATTCCCGTAACGAGGATCTTCTGGAAGGCCGGCGACAAGTTTGAAGAACGGCTTATCGACCCGGCCTCGGGCGATGTGCTCGCAGCACGCGAGACACAGGGCGGCGAATTCTTTTATCGATTCCATTATCAGTTGCATTTGGATCAGGCAGGCGTATGGATCGTCGGGACCGCCGCCATGGTTATGCTGGTGGCCTTGGTCACGGGGATAGTCATCCACCATCGGATCTTTAAGGACTTTTTTACCTTTCGTCCCCGAGCGTCCGCTCATCGCGCCTGGCTGGACCTGCATAATGTGACGAGCGTGCTGGTCCTCCCCTTTCACGTGATGATTGCGTTTACCGGACTGCTGATCTTTTGGCAGATCTACATGCCCGCCGGCATTGATCTGTTTTACGCCGGAGATCCCGAGAAGGCTCATCAGGAGCTTGAACGGCACATCGAGCGCCATGCTCAACATAGTCCGGCTCAGCTGGTGTCCCTGCCGGATCTCGAACGCGCGGCCCGCGAGCACTGGAACGGCGGCACAACGGAATGGATCGAGGTGCACCATCCCGGCGATCGCAACGCGCTTGTCGAGATCAGCCGCAGTGCCGATGATCGAGTAGCCTTGGTTTCCGATCGGGTCACATTCGATGGCGCGACCGGCGAACTGCTTCAAGTATGGAAAGGCGACGGACCGGCCTTTCTGACCTATTCCGTGCTGATCGGACTCCATTATATTTGGTTCGACAAGACGACGATCCGCTGGCTCTATTTCTTGATGGGACTGGCCGCCAGCGTCATGATCGCCACCGGGCTCCTGCTGTGGACGGTGAAGCGGCGCGAGCGACATGCCGGTGAGGGCGCCACAGTCGGGTATCGCATCGTTGAACGCCTCAATGTTGCCGTCGTGGCGGGATTGCCGGTGGCGGTGGCGGGTTTCTTCTGGGCCAATCGGTTGTTGCCCATAGAGATCAGCGAGCGGGCCCTGTGGGAGATGCGTCTTTTTTTTCTCGCCTGGATGGTCTGTGCGGCCCACGCGTTTCTGAGACAGAATATTGCGTTCGCCTGGAGAGAACAAATCTTCGGATCGGGGATGCTGTTCGGATTGCTGCCGCTGCTCAATATGGCCACGACACAGAGTCACATGCTGACGACGATCCCAAGCGGGATGTGGCGCCTGGCCGCCGTGGATGTGACGAGCCTGGCAGCCGGTATGCTTCTCGGATGGACGGCTTGGCGCATGGGCCGGCATGTGAAGATCACATCGCAGGCGACGGTGAGACCGCAGACCGAAGCGGAACCGGTGTGACATGCGATGGGTCGCACTCGCCTTGACTTATAACGGACTGCTCGCATTGTGTCTCGCGATGCCGAAACACTATCGGCAGGTGTTCCCCCGTCACCAGCCCGGCGTGCGGGCGTCTCTACTCCGACTCGGCGGTTGGTTGTGCTTGAGCGCGTCGCTTGCCGCATCGGTCGCCGTGAACGGGTGGGCGTTTGGACCGGTCGAATCGGTCGGCATGCTGGCCATCGCCGGGTTGACGCTCGTATTCATATTGCCCTATACGCCGCGCATCGCGGCATTAGCAGGATTGGCAGGCCTTCTCTCTGCTTCGATCGGCCTGCTGCTATAGACGACCATAACGCGGCGACGAGGCTATCGGCGTTTCGACGCGCCGGGCGAACCGGTCCGGATATTAGGGCGTGATTTTCTTCAATGCGCCCGTCTATGATGAAGCGATGGTTCATTTAGACTGCGGTGCAATCTAACGTGACGAGCAAAGGATTATGCTGGAGCTTATTGGATTAGGAATCGTGGCCGGAGTGATTCCGGTCTACTTGGGAATCGGTGCAGCCATGCTGATCAGACGGGCGATGTCCCGAGCCTGGGAAAGCGCCCTGATCGGCATCGCGACCGGCGTGCTGGTCTACCTGTTCTTCGATCTGATGCATGAGGCGGTGGAACTCACGGGGGCGCGCGATCCCTTCTCATGGGTGATATTTCTCGGCAGCCTCCTCGTCAGTTTCGTCGGGCTCGTCATCCTGGACGAACGGCAACTTGGAAAAGATCGGCGCAGCACCCGCTCCTTGTCCTTACCCTATGTCATCGCCCTCGGCATGGGTCTTCATAACCTCGGGGAAGGCCTGGCAATCGGGGCCAGCTATGCCAACGGTGAATGGGTGTTGAGCAGCCTCCTGGTCGCCGGATTCGCGCTTCACAACGGGACCGAAGGATTCGGCATTGTCGGCGCCGCCGGACAATCGGTGATTCGGCTGCGCGACGTGCTGCTGCTGGGCCTCCTGGCCGGCGCGCCGACTTGCCTGGGCGCGGTGTTGAGCGGATTCGCGCTGTCCCCCTATCTCACCATCCTGTGGTATGCGCTCGCGGCCGGATCATTGCTGTATGTCGTGTTTGCTCTCGTGGCTATGACATACACGAGCACCCGAAAAGTCCATATGGCATATGGAGTCGTGGGCGGCATCGCGCTGATGTTCCTGACCGCCATGCTGCTGTTGCTGTGGGGCGGCATTCGGTCGTAATTCAGCAACCGGGGCAGGCGGTACCATCCTCCAATCGCGTTGGCCGAACGTTTAGGCCTTGTAGGCCTTGCTTACAGCGAGCAGACCAACGCGTTCCTTCACCGCTTTGCTGACCGATTCATGAAGAGAGGGCGGGAAACCTTTCGGCAGGGACGCTTCAGCCTGCCGGTGGCCGCCTTGTTGAGCAGTCCGACCGGCCGGTTGTTCAGAAGCACGCGTAACGGCGCGTAAGTGCGCCCGCGCGGCATCAGAATATCTCCTCGATATCCGCGGCGCGGCCCTTGGACCGCGGCACGATCCGGAATTCGAAATCCAGCACGGCCAGGATCGTTTGAAGCTTCGCAGTTGCACTGGTCCCGGAGGATCCCGACGCGCACCGCTACCTCGATGCATTCCCGCGATCGTATTGAGAAACCGGTTGATGGCGGACCCGGCATCCAAGTAACCCCGAGGTGGTCCGCCCGCTCGTACGGATTTTGGCATTCTCGTTCGTCTACCTTATGTAGCAACCGGTCCATTGCCTCCAGTTCCCGAACCTGTGTAAGCATAGGAGCCAGGTCGTCAGACTCGTCACGACATGAACCATGTCATGCTTCTCCTCCATCGCTGGGCCGGCTTGGTCATAGCGGGGTTCTTAATCATCGCCGGCTTGACCGGCGCCGTGATTTCCTGGGATCACGAACTCGATGAACTTCTGAATCCACACCTGACTCAGGTCGAGATCCGGGGACCATCACTGCCCGTCCTGGACCACGTGGACGCAATTGAAGCACGTGACCAGCGGGCACGGGTGACGTTCGTCCCGCTGGCCCCCGAGCCGGGAGACTCCCTCGCGTTCGGCGTCGATCCAAACGTCGATCCCGCGACGGGCCGGCTCTACGAACTCGGGTATAACCAGGTATTCATTGACCCTGCGACGGGACAGGAACTGGGCAGGCGGGAATGGGGGGCGGTCTGGCCGGTCACGAAAGAAACCGCCGTGTCCTTTCTTTACAAATTGCATTATTCCCTGCACTTTCCGGAGATGTGGGGCATCGACGACTGGGGCGTGTGGCTCATGGGAGGCATCGCCATCCTATGGGCATTGGACTGCTTTGTGGGCTTCTATCTGACGTTACCGTCTCGCAACCTTCGGACGGCCGAGCAACCTCATCGAAGTTGGTGGACACGGTGGAAACCGGCCTGGATGGTGAAGCTGTCCGGCACTCTGAGGCGGATTAATTTCGACCTGCACCGCGCCTTCGGTCTGTGGGCATGGGGATTGTTGTTCATGCTGGCCTTCACCGCATTCTCGCTCAATCTCTATCGAGAGATGTTTTATCCGATGATGTCGCTGGTGAGCGAGGTGACGCCTTCGCCGTTCGACGTCCGTACGCCCAACGACAAGCATTACCCCATCGCTCCGACGGTCGGCTTTGCCTCGATTCTCGAGCGAGCCCAGTACGAACGCGCACGGCGTGACTGGCAAGAGCCGCTCGGCGACGTGTTCTACAGTCAGGAGTTCGGAATATATGGGGTGCGGTTCTATGAGCCCGGCAATGATCACGGTGGCGCGGGAGTGGGGCCGCCGGTGATGTACTTTGACGGGAGCGATGGCCGATATCTCGGCGATCAGCGACCTTGGAAAGGTACGGCCGCCGACATTTTCGTTCAAGCCCAGTTCCCGATGCATTCCGGCCGCATACTCGGTCTCCCGGGAAGAATTCTGGTCTCAGTGGTGGGCCTCGGAACCGCCGTTCTTTCCGTGACCGGTGTCGTCATTTGGTGGCGCAAACGCGTTGCGTACGGCAGGCGTGCACAGCGCCGCGCCGAACACCTGGATCCCGTTCCGGCCAGATGAGACGCGACTGCATGGTTATCGAGGAGTGTCAAAGGACCCTGTCGCCTCCCGAGGCGATGACGCAGGGTTCATCATCTGCGTCCGAGAGCGTCTCGGATCCCAGGTCCGAATGGGCCGGGCCGTCCATGTTTTGAAACGGCACTCTATGCCATATTTCTCTAAGGTAATCATGGCTTTATCGAATTTTCTCATAGAGGTGTGGAATTGCTTTATTCAAACGTCTCTTACTAGAGGGGGTGCGTTGCGCCTACAGGCCTTGTATTCCCCGCCGGGCCGAATGACTGAACCAACTGGAACGGATGAACACACTTCGAATTGAGAGGTACGGCTGCGATGGATGGACTCAAAGAACTGGTCGATTACGGCATCATCGGATTGCTCGTCGTCCTGAGCGTGTGGGCGGTGGCGGTGGCCATGGAACGCTGGATCTACTTTCGGCGCGTGGACACCAGGCGCTTTCAGACCCAGCAGGAGTTTGAGATTGCGCTGACCAAACGGTTGGTCGTGATCGGCACGGTCGCCGCGAACGCCCCCTATATCGGCCTGCTCGGCACGGTGCTGGGGATCATGTTGACTTTTCATACCATGGGAACCTCCGGCACGATGGCCGTCCAGACGATCATGATCGGCTTGAGCCTGGCGCTCAAAGCTACTGCCGTCGGCCTGCTTGTCGCGATTCCCTGTGTGGTCTTGAATAATGTGCTCCGGCGCCGCGTCAACGAATTGATCACCCAGTTCAAGGTTCAGCATGGAACGTGACCTCGATCAGATCAACGTCATTCCTCTAGTGGATGTGATGCTGGTGCTGTTGGTCATCGTTCTGACCACGGCCACCTTCATCTCAACGGGGCAAGTTCCCGTTGAATTGGCCAAAGCAAAAGAGGCCGGCGATCGAAAGGACACCCCCCTGATCATTACGATGACC
Organism: Nitrospira sp.; assembly: GCA_040981125.1. GTDB lineage: Bacteria > Nitrospirota > Nitrospiria > Nitrospirales > Nitrospiraceae > DASSBQ01. The sequence continues at coordinate 8,305 of JANRMQ010000008.1, forward strand.
GCTGATGGGGGTCTCTTTATGAATGACCAGCCTGTTCCGCCGGATGGACTGAAGATTGTTCTCGTCTCTCATCCCAGGGAATCGCTGGTACTGGTTCGCGCCGATAAAATCACAGTCCTGGAACGATTCGTGAGCGTGGTGGACGAGGTACGCGGTCTCGGGTTCCGCCAGGTGAGCCTCGAAGTGGTCAAGTCGTGAGCGCGGACGCTCCGCAATCGCATCCCGCACGCTATTCTACCGTCTGCTGGGTCCTGTCCATCATCATTCACGGAGTGCTGGTGGGGGCAGCGTTGGCATTGGTGTCCGACCTCACATTGCCGCCTTCTCAGGAACCGTTCTCCTGGGACGTGGCAGTCGTGGAGAAATCTGCGCCGCCCGAGCCGCAGGCCCCGCCTCCTGTGACCCCGACTCCTCCGGAGCCTGAACCGGTGAAGACCCCGGCGCCGGTGAAACCTCGACCGACGCGGCAGGAACCGGTCGTACAGAAGACGGAGCCGGTCCAGGAAACACGTCCGATGGAGCCGGTCCAGGGGATGCAGCAAGTCCAGGAACTCCAACCGGTTCAGGAGGTGCAGTCCGTGCAGGAGACTCGACCGGTCGAGGAGGCCCGGTTGCAAGAGGCGCTGCAGCCTGTTCAGCAAGCGACGTACGAACAAGTCGCGGCAGTGACCCGTCCGGCCCAAGCAGAAAGCCGCCCATCCCGGGAAGTGCCCCAATCAGTCTCGCAAAGCCATAGTACGGTCGAAGCGGCGACGTCCGTTGAAAAACCTCTTGCCACGGCCCAATCGGTTACGGAGCACGCAAGTCCCACCGTACAAGACTACGCGGTCACCTCCGCTCCCGCCGCCGCCGAGCGCGCCGCAGTGGAGGAATCACAGAGTCCGGTTGAGGCTGCGCAGAAAGTCGAGCAGCCGCTCGTGGCGCGCACCACGCCGGCCGTTCAGCAGCGCACTGTCCAACATATGCCCGTCCGAGCGAAGCCCGCCGCCCGGCCCGACTATGGATGGCTGGCCCAAGCGCTGTGGGCCAATGTGGATCAGCGAAAACGCTATCCGGCGGAGGCGAAGCGGAACCGTTGGGAAGGCAAGGTCGTTCTTCGGCTGACGATTGAACAGCGAGGTTCCTCCGTCCACCTGCTTGATCTGACCTTGGAGGAAAGCTCCGGACATGCCGTGCTGGACCGGCATACGCAGGAGATGGTCCGCAATGCATTCCCGCTCGAGGTCAAGCACGCGTTGTCGCAGCCGCGGATTCAACTCCACGTGCCCTTTTCTTATTCGATGCAATAACCACAACACGTTCATATTATCTGAACACTGGAGGGATGTATGATGGATCGACGACTGATTGTCCGGCGCCCGTTCTTTATCCTCGGCATTGTCGCGGCGGTCTTAAGCATTCTTGCGGCCCTATTGGGCATTCCCGGCGCGTCCGCTGTGGCGCAGCAGAGCGGCGAGAAATCCTTCCACGCCGTGGCCACGGACGCCAAAGGCGTAGAGACCGATCTCAAGAATGTGCTGTTCTACTGGGAAGAAAAGGTGAGCGAAACGGCATTTATTCCGCACGAATTGAAACATCTGCCGGTCAAGCGCGGCACGGCCACCGTCAACATCAAGTTTGACGGCATCAAGCACATCGATGTGAAAGCCAATGGAGACAATACTCTGCCCGTGCTCCATATTACGCTGAGCAACGGAAAAACCGGCGAATTTCCCCTGGCCATCAACGGCAACTTCAAAGGGGATTCCGATTTTGGAGCGGTAGAGGTGCCGGTCCATGATTTAAAGAAGCTTGAATTCAAGCCATAGGGCCGCACCGTGGCGGCCGGCGGTTGTTTACCGGGGATCCGATATTCACGCGCTCTCATGAACCGGAGCGCCAAGACGACATATGAATTCCCGTCGCAGCACGTACCTGTTCTTCGCCGTCCTGTTGGCGGCGTCGGCGTTTTTCGTCCTCAGGTGGACGGGGATTCCCGCACTTCCCGCCTCGGATGCAGTCCACGGGTCCGATGAGGAGACGAGCGTCACGCTGGCGCCGGTGAGCGTCGAACACATCCGACAGAGTACGAAAGCCGTCGGGACGCTTCACGCCAACGAATCCATCATGATCAGGCCGGAGATTGCCGGCCGGGTCCGCCAAGTCCTGTTCCAGGAAGGCCAAGCCGTGGAAAAAGACGCCTTCCTGATTGAGTTGGACGACTCCGAGCTCCAAGCGGAGCTTGCACAAGCTGCCGCTCAGCTCAAAGTCTCCCGGCTCACATACGAACGAATCAAACAATTGGACACCGACGGCAAACGGTATGTGGCGAAACAACAGCTCGATGAGGTCGCAGGTTCTCTTCAAGCAGCCCAAGCCGCTCATGTGCTGTACTCGACACGCCTGGCAAAGACCAAGATTCGGGCGCCGTTTTCCGGCCTGACCGGAATCCGGCGCATCTCGCCGGGAGATTTTGTCGTGGCCGGTCAGGATCTCGTCAATCTCGAAGACGTCCGCACCCTCAAGATCGATTTCAAGGTATCGGAAACTCTTTTGCGCCACCTCATCCCAGGACAGTCCGTCGAGGTGGCGACGGACGCCTATCCCGGAGAAACCTTTCAGGGCACCGTCTACGTGGTGGATCCGAGGATCGATATATCGACCCGATCGATCCAGGCACGGGCGCGCATCCCGAACGTGAATTATCGGCTGCGTCCCGGCATGTTCGCGCAGCTCACGCTGTTTTTTGGACAGCAGGAGCGTGCGCTGCTCGTTCCCGAGGAAGCCGTCATCCCGCAGAAAGACAAGACCTTCGTCTATCGCGCCGAGGGCGGGACGGCGCGATGGACGGAGGTCCAGCTTGGGATGCGTATGCGCGGCTCGGTGCAAATCCGGCAGGGCCTGCAAGAACAGGATCTGGTCGTTCGCGTCGGGCATCACAAATTGCAGGACGGCGCCCGTATTCGACCGCTGACCGATGCCGATCCTCGCTGAACCTCGATTGCAACACTCCGCATGAAACTCTCCGATATTTCCATCCAACGTCCCGTCTTGGCGACGGTCATGACGCTGTTGCTGATGCTGTTCGGCCTGCTGTCCTATTCGCAGCTCCCGGTCCGCCAGTATCCGGACATTACGTTCCCCATTATCTCGGTGGAGACGGTCTACCCGAGCGCGGACGCGAAGTTGGTCGAAACGGACGTCACCACGATCCTCGAAGAAGGCCTGAGCGGCATCGAAGGGCTGCGCACATTGCGCTCCATCAGCCGCGAGGGGATGTCCGCCATCGTGCTGGAATTCGCCCTGACGCGCAATGTGGATGCAGCCGCCAATGACGTCCGGGACCGGGTCGCGACCGTGCGGCACTTGCTTCCCCTCGCCATCGAAGCCCCGCTGGTCATGAAGGTCGACAGCGAAGCGGACGGCATCATATGGCTCGCCTTGATGAGTGATCGGCACACCGAATTGGAAATCACGGATTTCGCCGAGCGCCAGATCAAGGACCAGCTGTCGTCGCTGCCGGGCGTGTCGAGAGTGGTGCTGGACGGCCAACGCCGGTACGCGATGCGGATTTGGCTGCATCCGGACCGTCTGGCCTCCCGCGCCCTCACGGTGCAGGACGTCGAAGACGCTCTCCTGACACAGAATGTCTCCATTCCCGGAGGACGGCTGGAGAGCATTGAACGGGAATTCAGTGTCCGCATGAGCGGGGGATTGGTCAAGGCCGAGCAATTCAATCAACTCATATTGGCCTATCGGGACGGGTACCCGATCCGTTTGCAGGATGTCGGCTCGGCCGAAATCGGCGCCGAGGACGATCGGAAACTTGTCCGGGTCAACGGCAGGCCCGCCGTCGGCTTGGGGATCATGAAGCAATCCAAGGCGAACACTCTGGCGGCGGCGCGGGCGGTCAAGGCCAAATTGCCGGATCTTGAGGCGTTGTTGCCGCCCGGCATGACTTTGATCACCGCCTTCGACAGCTCGATCTACATCGAAGAATCGCTTCACGAAGTGTACGTGGCGGCCGGCTTGTCGCTGATGTTGGTCGTGCTCGTTGTGTTCGTGTTCTTGGGCAATACAAGGGCCACGCTGATTCCGGTGGTGGCCATTCCGGGATCCGTATTGGGCACGTTCATCATCATGCAGGCCACCGGCTGTTCCATCAATACGATCACCCTGCTGGGATTCGTGCTGGCCATCGGCTTAGTGGTGGACGATGCCATCGTCGTGGTCGAGAACGTCTATCGCCGTATGGAACGCGGCTTGAGCCCCAGGCAAGCCGCCGCCGAAGGAAGCCGCGAGATTGCCTTCGCCGTGATCTCGACGACCTTGACGTTGGCCGCCGTCTTTGTCCCGATCATTTTCCTGCCCGGCATGGTGGGGCGTCTCTTTACCGAACTCGGCATTGCCGTCGCCGGATCGGTTCTGCTGTCAGGCTTCATCGCGCTGACGCTCACGCCGGCCATGTGCGCCAGGCTATTGAGCCGGGCACCGGCGGGGATCGGCGACAGTGAGTCGGCCCCTGACTCGGGCGGCTGGTTTCAGCGGATAGCGGACGGCTATCGGAGAAGTGTGGCAATGGCCATCCGGGCCCGTATGATGGTCCTCGTCTGCGCGGCCGCCTCCGTTCTCGTCACTGCGATGCTCCTGGCATGGCTCCCCGCGGAACTCGCGCCCGTGGAAGATACCGGCTGGTTCACGGTTCACATCAGCGCTCCGGAGGGGTCTACTTTGAGCTACACGGACCGCTATACCAGGCAGGCGGAGCAATTTCTGGCTCGCATTCCGGAGATGGATTCATACTACACCGTCGTGGCGCGAGGTGAGCGCCAGGCAATAGTCAACCGCGCCGTGAGCTGGGCGACCCTCAAAGATTGGTCCGTGCGTGACCGGATCCAGCAAGACATTGTCGATGAGCTGAATCCCACCCTCGCCGCGATACCGGGCGTGTCCGCCTACGCGATTAGTCCTCCCGCGATCGATGTGGTGGATGACAGCAAGAATCCCGTGCAACTCGTCATCCGCGGACCGGCCTATGAAACGCTGGACGACATCGTGTTGAAGATCAGAGAGGAACTGTCAGGCAGACCGTTATCGACCAATTTCACCACCGACCTTGATCTAAACAAGCCGGAGGTGCGTGTGGAGGTGAATCGCGACAAGGCGGCGGATCTGGGCATCCCGGTTGAAACGATCGGCAGAACCATGGAAACCTTCCTTGGCGGCAGGAAAGCCTCTACCTTCATGCGGGAGGGACGAGAATACCCCGTGATTATCCAGACCAAGTCGCAGCACCGCAGCACCGGCTCCGATATTGAGCAACTTCAAGCCCGAGGCACGGTGGGAAATCTGATTCCATTGAATAATCTCGTCGCGATTCACGAGGCGGTGGCGCCGAGACAGCTCAATCACTACGACAAACTGAGATCGGTCACGATCACGACCGGCATCGAGCCCGGTTCCACGCTCGGCCAGTCGTTGGCTTCATTGGAACAGGTGGCGCGCAAGCACCTCCCTGCGGGAGCAACCATCAGCTATGCCGGAGAATCGAAAGAATTCAAAGAATCGGGAGCCCGGCTTCATCTGACATTCGTGGTGGCCTTGCTCGTGATTTACTTGATCTTGGCGGCGCAGTTCGAAAGCTTCCGCCATCCGGTTACGGTGCTGGTCTCGGTGCCGCCCGCCCTTGCCGGGGCGCTCTTGGCGCTCGCTCTTTGGCACGGCACCATGAACATCTATAGCGAAATCGGCCTCATGATTCTCATCGGTCTGGTCACGAAGAATGCCATCCTGATCGTCGAATTTACGAACCAGCTGCGCGAGCAGGGCATGGAAATGCGCGCCGCAGTCATCGAGGCGTCGGTCCTTCGCCTGCGCCCCATCATCATGACGACGGCTGCGACCATCTTGGCTGCCCTCCCCTTGGCGTTGGCCACGGGAGCCGGCGCCGCCGGCCGCCGCCACATCGGGCTTGTCGTGATCGGCGGTCTGATCGTTTCGACCGCTCTGACGCTGTTCTTTGTCCCGGTCGTTTACACCCTCCTGGCTCGGCGCATCTCCACCGATCCAATCCGACGAACCGACTTTTCGACCGGCTTGATCCATCCCCCGCAGGCAGAAACGAACGGATAACGCGCGTCGCTCGATCGTCCCGCGACTCGCCGCGTGCCAGCCGTGCAACGGCCGGGTGTCAATGAGCTTCACCGACAACGCCGTGAGCCTTGTAGTCTATGGAACCTTTTTTCTTACCGACCGCCCGAATGATCGCCTCGTAGAGATGGTCGGCGGCCAGGTCCTTGGTGACATAGCCGGCCGCTCCCGCCTCCTTCAGCACATGCTCGATCTGATTCGCGTGATGGACGGAGAGCCCGATGACGACGGTGGACGGCAGGCTCTCTTTGATCTGTCTCGTCGCTTCCACCCCGTCGATGATGGGCAGGTTGACATCCATGACGACCACGTCGGGCAACCACACCCGGGCGAGTTCCACCGCCACCCGGCCATCCGCGGCTTCTGCGACCACGTGAAGGTCCTGATATCCGTCCAGGATCCCGCGCAACCCTTGGCGAACCATCGCATGGTCATCCACCAACAGCACGCGCACGGCGCCGCGATCCTTCGCCGGAGCGGATGCAGACCATCCGGAGAGGCCCGGTCCGTCCGGCTGGGAGGCTTTGGAACGATTCAATCCACAGGGCAGAATCAAGCAGGCTCTTGTACCTCGCCGGGGGGCGGACTCGATGTCAAACCGTCCGCCCAGGGCTTCCATTCGCTCTTTGATGCTGAACAGCCCGAATTGGCTGATGCTGTCATGCCCCGGCTGCCCGTTCGGCAACGTCACCGGATCGAACCCATGCCCGCCGTCCGACACTTCGATCGTCAGGTTCTGCCCGTCCGACAGGACGGAGACTCGCGCGTGGTCGGTTTTCGCGTGTTTGACCACATTCATCAGCAGTTCCCGCACCGACTGGAACAAGAGCCCGATCTGGTCATCCGTCAACTCGACGCACGTCTGTTCGGCGTGAACTTCCACAATCACATTATGCCGGCGGAATTTATCAGCCAGCCATTTCAAACTCATGAGCAGTCCGAATTGCAGCACCGGCGGCGTGAGATCCGCCATGAGCGATCGGGTATACATAATGGATTCATCGAGCACCCGATCGGCCTCTTGCAGCAGGCCGGCCACGGTGGGGTCGGTGGGCAACTGGCCGATCTTGAACAGCTTCATCCGCAAGACGATCAAGAGCTGCGCCAGGTAATCGTGAAGCTCCGTCGCGACTTCCTTGCGGACCCGTTGCTCCGCCAAACTGAGTTGGGACGCCAGCGCCCGCAATTTATTCTGCGAGACGACCAATTCGCGCGTGCGCGCGGACACCCGCCGATCCAATTCTTCTTCGGTTCGTTTTCGTTCGGTCACATCGCGGGTAAAGCAGCGCGTGTGGATAAAGCGGCCTTCCTCCCACAAGGCGTTGGAGTGGATCACCACATCCCGCACCGTTCCGTCCTTGCAGCGCAACCGCGCCGGGTAATCGTAGAGCGTTTCGCCGCGCAACAGGCGTTCCAGAATGTCGTCGATCCGGTGGCGATCCGCGTGAAACTCGGCGATATGATGTCCGACGTACTCATCCGCCGCATATCCCAAGAGATCCAATTCGGCCTTATTGGCCCATAAAATCGTGCCGTCCGGGCCGACTTGGTGCAGACCTTCCACGGCATTCTCCACGAAGTCGGCGAGTTCCTGTTCGCGACGCCGCAAGGTTCGTTCGACTTCTTCACGTCTCGCGACTTCGCGCTCCAGCGCCTGAGCCTTTTGCTGCAACTGCGCGATCGCGCGGTGAACCGATTCGGGGTTCTTGGAGAAGAGGCAACTTTCCGCCGGACGGACGACGGAATGCGCGCCGCAAATGCCGGAGAAACCTGCGGCATGTTCCTGCCTGGAAAACGTCTGAATCGGATAGGCGCAGAGCAAAGACAATCGAAGGCTTGCTCCAAGCTCATTCCAGAGCGCTTCGAGCTGAAGAACCGCATCGTAGTGCCCGCTTTCCCATAACAGCGCGACGAGTTCACCGAACACGCAAACCGATTTCTTCCCCCCTTCCGCCGCCTCCCGCACGATCGTGCCGATCACCTCAGCGAATCGGTCTCTACAAGGGCTGCCATGGACCATGATTTGCGTCAGCGTGGCGTCGGCATCGAGCGCGATAATTCGTCTTCCGGGCGACGGGCCCGCCTGCATCCCGGATGAGCGCGCGGCCAGACGAGATTGGAGAGCCTCGTGATGGGCCCTGGTCGCGATGATAATACCGGTATTGTCGGATGCCGGCCGCGACGAGATGAAGTCGGTCACCCGGTCGATCAAAAACGCGTCGTCTTCGTAGAACTGCACCAGGTGCTCGGTTTTCTGCCGATCATCGAACAGATTATCCATATTCAACCCTTTGCCTTCTCTTCCCAATGCCGCCCAGAACCCACGTTATTGTTGCCGAGTCCGCAACATTGAACAAGGCGGAACGGTAGTAGGCCGGTTTCCTTTTTGCGTCGCATGTTGTAGAGAAAGCCTTTGGCCGGATTCCCGCTCCCGCAGGAATGATAGACTTCAGGCTCCTGATGGCAAACCGGCCCGCGACCGGTTGAACTGGTCCCTTGCGCAGACTTTGAGCGCTTTGGTATCTTAATAGGCCTCGTCTGAGTTCAAGTCCGAATAGCGTTCCCTTACTTCAGCATGAGTCCGGAGAAATCGCAGATAGACGTGCAGTCGGGGTGCGCCACATCGGCTTTCCGCCCTCGCTTCAATCCTCGAATTCCACAGTCGGACTATTTTGACGGAACCCGGAATCCATAGAGAGAGAATCGGAACGCGATAGCTCGTGGCTCCCGCCTCATCGGAGATAAAATCGGCGGCCTCTCGGGTCCGCCTGGCGGACAGTTCGCAACTGTCGCGCATAGCCTTGCCCGGAACTCTTCTGCTCTGTTTTGTGATCGCCGCGGGATTGGGATTTTATGCCATGTCGTACCTGAGGGCCGTTCTGGTTCAAGAGCGAGGCAAGCACTTGACGAGCACGGCCGCCGCCATGACGCAGACACTCGATCGCGTGCTGTTCGAGCGATACACCGATATCCGGCTTCTGGCGAACGAAAGCTTGATCCGCGAGGGGACGTCCCAAGCGAAAACCAATCGTCTCCTCCAGTACAAAAGACTTTACCGGTACTACTCCTGGCTGGGGCTCACCGATGCCACAGGACATCTCATCGCATCGACCGACCAGCCTCTTCCGCAAGGAACCGTTGAAACCATTCCCGAGTGGCATACGATTCTCCAACGTGAACCGGTACGCCTCTTATTCGACTTATTCGATGCGGATTCGCGTGAACCGGGGGGAGGGCCTTCCGTGGGGTTTGCCGCGCCGATCCATGATTCAACGGAGAGTTTTCAAGGGGTGGTGGCCAGCCGGGTACCGATAGACCGGCTCAAACCCATCTTGGAACAGGAAAGTCGGCTTCGCGAAGGTAAGGATGACATCCACGATTGGCTCCTCCTGGATCAGAAAGGAACCATTGTGATTGAAAAGCTTCCGCCGAACAGCCCGGGTGAGACGAATAGACCGCTTCTTCGTTCGTCGGCTTTGGCCATGGCTGATCCAAATCCGGGCTTCGTCGAAGAGATGGACGAGCGGCGGCAAGTCCCGGTGCTGACCGGATATGCCAGAACCAAGGGGTACGATTCCTTTCGCGGTTTCGATTGGATCGTGCTCATTCGAGTCGATCGGGCGCACGCCTATGCGCCGATCGACCGACTCGTGTGGACCGTCGGCGGCATCGGCCTGCTGGTCACGGTTCCCCTGACCGGATTCGGGATCTGGGCATCCTGGAAGCTCGGACGCGAGCACCGGAATGTGATGACGGCGCGGCAGGACCTGGAACATTCGGTGAAGGAATTGGCTCGTTCCAACGCCGAGCTGCAGCAATTCGCCTATGTGGCGTCACACGATTTGCAGGAGCCGTTGCGCATGGTCAGCAGCTACACTCAACTCTTGGCCAAGCGCTACCGAGGCCGGCTCGACGCCGATGCGGACGACTTCATCGGCTTTGCCGTGGACGGGGCCGCGCGCATGCAGAAATTGATTCAGGATCTCTTGGCTTATTCCCGGGTCGGCACCAGAAACCTGGAGCGGCAGGCCGTTTCGATGGACAGCGTGTTGGAATATGCGACCGACATGCTCCAACTCGTGATCAAAGGCACCGACGCGGCCGTGACCCATGAGTCACTGCCGTCCATCAAAGTGGATGAACGGCAAATGACGCAACTCTTCCAGAACCTGATCAGCAATGCGATTAAGTTTCGAGGACAGGAGCCGCCCCGTATCCATGTATCCGCTACGCGCCTCGACGGTGAATGGCTCTTTTCGGTTCACGACAATGGGATCGGAATCGAGCCGCAATACGCGGACCGCATTTTCGTGATCTTTCAGCGACTGCATAACCGGGATGACTATCCGGGCACCGGAATCGGGCTGGCGATCTGTAAAAAAATCGTGGAGCGGCACGGCGGCAGAATTTGGATGGAATCCGAACCAGGCAAGGGCTCGACCTTCTTCTTTACCGTCCCCGACGGCAAAGAGCCCGCTTGAACCCCACACGGAGCGAAAGGAGATGACGCATGGTCCCGGAGCTGGTGAAACCGATTGAAATTCTTCTCGTTGAAGACAATCCAGGCGATGTGCGCCTGACCAGGGAGGCCTTGAAGGAAGCGAAAGTCATCAACAACCTCACCGTCCTCAAGGACGGAGTGGAGGCATTGGCTTTTCTCCGGCGGGAAGGACCCTATGCTGCGGCGAAGCGCCCCCACTTGATTCTGCTTGATTTGAATCTTCCCCGAAAGGACGGCCGGGAGGTGTTGGCTCACATCAAAGCCGACGAGACGTTGAAGAGGATTCCTGTCGTCGTGTTGACGACATCGGAAGATGAACAGGACGTGCTCAGAAGCTATAATCTCCACGCCAATTGCTATGTGACCAAACCGGTCGATTTGGACCGATTCATCAAAGTGGTGCGGTCGATAGAAGATTTCTGGCTTGGTATCGTGGTCCTGCCATTGAGCAGCAAAGGGTAATCCCATGAGCGAGATGTCCACCCATGTGCTCCTCGTCGAAGACAATGCGGGCGATGCGCGGCTGTTGCGCGTGCTGCTGGCGGAGGGAGGCCACGACCGGTTCAAGGTCACCCATGTCGATCGGCTCGCCAAGGGCATCGACTGCGTGCGGAGAGAAGACATCGATCTCGTGTTGCTTGATTTGTCGCTGCCGGACAGCCATGGATTCGATACGCTCAACGCCATGTTTATAGCCGCCATGGGGGTTCCGATCGTGGTTCTGACCGGCGTGGAGGACGAAACGCTGGGGCTGCAACTCATTCAATACGGCGCGCAAGATTATCTCGTGAAATGCCAGGTGACCGCCCCATTGCTGCATCGGTCACTGCGGTACGCCGTCGAACGCGGGCGACTGGCCAATGAACTACGCGAGAAATCCGCGCTCCTTCAATCGGTCCTGGACAGCGTAGCCGACGGAGTCGTCATGGCAAACGAGGCCGGCCAGTTCAAAGTCTGGAACCCTGCGGCCCGCAGAATCGTGGGCTTGGGACCATCAGCCATCAAGACTGACGACTGGCCGTCCCATTACGGCCTTTTTTTGCCCGACACGACAAGTCCGTACCCGCCGAACGACCTGCCGCTCGTCAAAGCAATTCACGGCGAATCCGTCAACGACATGCTCGTCGTCATCCGAGACAGCGATGGACCGGGGAAGAAATGGCTGAGCGTGAATGCCCGCCCGCTTCGGGATGACAGCGGACGCCTCAAAGGCGGCGTGGCGGTCTTCCGGGATATTACGGAACGGAAACGCACCGAAGAAGCCTTGCGCGAAAGCCAGGAACGCTATCGATTATTGATCACAAAAGCCAATGACGTCATCTACCGGACCGATCCCATGGGGCGATTCACCTTCGTGAATCCCGTCGCGATGCGGATCATGAAGTATACGGAGCAGGAGCTGCTGGGCCGCCGATTCCTGGAATTGATCCATCCCGACCACCGGGAAGCGGCGGAGCGGTTCTACGGGCGGCAGTTCGTCCGCCGCCGCCCCAGCACCTACTATGAATTTCCCGCCATGACGAAGGACGGCGGCGAAATCTGGATCGGTCAGAATGTGCAGATTCTGCAAGACGAACAGGGAACGATTGTCGGATTTCAAGCGGTCGCCCGCGATATTACGGAGCGCAGGCGGGCGGAGGACGCGTTGCTTGAAAGCGAAAAGCGCTTGCGGTCGATTGTGCAGTTCACGAATGATGCGATCATCTTGATGGACACACAGGGTAACGTCACCTTCTGGAACAAGGGTGCGGAGAGAAGCTTCGGGTATACCGCCGACGAGATGATCGGCAGGCCGGTGGCCCGCATCGTCCCCGAACGATTCCGAGAAGCCCACCAACGAGGCGTCGAACGGGTGGCGGCCGCGGGACGACTCACCATGCAGGCCAGCATGTTCGAGCTCGTCGGATTGCGCAAGGACGGCACGGAATTTCCATTGGAGTTCAGCCTCTCGGCATGGACGACGAAATCGCAGCTCTTCATCACCGGAATCACCCGCGACATCACCGAGCGCAAACGAGCCGAGGCGGCGCTGCGCGAAAGCGAACGGCGATACCGCCAGTTGATCGAAAGCCTTCCCGCCGCCGTCTACACGTGCGACGCCGAGGGACACATCACGCTCTTCAATCAAGCCGCCGCCGCCCTCTGGGGCCGAAAGCCGGAACTCGGGAAAGATCGGTGGTGCGGATCGCTGCGCATCTACGGCTTGGACGGGACCCCGATGCCGCTTGATCAGTGTCCGATGGCGATAGCAATGCGGGAGCGGCGGCCGATCCGTGATGTCGAAATCGTGATCGAGCGGCCGGACGGCACCAAGCGCCACGTTCTGCCGCACCCGGACCCCATCGTGGATGCGTCCGGGAACATGATCGGTTCGGTCAATATGCTGCTTGATCTTACCGAGCGCAAACGAATGGAAGAAGACCGGCAGAAGCTGGCTCGCGACCGATTGCTGTTGTTGGACTCGACGGGAGACGGCATCTACGGAGTGGATCTGGATGGCCGTTGCACGTTCATCAATAAGGCCGGAGCCGAGATGCTCGGATACGAGCCCCGCGAAGTCATGGGTCAAGACATGCACGCGCTCATCCACCATTCCTTTCCGGACGGCGCTCCGTATCCGGTTCCTCAATGCCATATCCACGTGGCGTTCCATAGCGGCATCAGCTGCCACATCGACAATGAAGTCTTGTGGCGAAAGGACGGCCGCTCCTTTCCGGTCCACTATTCGGCCTATCCGATTTTCGAGCAGGGCGCCGTCACGGGCGCGGTGGTGAGCTTCATCGATATCACGGAACGCCGGCGCCTGGAAGATGACCGAACGCGTCGCACCGCGCGCCTTATCCGGCAACAATTGGCCCTGACCGGCCTGACTCGCCGCCGCCTGTCCGAGTCCTCGGACCTCATGTCGATGCTGCAGCACATCACGGAAGTCGCGGCGAGAACGATCAATACGGAGCGGGTCGGCATTTGGCGCTATCTCGAAGACCGTAGCGCGATTTACTGCATCGACCTCTATGAACTGAGTCGAGGGCGGCATACAAGCCAGCCGGCTATTCCCGTCGATCCCGGCCTGCCATATTTTGAGGCGCTGGCCGCTTCTCAAGTCATCGCGGCCACGGACGCGCATGCGGATACGCGAACATCGTCGTTCTCCAAGACTTATCTCTCCAAGGCCGGGATCACCTCCATGATGGATGTCCCGTTTTACCTATTCGGAAAATTGGAAGGCGTGATTTGCTGTGAACATACCGGCCCGATCCGACGATGGACCGAAGACGAGCAGATGTTCGCCATCGCCTTGTCGAATTTGATTGCGCTCGCGTACGAGGAACAGGAACGCCTTCGCTCCGAAGGGCAGCTTCAACAATCCCAGGAACAATTGAGAAGCCTGACCGGCCGACTGGAATCGATCCAGGAGGAAGAACGGATCAGCATCGCGCGTGAAGTGCATGATGAATTGGGGCAAGAACTGACGGGCGTTAAGCTGGAACTCGCCTTTTTGCGCGACCAGCTGGCGACGCACGACCCGGCGGTGCTCACCCGGGTTGAATCAATCGTCAAACATGTGGACGGCACGATGCAATCGGTGCGAAAAATCGCCACAGAATTGCGACCGGTGGTATTGGATCAACTCGGGCTCATTCCGGCGATCGAGTGGCAAGCCGGGCAATTCCAGGCGAAGACCGGCATTCAGTGCACGCTCAATATTTATTTGCGGACCGTCGATCTTCCCCTCGACCGTTCAACCGCCGTCTTCCGCATTTTCCAGGAGATTCTGACCAACGTGGCTCGTCATGCCCAGGCCTCCCATGTCGATATCAGCGTGCAGGAATGCAGAGGCCATCTGCTCTTGCAGGTCACCGATGACGGCCGGGGCATCACGGACTCGGAAATGTCCGGCGTCAAATCCCTGGGGCTCCTCGGCATGCGGGAGCGGGCGCTTCTCTTCGGCGGGGAAACACAGATCGAAAGATGTCTCGACAAGGGGACCATGGTCACCGTGCGGCTCCCGCTCGGGGCGTCGGCATCTGAACCGAGCAAGTAGAGGTATTCATATGAGAATTCTTGTGGTGGACGATCACGCAGTGGTCCGTCACGGCGTCAAGCAAATCTTGGTCGAACATTTCACCTGCTCCACCATCGGAGAAGCGGAAAGCGCGGAGGATATGTTCCGCGAGATCCAAGCCGGGCCATGGGATATGGTGGTCCTGGATATCGGCATGCCCGGGAAAGGCGGGCTGGAAGCATTGAAAGAGCTCAAACGGATGCAGCCCAAACTGCCGGTGCTCATTCTAAGCGCCTACCCGGAGGACCAACTGGCTCTTCGGCTCCTGCGCGCCGGCGCTGCGGGCTACCTGTCGAAAGACACCGCGCCGCGCGACCTGGTGCATGCCATGAAGAAAGTGCTGGACGGGGGGCGGTTCATCAGCGCGTCGTTGGCCGATTTGTTGGCGGCGAATCTCGAGAGCAGCCTGGAAAAGCCGCTCCATGAACAATTATCGGATCGCGAATATCAGGTGATGTGCCTCATTGCCGTCGGAAAAAGCCTCAAGGACATCGCCGACGAACTGTCCGTAAGCGTCAGCACCATCAACACCTACCGGGCCAGGATCCTCGAAAAGATGCACGCCAGAAATAATACGGAATTGACCCACTACGCCATCGAGAATCGCCTCGTAAATCGCATCATTACCTGACGGCTTCCGGCTGGACGCCTTCCCGTTCACCAGCGCCGGCGGATGCGCATCCCACCCAAGCTCACACGTCATAGAAACGTCGACATGCTCTATGCACCAAACATGACTCGGAAAATGGCACGGTGTCGATAGTGCCATCCCTCCGTTTTTTCTACACTTCCACCACCGGACGCGACGTATGACGCGTGTCCCGCCGATCATGTGATGCAGCAGGCTTTACGGCTTGTTCCAATCCATCTCGTGACCGGGACGGCTCCATCACGACTTCACGGCGCATAAGACACAAGGAGAAGAACCATGATGAGCGGAAGCATCGCCACCAGAGAACGAGTGGTCATCGTCGATCGCAATTTTGACTTTGGCCTCAAGCTCGCGGATTGCTTGGCCAGCAGCGGATATCACGCCGTGCTGGGCCGCAGCCTCGATGCCATCCTCGATGATCTGAGCGAGATGCAGCCGGATGCGATTCTGCTCAGCCCTGAGCCGTGTGATCATGGGATCGCCGGAGAGGAAACCGAAACCTTGCGAACCGTCAAAGCCCTGTGTCCTCTAGCGCCCGTCATCACCGTGAGAAAGCCGGCGCAGGACGCATTGCCGGAACCGTCCTCGCCGCATGGCGCCTGTGGCGGCGGCTCGCGCCCTTCCACAGTCAATCGCGTGGAGGAACTGCTCCGCACGCAACTCGGAATCCCCTGTGCCCGCGTCCTGTGACGCCGGCGCGTTTATCTCAACTCACACACATACGTATTAAGGGAGCGTGGACATGGCACGGCAGCGAGTGAAATCCTCTCGGCAGAATAAAGACGCGGCGATTCAATCCATCAACGAGTCTCCGGCGGCAATCGGCCCATCATCATGCGACACTCTGCGTCCACATGCGCATAACGGCGACGCGCCGTCCAACACCAAACGCCGTATCGAAGAGCTGGCCTATGCACTCTATCAACAACGAGGAGGCCGGCACGGCGACGACTTGAAGGACTGGCTGGAGGCGGAGCGACTGACCATTGCGGCGCAGGAGTCCGTGTAATAGCAATGATGCGCGGAGAAATGTCCGGCACGGCGACGCTATTCGGAGGGCCGAGAATACCGAAAACAGCCATGGTCTTGTGCCCCAAGCTTGATTGCAAACAGATGATGAAGCGCGACCCCGCCCGCGAGCAAGGGCTTCATGCAGGCCTTGAGGCTTTGAAATGCGGGCGATGCGGACATCTCGGCTTGAGGGCGAAAGGCGGGCTCCAGGTGCTGTCTATCGCGCAGGACGACTACCTTCTCGGGTACGGATCGTCTTCGTTTCTGCGAGTGGAGCTTTCGCCGATCGCGCTGGATCTCTTCGGCGCCCATGGGCTCACGCCGGTTCAAATGGCGACCTACGTGGCGGAATGGGCGCTCATCATGGGGCAGGACTCCGGCACCATCCGGCTCATTGATAATCACCTCGCGCTTTCCGGTTGTTATGAATATTACCGCCGGCAAACGCTCGGAGGCTCACAGGCTTCATAGCCGTAACGGTACCAAACCGATCGACAAAGGACCGGAATCTCCCTTTCACACGGAGGACTTGCCCATGATGAAGTCGATTCGGAAAGAGGTCAGGGAGTTCATGCAGGCGGCCGAAACGTTGCTGGGTCCGATGGTCGCACGCCTGGAACTGAATCAAGACGAGCGGGGCATGATCGGCTTATACGTTCAGCAAGTCAGAGAAAAATTTCCCGATCACCATCAGCTGGACCATGGCGGCGGCGAGCGCGACAAGAACGCGCCGGCGGGTTGTCCATGAGCAAATCGTCCGTCATGAAGGTGATGCTGATCAGCCGCAACCATATATTGCGACTCGGCGTGCGGCATATCCTGGGGACGCAACCGCATCTCCGATTGGTCGAGCCGCGTCCCGGTGAAGCCCGGGGCGATGACACGATCGCGCGCGAGCAACCTCACATCTTCATCATTGACCTGGAGCCGGAGATGGATCTTTCGCGGCTCCTGTCAGAACTGAGACTCCTCGTCCCGCAGACGAAGATCATCCTGCTGATCGGAATTGATGAACGAATCCGCGCGGGGCAGATTGCCTCATCGGAAGTGGACGGCGTGATCCTGAACGTGCAGCCGCCGGAAGTTTTGATTGCCTGCATCAATGGCTTCTTCAACAGGTCGGCAGTTTCGGCAAAGGCCTTGCAGGTTATAGAGCCGACTCTTCGCCGGCCTGACTGGAAGCAAGGGACGAAACCCCGCGCCGGTTCGGATCCGTCTGATGTTCAACCGGCGTCGACCTTGAGCGAACGGGAGCGCGCCGTGATTCGACTGATCGGCCAAGGGCTGTCCAATAAAGATATTGCCGATCAGCTCTGCCTCTCCGCTACCACCGTACGCCATCACCTGACCAGCATTTTCGACAAACTCGGTGTCACGACCCGCCAGAAACTCCTCATTCGAGCTCACCAATACGGCCTCGTCGAATTGTCCGTGCCCGCCTGATTTTTTAGCGTCCCTGCCTTGTGCAGGGACGCTGCCCTGCCTGTGTTTCGGATCCACGGTCTCCGATGGCTACTGACGCGAGAGTGGCATCATGCGATCCAACGCCTCGTTGGTGAAATTCCGCACAGTGCGTATCGTGCGATTCTTCTCATCGAGAACGTTCGTCCCGGCGCAAGCTCGTTGAACCTTTGCCGCCCTATCACATACGTCGCGGACTCGAATTTGCATAGCAGCCCGGCAATCCGGCTTATTCCCGCCTGCAATATGGGGCGGACAGGGAAAGGAGAAGTGCGCAGATCGTGCCCGACCGTACTCCGGTAGAGCGCATTACCAATATTGACGCCTATCGGACGATTGCGATTCTCTTGGTAATCTGTCTCCATACGAATTTCATCGGAAAGCTGCACGAACTGGGGGATGGACGCTTCCTCATTGACGTAACCCTGTATCAAATCTGGTGGATCTCGGTTCCGTACTTTTTTCTTGCCGCAGGCTATTTCTTCGGCAAACAGGCCCAATCGGGCCAGGCACCCCTCGCTCTATTATCCACCTATTCCCTTCCGTTGCTTCGAATATTTGCGATTTCACTGTTCTTGTACTGCATCATCCCGAGGGATTGGATTCGACTCTTCGCCCGTCACGGTGTTACCGAGACTGTCTCTACGCAGGTCATGGCGAGCCTGTCCCGCCTCGCTAACGAACACATAGAGTTGCTGCTCGTTCCACAACCACCGGTCTTCCATCTCTGGTTTCTACCGGCGCTCGTCATCGGGCTGGCGGCGGTGGCAGCGGTGCTCGTTCTCCGGTGGGAAAAATGGGTGGCCGCCATCATCCTCGGACTCTATGGCCTCTCCGTCCTTGAAGAGGTCGCCGCTCTACACCTCTATCCGCTCTACGATTTTCGACTGTGGTTGATGTCGGCACTATTTGCGTTGCTCGGATGGCGGATATCCATCGGCGGCCCATTTGGTGCTATCTGGCCGCTCGGTCTGATTGCCGGCGGATATGTGCTTGCGGTAATAGAAGGCGTGGTCATCGCAAAAGGATTCCATGGAACGGCCGTGGCCGTCAGAGACCACTCATATGCGGGCGGGATTCTCATGGTCGCAGGGCTGTTCCTGTTGACCTTGACCCGCCCCGCCGTCGGTCGAGGTATGGCCTTTTCGTTCCTGGCAAAATGGGTTCTTGGGATTTATGTGTTCCATATGCTCGTGCTCGACGCTTTCGAACCTTTTCTCATTGAAACGGCGCGTACATCGGCACTATGGGATCTGATCTTTGTCATTGCCGTATACGCCATGTCTCTTGGATTGACGCTCGTGCTCGCTCATACCCCCGTCTTGCGGTATGCCGTCATGAGGCAGGGCCGTAGTCGCGCCGTTTCATAACCGCCGCGCCGGCTTTATCCTCGTAGTCACACCTTCGGCTCGTGCCGCGCGCGCCCAACGCCAGTCCAGATCCAGGCGATGATCGTGTGCGTCAGTTTCCCTTTGCGTCATATCCGCGAAGGCGGGCATCCACTCCTTGATCGCGGCCACATGCTCTGGAGAAGGCCTTTGACTGGATCTCCCCTCCCCGCTTCCGCAAGGACAAGCTCCGCGGGAATGACAGCCACTGCCAGTCGATATCTTCTCTTGTACAAATTCAATTAAGGCTGCATGATCGGTTCTATCGTTCTTCATCGCCCATGAGGAGGCATCTTATTATTGCGCCGTTTCCGTTCGTCATGCTTTCGACCGTGCTGGTCGGCCTGCTGTGTGCCTCTCCTTCACTCGCGGAATCCGCCCCATCATCGCCCGATCCCTCTCCCGGCGAGGCCGCGCCCCAACCGAACCAGCCTGCCGCGCCTGCCAATCTGTCCGCGGATTTCCAGGCAAAGCGCGAGCAGGCCGCGACAGAACTGGCCCAGATAGATCGGCCGTCGACGTTGCGGAAAGGCGCCCCGCCGGGTGTTTCTGAATCCGAACTCCTGGAACGCCGGTCTTTGTTGCAGCAGCTCGTACAGACGTATGACCGCCACCTTGACCAACTCGGCAAACTCGCCCAAGCGCAGCAACGAGCCCGGGACATCGAGCGACAGAGCAAGGAATGGGAGGGCTTTCCGGAACCGCCGCCCTATTCCCTGCTGATGGTCGATGACTTGCGCAATGCGATCCGATCCATGACCTTCACGGCGCAGGGCATCGAGAGCCGGCTTTCGATGATCGAGCGGTTGATAGAAACGACCGGCCGCACGTTAAGTAAATCGCAGGAGCAATCGCGCCAGGCCGCGGAACGCCTCGAAGGCGTGCGCGACCCCGTGCAGTTGGAGCAACTGACGTGGGCCCATGAACTGGCGAAGCTGCGCGAACGCGCCGCCGCTGCTCAAGCCAGCATGCTGGATACCTCCCGCAAAGAACTTCATGAAGAATTGACCGAAGCCCACCGCCGCCGCGCCTTTCTTGATCGACAGAGACAAACCGCGGAGCGAGACATTCAATTCACTCAGCAGGACTTGGACAAGATCACGGCTCGCTTGGACGAGGAACACAAGGCGCTGACATCGGAAATCGAGCAGGCCGTGCTCCGGCAATCCGTCCAGCGCCGCGCCGTCGCGGCCGCGGAACAAGAGGTGAGTTCGGCCCACCGCGCCCTGTCCTCGTCGAAAAAGAGGCCGGCCCGGCCGGGCGAGGGCCGTCTGGCCAGCCTGAACGACGCGCTCGAGGTTCAGCGGCTTCGCTACGACAATATCAATCTGAACATCGACCTGCTCCGGCAGTTGTTGGACAGTGTCCGGCAGGAACGGCGGATCTGGGAAATGCGGTTTGCGTCGCTTCACGGCACCGTGCCCATTCCGGAGGAGCGTGAGGCGCTGAATAAACTCACCGGCACCGCCAAGCTTATCCAAGGCTGGAGAGAATACGGATTTCAGCAACTCTCCATGGTAGCGGGGCAGATCAATGAACTCACCGGCCGCATGGAGGAACAGCCGGCTCGTTCCAACCCTAAACACCTTCAAGATATGATCGGCGCGCTTCGCCATCGCGAGGACCTGTACCGGCGGGTGCTTCAACAGACGGACAGCCTCCTCCAACTTATCGACCATAGAGAGGCGGAGTTTAAACAACGCCGGCACGCCAGGCCGCTGTCCGAGCGGCTGCGGGAATGGGGAACGTCGGCCGCCACATCCATGCACAACGTCTGGAACATTGAACTATTCTCCGCCGAAGATACGATCGAAGTTGACGGCAAGACGATCACGGGCCGGCGCAGCATCACGATCGGAAAGGTACTGAAAGCGCTCTCGATTCTCCTCGGCGGATACTGGATTTCGATCATTCTGGCACGATTCGCCGAGAGAAAAGCCATCACCAGATTCCATGTCGATCCGAATGTCGCCAATATCATTCGTCAATGGGCGTTGGCCTTCCTCTTTACGCTCCTTGTCATCATCACGCTCATGTCCGTCAAAATTCCGCTGACGGCATTTGCGTTCCTCGGCGGCGCCTTGGCGATCGGCGTCGGATTCGGGACGCAGAACCTGTTGAAAAACGTGATCAGCGGGATTCTGCTTCTTGTTGAGCGCCCGCTTCGCGTCGGGGATGTCATTGAGGTGGACGGGATTCGCGGGACCGTGACGACGATCGGATTACGCTCTTCCACCATCAGGGACGGTACGGGAGTCGAAACGCTCATTCCCAACAGCAATTTACTTGAACGGAACCTCACGAACTGGACGTACTCCAGCTACAGAAAACGATATTCCCTTCAATTGACCGTTGTGGAGGGACCGGCGAGCCGTCGGGTTAAAGATCTACTTGTGGAGTTGGCCTTGCGACACGGCCGAATCCTGAAAGAACCCGAGCCTTATGTCCTCTTGGAGGAGTTTAAAGATGGGGCGCTCGTTTTTTCGCTGCAATATTGGATTGAAATCGGTCCGGCGGTCGATCCCGCGAGCGTCGCAAGCGACCTGAGATTCATGATCGAGAGTTCCTTCACGGATCAGGGCATCGCCAGGAAATGACGGCGCGAGCGGGTCTAGGTAGAACCCATCAACGTGGTATGAATGGTCTACTCCGAAAACAGATGAACAAATGCAGGAAATACCGGAGCCAGGACGGCCTTCGCCGTTTGGCCGCACAAATGAGGCACTGCTTTCCACGGATTGCTCGATGCCGCGCGCAGGTCACACACACCCGGCATCCATACCACATCCACTAAATCAACACTACTCGTAAACACACCTGTTCCCGGCCTTCATATTTTACGTGGAGCACAAACTCTACGTAGAGCCGATCAGCCCTGCCTACCGGCGCAATTCCGGGGTGCAATGGAAGAAACTCGTCGGATTCGAAAGTATAGAGAACAAGCGGACAAGCAGACGTTGATGAATTTGCTTCGCGGGCTTCTTTCCTCGACAATAGAGACACTGCGGTCCATTGACGGCCCGATGATGCCGGCACTCTTCACACAGGTCGTCGGCTCGTCGATTCATCCGAGTCACCCCCCCTTCCGTTGCAGGCAGTTCACGCACATCACTGGAATACGCTCGGGAATGCTCCGGACACGAGATCCCATCATTCAACGAGGCGCGATCGGCTGCTGGCGAGCCTGGCCATGCCGGACAAGTGTCCCAGCGTCTCTTTGAACAAGAGATTCAAATCTTGACTCATCAGCCGCACCGCGGCTTTCAGGCGATCAAGCATCTCCGCCCGATGCCGCAATTCAGGCACAGTGTACACGCCGCCTTCCCCAAAGAACAGTTGCTTGTAACGTTCCTCTTTCTCCGACCCCGCCTCCCCCAGATGTTTCTTCCAGTCCTGGATAATGACGTCGCGGCGGGATTGCGAGCGCCCGTTGTTTTGAGGCCAATTCAAGAACCGCCAGACGGAATCCGGATACAGGGCGGAGTATTCCGGTCCCTCCCAGACATCCTGCATGAGATTCCGCTGCTGCAATAATTCATAGTGCTGCAGACCACCCAAGGCGGCATACCCGTAACTGCCCTGCAAGATATTGCCGACAACATCGGCTGCTCCTGCCAGCACCTCCGACCCTCCGAAGAGAAATATCCCGGAGAAAAGACCGGCCGTCGCGTCCGAAATGAGAGCAATGACGGTGCGTCGTTGCTGAATGTCGTTCTGTATTTCATCAAGGCCGGCCGCGACAGCTTCGGCGCGCCCCTTCTCACACTCCAGTTCCGCCGCAACACTGGACGCATCGAACAAGGCTAAGAGCAGCTGATCGGAAAGCTCTTGGCGCAATTCAAGCAGCCGTAAACGAGCGCCCTCCACATTTCGCGACACTTCGCCTTCGAGTATCGGGATCTGCGCCACCAGGTCTTCAAGGCCGATTATCTGGGCGATCTGGCGGGCCCTTGGCGAGAGGAATAAGAGAGCCTCGTCACTTTCCTGTTCCGGTTGAACCTTCGGCTGAATGAAAAACGCGGCTCTCTGACTATCGACCTGGGAACTTATCGCGGGCGAACAGTAGCTCTCCACCACATATTCTTCTGTACTCTCATCAAGGTCTGCCTTCTGAGAAGCGGCCGGGTTGGTCGCGCAACCGGCGCCGATGCCAAAGAGAGCGATACAGAAAACTATCCGGAGAAGACGCTCTGCGTAGTGTCCATAGCCCATTGGATGACGATTCGAAGCAATCATTGCAATCATTGGAATCGAGAAGAAAACCGGCCTGTTTCACTCGCTGCCGCGAGGTGAGTTCTTGAAGGCAAGTTTGCCCGGACATGTGATCGACCTGTGATCCAGATTTACGGTAGCCGCCCGAGATGAGGGAAGGATGAACAACAGATGAAAACTGTCTTAAGATGTCCGCCACGGGAGAGCCGCATAATAGGGATTCGCCTAGGCAAGCCGTCTCGGTTTTGCGGAAATTCTAGGGGATCACTCAGCTGACGGAAATCGCATCCTATGAGACCATGGCGAAATGCTTCGCAGCTTGGTTTCACACTTCCGAGGCGAGCCGATATGCGTGGGGTGCGAGGAACATCCTGCCGTGTCGGATTACCTCTGCGAATATTGCCTCATGAAAGTAGCTGATTTCTTTGCCGAAAAAGACGGGGACGTTAGCGGCTCGGCCGACCAATCAGCGAAGCATGACCCATCTCTACTTCGTTCGAGCGGCTTGACCAATGCGTCGGGCTGTCGCGGCCAGGAGCGTGCCGGCGACCAGCGCCGTGAGATCGACCGCCGCCAAGGCCCACTGTCCTCTCGGCACCGTCATCAATAGATGGCTCTTCGTCGTCAGTCCATTGAGGAGCGGCAAGCAACCCAACAGAATTGCCGCCCCATACAGTTGATCCTTCCACGCAAACAGGGAACCGGTTCGGAAACAACTATGCACGAGACAGAGGCACCAGGCCAGAAAGAAACAGCGGATCTCCCAGAGTGACCGGTCGATGAGTGAGGTCGGCAAGAGTCGATTGGCCCAAAAAAAGACGGCAATGGCCACGAGTAATCCGCCCATTGCCGCGACGTTCAGGATTTCAACCACACCTATGCCCAGAGTCCTGCCGGCATAATACTTACACCGCTTGCCGGTCCATAAAACGAGGCCTGTCGCAATCACCCCGCTCGCCAGCAGCCCCATCACGAAATAGAGCCAGCGCATCGTGCTGCCGCCGAATCGTACAAAATGCAACAGCGACACCAGCGAGATGATCTGTTCGCTCGCAGAGAACGGCGCCTCCACGGGCATATAAATGGTCCAAAAAATGATCAAGCCGGTCACGGTCATCATCAGGTGGAACGGCAAGACGAGCATGCCGGTCAGGTTGTGAATGTCTACCCACGCACGGTGTGAGAGGGACCAGGATCGAAACGCAAGCACATCTGTGGAAATCCGGCGATGAATACCAAGCCCCGTGACCAATGTCAGGATCATGGCAATCGCGGCGGCGCCGACCATCCATGCGCCCGGCCAACCGGCGAGCAACCCGTAATGAAAGTGATAGAAGAAATCGCCGCCCTGAGTATCCCGAAACGTGACCAGCTCGCCCGTGACCGGATCGATCGTTTGGCCGGAGAAGGTCCGCCTGTCCTGCAATTTCACCTGAAGGATCGTGGCGCCGCCCGCTGGAAGGACTCTTTCTTCGGGATCACCCCGCCAAGCGACCTCCATCAAGTGAAACGCCGCTTCATGACTATCGCCGGCATCCCATGTCACCTCCTGTAACTCCGGTTGCATCCAAGCCGTAATCTCATTGTTGAAAACGGTGAGCGTCCCCGTGAGAAATACTGCGAACAAGAGCCATCCGAAGAGCAGACCGCTCCATGAATGCAGCCAGCTGATCGTGAACGTGGAGCTATTCTTCATCAGCGGTCAGGCGATTTCCAGGCCACACGGTTCCCAAACGCACTGGATGCGGGATATGGATTGCCGCGCGAGAAAGCAGTCAGTCGGTTACCATCGTAACCAGCCGGCTTCGGATGGTTCAAAGAGTACCGGACCCCTTGCGTTTTGTACCGTAAAGCAGTATTCAAAGGAAACGTGATCTTTATGTCTTCCCATAACGACATCCGCCTCGCTGCAGCGGCCGGTTATGGCATCCACCGGCCGGCGACACCACGCACATGACTACGCTTCGCTACCAGGGGTTAGATGGCCATGTCGGCAAGACCCCGCTCATTCGCCTGCGCCGCCTTTCGGAACTGACCGGCTGTGAAATCCTCGGCAAAGCCGAATTCATGAACCCCGGCGGATCGGTGAAGGATCGTGCCGCGCTCGGCATTATCCTCGACGCAGAGGCCAAAGGGTTCCTGCAACCAGGCGGCACCATCGTCGAAGGGACGGCCGGAAACACCGGCATCGGTCTGACACTGATCGGCCACGCCAGAGGCTATCATTCCGTTATCGTGATCCCTGAAACCCAGTCGCGGGAAAAAATCGACCTCCTGCGCACGCTCGGCGCGGAGGTTCGCGCGGTGCCGGAGAAGCCGTATTCCAATCCGGACAACTACAACCACGTCGCCCGGCGCCTGGCTGAGGAAAAGGGCTGGTTCTGGGCGAATCAGTTCGACAACACCGCCAACCGCCTCGCGCACTATCGCACGACCGGCCCGGAAATTTGGGAAGAGACCGCCGGAAAGGTGAGCGCCTTTGTGTCCGCCGTCGGCACCGGAGGCACGTTGGGCGGAACTACGCTGTATCTCAAGGAGCGGAATCCGCGCATCGTCGTCGGTTGCGCCGACCCTTACGGCGCGGCCATGTGGTCATGGTTTACCAACGGCAACACGGACACAAACGACGGCGATTCCTTTGCCGAAGGCATCGGCCAGTCCCGCGTGACCAAGAACCTCGAAGGAATCGCGGTGGACGGCGCGTGGCGGATTCCCGACCAAGACGCGCTCACCATCCTGTACCAGCTCCTGCGCGAGGAAGGGTTGTTTCTCGGTTTGTCCTCCGGCATCAACGTCGGCGGCGCGGTGCGGCTGGCCCTCGAACGTGGACCCGGCCAGACGATCGTCACGATCCTGTGCGACTCCGGCGCAAAGTATCAATCGAGGCTCTTCAATCCGGAATGGCTTGCGGCCAATGGATTGAAAGCGGATTTGTCCGTCGATACCCTCCTTGGCAAGTAAACCGGCGATCTAGTCCAAGGACGAATCCGTTTCCCACCGAATCCTCTTCTGCCGATCAGGTCTTGCAAAACGATTGTCTGCCGCGCCGGGCACAAAGCAGGCGCCGGGTCGTTCCTCTCTTCCGAGGCCGCAAATAAACTTCAGTCCGCTCTTGTTTTATGCCTCCGATAATATTAGATTCGGCGGCATGGACCGACATCCTACGCATTTTTTCGTGCCGCCCTCCCCTGCCGGCCTTCGCGGCCGCAGGCGGCAAGACACCATCCTCGACAATCGGAAGCGGCAACGATTCCCCGACATGCGGGCGCCGGCCGTCCTCCACTTCCATCCGCTGCCGCATACGTATAAGAACTCTCACTCCCCTCCGCCCATAGCCACGTCCGAGGCGAATCGGTAGACAGTGGACGAGGCGCGGCGCCGGGTTCCGCCTCCCATACGATGACTCATAATTTCGACGGGAGAACCGAATATGACAGAGAAGGCGGCTCCGTTACTGATCGATCAGGTCCGCGACCTTCCGAGGAAAGAACAGTATACGACCGTGAGCGTGACGCAGGGCTTCACCGAAAAGTGCTTCAACGGCGTCGAGGGTATGACCACGCGCAAGATCCGAATCTCCGGCGTGAAGCTGATATGGGACGAGTACGAGCAGGCGAACCCCACCGGAAATCCGGACGAGGTGACCGCCAAGCTGTTCAACTATAGCGGCAGCCATGACATCGAACTGCTGGAGATGTATGCGGATGAAATCGTGATCAAGAGTCCGCTGGTGTTTCCGCAAACCACCCTGTGGATCTGCGCGCGCAAACTGATCTTCGAAGGCAACGGCAGCATCACGACGACCCCGCTTCCTCGTCCTCCCGCCTATACGACGAGGCGCGACGACAGCGGCAGGCCTCTGAACGAGAACGGCCGGATCGAAGCGAAGAGCGGATTGAAAGGGTTGCACGGCGGCAACATCTACCTGTGTCTGCCCGAACACGGCAATGTCGAAGTCCCGGCCTCCGACAGGACGACAATACGGTTCATCACCGTGGGCGGGAAAGGCCAGGATGCGGAACGCGGCGGCTATCTGGATTACATTCCCAAGCCGGGCCAACAGCATGCCGCGGGCGATCAGCAGATGACGGTATGCCTGGGCTCGCGGAACATCGAGGAGATTCCCAGAAACGCGACCGACTGGCGCTGGCCCGATGGATGGAAGGACGTGTTCGACAAGTCGTTCTCCGTCCTGTACGCCAAGGTCGAGATGTTTAATGACTCCGCAATTACGGCCATAACAGCCCCAAAGCTGAGGCATACCTCCGACGAGACCGGCATCCGCGTGTGGCCCGGCGGTGTGCCGGACACATTTCAATCAGGGAAGGCGGGAGGCGGAGGTGACGGGGGCGAGGTCCGGTGCTTCTGGGCGCTCAACGGCGTGGTCCCCAGGGACACACCGGCCAATGCTCCGACGAGCATAAGTTCCATCAAGAACAATCTCGGAGGCGAGCCCGGCCTTTCTCCAGAAATCCCGGCACGGCGGCCCTACATGGCGACCGATTCCAGCAGGCCGCCGGCGTTCGTCCACCTGCAGCTCGTGCGTCGCACGCCGCCGATCGAATCCTCTCGGCAACCCGCCTATTCGGTCGAACGTTGTCCCTTCCCCATCGTCGCGGGTAAAGCAGCCGGCCCCCGCACTGCTGAAAAGGGAGCATCCGGCCGTCAGGACGGACCGATCGTTTGCGTCGTCACAAAGGTTCCTGTCGCAACGACACCGGAGCAGCGCGGTGAAGTGTTGACGCGGTATCCCAACGGCTGGCCGAATCACCTCGTCATTGAGCCCGTGCTGCAATACGCGCGCGATGCTTATCTCAATGGGCGCCGCGAAGCGGCGCGGGAACTGCTCGAGATCTATCGCGACGTCATCGGTTGGGTGCCGGAAACCGCGCGCAGCGCGGCGCTCGCCGGGCAGGCGACCGAAATTGCCGCCCTACTGACGCAGCTCAAGGACAATCTCGACTACTATGGAAACCCGCCGGGCTGGCTCCCCCGTTTGTCTCTGGTGTCGAATCTTCAGCTTTTCCTCGAAGACCAGAAGAACGCGGTGAGCCTTCTCTATTTTTCCTATAAACTCGGGAAATCCTGGGACCAGGTCCAGAATCACGCGCAGCTGCTCAAGAGCACCCGCCAAGCGTTGTCCCAAGCCGTGCAACTGGCAAAAAAGAATTTCCAAGAAGGCCTGCTCCTGCTCGATTCGAGCCGCAGCGAGCTCGCCTCGGTCCGGGAACAGGCGAGCGAAATCGGCCGGCAGATCAAGGCGCTCGACGAGACGATCACCAGCAAGGCCGCAGACAAGGCGAAGGAACAGGCGATACTGACCGGGATCAGCGGGATCGCCTCCGGCTTGTGCAAAATCATACCCGTCGGCCAGCCGTTGCTCGGGGCAGCGGGCGACGCCCTGTTCCAACCGCTCGCGAAAATCGATTTGTCGAATCCTCATGCAGCCGCTGAAGCCTTCAACTTCGCCGCCGGAGTCGGTGAAGGCCTGGCGACATTCGTCACGGAGAATCGGGAGGCCATCCTCGACGAATCCGAGGCGTCATTCACGAGAAAGCTCGAACGGATTGAAGGCAACTTCAACGCCACGGAAGACGAGATCTCCACCATCAACAATCAGATCGAAGCGGAGTTCGACAGCAAGGTCAGCAGCTACGTATCCACGCTCGAAACAGAGATCAAAGCCTTCGAGGACGAAGCCGCGACCATCACGGACGCCGCTTCGAAAAAGCAGAAGGCCGCCAAAGCCCTCTCATTCAAGGAGGAGCTGGCGCTCTACAAAAGCCGGAGGCTCGACGAAGCGGTGGTGAGGCTGCGCCAGCAGATTGCCGATGCCGATACGAACGCCCTGTCCAAGCCGGAGCGGGACGCAAAGGATGCGCTCCTCAAGCAAATGGCCATACTCCGCAATAAAAAGGACGGGCTGGAGCAACGCTCGGCTGTGCTCAAGCAACGGCAGGAGGATCAACAGAAGTTCCTCGACCAGGCGATGGACCATGCGGCGCGCCTCGGCAAAGGAGTGAGCAACCTCGCCGCCGGATTGACAAAGCTGGTGGTGCCGGTCGATCGCAACGGCCCGGAAGTCCAAGAGATTAAAAACAAGATCACCGAGAGCGCCGAGTATAAAGCGCAGTTTCAGGGTCTCATGGACTCGCTCGACGAGCTGAGCACGAAGAAGGCGCAGTTGATGGAGGGAGTTGAACGAGCCCAGCACATCCTGGCTGAATCCTGCGCGACCATTTCCAAGAGCCTGCTGGAGAGCGCGGCCATCGGCCGCCAGATGCAGACGATGGGCAACGCCCTGAACCTGGAAGTGAAACTGTATGCGCGCGCGCTTCGGCAACGCTCGGAGGAACGCCTGCGGAAGTCGCTGTATCACGTCGTGAAATCGTACGAATACCACACCCTCAGCCGGGTGCCGTCGGACTTCTTTCAGAACAACGTCATCGACAAGATCGTGGCGCTCGAAGAAGCGAAGCTGGCCGCCGGGCAGCAGGACCAGACGCTCGCGGAAAGTGATTTCAGCCAGATCTACGAGACGGTGTTTAAAGACAAGTTCGCACAGCTCGGCCACACGATTACCGACGATCTGCAGCGCGTCAAGCCGAGCATGGAAAATCGGTACCTCTGCACGCTGAAACCGGCGCACCTCACGCGACTCACGGACACCTGGCGATTCACCTTCAGGATCGTCGAGGATTTCGAGAAGACGACCGGAAAACTTGAAAGCGTAATCGGCGCGCGCATCGTCGGAATCGCCCTGAAGACGCTCGACATCGCCACGACGGATAAAGGCCTCTCGCTGGATATCGAATTCACGCATTCCGGAAAACACGTCATCGCCGCGCCCGGAGGTTTCCAGTATTTCTTCCAGATCGGCAAGTACCCGGTCGAGGCGCAGGACGGCTCGCGCACCAAGAAGTGGGTCAACGATCAGCCCATTTCCTGGCGAATGGTATACAACGCGGCTGCGGGCTCGGAGAAGGTCACCCTGGACGAGCAGGCCAAAGACGATCAGGTCGTTCAATATCTATTGCGGGAATACAAGGCCGGCGCCGACAGCGATGCGAAGATGCTGCAGGAGCACCGGCCCGGCTTCACATCGGACATCACGTTGACCTTGGATGGCGGCCTCGACCTGAACGACGCCCAGGACGTGGTCAGAAAAAACAAGAAAGCCTTCAAAGTCAGAGCACTCGAGTTCTGGGTCTTCTTCAAGAGGCAATAATCATGGCCACACGGATACCCTTATGGGCAGCAGGGGTGATGGCGGTCGCCCTATCGGTCGGATCAGCGCAAGCCCAGGACATGCCCGAGGCGTCGCCCGAGCAGCCGTCCTTCGTGATCAAAACATTTCCCATCGGCGGCAGCGACGATCTTCCACGAACAGCGCTCGATCAGGGCACGATCAACCTGATCGGCGAACCTGACTCGAAAAGCTTCGGGGTCTCTTTCACCGGCACCCTCGCGCCGCAGGCTCTCGTCACCGGCAACGAAAAGCTCTTTGCCTATCTGTATCTCGACTGCGACGGCAGGAAACCGGACGCGCGCGTCGCGGTCGGTACGGTGGAGCTTGGCGCGCTGAAGCAAGGCCGTGGCGACACGACGGTGTTTGCGACGGCAGACGTCACCGCGTTCGCGCCGCTCGCCAACGTCAACTGCGCATCGCTCGCGATCCGCACCGACGAGCCCGACAAGGCGCCGTACGTCGTCAAGACCTTCACCGAGAAGGAAATCATCGTCGCGGACGACGTCATGGTCGTGAACGCCACCGTCAGCTTGATCGGAGAGCCCGAGTCCAAGAGCTTCGGGGTCTCCTACCGCGGCACATTGACGCCCGCGATCGATATGACCGGTGAGGAAACGCTGGTCGTTCACCTTTATATGAAGTGCGACAACAAGCCGTCAAGCGAGACGAGCGCCATCACTGTCGGAACAGCGACAATCGGCGAGGTCCGAAAAGGGCGAGACCCGTCGTTCCGGATCGTCACCGGCGATGTCTCCGCATTCGTGCCGCTCAAGGACGTTGAGTGCGCGAAACTGCGGCTTCAATGAGGTCCATCATGACTCTTTTATGCGCAACTCCCTCACTGCGCGCCACACGAGAAGGAGGAACGACATGCCGAAAAAATTGAGGCAACTGTTGAACGACGTGGATGCGGTCACCAAGGACTACGACGATCAGATAAGTCAGATTACCATGACGACCATAACGGCCTCCAATCACCGGGGCATGATCGAAGAGGGCGAGGGCGAACTCGCCCATCGCCTGAAAGAATTGCAAAGCAAAGGGAAAAAGGGATCGACGGTCGGCGATTTCTACGACGACAAGGCGGCGAAGGCGTTCATCGACGAGATCGAAAATCAGAAATCACGCTTCCGGAAGGCATGCGAGCAATATTGGGTCACCCGCGACAACCTCGACAAGACGACGAAGGCGGCTGATAGCCTGGTGGCCTCGGCAGCCACGATCATCGCCGACAAACAACGCAAATGGTTCGGTTCCAATTCGCTGCAGATGATCCAGACTATGAAGAGCGAGCTCGAGGGGTGGTGCAAAGATACAAAGGCCTCGCTGACGAATCTGGCAAAACTTCCGAAACCCGCCCGGCTTGCGTGGGCTGCGGCGGGCAGCACGAAGAAGTTGAAGCCGACAGAGGTCCTCGATAAGCAGGACCTTCACACCATGGGTGCGCTTCTGACGTTCATTCAACAGCGAGCACAGGCCGACAAAGGACGCACCGCGACGCTGCAAAAGATTCACAGCAGATTGGTCAAGCTCTCCGCGCAGGACCTGGACGGGTAGCTGTTCCACGCAGGGCTGCTCCTCGCAGGCGCGTGTTTGCCTTTGTGCCGCCGGCGGCACGAATGACTTGCGGCCAATGGATTGCGAGCGGGTTTGTCCGTCGATACCCTCCGTCGGTAGTACAACGGCAATCCAGCCTGGAACGACATCCAGCAGGTTTTACTTCTCACCACATTTTGTGACGCCCTACGCCACAGCGGCATTTTCCATTGTGTCCCCTAGTGCCTCATGAGCGGGTAAATGCACAGCTTTGTCGTATGATTTTCAGTTGTTTATGAGCGGCACGGAGTATGCGAGGAGTATACGTACTGTTGGATAGCACCGTCGCTCATGGTGGGCTTCGGTGGTAGACAAAGGAGGTTCTTATGGATGCCGTTGTGATCGCGCTGATTTGCACGTTCGTTGTCATGCTGGCTACCGGCGCCGTCGCCATGGGTTTTCAACGACCGCCGGTGCACTGGGAACAGTTGACCTGTCCCGAAGATCACCGTCCTGCCCTCGTAGCGTTGGGGTGGAGGCCAGAGGAGCACCAGATGTCGGTCGTGGGATGTGATCACCGCTGCTGGAAAGAGGGACAGTGCCGGAAAGGGTGTGAGCCGTCCGTCCGGGCCGTGTTTTCCGAGCTGATTCCCACGACCGTTGTGGCGTAGCGCGCTCTTTAACGGAAGGAGCTTTCATGAAACGAACCGGATTAGCTGTGTGCTGCCTGATTCTTATGCTCGCGATACCGCTCTCCGTACAGGCCCAGGTGAAACAGACGATTCGCTTCACAATCACGAAAGATGGCTTGGTGACCCGGGACATCAAGATGGATGGAAAGCGATTCAGCGTGCCGCAAGGGGTGCGCCTCAAACTCATCTTTGAATATGCCGACACCAATAGTAATGCCCATCAGTTTACGGCGTTGTCAGCGAACACCGAGGTCACCGGCGCGCGTATGACCCCCGATGGGCCGAAGGCTTCGATGATGGAATTCACCGTAGGGGATCGTGGGGAAGAATTTTATCGAATTTCCTGCGACCTCCCTTGCCTGGCAATGGAAGAACTGACTGACTATCTATTGTTCGTGGACCGAACGAAACAGCGTTGACCTGCCTCGACCGGCACCCTTGACGGCACTTCCGGTGAAGCGCGGACAGGGGTGCCACGTCACTTCGCTCACTTCTCTACGCTCAGAACGGCAAACGCGCGTCTCAGACACTGTTCCAGATCACCACTTCAGTTTGACAATCACCTGTCCCTGCTCTGATCGTAGGCGGCCCGCGCGGTGCAGAAGATTCACAGCAGACTGGCCAAGCTCTCCGCGCAGGACCTGGACGGGCAGCTGCATGGGCCGCTTCTCAAATACTGGCATGATTAATGGACCAATACCGCTTCCTCTGTGACCGGAACCTTCAAGATGGGCGAACCCTTTGTTTTCCTTGTCTGGAATTTACGACTTTTCAACGGTAGATTCATCCGACGCTCCGTTTGGTTTTTCTATTTCATAACAACTAATCGCAAACGGAATATTCAGCTTAGCCAGGCGAACCAAAAAGACTTCATCAAACTCAAAATTACATTGCGCTTCCCACTCCACCGCTAAGTACATCACAATATTTGTTGCTCCACAGGCTCGAAATTGATCGATATGCGCTTCCAGCAATTCCACCATCCATCGTTCATCATAGGCCTTGGAAGATTGCGCGGTCTCAGGTGGTTTTATTCTGGCACTTCCCAGATCGTTTCTTTTGTCCTTGTTTTGGCCCCATACCCCTATATCTCCAGGCTCTTCTTTACGCACAAATTGTATACCTGTGCACTCCTCTGCCAAGCGAGGAGAAAAGGTTTCCCCATTTAAGATACACCAGGCGCTCATCCTGAGCATAAATCGTCAGACTCCTCTCTATCGACGGAACCAGTCTAGCATTAATTCCGTTCCAATGGTTCTTCTAGAGTTTCTTGGATCTGCCAAAACAATTTTTCCTGTGGCGTCAATTCCTATGTTAGGGTTGGTTACTCCCGCTTCACTTCGGCCGGGATCGGCGAAGCTAGGCAGGGTTCGCAGCCGCGCTCCAGCTGGCGCGAGCCCATAGACACGCGCTCATCGTCGATGCAGGTCAGCGTCGGTGTTTCGACAATCCTATAGGTCGCCCGAAGGGCCCGCTGCTGTTTGGAGCCCCTCGTTTCTTTTCCTTATTAATGCAACCATTCATCGCTCTTGACAGCCCATTCATCTTAGAGTACTGAGTTCACAAAGCAGATCAGCGCAAGCGCAACTACACATGAGAGACTCCGAATGGGTCTCCGGAGCCGCCAGGCGGGAGGTGGAGCATGAATGTTAAAATTGCGTTTGCCGCAGTGTGTATCTCGATCCTCTGTCTATCCTGCATCGATCCTGCGCCATCCCATGCTGTTCCCCTGGGAGATTTTACCGGCTACAGTCAAGGACTGGCACGAGGCGGCGATGTCGTCGTCAACTTTGCGGTCCTGCCGCCTGGTGACGCATTCCTGACTGTGCTGTCGGCTTCGTTCCGTCCGGGCATGGGCGCGACGGGTCTCGACTCTCACCAGTACACGTATCTGTATCAGCTCGCTAATAATTCAGGCCCACGAGTCTTCGATTTCTTGCTGCCGGATACGGTGAAAGCCACGACAGTGGGATCATTCGACAGCGGCAATGCCCGCCTCGGCTTTCTCGATCAAGGGGTGGCGGTGGGTGCAACAGGGTCCTTCTCTCAGTCACGGTGCTCGCTTTCCGGCCCTCTCTGCCCCGGAGATGGACCGGGAGGGAATTTAGATGGGGCCAAGAATCTCGGCATCGCAGGGAGTACGGTTTCGGAGGCACAACGGGTGACGGTATCAACCGCTCTCATTCCCCAACGGCCGCTTGATTGGACA
Organism: Nitrospira sp.; assembly: GCA_040981125.1. GTDB lineage: Bacteria > Nitrospirota > Nitrospiria > Nitrospirales > Nitrospiraceae > DASSBQ01. The sequence continues at coordinate 43,411 of JANRMQ010000008.1, forward strand.
TTCACGTCGGCACAAGCCGGACAAGCTCTCGCGCCCGGATTAACCAGCCCACTGTTGGGCTACCAATCGTCCAATGGACCCATAGTTGGTAATGCCGGGTTTGAGATCGAATTCCATGATACGGCTACGCGTCCGGATGCGATAACCGGCATTCCAGTAGCAGGGGCAACTGCGCCCGAGCCAATGAGTCTCCTGTTCTTCGGTTCCGGCTTCGGAGGGTTAATAGCGTTCGGCAGGAGCCTGCTGCTCCAACGGCATGGCCTTACGTGATCAGCCGGGTCAATGCGCAGGGTCCGTCGATTACAAGCACTACGGCGAAGGGCTATCGTGACATGATCGCGAAGCAGCTCTTGCCGATCTGCCGCTCGTACGACCACACGGCTAAAACCGGACCGTGAGCCATCCCATAATGCGCCTGCTGATGAGATCCCCAAGCGGATGTTCTTTATGCTCGTCGTTGAGCGCGTTAAAGACGGAGACCGCCACCTCGGCCTCACGCAGATATCCAGCCGCCGCCTTCTGCTGCCAGAACCGATAGCCGGCGCGAAGGTTCAGCAGATAGTAACTGCCGACGCGTGGATTGGGGATAGGATTGCCGAACGCTGGAGCAGCGTTGAAATCGGAATCGACCGGATAGCTAACGCTATCAACATAATGAAACACCGCATCACCGTTAAGTCCATTTGCCCAGTCACCTCGTATCCCAACATTTGCCTTATATGGAGGCGCTGCACGTGCCACGTTTCCACCAAATTCATCGTCTACTTTGACATACGAGAAGTTGGCAAACCCGCTCAACCAGGAGGTCAGTAAGAAGTCTAGACCAGCCTCACCTCCGTAAATACTTGCCTTGCCACGACGATTGTCGAACATGCTTATCCGCGTATTGTTATCAAAGCGTGTATCTTGTAGGTCCCTAATGAGATTGGCAAAGAGATCCGCACGTACGCGGAGTCTGTGCTTCATAAACCATCCCTGATACCCGACTTCATATGAGATAAGTTGTTCTGGAATCATGTTTCTATTTCCCAATAACTGGAGCGTCGGCGTGCCTGGAGGGTTAAAAGGGCTCGGGAAGCGCATATCAGCATGCGTTTCAAGGAGCGTGGGCGGGCGATAACCCACGGATATAGATGCCCGAAAAGTATGGTTTGGCAACGGCGTCAGTAGTATGGCGGCCCTCGGACTAAACGTGGGGTGAATGAATGTATCGAGGTCATAGCGGACGCCGGCCACAACGCTTAACTGGCGTAGAGGCTGCCATTCGTTCTGTATGTATAGTCCCAATCGATTCTCGCTAGCAAAATTATCAATGAAATTACTGGAGAGCGTGTTGTGTCTGTAGTTCACTCCTGATGTGAGCCGATACGTCGGACCGATCTCCACGGTATGCTGCGCTTCAATGTTATAAGTATTAGTCGTAAACGCTGCATTCGGATTTCCATTCCGGTCCGTGCCAATATAGAGATCGCCTAAAAGTGGGTGAGGCAGTATCTGCTGATCCATCGTCGATTCCATCCAGAACGTGCGGATAAAGAAATTGGGTCGTTCATAGACAATGTTGGCATATCCTTGAGACGGAGTGCTTCGTCCCAAAGAAGATTCGATAAAAAGACCATCGAATCGGTTGGCATCCACAAGCCCACCTGAGACAGAAACCTTAGAATCACCCGTAAGGGCATACTCCGTATGCACGTTAAATTTGCTGGCACGAAATGCCAATGCATCGTGATTGCGCCATTCGTTATTTTGATCGTGTCCAACTGAAAGGCGATAGCCTAGTTTTCCTGCCGTGCCGGCCTGTATTGCCGCACTGCTAATCGTGCCCAGTTCCCCGCCTCCGAATTGAAAGGTCGTGCCCTTAAGCTCGCTTGGAGATTTGGTGACAATATTAATAACCCCGTCAAACGCATTAAACCCATAAACGACTGAGGCGGGGCCCTTTAGGATCTCAATCCGTTTAATTTCTGGGAGAGTGATCGGGAGGTTCTTCCAGATCACAAATCCCTGTCCATCGTTATAGATAGAGCGGCCATCGACCATGACCAGCAACTTGTTCGCCGATAGTTGGTTGTCGCCTCTGACGCTTACATTAAAATCGGCTCCGCTCATCTGGACGATCTCCAGGCCGGGCACACGCCGGAGCACGGTCGGTAAATCTGTCGCGCCGGATTGCCGGATATCTTCGTCGGTGATCACATAGACATTGGATGGGGCCTGCGAGATCGGTTGTTCATGACGGACGGCAATGCTCACCGATTCTTCTTCCTTCAACAATTCCAACTCCTGAGGAATCTGTGACTCAATCTTTTCCGCCGACACTCGAAGAGGACAGCATAGGAAGACGTACATGCTCATGCTCAGCACAACGATGATCGATTCTCTTAGAGGGAGACGGCTCTCCATGGGTGTATTGCTCTCAGGGATACCGCATCTGGCAAATGGAACTATTCATTCGCCAGCCCTGCAAACCAAGTCCTTCAGCGTCAATCCGAATACAGGCGGTGGACGGACCTATCCTCCACAAGCCTTGAAGCAAACCCTGGACCGTGCAAAGAGTCCGAACCAGATGGGCAGTTTTGTGAGACGTTGAAGAAGTGCGTTTCTAGACTGGATTAAAGACCTGGTGGATCTGTATCCAATACGATCCATGAGGGTATCTAAATGGATACGGAATAGAGCGATCGGTCGCTCCCGCTCTCGTGCACCGCATCGAACAGCCTGTAAGACCCGACCGGATGTGTAGAACAGCTGATCGCTGAGATCCAGTCCCGGCTTGTCGCTGACAAGTACGCCCAATGCGGTGCGTTAGAAAGGGTCGCGGGACTTTATTTCGAGTGGTATTGATCCGGGCACGCGGTTTATCCCGTTGCTAAGAGTGATTAGAGGAGCTCCGGCCAAGAACATTATCCGTCCCCAGGCCTATACAACGTGTATCCGCCTTTATCCTGCTCGGCTGAGGATCATGTGCCGGAGTTGGCCTTTTCCCAGACGACGGTCTAGTCCATGGTATAGGTGGTAGCAGCCAAAGACGAAGCCGACAATGAGAACTTTGGCTAATATGCGGTTTTGATCTGCATGCTCCCAGGTCAACCCGATCGCTTTCCCCCACGAACCGGCCTCTCCGCGAAAGTGCCAGACCCTTTCCAGGATCAACACAGGGACACTGACGGCACAATAGAACAGCGTTTTGTAGAGTGTCGCCACCCAAATCGGATGCCTCGTTTCAAGCCGCATGGCCAGAGGGGTCAGGTCGAGCAGCACCACAACCTTTGCCAGAGCGAGAGTCGCGATCACCGTCGGCAACAAGGGATAGTATTCAATCTGATAGGCGGCGAGCACCAACTTGCCAAGGATGGTAAAGAACCCAAGACAAATAAATAGATAGAGAGCAACTGCCCCTGTATTTCTAGCTTCGCGCTTTAACACTGAGAGCATGCTCATACTTTTACCTCCGCTCGGTTAGCTTTGAGCCGGCCTTTCCTCCTGTCCCACGAACAAGAGGAAAGTGAACGATACTTCCTGTCCAGGAATATCCGAACTGGCATCTGGAATTGGGCAACCTTCGGCAATCCAAGTTTGTTATCTTTGAACGTCGGAAGGATACACGTATGTGCTCGTCAATTCGAGATGGTACCGCGGGATTGCTTAGAGCGTTTTGACCCGACTTTCTTCGCGTGCGGTCGTAGCTAAACTGTGACAGAACTATCCTGCCGATATGGTTTCAACCGCTGACGAAGTGTCAGCCGATTTGATCACCGGAAGATGTTTGATACACACGTCTCTTGCACCCGGTCTTCTTGCAGCATCGGCTCCTCGCTCCAGTGGTGGTCACAGGGCGTGGAGCCTACCGGAAAATTGTTCGTCTCAGACATGCCCCTGCTCCTCGGTTCTGTGGAGGGGGGAGTTTCAGATGATCACGACGGGGGAGTTTCACATGATTGCAGGCATCGCAAACGCATCATCACACAGCGGACGGCGAAGTGGTTTATCGACGCGGGCAGATAAAGGTGTACGTGTGCGTGTACTGATGCCTTTAGCAGGGCACAGTCAGAATGCGACAACACAACGCTACATTGACCTACGATTGATCGTTGTTAGGGCTGTGGAGTTGGTTTATGGCCTATCGGCCTTGTTATCCCGACTAAGTGCCCTATGCCATGAGCAGATGAAGATTGTGCCAACGGTTCTTGAACGAGGCTTTTGACGAGATTCTTAAGTTTATTGACTATAGCAGGTGAAAATTTTGGCAACGCTTTTTTAACGAGGTCCTTGACGAGATTCTTAGGTTTATTGACTACGCTTTGGGAAGGTAGCGGATACATTTCCGGATAATACGTAAAGTGGATTTCTGAAAAGCCGGACTTTGCCAGCGTTAGATTCAGGGACTTTTCTGTAAAGAAATGGAGGTGTGATAGCGTGTCATACGCGTTGGTCGCTGATTCTTGTAACTTACCAACAGGTGTTGAGAGGAAGATCATCCCATCATTTTTGAGTACCTGCTTTAGTTGTGACATCGCTTTAATGGGGTCATCAAGGTGCTCGATAACTTCGATCATATACACAAGATCAACTTTTTCCGGAAGGTCGTTGAGTGTTGATAGTTGAAGCAGCCCATACTTTTCGTAAAGATCTTTACAACCAGGATTTGCTTCGAGACAGTAAATCCGGACATTGTTCTGAAGTTGATCTTTGAAGGTTCGGGAAATATGAGCATTACCCGCCCCATAATCAAGAAAGAACAGTGGTGATTCTCTATTTCCCAAATAACTTTTGAACAGGCTTAGTAAGCGTTCATTTCTCTCGCTGTAGATATTGAGCGATTGATTGGACTCTTCCTCGATATTTTCATCTCGAACACAAATACCCTGATCTGCGCGAGAGATCGGAGTAAAAAAATGGCCGCACTTTTCGTTTCCGCACTGATAGATTTGTTTATGATGCTTAGATGTGAACACAAACGTTGAGGCTGTGCTACAAATGGGACAGGAACGCACGGCTTGGTGCAGCGTATTGTGTGGGGCTAAAGCCATTTTGGAGCTGACAAAATTAATGTTTATAGATTTTAACAAAGCACAGCGCAGCAGCATAGAGTTTGACTGTGCCGTATATTCAAGCAATTCGTATGGAGCCGGCGAGTGGAATGGAACCACCTACCTGCGGTTTACGAAACGATCCTGATCCTCTCTCTCCTCCTCACTTTGCACCACCCGAACCGATAGAACCTCCTGAACGACCGAAATGGCTTGGTTGTAGTCGGAGACGGATCAATCGCTCACGGGTATCCTGAGGCACAGGTGGGCGGTAAGTAGGTACGTTTCTCCGGCTATTGGATTTGGATCAACTGGTCGACGATCTTATCTAGCGGGCCGTAGGATGAGGCTGTCTTGCCGGTCATGAAGTCAGCGAGGATACTTCCCATGGTCACTCGTGCTGTATCCTCAAAGTAGATTGGGTCCTGCCCAACGGCTTCGCTCTCGAGAGTGGCCTCAGCCAGAGAGATCCAAAGCAACTCGCCCGTCTGCATATCCCATAATTGCAATGATAGTCGCATGATACTCGAACGAATACGGGAAATCTTCAAGGCAATAGGAGGAACCTCCCACCGATCCTTCATGAGCTGCATGAATGCAATCAGTTTGGGTTGAAATACATAGCGTGCGCCGATTGCCGTCCCCAGCTTCTTGAGCGACCCACGGTCCAACAGATGACTCTGCAGCGCCTGACTTCTCATCTGTGTGTACTCAGCGGCGAGATCGTTTCTATTAATCAGGCTGGCCGTTTCTCGTGGGGTGATGAGCTTGAAGCTCGGTGCCACTGTTTTGAGAACTTGTACCAGGATCGAATCTAAGCCCGTTTCACCGCCAAGCAGGGCTGGCGGGGCCAGAGCTCCAAATATCGTAACAGGCTCCTGCGTGAGCACCGCCCGATCGAATGTCGGAGAAGGGGGACTCGAATTCGTACGGACATGCCACCCGTAGATAGAGCTCGAGCATCCGGCTGTAAGCACCACAATCAGGATGAGCACTGTGCGCAACAGAGTCAAGGCCTGCCGCTTCCCCTTCAATCCGGCGATTCCGCGTAAGGGTCATTTTGCATCGCGGCCCCGCCGTGATGTTTTATCTAGGTCGTTCCAGCTTTGCAAGAGACCGCGACCTGATCCACTAGTCTTAATGGTGTCAACCTGGTGCCAAAACGCGCTGAGACACCATGATCCAGGATGACCTGAGTCATTCCGAATTCTCCATTTTTACAGGGGGGGGGTTGGGCTGTCCTGGTAGTAGCGTGGTAGCAGACTCGGATGAGAAGGATTCCTGACCACCGCCAACAAATCAAACTTTTCCGGCGATCCCCCGCGGTTTACAGGATCTTCAATCGTGAGAGTCCGGTATGACTATCGCCTGGAGGTTACAGGCATACGAGAACGACATGAGTGATTACAGCGGGCGGCCTGATCGTCGCGCAACGATAATACGTATCGCCCGCTCAGTTGCAATTCTAACCTCAAGATCAGAATCACTAGTGAAACTTCTCACTTCAATCTCCAAGGCCTCATCGGCGACTTCGGCGGCGATCGGTAAAATGTATCGCAATCCCCTCTTCTCGGCAATCGCTTCCCTTATTAACGGTCGAGCTTTATCGGGTGCTCTCACGAGCAAAATGCCTGCAACGGTCCGTGCTGTTTCATTTTTAGAGGATAATGCGCCAATCAGTGTCCATCCGCATGTTTCTATTCCTGTAAGCTGCCAGATTAGGTATGCCCCGTAAATATAACCAACATAAATAAGCGTTGTCAGTTGGCGCTTAAACATAGCCTCACAGCATACTAGGCACCTTATATTTTTCCCATATTGCTGGATCATGAGTCGCACTATGATCAAACCATACCGGCAATACATTTTCCTCAATAGGGCTGGGAAAACGTTGCCCGCCTCTATCTGCCATAATTACCAGATCAAGGCGGACACGGATCGACACTACCTTGCCAACATGCGAAAAATCGGGCAGATATTTGGGAATATGGACGGGGCAGGACAGTAAGACAAGCTCTTCCGTTGAAACAGCCTCATGAGTGGAGAGCATTGCCACGCTGCCGCCATGGCTGTGACTTATAATTGTCGCGTCTAGCGCTGAATGCTTCTGCAGCCAACTGACGAGTTCAACTGCCGCGACGCTCCGCGCCGCGTCGCTATATCCGCCGCTCCATTCATATCGGTCGGCGCCGCCATACAAATCGGGTCGCACATTCTCATGGCAATAGGTAAAAAAGTCGCCCCCGGGTTGCCACCATGGTTGATCGCTGGCCCATGTGCCGTGAACTAAGATGGCGGTATGGGCCGGGCTGGCTGGACCACCTGTTCGTCGGTGTCGGCGTAATTCTGATAATCGGGGATGATCAGGAGCGAGATGTCCCAAGGCGTTTGCCGCGACCTTCAGGACCAGCCGGTCGCTACTAAATGTTCCGGCCTCCAATATTCCGATGAGATCAGCATAATCGGCCGTAATCCGTGGATAGGACACCGCAGCGGCTACTCGAATAATTTCGGCTGGGTGATGCAACGCGGCTTCGAACAACTGTGCAGCTGTGAAGGGCGTTGGATCCGTGTAAAATGATTGAGCCGTTCGTGCAATTGAGGGTCGTCGAGCGTTCTGTGGCACCTGTGGGAGGATTCGAATCTCGTCATTGGAACGCCGCACCTCTGAGCGGGAAAACCTTTTACCGCCGGCACGCACAGTGGGCACAGGCAGTTGCAACGCTGCTCGGTCTTCAATAGGAATAAAGTCGCCCCCGTGTCGCTCAGCATAGCCCTTGTGGACCAGATCATCTTCGCGCAACTCTATGCCTAGTATTAAAAGCTGCGCTGCCGCTGATAACTCCGCGCTGCGAGACGATTCGGAAAATGCTCGGACGCCAGGAATCGGCTGGGTAATTTCTTCCGGCATTGCTACCTCTCTCAGTTAGAAAAGGCACGAATTTAACTGGTGAGTAGACCAGGGTAATATTTTGCACGATTACATCATTTAGTGCCATTGCATAGATCTGAATGCTTTTGTCCCAGCCCTTAGCTCAATGGACGACGGACTCATCTTTTTCAGAATGTCGCCGACGGTTTTGGTTCACACGAACAGCTTGGGGTTCTTGTTATAGAGCCGAATGAACGCGTCGATGGCCGCGCAACCAAACTCCGGCACACTCGTGAAGGCACCGCGCCGAATGCGCTTGCGCGTGATCTCCCAAACCACCGCTCGACAAGGTTCAGCCACGAGGCACTCGTCGGGGTAAAGTGCAGATGAAATCGTGGATGTTTCACCAGCCACTTTTTGACATTGGCGAAACTGTGGATAACCCGAAAACAGAGGAAAGATCCGCCACCAAGAGTCAGCCTCTCAGGGGGAAGAGGATCGGTTTCAGTCGGAAATATTGAACAAAATGGAGCCGGCGAGTGGAATCGAACCACCGACCTGCGGTTTACGAAACCGCTGCTCTGCCAACTGAGCTACGCCGGCTTCAGGCATGCGGCGGGTTGTCCGCCTTGAACGGGGCATCTTACTCAGGCTGTTTCGGTGCTGTCAACGTGCATCGCTCCATGGTAGTGGGCTGTGGAGAAAGGCTTTTCAGTCGCCGCTACGCATCAGCCGGCTTCCGAAAGAGCGCATTGCCTTTCAGCGCATCGAACAGAATCTCCGCCTTCATGGCCTCTCCCTCGACGGTCAAATGACAGTTATCCAGAAACCATTCGTCCTTGAACTTGTCTTGCGGCGGGATGATGAACGGAATCCCATGCCGGCGGGCGACCTGATCCATGACCGCATACGTTTTCTCCAGGCCGATCACCAGCGCGTCCTCATAACCGGTGAAGGCCTGTGCATTCTTCGATAGATTTTCCTTGCGCGCCTGCAAGAATCCGAATAGGACGACTTGGGAACCGGCTTGCTTGGCCTGTGACACCAGATACTCCACGTTTCGACGGAATCCTTCCGGATCCGTACGCTTGACCCGCTCAACCGCCTCTTGCCGGGGCACTTCCCAGAATGGTTTGGTGTAAAAGACCGTTCCCACCGGCTCCAGCCATCTGGCATAGAGGTATTTGGCGATGTTGGACCGGCTCAGGAGCGTCCGTTCGCCGGGCCTTGGCCGCAAACCGCTCCCATGGTCGCGAAAATGCGCGTACTCGGGATCGTATCCGTCGAAGAACAACGGCAATACATCGTTGCCGCCTCCATGATAAATGATCAAGTCCGGTTCCAAATGGCGATGGCGGAAGACATACCCGGCCACCGCCTCGGCGCTCGTCCCATAATTCAGGCCGCCGTTGATCACCTGGACCCGTTTGCCGGAAATCGTTTGCAGCTTGGCTTCAAGCTGCGCCACCCACGTATCTTTGGGATTCTTCACGTAAGGCCACATATACGTGGTGGAACCGCCCAGACATAATACTCTGATTGTGTCTTTGTCTTTCTCGACCGTGAATTCTTCGTTTCGATAGCCCAACGAATTCGTTTGCTGATAGCCGGCCGCGCGAAAATTCGGCACGTTGGCATAGAGCAAGTAGGGATGCGGCATCAGCGACGTCTGACCTGACCCTCCCGTCTCGCCGGCCGCTGAAGCCTTGCCTTCGTAATAGGCCACGGTTCGCTTCCCGTTCGCGTACGAAGCCTCCTCGTAGAGGACGCCGGCCGCGAATTCCAGTATGAACATCGATAGACCGATGCTGATTAGACTGAGCACGGCGCCCACCACGATGCTTCGAGTACGAGTCATGAACGGTCACCTCTTTCAAATCGATACAGGCCCACCTACGGTTCAGGCACCGGACGAGCCCCCTTGCTCCTCATGCAACTCAAGCGCGCTCGGCAGGCCCCGGTCACCGGCAGATTGATACGGCGGCCTGCCTACGCTCCCTCTGCTCAATGGGATTTGCTCAACGGCAGCACACGAAGGTGGGAAGACTGACCGGCGTTCGGCAGGCACAGCGGTTCCTGCGCATTCCCGTACTGATGCTTGGCAACGTCTTGAACCTGACGGTGAACATAGGTGCACAACTCACCGGCTAAGACCGTGCCGTTCTTATCCAAATCGGCGGCGCCCCGGAGTCCCTTAAAAAGGTAGTAGGTAAAGAGACCATGTTGTCCAGGCCTGTAGGCATGAGCATCTTGCAGAGCGCTATTACCGATGATCCACATCAGGCGGTCCGATTTCTGCCCGTTTTCCGACATCTCCCATGCCGGCGTGATCTCCTGGGCGGGGTCCGTCCCCGCAGTCGGCTCAAGGGACAAGTCCAGCAAGACGACGGCCCGTTGGACCGCTGTGCGAGCCAGCGCGCGCTGCAGCCGTGCCAGCGAGAAGAGACGAGACGGAGAAGCGGCATTGCCGTCAAAGGGAACCAAGGAGACGGCGCCTGTCACCGGATCGACGACCCCCCGCCCGGACACATACACCAGGGCGGTGCTTCGCGATTCGACTTGCTGCGGCAACCATTTTTCAAACACTTCCGCCAGATCATCCTTCATGACATGCGCGCCCTGCAGCAGCTTCACGCGCTGGCTTGGAACGCCCATGAAAAATTTGAAATACTTCGCCATGACCTCCGCATCCCGATTGGCGAAGAGCGTGCCGGGCATGGCGGGGTCTCGAAATTGGCCGATGCCGATCGCAATGCCGACGGCCTGTGGATTTTTCAACGCTCCGGGCCCATGCGGCATTTGGTCGACATCGACGGACAAGACTTCGGCATCCTCCTCTCGATCAGGCCGGATCGCGATCAAAAAACGCTTGGCCGTCGGCGAGGCTGTATCCGAACCGGCCGTCCGCAGTACACAGACCAATTCCGCCTGTTCCACCTCCGTCACCGGACCTAACGAGCCATTGACCGACATCCGCTTGATTTCACCGGGTTCCAACGTCCCGACTTTCACGGGATGGGGCAAGTTGTGAAGAACGGCCGGATGCCCGGCAAAATCGATTTCGAGATCATGCGCCGCAGCCGGTCCATCATTCTTGATCTCAAACTCAACCGTAAACCGTTCCTCACGTTCCAGCACTTGATTTCGGTTTTCGTCGCGAAAGATGGTGCGGAATGAAAGTCTTGTCTCGCCGCCGTCCCGCCGATCGGCCGGCATCGCAGGAACAGCCGCGGTCGTCTCAGCTGCGGGGGCGGCATGAGAAAGAGGCGGATTGGCTGGCCGCACTTGAACGGGCATGTCCGACTCGGGCAGCGGAGGTCTCGCTGCAACCGCGGCCACCGGTCGAGGGTCCTTTGGAGATTGTGCCGCCTCACGAATCTTCGCGGATTCCCCAAGATTGACCGCCATCCCTTCCACCACTTTGTCAACCGTCTGCCGGACCAAATTATTCAAACCTTTAATGTCACAGGAATCGGTCGTGACTTCCACATCCTCGCGCACCTGGCTCTGGAGCTTCTTGCCGTGGCGCAAAGTCCCTTCTGCGTCACTATAGGAGAAATCGAGACCGAGCGTCATGGTGGCCGGATAAGACCGGTTCGACTTTCTCGGCACGTAGAGCTCCAACTGCTTCAACCCCAATGAAACATCCACGATTCCGTCTACGGCCACCAGTGAGGAGGACGGCATCACGACCCGCTGGAACACCCTGCTCAATTTGTCTCTCAGCGCCTCCTGGAGAGGACCTTCCACAGAAAGAGCGGCAGACTGGCCGCACGAGTCCCGATAGTCCAGCATAGCCTGTTCCACGCTCGGATCGGTGCGGAGCAACACAGTAAGCGGAAGGTTGTAGGCAATGAACGTGTGACTTCGGCTGAAGAACTGACATCCCGACAGGAAAAGCAGCAGACACACCAGAGACAGCGTGCCGAAAATATGACGGGATCTCTTGCGACGAAACGGAGCGCGATCGCCGCCACATCGCGGCATGACCGGTCCCGTCACGAAACAAGAGAGAGGCTTGCTCGGGGCGATTTGACAGCGGTTTGAGCCTCCGCTATGGTCAGCCACGTGATCGACCTTTCCGGCAACCCGTCTCGTGTTCATACGACATATCGATCTGTGTGGACAGCATGCAGCGAACTCATACGCCTGCGCAACCAGTCCGGCACATGGCTTCTCATGTTACCAAGTCTGTGGTCGCTTGTGCTGGCGAACGCGGGCCGGCCGCCGCTCGCTCTGCTCGCTGTCTTTATCGCGGGCTCGTTCATCATGCGGAGCCTTGGGGTGGTCCTCAATGATCTGGCCGACCGACAATTCGATCGCCAGGTCTCACGCACCAAAACCCGGCCGTTGGCCTCCGGAGCCCTCACTCCGCGCCAGGGTTGGATCATTGCGGCGGCCTTGCTGGCGGCGGCCGCATTGCTTGTCGTCACGCTGAATCCGCTTGCCATTCTGTTGAGCCCGGTCGGCTTGTTGCTTGCCGCCCTGTATCCCTATGCCAAGCGATGGGTGCAGCTTCCGCAGGCGGTGCTCGGGATTGCCTTCGGCTGGGGCGTCGTCATGGCATGGGCCGCCTCTCGCAATCAGCTGGACAGTCCGGCCTGGGCGTTGTTCGGCGCAACCATATGTTGGGCCGTCGCCTACGATACGATTTACGCGCTCCAAGATCGCGCCGATGACGCGCGCATCGGCGTGAAATCGGCCGCCATCTTGTTCGGTTCCTACACGTGGCTTGCTGTCGGCATGTTCCTGGCCGCCATGCTGGTGTTACTTGGATTTGCGGGATACTGGTGTTCTGTGCAACCGTTCTATTACGTGGTCCTGGGTTCCGTCGGAATATTCTTCGGCCTCCAGGTGAGGAAGCTGCTGGGAACGGTCCCCCCGTCTGCTGCCTTTACGCTCTTCAAGCAACATGTCTGGGCGGGAACAGTCATTCTATTTGGAATGTGGGCGAGCGTCCGCTGACAGGCGCCTATCCTTCTTCCTTCTCGATAGGCTTGTCCGGCTTCGGCGCACGCAACGTCCGGAGATACATGCTGACTGCTTTCGCATCGGCATCATTGAGTCCGAGATTCGGCATCCTCGTGTCGGGCTTCATGACCTGCGGGTTTCTCAGCCAGCGATAGACCCAGGTCGGATTGAGCCTGAAACCGGCTCGGTCCAACTCGGGGCCGACCTTGCCTCCTTCATCATTGATCTTATGGCACCCATTGCAGCCGTATTTATCATGATAGAGCCGTTTGCCGACTTCCGCCAACTGCGTCGCCGCCTCGGGCTTCATGGTCAAGTCCGGACGAGCGATATTGACCCCTTTGCCCGGCCTCGTGGTGAAATTGGTCAGGTTGGTCTGCGCTTGATCCAATTCCTTCTTGGCCTGCCCCATGGCTTGCTGCTCTTTGGCGTAGGCATCATCGTCAACTTCCACGCCCTTTTTCTCGGCCTCATCGTTCGCTTTCTTTTCTGCTTCTTCGGCAATCCGCGTGGCTTCGCTGTACTTTTGTTCGGCTGCCTGCAAGGCGTCCTGCAGGTCCTTCTTCCGCCCTTCGACGTTGAATTCCAGTTTCCTGCCGTGCAGGCCGCGGACAAATCCGACGATGCTCCAAATTTCTTCTTCGGACAGCGTGTACTTGAAAGACGGCATGGTCGGCACGGCGAATTCATCGTCTCCGATTTTGTCGCCGCCCGGGCTGGTGTCCTTCATGTCACGCGAGACGGTGTGAAAGATTTCCTCGTCGCTGAACGTGCCCATCTCTTCTTTGTTCGACAGATCCTTCGGCTTGGGGTCCGGCATAGAAGACCAGTTGAATCCTTCGTTCTGCCGGCCGTTTTCCCCATGGCAGTGCAGGCAATAATGCGCATAGAGCTTTTCGCCCCTGGCCGCCTGCTCGCTCTGAAACATCGAACATCCACCGGCGCCGGCCAGCCCCCAGAGGGCGACCAGTCCGCCGACGAAACTTAGTACCCGCAATTTTCCCCTCGCCCTCATGCTCAGGACCCTTTCTTTAGACGTCTGACGAGGACCAGCTCAAAACCGACGGCCAGCCCGATAGCCAACAGGGCATAGAGGTAGGGTGAATAGTCCGGAGGCGGCTCCGCCCGGAAATACCACCAAGATGACACCGCCTTTTCGGAACCCTTCTCCTTCGGTTGGCCCGTGTCCATTTTCTTTCCGTCCCACAAAGCGAATGCGATACTGGCAAACTCTCCCGGCGTGAATTGGGTATCCTCTGCGGTATGCTCCGTCGCGAGCGGTCTCGAAAAGACAACCTTCCATGTCCCGTCTTGGTAGACGCCCTTGGCTTTCACATCCTGATGCACCTGGGCCTTTAAGCTTCCAAAACCCTTGGCGCTCATATCGACGGCTTTTCCGTCTTTGTTCTTCCAATACCAAATATTGACGGGTCCGCCCTGCACCTGAGGCATCTCTTGTCCGTGCGCGAAATGGGCTTTCGCATCCCCGACCATGAATTCAATCGCGGCCGCATCGTCTGGGTCCTCGGTCGGATCCGCAAACTCCAGAAGAATGGCGACGTTCGTGCCGTCATGCAGGCCTTTGACTTTCACGGACTTCGCGGTAACTTCCGTGATCCGTACGGGCCAATGGACTTGCGGGGACATAGGGAACTCGGCAGGCGGAGCCGTACTCCAAGCCGCGGCCGTCGGATCATCCACGGGCAACGTGCCGTCGACCAGCGGCGCCCGCACGGCCACGCTTTCCTGAGCCAGCGCCGAGCCGAACCACGCCACCAGTACAAAACCGGCAAGGCCTGCCATACCGAGAAACCACCGATGCCACTGTCCCAACACGATAGTCATAGGATAGGATCCCCTTAAGGCGAACGTCTGAAGCCAGGTCCGTTACTCGGATTCGTCCCAGGTTCGAGGCTTCTGACCGGCGCCGTCATACTCGCCCATGATGACTTTCCAGATATCCTCGTCTGAAAGCTCCAACTCCCATCGAGGCATCGCCGACTTCCACGGCATCCCCTCGACCGGCAGGCCGACGCCACCCTTCTTGATCCGCCAGAACAGATAACTTTCCTGCAGCATGGCAATCGTCGTCGGATCTTTGAAATTAGCCGGCGGAGGAGTGAAGCCCGCCGCCGCAAAACCCTTTCCGTCGAAATTGCCATGGCAAGGAGCGCAGCGGGACGCGTACAGGCCTTTCCCATACATAATATTGTCCGGCGTTTTCGGCACCGGATTGGACAGCCCGGTATATTCGCCGGGCGGCGCCGGATGGATGGTTCGGTTCTCGGGAGGAGGCGCGTCGCTTGGCGCCGTGCTGCCGTACGTCTGCCAGCCGACAAGCAGCGGGAACAGAATCAGGACGAGATAGCGGGCCCCTTGGAGCGCCCCGCCGCTCTCTCCGGCGAGAAACCGAAAAATCGGCCCAAAGAAGGCGTCTTTCGAAGCGCCGCTGAGCGTGGCAAAGATCACGATGCCGGTGACCACCAGCGCGATATACAAGAAAATCAGGCTGGCCGGCAGAGGCGCCGAATGGGGCAGATTCGGCACGATGAATTTCAGGAACAAATAGATGCCGACCGTTAAAAGAATTGGTCTGACCAGCACGCCACCCATAGATCCTCCTCACCTGCCGCTACATGGTTCCGATTACTGCGCCTGCGCCACAGACAGAGCTTCCGCTTCGGCCGCCTTGACCGGTTCCCCTGGCGCGATGATCTCCGATGGATTGACGGTGATAGGCTCCCCGCTCATCTGCTGCAGAAATGCGATCACTGAAAGAATTTCATTTCGTGACAGCCCGATGGGATTCTTATTGATGTAAGGCATGCGGGCCGGATATTCCTTCGGAGGTCCTTCATGCCGAAAATCCATGTAGACATACGCTTGTGGTTCGGTGAGGCTCTCAAAGATGAAGTCCCGCGACAACTTGGCTCCGATGCCTTTCAAATCCGGACAGCGCGCCGACTCGCTGGGACCGATGGAATGGCAGAGTGCGCATTGTCCCTTGCTGAAAAAAATCTTCTGCCCGATGGCGGCCATATCGGATGGAGTCTTAATACTGGCGATATCAAATTTCTCTTCGGCCGGCGGCAGCGAGGCCATCTGGGGCACCGCCAGCGCGACCAGCGCGAACAAACCGAGGACGATTGCGACGAAGCCGATGACGCGGATAAATTGAGCTTTGATGAACAGCAGAATGACGATGCCCGATCCCACGACACACAGACCGATCAACTGCAGCTTGGCAACTTCACTCATAAATCCCCTTCGGGTAGTGATAAGTTTTGAGCGAGGAGTGCCGCGTCATGCATCCACACGGACGCCGTACCCGGCGCTCAACACTCAGAATTCAGAACTCAGCTCGACGGCTTTTCATCGAGCTGAGGCGATCCCCCCGCCATAGCCGGCAATGCGCCCTGGGGAAGCGGCGCTTTGGCCGGACTGCCCCCGCCCCCGGCCTTGGCTTTGTCTCCCATCGTCGCGACCCAGAAGATAAACGCGACGAGCATGCAGAAGAGGAACGTATTGAGCGCCATCAAGGCCGCGGCGTAGCCTAAGGCCGGCGAGAACGCATAGGGAGACGAGTCCCGCATCACGCCGTAGATATGCCAGTGGACGCGGGATGACGAGCGCGCGTAGCCCATGAGAGTCATCAACAGGATAACCATGACGGCGTTCAGCACCAGCGCATACCCGGCGCGCGGCGGCATCTTGCCCCAGACCATCTCGGTCGTCGTCTTGGCGCTCTTCAGCAGCAACGCGGTCAACGGCGTGATCGTCAACATGACGAACAGCACAATGCCGACCTGCGAGGTGGAAAAATAATTGATGCGAATGATGGCCGGCACGAAATATCCCCAGACCCCGAGGATAATCACCGCGATGCCGGCCAAGACCAGCAAAGCCCCCATGACCGATTTCGCGATTTTCGCCCACCCCGCCGTTTCTTGTTTTCCCGCGCGCCAATACATGATGAAACTCATGAACGTTACGAGAATCATCAGATTGGACACGGTCATTTTGGCCGACATGACGCCGAAAACTCCGAGGAGCGGATGGTGGGTGCCGCCCATCTTGCGAGCCTCTTCCAAGCTGGCGACCAGGGAATGAGGCGTCATCCACACACCGAGACACAGCAACAGAATAACCAGCATGGCCATGATCGGCTTGCGATACTGCATCTCCGATCCGGGTATGCGATGGGTGATTCCCAGCCAGAAATAGTAGTTGGACCCCAGGAAGAGAACGCCGATCAACATGGCTTGCAGGATGAACAGCCAGGACAGGAATCCGCCCATCAATGTAATGCCCATCTGCTGGTTGTACTGATAAATCTCCCGCATCAGCCAATAACCCGCAAAGGGCAGCGGCAGGAGCCCGAAGACGCCGATAAAGTTGCCGACGTATCCCATCCAGTCATAGTGGTAGCGCTCTTCTTGATTTCTCGCGGAGAGGTAGCGAATACCGGCATAGGCGCCGCAGATGTATCCCCCCAAGACGACGTTCGCGATGAGCCGATGAATATTGACCGGCCACCACGTCGGATTCCATGTGGCGGCCCAGGCCCGCTCGAAATCGGTGCCTTCGGCGATGACGACGGGACTGGCTTGGAACGTCGCCCAGGAATTGGGAACGATCATGATGAAGAAGGCAAATACATTGAGCAGCAGCCCGAGAAGCACATGGAGGCTCTTTTTGTTGCCCTCCGCCATCGCGTCCCATCCGTACCAATAGAGATAGAGGGTCGCGGTTTCCAATAGAAACAGGAGGCAATAGACGAGGAACGACGGAAAGAAAATGTCCGTCAGATAATTCATCAGCTTCGGATAGAAGGCGATGAGCAGGAACAGGAGAATGCCGCCGAAGAGCGCCGTGGTGGCGTAGGAGGAGGTCAGCAGTTTGGTGAACTCCTTGGCCAGCTTGTCATAGCGCTTGTCGCCGGATTTCCATCCGACAATCTCGCACAACCAGGCAAAAATCGGCACGCCGAGCACGAAGCCCGCAAGGAGCAGATGCAACTGGGCCACCACCCAGATCAGATTTCGGCTGCCGCCGACCTGCGGAAGGTCACGATACGCCACCCCGGCGCCGGCCGCGTCCTGAGCGGAGCTGATCGCGGGAATCCCGCATAATTCAATGAGCGCGATGAGCCCGGCCGCGGCTGCGAGGTGATAAAGCCTTCGATTGTTTGGATAGATTTCGTCACGCTGGTGCGCCATGATCCTCACCTTGCGATGGCCTGATTATGGTTTCGGTTTCTGCGGAACGGACTTGGCATCGGGTTGCGATTTCGCCTCTTTCGGCACCGATTCCTTGACTGCGGCCTTATCCTTTCCGCCCTTGTCTTTCTCTTCTTCCACCCGCTTCTCGAAGGACGCGATGCGTACTTCCGAATCCTTAATGACCTTCTCGGCTTTCCCGAGCACCCGTTGAGGATCGAGCGGACCTTCGGCTTTCTCGTCGGCAGGCTTGCAGCACTCATGCGGATGAGGCGTACTGACCGGGAGAAACACCCAGAAGAGAACGCCCAGCACGGCCCCGGCGGCGGTGAATCCGCCCAGCATGAGGGGTTGATCATGCGGCACTCGCATTAAGTCCCATCTCGAAATGAGCGCCTGGTAATTCTCGCTGGCCGGACGCGAGCGATTGGCCAGTGCCCGTACGAATCGGCCGATAATCGTGAACCCGACCCAGACCAGCACGACCAGGACCGCCGTCGAAACGCTGCCCCAGAAGGTCAATTCAAGGCTGATGCGTTCAGCGACCGGAACATGCTTCAGCAGATCCGATTCAAAGATAGCTAGGGCGATCCCGCGGGCAAGATCCGTCGTCTGGCCGACGATAAACCACAGGATCGGCACATAGATTGCCCCGGTGACGGCGCAGCGGACCCAGAGAGCCATGCCGAGCGAGTCCGGAGGTTCCACGCGGAGGCGCTCCAGGAACAGCGTACGCGCGACCACACCCAACGCCCAGATATCGATCGGAATAGAGAGCAAAAAGAGGAATGGGAGACCAAGGCCCTCTCCAAGATGAACATCCATGGCGAGGGTGAGCACAAAATACGCGAAGACGCTGACAGGGCTGATCAACACCAGCAAGAACGCGACACCCAACTTCGTCTCAAGATGCAGGGATCCCATGGCCATGAACAAGAGCGCAAGGGCCAATTTCATCGGCAGCGCAGTCCAGAACGCAGGCCACAGAACGCCCAGGCCTAACTTAAATGGAGACATGGATTCACGATCGACCATAGTGATTCACACCCGGCATTAAAATCTGTGAACGGTGTCCTCTGTCATGTTCGACGCCCGCATCGCAACGAGCGGCCGCTCCATCACGATGCTCTCACGGCCGCGAAGCGACTGCGGCAAGGCGGCCTCGCAAGCGATCATCGCATACACCAAGAAGACGCGGCCGACGAGTCAACAATGCCGTCGGGCCGTTTCTCATGCGCCTATTCAAGAAATTCGCGATTAATAATGGCTGATACGGTAAAGATCAGAATCGTCGCCATCACGACAATCCATCCGATCAGCGCAATCGGCCGTTTGAAAATATTGCGTTCCGGACTCCGGTCAATAAACGGCAGCGCCGCCAGTAGAGCCATGAAGGCCCCCGGAATCGCGATGGCTCCCAGAAATTGGCCGAACTCGCCGGCGAAAATCTGGAGGCGCAGCATTTGAAACAGAAACAAGAAATACCATTCCGGTTCCGGATGGTAATCACCGGGATCCGGAGTCGCTTCTTCAAGAAGGACGACGGGCTCCCAAAACGCCAGGCTGCAGATACTCAGGAACACCACGACCATACCGACGATGTCTTTCCAGATTTGCCGGGGAAAGAAGTAGTCGGTCTTGGCCTTGAGTTCCTGGGGACTCCCCCGAAAGGGTCCGGCCGGCCCGGCCTTGCGGAACAAGAACAGATGGAGCCCGGCCAACCCCATGAGAGCGGCAGGCAAGATCATCACATGAATCACAAAAAACCGGCTGAGCGTCATTTGCCCGGGAGTCGGCCCGCCCTTGAGGAAGCGCGCCAGGAAGTCTCCCACCAGCGGGGTCTTATCCATAATTTCGACACCGACTGTCGTTGCCCAGTAGGCGCGTTGATCCCAGGGAAGGAGATAGCCGGTAAATCCGAATCCCATGACCAAGCCGAAGAGAGCCAACCCGACCAGCCAGATCATTTCCCGTGGCTTCTTGTAGGCGCCCCACAGAAAGACCTGTGACATATGAGCAAATACGGTCACGACCATCGCGGTCGAACCCCAGAAGTGGTAGCTCAGCAAAAACCATCCGTAATCGACGTCGTGGATGATGTATTGAGTGCTCGCATAGGCATGGTCGGCCGTGGGAACGTAGTAGAACATCAAGAGGATGCCGGTGACCGCCTGCATGATGAAGATGAAGAGCAGCACGGAACCGAACACGTAGGCCCACCGCGAGCCGCCGGGGACCGGCTCATTGAGCATCTTGGCTTGCAAGGTCTTGAGGCCGACCCGTTCATCGACGAACTCGAAGACTTTTTCAATCGCAGTCGGCTGCGTATTGGTCGATTGCGTCGTTTCCATTAGACGATCCGCACCTGCGCCTTGGTTCCGGCTTTAAATTCCATGTCAATAATCGAAATTTCCCCGTTCGCCGTTACTTGGATCGGCAGCGGATCAAGGGGCCGCGGAGCCGGCCCATCGAGCACCTTGCCCGCGGCATCATAGATGCTGAGATGACAGGGGCAGAGAAAAACCTGCCCCAGCACTTTATGAGTGCGCCACTTATACCCGCACCCCAAATGGGGGCACTTGCCGGAAAAGGCAATGTATGGAACGTTCTTCTTGTTGGTCCACACATGCTTGCCGGTCGCATCTCGGAACTCCATATCCTTGCCTTGATAGATCTTCTCGAGCACGGCAGGAGTCGCCTTCAAGACCCAGACGTTCTTATCGATTTCCTGCTCCGGCATGTAGGCTTCTTTGGACATGCGCTTGAACTTATATTGGACGCCGATGTCCTCCTGCTTGATCTTGCCGACATTGCCGATCTGCAGCCAGCCGTTGTCGAACGGCTGATACATGGGCTTCATCAAATACCGCAAGACCGGCCAAGCCAGCGGCACCGCGATTAAGAAACCGATGGCATGAGTGAAATTCGCGAAGAACGTCCGCCGCTTCACGCTGCGCTCGAGCTCGGGAAGAGGAACTAATACTTCTCCCGGCGTCACATGAATATTCTCTTCGAGATGAGCGATCTCAACTTCATGAGTGGTGACGTAGTCTTGCCGGTTAAACGCCGGCAATGAGGCAAAGTCGCTGGACGTGGAGCGCAGGGTGACTTTATCGCTCGTCACGTCGGACACCTGCCCCATCGGCACTTGCCGCTCGATCGGGCCCATCCCATCGCCGCCGACCACGATATGACTGACTTCCTGGGACAAAGGATCGACGATGACCCGTGTCACCTCGCCGACCTCGCGATCCGTACAGAGAACTTTAGACTTAAGCTTAGGCTGCATCGTTATTTCTTCTTGATCGGTTTCGGCGTATTGACCGCCGTGTTCTTGAAGGTGCTCAACCAGGCCGCGAGCACCTGCATGTCCTTCTCTTCCATCAAATCCTTGTACTTGTCCGGCATCTTGCCCTTTTCATAATCCTTCTCGTAGCCTTCGGCCATCCAAGTCTTGGGATCGTAAATCTTGTCCTTGATGTCCTGCGCCGTCATCAAATTGCCGATGTTGTCGAGCTCGGGGCCGCGTTTTTTCCCGCCTTCACCCTTGAGCTTGTGGCAGTTGTAACATTCCTGGAGTTGCCATTGCTCCTCGCCGAGCGCCGCGATATCGCCACCCGCCACGGCGCCGGTCGCCGGGGGCGCGCCCTCCCCGCCGGCCTTCTGATCGCTGGGGGCCTGGCCCGCGCCCAGCGCCTGCAACCGAGCCGTCAATTCCTTGGCCTTGTCATCGAGAGCCTTGGCCCGCTCCATCAACACGTCGACCTTGCCGGCCTCGTACCGCTCCCGCTTCGGTTTCAAAATCTGATTGATCTTTCCCCGTTCGTCTTCCGGATCAAACTGAGGCCAGAGCGATCCCCCGGCTATGTAAACCACGCAGAGGACGAGGTAAAAGACAATCAGCGCGCCTAACGCCTTGCCTCCGGCCAACGGCCTCAGCGATGGGGCGTCCAACATGATGAAGACAATGGTGCCCAACATGGCATAGGCAAAAAACATGGCTTGGAAGACGAACGGAAAGCCCAGCGCGCCCGAGGCGCCAAAGAGAATGGCGCCGATGATCACTCCGACGATGCTTTTCTTTATGACGTTTCCCATGAGACCTCTTGTTCACCTCGCACGCGATTCGTGCAAGCCTATTTTGCTCCCGCCGGAACCGGGGCCCCTTCAGGCGCATGCGCCTTGGTTTCGGATGCCCGAAGGGTGACAAAAATCGCGAAACTGACGACGGAGAAAAAGACGACCGTAATGGCGGTGATCCACCACGCCGAGTAAGCCAACGTCGGCGTATACGATTCGGCCGTAAAATCAGGCAACAGATTATAGGTATGGAAATACTTACGAAGCAACGAGCGGATGGCGCCCATCAGGCCCATGGTCCAAATCATGCTGAACGCCAGGAAAACCAAGACAAACTGCGAGACGAAATCAATGCGGCCCCAAATAATAGTACCCTGCGTGATCGCGCGATTATAGATGATATAGTTCACGACCGTGACAAAGACGAGGGTAAACGCGGCCGAATTCTTCGCGGGCATCAACGCCAACCAGTTCCAATCGGACGGCAATTCCAGATGCTCGACCAGTTTCGCGCCGGTCGGCACGAACCCGTGCGGCGTCATCCAGATGGCGTTGCCGACCACGATCATTAAAAACCCGACCTTGATCACGGTGCGCGACGACACGGTGATCGGAATGAACCGGCCGAGAATGACCGGCGCAAAGAGCAACGGCAGAAGGAAAACCAAGGACATGGGATCGGGAACAGGGTAGTCCGTCATGACCTTGGTCATGACTCCGGGCAACGCAATCATGACGATAGGCGCCACAATGGTCATCCGAACCCGCTCCACGCCTTCGATCCGCTTCATGCTCAGCCAGATATAGTAGTTACTGGCCAGGAAAATGAGACCGATCATGGCGCCCTGCATTTCAAAGAACATCGACAACTGGTCCGCCATCATATACGGGCAAATCGACGCATCGTAGTCGCACAATTCATAGGCGTACAGGTAGCCCATGAAAGGCAGAAACAGCAACGCCCCGACGCCGATCAGGTTTCCGACGAATCCCATCCAATCGTAATAGGAGCGCTCTTCGTCTTTCTTCGAGCCCATGTACATATAGGCCGCGATGAGCCCTGCCACGAATCCACCGAAGGTCACATTCCCCACCAGGCGGTGCAGGTTCATGGGAATCCAGCTGTAGTTGAACACCTTGTCCCAGAGAGTTGCGGTCGCGAGGAAGTCGGCCGGAGACACGCCTTCACCCTTGACCGGCGTATTCATGAAGGAGGTGGGACCGTCAATGACGAACAACGTAATCGTTCCCACCAAGTTCAAGAGCACGCCGAGCGCAATGTGCCGCGCCTTCTTGTCCCCCTTCCAGGCATCCCACGTGTAGAAATACATGTAGAGGAGGATCGTCTCACCGATGAACAACAAGGGATAAACGACGGCGAAGATCAGAAAGAAATGATTGATCAACCAGGTCGTAAACTGCGGATAAGTAGCCAGCAAGACAAAGATGAAGAGTCCGCCGGTGAGCGCCGTCATGCTGTACAGGATGACGGTGACTTTGGTAACCTCTTTGGCCAGACGGTCGTAGCGAGGATCCTGCTTTCGGTACCCCAACCATTCCGAGATCACGACAAAGATCGGCGCGCCCAGAATGAACCCCGCGAAGAGAATGTGCAATTGGGCGACGATCCACACCGCAGTTCGATTGCCCGTGTAAGGGAATTCCACGGGCGGCGCGCTTGGAGCCTGGGCATAGGCCACGCCTCCGACCACCGCCGCGAGGGCAAATACAGCTATCAGACTGCGCTGCCACATCTTCATGATCGTTCGCCGCCCCTCCTCATCTAGCAGAATATTGATTCGCTCTCGCCGGACCGAACCATCGAGACGCGCTTACTCCGCCGCCTCAGCCTTGGCGGTTTGCGTCGCGGCCGGCGCAGCGGCCGACTTCACTTGATCCGCAGGCACCCAGTCTTTCTTTTCAGGATCCCATCCTTTTCCGGATAGACCGAAGCTCCGCTCGAACGCCACCAACTTCCAACGATCTTCCTCCGAGAGCTTGGTCTTCCAGGCCTTCATCTTGGTATTGGGCACTCCTTCGGAGATACGCCAGAACCACACCGAATCGGAATACATCTTCATCCGGTCGCCGTTACGAAAATCGCGCGCACCGGCTTTAACCGGCTTCCCGTCCTTGCCGTGGCAGCTGGCGCAATTCACGTCGGGATTCTTGGCGCCGATATAGATCTCCTTCCCCTCATCGATGATCTTTTGGTCGGTCCACCATCCGGCCGGCATATGCTTATCCGCATATTCCGCAGGAGCGGGCGGCGGCGGAACAATCGGGCCCTCCCCTCCTCCTTCACCACCACAACCCGCAACGGCCAAGCCGAATCCGAACACACCGGCCATTAATATCAGCGCACTTTTCCCTGTACCCGCCATAAAAATCTTCGCTCCTTTCTTCAGTGCCGGGCTGTCACCCGCCCAGACTTTCGCGTTCAATGGCAGAAAAAAGACGCTTTTCCCGAGGCCCGCTCACTTCGGCCCCAGCAAAAGCGCCGGCACTTACCAGTCCAATGATGTCACGTTCGGCTTTCCCCCGCCCGACACTCGAAATCCGATCCGGCGTGGTATCACGTTCCACGGACCGTCTTGTCATTTCTGCCGCTTGCCCAGCCCCTTTCGCCGGCGCTGTTCTTGGCGCTTCCACTTCTTGAAAACTTTAAACCCGATGAAGCCCCCTCCCGCAGCGACGCCGGCGATCAATCCGTACACTAGCCACCGAGGAGGGCCTAGATCCTGCTCGCACCCGCTTCCAAGATTCGCCTGGAGACGGCGTTCGCTCTCCAGATCATTGGGATCGAACTGGACCGTATACCGCTTTTGCTCGGCGCCGGCTTCCACAAGAAGCGGGTCGCCAAGATTGTCGTTATGCAAATGAAGGGTGACTTTATAATACCCGTCGCTGTCGGTCCGTACCGTCTGACCGATCGTCACCCGCGTATCTTTGACCAAGACCTCGACTTGGGAATTCGGCTTCCCGTCCTTATCACACACAAACCCTTCAACGGTGAACCGATGATCGGCTTCATGTGTGGCAAAGAGGATTGAAGGAAGAGATAGGCTGACCACCCCCAGCGCTACCATCAACCACCGGGTGGCGCTACCGCTGATATTCCTCCAGCCTCGAACTTCCCGCGGTTCGCTTGATATCCGGTTTTCTGTCCCGGACACTGCCGTTTCTGACTCAAGCAACAAAAAGCCCTACCACAGCGGGAGTGCCCAATTTTGAGGCCGGCTCTTTTAACATGACCTCCCTACTTTGTCAACAATTGGACAGCAACCGGACAGAGAAATAGACCATCAACAACGCCGTTCGTTTCATGTCCATGTTCGGGATGAGTCGATTTCGAAGCGCCTTTGACGCTAGGCAAGAAGAGGTGGCAACGGCAGCGATAGTACCGGGCTCAAACAAGATCTCCTCGTGAGACTTTCTAAAGATGGCCCCGTGCCTTGGCTTGAGCTGCGATGTGATCCGCTTCGGCGTGCCGCTCAGTTTCCTTTTTGGCCACCCAGGTTTCCCACGACTTGCCGTTCGCCGTGTCTTCACCGGAAAACGCAATGGACCGGACGTCGGCATAGGGAATGGTTCGCGCCGGCTCTCCTGTGGCGGGAATCACTTCGATGACCGGTCCGTGCTCGGTCACCGAACGATTGAATAAGTATCCGAGCAGCGTCTCGCCCGAAGATAGTTCCAGAGTCACATCTCCACGATAATCGAATGCCAGTTCCACCGCCTCGGAAAGTTCGGCATCGGTGGCGGGCCTGAACACGCGGCCTTCCAGACTGCCGGATTCAGTGGTGTGGTATTTCGTATCGGTCATCGTGAATACAAGAAGTGATTATTTTGTTCACCCGGCCCACCCCGCCAGCGGGACGCTGCCGTTCCGATCTCACCCACCGTACCCCGCGCAGGTTGTTTTCACCCACCACAGCCCCCGGTTGCTTCGCAACCGTTTCCCAGGGACGTGCGCTTTCCGATCTCACCCGCCCACCCCCCGCAGCGCCGAGGCGCTGCTTCTTCCCAAGCTCACCCGCCCACCCCGGCAGCGGAACGCTGCCTTGCCCGGGATCACGCGTTCGGGAGCAAGGTCAGCTTGACGGTTCGCGTGAAGCCATTCAGTGATCCGAATGTATCTTGAACCGCCGATGCCTCGTATCCGCAATGCACCATGCAGTCGGCGCATTTTTCATTCCGCCCCGTCCCATAGTGTTCCCAGTCGGTCCCTTCCATGAGTTCGCGGAACGTTTTCACATACCCGTCCTGTATGAGATAGCAGGGACGCTGCCATCCGAACACGTTATACGTGGGATTTCCCCAAGGCGTGCATTGATACTCCCGCCTGCCCATCAAGAAATCCAAAAAGAGCGGAGACTGATTGAAGCGCCAGCCCCTCTTGCGATTGCCGAGGATCTTGGAAAACAATTCTTTCGTGCGGCTGCGCTTGAGAAAGTGCTGCTGGTCCGGCGCCTTTTGATAACTGTAGCCCGGCGAAATCATCATGCCCTCGACACCGAGCTTCATCATGGCGTCAAAAAAGGCCCGCACCCGTTCGGGGTTGGCGTCATCGAATAACGTGGTATTGGTCGTCACGCGATGCCCGCGCGCCAGCGCGGCCTTGATTGCTTTGACCGCCACATCGTAGACCCCGTCGCGGCAGACCGCCCAATCGTGCTCTTCTTTCAGTCCATCCATATGCACGGAAAAAGTCAGAAATTGGGACGGCGCATAGTCATCCAGCTTGCGCTCCATCAGGATGGCGTTGGTGCAGAGATACACATATTTTTTCCGCTCCACCAAACCGCGCACGATTTGAGGCATTTCCGGATGGATCAACGGCTCCCCGCCGGGAATACTGATAATCGGCGCGCCGCATTCTTCGGCCGCGGCCCAGCATTGCTCGGGCGTGAGCCGTTTATCGAGAATATGGTCGGGATACTGAATCTTCCCGCATCCTGCGCAAGCGAGGTTACAGCGAAAAAGCGGCTCGAGCATCAGCACCAGCGGATAGCGCTTGATGCCTTTGAATTTCTGCGTCAGCACATATTTGCTGACTGTATACATTTGGGAGACTGGAACAGCCATCCCTTACTCCCTCTGTGTAAGTTGATATATGGCACGCGGCTAATGTCCATTAGCCCCGAGACAACGACGCAAGTTGTACATTCTAGCATCCGGTTTTGAACAGGGTCAATTTCCGAGCCGTCACACCGGCATGAATTTCGGTCGGTTTCTGGCGGTCAGTACGTAGGCGATCAGCAGGGCGATGCAAAAGCCGGATACCGCGGCGAGCGACACATTGAGAAGGATGCGCGGGCTGCTATGCCGGTCCGCCGGGATCGCCGGGTCCAACACCTGCACGGTCGGTGTATCGCGGGCTTCGGTGATTTTTGCCTGTTCATATTGAGACGTCAATAGAGTGTAGAGAGTCTCCTGCACCTTGAGCTCCCGAAACAGGCGGCCGTACTGCAGCGCCAGCTCCGGCACCGTAATCATGGCCGGGTGGAGCCGGTCGCCGGGCAACATGCCTTTACCGCCCTTCCCCGATTCCATCACGCTGAGCTGCTTCTTCAGCTCTTCAATGCTTGATCGCACTCGCGCGAGCTCGGGATTGTCCTGCGAAAGATACGAACTCATCACCTGCAATTGTACTTCTTGGGCGGTGATTTGCCCTTGGATGGTGGCGGCGGCTTCGATCATCACCTTGGATTGCGCCTCCACCGCCACCGCCTTATTTTTGGTCTGGAAGTCTCTCAACGACTCTTCGGTCTTCACCAGGTTCACCTGAGTCTCGCTCAGGCGCCGTTCAATGAACGCCCGATTCTGACTCGCCTTGCTGACGTTCACCGTCCGATTCAATCGATCCAGATTGGTCACATAGAAATTGGCCATCTCGGCGGCCACCTGCGGATCATGATCTTCCACCACGATCTTGACGACTTTCTCCTTCGAGACCGTGATCCTGACACGCTCCATCAACTCGTCCCTCGTCTGCTGCATGGTCGGCTCGTCATAGCGTTCCTTCAACCCGAACCGCGCGATGACCTCGTCCGCCATGACCCGTGATTTGAGAATCGCGACAAAAACATCGGTCGGCGTCGTCGGGATCCCGGGCAACCCGATCCCCAAATTCTGCGCCATGCCGCCCGCCGCAGTGGCGGTCAAGAGAGCGCTCAACGCGCCGCCCTCTTTGGATTCCAGCTGAGGCAGCACGGCGGCGGTCGATTCGTAGATCTTTGGGAGAAGGAGGCTGGCAATCAATGCGATCAGGGTCGCCCCGCACGTCAGCGCCGCGATTAACTTACCCTGTACGGATAACAGGACCCACAGATCTATCCCGGCGGGCCGGCTGGAAGCGGGAACTCCTCCGCGATTATCCCGCCCCGGCGCCATGACAGCCTGTGGAAGATCCTGGGACGGAGTCATGATGAACGACTACCGGCCGATCACGGCGATCCCAGCCGCGGTCAAGGCGACGCTTCCGATAATGCTCGCCACGGCTTGCCATAAGGGAAGCGACGGCGTTTTGGCTTCAACCTTTTGCGGGACGACGATCGTGTCGCCCGGCTTCAATTCCCGCGCAGCCAGATAGGCCGAATCGGTGGTCCCGTTCGCCCGCATCACGTAGGTCTCCCGCTTATTCGCATCCTCGGTCATCCCGCCGGCTTGGCGAACATACGCATCCAGGTCCAGATTCGGGCGATAGACCACGGTGCTCGGCATCTTCACCGAACCGATAATGCTCACGGTCTGAGGCGGCGTCGGAATCGTGATTCGATCGCGGGCTTCCAGGATAATATCGTCGAGGGTACCTTCAAGTTGATCCATGGATTCCAGACGTACCACGATCCGTCCCAATTCCAGGCGTGCCGTGATGGCCTCAAGTTGTTGCAAGCGAAGTCCCAGCACTTGCTGTTCCGCCATCATTCCGGTATTCGACATGGCCGCTGAGCCGGTGAGGCCGGTGGCACCGGCCGCCACTTCGGCCGACTGCGCGGTGAGCCGTGCCCGTTCGGACGCGATATACCGCTCCAATTCCTGTTGCTGCCGCAGCTTGACCGACTGGCGGATCAAAACCAATCCTTCGGGAAACGCGTTGGCCGTCATGCCTCCCGCCCGCTTCAACACGGAACTGAGTCGCTCCCCCATTTCAATCGTAAAATAGCCCGGCCGTTTGACTTCTCCTTCCACAAGCACCAGATTCGGCGGCCGACGCTGGCTGGACACGACGATTTGATCAAGCCGCTGAAGGCGATGATTCTCCTCTTGGCTGCCTTCAAGCAGCGCCTTCGGATTGAACTGAATCACCTGGGTTTGATACGTGACCGGATCGGTCCGTATAATTTCCGCCCGGTCGGCAAAGGCCTCCACCGTCAGCTGATCGGCGGTGATTAAATCCTTCACGGTCATACCCGGACGATATTCATACGGACCAGGGCTCTTGACCGATCCGACCAGACTGACGACATTCATGATCTGGGTCGGCAACGCGCCGATTCGGACATAGTCGCCGTCGAGCAGCAAGGGATCGCCTCCCGCGGCGCCCGGCCGATCCTTCTCCTTGCCTTGAGCCGCCAGGGCGCCCACCAGATCGACGTCGATTATGATCCGACCGCGGAAAGGATCGAGCCGAAAGACGTGGCACCGCCGCCGATCAGACAAGGGCGTCAACCCGCCGGCCAGATCCAACACGTCGGTCAATCTTGTCCCGGACTTCACTTCATAAATCGCCGGCCGCTTGATCGAGCCGCTGACAGCCACCACCGGACCCAACGGCGGGATGAGCACGACATCCCCCGACTGAAGGCGCGTGTCCTGGCGGCGATCGCCCCGGATCAAGAAATCGTACATATCAAAATCCGCCACCGGCCGGCCGTCGCGCAACACTTTGACTTCTCGAAGCGAGCCGGAGCGGGATGGCCCGCAGGCGGCGTAGACGGCATTCGAGGCGGTCGCCAATGCACTGACTTCATAGGCTCCCGGGCGGTTGACTTCACCGACGACATACACTTTGATGGTTCGAATCCGGGCCATCGACACATGGACTTCAAAGCGTTTCAATAGACTGCTCAACCGTGTTCGGATCGCCCGCTCGGCCTGCGAATACGTGAGCCCCGCCACCGGGATCGCCCCGACTTGGGGAATGATTATCATCCCGTCACGCTCGACCGGCACGATAAAACTCCGATTCAGATTCTGGTCGGGCACATTCCAGATATGGACCGCCAGCGAGTCTTGAGGACCGACGACATAGTCCGGACCGACCGGCACATCCTGAACCGGAGAAAAACTACCGGCCTGCGCATCGAAAAATTCGTACCCGAACTGTTTGAGACGACTTTTCACTCCATGCAAGACGGAGAATTCGGCGAAGGCTTCCTCGACCGAAAAATCCTGCTGCCTGAGCTCCTCGGCGGTAAACGGCTTCTTTTCTTGTCCCGGTCTCTGGAACCGCTCGAGCAGCCCCGGCTGTTGTTGCATCTGCTGGGGCTGCTGAGGAGCGGACGGCTGCGCCATTCCCGGCATGTTCATGCCTTGGACCGCGGGCGGCTGCAGAACGCCTTTCCTCTCACGCTCGATTTCGACCTGTTGTTCGAGCGCACGTTTTTCTTTTTCGGCTTGGATCTTTTCCTGCTGGCGATCGCGTTCCTCTTGTTCCTGTTTCATCCGCTGTTCGACCGAGGAAGGCAGCAGGCTGCTCGGCTCGACCGGCCAATAATCGTTCAAGTTCGGCACGCCGCCCTTCGGCCTCAAATCCGGCGGAGTCTGGACCGGACAAGGCGTCACCGCCGGCACAATCGGCTGGAGGGCGTTGGGATTGGTGACAATTGCTTGTCCCGGGACCTGCGGGCCGCCGGGCATCACGAAGCCGCCCGGTCCAAAAGGGTTTACGCCGGCGCTGGGATTGATTCCCTGCGGAATGCCCGGCTGCCCAGGGACGGTGGGAAGAGGAAGGGATTGTGCCAGGAGCGCTGCCGGAAAAAGCAGATCCGCAATGAGCAGACCTATCAGCGCCTGCATGCCGAGCGCGGCGACGATGCGGCTGATGGCGAACTGAGGGCTCCGAGAGCCTTGGACCACGGCGATTCGGGCTCCTTGTGCAGCGTTGACGCGTGCCAGGTCTTGTAATCCAAAATTGCGAAGGCTGTCAAACATTGGAGAGAGCGGTTTCAGGATGTTCAAGATGTTCAAAAGGCCCTTCTTCTTACCCGCACCAACCCCAGTGCGCCAAGACGCACTGTTCCACGATTCGGCCGCAGCCAGGTCCACGGCGCGAAGAATAATGAGCGCCATGTTTGTGGACGCCGGCGAGTCGGTGAGCCGGCTGTTCTTGAAGGCGAAGGCGTAGCGGCCTTTTTCAACATCCTGTCAGAACTGAATCGCCATGGACGTCCATATCAGATGATTCTTCGCCGTGACGCCGGCGGCAAAACTTTCGACGAACGGCGCGATATTGACGATCTGCCCGGGGTTTTCGATACGCTGGTACGTATAGCCGAACATGAATTGCATCCGGTTGGAAAACCACCATGTGAGATCCACCGCCGCTTCCCGCTTTTTCTCATGAACCGGTCTGCCGCGGTCCCGCTCCTGGATATTGAAATTGGCCCCAAGTTGAATGGATTCGGTGAGAAAACGAGTGGAGCGGACAAAGAAGTCGATGCCGTCCGTCCCCATGTGATGTCCCAGAGGAAAGCCGCGGTACCGCATGCCGCTGGTGTAGGTGCCGTTGTTGTACCAGACATCGGATAACTCGGCATGCCGCTGGCGCGGCAGGTCCGTGTCCGCATATTCAATGCGCAAATCCAACGTATCCCCGGCGAACACCTGGGGGATATAAATGCCGCCCAGGATTGCCGCCCGGCTCGGAATCGGCAGCTCCGACCATTTGTCTTCCGTGCCCAGTTCCCCGTAGATTTGGATTCCGGCCGGGAACGGGATGAGATAGGGGACACGCGGCACCTTGGCCCGGAAATCCACCATGGCCTGCTCGTTCACTTCCCGTCCCTCGCTCTGATTGGCTTCACTGACATACGCGTCGAAGATGATCGATGGAAACGATTGATCACGGCCCCGTCCGTCGAATTGCGTCAACCGGGTTAATCCGATTTCCATCCAGCTCGCCGGCAGCCAACTGACTCGAAGACCGAAGATTTTAGCGCGGGAAAAGTCGCGGTTCTTCTCCAATTGCGTGAGGAAGGTGTTGATCTTGAACTCACCGAGCTCTCGAAGCTTCCAGGGCAGCCGAAACGGTTGGTCGCTGCCGAGCTTGATCATATCGAGGGGAAAGGCGTGGTTCGTGAGCAGGAGCGATCCGTGATAACCGGGCCCCCACCATTGCGTGCCGCGGCCGGCTTCGAGCGCGATGTTCCAGTAGGACAATTTGAGGCTGAACTCACGCAGATAAAAATTTTGGCTGTTATTAGTGGCGCCTATGCCGAGCACATGCCGGTTGCTGATAAATTTCGGCTGCACCATGAGCGCGGCCCAGTCGCTGACCTCCAGCCACCCGCGCACGTCCGTTTGATTTTGAACCCCGTTGGCATAATATTCACCGCCGCGATTCTCACGAAATCGCACGGTTTGGCCGCCCCCGACAAAAAACGCATCGGCCTCGGTCGTCACCCGCGCCCCGCCCCGCAATAGGCCCCGTTTATCCTGCGGCGTCGCTTTCAACAGGCCACGGTCGATGAGCTCCGGCCGAAACTCCCGCATCAGCCGTTCCAGAAGCGGCTCTGCCACCGCTTCTCTCCCATCGGCGTTGACATGATCGGCTCTGATACGTTCAATGGCCCGGCCTACATAGGACGCTGCTTGTTTACGGCTATAGGGCTTCTGCACCACCATGGCCCGGTCGATGATGTCGAGCGCCGTCAACCGCTCGATGGCTTCATAGGACCAATGGCCGAGCGGAACATCGGCCGACGCGAACACACCGGTGGGATTCACCGCTTGAGCGATGATCAGACCGGCCACCAGGCCTATGAGCAAGCGGAGCGCGCGTCCGGCCATCAGCCGTTCACCGGGAATGGGTACAGGAGTCATGCGGCAAATGGGCGATTCTCAACGGCGGCGGGTATGAAGTCAACGAGAAGATCAGGAGAATCCGGGCGAACGGGCCGACGGTTCCAGTCGAGCCATTGCGAAGATAATCTTAAAGTCACGCACCGGTTGTTCCGCATCGATCGGGACCGGCTCACAATAGGGTGCAAGCCCGTCGGCTATCGCCGCCGGGAGAGACACCAGCTTCCCGAGAAAGATTCTCTTCAGCAGCACCTTTCCTTTCATCGTGGAGGGAATCAATCGCAGTCTCACGGCGAGGCGCTTCAAGCCGGACAGGGCATAATCCCGCAGGGATTCCGTCCTGACGGGAAACGCCCCCAGCAGCTGAACCGAAAACCGCTGAAGACTCAGCATGTGCGTCAAGGCTGTCGCCGTGGCGTAGCGGTGGCTCCGAGGGCTCGGATTGAACTCGGGCCATTCGGCGTTGATGGTGCACAACAATAACAGACCGTTCGGCGACAAGACGCGGCGGCATTCGCGGACAAAGCGATCCGGTTCGGAGAAGTAATAGATCGCTTCATAACAGACGATAACATCGACGGTTCCATCGCGGAGCGGGAGCGATTGCGCGTCCATCCTCACGAGAGGCATGAAATTCCGGGAGGAACGCCGAGCGGCGACCAGCAAAGACCGGGTGTAGTCGCCGCCCACGGCCAGCGCGGCATGTTTCGAAAGATAGGCCAGCCCCAAGCCCGGGCCGCAGGCCACTTCCAGCACTCGCTTCCCGGCGCAGAACCGGGAGGCATAGCGGTAGCGGCTGTACAGCATGGAGAGCGCCTCTCCGGAGACAAGATCGCCCGCCTGCTCGGTCACCGTGCTGTAGTCGCAGTCTTTCATCCGGGCCGTGATACACAATCACGAATCGACCGTACGGTGATGCGGACATGCTCCTCTGTCGTCTCCGCGCTCATCGGCAGCGACAGGACTTCACGACACAGGCATGCCGTGACGGGCAAGCTCGGCGTATCCAGCCGGAGGTCTTTGTGTTCCCACATCGGCTTAGGCCAATGCACCAACGTTTCGATGCCGTTCTCTCCCAGATGCGCGCGCAGTCGATCACGCAAGGGAGTCCGAATGACGTAGTTCTGATATACATCCTCGCGGCGGGGATCCGAAAAGTGCGGGAGCCGGATATCGGGAATGTCGGATAGTCCCTCCTGGTAGAGCGCCGCAATTCGTCGCCGGTGGACAATCCATTCCGGCAGGTGTCGCAGTTTCACGTCCAAAACCGCCGCCTGAACATTGTCGAGCAGGGCCGTGTACCCATGATAATGATATTCGCCTGTGTCGCGATCCTCGCCGTTGTATCGCAGCAACGTGGCCATTCGGGCAAGGCGCGGGTCATTCGTCGTAATGGCGCCGCCGTCTCCGAATCCGCCGAGAATTTTAAAGGGATAAAAGCTGAAGCAGCCGGCCTGCCCGAAGCCGCCGACGCCACGCCCGTCGTACGTCGCCCCGAGGGCCTGAGCCGCATCCTCGACGACGGCCAGGCGATGCCGTTGCGCGAATGCGAGAATCGGCTCCATGTCACACAACCGGCCGTTCAAATGGACGGGCATGACCGCTTTCGTTCGGGGCGTGACGGCCCGTTCCAGCGCGTCCGGGTCCATGTTGTAGTCGGCGCCGACATCCACCAACACCGGACGGGCGCCGCAATGAACAATCGCGGACACCGTCGCCACGAAGGTATGCGCGACCGTGATGACCTCATCTCCGGGTCCCACCCCTACTCCGCGCAACGCAAAATACAGCGCGTGGTATCCGCTGTTCACACCGACGGCGTATTTGACCCCGACGAACGACGCGAGATGGGCCTCGAAGTCGTGCAACTGCCGCCGGCACACGAGATCCCCTTGGGAGAGGCATTCGACGATGGCGGCGTCGATGTCCGGTTTCAATTTGGCGTAATGGGTGCGCGGATCGACAAACGGAACCTTGTAGCGCATAGAAATTCGTCCAACTCAGTGCAGGATCTTTTGAACCGCGGCGACGATGTCGCCGGCGCCGATGTAATAGGCCCGTTCAAGGACCGCGCTGGTCGGCGCAGGAGCATCAGGAAGACAGACACGTAGAATCGGCGCCTTCAACGCATGGAACAATTCACCCGTCACGGTCGCGGCAATTTCCGCGGCAAACCCTCCGCTTTGCCATGCCGCGTCGGCGACGACCAAGCGGCCTGTTTTGCCCACGGAGGAGAAGAGCAGGTCACGATCCCACGGTTTGACGGAGCGGAAATCAATCAACTCGACATCCACCCCCAGCGCCGCGAGGGTCTCCACCGCCTTCATCGCCTCCGCCGCCAGGAACGACGTCGTGGCCACCGTGACATCCTTGCCGTGACGGCGGACCGCCGCCTTCCCGATTGAAACTTCGTACATCTCTTCCGGCACATCACCCGTGTCATCATAGAGCCATCGATCATCGATATACATGACCGGATTTCCGTCCCGTACGGCCGCGATCAACAGCCCTTTGGCATCGTACGGGGTGCTCGGCATGACCACCTTCAATCCGGGCACATGAGCAAACAACCCATGGAGCGCCTGCGAATGCTGGGCCCCTTGTTCGCCGCCGCGATTGATGACGCAGCGGATGACGATCGGCGCCTGTACCTGGCCGGCGAACAGATAGGACCAGTTGGCTGCTTGGTTCACGATCGGATCCATCGCCAGCAACATGAAATCCATGCGCGCATGGAACACGATCGGCCTCATGCCGACGATAGCCGCTCCGATGGCGGCCCCGGTCGTGGCATTCTCCGACACCGGACAGTCCAGCACCCGCCGGCGGCCGAACTCTTTATCCAAATCGAGCAGGCTCTTCCCGGCATACCAAGGATTCCAGACTCCTTGGCCGCAGACGAACACCCGAGTATCCGTTCTCAGGAGTTGCGCGTGTGCTTCCCGTATGGCTTGCGCGTACGTCAGCCGGCGCATGAACGTCTAGTTCCTGGGTATACACACCCGGTGGAGAAGCTCGCCTGGATCAGGTGACGGTGATTCACGCGCAAACCGCACAGCAGCGTCGATCTCCGCGCGCACGTCCTCCTCCATTCTCTCCAGCTCGTCCAGATGCCCGCCTGCCTCGGCAATCCGCCACCGCAAGCGGGGGATCGGATCTTGGGGCAACCATTCTTCCAATTCGCGCCGCCGCTGTCCGCCGACATCGAGGTCCCACGCGGGCCCCACATGTCCCCGCCAGCGATAGGTACGACATTCCAACAGCGTCGGCCCTTGCCCTGCTCGAGCGCGCGCCGCGGCCTCAAGAGCCGCTTCATGCACAACGACGGCATCATTGCCGTCGATGCGCTTCCCGGAAATTCCATACAGATCGGCAGCCTGCGCGATATTATCCTGCGGCCGGCGGTCGGCGAGCGCCATGTGCGTCGAATAGAAATTGTTCTCGCACACGAATAGGACCGGGAGCCGATACAGTGCCGCGAAATTCATCGATTCATGGAAATGGCCTTCTTCAGTCGCGCCATCGCCGAAAAACGCGACGGCCACATGGCCGTCGCCGCGCAGCGTCGAGGCCAGGCCAGCACCGACGGCGAGCGGAATCGTGGCGCCGACCAGGGGGACCGTTCCGTACAACCCAATCTCGGGAGCAACCAGATGCATCGATCCGCCGCGCCCCTTGGAACAGCCGGTCGCTTTCCCGAAGATCTCGGCCATCAGCGCGTGCGGATTTCCGCCTTTCGCCAGGTAATGTCCATGAGAGCGATGCCCGCCCCAGATCGAATCTTCCTGATTCAATGCCGCGCACACTCCCGCGGCAACCGCCTCCTGGCCGATGCACAAATGGCAGGGCGTCTTGATCTCGCCGCCTTCGATCAACGCGGCGATGCGCTCTTCCGTGAAGCGAATCAGCAGCATGGCGCGATACAACCCGGTCAGCAGGTCGACGGACCAAGAAGTGTTCTTACTCATAAGCCGTTCACGCGGGTTGCCGCCAAGGATTCTTTCGGCATGGGATCTCAGCCGCCGGTCCGTCGCAATCTTACTGAAGCTCGTCGGACGAATACTAGCCCGCGCCGGTCGCTCGTGCACGGATGGAAAAGCGGGATGGTTTACCGCCCTTGATAGAATTGCCTTACCGAGGAGATGACGTGTTGGATCTGGTGATCGGAGAGCTCCGGCCAAATCGGCAAATACAGGAATTCGCCGGCGATCCTTTCCGTCATCGGAAGTGAAATGGAATCCAATCCCAGCGCCTTGTGCTTGTGGACCGGAGTGATCAAGGACAGGGGAATCAAGGGCTCGACGCCGTTCTTCTTCAGAGAACTCACGAGATCATCACGATACTCGGCCCGTACGGCGTAGTTCATGTACACATCACCATAGGCGTCGCCGGGAAAATGCGGCAGCTTCAATTGAGGGATATCGGCAAGCCCATGGCGATAGAGATCGGCGATGCTGCGGCGTCGCCGGATCCATGTATCGAAGTATTTCAATTTGACGTTCAACACCGCCGCCTGCAGATTGTCCAAGCGTGAATTAAATCCGAAGTAAAGAATCTCCCCCGTTTCTCTATCTTCCCCGTAATCCCGCAGGATCGCGACCTCACGGGCGATTCTCGGATCGTTGGTCGCGACAATTCCTCCGTCGCCGAAGGCGCCCAGCATCTTAAACGGGTACAGACTGAAACAGCCGGCGATGCCGAATGACCCGACCTTTCGCCGGTTGAATTCCGCTCCAAGCGCCTGCGCGGCGTCCTCAATGATGAGCAACCTGTGGCGGCGCGCAATGTCCGCAAGCCGCTCCATCTCGCAGGCCCGTCCGTTCAAATGAACCGGCACAACGGCGCGGGTGCGCGATGTAATCGCCGCTTCCACTTTGCTCATGTCCATCGTGAAATCGTCGCCCACGTCAATCAGCACGGGGGTCGCCTTCGCATGGACAATGGCCGAGATCGTCGCCACGCAGGTATGCGACACGGAGATGACCTCGTCGCCCTGCCCGATCCCCAACGCTCTCAACGTCAAGTGCAAGGCATCGGAGCCGCTGTTCACGCCGACGGCGTAGTCCGTGCCCACAAAGGCGGCCAGGTTTATTTCGAATGTCCGAAGCTCATCGCGGAGAATCAGATTACCTTTCGTAAGCACCGTGGCAACGGTCTCCAAGATTTCTTCCTGAAGGCCTAGGAAATGGGTCGGCACATCGACGAACGGAACCTTGTACGGCATGTTCTTGTCCTGGCTATCGATAAGAATGAACGGAGACCCCGAGACCGCGACTCAGTCACGTTTCATGGGAAATCGGGCGGTTCGTCAGCCGGCGCCGGCTGAACCGCGTCGTGACGATGGTCGCAAGCGTCATGAGAATCACCTTGATATCAGTGCGGAGCGATTGTTCGCGGATGTAACGCCGCTGCTCGCTGACTTTTTCATCACGAATTCGTTCGACATAGGCTTTTACCGGATCGGCTTCGCCGGCGAGCAGGCCTCCTTCATCATGGAAACGCAATGACCCATAATCCGTCATGCCCGGTCGGACGGACAGGATTTCGTCCTTCTCTTCGGCGGTGTAAAACTGGAAATAGAAGGCGGCTTCCGGCCTGGGTCCCACCAGACTCATCTCGCCCTTCAGCACATTGATCAGTTGAGGAAGTTCATCCAACTTGAATCTCCTGAGCAACGCCCCGATCCGGGTAATTCGTCGATCGCCGTTCGGCGTGATGGGCGGACCGGCCTGCTCGCTGTCCGGGCGCATGGTCCTGAATTTCAGCATGGAAAACGGTTTGCCATGCCTGCCGAGGCGCTCTCCTCTATAGAAGACGGGCCCCCGAGAATCTATTTTCACCAGCAGGCAGAGACCTGCGATCAGTGGAAGGCACAGTATTAAACCGACCGCAGACCCGACGATGTCGAAGCTCCTTCTTCCCATGTATCCAGCTTTGGCGACGTATCCAGCATTGTCGGTTCCCGCACCGGCCCGGCGGCCCTTCCATGTCATACCGGGTAACAGCACCAATAGCCCACCATAGAGAGCGCCCAATCCATGAGCGATATGCCTGATGGCAAAAATAATCGGCATGATGCCCATGTATGACCAATTTCCGGTTCTCATGCAGAGCTGCATGGTCGCCGCCAGATTGACGCCTCCATACGCGATCACCATCCATGTCAGGACCCGGCCCACAGGCGGAAAGAAGAAAAGAGCGGGAATCCAGGCGAGCAACGACAGCACGAACAACAGAGGGATCCAGTGTCTCCATGAACCGGCCAATTTGCCGAACTTCAGCGGATAGGTCGCCCAGACTCCGTCGCTGAAGTTATGTCTCCAGAAACCGGTTAACTCAGCATCCGCGTAATAGGTGAT
Organism: Nitrospira sp.; assembly: GCA_040981125.1. Lineage (GTDB taxonomy): Bacteria > Nitrospirota > Nitrospiria > Nitrospirales > Nitrospiraceae > DASSBQ01. Next base: position 82,973 of record JANRMQ010000008.1, read on the forward strand.
CGTGATCTGAGGCGCAAGCAGAATTCGTCCGCCTGTCTTTCTGAGTCTGATGTTGAGATCCATATCGGAACTTCCGGCGAGACGCTCGTCGAAAGGTCCCAATTTTTCCAATGTCTCGCGTTTCCAGCAGCCGAAGGCGGCGGCGTCCGCCCACCGAGGTTCGCAGGAACCGGTCTTGATGTAGGCGTTGCCGGATGCGAACCAGTGAGACAATGCCGCGGCGATGGCGTTTGCGATCAACGTGTCGTTCCGAGGCGTGATCGAGCACACGCCTCCGGCCATATCGGCCTGGTACGCAAACAAGGATCGAACACATTCTCCAACATAATGGACCGGGTATGTTGAATGGGCGTCTATCTTGATGACGATCTCGCCGCTCGAATCGGCGATGCCTCGGTTCATCCCGGCCGGAATCGTGCCTTTCACATTATCAATCAGCCGGAGACGTGAATGTCGACCGGCAGACTGAGCAACAATGGCTCTCGTCCCGTCTCGACTCATACCGTCCGCCACGATGATTTCCATGCGTTCAGCCGGGTAGTCATTCGCGAGAAGAGAATCCAGACACCGTGCGATGAACGGTTCTTCGTTGCGGCAAGGAACAATGACGGAAACGAAGGGAACTTTATGACCAGACAGCGACATAGCGTTCACACCGGATCGACATCCTTCAGTCTAAGGCGACGCGGTTTCCGCACACGAATCGTACCACCGTCTTCCAGCGAAAAGAGGCCAGGACTATGATAACGGTCGGAATGGCGAAAGCCTCGATGACCATTCCCTTGTATGCCTCCGGCCCCGCCCGTATCAGTGGCGGAATAAACGATACAAATCCGGCAGGAGCAATGATCGCAAGCACGTTCCGCCATCGGCGATCGCCGGACTTGGCCCTGATGTGCGCGTTGAAGCACAGCGCCCACACCGCGCCCAGCAGCAGCGCGCCCATGACGAGGCCCCACAGGCCGAAGTTCAGATACCACCCGGTCGCATGATGAACCGTAAATCCTTGTCCGCTTGGGCCCTCATAAATCCCGAGGCTTTCGGCATACTGAACATACGTACCCTCCGGCCTTTCAGGCCATAGGAAGCGCGGAACGATGGACGAAGCCAGCGCAATGAAACTCGAGCCATAGGTCAACATGGTATGGAAGTGCAAGACTCCATAAAGAGAGAAATGAGGGGCGAATGCCTCGTTACTTGAGCGGATTTCAGGCGCCCAGGCGAGCGCTTCCCACCAGCTCTTGCTGTCGAATAAATTGAGGAGGGGCAGCCCGCGAAGAAAATCAATGGCCGCAATTGCAAGAAACGCGACGACGCCGAGCGGTATCGCCGCCGCCCAATTTATCTTCCGAGTATTGGCCACATAAAATATTCCTCCCAAGATCAATGATGAGAAAAGTTCGTTCTTGTTTCCCAACATGGCAAGATAGCCAAAGACGCACACCAGCGCTCCCGCATATGACAAGCCGACTGCGATGCTTCGTTGACCCCATAACAATCGGCCGGACGATCCGGCGACATACACGGACAATCCGAGCGTCAAAGCGTACGCGGTCGTTCGGTTCAATACCTGATGAATGGTGAACAAGGGATGATATTCCCCCAGTCCACCCCGAGTCGCGATATACGCCGACATCTCGAGCTGAGTCGCACTGGTCAACTGGTCTGCCATGATGAACACGCTCATGGCCAACGTGACAACCGATATAATGACGATGGCCGGATGAGAAATGCGAATCGGAGGACCGGGGGTCTGCGGCTGAATGGTCATTCTGTCATCAATCATCCAAAGCAGCATCATCTCGATGATCAGGATGAAGCCGGCGTACGACAACAGCGTCACAAGATAGTATTCATCCAGGTCAACCGGGAACATCTTGTCCAACAGGTAATCGTATCGCTTGCCGCTATCCCCTCCTAACCTGTCGGTCACAATCCACCACGCGCCGTACAGCGACCAGTAATACAAGAGGCCGATGCCGATAGGAAATCCCACGTGCTGAGTCCTCAGAAACAGAACGCCGGCCAACGCGGCAATCGCAGCCGTTACCATGATGAGAAGCAGATAAAACTCCATGCTTCGTTCCTTACCCTAGGATCCGGCGCCGCTTCATCAGGAAATTGAATGCTTCACTGATTCCATCATACCGGGCCGATTCGATCGCGACAGGACGGCCGGATATCCTGATGGTTAGGCGCGTGCATCGTGCATTAAAGCACCGGCTTCCATCGGCACAGCCACCGTTCGAGCGCCCATAGGAAGTACACCCGCTGATACAAGTTAGCCCGGCTCATCCGACTCCGATCCCACTCTCCCTGCACAAAGCAGGACATAAGCTGCTGAATGTAGTCCGGCCGAATGAGATCGCGGATTTGCGCTGATGGCGACATCAAGCGATCTTGAATCGCTTTTCGACCGCTCCCGCCCAACCAGGTGTCGAGCGGTATTTCGAACCCGCCTTTGGCCCTCGTGGAAATGGCCGGCGGCAAGTACTTCGCCGCCAATTTTCGTAAGAGGGCCTTGTTGGATCGAAGGGTGTACCGGAACCGCGTGGCCAACATGGCGGCGCAGTCCAAGACTTGATCTCCAAGAAAAGGAAGGCGCACTTCAAGCCCATGCGCACTGCTCATCATATCCACTTTTCTCAAGTAGTCTCCCGGCAACACACGCTCGATGGACAGATCAATAAATTCAGGCCCGCCCGGTCCGATTTCCCGTTGGCACTGACTCCACATCGATTCGCCCCACGCACTCGTCCGTTCCATGACCTGCTGCGTGAGCATCTCGGCCAGCTCTTCCGGAAAAACGTAACAAGACAGGGCCAGCAGTCGCCTGTCATCACGCAAGGCCGCCGCGCGAAAGAACCGCCTGCTCTGCCGGGATACCGCGGGTAACAGGGGATCGGTCACGGCCTGTATGCCGGCTTGAGCCATCCTTCGTGCCCAATCAGGAAACCGTCCTATGATGCTCGCCAGATCGGCATGCTGAAACCGGGGATAGCCGCCGAACATTTCATCCCCTCCATCACCCCCTATCACGACTTTCACTGATTTTCTGACTTCGCGGCAGACAAGGAAGGTTGGAATAGCCGATGAATCGCCGAACGGCTGATCGAAGCGCGCAAGAATATCATCGACAAGCGAGAGCGTGCCGTCTCCTGAGTCCACCTTGACCTCATGGTGATCGGTACCGAACTCGCGTGCGACCATTCTGGCGTATCGAGATTCATCGTATCCGGCCGCATCAAATGCCACGGTGAAAGTGGGAAGCCGTGTGCCGAATACTTTCGCAAGGAGCGCAACAAGCAAGGAGGAGTCGATTCCGCCGCTCAAGAAAGCTCCCACCGGTACGTCGGACACCAAATGCTCCGCCAGACTTTCGACCAGGGCCCGCTCGATGGTTTCCAGGGCCTGGGGCTCCGACCAATCGGCCGTTGTGCGGGTCCATGCCCAATATCTCTCCTGTCGAAGACCTCCTTGTGTCACTTGCAGCCAGGTTCCGGGCGCAAGCTCGTAAATGCCGTCGAAGAATGTCCGTGGAGGAATGGAATACCCGAGTACGAGAAACTCTATCAACGCCGGATAATGAAGCCTTCGCGGCACCGCGCTTTCAGCAAGAATTGCCTTCAACTCCGAGCCGAAGAAGAATCCTCGCGGACCCGCATGATAGTATAGCGGCTTAATCCCGGTCCGATCTCGCGCTAGAAAAAGGCTGCGGTCAATGCGATCGAACACGGCAAAGGCGAACATCCCGCGTAGCCGGTGGAGGCATTCCGGTCCCCACCGTGCGTAGGATTGGAGGAGCACCTCCGTATCGGAAGCCGTCAAAAAGCGATGCCCGGCATTCTCCAATTCAACCCGGAGTTCCTTGAAATTGTAGATCTCCCCGTTCAAAACAATCACATACCGCCCATCCGCCGAATGCATCGGCTGTTGCCCATGTTCAAGATCGATAACAGCCAGGCGGGCGTGTCCAAGGCCGACCTGCTGATCCGACTCCATCCACAGCTCTAATCCATCGGGCCCACGATGTCGGAGAGAGCTTGTCATGGCCTTGAGCAGGACTCGCGGAGACTCCTCCGCCCGGGGAGAGAAAAATCCACATAGGCCGCACATATTTAACAGGAGTATTCCATACAACAACGGATGGCGGACACCATCATTCTCCCGTCGTCACTGTGATTTCAGCGCTCTTCTGCTCGGAACACAGTTCACGATAGAGGGACAGAACTTTCGCTGCCATGGTTTCCGCCGATACCTCACGGACCATTTCATGACCATTCGAGCGGACTTGCGCCTGTACCAGCCGAGCCACTGCGGCGCCCAGTTCACGAGGATCCCTGGCCACGATCATTGAAGGGCGGACGTTTCGCAAGCGCTCTCCGACATCGCCCACATCCACGGATACGACAGGAAGGCCACAAGCCATCGCTTCCTTCACGACGTTCGGAGAGCCCTCCCATTCGCTTGTAAGAATGAAGCAGTCCGCGGCGCTGAAGAGTAGGGCAATATCCCTTTGCTCAGCCTGTCCATCAAGCACCACAAATCGGATCTTCCCGCACAAACCTTCCGCGACCTCGACCGACGCTCGGGCTAAGTCCAGGCGTTTGCGGGGCGGATCTGTTCCGGCGCTTGATATCACTACCTTCTCTGTTTCAGCCCATCCGAGTTGTGCCCTGGCCTCCGTTTTCGGGTGCGGTCGAAATAGAGTCGTATTCACTCCTGACGGGAAAATCTGCGCGTGTGCGCTATTCCACCACAATCGCTCTTTGAGCTGTCCGCTCACGCAGATAATGCGGCTCGCTCGAAGCGCCGCAAGCTGTGACAGCCCTCTGCCGATCCAAGATCTGACAGGGTTCATTCCCGGACAGGGATTGAGATCGCTTCCTCTATAAGTGATCACCAGTGGCCGTCGCGTGAGGATCGCGCAAAACAAGGCCGTCACCGTCCCGTAGTGGGCGTGGACCAGATCAGGATTGAACTGGGCTATCTCACGGCGAAACCTCACCGCCTCCCTGATAAGGACCGGCACAGACGTGCGGGAGACCAGATAGAACGTACGACCGGTGATCCCCAGTTTCTCGACCGCCGCAATATCATTCCTGATAAAAATCATGCTCCATCCGATCGGCAATCCAGGGACGACAAAAAGGATTCGTGGTCTATCCACAATCATGCTCAACCTCGATGGAGTTGCGGGATGGCCGGCATCGTCAAGAAGAGAGAATATGAAACGTCTCACCAAAATAATCAATTCAGGCCGAGAGGCGGTCCGAAGAGCGCCTTGAACATACCGGTCTGCTGTACAGCCGCGCCGACAAGCTCATGTCCGGTCGAGTTCCAATGGTAATCATCGGCAAACTCGAATTTCAGATTTCGCCGCCAATAGTCGGCGATGAACTTTTTTTCCAAATCGATGACCTCATACCCCTGATCCGATGCCTTTCCGATGAGATATCGTCGCATGATCTCAAAATAGCTGTCGTGCACAGCAGCCAGCCGATCAGGCGAATAGATTTCCGGCCGGGGGGCGTCCACAACCAGCACGATCCGGTCGGGATCAAGCCCTGCCTCCGCGGGCAACATTTCCAAGAACACGTCCACCGCTTTCTTCGAGTCACTGAGTCGCACCGGATCCGCGTCTGCCGCCACATTGCCGACAAGTTGAGGGCTGCTTCCAAAGAACGCGGCTATTCGGCCCTTCAGCCGATCGGGGTTTCCGAATTCGAGATTCATGACGAGATACCGGCCGAGGGCCGACATCATGAGCATATCCTTCCACCATGGGATTGAGCGGTCAACACGTGTCAGCTCCAGCCGGCCGTCCTCTGTTTCGACGAAATAGTGGAATCCGGGATACCGCCGATATTTGAAGAGGCTCTCCTCGAAATCATTGCCAACAACAGCGATCACCATGCCGTCCGGATGGAACTCATCTCGAGCATACTGGGCATATGCCAAATATTGACTTAAGGCCGCACCGGAAACGCCGAACGAATAGACGCGGCCGGCGGCTCCTACCGCGGCCTGGAGATTGCCGGCAGCCGTCTGCCGATACGGCACCATGGCGGCTTCCACGAAACTGTCTCCGATGACGGCCACTAACGGTGACGTGGCCGTCGCGTCATAGTCGAAATCGTTGATGAATCCATAGTTATTCGTTCGGATTTCATTGGCGAGGGAGAAATCCCAGCCTTTGGACCAGCGCAACGTCCGATTCGGCGCGAACCGATAGACAGGATTGTGTTCGTTCACCGGCGCTCCGCGAAGCCCGTCACTGACGGGAAACAATCGGAGCGCCGTATCCATCACCAGCAAAGTGGCCAAGATGGACAGCAAGACGGACAAGACCGCCAATTGTCTGCGCCTACTTCGTGATGTCATCAGCCGGCGCTTTGGAACCCAAACCCAATCATCGGCGATCTCGTTACAGAGGGCGCGGTGGAACCTCGACCGCGGGAAACTCCGGCAGAGGCCCGAGTTCCGAATGGAGCCGATCGGCCATGCGGCGGTGCAAGACCGTGCCGAGCAGAAGGCCCTCCAACGCATAATATAAACTCATGGCCAAGACGATTCCGAACAGCCCTCCCAGCAGAAATCCACCACCCTTCATCAGGATGCCGATCGAATAGCTCAGCATCTGGATCCTGGTCGGCGTGCGCATGTCGCCTTGAGCATAGAAGGCGCTCATCAGGAGATGATTGATGCTCCCGCACAGCAAGACACCGGAACTTCCTATGAGCGCCAGGGCAAGCTTGTTCACATCCGACGTACTGATCGCGCCCAGTATCAGACCTCCGCCCGCCTCGTCAGAGTACCCGCGCGACAACAAGGCCGCGGCAATAAGTCCCCCGACCGCCGGCAGACTCACAAGCGCGATCCAGGTCAGTCTCTGCCGATACAGCCGCCGAAAACTGTGCCATGCGCCCTGATGTGACAGCCTGGCAAGGACCGGAAGGATCGGAGTCGTGATGCCCTGATTGAGGATTCGGACCAGCGCCAAATGGAATCGCCAGGCCAATTCCAAGACCACCACACTGCCCGGCGCAAGAAGAGACGCCAAGAATCGATCGACCAAAAACCCCGTCCGATAATAGGCGGCGCTCGCCGTCAGCGGTTGCAGCCGCGGCCACAACTCGCGCAGCGTCTCGTGAAGCTTGAACCAGTCACCCCGCACCGGCCATCCCAGGGAAGGGACCAGGAACAGCATGGGACCGACGTAGCAGAGCACCTGCACCCATGCCGCCAGCGAGACGCCGGCCTCGTGTATCCCCACGATCAAAAGAAGCCATCCAATAAGGGTCCAGGCCAGCGTAGACAATGCCGGCAAGATAAACTTCTGTCCGGCCTGATAGAAGCTCGACAGCACCGCCATGCAAGCTGCGCCCACGACTGCGACGGTTTGGATCCTCGCCAGGCTGATGGTCAATTGCCTGGTTGCATCCGTGAAGCCCGGGACCAGGATCGGAACAATGAGCGGAAGCAGCACACATATCAGCAGCGCAATGAGGATCGAGACCGCCGCAGTAAACCGGAACAGCAGACATCCGACGATGCGCCGTTCGGTTCCATCGCTCACGGACAACATCGGAATCAGAACGAACCCCAGCGGTTCAATCAGCACCACGATCGCGATTTGTGGAAGTGTGGAGCCCGCATACAGCGCATCGGTTTCCGGCCCTACGCCCAATTGTGCGACCGTATACCAGTGAATGGCGAACGCGCCTGCAATCTGCGCCGTCGTCACCGCCGAAAGCGCGAAACTCAGCAACAGCGGCCGGCGAGGCGCTTCGATCGAGGCTTCTTTCTCCATCACCATCCCGCCATTCCAGGCTCATCCCACCGAGCGGCCTTCGCTCGCGAACGGTCCATATGACGCCCTTTCACGATCAAGTCAAGCCGGCTCCATTACGGGGATTCTTTCATTGACGGCTGCCGTAGGGGCCGAATATGATCGGCCCCCATTGTGCATCGGCTCGGACCCCTTTCATCCTGCGCTTCGTGGGCGAACGCGGCAGCGGCACTCGTACTGCTGTGCTTCGGACTGATCGGCACCGTTGCGGGCGCTGACTCGATCGCTCCTCATGCTCTCGACCTCCGCTTGGAAACGACGACGTTCCTCCTCAATATGGAAAAGCAAGGGCTCGAGGACAATACGTTCACCAACGGCCTGGGCCGCGATACGACTTTGATCGGAAGCCTTCTCAATGTGTATCTGCACAAACGATTGTTCTCCTCTCTCGAAGCGGACCTCGGTGTCTTCGCCAACATCCCGTTCGGCTATGATACGGAAGTGTCTCAGGTGCGGCCGATCTTCCGGCTGAAGTACACGCCCAACGAACAGGTCGCAGCCCTGATCGGCACGCTCTACGTTCCGCATCGCGATTTCCACGATGCGGTGTTCGATAACGCCAACCGGTTTGTCCGGCCGCTCGAACAAGGCGCGCAATTCCTGGTCGACAACCGATACTACCGGCAGGATCTCTTCATTAATTGGGAGCAGGCGTTCGGCGGGTCCGCGACGAATCGATACGACGTGGGCTATGCGGGACAGCTTCGATGGGGTCCGCTCCGATTCAATGCGCAGGCTCACTGGGTCCGAAACGGTCAGGCCCTGTTGAAGCTGGATCGGTCCTTCAACACCGCGAATAATCTCGTGACCGCCGCCGGCCCCGAGCTGGTATTGGCGCCCTCGGCGTACTTTCCGGCTCTCTTCTGGTGGAACGAAATCGGCGCAAGCTTTACCTATCTCACCAGCTTCAACGAGCCGATGGGCGGCGGCCCGGAGGTCCGCGGGCGCGCCTACGAAACGACATTCTGGGTTGATCTCGCCGGGTGGCGGCCGTGGGTGTCGTTTTGGAAAGGACGCCAGTTTCTCAGCCTCCAGGGGGACCCCGAATTTGCCGCGAGTAATTTTCCGGAATTCGGGCTCGCGAGATCGATTCCCTTGGGAGAATCCGCCTCGCTTGAATTCGGCGTCCAGGTCCGGCGCATCCGCGCCTTTTTCACGGAGGACGGCATTACCTATCAAAATCGGGACAGCTTCAAATGGGTCAACCAGCAATACATCGTGTTCAACTGGAACTGGGACACAGGCAGGAGCCGGTTTTTCGAAGATCTTTTTGGCAACGCGCCGCCTTCGAGAACGGAAGCCGGCCGGTTCAGCGCAAAACTGGACGCGCTGACCTACGTGTACAACATCGACTATGCCGGCCTGAAGGAGCTCGACGGACAGGCGGTCACGAATCGGACATTTGCGGGGCAGTATGTGGCGCCGGTCCTCCGCTACACGCCGTTTGCCCGCTTGAACCTCGACGCCGGGGTCTTCGCGGGACTCCCGATCGGCGACACACAACCGTTTCATACCGTGCAGCCGATTCTGGCTGCAGAATATGAATTTTGGCCGAACGTCTCCATCATCGCCGGCACAATCAAACGAAATCATCCGTTCATCGATGCGGTCTTTAACGATGCGACGCTGTTCTCACGTCCGGTCGAGCAGGGATTTCAACTGCTCGTCAACCGGCCCGGCTACCAACAAGATTTGTTCATCGAGTGGAATCAAGTCGAAACGTTCCAGAAACCCGAACAATTCGACGTCGGGTACACGGGACGGGTGGCCTACGGCAACTTGGCCTTTAACGCGCAGGTCTATTGGGCCCATTCCGGCGGGGCGCAATATTCCGAATCCCGCACCTTTTTTGGCGCCGGGATCCCTCGCGATCGCACCGCTTCGAACAATTTCGTCGCCGCTCTGGGCCCGGAGCTGACGTTCCAACCCGGCCGATACTGGTCGGCGTTGTCATGGATCAAAGAACTCGATGTAATCGCGCTGTACCTGGCAAGCCAAAACGAACCGACGAGCAGCGCTCTGCCGATCGTGCGGGGACGAGGATATTTTCTCTCGGCCGGTGTCAATATCGACGGCTGGCGTCCCTACGTGAATTTCTGGCGGGGTGATGGTTTCGTGTCGGACCGGGGCGACCCCGCCTATGCCGCCGGTAATTTCACCGAATTCGGCCTGCTGAAAGATGTCCTGCTGCCGGCCGGTTTCAGCCTCCGGATCGGCGGGTTTGGACGCATATTATCGGACCGTCTGACTCACACCGAATACGCGCTGCTCAATTGGTCCTGGGACCGATCTCCATGGCGCGGATTCTGCCTCCGTCCCACGCTTCTGCATCGGCAGGAGACGCAGTGTACCGGGTTCTAAGGATCTTTCTGAGCAGGTTCTCCGGCATTTCCGCTTTCACTTCTCTCTTGCCAGGTTCCTCGGAGCCCGTTAGAGTAGCACTCGCATACGTCGGTGTTGGACAGGAGGACATGCATGGCTCGATGGCAACTGGGCGGTCTGGTCGCAGGGATTATCCTGCTGGGCCTCTTTTCTGTTGCTCATGCAGAAAGTTATGTGGCGATCGGTGGCGGCCTGAATTTTGCCAACCTGGATTCAACGGATGCGGGGACCATTGACCTCAAACAGAATGGGTTTTTCGGGGCCAAGTTCGGACACTACCTCGATAACCGGCAATTCAATTGGTTCGGCTTCGAAGCGGATCTGTACCGCGCCAGCCCGAGCATCAAACAGCAACATGTCAATCCTTCAACAAATCAAGCATTGGGCGGTTCGACCGGTAACATACCGGGAGCGGACTTCCTGGTGCATTCGCTGGCTTTCAATGCTTTAGTCCGACTCACCGGGTATCAATACAAAGTCGAACCCTACACGGGCATCGGAATCGGCCTGAACGTCGGGAATATTTCCGAAGGCAATTTCAAGCCCGAAGCCTCCTTCGCTCCCAGCTTCAATATTCTGGCGGGCACCAGATATTTCATCACTCCCAAGATTGCGCCGTTCATCGAATATAAATACAACTTCGCGCATTTCAGCTTCACCCGCAGCGATCTCTCTGTCGACTATCGCGCGCACCTCATCATGTTCGGCGTCTCATTCCATTTCGGCCGCTGACATTCGTGGTCGAGCAATCTGCTTGCTGCTGCTGAATGCGCCGCCGGCGGAGAATCCTCACTGCATCGCCTGATGAAAAAGGCCGGCCGGCTCGTGGCCCAAATGATGGTGGCTCGAAGGGTTATGGCATTTGATCGAGCGGCATACGATCAGAAATGATAGGAACAGTAGTCTCTCGGCGGTGCGTTTCTTAAATACCCCGCAGGGCGATACCTCCATACCGTCGCGAGCGCATGACACGTGAGGAGTACAAGATCCGCCCGGAATTGCTCGCCCGCAATATCGGCGGGAAAGCGTTCTCGAGCCGTCCCCCTCCAAAGGTCCGCTTCGTTTTCCACGGATAGAGCCCGTATGGAGACCGCCAACTGATCGGCATTCCGTGTGAATTGGGCAAATACGACCTGCTCCGCATGCAAGGATTTGGCATGGGCCAGCACGGCCTGTGAATCGCAGCCCTCACAGGATTGTGCCCCCTGTTGAAGCGCTGCTTGGCCGAGGACAGTGAGCCCATGGTTCTGTAACCATGTTTGCACTATCTCGCGCATGGCGCCATCCTCCGCCCATACGAAGATTGCCGTGCCTTCTCCGGGGATGGCTCTAAACGAGCCGTCGGTGTAAACGTGATGGAAATCCGTCGTACAGCCTAAAAACAAGGTTGCCATGATCAGTGCGAGGGTCCATCCCCTCCACATATACATTTCCGGTGCGACCGTTCGTCGAGCCGTTCGGGTTGACAGCATATGCTTCATGGCGTCGCCACCAGATCCGAGCCTTTGAACGAAATGAAGAACAGCACCGTGTATTGATTATAGTATGCCGACCCCTCGTACCAGGGGGTCGATCGAATGAGGTCTCCTGTCCGGGCGTCATACACATCGATTGTAAACCGGGCGTAGGCTTGCTGTCGTTGTTCCTCGTACAGGGTGAGCTGGGGCAGAGCAAACGGTATCAGGACGCTCTGGACCGGCGGCATGCCGAAAAAGGTCTTTCCCTGTTCGGTCCCGAGCGCTTCCACAACGATCCGGAGAAGGTACCGGGCTTCCTCACGACGGCCGCGCACCGGCAAGCCCAACTCACCCAGGCGCGCTTCGACTTTGCCCAGCACGACAGGCAAATCGGAAGCTTCATGGCGAATGACCGGCAGATCCGTTGAACTGGGAGTGGCCACGGCTACTTGGGGAGTGGTAAACGGCACTTGGAGAATCGATCGGTCCTGCGGGAAACCGGCCAAATCCACAACCACCGGCTGGCCGGAGGGTATCGGAATAGAGAGATACTTTACGCTGCGTGTGATGGCCTGGCTTAGCAGCAATTGTTCTATAGCGGTCCTGGATGTGCGCGTCGGTTCGCGGGGCAGCGCGCAGCCGAACAGCAGCATCGACACCGAGGCCGAGAGAAGGATGAGCTTCTTGAGTCTGAGACTTGGCGCAATCAAGATGGCGGCATCCTGCTCGGTGATGATGTGTGGGCTTGGACCGATTGCTCGCGGTTCATGATAAGCAATCTACCGGAGGCGGGCACGCTCTTCAAGCGGAAGCATCGAGAGCCAATGAATTTCGAAGCGAGGGGGTTCGCTCGTCCGGATAGACACCCCCGGTAACGCTCTCTCTAATGAGAAATGACCCTGGGCGCCTGGAGGCGGTTGAGACAATCCTGCCACAGGGTGGCTGGATCCTTGTCAAAGATGTCGAACGACTCCGGCGGCAGAATCGCCCAGCCCCCTTGGTTCATTTCAAATGTGAGTTGCCCCGGAGCCCACCCGGCAGATCCTGCAAAAGCTCGGAAGGTTTCGGCCGGATTGGCCTGCGTAATGATGCGTTCCAGAACCGCCGGCGTGGCTCCCACATAGACCCCGTCGAAGACGGCTCGCGCGTCAGCCGGAGGTTCCTTAAGACGGAACAGCAGAAGGAGCCGGGATGCTTCTACCGGCCCTCCCACAAATAACCGGTGTGTACTCCCCTTGAGCACGGTGAACTGCGGCAACGCCTCCGATAGGAGGACATTCGTGGGGCGATTCAGGATGAGTCCCATGGTCCCCTCCGACCCATGCTCCACGACGATGACGACGGTCTCACGGAAATTCGGATCGGTCAGCCTGGGACTCGCTACCAGGAGCACGCCTTTCTCAACCGACGACGGAGAGAACTCGTTGTCCGCGTGAGCCGGAAGCGTGAGCAGGACGGTCAAGAGCGCCGCGAACAGGTAGCATGTCACGGCCCTTGGCGCACCAGGAAGAGCAAGAGAACGCGGCATTCTATTATTGACTCGGTTGCTATGGTTTCCAAACCGACTATTTTGTTATTCGGCGCACAGGGATGCGGCTCATCATCGGCCGGTGATCACAAGAGTGAATATTCAGACTGCTTGTCCGATCCGTTTCTCGTTCTGGATAATAACTGTGGGATTGGGGTTTGGTGCCGGAATAGGAAGCTTCCGCTCCTTGAGCAATGCAACGTGTTCATCCATTCCCCACCTGGCCTGATACAGACAATCCTCAACCGAGTGACCGACTCCAGTAAACCCCTCCAGATCCGGCGAGTAAAAACCAAAAAAAGTCGGATCTTCCGTGGCCTCAATCACCAGGGCATACTTAAGATCAATCATGTCACTCCTCCCGATTTTTCAATCCGGCTGCCTTAAGGATCGCTCGGCACGTCCCTGTCGGCACCTCTTTACTACCGTGATAATCAATTCTTACTAGGCGATTCACACCGGGCTTTCCATAATATCGAATTGATCCTTTTTCTTTAACCAAAGCGAATCCGTCCCGTTCAAGCAATCTGACCAATTCACTGAATTTCACGCATACTCCTCACCACTTGCCGGCAGCACATAGCCGTACCGATTCTCCGGCGTGAAAAATACTACCAGAGCTGCGTCCATCCGTCTATGTGAGGCGAGTGGAATCTGCTCAAGAAACTTGCGCTGCTACAGTGTTGGGCTGAAGGACATTCTAATCGGGACTAAAATAGACGCGGACCCGCGGCACCGAGACCAGCGGGGCCTCTTGAATCAATCGCCGCGAGAAACGACCTGCCGTTCAACAGGATGCGTGCGCGCATTCATGCCTTTGTAGCAGCCAGACATGTTCCTTTGCCGCGCATTTTCCCTTCAAACCACCCGGCACATCCGCGCTTACGATGAGATTCAACTTGTAACGCTCGCCATAGTGTCTCTCGATTTCCTCGTTGCTGATGGAAAAAGGAGGGCCTTCCATCTGACTCTGGTCGTACTCATAAGTAATGAGCAACTGCGGCGCGTTGTCCGTAATCGCCGTCACATGAGCCGTGTACCGTTTTCGTACGTCTTCCGGCAATGCGACTAAAGCGGCCCTATCGTAAACGGCATCGACCCGGCCAAGCCCTTTGCGGGACAACTGAAATATATCGCCGACAAAAATGTCGATATCAGGCGCGCTGTAGTGCTCGCTTTCACCGGCTCGGGACACCTGGGCCTCTACGCCGAGATTCGCAAATAATTGCTCAACGGCTATCTTGCTAAGCTCAGCCCCCGCGACACGATAGCCTTGAGACAGCAGCCAAGGAATATCAAGTGTCTTGCCGCACAATGGTACAAAGACACGACTGCCCTTGGATAACGACAGCGCGGCGAAGTATTTGACGAGGATGGGGTTGGCTTCACTTTTGTGAAACGCAATGTCGTTGGTTTCCCATTTTTCATGCCAGAAATCTGCATCCATATTGATCTCCCTAAAGAGTTCCTTACAAAGATCCTCGAAAGTGTCGTACGCTTGGACAGAGATGCCTCCGGAGATCTGAAGGACTATATACACTGCCTGAGGCCGGCGAGTCGATTCAGAACGGGTTTCGCATTGGCTTGGGTTTGCGAAGGTTTCCGTTTAGATTACAGAGCTGTTAACGTTGTTTCACGTCGTCGTTGCCGGAGATCGAGGTCAAGAACACACCGCCGAGAACAGTGTATCGATCGGAAAGGAGTGAGCCGTGAGTCGCTATCAATTTGGGCTGTTGGTTGTCGTGACGTTGATCGGGAGTTTTCTTGGAGGAATAGTGGGAGATCGCCGGCTGGGGCCCTCGCCCGCCACTGCGGAAAAGGCCAACAGCGTGAATGCCGAGGAGTTTCTCTTGCTCGACCCATCCGGCAAGGCACGGGCAGGCTTGGGGCTCGATCCGAACGGAGAGGTCGGGTTCGTGCTGACAAGCAAGGACGGCAATCGAAGACTGTACCTCACCCCTGATGAGCAAACAGTCATAAAACTGACCGATCGAAACGGGCAGGTTATTTGGAGCATGCCGTAGGCGCTGGTCATAGACATGGCTGCCCACGCGCGTAGTTCAGTGATCCGGCAGCGGGAAACCGAATGCAATTAGATTGAATAGACGGCAGCAACGGCGTAGTAAGCTGTATCACTGAAGTAGGACAAGGAGGTACATCATGATGCTCCGACTAATAATCCTGACCGTCATTTTCAGCGGTTCGGCCTTTGCACAGATGAATCAGTCTTACAAAGGGGGCGACACGTCGGGCGCCGTCTTCGGAACGAGTCCGAATAGCATCGAGGAATATCTCGAAAGCCGCAGAAATACCGGGACCTTCTTTGCCAATCCTGAGATCGGCACGCCACAACACCGCTTTAATGAACCGGCCGTGATGATGCGGGATAGTGTCACGATATTTAATACACCGATGGATCGTACACCGGTCGGCAATACCCCGATGGGCATGCCGCAATCTGCGCCCGATATCATGGTTCCTGCTCAGCCCTTTGGCCCTGCGTTGCTTCCGACACCATGGGGGCGGTAACAGCAAGTTTTCCCGAAACCGCTAGCAGCAATGATGCTGACAAGTGAAGTATTAAGACGCTATGCGGACCAGTATTATTCTTGATCTACTGGCCCGCAAGCTCGTCTTGTTGCTCGTACGTCGTTACCGATATCCGGTCCTCTACTTCAGCCGCTAGGCCGTCACTGAGGACGCCATACGTTCACACGATTCAGCACAACGCCGGCACAAGTCGACGCACTGCTTCAACATCTGATCTTCCCCTGCTATTTGGTTACAGTTTTCCCCGCAGAGTTTACACGCCTCAGCACACACGCCACACACTCGATCGTGAAGCAATGATCCCCTAAGCATGTAATCAATATTGAACTCGCACATCTGTGCACAATCAACCAACAAGCGGATGTGTTCTGGCCCCGCGTGGCGTCCACCAAGATCCAAGCAATGCCTCATTGTTCGGATGCAGAGCGCGTGGCAATCTCGGCACATCTGAATGCATCGGTCCATTTCCTCGGTTGTGTGATGCGCAGGTTCCATGATGGGAGTGGCTCCTCTTGTCTCCGTTAGAAAATGCTGCGGCAATGGGCAGGGCGGTTGCACAGCATCATTACCCCTCTCAGATATTGCGGCATCCACCCTCGGCAGCATGATTAATGAAGCAGTGGCGGCCAGGAACGAAGCGCCCGTAGTAATGAACGCTCTTCTACCTATAGTGTTCAGCGCTGTCATAATTTCTCCTTTCTTACCTTATGTCAGCCAAAGGTAAGTTCCACCCATCTCTCCACCTCGATGTAGGCGACCCCTAAAGCAGGCACTCATGTCTGTGACGTCAAATAGCCAAGAGTTGCTCGGGGGAGCACACAGCTATGTTGGTCATTCCTCCGCCTATGCCGCATAACGACACAAGTGGGAGCTGCGGTTTCGAATTGGCGAACGATCAGGAGGGTATCAAACTCTCAAAACAGTCGTTGGGATTGAAAAATGTATTGAGCTGTCTGAACTCCGCAGTGTGTGGGAAAGTACCGGCGCGTTGAATGCCGGATCAGATAATTGAACCGGATAGCCGACATCAGCAAAGGTCCACGAATTGGGCTGACTAGCCGATTGTTCTGAAAGCGGCCCAATTTCACGAAATGCATCGCATGTCTGCCGTGACGGTTCTTCTGTACTTGATGGACAGTCCATTTGTGCGGCCGCCTGCAAAGGAAGCACACAAGCGTAGGCATTGAAGGTCAAAACAAGTAACAGCAACACAAGGCATGTACACAGGCGCTGCATAGGATAATCGTACGCCCACCTTTCAGGCGGGTCAACAGCAGTTTAGCGATAAGTGATCGTTAGTTCGCAGTGACCGCAAGCGCTCCACGCGGCTCAGCGACTGGATAAAGGCAAGAATCACCGCCCCTGGGTTTGAACTTATGACTGAACCTTGGGAGAGCGATTTCGGGCTCTAAAGGACTTGCAGTGTTTAGGCGCTTACACAAGTCCCGGCCACTGAAGGGAGTTCAGAGTGTTTTAAAGTTACCCGGTATTAAGCAGAAGTGATATGGAATGACACCGGCGATAGGCACTATTTAAGCACCACAGATCTCATGAGCCGACATGCGAGCCACGCTGGAGAGTGCTCTTATTCTCGAAGGTCTTTAGAAACTCGATATGATCCAAGGACTTCAGTGGCGCCTCGGAAAAATACCTTTTGTGTTCAAAGGGATGCCCAACCCGTCTAGTAATACTGAAAGGCACCATATTTTGCCATTGAGGAACGCGCATAAGATCATACTGAAAAGTCAATGATGTTAAATGAACCGGAGCCTCTACGCCATAATAGCTCTTCAACATATCATTCAATTGTTGAGACACTGCCTCAAGTCCAATGATGGCATCATCAATTGAGCCTTCCAATTCAACAATAACGTTGCTCACATAAATCGTTCTTGCAGGTCGTGATAGTTCACTAAGCTTCAATGACTCCTTAGCCCAAGAAAATGCATCTTGCAAAAAGGCCTCTGCGATTTCAGTACTAAGAGCGGTAGCAACTACTCCATCATTATAAATGGCGAATTCTCTTATTGGTGCGCTAGTGTCGCCAAAAGGGAATTTTCCAAGCTGAAATTTGAAGCCATCTTTTTGTACCTGTTCCCATGATTGTGTCATATCAGGAGTATATTGGAATCCATATCTCGCGCGAATTTTGGTGAATACATCAGGAGGGTGAAGCCCGTGTAATGGCCGTATGTCTTCACCAGGAAATAGAACGACGACCCTTCCGAGTTCAGGTGCTATTAGCTTCATGCCGTCAATACCTTCGGCAGACTACTAACGGATGGTTGCTGACCATACTGGGAAACAGCGGTAAGGTAGTTCGGCAATGCGCTCCTCTCGCGTTCACTTATTGCTCGCTGCACTCCAGAACGGACATAGCCCCGCCAATTCACTTCAACATCGGGCGTTCGAGCAGCATATCTAGCTGCATAAGGACTGTTCTCCGATCCTGAAACCAATGTATGTGGGATTGTCCAACCAAGAGCCTGAACCGGTTGACTATTTGCAGAGGAATCAACCAGGAACTCTCGATCCTCTTCTAATCTCACAACATTGAATTGATCTTGAGAAAATTCATTTTCCCACTGCAACATTTCACTAAACCGAACGAATTTAACCATCAGGCCGACCTTAAACACAGCAGCGATGCGGGCAAGAGTGTCCAGTGTCACATTAGCCACACCAGGATTTTCAATCATAGAGATGCGAGACTGTCCCATACCAACGGCCTTAGCAAGATCCATTTGCCTCGACATATCAGACTTTAGTCGCAGTGCACGAATTTGCGATGGCACAAGGATGCCAAGTTTCGCCCTGATATAGGAGAATCTGGAATTCTGGTCGCTAAGAAGCCTAGAGATCCGTTTTGATTTTTCGCTCATATAACGTCGCCTTTCCTGCTTGAAACGTCTTTGCCCTATCGTACGCCGTATCCAACGCGTTATGCGGCGTGTAGACGCGCTGCTTATGATAGCAGCCCATGAGTAGCACTACCTGTTTCTCGCCAGCAAAGATGCCCAAAATCCGATTCTGTCTACCATCGGCGATAAACCCTATTTCCCATATCCGCTGCTGCTTATATTTCCCCTCCAAAAATCGCTTTATTCCCCAATCGAGATGGTTTGCGGTTTTGCTAAGGTTTTTTAGTAGGCCATCAAAAGTGTCTCGTGCCTCCTCGGAGAGATTCTGATACCAGTCATCGAAAAGATTGCTTTCGCCGAAACAATAGTCCCAGAAGGTCCAACGCTGTCCGGGATTGACAGGCCTGAATAATATCACTTTTGTATGATATTGCAAGCTATGTCTTCCCCGTCGACGATATCAAATATATATGATGTAAGAATAAATTTTGCAATTGTATTAATGTGTTACAGTGGTAGGGAAGCGCGATGAATCGTATGAGAAGCACTGGTGAGATTAGAAGTTACTAAAGCCGTCGGATAGTGAGAATGGAAAAGCTATTGGCTCCTGCACAACTTCGTATTCCTAGCATTCCATAATTTGTCCTTATTTCGTCTGTTAAAAGGGACAGCGGGAATATACCGACCTTAGCCGGAAATTTCGAGGCCTTTTGATGGGTTGGTTTGGCAAGTCTTATGGACAAACGACTTGGAGGCCTTCACGGCCTCAGCGATGGCCGGAATGGAATGTCTCTCCGCCTTAAGTTGCACACTGCCCGAAAAAGGTCAGGATCGGTTAATGGACGCCATCCCAGTCGTTTTCCTTGCTCATTCTTAACTCAATCCGTCCGTGGAAAAAAGATAGAACCGATCCACCAGAGTTGTGCGTGAAGAGACATTGCGGGCGATCCGTACCGATGTGTGCAGCGGAGGTTCACGACGCGCTGCGCGTCACTCTTCTGAACGGGCACAAGTCAGTATCTTTGGGACTCCGACCGCCGCCAGTTGCGCAGCAGGCAGCGGCAGATCGAAAACCCACGCACTCCTATGTGGGGGCTGGGGGGAGCCGCAGCCAGTCTTCACGCCTTCCTAGCCTTGGCTGGAACGGATGCGCGCAGAGGTTTGGCCGTGGCGTCAAATAGAGCGACAACAGCCACGGCCGACAGCGAAGCCGTTCCTCTAGTCCGTAAGGCGAAGCGACGCGGTTTTGCCTCTACCGGAATGGCTCGTGCGGCGCATCGCATCACGGCCAACACCGGCTGGGCGCGCCGTTCGTCAGCCAAGGCCCAATCCCTCTACAACAGTTCGGCGAGCACGCACAGGAACGACATGCACAACTCTGGTGTCATAAACCACTGGAGGCACTCATCCGTTTGCCTCAATTACGAAGAAATGGACCCGCGCTCGGGACAGGCGCTAATTCGACGGAGAAATACTGGATGAGTTCTCCGGCGGCGGTACTAACGATGAACCGACGAAAGCCGCCGGGTCACACGAAGTAGATTACAAAAAGAAATCACTGGAGGGACTTATCCGCGCGCTCTGATTATTAAGCGCGCGGCCCAAACGAAGTTTGGTATGGAGGCGCCGGGCGGGTTCGAACCGCCGCATCGCAGTTTTGCAGACTGCTCCCTTAGCCACTTGGGTACGGCGCCACTGGAAGGGTAGACAACCGGATTATAAAAGGGGGACCTTGCAGAACTCAACCGTCAGCGGCGTACGGATGAGAAATAACGAAAACGAAATGCGACGTGATTTGCCAGATGAAGAATTACCGCTGAGTCGGCAATACCGGAATGTCCCGCACGATCGTGGAATTCTCATCAGGAGCGTGGCCGATCGGTTCCCAGCCCGGTTCCCCATGGCCGTTCCCCTGCGCCGATGCTCCGTCCGCCGCGCCGGCTTCCGCTTCTTTTTCCTTGGCGAGAATCTCGACTTCCTGAATCAACGTGTCCATGAGTTCTTCCATGGGCACCTTGCGCATCAGTTTACCCTTCTTGAACAGAATGCCTTTGCCTTCGCCGCCCGCGATGCCGATATCCGCTTCCTTTCCTTCCCCGATACCGTTCACGACGCAGCCCAACACCGACACGTTCAACGGCGTCTTGATATGGCCCAGTTTCTTTTCCAGTTCATTGGCCATCCGCACGACGTCGATTTCGACCCGCCCGCAGGTCGGGCAGGCAATCACATTGATGCCGCGATGCCGCAGCTCCAGGGATTTGAGAATTTCAAAGCCGACTTTCACTTCTTCCACCGGATCGGCCGCCAAGGATACGCGCAAGGTGTCGCCGATTCCCGACGACAAGAGCCACCCGAGCCCGATGGCCGACTTAACCGCGCCCGTCATCGCGGTGCCGGCTTCGGTAATGCCGATATGGAGCGGATAATTGGATTGATAAGAGAAGAGCCAGTACGCATCGATCGCATGGTGCACGTCGGAAGCCTTGAGCGACACTTTCATGTTCGTGAAGCCCTCATCTTCGAGCGCATGCACGGCGTTGAGCGCCGATTCCGACAGAGCCTCAGGTGACGGCCATCCATATTTATCGAGCAGCGGCCGCTCCAGCGAGCCGCCGTTGACGCCGACTCGCAACGGAATGCCGCGCTCGTTCACCGCCTTCAGCACTTCTTGGACTTTCCACCAGGCGCCGATGTTTCCGGGATTGATCCGCACGCAATCGACGACTTGCGCAGCCTTGAGCGCGAGCCGGTGATCAAAATGGATGTCGGCGATCAACGGCACCGACATCTGCGCCTTGATCTTCGGCAACACCGCCGCCGCCGCCTCATCCGGCACCGCCACGCGAATCAATTCGCAGCCCACCGCTTCAAGCTGCTTGATCTGTTCTACCGTTGTCGCGACATCACGGGTATCCGTCGAACACATCGACTGCACGGAGACCGGCGCGCCGCCGCCGATCTTCACGGATCCCACTTGAATCTGTCTGGTCGCCCGACGAGTGATGTGCATAGGTGTTTTTAGGCTCGCTTCAGACCCTTCTCTACCGGCTGCCCGCTTTCAATTCATGATTCCTGATTCAACATTCCTCATTCCGTCGGGTCAGCTCCCCTGCTCATCGCCGTGGACCGCTCCGCCGGTAAAGGCGGACCACCGGTCGCTGGTGACGGGAGACTTGCCCAGCAATTCCTTGACACTGTCATAGATGCCTTCGGCCGTCAGCCCATATCGTTCTCTCAACAGGTCCTGCGGGCCCTGTTCAATATACCAATCCGGCAGACCCAGGATCTTCGTGCGAAGGTGCGTAATCCCTTCCTCGGAAATCGCTTCCAGCACAGCCGATCCGAAGCCGCCCATCTTGGCTCCCTCTTCGACCGTCACCAGATACCGGACCCGCTTCGCGACTTCAACGATCAGTTCTCGATCCAACGGCTTCACGAACCGCGCATTGATCACGGCCGTCGAAATGCCTTCCTCTTCCAGCCGCTCCGCCGCCTTGTACGCCGGCCATGTGGTGACGCCGATCGATACAATCGCCACATCACTGCCGTCCCGCAACAACTCGCCTTTTCCAACCGGCACGGCCGTCGGCTGCTCGTCCATCTGAACTCCGAGACTGACGCCGCGAGGATAGCGGACCGACGCCGGCCCATCATAACTGAACGCCGTCTTTATCAAGTGCTGCAGTTCGTTTTCGTCCTTGGGCGCCATCACGACCATATTGGGGACATGCCGAAGGAAGGCGTAATCGAATGCGCCATGATGCGTCGTTCCATCCTCGGCCACCAATCCCCCCCGATCGATACAGAAGGTCACCGGAAGGTTTTGCGTCGCGACATCGTGAACGATCTGGTCGTAGGAACGCTGCAGGAAGGTCGAGTACAGAGCGCACACGGGTCGCATCCCCTGCGCGGCCAATCCCGCCGCGAACGTCACGGCATGTTGTTCGGCGATGCCGACATCATAGATACGGTCGGGAAACGCCTTCTCGAATGCGTTCAGTCCCGTTCCTTCGCACATGGCGGCGGTAATGGCCACAATGCGCTTGTCCTGCTTTGCGAGCTTCACAAGCGTATCGACCGCGAGGGCGGTATAGGTCGGACGAGGCGATTTCTTAGCCGGCACTCCGGTTTCGCGGATGAACGAAGGGCACGCATGGAACCAGACCGGGTTGGCGATCGCCGGCTCATAGCCCAGGCCTTTTTTCGTGATCACATGCAACAGGACCGGCCCCTTCATCTTGACCACGTTTTCCAACGTAGACAGCAAGTGCTCAAAATTATGACCGTCGATCGGGCCGACATACTGGAAACCCAATTCCTCGAAAAGCAGCCCGGGCAGAATCGCTCCTTTGGCCAATTCTTCAGCGCGCCGGGCGATCTTTTCCATTTCAAACCCGATGTGTGGAATCTTTCGCAGCAGTTGCCCGGTTTCCTCGCGGACGCGGGCGTAGAACTCGCCCGTGAAGGTTCGATTCAGATAGGCCGATATTGCGCCCACGTTCTTGGAAATGGACATTTGGTTGTCGTTTAAGATCACCGTAAAATCTTTATTGGCCCCGCCGGCATGGTGGAGTCCTTCCAAGGTCATACCGGCCGTCATCGCTCCATCGCCGACGACGCACAACACCTTGTACTTCTCCTTCATCTGCTCCCGCGCCGCGACCATCCCAAAAGCCGCCGACACACCAGTCCCGGCATGTCCTGCATTGAACGTATCGAAGACGCTCTCTTCGCGCTTGCAGAACCCGCTCAGTCCGCCATACTGGCGCAACGTATGGAATTGTTCCCGCCGCCCGGTGAGGAGCTTATGCGTATAGGCTTGATTGCTCGTATCCCAGACGATCTTGTCTTTCGGAGTGTCCAGAAGGTAATGCAGCGCCACCGTCAACTCGACCACGCCGAGATTCGAAGCCAGATGGCCGCCCACGTTAGAGACCACAGAGATGATTTGTTCGCGGATCTCTTGACAGAGCGCCGGAAATTGTTCCGGCGAGAGCCGCTTTAAATCAGCGGGGCCGTGTATGGTCTTCAACAGTGACATTGCGATCTCCTTGGTGAATAAACCAGAGCGTACGAGATGTGGTAGCTTTGCGGGCTCGGCGAAGCAGCGATAGAAGTTCGTCCAACCCGCACAGTTTCACATAGACATATGGCCATGTCAAGTATTCCGGTGCCTTCACAGGAGGTTCGGGGCATCGCGCGTCCTAGTGGCTTCACGTACGGGCATGAGCTTCGGTGACTGCTCCCTCGTGATTCGACATCCGTTCTCCGCCCGGATCACGATCCGAATCGCACCGTCAGCAGCGTCGCGGCCGTAAAATCGGCCGCGCTGCCCCTGATAAAGTCGAGATTTTCAATCCCATACAGTTGCCATACCAAATTCCGCGTAAACCGGTAGCTAAAGCCGAACGCGGCCTCGGTGACTCCCTTATTGAGCACCTGCGTCCCGGTCCCGTGGTACGGAGACGAGTAATAATCGAATTGAGCCGTGAACGAGAGCGAATCGGACCAGAGGTATTCCACAGCCGCAATACCGCTGACCACCGGATGGAGCGGCAAGCCCGCGATGCGGCCGGTCGGAAACACCCCACTGATATTTCCATACAAGATGAATCGCGATCCCACGGTCTTCTCCACAGCCAAGCCGATCCCGGCGTCCGGATGCCCGCTTCCGAATACTTGGGCGGCATTTCCGGTGGGCGCTTTCACCCCGATCCGCAGGGACAGGGCCGGCACGGTCCGGCTTTCCCGCAGCACTTGATACTTGCCGTAGAAAGAGATATCGCCCAGGCCGACCTGCCCGTCGCCCCCCGCGAATAACGTCCGATCTCCGGTCCTCACATCAAACACATAGCCAAAATTCTTCATGGCTGTCCTGGCGGGAGCCTCCCCGGATGTAGCCCTTTCCACTCCGATGATCGCCCCCTCCATAAAGCCTCCCCAGCGGTAAATCACCGGGATCTCGACCGCCGCCTCGAATCGGTCGGTGATGCCGTACCGAAGAAACGCTCCCGTCCGCAGCGTTTCGAACTTCATCCTGGCCACGGCTTGATTGGTTTCGTCCCGCGCGATATTGGCTGTTTCCGCCAGCTCCAGCCGGAAATCGAACTCGCCTTTCTTGATGACCTCGGCTCGTTCCCCCGGCATAGCCATCACCAACAGATTGAGCGCTTGAAAATTCCGCACAGGAAAGGGCCCCACGCCGTCGGCGTCTGCCGCCGGCGGCAGGCAGAGCGAGAGCACGCCGAAAAAGCCGGCCGACAACGCCAGGCTCCAACCATGCGATCCACGGGCGCGCACGGCTGGTCACAGAAGAACGCTAATAGGGGAAATCGAGGCCGGCGAAAATTGCTCCGCCTTCACGACTGTAGCCATAATCCACTCTACCGACGACATTCGGCCGCACAATTCCACGAAATCCTATGCCGGGCGTCATGCGATAGTCCTTGAAGCTAAGGTCGGTATAGGAATTAAAGACCTGGCCGGTGTCCAGAAACGTCGCGATCTCAAAATCAGCCGTAACTCCCGCGATTTTCGTGCGCAACATATGAATGCGTTCCTCGACGCTGAACGCAATCAGATGCTTGTCGATATACCGGTCCTGGCCGAAACCACGAAGATTGTTTTGCCCTCCCAGCGACGACTGCTCATAAAAGGGCACATCGGTCCCGATCGTCGCCTGAAGATTGCCGCGAACGACCAAAATGGCGCGCTTGGACTCGCTCGGGAAGAGCTTTTTCACCTCGATCTCATAACGTGAATAGACCGGATGATCACTGTTCCGGACATTCTGATTGATTTCGGCGTAGGCGGTGACCGCCATTCCTTCGGTCGGCGTGACCAGGCTGTTCCGCGTATCGTAATAGAACGTCGCCCGGTGTCCGATGATCATCGCTTCACCCTGCACTCCGGGAACATCGGGAAAGACTTCCTTGGTGAACGGCAGATCCGTTGCGCCCCGTTCAAGCCGGACCTGGCGGAACCGCTGTCCCACCGAGATTTGCGTCACCTCGTTGACATGCACGCCGAATCGCCAATCCGCCCGGATTTCCCGCGCCGTGTAGTTCGTTTCATTTTGCTCGAGTGTTCGCTCCCCGAGGCCGAAAAACCGCGAGGTCGCATTCTTAAAAAACTGCGCGCCGAGGTTCAAGGAATACCGGCCGTTGCTGAACGCGGGATCCATATAACTGAACACCAATTTCCGTTCGATTCGCTCCGTGAGTGAGGCAACCACCCGCAACTGGCGGTTGCCCGGCTCGTAATGGAACCAGTTCAACGCTCCGCGCGTCCCGACGATCGAATTTTGGATCAGCATCGGGGCGAAGAGGTTTTTAAGTTCTCCTTCCTGATCGCTGTGCAGGATAGGCACGATGAGGCCGACATCACTCCCGTCGTTCCGGGTGCTCGAAACCGACGGGATGGGGAAATATTGCGTATCGGCCGAGGCATCCCAGGGCGCGCACAGCGAGATGCCCCATACGCATGCCGCCAGCACACGGAAAACAAACACGTGTCTATGCTGCATGGCGCCTACGCGCCGATCACGACGGCCCACAACGATCAAGGAGATTTGATTTTGTCGGACTTCTTGCGAAGCTGCTCGACCAACTCGGGATAGGACGAATTACGAAGGATTTTTGAAAATTGCCCCCGATAGTTACTGACCAGGCTGACGCCGTCCACCACCACGTCATAGACGCGCCAGTCACTATTCTTATTCATCAGCCGATAATCCATCGGGATTTCCGTCTTACCGGACAGGATCTTCGTGCGCACTTCGGCATAGTCCTTCTCCGTCCGCTCGTTTAAGTACTGCACCCCTTCACCGGAATAGGATTCCACCCGGTCGGCATAGGTGTTGGTCAGCAACGTGCGAAACAGATCCACAAACTCGTGCTTGTCCTTATCGGCCAACTGGTTCCAGGGCGCGCCCAAAGAACGGCGGGACATTTCCTGATAGTCGAATCGCGCTCCGACGGTTTGCTCCAGAAGCTTGCGGCGTTCCTCGGCGCGCGAGGGCTGCTTGAGATTCTTGTCGCCGAGGATGCGCAATACTTCATCGATCGTGGTTCGCACCGCATCCGTAGCGGTCGCCGCGGACACATCCGCCGGGGTTAGGCCGGGCAGCAGGAAAAATGCGAGAACCAGCCGCACCGCAAGGCGGCGAAGCAATCGTATTGCCGTTGTCGATCTTGCCTGATTAGCCCCGACCATCCCGTGCATCCCCGCCTCCGCTTATCCTAATTCACCTTCCCGTGCACATACTGGCTGACCAGTTCCTCTAGATCAAGTCCTGATTCCGTGTCGCGGATTTTTTCGCCCTCTTTGAGCGGATCGCCGCCGCCGCCGATCGAAAGCGCCACGTATTTATCGCCGATGATCCCGCGCGTTTTGATGGAGGCGATGGAATCGGTGAACAGCTTCACGCCTTGCTGGATCGCAAGATTGACGATCGCGTGGTCGCCGCGCAACGTGATGCCCTTGACGCGGCCGACCTCCACTCCGGCGATCTCCACCGACGCGCCGGATTTCAGTCCGGACGCGGAGGTGAATTCCGCCTCGACGACATAGTTGTCTCCGCCGATGACTTCCAGTTTGCCCAATTTGATGGATAGATAGGCGAGGCAGGCGAGACCGACCAACACGAAGACTCCCACCACC
This sequence comes from Nitrospira sp., assembly GCA_040981125.1. Classification (GTDB taxonomy): domain Bacteria; phylum Nitrospirota; class Nitrospiria; order Nitrospirales; family Nitrospiraceae; genus DASSBQ01. Next base: position 110,267 of record JANRMQ010000008.1, read on the forward strand.
AGCTCCAGCTTTGCCCGTTCCATGCTCAGCTCCTCTCCCGAGTTTTTGCCATCACGCCGTCCAGGCTGATCGTTCCCCCGGCCGTGATGAATTCCTGGATCTCTTCATCCGTCGTGCGGACGAATTCGGCGGCGGGGGCCATGGTCACGATCTTGCCGTTCAGCAACATGGCGACCCAGTCGGAAATCGCGAAGACCTCCGGGATTTCATGGCTGACCATCACGGCGGTAAATCCGAACTTCTTCTGCGTCGCGACGATCAGGTCGTGGATGGACTTGGCCAACAGCGGATCCAGCCCGGTCGTCGGCTCGTCGAACAGGACGATTTCCGGATCCATGACCAAGGCACGCGCCAGTCCGGCGCGCTTCTTCATACCGCCGCTTAACTCGGCGGGAAATTTATGGCCCATTCCGGCCAATCCGACCTGCTCCAGCTTTTCCTCAACCCGCCTGGTCACCTCGCCGCCCTTCAGGTGCAGTTTCTCGCGCAAGGGAAAGGCGACGTTCTCAAAGACGGTAAAGGAATCGAACAGCGCGGCGCTCTGAAACAGCATCGCGAATCGCTTCCGCACTTCGTTGAGGGCCGGCCCCTTGAGCCGCGCAATGTCGGTCCCGTCGATCCACACTTCGCCGCGGTCCGGATGCATCAGACCGATCATGTGTTTCAGCAGAACGCTTTTTCCGCTGCCGCTCTTGCCAATGACGGTGGTCAGCCGGCCCGCCGGAATAGTGAGATCCAACCCCCGAAGCACCGGTTGGCCGCCGAGCGTCTTTTGAAGACCGACAAGCTTGATCACATTCGCTCCGTGACCCGTGAGGCGTACCGTATTGGCGCGTGAGCGGACTTCTCGGCCATGGTCACGTTACGTTTCACGCCTCTTCTCTGACGGCCTACAGAAGGACCGACGTCAGGAAATAGTCCCACACCAGGACCATGACCGACGATAGGACCACGGCTTCCGTCGTGGCCGTGCCCAGTCCTTCCGCGCTCTGCCTCGTATAGAAGCCCTTGTAGCAACAGATCCAACTGATGAGCAACCCGAAGCTCACGGATTTCCATATCCCGCCGTAGACGTCCTTCCACTCGACGGCCGACTCGATCGAGCTCCAATAGGCGCCCGCATTGCCGCCGAGCAGGTTGACGCCGACAAGATACCCTCCATAGATGCCCACGACATCGAACAGGGCCACCAGCAAGGGCACCCCGATCAAGCTGGCCACAAGTTTCGGCGCGATCAGATACTGCAGCGGATTGATGGCCATGGTCTCCAGCGCGTCGATCTGCTCGGTAATGCGCATGATGCCGATTTCCGCCGTCATAGCCGATCCCGCCCGCGCCGTCACCATGAGCGCAGCCAGCACCGGCCCGAGTTCCCGGATGATGCTGAGAGCCACGGCCGAACCAAGCACCGCTTCGGAGCCGAATTTCCGTAACGTGTAGTATCCCTGCAAACCGAGCACCATGCCGGTAAACACGGCGGTCAAGACGACGACAAATGTGGATTTATATCCGATGAAGTGCAGCTGTTTGATCATTTGGTAGACTCGCACCGGAGGGCGCACGAGCCAGGCGAAGGACGACAGAAGGAAGAGCAACATCCGCCCCATCTCCTCGATGTAATGGAGCGTGACGCGGCCGATCTTTGCAATCCACGGCACAGTGGTGTCCTCTCTAGCGCCTTGCCGAGGCCGACGTGGACAACGCGCTTACGTAAGATTCATGGAACCGGCTGAGCTGCTTCGCGGCAATACGACTTTGAGCCCGCAGCCGGGACAACCCGGTCAAGCTCGACGGATGCGACAGACAAGCCATGGCGCCCGCGATCCATCCGCTGGGCCGCAGGAAGAGATTGAAATCGAGGGGCAGATCTTCATCCCTCCCGTCGGACACGGTTCGAATGGCGGCAAAGGGCAGGGCCGCCTCCCGCGCGACCGAGGCCAAGGCCGCGCTCTCCATGTCCAACGCGATCGCGGCGGTGGATCGAGCCAGGGCTCGCTTCCGTTCACCATGGCATACGACCTGTTCCACCGAGAGGTAGCGCCCCCGTGCGTGCTCGACACCGGCTTCCTGCGCAGCCTGAATCGCTTCCGCGGTCAACTCAGGATCACAAGAATACACCGGATCATATCCGGCGGCGGATTGACGGACGATGTCGGTTCCGATCAGGACATCACCGACGCGGGCGTCATTCAAGGCGCAGGCGAAGCCGGTAGAGATGATCGAGGAAAGCGGGCCGACCGTCAGGATCGCTCGGGCGGCTTCTTCGGCCTTTCGTGGTCCGATACCGGTTCGAACGACCCAACAGGAGATGTCACCGACAATGCCGGCCCAATACTGAACCCCGTTCACCGACCGCATCTCATGGGAGGAGAACGCCTTAAGGACAGCGTTGCTCTCCCATCTGGTGGCGGCAAAGATTCCGATCGGTTTCACCGGTTCCCCCGGGAGGGGATGAAAGAATGGAATCCGCAACGGGACGCGAGCGATCACTCGGATCGATAGTGCCCTGATTCGCAGGTCTGCTGACGCAACTCATCAGCTTTTGTTTTCCCACGAGTCCTGAGATTGCGGTACATGGCGAGAGCCCACAACGGGAAGTACTGGCAATACCAATGGTAGCGAAGATAAAACACGCGCGGAAATCCGGTGCCGGTATGGCGGACTTCCTCCCACGATCCCTCCGTGTTCTGATGGCGCAGCAGATAATGGATGCCGCGTGCCAGACTAAATGAATCGCATACCCCCGCGGACATCAGCGCGAGCAGCGCCCAGGCGGTCTGCGACGGCGTGCTCTCACCCTTGCCGCTGTGCGCGAGATCGCCATAGGAAAGACACGATTCCCCCCATCCTCCATCCTGGTTCTGCTTGGATTCGAGCCAGTGCACCGCCTTCCGAATGTACGGGGACGACGGGTCTTCACCGATCGCGCGAAGCCCCGCAAGCACGGACCAGGTTCCGTAAATATAGTTGACGCCCCAACGTCCATACCAACTTCCGTCTTCTTCCTGATCCTGCTTGAGAAATGCCAGGGCCGGCGCCACCGCCGGATGCCGGTAATCGTATCCCAGTGTGGCGAGCATTTCGAGGCATCGACCGGCCAAATCAGCCGTGCTCGGGTCCAGCAGGGCTCGATGATCGGCGAACGGAATATAATTAAACACGATGCGATTGTTGTCTTTGTCGTACGCACCCCATCCACCGTCGGATCCTTGCATGGCGACGACCCACCGGCATCCGCGGGCAATGGCGGATTTCAAGGCCGTGTCATCTTGCATGCGGACCTTGGCCAGCGCCATGAGCACGACCGCCGAGTCGTCCACATCCGGATAGGCCTCATTCTCAAATTGAAAATACCAGCCGCCCGGTTCGGCGGCGGGCGATGAGATCTTCCAATCACCGACCGTCGTCGTCTGTTTGGAGAGGAGCCATGAAGCACTTTTCAGCAATGCCGGATGATCCGGCGGCATTCCCGCCTCAATCAATGCATTGATCAACAGCGACGTATCCCAGATCGGCGATACACAGGGTTGGAGATGCATCGCCTCAACCCGCTGTCCGTTTTCATACACCGTATCATGCACTTCGAGTTCTTCGATTTCACGCAATGCCTTGAGCACCAAGGGATCGTCCGCCTTATAACCCAGGCACAGGAGCGCCATCACCGAGTTGGCCATGGCCGGATAGATTGCGCCGAGCCCGCCCGTTCCCTTGAGCCGCTCGATCATCCATTGCGCCGCCTTCTCAAGCGCATGCTTGCGCACCGAAGCGACCGGTGTTCGATCATAAATCTTCAACAGCGCATCGAGGTTGATGAAGAAATTGCGAGGCGTGAACCAGGCCCGGTCCTTCTGGAACGGCGGGACCGCGCGATAATTGATCCGCTCCGGCGGCACGGTGTACAGCTCCCTGATGCCCTGTTCATCCGGAATACGGCACAGCGGCCGATGCGCAAAGACGATCAGCAACGGAATCAGGACCGCTCGAGACCAATAGGAAATGGCATAGATGCTGAAGTAGAACCGTTTCGGCAACAGCATGATCTCCGGCGGCATACTCGGCACACCACGCCAATCGTATTGTCCGAACAAGGCCAAGGCGATCTTCGTAAAGACGTTCGCGGCTACGACGCCGCCCTTTCCCAGGATGCATTGCTTGGCCTTGATCATGAACGGTTCGTCGGCGGACACGCCCGACAATTTCAAGGCGAAATAGGCCTTGACCGACGCGCTGATTTCAGAAGGGCCGCCATAGTAAATGGGCCATCCGCCGTCGGACAGCTGCGCGGATTTCAGATATCGGACGGCTTTCCGCTCCAGTTCGGGATCAACCCGGTCCATGAAGCGGCGCAGCATCAAGTACTCGGATGTCAATGTCGTATCGGCTTCCAGCTCCGCCACCCAGTAGCCTTCGGCCTGATTTTGTCGAGCCAGGAACCAGGCTTGGCTTTTATGGATCGCTTCGTCAATCGCATCGAGCTGTCCGCTGTGACTCGCGGAGCGGCGCGACGGCGCGTCGGTTTGCGGGGAGGGAACGGATGTACCGGACGCCCAAATCAGCCGCGGCGCCGCGAATCCGCTCGCCGCCATGATTCGGTTGGACACCGACATCAGCGGGCTATCGGACAGACGATTCATCAAGGTTTTGATCAGCCGCATAATATTGTTCCGTGATTCAGACGAGGGCGGCAGGAGAGATGATCGAGACTGCTCCATCAGCCTCTATGCAACAGACCTGGTATTCTCACATCCCACATTCTTGAGGGCTTATAACAGACGAGGGTGGTCAAGTCAAGCAACCGGCAAGGTAAGCTCTCTAAAGTACTCGGGTTTTTCGCCCGCCCGCTAAGCAGGTTGGAGGTCCGCGAGCTTCACCGAAATCAGTTTCGAGACCCCCGGATCTTCCATTGTCACGCCGAATAATGAATCGGCCATGGCCATCGTTCGCTTGTTGTGCGTGATGACGAGGAACTGCGCTCCGCTCGACAGTTCGCGGAGCACGGTGGTGAATCGCCCGATATTCTCTTCATCCAACGGCGCGTCGATCTCGTCCAAAATACAGAAGGGTGTAGGACGAATCAAAAAACTGGCGAACAGGAGCGCCATGGCGGTAAGGGTCTTCTCTCCGCCCGAGAGCATCGTGATGCTCTTGAGCCGCTTGCCCGGGGGTTGCGCCACGATATCCACGCCCGGTTCGCCGGCCGATCCTTGCTCGGCTCCCTCTTCCTGCTGCTCTTCGACGAGCTGTAGTTCGGCGCGGCCGCCGGGAAAAAACTGCGTGAAGACTTCGCCGAACTTCTGCTGCAGCTCATTGAACGTGGAGATGAACATTTCTTTCGTCGTCCGATTGATGCGCTGGATAATCTCCTTCAATGACGCGATGGAATTCGACAGATCCTGCTCCTGCGCCGTCAGGAACCCGTACCGTTCCTCCAACTCCCGATGCTCTTCGATCGCCGCCAAGTTGATCGCCCCCATGCGATCCAGTCGCTCGCGAACCTTGCGCAATTGCTCTCGCAATTCGTCCGTGGCCGTGTCCGCAAAGCGCTGCGCCTCCTCCGCCGCCGGCGCGCCGGCATCGTCCTCCGTTTGGACGGGAACCGGCCCGCCCGCCAACCGCGCCGTATCCATCTGGTAGGTGCCCGTCAGTGTGCCTTCCAGGGTCGAGAGGTGCGTTTTGATTTCCGCACGCCGTACCTCCACCGCCATCCGGCTGTCCCGGATCGCCGACAGCGCATGGCGCGCCTCCGCCAACGCCTGTTCCAGTTTGTGGATCAGGGCCATCTCGTCGGCTTGTCGCTCCTGCGCCCCAACGAGGTCCGACTTGATGCGATGAACCGTCACGCCGTATTCCTGGCACAGCGAATCCTGCCGAGCCGATTCCCGGCGGCTTTCTTCGATCGCGGCCGTCAGCGTGGCCAACTGGTCCTCCAGCGCCGCTACCCGGCTGCCCGCCGCCTGTTGCTCCTGAAGCAGTCGATCCAGGTCCGCGCGGCCGTGCTCGCGGCGGGACCGCAGGTTCTCCAGCGCCAAGCGGGCTTCGGTGTGTTCTTGCTGCCTGGCCGACATATCCCGTTCAATGTCGCCCAATCGGGCCCGCGCTTGCATCAATATCGTTTCCTGGCCGCTTTTTTCGCCGATCCATTGGGCCAATTGCGCGCGGCCCGACTTCAGATCCTGCTCCAAGCGAAGCCGCTCCTGCCCGCACGCCCTCAGATCATCGGCCAACAGGTCGGCGCGCCGTTTCAATTCGACGCGCTGATGATCCACGCCCGTTTCATCCTTTTGAACGGAAAGTTCCAGCAGTTCCGCTTCACGAAGCGCTTGCGCCGTATGCCGTTCCTCCTCGCGCAACGTCGCCGCCCGGACGACGGATTCTTCGCGCAGGCGCTTGCTCTCTTGGAGCGCCACGCGCAACGCATCCCGCTGAGCCTCCAAGTCGAGCACCTCGCGGCGGCGTTGAAGCAGTCCCTCGCTTTCACTGCTCGACCCGCCGGTTATCACGCCGGCCGCATCGACGATCTCTCCGGACAAGGTCACCAAAGTCGGGCCGTCCGGCGCCGCCCACTGGTGGCGCTCCCATAACGAGAGGGCGACATCCAGCCGATCGACGAGCACGACGCCCTCAAAGAAATAAGGCACCGCCGCAGAAGATCCGTCGCGGGTTCGAATCAGATCGACGGCGCGGCCAACGACACCGGCTTCCTGCGCAATCCCGCTCCACCAGGTTTGGCTTCCCTCGCTCCGTTGTTCGTTCCACCGGAGTTGTCGGGGAATGAACGACCCCCGCCTCAATTCGTGGCCCTTTAGAAATTCAACTGCGCGGCAGGCGGCGGCCGGCTCATCGACAAGCCAGCCTCTGACGCGCTCGCCGAGAATCGCTTCGACGGCGCGGTCAAGACCGGGGGGAATCTCCAGCCATTCGGCCACTGCGTCCTGCACGCCCTCGCACGCGCGCAGGGCCGTTCCTTCTTCCTGCCCTTCGCGGCCATACCCCATTTCTTCGCGCACGACGGCCTGGATCGCCTGCAACCGGGAATCAGTGGCGGCCAAGTCGGCCGATTGCCCTGTAACTTGTTGTTCCAGTTGACCGATGCATGCCGTCGTCTCCTCGAGCGCCGCGTGGATTTCTTTCCGCCGATCGGTGAGCGACGTAATTCGCTCCCTCACTTCGATCCGCTGGCTGACCAGCGCTTCCTGCTGATCGCCCAGCGCGACCAAGACCCGTTCCAATTCGTCCCGTTCATGAGCCGCCCGCTCTTCCCGCCGGGCTGTTTCTTCCAGCCGCGTCGCCATTTGACCGAGGCCCTGCTCGGTATTCGCCACGAGGACGGTCAGATTCAAGATATCGTGGCGCCCCCGCTCCTCCTCCGCTACCGCGGCCGCCCGCTGTGACGCCAGCGCCTGCACCGCCCGATCAAGCGTCGTGAACTGCTGTTCCTGCCCCGCCGTTTCCTCGTCGATCTGTGCCAACTTGGCTCGAAGATCTTCCACTTCTCGATTCGCCTGCTCCTGCTCTTCGGCCAGGCGGGTCACCTCGTGCGACGCCTGCGTTCGCTGCTGATCGAACAATTCGGTCCTGCTCCGTTCCAGTTGGCCGGCGGCCAGGGCTTGCGCCTGTTGCTGTTCGGCCTGCCCCAATTCTTCCCGCACCCGGCCGATCACTTCACCCATGTCTGTAATACGGAGACGGGCCTCCTCGTGTTCGCCGTCCAGACGGGCTTGCTCGGCCGATCGCTGCGCTTCCTGCGTTTCGAGCCCCTCCGCCTCGGTGTCCACCTCATCCAGTCCCGCGCGGTACAGGCGATAGTCTCTGGTCAACAGCTCGATTTCCACGGTGCGCGCTTCCTGCTGCAAGGTTTGAAACGACCGGGCCTGCCGCGCCTGCCGCTCCAGGGAATTCAACTGCTTTTTCACCTCGACAATGATGTCGCGGACGCGCAACAGGTTCTGCTGGGTTGCGTCAAGTTTGCGCAACGCTTCGGCTTTTTGCTTCTTGTAACGGACGATGCCGGCGGTCTCCTCGATCAATTCACGCCGGTCCAGCGGCGAGGCATTGAGAATTTGATCGATGCGACCCTGCTCAATCACCGTATGGCCCTTGGTTCCGGCCCTGGTTTCGATCAACACGCTTCGAATATCCTTGAGCCTGCAGGCTGTCTTATTGATAAGGTATTCGCTGTCCCCATTTCGGTACAGCCGTCTCGTAATCATGAGTTCCTGATACTCTCCCAGCTGGCTCGGCATGCCGGCCACGACGTCCAATCTCAAATCGGCGAGCCCTCCGATGATCAGGGACACTTCCGACATCCCCAATGGCTTGCGCAACTCAGTCCCATTAAAGATGACGTCTTCCATTCGCTCGCTGCGCAGGGTCTTCGTACTTTGTTCCCCCAGGACCCAGAGAATGGCGTCGACCACATTGCTTTTGCCGCTGCCGTTCGGACCTACGATCGCCGTAATGCCCTGGGGAAATTGGATCTTCGCCTCGGCAAAGGACTTAAAACCGAGTATGTCCAATGACTTTAGATACACGAGCCACCTCCAAGGATGAGACGAGTTGGGAGAGGACCGACGGCGGGGCCACTTCTAGCATAGAGCCTGTTCGAAAGCAAAGAAAAATACCGGGTATAGGGGATAATTACAACCCATCCCCTATATATGGAGGAAACGCCTAGGGGGAAAGAACCCGATTCAGGAGGTTGGAGCCGCGGCGCGGGATGCCGACTCGATCGTGACGAGTTCCTTGGGAAGGAGGAATTCCACATCCTCTTCGACTACGGTCAAATCTTCGACCTCCTCGCAAGACCCCAACTCCTTGAGATAGCCCACGACTTCGGTGACCAGGACCTCGGGCGCCGAGGCGCCGGCCGTGATCCCGACCGCTCGCGCACGGGTCAGCCAGGCGGGATTGATGTCGGCGGCGGAATCAATGAGATAGGAGGGAATGCCGCAATGCTCGCCGAGTTCGCGCAGCCGATTTGAATTGGAACTGTTGGGCGACCCGATGACCAGAATGACATCGACCAATTTCGACAAGGTCTTGACCGCATTCTGCCGATTTTGAGTCGCGTAGCAGATATCCTCCTGATGCGGACCTTTGATATTCGGAAATCGCCGGTGCAATGCGCCGACGATATCTCGGCATTCGTCCACGCTGAGCGTCGTCTGCGTGACATAGGAAAGGTTGGGCGTTTTGCCCACTTGCAGTTTTTCCACGTCCTCCACCGAAGACACCAGATGGAACTTATCAGGGATCTGCCCCAAGGTCCCGATCACTTCCGGGTGCCCGGCGTGGCCGATCAGGATGAGTTCGTACCCTTGCGTATAGTCTCGATTGACTTCGTTATGGACTTTGATGACGAGGGGGCAGGTCGCATCGATGACGTGCAGCCGGCGGCTTTGCGCTTCTTCCCAGACCGACTTGGCGACGCCATGGGCGCTGAATATCACGACCGAGCCTTCCGGCACTTCGTTCAGCTCTTCCACGAAGACGGCGCCCTTCTGGCGCAAGGAGTTGACGACATGCCGGCTGTGGACGATCTCATGCCGGACATAGATGGGCGCTCCGTATTTCTTCAGCGACAAATCAACGATATCGATGGCACGGTCGACTCCCGCACAGAAACCTCGAGGGTTGGCCAGATAGATTTTCATGGATCGTAGATCTCCTACCGTCGTGCCTTGAAAGCGGCTGCAGCGTTTCACCTTACGTCAGAGCCGCCCTTCTCGTCAACAGATACATCCTCTCATCCTCTCCGCTGTTCCCCACCGGGGTTGAGCCCTCCGCCCCCGCTATGCCACAATCGCGCCATGTCACGGATCGCGAATAAGAAAATCCTGATCGTGGAGGATGAGGCGGACATTCTCCACCTCGTGAGCCTCTATTTGGAGAAGGAAGGATTCCGCATCAGTACGGCCGGAACCGGCGTCCATGCGCTCAAGCTGGTGAAAGAAGAGCGGCCGGATTTGATCATCCTGGATTTAATGCTGCCGGAGATGGACGGCCTCGAGGTCTGCAAGAAAATACGACTGAATCAAGACACGGCCATGATTCCGATTCTGATGCTGACCGCGAAAGCCGAGGAATCGGATACGGTGATCGGCTTGGAACTGGGCGCCGACGATTATGTCACCAAACCATTCAGCCCCAAGGCTTTGGTCGCGCGCGTGAAGGCCTTGCTTCGGCGAATGGACCGCAGCGCGAGCGAGACGCAGTCGGTCCACCAATACGGGCCTCTCGTGATCGACCTCTCGCGCCATGAAGTGCGGGTCCAGGATCGCGAGGTTCCGCTCACGGCCAAGGAGTTCGGCCTGCTGGAACATCTCGTGCGGAACGTGGGCCGCGTATTGACGCGCGATGTCCTGTTGAACGCCGTGTGGGGCTATGACTATTACGGCACGACCAGGACCGTCGATGTCCATGTTCGACGGCTCAAACAAAAAATCCCGCTGCTCAACGACGCCATCGTCTCGGTCAAATCACTCGGGTACAAGCTCCGCGACTCCGACGCCTCTCCATGAACCTTTCCATTCGCTGGAAGGTCGCACTCGGCACGCTGGCCGCCGTCATTCTCGGATTGGCGGTGGCCGGCTGGCTGACGATTCGTTCAGTCGAAGAATCGGAACTGAGGCGGGTGACCGACATGCTCGACGCCCGCGGCACTCTGATCGCGCATGCGCTGCGCCCCTTCTTCAATGAGGCCGGCATGCCGTCGGTCGCTTCCCCCGACCTGCAAGCCGCCGTCAAGGAACTCAGCGACAGGGCGCGCATCAGGGTGACGGTCGTCGCCGCCGACGGAACCGTCCTCGGCGACAGCTCGGTGACGGACGCCGAACTCGCCCGCCTGGACAACCACCGATCACGCTCCGAGATCAGCCAGGCGTTGGCGTCAGGGCGCGGGGCCGACATTCGGGCCAGCCATACGACCGGCGAACGGACCTTCTACGTCGCGCTGGCGATGGAGCAGCGGCCTGGAGAACCCGCTCCCATCGTGCGGGTCGGATATCCGCTCACGACCATGGAAGACCATATCCGCCACATTCAACAGGACCTGGCCGTGGCCTTCGGCATTGCGTTTCTGGCGGCCCTATTGTTGAGCATTGTCCTGGCCAGAAGCATTACCAGGCCGCTGGCCGAAATGACATCCGTCGCGCGACAACTGGCCGGCGGCACACCCGGCGTCCGCATTCGCATCGCTTCGCGCGACGAAGTCGGCTTTCTCGCCAAAACTCTCAATCATATGACCGACGAGTTGGAATCCAAGATTAAAGAAGTCTCGGAGGATCGCGCGCAATTACTGGCCATGTTGAGCGCGATGATCGAAGGCATCATGGTGCTCGACTACCGCGGCGTGATTCTCCAGGTGAATCCCGCGCTCGAGCGCATGTTCTCGCTTGGCCGCTACGACTGGCGCGGCCGCCCCTACGGAGAAGTCATTCGACACGAAGGGCTCAGCGAACTGGTGTCCAGGGTTTTGGAGACCCGGACCGGAGAAGGCAATGAAATTATTCTGTTTCCCAGCGGCCGCTGCTTAAGGATCGAAGCCTCCATGGCCGGCGGGCGGCTGGAAAACGAAGCCTGCGTCGTGCTGGTCTTTCACGACATGACCGAACTGCGGCGCCTTGAAAAGATCCGCAAGGATTTTGTCGCCAATGTGTCGCATGAACTGCGCACCCCGCTCACCTCCATCAAAGGCTATGTCGAAGCGCTGATCGACGGCGGAACGGACGACCCGGACACCGCCGCGCAGTTCCTCGACATCATCCTGCGGCAGAGCAACCGCCTGAATCTGATTCTCGACGATCTGCTGCAGTTGTCGCAAATTGAATCCGGACAGGTGCTGCTGCGAAAAGACCCGGTCGATCTTCGGTCCGTGCTGGAGCGGACCGTCGCGTTCATCAAGCCGCTGGCCGACAAGAAACACCATACGGTCGGCGTGAGTTTACCCGATCAGGTTCCGCTCATCGCCGGCGACGAAGACCGCCTGGTCCAAGTCTTTATCAATCTCCTCGACAACGCGGTGAAGTACACCCCCGACGGGGGCGCGATCAGCGTCGATCTCCGATTGTCCTCCGGCCATCGGAAACCCGCGATCGAAGAAGGTCTTGAAGTGCATGTGTCGGATTCGGGGATCGGTATTCCCGAATCGGATCGCCCACGGGTCTTCGAGCGGTTTTACCGTGTCGATAAGGCTCGATCACGCGAATTGGGCGGCACCGGACTGGGACTGGCCATCGTGAAACACATTGTGGAGGGTCATGGCGGGCTGGTTCGGGTGGAAGGCAATCAGCCGCGGGGCAGCCGCTTTATTGTAAATTTCCCGGTCACTAAGCCCGCGCCGGCCTAGACTCAACGAACCACCATCATGAGGGCGTAGACTCCTGCGGCCAGCAGGCCGGCTCCGGGCAGCGTAAAAATCCACGCGCTGACGATTTTGGTCGTCACGCCCCACCGCACCGCCGACAATCGTTTCGTCGCCCCGACTCCCATGATCGCCGAGGTAATCGTATGGGTCGTGCTGACCGGAAGGCCGATGTGCGCCGTCATGAGGAGCACGGCAGCCGCGCCGGTTTCAGCGGCAAAACCATGCACCGGCTCCAACTTGACGATGCGCATGCCCAGCGTACGGACGATCCGCCATCCGCCGGCGACGGTCCCCAACCCCATGGCGGCGGCGCAGATCGCAATGACCCATATCGGCACATCGTTGGTTTCCAGATGACCGGACGACAGCAGGGCCAGGGTGATGATCCCCATGACTTTCTGCGCGTCGTTCGCCCCGTGGCTGAACGCCATGAAACTTGCCGACACGAGCTGCAGTCGGTTGAAAACCCTGGTCGCGGTCCCGCGCGCCACGCGAAAAAACGACCAGCTGATCACGACCATGATCAGAAAGCCCGCCGCAAAGCCGAACAAGGGGGACAGCACCATGGCCTCCAGGACGGATCGCAGGCCGTCGAACTTGATCGTGGTCCAGCCTCCATGCGCGACCGCGGATCCGACCAGTCCGCCGATCAGCGCATGCGACGAACTGCTCGGCAATCCCAGCACCAGCGTGAAGAGATTCCAGAGAATGGCCCCGCTCAATGAGGCCGCGACGACCGTATGGGTGATGGCTTCGGGAAAGACGATGCCGGAGCCGACCATTTTGGCTACCGCGGTGGAGAAGAACGCTCCGGCCACATTCAGAAACCCGGCCAGCAAGACGGCGACCAGCGGGCTCAGGACTCTCGTCGAGACCACGGTCGCGATGGCATTCGCGCTGTCGTGCCATCCGTTCGAAAAATCAAACACCAGCGCCAGCGCAATGGTGATCAGCAGCATACTTTCAAATTCAGGCATGGGTTTCTTCTGGAGGCTGATGCCGACGGATCGGTCGTGGGTGGTCTCGTGTGCGGCGCGAGTTCTCTAATAGTGCTTGAGCGCGATCCGCTCCAGGATGTTCGCGACGTCTTCGCAGCGATCCGTGCCGGTCTCGAAGTTCTCGTAAATTTCCTTCCACTTGATCACGGCGATCGGGTCGGTTTCTTTTTCAAAGAGCTGGGAGATGGCTTCGCGGGAGATCTGATCCGCCTCGTTCTCCAAACTGTTCACGCGCACGCTGCATTTATTCACGTCGGAGTGCGGCTTCCCCAACATCTCGACGGTGGCTCCCACTTCGACGGCCGATTGGAAGAGAATATCCGCCAGGCGGATCGCCTGCTCGTTCGGCCGGGTGATTTTGTAGAGCACGAACCGATCGGCGATGTCTTCGACCACGTCCAAAATATCGTCGAGCGCGCTGGCCAGGTCGTGAATGTCCTCGCGATCGATCGGAGTAATGAACGTCTGATTCAATCGACGAGCGATGTCATGCGTGATCCCGTCTCCGACATGCTCCACTTCCTTGATCCGCTTCGCCTTCCCGACCGGATCCTGAAAATCATCCATCATGTCCTTCAACAACCGGCTGCCCTCGATCATATTGTGGGCCGCTTGCTTGAACAGATCGAAGAACGCTTCTTCCCGCGGAATCAGGTTCAACATAGCTGCGTCTACCTTCGCGCGCCTTCCGGATTGTGATCACGCCTCGAAGCCGGCGATGGATGCGTCACCAACGGACCACCCCCGTCGCCCAGGTCAATCCTCCCCCGAAAGCGCCCAACAAGAGCATGTCCCCGGACCTCACCGGCGCGTCGCGAACGGCGCAATCCAAGGCGATGGGCAAGGAAGCCGAGGAGGTATTTCCGTACCGTTCAATGACGGAATGCATGCGCCCGGTGGAAATGCCGAGGCGCCGGCGGATCGCCTCCAGAATGCGGACATTGGCCTGATGCATGATGACATGGTCGATGTTGTCGATGCTCATCCCCAATTCCTTGAGGAGATCGGTCACCGCCCGTTCCAGCCGGCGGACCGCCAGGCGAAACACCGCCCCGCCTTTCATCCGAAGCATGTGTCGATGACTCCGGATGCTTTCGGTGGTGACCGGCGCCCGCGAGCCGCCGGCTGGTACGGTGATCAGATCATGCCCCGCCCCATCGGCGTACGCCCGCACGGCGATGATCCCGGATCGCTCTTGGCCGGAGCTGTCTTCCGCCGCCAGAAGAGCGGCTCCCGCACCGTCGCCGAACAGCAGCGCCGTCTCTTTATCCGTCCGATCCAAGAACCGCGATTTGACTTCCGCCGCCGCCACTAAACAAGTGCGCGCTTGCCCGCTACGAATCATCGCATCGGCCATGGAGAGCCCGTACAGAAAACCCGAACAGGAGGCGGCTAGATCGAAGGCGATGGTCGATCTCCCGCCTAACGCGCGCTGGACATAGCAGGCCGTGGAGGGAAAGGCCGTGTCGGGCGACGTGGTCGACAGGAGAATGGCATCAACCGACTCCGGTGATTTTCCAGCCGCCGCGCAAGCCCGGCGACAGGCCTCGAGTGCCAGATCAGAGGTCGCCTGACCGTCCCCGCTCCAATATCGCGAGCGGATGCCCGTCAACTGATACACCTGCTCGGCAGAGAGATGGAGCGGGCCGGCTATCTCCTCATTCTCAACCATACGCCCCGCGATATAAGATCCTGTGCCGATGATTCTGCTACGTATCACGCTGCCCAGCAATGTCGATAATTGGTACAGGACTCGGCGCATGGCGGACGGAATGTCGGCGGATTATAGGGCGGGCAAACCGGAGGGTCAACCGGTTGAGCCATTTTCGTTGCAATTCAAGAAACCTTCTGCTAGAAAACGGCAACCTATTTACCGGGCCGCCTTGTTACACATACGAATGCCGCGCCGCATCCCGTTCCTCATCCCCTGCATTGCGTTGTCGGCCATGCTCTGGCTGCTCGGCGCATGCTCGAGTACTCCCAAAAGCGAACCCGCGGATAAAAAAGTCCTCAGCAGCACCGATGAACAGATCTTCCTCGGGGACACGATCGAAAAAAACTATGATCCGAATGTGATCATGAAACGCGGCGAGGCCTTCTTCGAGAAGGAGGAATTTCCGGAGGCGATCGTCGAGTATCAACACTTTCTGGATCTTCACCGGTCACACATGCTGGCGTCCTACGCGCAATTCCGACTGGCGGAAAGCCATTTGCGAATCGCCCGCTCCATCGACCGAGACCCGGACCCGATCCATAAGGCCATCGCCGCCTTTGAACGGCTTCGAAAAGAGTTTCCGGGCAGCCGGTATGACGCGCAGGCGGTGCAACGCATCGCGGACTGCCATGATTGGTTGGCTCAAACCCACCTGTTCGTCGGACAATTTTATTATCGTCGCGACTCGTTTCTGGCCGCGGCGCATCGATTTGATCAGATCATGAAGGAGTATCCCGACAAATCGGTCGCTCCCGATGCCTTGTATTATCTGGCGCTGAGCTATAAGGAAATGGGCGCGAACGACTGGGCGAGCGAAAAGCTCATCATGTTGGCGGAAAAATACCCGCAGAGTGAGGTCGCGCAAGACGGAAGGAAGTTACTCGCGAAGATTCAGGCCGACAGTCCGCCGCCGGTCGTGGCGCAGTCCAAAGAACCTCCTCCTCCGCCGGCGCCAATGGTTGCGCCGTCACAACCGGCATCGCCCGCACCGGCCGTCGCGCCCCCGCAGCCGGCGTCGCCGCCGACCGCACTTGCGAAGGCCCCGGAGGCTTCGCCGGCCCCCGTGACGAATGCCGGCCTTCTCGCCGAGAAACGGACGCAACCGGTGTTACGTACGCCGCTCGGCCGACCACCGATCGTGTCCGATGCGTCGGCAACCACGCTGACGCAGCGCTTCGTCTCCTGCCGACTCGGCGCGTGGTGCTGAAACCGTCTTCCTCGCCGCCCGCGCCTGAAGCCGCATCAGGCGGCTCTCTCTGTCCAGGGGAGAATGATCGAACGTGCTGAGGCGGGAGTCTGGCCCTTAGCGGCGCGGCAACGCTTCAAGAATGAGCTTCCGGAAGGAATCTTTGACCACCCCCTTTGCCTGAGCAAAGAATCCCTGGTAGGTCGTCCTTCCTTGCAACACTCCGTAATACAGCCGGATGACGTCTTGATAGTTGTGCATCAATCGGTAGCACAACTGCGGAAAGGAGTAGACGATCCGCGCCATCCGGGACGCAATCCGAAACTCGGGATAAATTTCGCGCTCCAGCGCATGGTCGTATTCGAACAGAGATGCGCAACGGTCCTGCAGGCGCCCGAGGACAGCGTGAGCCGCCAGCTGACCCGATCGAACGGCGTAGTAGATGCCTTCGCCGAACAGAGGGTCGACCAAATGACCGGCATCGCCGACCAACATCGCGTCTCCGTTCACCAACCCGCCTGATTCCCATTCACCATTCCTGTTCCGCCGGCTCTTGAAGATGGGAAGCGGATGACCGAGCGGCCGGGGAATGGTTCGGTTCGCCAACCTCCTTTCTTCTTTGGTGAAGCGTTCGAACGTCCGTTTGGGACTGTCGGCCTTCTCACGAAATTCAGCGACGCCGACCGATAATTGGTGATGCTTGGGGAAGACCCAGGCATAGCCCTTTCTCGCGGCGCCGATATCAATGAGCACGGCTCTCGTATCGCGATGGCGCGCCGCCTCGTCGGCTCCGAGCATCACTTCGCTTTCCAATGTCGGCATCCGGAGGGCTCGTGGACCGGGGAACAACTGTTGCGCCACCAGGCTGTTTGCCCCGTCCGCCCCAATGAGCACCTTGGCATGATACCGGCCCCGGTCGGTCGATACGGAGACGCCTTCGGATCGGTGGCTGAACGATATCGCGCGCTCGCCTTGATGAATGGTGGTCCCTGCGGCACGCGCCTTTTCTACGAGCGCATGATCGAAGCGGTCGCGCATGACCATGTACGCGATCGGGCTGGATGACTCGATGAGGAAGGACTCCTGGCCCCGGTAGGAGAACTGGACACCATAGACCGTGTGTTCAATGAGAGACGCGACATCCTGATCGAGGATGCCCTGGATACGAGCCGATAATCCACCCCCGCAGACTTTGTATCGGGGATGCTGTTCTTTATCCAAGGCCAGGACTGAGAGACCGGCCCGGCTTAGCTCGTATGCGGCGGCCGACCCGGCCGGCCCCATACCGACCACCAACGCGTCATAGATCGTGACATTGGGACTGGCTTTCATGGATGTCTAGAGGGACAGGCAAAATGCAGCAACTGAACTACTGGCTACTGGCCGAGATACCAGCCGATACCGTACCGCTCCAGGAAACTCGTGATCATGGTAAGCGAATTGGCATAGATCATCACGCCCACGACGATGAGCAGGACACCGCTGACCGTCGAGACGCCCCACAAATATCCGCGAAGCTCTTTGAAATAGCCGAGGAACCGATCGACGCCGAGCGCCGTCAAAAACAACGGCAACGCGAGGCCGAGCGAATAGCAGCTGAGCAAGACCACTCCGTTCAATAGAGAATCGGTCGTACTGGCATACAGCAGGATGGTTCCCAAGACCGGTCCCACGCAGGGGGTCCAGCCCGCTGCAAAGGCGATTCCGATCAAAAAGGACCCCAAATAGCCTGCCGGCCGGCTTCGAAACTGATACCGGTGTTCCATTTTCAGAAAGTTCAAATTCAAGATGCCGAGCAGATACAGGCCGAACACGATGACGATAATGCCTCCGATCCGGCGGACATGTTCCTGATAGGTCAAGAGCGCCTGCCCGATCAAACTTGCGGAAGCTCCGAAGGCCACGAACACGGATGAGAATCCTGCGATAAACAGGAGCGAGTTCAAAATGATCGCCTTCCGGAATCGAGTGCGTTCCGAGGCGGAAGTCAGCTGTTCGATGGACAGACCCGTAATATACGAGACATAGGACGGCACCAGGGGCAGCACGCAGGGCGAAACAAAGGACAAAAGTCCGGCGCTGAATGCGGCGACCAAAGAAATGGACTGCATCGACTCCGTCATGATCAGGATGCTCCCAAGAGCGATTGTACCAAGCGACGGCCCTCCGGCGTATTCCAGTCGCGCGCGCCGAAAATGCGCTTCCGAATGATGCCTTGCGGGTCGATCAAGAACGTCATGGGCAGCGTACGGGCCCCATAGCGTATTCCGATGCGGAAATCGGCATCGTGCAACACGGGGAACGTAAATCCCATCTCCCGCTGAAAGGGTTTGGTGACGGCTATGCCCTGTGCATCGGTCGAAACGGCGAGGATCTCAAAATCTTTCCGGCTGAACGATCGGTAGAGTTGCTCCATGGCCGGCATCTCAATACGGCATGGTCCGCACCAGGTCGCCCAGAAGTTGAGCAGCACCACCTTGCCCCGGAACTGATCCAGCGCGACCTGAAAGCCTTCCAGATCTTTGAGAACGAAATTCGGCGCTTCATCGCCGATTTTCACGATCCCATTGTCGGCGACGCCGGCTGCCGAGATCAATTGTTGTTCCGGCGGAACGGCAGGCGCCGCCGCTCCGCAGAGAACCGCGCTGCCATGTAGCAGCACCGCCGCAAGGCTGGATATGCTCCATCGGACCAACATGCCGATGCCTCAAAGAGACGGATCTATGGCGGGGGAAGCGGATTGAGCAGACTGAGAGCCCTGCTTCATCAGTTGCGTGAGGATCTGGAGATTATCGAGCCTGGTCCAGTCGCGCGGGCCGATTACTTTCTCACGCAATGTGCCTTCCCGATCGATAATATATGTTTCCGGCACTCCCATGAGTTTGTACCGTTTGTCGGTCTGCCCCCAGGAGTCCACCAACACCGGGAAGGTCAAATTGAGGCTCTTCACGAACGGCGGGATCTCCTTCTTGGTCGTCACGCGATCGATGCTGACGGCGAGAATTACCAACCCGTCCTTCTCAAAATTCTTGTACAGAACCTCCATGGAAGGCATCTCTTCCCGGCATGGCTTGCACCAGGTTGCCCAGAAATTCAGGAACACCACTTTGCCCCGGTAATCCGAGAGACGGATCTCCTTCTCGCTCAGATCCGGCAATTGGAAATCGGGGGCCGGCTTGCCGACGGTCAGCGGCTCATACTTCGCGCTCTGCAGCCAGACCACCATGAACATGGCCGCGAGAATCAGGCCCGCAATGAGCGTGACCATCAATCTGGAACGCCCCCCTCCCTGCGGAGTGGAGAGCGAATTTACGACCGACTGGTCTGCCATGATCGGATAGAAGTCTCCATGATACCGGCCCGGCTCATCCCGGTGTACTTACGCGTAGGCATGCAATCCCGACAGGAGAAAATTCACGCCCCAGAAACAGAAAATGACCATGAGAAAACCAAAAATCGCGTAGACCGCCGCACGATGGCCTTCCCATCCACGAGTCATCCGGGCATGGATGTATGCGCCGTAAATCAGCCAGACGATCAGCGACCATGTCTCTTTCGGATCCCAGCTCCAATAGCCTCCCCACGCATAGTTGGCCCACATCGCGCCAAGGATAATGCCGAACGCCAGCATGGGGAACCCGATCATGATGGCCTTATAGCCCAGCTCATCGATGGTTTCGAGATCGGGAAAGGCCTCGTAAAACCGTGACCGGCTGCCCTTCCGTTCCGCCCGCTCCTTGAGCAAATACATAATGCCGAGACCGCCGGCCATCGCAAACGCCGCATAACTGGTGAGCGTCACCGAGACGTGAATATAGATCCAATAGCTGTTCAGCGCCGGGACGAGAGGCTCTGCGGTCTGGTACCGATACGGCAAAAGCGACGCCGCTCCCATCGCGATGAATCCGATCCCCACGACAAAGGCCCCGATCGCTTTGATTCGGTAGCGATATTCCAAGAGGACATATCCGAGAATAATGGCCCAGGAGACATAGGACATCGCTTCGAACTGATTGGACCAAGGGGCGAAAGTCCCGGAATGCTCCATGCGCTCATAGGCCCGCGTCGTGAGCGCCAGCGTATTCATGATCCACCCGAACACCGTGACGAGGGTCGCGACCTGGCCCAATTGAGCCGCCCATGCGCCGTCTCGATCTTCATAGCCACCGCTCGGATGCCCGGCCGGCGCCAACTCCATGGTCGGACGTCTGGCGAACAAATAGGCGATGTAGAGTCCGAGCGCGGCCAGATACAGCCAAAATGTCATGTCGAAGAGAAATAGTGAACGCGCCATAACTTTCCTCCGTCTTTCCTTACGCCTGAATCTTGTCCGTGAGCTTTTTGAATTCCTTCTGAAAATCGATTTGGCTCTTGTGAGTCGTCCCGCCGAGATGCACGGTCACGCCCGTATCCGCCGGAATGATCTTCGCCCACAGTCGCCGATGATAGATGAAGGACGATAACGTCATCCCGACGACCAGCATGGTCGATCCGATCCACACAACATTGATGCCGGGGTTCTTGGCGATCTGCAGCCCGGTGAATTTCTTCGGCTGGTACCCCACCAATTCGAACTGATAGGTGGAGTCCTTCACCTCGAACAGGTCGGGATAGTGGTAAAAAATCCAGGGCGTGGCCTGGACGGAATTGTGTTCATCGACCGCCAAACGAACCGCGGGATTGGCATGTTCCGCCGATTTGGAAAACACCTTCTTCTCTGTGGAATTAAACGCGAAATCCGCCACGAAATCGGTCATGGTGATTTTCAAGGGAAGCCCTTCGACCGTCTGTTCCTTCTTCCATTCCAAATCCACGGTTTTCACGACCTTATCGGTCGACTTGTCCTTGATATTCACGCGCGCCACTTCGATCTGATCCCACGCATCGCCGTAGCTGGATTGATAAAACCAAATGCCCTTATGGACGAGCGGATCATTGACCGTAATTGTCTTGGTCACGGTCGAAGCGCCGTCTTCGATGACCGTCAACGTACTGTTATACGACTTGACCGATCCATTCTCGTGGTAATCGATCCAGAATTTATCGACGCGCAAATCAAAATTACCCCGGGGGATGTGATACGTTTGGCCTTCCAAACAGACACCGAATTCCTGAAACCCATAGGAGCTTCCCAGCAGGCCGCCCAACACAATGACCGTGGCGCTCAAATGAGCCATGTGAGCGCCCACGCGCCCCATGATGCCCTTCGTGGCATAGATGGTGACTTCACCGGCATCCTTCTTTGCCAGCACCCGGTAACCTTTTTCGGCAAAGAGCCGCACCATCTGGGCGGCGGTCTGCTCCTGCGAAGAGGACACGCTCAGTTCGGTGTGCTGCTTCATGCCCTTGATGAATGGAAGCGTAACACTGACTTTATCCTGCCGCATGGATCGCCAGACGGCCGGAAAGCGCTTATAAAAACAGGTGAGCGAATTAATACAGAGTAGGCCCAGCAGGCTCGTGAACCACCACGTGTGATACACATCGATGAATCCAAGTCGAACGAACCACCGGTAAGCCTCCTCACCGTATTCTTTGATGTAGACTTCAGGCCGCTCGCCCTGCTGAATGACGGTCCCGATCGTCGCGGTCATGGCGATCGCGATGAACAAGAACATCGCCAGTTTGATCGAGGCGAAGAACTCGACGACCTCGCGGGAAAACTCTTCCCATCCGAGGCCCGACGGCCGGGACGTCTCCTGATCGGTAAGGGTGTCCGGATTATTCATGACATGTCTACTCGCTGCCCCATGATTTGGAACATACTATCCATTCTGTGGAGCAAAGATCCACTCCCTGAAACCGGCAGAGCTTTCTCCCGAGAGGTCCGCTACCATGGGGGTCGGGGTGGCCGAGGAGGAAGCGATAGAGTATAGCGCTGGGCGAAAGCCGCGAAATTCCAGCCATCTTACAAGTCGATTCGGAGCACTGTCAAGCAACGCCCTTATGGGGATTGCGGGCAAGTTTGCCGGCAGAAGCACTGAAGTCGTGTCATTCCCGCGGAAGCGAAATCCAGCAAAGACCTTCTCCACGGCATTGGCCTTTGATCAACGAGTGGATGCCCGGCTTGGCGAGCATGAGGCAAACGGACACCGACCCACTACCCCTTATGGCTTGGCCGGCGCGATAATATGCCAGAATGGTGGACAATTGTGGGTTACTCATATAAAATTCGACCTGTTTTTTTGGATCAGCTTCAGCGCCAGTCATCTACGGTGTCAAGAGGATAGAAACTCATCCGGGCCGCCGTTTCACTACACATTCCAGGGGGAGCAATGAGACATAATTATTTGTTCACGTCGGAATCCGTCACCGAAGGGCATCCGGATAAGATCGCCGACCAAATTTCGGACGGCATCCTCGACGCCATCATCGCCCAAGACAAGTATTGCCGGGTCGCCTGCGAAACGATTCTGACCACCGGGATTGCCTTTGTCGCCGGTGAAATTTCGACCAAAGCCTACGTTGAAATCCCGGATATTATTCGTGAGGTCATCAAAGACGTGGGTTATACCGATGCCTCTTGGGGATTCGACAGCCTGACGTGCTCGGTGTTGACCTCGATCCACCAACAGTCCGGCGATATCGCCATGGGCGTGGACTCGGGCGGAGCCGGAGACCAGGGATTGATGTTCGGCTACGCCACCAACGAATCAACCGAACTGATGCCTATGCCGATCGTCCTGGCCCATCGACTGACAAAGCGCCTCGCGGAAGTGCGAAAGAAAAAAATCCTGCCGTGGGTCCGGCCGGACGGCAAGTCTCAAGTCACCATCGAGTACAAGAACAACAAACCGTTCCGCATCGATACCGTCGTGGTCTCGACACAGCACAGTCCGGACGTCACCAGCAAACAGATTGAAAAAGAGATCATGGAGCAAGTCATCAGGCCGGTCATGCCGAAGAACCTCTACGATCCAACAAGCGTCAAGCACCATATCAATCCAACCGGTCGCTTTGTAGTGGGAGGGCCGATGGGCGACACCGGGCTGACCGGACGCAAGATCATCGTCGATACCTATGGAGGTCAGGGGAGCCACGGAGGAGGAGCCTTCTCCGGCAAGGATCCGTCAAAAGTCGATCGATCGGCATCCTACATGGCCCGCTATATCGCCAAGAACCTTGTCGCAGCCGGCCTCGCGGATAAGTGTGAAGTTCAGCTGGCCTACGCTATCGGCGTCGCCGATCCCGTCTCCGTTTTGGTCGATACCAAGAATACCGAGAAGGTCTCCGTAGACTTGCTCGACAAGCTGGTTCGCAGGCACTTCCCGATGACTCCGCGCGGTATCATCGACCATCTCAAACTCCGCCGGCCTATTTTCAAGAAGACCGCGGCCTACGGACACTTCGGCCGGAATGAACCGGAATTCATCTGGGAGAAGACCGACAAGGTCAAGGCTCTACGGAAGGATGCGGGCCTCTAACCCGAGGCTCCATGTGCGGCACACGGGGGGACGGATTGACCGATCCGTCCCCCTTTTCATGACCATCGACTGACGATCACAACGGGAGGGTTCTGTGGATTACGATGTCAAAGACCTCAGATTGGCGGAGCAAGGAAACCTGAAGATTGAATGGGCGGAAGCCACGATGCCGGTACTCCGTCTGATCAGAAAGCGATTCGAGAAGGAGCAACCGTTTCGCGGCATTCGCATGGCGGCCTGCCTCCATGTCACCACGGAAACCGCGAATCTGATGAAAACCTTGAAGGCGGGCGGCGCCGATGTCCGGCTTTGTGCCTCCAACCCGCTCAGCACGCAGGATGACGTGGCCGCCGCTCTGGTGCAGCATGAAGGTATTCCGGTATTCGCCATCAAGGGCGAAGACAACGAGACGTACTATCGGCACATTGAATCGGCCATCGCTCACAAGCCGCATATCTCAATGGACGACGGAGCGGACGTAGTCTCTCATCTCCATTCGAAGCGGAAAGAATTTTTGAAGCATGTCATCGGCGGCACCGAAGAAACGACGACCGGCGTGATCAGGCTCCGGAGCATGGCCCAGAAGAAAGTGCTGCGCTTCCCGGTCATATCCGTCAACGACGCCGATACCAAACACATGTTCGACAACCGGTACGGGACGGGACAGAGTACGATAGACGGCATCATCCGGGCGACGAACCGGCTCGTCTGCGGATCCACCTTCGTCGTCGCCGGGTACGGCTGGTGCGGGCGGGGGATCGCGATGCGGGCGAGGGGGATGGGGGCCGACGTGGTCGTCACGGAGATCGATCCGCTCAAGGCATTGGAAGCGGTCATGGACGGATTCCGTGTCATGCCGATGGAACTGGCCGCGCCTATCGGAGATTTCTTCGTGACCGTGACCGGCAACCTCAAGGTCATCCGCGGCGAACATTTCGAAGCGATGAAAGACGGCGCCATCGTCTGCAACTCGGGCCATTTCAACGTGGAACTCGATATCCCTGCGCTGGAGAAGTTCAGCAAGAAGAAGCGGGTCGTGCGGTCCGGCGTAGAAGAATATACGTTGAAGAATCGGCGCCGCGTGAGCCTGCTCGGCGAAGGGCGGCTGGTCAATCTCGCCACAGCGGAAGGCCATCCGTCCAGCGTGATGGATATGAGCTTCGCGAATCAGGCATTAGGAGCCGAGTTCATCGTCAAGAATCATAAGAAGCTCGAAAAGAAGGTCTATCCCGTGCCGCCGGAGATCGACAAGGAGATTGCCCGCCTGAAGCTTGCCGGCATGGGCGTCTCGATCGACAAGCTGACCAAGGAACAGGACAAGTATTTGGCCTCGTGGGAAATGGGGACGTGAAGATGGGAAGGCCGGAGCTGCTCTGCTCAGCAGCTCCGGCTCGACCGCGCTAAGTCTCCCGGCTGCTCGCCTGCGGAACTCGTTTCATTCTCAGCTTGGCTCGAACGAAACTTCAAACAGTCCTCGGCGCCGCTTAAGCGGCCGCACCTGCTCGGCAAGCGCGGTGCCCGAGCCTCCGCTGAATTCGCGAAGCAACCCCGTCTTTCCGCGTCACACAGGGCACTCGCTTGTCCTGCCGCCCGTGAATGCATGGTCCCCGGATTCATGTCGGTTTTTCACCGCGGATGAAAGAGGATGTGCGCAGAGAGCTGATCATGGCGCCGGCCTCAATTGAGCGCGCAACCGATGAGCCGCGACGGCATTTCGGCTGAGAACTGAGGCCTCACAGGAGGCCGTGGGCCGAAGTCTACCACGACCACATTTCTATGTTTTCTCAGCATGCGCGCTGTGATGGCGTGTGAGCGTAATTGCGATCGCGCCGTGCTGATGTGCGAACGGAGACACGAGCGAGGTCCGACCACCGATGCTCGCAAAGAAGACAAGCATCGGCGGATCGGAGCCCCCCATATTCTGATGTGGGGGTTGGGGAGAATCGCAGCCGTCCATCCGTGAGCTACAACAGCTAGGCGGGGACGCACGCAAGCGACTTACCCCGCCACAGCGCACATTTTTCCTCCCTTCGTCAACCGCGGCATTCTCGTCAGGATGCCTTTCTGTCTGAGAACCAGCCTATCCTAGTAACCAAACTCTGAAGGGACGGCCGGTTGACTCGTTTCGGCAACGGGCGTATCGTTTTCACTCCTGCTCAAAGATATGGCATGGCACGATTCATTGTATTCAAGGAGGGAGAACCATGTCGGTCATGTGCTCCCTGGCAGTGTGTAAGGCGCAGCAAGGGATGTGCGGGCACGAAAAGGTGATGCTGAGCGTCGCCGTGCTTGCGGCCGTCGGCCTTGGCGCGTATTTTCTGGTCGGCTGAGTCCGCGTTCTGATTTATCGTAATCCCGACTGTAAAATCAGAATGGATTGGTGTGTCGAACGCGGTAACGGCTGCAACCTCTTTGGCTTGTTCCTCAATCTCTTTTGCATATTGGGCTTCCATATATTGGAGCAGCTAAGGATTTGCTATGGCCGACATCCATATCGGGCTTTCCGGCTATTCCTACAAACCCTGGCAGGGGCCGGATCGATTTTACCCTCCGGATATCAAGCAATCAGGGTTTCTCCAACACTATGCCACACGTTATGACACGGTGGAGTTGGACGGAGTCTGGTATCGCTTTCCAAGCGAAGCCGCGGTTCAGACCTGGATCGAGCAGACCCCGTCCGGTTTTATCTTCTCTCCAAAAGCTCATCGGGAAATCACGCACTACAAGCGTTTATCATCTGAGAGTCTTTCCGCCGTGGACTTTATGCTCAAACGGCTGGCCCCGATGGCCAATGCCAAGAAGCTTGGCCCCATCCTTCTTCAGTTGCCCCCTAATCTCAAAGAAAAACTCGATCGCCTGGAAACATTTTTAGCCGCCCTCTCGACGGCTTACCGCTGGGCCATCGAGTTTCGCCATAACAGCTGGCACACCAAAGAGACGGAGGAGTTATTGCGCCGTCACCGTATCGCCTGGGCGGCGGTTGAAACGGACGATCGCCAAGCCGAGCACCGCGACACAGCCGAATTTTTCTATGCCCGCCTGCGGCGAAGCGAGTACGGCATCGACGACTTACAGAAGTGGGCAAAGCGATTGACCGAGAAGCGGGAAAAAGATATGGATTGTTTCGTGTACTGTAAGCACGAAGATGAGGGCTCGCCTTGGATCTGGGCGGACCAGATGAGAGAACTTACGCGCTGACCGGCGAGCTAGCGGCCCAGCGCAGTCTTGACCGTGTGACCGATTTCCGCCGGGTTCTTGACGACCTGCACGCCGGCAGCTTCGAGCGCCTTCATTTTTTCCGTCGCAGTACCCTTGCCTCCGCTGATGATCGCGCCGGCATGACCCATGCGGCGGCCAGGCGGTGCCGTGATACCGGCGATGAAGCTGATCACCGGTTTCTTAATATGCTGTTGGATAAATTCGGCCGCCTTCTCTTCCGCGTCGCCGCCGATCTCGCCGATCATCACAATGGCTTGAGTCTCAGGGTCTTTCTCAAAGAGCGGCAACACATCCACGAAACTCGTGCCGTTCACCGGATCGCCGCCGATCCCGATACAGGTCGTTTCACCGAGTCCCAGCGTGGACAGTTGATGCACTGCTTCATACGTGAGCGTGCCGCTGCGTGACACGACCCCGACCGCGCCGCGCTTATGAATGAATCCCGGCATGATCCCGATCTTGCATTCATCAACCGTGATGATACCCGGGCAGTTCGGTCCGATGAGCCGAACAGGACGACCTTGCAACGCCCGCTTGGCGCGCACCATATCGTTCACCGGAATGCCCTCGGTGATGCAGATGATGAGGGCAATGCCGGCATCCGCGGCTTCGAGGATGGCATCCGCAGCAAACGGCGGCGGGACAAAAATCAGGGACGTGTCACACTGGGTCTTCTGCACCGCCTCACGGACGGTATTAAAGACCGGAATCCCCTCGACCTCCTGGCCGGCTTTCCCCGGCGTGACGCCCGCGACCACCTGCGTGCCATAGGCCTTGCACTGCGTCGCATGAAACGATCCCTCTTTCCCCGTAATACCCTGCACCACCACCCGCGTATTTTTATTAACGAGAATGCTCATGCTGGTTTCCCTTGTCTAGTAAGCTTTCCTCTCATAATCTGTAAATCGACTATGGAGCGATAAGCAGCCCAATCCGTTATCCACCCGTCTCTTCCCCAACCGCCTACTACAATGAGAAATTCACCGTGCCTGTTTCCAAGGGCATTGATAAGGTCTCTTACCTTTACGGATAGAGAACAAGCATTGGCAACAAAGTCTTCGTCCTGCACATAAGTAATCAGTACTTTAAGATTTGAACTTCTCTCGCACAATTTCTTCACTTCATTGTCTATGGATGTGTAGTCGTTCTCATGTTCAATCGCGATTTCAGTGTTTCCTCTTCTCCATACATGATCAATTCTCTTGTCTCCAAAGACTTTACATTCGGGCTCATCAATTTTAAAGCTTTGCGAGTAAGCCATATCCTTCAAGAATGCATTCATTCGTCTTGTCCACTCAGCATCGGAGCAGTTTTTATCCAATCTAGGATCATTATTCGAAAGCTTATAAAACTCTCTATACCACTCTTCAGCTGTCATGGTTAAACGTAACTTGTGACTTATGCAAAAGTTCGTGCCACAGTATTCGCTATTCCTGTATCTGGTTTAGCGGCAAATCGGCGCCATGCTGGCTGACGCGACATTGCGCCGGAGCGACGAGGGCCCCGCCCGATGTCCGCAGAAGGAAAGCCGGTACTGACCGACGCACCGTGGTCGAGAGACCACGGCGGAGAGAATACCGGAAGGCTTCCGCTGCGGAGCATCGTGAATGGGGTGTCGCAGGAGGCGCGAGCGGCAGGTAGCATGGCGCCGCTCTCTCCAACAATTAGGCCAGCGCAAGTCCGGCCATCCCGTTCAACTCTTCACGCATGCGCCGTCTCTCCGTCAACCACTGAGGCTTTCTTCTTCTGTTTCCCCGTCATCCCCACAATCTTCTGCGCCGCCTCCCACAAATCGTCCGCGACATCCAGTTGCAATCCCGATTGCTGGAGCAACGTTCGCCCTTCTTCCGCATTCGTGCCTTGCAGCCGGACCACCAGCGGCACCTTGATCTTTACTTCCTTGGCCGCTTCAATCACGCCGTGCGCGATGCGCTCGCAACGGACGATTCCCCCGAAAATATTGATGAAAATTCCCTTCACATTCCTGTCCTTCAAGAGAATCCGGAAACCGGCCGCCACAGTCTCCTTCGTCGCGCCGCCGCCCACGTCCAGGAAGTTCGCCGGCTCGCTTCCGGCCAGCTTGATGACGTCCATCGTCGCCATCGCGAGCCCGGCTCCGTTGACCATGCAGCCGATATTCCCATCCAGCTTGACGTAATTGAGATTGTTCTTCCCGGCTTCAATCTCGAGCGGATCCTCTTCATTCAGATCCCGCATCTTCTGCACGTCGGCATGCTTGAACAAGCCGTTGTCGTCGAAGGATACCTTGCCGTCGAGTGCGATCAGTGTCTTTTCCTTCGTGATGACTAAGGGATTGATCTCGACCAAGGCGCAATTCTTCTCCATGAAGAAGCGATAGAGATTTCCCAACATCTGGACGAACTGATTCAGGACGGCGGGCTCGATATGATTGAGCCCCAATCCAAACGCGACGTTGCGCCCGTTGTACCCTTGAAACCCGACGGCCGGGTCGATCGCTTCTTTGATGATTTTTTCCGGAGAATGCGCGGCGACGTCCTCGATCTCCATGCCCCCTTCGGTACTCGAGATTAAGACGATCCACCCCGTATCCCGATCGACCAGCAAACTGAGATAGAGCTCTTTCGCGATATTGGCGCCTTCCTC
Source organism: Nitrospira sp. (assembly GCA_040981125.1). Classification (GTDB taxonomy): domain Bacteria; phylum Nitrospirota; class Nitrospiria; order Nitrospirales; family Nitrospiraceae; genus DASSBQ01. The sequence goes on from JANRMQ010000008.1 coordinate 139,797, forward strand.
GATCAAGAGGCGGCGCACCTTTCGCCCTTTCGGACCGGTCTGGTGCGTGACCAGCACCTTCCCCAGCAAGTCTTGAGCGATGGCCGGCACCTCCGCCTGATCCTTTGTGAGCTTGACGCCGCCCGCTTTCCCTCGACCACCGGCATGGATCTGGGCTTTTACCACATAGACAGGTGATTGGAGCTTTGCCGTCCATTGTTCGGCAGCGCGCGGGGTTTTGACTTCCTTCCCCCGCAAGACGGGAATTCCATATTCCGCAAACAATTGCTTCGCCTGAAATTCATGAACGTTCATCGTAACCTCAAAGGGCTAATGGCTGATGGTACGTAGCTTATGGCAAGAACCGAGGACGCGTCCCTATTCCTTCCTTGCGTAGGCCGGCAAGACCATGGGCGAGACGACCGAGGAAGAGACACCATGCTTCTTGGACTCGGAGCGGAAACGGCCCAGATGATCGAGCGTCAACTTTCCATGCCCGGCTGATGTCGTTCTCTGCGCCGCCGTCGTTCCCGACCGCTTCCCGAACACCATCAGATCGAGCAATGAATTGCCCATCAGTCGATTGCGCCCATGCAGGCCGCCGGAAGCTTCGCCCGCGACAAAGAGATTTTTGACACCGGATTCTCCGTTGACATCGATCTTGATCCCGCCGTTCTGATAGTGCAGCGTGGGGTAGATCAGCACCGGGTCCTTGGAGATATCGATACCGAACCGCTCGTACTGCAACACCATCGCTGGAAAATGCTTCGCGAGCGTCCCAGGCCCCTGTTCGACCTCCAGCAAGGGCGTATCCAGCCAGACCCCGATGCGGCCGGACATCGTTCGGATCCCACGGCCTTCCTCGCACTCCCGGATAATGGACGAGGACACGACGTCGCGCGTGTCCAGCTCGTTCACGAATCGCTCGCCCTGCGCATTGACCAGCTGACCGCCTTCCGACCTGATGCCTTCGGTGACCAGCGCGCCGATTAATTGCTCAGGGTATACGGCTCCGGAAGGATGATACTGAAACGTATCGATATGCATGAGAGGGGCGCCCATCCGATAGGCCATCGCCAGGCCGTCCCCGGTTGCGCCATAATGATTGCTCGTCGGAAATCCTTGAATGTGGAGACGGCCGATGCCGCCGGTCGCCAAGATTACAGCCTTGGCCGCGACGACGACAAACCGTTTGTTGTCCAGATCCTTGAACACGGCGCCGGTGCAGACACCGTCCTCGCTGAGCAATTCAACCGCCGCGCAGAATTCGAGGAGTTGAATCTTGCGATTCAATACCTCATCCTTCAACACCCGCATGATTTCGAGGCCGGTATAATCGGAGCAGGTCACGAGCCGAGGTTTTGAACTGCCCCCGCCTTTCTTGACATGGAGATTGCCGTCGGCGTCCAGATCGAACAGGACACCAAGACTCAGCAGCCATTTGGCGATCGATGGGCCCTCCTCCACCATTGTCTTGAGCAGATCGTGGTCATTTTTCATATGACCACCTTTCAACGTGTCAAGAAAATGGGTGACCGGTGAATCCTCATCGGTCACGGCGATTTGCATGCCGCCCTGGGCCATCACCGTATTGGAATCGCCCAGACGAAGCTTCGTGGCCAACATGACGTCGGCGCCCTGCGCCTGCGCATGTAGCGCAGCCGCGCATCCGGCTCCCCCTCCGCCGATGACCAAGACATCCGTGGTGTAATCGGGCTTCAGGTCCAAGTCGGCCGGGATGGGACTTTCCCCCTCCAGAAGTGCCGCGAGTTCCCGCACGGTCATGTTCCCGGCATTGGGGCCGAACTTGATCGGCCGGTAGGCGCGTTCACGAAAATCCGGATGGTATTTTTTGATGAGCTGATCGCGGTCGGCCGGAGAATACTTCGGCAAGGTTTGCTTGCGGCGGGCTTCTCGCGTCCGGTGGACGATGTCTTGAAGTTTATGGATATCCATGCTGTCCGGCGTCAATCGTTAGCGGCGGTCGCCTTCTGAAGAAGCAACATACTTGCTCTTTGAGAATGGCTCCGCGAAAAGGACTATTACTCGTTATTTGAGGTCCGCACACACCGTCTTGAGTTCCTGGTCGTCCATGCGAAGCACGCGATCCCACTCCTCTTTGTATTTTCCGCTCTCAATTTCTCGGATCCGCTTGTCCAAACGCTCAGGCCGTTCGGTAAAGTGCGCGCCCTGGGCGCGACTCACATACAGCGCCACGAGATTGGGCGCGATGTCGGCGATGCAGACCGGCGTGCACATCCCGCACATCACGCAATCCATGAACATCTCCGAGACACTCTTAAAATCGCCGAAGACCGCCTTCCAGACGCCTTCGCGAACATCAATCTTCTGCGGGCAGGCTTCGGTGCAGGCGTTGCAATTCCGGCACAACGGCGCCTCGGGGTAGAGGGTAAAGAGATCCTGCTTCGGGTCCTGCAAAGCCGCCATGTCATAAGTGGCTTTTCTCGCAGGGAACGGCGGCATCATGGAAAACGACATGCCATCCTGCACCGCCATTTGACAGGCCAGACAGGTTTTGACCTTCGGATCATCCTTCGTTCGGTAATACGTGGCGCAGGCTCCGCAGAAGCCGCCCAGACAGCCGGCGCCCCGCACGACTTCCTGCCCGGTGTACCAGAGGGCTTTCATCAACGTGATGCCTTCCGGCACTTCATACTTCTTGCCGGCAATTTCCACCGAGACCATCCGCGGTTTCAACACCTCGGGCTGGTCGATGACATTGGTGTCTTCTTGTGTCATTGTTACTCTTTATAAGCGGAAATTCTCAGGCGTGAGGCAACCGCCTCACGCCTTGTTCCTCGTGTCTCTTACCGCGGACTATACGATCGCGTCCACGATTGCATTCAAGGTCTGGCTCGGGCGCATGGCCTTGCCCGCTTTCTGATCGCTGGGATGGTAGTACCCCCCGATGTCGACCGGTTTCCCCTGAGCCGCGAGCAGCTCCCCGGAGATCTTGGACTCGTTGTCCGCCAGATCCTTCGCGATTTTGCTGAACCGTTCGGCCAGCTTTTTATCCTGCGTCTGCTGAGCCAATGCTTGCGCCCAATACAAGGCGAGGTAAAAATGGCTGCCGCGGTTATCGATCTCACCCACCTTGCGGGCCGGCGACTTATTGCTTTCCAGAAACTTGGCGTTTGCTTGATCGAGCGTATCCGCCAGCACCTTCGCAGTGGCGTTGTTGGACACTTTCGCCAGGTGCTCCAATGAGGCGGCCAAAGCCAAAAATTCACCGAGGGAGTCCCACCGCAAATATCCTTCTTCCTGGAACTGCTGCACGTGTTTGGGCGCCGAGCCGCCGGCGCCGGTTTCGAACAGACCACCGCCGTTCAGCAACGGAACGATCGAGAGCATTTTCGCGCTGGTGCCGATTTCCAGAATCGGAAACAGGTCCGTGAGGTAATCGCGCAACACGTTCCCGGTGACCGAAATCGTATCCTTCCCCTCTTTCATCCGCTCCAGCGAGAAGCGGGTGGCCTCAGCCGGCGACATGATTCGAATATCGAGCCCTGTCGTATCGTGCTTCGGCAGATACTGGTTGACCTTCTTGATCAACTCCGCGTCATGCGCCCGATCTTTGTTCAGCCAGAATACGGCCGGCGCGCCGGTGGCTTTCGCGCGATTCACCGCCAGCTTGACCCAATCCTGGATCGGCGCATCCTTTACCTGACACATCCGCCAGATGTCGCCTTCTTCGACTTTATGCTCAAGCAATGTCTTCCCGGAAGCATCAACCACACGAATCGTGCCGTTGCCCGGCGCCTTGAAGGTCTTATCATGCGAGCCGTATTCTTCCGCCGCCTGCGCCATCAGACCGACGTTGGGAATACTTCCCATGGTTTTGGGATCGAAGGCGCCATGCTTTTTGCAGAACTCGACGACTTCATGATACACCGGGGCATAACTGGAATCGGGAATCACGCACTTGGTGTCCGCGAGTTTGCCGTCCGGCCCCCACATTTTGCCGCCGTCCCGAATAACCGGCGGCATGGAGGCGTCGATAATCACGTCGCTGGGCACATGAAGATTGGTAATGCCCTTGTCGGAATTGACCATCGCCATCGGCGGTCGCTTCTGATACACGGCTTGAATATCCGCTTCGATGGCTTTCCGCTGGTCTTCGGGCAGCGCCTTGATCTTGATGTACAGGTCGCCGAGCCCATTGTCCGGATCGACACCGAGCTTCTGGAACGTGGCCGCATGCTTGTCGAAGACGTCCTTAAAATAGACGGACACCGCATGGCCGAAGATCTTCGGATCCGAGACCTTCATCATGGTGGCTTTCATATGGAGGGAGAACAACACGCCCTGCCGCTTGGCCTCCTCGATCTGTTCCTCGAGAAACTGCCGGAGCGCGCGCTTGCTCATGAACGTCGCGTCGATCACTTCGCCGGCTTGCAAAGCGACTTTGGGCTTCAGCACCGCCGTCTTGCCGTCCTGGCCGACAAATTCGATTCGCGCGTCGGTAGCGGCCGGAACCGTCGTGGATTTTTCGTTTGAACGGAAATCGCCGCCTTTCATATGGGTGACATGAGTCTTGGAATCCTGACTCCAAGGGGACATCTTATGCGGATGCTTCTTGGCATAGTTCTTTACCGATAGCGGCGCGCGACGATCGGAATTGCCTTCGCGTAACACCGGATTGACGGCGCTCCCTTTGACTTTGTCATACCGGGCCTTGATGTCCTTTTCCTTATCGTCCTTCGGATCCTCGGGATAATCCGGCAGCTGGTAGCCCTGGCTCTGCAATTCCTTGACGGTCGCTTTCAACTGAGGGATCGAGGCGCTGATATTCGGCAACTTGATGATATTGGCTTCCGCAGTCTTCGCGAGTTCTCCCAATTCGGCCAGAGCGTCCGACTGTTTTTGTTCCGCAGTCAGGTATTCGGGAAACACGGCAAGAATTCGTCCCGCCAGGGAGATATCTCTCAATTCAACCGACACGCCGGCTGCTTTGGTAAAAGCGTTGACGATCGGAAGAAACGAGTAGGTCGCCAGCATGGGCGCTTCATCGGTTTTTGTATATATGATTTTGGACGCTTTGGTCGCCATGGATTCCCCTCTTCTGGTTAGTTCAAGGCGTTCAACGCCGAACCGGCTTTGAACCACGTGATTTGCTGCTCGGTCATGCTGTGATTGGTCTGAATCGTCAACGTTCTGCCGTCGGCCTTATGAATCATGACCGTTACCGGCTTTCCCGGCGCGAGGCTGCTGAGCCCGGTCGCGCTCAAGCGATCGGTCTGGTCGATCTTGTCGTAATCCTTCGGATCGGCAAACGTCAGCGGCAGGATCCCCTGTTTCTTGAGGTTGGTTTCATGAATGCGCGCAAAGCTCTTGGTCAGCACGACCCGCACGTTCAAAAAGCGAGGAGACATCGCGGCGTGTTCGCGGCTGCTGCCTTCACCATAATTTTCGTCTCCCACGACAAAAGAATCGATGTTCTTGGCCTTATAGCGACGCGCAATCGTGGCAATCGTCAAACCGGACTCGCCCGTCAATACATCGGTGCCCTTGCCCGGTTCCGAAGAAAACGCGCTATTCGCTCCCAAAAACATATTGTCGCTGATCTTATCGAGATGGCCGCGATACTTCAGCCAGGGTCCGGCCGGCGAGATATGATCGGTGGTGGTTTTGCCTTTGGTCTTGATGAGCAACGGCAGCTTATCGAAATCTTTGCCGTCCCATCGAGGGAAGGGCTGCAACAACTGCAGGCGTTCGCTGGTTGGAGGAATTTCCACCGTCAAGCTATCGCCATTCTCGGCCGGAGCGATAAATCCTTCTTCGCCTTTCGCGAAGCCCTTGGCCGGCAATTCTTCTCCCTGGGGAGGATCGAGTTTGAACTCCTTCCCATCCGCTCCTTTGAGAGTCTGGTGAACCGGATCGAAATTCAAAGAGCCGGACAGGGCATAGGCGGTGACAATCTCAGGGCTCGCCAGGAAAGAAAGCGTGTCGCTGATCCCGTCGTTGCGTCCGGGGAAATTCCGGTTGAAGGAGCTCACGATCGAATCGGCTTTCCCCTTCACACCGTCGGCCCGCTTCCATTGTCCGATGCAGGGTCCGCAAGCATTCGCCAACACCGTCGCGCCCATTTGTTCGAAGGTCTCCATAAAGCCGTCACGTTTCATCGTATGGTAAATCCGCTCCGATCCGGGGGAGACGAGAAATGCAGTTTTAGCCTTGAGGCCGGCCTTCATGCCTTGGCGGGCAATATGCGCGGATCGGCTGATATCCTCATAGGAGGAGTTGGTACAGCTTCCGATCAAGGCCGCTTTGAGCTCGATCGGATAGCCCTTTTCATTCGCCTCCGCAGCCATCTTGGAAATCGGACGAGCCAAATCCGGCGTATGGGGTCCGACGACGTGCGGCTCCAACTGGGAGAGATCCACCTCAACCACCTGATCGTAGTATTTTTCTGGCGCCTGAGCCACTTCGGGGTCGGCGACCAAGAGATTCTTGTTGGCTTGGGCCAAGTTGGCCAAGTCGGCTCGATCGGTCAAATTCAGATAGGCCACCATCTTCTGATCAAAGGGGAACACGGACGTGGTGGCGCCCAATTCCGCTCCCATGTTCGTAATCGTGCCTTTTCCCGTGGCGCTGATCGTCTCGGCTCCCGGCCCGAAATATTCGACAATCTTATTGGTGCCGCCTTTGACGGTGAGCAGCCCGCAGAGATAGAGGATGACATCTTTCGGCGAAGCCCATCCATTCAATTTCCCCGTCAGCTTCACGCCGATCAATTTCGGATGCAGCACCTCCCACGGCAACCCCGCCATCACTTCACCGGCGTCCGCGCCACCGACCCCGATGGCCAGCATTCCGAGACCTCCGCCGTTCGGGGTATGCGAATCGGTACCGATAATTAACCCGCCCGGGAACGCATAGTTCTCCAGAACCACTTGATGGATGATACCGGAGCCCGGCTTCCAGAATCCGATTCCGTACTTTTTGGCCGCGGAAGCCAAAAAGTTGTACACTTCCTTATTCTCATCCATCGCGCGCAAGAGATCCTTCTGCGATCCCACTTCCGCGCGAATCAAGTGATCGCAGTGAATCGTGCTCGGCACCGCCACTTTCTTCTTACCGGCCTGCATGAACTGCAGCATGGCCATTTGTGCCGTCGCATCCTGCATCGCCACGCGATCGGGACGGAGCGCCAACATAGCCTTTCCACGTTCCCACACCTGAGTATCAAAATTATCTGCGTGTGAGACGAGAATCTTTTCGGTCAACGTCAATGCGCGGCCGAATTTTTTCCGCGCCTTGGCAATCACGTCCGGCATCTTGGCGTAGAGTTGTTTGGTTAATTCGAGCGACATGGCGTTTACCCTCTCAATTCTGATGCTGAGTTCTGATGCCGAGCAATAAGATCTCGGCGTCCTACTCAGTGTATTTTACAGTGGAACTTGCCGCGATTACTGCAAGGGCGGGACTTCCCGCCGCTTAGGCGCCGCATAATTGACCAAGTAATCAAAGAGCCGGATCAATCGGCTTTCCTGACGCTTCTGGTCAACCCAATGGCCGATCAATCCGATGGTGCGGGCAAGAATAAAGAACCCGTTCAGGCTCTCGACCGGAAAGCCAAGATCCACCAGCACGGCCGCCATGGTTCCATCGACATTCAGGATCAGATTGTCTTTTTTCGCCGCGGTTACTTTTTCGACTTCCAACGCAAAATCCAGGTGAGGAGTCTTGATTGCCAAGCTCTTGACGTATCCTACCAGTTCCTTCACCCGCTTATCGGGATTGCGCAAGCTTTTCACCCGGTGCCCAATGCCCGGCACGGGGCCGACGTTCTTCTTCATATACCCGAGAAATTCATCCACGCTCATTTTGTGATCGACGGCGTGTTTGAAATACCGGCCGGCATCGGTCACGGCGCCGCCGAAGCGGGGACCGATCATGATCAATCCCGCCGCCACCGCCTGGGACATACCGATACCTGCGCAGGCCGCCAAGATCGTGCCGAATGCGCCGCTGACGCAGGGCCCATGGTCCGCGGAAAGCATGATGATCCGCTTGATGATTTCGGCTTCCTGCTTCGAAATCAACCGCTTGTCCCAGAGAAGGCCGACGATATGGGGGATTTCATAGCCTTTGTTGATAAGTTCGGACGCGGGATATCCGTCGTACAGTGGTTCATCGCCTCGGTCGTCGCTGATCGTCGTCCGAATCAGCGGGACAACCGTGACTTCCTGCGCCCGCATCGCTTCTTCGACCGTTTTCGGCAATTTAGGAAGGTCCACAGGATTGACGTCCGCCACCGGGACGATCTGCTTGGACTTCACAAATTCCTCATACGTTTCCTTGATCGCGGGTCCGAGCGCGCCGAACGTCGGCGGCACGAGGGCCCCCGCCTTCTTGAGCGCATCCGACTTGGCTCGCGCCGATCCCTCGCCTTTCATTCCTTCCTTCGCGCCGGCATGGCCGAATTTCATCCCCTTGGGCAAACTTTCTTGGCAAAACCCCGAGACCACGCCGATCAACTTGATCCTGCGTTTTTTGGCGCCGTACCATTCCGCCGCCCGCTCCTCCAGATCGCCGCCCATTTCTCCGACAATGACGACCGCTTTGGTTTGGGGATCTTGTTCGAACTTTTCGAGGTAGGAGACGTAATCGGTGCCCGGATAGGCATCTCCGCCGATGCCGATCGCGGTGGTAATGCCGTCGGCGAACTGGGAGCAGATCCAGATGATTTCGTTCGAAAGCCCGCCGGATTTCGTGATCACCCCGAAGGAGCCTTCTCGATACAGTTTGGAGAGAACCAGATTGTCAAAGGCCCCGCCGATGACGCCCAGCCGACATGCTCCGGCGGAAATGATGCCGATGGATGAAGGGCCGTTGAATACCTTGCCGAGCTTCGCGGCCTGCCGGGCCAGAATCTTGGCGTCTTTTTCCGGAACTCCTTCCGTGATCATCGATACCAATTGGATCTTGGCGTCATTGATAGCTTCGAGCCCAGCCGCCATGGCCCGATCCGCACCGATGTAGACCAGGCTGGTATTGATTTGAGGATGGTTCTTCGTGGCATCCGCCACGGTCCTATAAATCGGAATGGCCAACAGCCCGCTGCCGTAGGGAATCTCATTCGTCTTTCCGGCGTCCGGAGGATAGACGAAGGCCTCCACATTCAACGGCCGTTTGATCAAATAACAGAATTCGGCCATCCGTCGGGCGGCATTCACGCCTGCGGCGCCGCCCTGAATGACCACGCGGGTGTTTTTATTTGCCAGGATGCTCATCGGGATCTCCCCTGTGTGAGTAAGTTCATGTACTCGACGGCGGCGGGCTACTTGTTTGACTGGACCGCTTTATCCACGATGTCCGTGAGCGGTGTATACCGGTCGAACACGTTGATATCGAACCCTTCTTCCTTCAGGGCCCGCATGGCGTCGAGACCCTCCTTTTCGCGCGGACCGCCCCGGCGAACCCAGATTTTGACCCCGTCGAGCTTCCCGTCCGCTTTCGCCTTTCGGAAACCATTGATGATGCCGCCGAACGTCTTTTTTACATCCGTGAAGTTGGCGATCGCTCCCCCGACAATGATGTTCTTGATTCCATGGAGGGAACAGACTTTTTCAGTCAACACTTCCACGGCCCAATCAGGCGGATCACCTGAATACTCGGCATAGTTGGCCAATTTTCCGCCCCGCGCCACTACGGCATCGGAATAATAGACGCTGGCGCCGCCGCCCGCCGGCAACATCGCCGTATCACCTCCGGGAATCTCGATGAACTTGACCGACCCTTTGATCTTTGAATCCACCGACATCACATCGAGTTCATCCGTGGAATACGCCCTTCCAAATTCTGCCGCGAATGCGAAATTCCAATCCGGATGCCTGAATTTGGCGTCGCCGTCCAGGAGAGTCACGGCGTCCAAAGCAAGTAGGGCTCCGTCGCTTTGGCGAAGCACGACCGGGTTGACTTCCAGGTACTGGGCATCCTCGTTATCGAAACAGGCGAACATCTTTCCGGCAAACTCCGCCATTTTCTTGATCAAGTCTCCGGAAAACCCGGCTTCCTTGGCAAGCTTCTGGAGATCCTCGGACGAGGGCGCCTGTCCCACTTCAAGCGAGAGGCGCTTGACGCGATCCCAATTGGATTCAACTTCAATCCCGCCGCAGTTCGCCACCAGGACATCGGCTCCTTCGCGCGTCGATTTCACGGCACAGTAGTATTCTTCTTTGTGGGGAATCATCTCGGACACGATGACTTGTGAGACGGTGATGCTGCCCACCTCCCGTCCGAGCATTTCTTTCGCCGCTGATTCAGCTCCTTTCAGATCCAAATCTACCTTCACGAGCCCGAGCTTGAAGCGCGACCCGAGAGCCTCATGAGCCTTCACGACCAACTTCGACTGTTTCAACCAATCATTGGCCTGACCAAGCTTCGACAGTTCGTCGGCTGAAGTGACAACAACATAATCGGGGACATTAATCCCCCACTTCTTCATGAGTCCCATCCCCGGTCCCTCAAGCACTTTCGCCATGGCTCACCACTCCTTATGTCGAAAAAGGAAAAAGGACTGCAAGAATAGCCAAATATTTGAATCAGCTCAATCCGCCAAAGGGCCCACGTTGCGAGCGCAGAAGTCCTACGATCTTGCGGGTCTTTGAATTCCGAATAAGCCGTTGAAACTCTTAATGATGGGGGGCTGAGTCTACGGAAGCCTTGCGCATGAAGTCAAGAGGCGCCGGACCGAGAAGCGCTTGCCCTTCGATTGGCAGGTGGGACAGAAAAACGAACTTCGCTCATGAACCAGGTGCCTGACAACACTTCCACAGCGGTTGGGACAAGGCTCACCGGTTTTGCCGTACACTCGATGATGAAGGCTGTATGTCCCTAATGTCCCATCGGGAGCAAAGAAATCCCGCACGCTGGAGCCTCCGCTTTGGATGGCCTCCAACAGAACCTTTTGCATGGCTTCATGCAATATGTCGATTTCCATAGGCCGTAATCGGCCCGCGATGGCGTTCGGATGAAGCCCGGCGCGGAAGAGAATTTCATTGGCGTAGATATTGCCGATACCGGCAAGTTTTTGCTGGTGCATCAAGAACGGTTTGAGCCGGCCGCGGCTCATTGCCATAAGCCCTCTCAGTTGCTCCCTGGTGATGGTCAATGGATCGTGTCCGAAACGCCGCCTGCAATAGTAGTCAAGACCCTGTGCATCGAACAGGCACAGCCGACCGAACCGGCGGGGATTCCAGTAGCGCAGCTCCGGCTCCAACCCTCCTTCGAGCTTCATCACAAAATGGGTATGCTGGGGAGAACGCGATGGGGCGGAGTGAAAAAGAAGCAGCCCCGTCATGCCGAGTTCAGCCGCCAGGAACCGATGGTCTCCATCCCGCGAGAAGACGATCACCACAGTCTTGCCCCGACGCTCCACCGCCTTGATTCGGCTTCCGCCGTACCAGGAGATTGTGTCGCCTCCTTCTCTAATGATGTCGGATCGGCCGACCCAGCAACCCTGAACAATCGATCCAAGTATCCGCCGGCGAAGTTGTACGGCGGCGACTTCGGCTTCCGGTAGTTCCGGCATACGAACGACACCTTCGATGAGAGTGGACGACGACTATGAACACATAGGACCGGCCGCACCGCGTATTACGCCACGAGCTTTATGTAAAAGGCAACCGGATGCAGGCTGGAGTCCGGACAGATTCGAGTGTCGGTGAGGTCACGAAGCCGGCGAAGGAGTGGGAGTTATCGGACCGACTTGGCTGCTTGATCCGCGGGAACGATCACGGCGGGTGGCGAGCACCTGCCGAATGATCTCTTCGAGTCTCGGAAGCGGCACACCGCCCGGCCTTCTCGTCAGAACAAGCTTGACCGCTTGCTCATAGCTGAGATTCTCCACGCAACAAAGATACGCGATGACGACAGAGACAGAGCGCCCCATGCCGGCTCGGCAACACACCAGAATGCGATTGTCCGCGATATGAGATTCGATCCAATCTACCGCCTCGCACAGGGCGGATGCTTGCGGCTCGCCGAACTCCTTGAGAGGGATCTTTGCATAGGCCAACCAGGACGGCGCAGTGACATCTTGCTCTTCGGCGACCAGCAATAACGCGCCCACTTGAGTGGGAGGACGAGCGGCATCTTCGATATTTCCGACGATGAGCCGTTTGTTGATCATGTGCATGGTAACGTTAGTATAGAGCGGAACCCCCTCGCGTCAAGGAAATCATCTATCGGCCGACGTCGCATTGCGTCTTGCTGCGGATGATCGTTATACTTTGGTCAGGATGTCGTAATCTGGAATGCACGTTCACGGAAAGGTATGGCAACAATGGGTAGACCAAGCCTTGAAGACGTGGAGAAGCGGCTGCAAGAGGTACGCTGCGCCGTCTGTAAGGCGAACAGTTTTGGTATCGACCGACGCACCCTGCAACCGGACGGGGAATGCCGGGGTGTATGTTTGAAATGCCGGTATACGTTTCCCGTCTATACGGACATGGATTTTTATCTGAGGACTCAGCCGGACATCCCGTATCGTCTCAAGGAGATTTCATGCCCCTCGTGTCACCAGAGCGGGGTCCATCTTGATTTCCGGGCCACCATGTCGGTCCGGGAAGCGATCTATTTTGTCACCTGCGAGGCGTGCCGGACACGGTTTCCGGAACGGTCCTCGTTAGAGGCCTTCGAGTAGAAGGTAATTCATTCCTGATTCGTGTATACTGTCTTTATGCCTGACTCTGATACAGCCCGGCCACAGGGACAAGATCCCCAAGGGGAACCACCAGCCAAACCGCGAAAGGAGATTCCGCTCGTCTCCGTTCCAAATGATCGAGATATGATCGCGGATGAGATGGAGGAATTGTTCGACGAAGACCGAGTCACCCACCAGCACGGTAGCTCCGAACCGGAAGCAGATTAGCCTCTCGCGCTCAACAATCAGCCGTCAGATTCGAGCAAAACTCCGGATTAAGGCCTTACAGCATTCTGGACCGGGCAAGAACCGGCTGACCGCTCCTGCCTGCTCAGGCGCTTCGGCTCGACCGCAGGCTCAAACATGGGGCAATGGACCGGTTCCATCACTCAATCAACATGACCACCATCCCCTCGTTGTTCCAGTTTGAGTCTTACGTATTCAAGTTGAGCGAATGATCTGTACGGCCGTGTCACTCTCGATTCTTCCGACCGTCGACAGCCTCCCGTGCCGCTCTTTTCTCACGATCTCGCTGATGCTCACGATTGCGCCCCGATGCCAGTCATCGACCGCCGCGTTCCGAGGCGATGTCAGTCGATCTTGTCGCCCGACCTCCGGTCGCCCTTGTGCATCGCAAAGCCAAGCACGCTTTTCCCCCTTCATCACTCGAAGCTCGCTGACGACCCGATACAGATGGGGACTCCGCTCGACCACGGTTCGCCCGTCCTTGCGTAAGAGCGCATAGGAAAACTTCAGCGAATCTTTGATGAATCCCGCTTTCCGATCAAGAGATCGGATCCACTCGGGAGGAATCCACGCACGCTCTTCGTGACACCAGTCGGTCGGTTTCGTGAGCGCCGGACAAGGTGCTTCATGCAAGCACGGACTATACAGTGTACAGTGTATCGCCTTGAGAAGTCGGTCTCGCACTTCATGGAGGCCACGTGATGAGTCGCGGAGGGCGGGCTCGATCAGCATGAGGGTTCCGTGTTCAGACAGCATTTTCAGCACCTCGGCGACCAAACCCACACGAGCTCCGATTCGGTCGGTTTTTAGCTCGACAAATAGCTCGCTGAGAGTATTCTGCATGAGGATGAGGTCATATCCGCACGATCCGCATGCCCGCGACATGTCAGGCCCTAGCCCCTGCTGTACGTCCCGGCACATCGTACGCAGCGTGGCCTGTTGTTCAATATGCCGGCCCCGGGTATAGCTCCTCCACAGTTCTGCACATGTACTCAGCGCTTGCTTGGATCGATCGACCGCCGTGCATTCGAGCGCGCAACTCTTGAGCAAGCCTGTTGACCAGGCCCAATCCAAGACTCCCATCACTCCGGTGCCGGGACCGGAGCCAAGTTCCAGCACACGGACCACTCCATCTTGGCCGCACTCAAAAGCCGGCGACAGCTCATCAAGGAGCTCCTGCACTTTCGCGACGTTGACCGGGACAAAATAGGCAAGATATGCCGCAGCCAACCTGCGATCCTCCAGGTAGGGCATCGGCGCCTTGCCCCGTTCTCGCGTGAATTGGCGGGACAATTCGAGAACATCCTGTACCAGCTGCCCAGGCACACGGGTTTGTGGATCCCGTACATCAAGGCCGATGGCCTCCGCCAAGACCGTCAGGATCGCCTCAGACACCCGGCGCATAGACCCCTCGTGTAGTTGACCCTTGAAAGAACCCTGCGGTATCTTACCGATTGAGAGGAGTGACTGTCATGACCGACACCATCTTGCACGCCTATAAAGATGTTGAGAAAGCCATGGAACGCTATACGCTGGCACTGGAGGACTATGTGAAGACGTTGCAGTCATCCGAATCAGCGGATGCCGGGAAATTGGAACGGATGACTCACGGCGCTCGCGCCATGCGCGACAGCAGTATGATTTATTTATCGTACGCCAAGTTCATCGCGTACGGCATGCCGGATAGCCCTGACTTGGTGGAGGAAGACCTCCAAGGATAGTAGAATCCACCTCACCCGGCTCGTATAGAGTCTAAAGACGAAGGGCCTGTTCGGCATAACCGAACAGGCCCTTCTCATCTTCGGCTTCCCGCCGCGTCAGATACTGCGCATGAAATGACCCATGGCATCTTGATCGGAATCGGTCATTCCCATGATTTGAGACATCGCCACGTTGGTGGATTTCTTTCCGGTTGCTCCTGACTCCACTTCATCGACGATAAGTTCCACCGGCATGGATTGCCCGCCATATACGCGCGGCCCGCCGATGATTTTTGCCTTCGAATACCCATAGATCGCGGCCGCCACATCCTTGGCCAGCCATCCGACATAGTTAAATTCCGGAATCACGATGAGCTTGGCCTTGGCGCATAACTGCCGGAGTTCGAGAGTGGGGAACGGCCGGAGCGAACGAATCTTGATGAGTCCGACCTTCATCCCCTTGTCCTTACAGATGCGTACGGCTTCCCTCGACTGCGCAGCAGCGCTGCCTGAGGCGACGATCAGTACATCCGCATCATCGACATTCTCTGCGCTTACCAAGCCATCCATATAGTTGATGATGTACTTGCGGGAGCGCTCGACCGCAGCCCAGACTTCCTGCTGCCAAACCGCATGGATGTTATAAGCCATGAAGTTGGACTTTTGCACCGGAGCGTCGCGCGAGAGCCGCGCCGGAGGATTCTCGGCATCGAGCACGGGAACCGCCCCACGCCACGCCTCACGCGGAGGTAGCTTGATTCCCCGCTCTTGCATATGAACATATCCGCGGGCGTGCGTGACAAAGAAGCCGTCACAGCAAACGCCCACCGGCAACGTCACGTCGTTTTTCTCGCTGATGATGAAACCCTTCATGATGAAATCAAACATGTCCTGCTGATTCTCGGCGTGAAAGACGATCATCCCGCAGTTCAGGAGATACGAGATCTCGATATTGTCCGGCTGAATCGCCAGCGGCGCATTGACGACGCGACAGGTAAACATCGACACGGCAGGAAGCCGATGGCCCGGCCAGGACGCGATCGGCTCAATGCCGCGCAGCGTACCGGGACCGGCTGTCGCCGTGAAACATCGTACCCCGGCGCGTGAGGCGCCCGCGATGGCCGACATCACTCCGTATTCCTCTTCTCCACGGAAGTATTCTTTGACGTACCCCTCGCCGTAGAGAACTCCGATCAGCTGCATGGTCTCGCTCTGAGGAGTGATCGGGTAGGCGATGGACACATCGACGTTGGAACGTCGAACGGCCTCTTTTGCCGCTTCGCTGCCCGTAATAAATTCGCGCGTACGAGGCGCCTCCAGGAACATATATTCCGGGCTGACCACTTTTTGTCTTTTCGCTTCCGCGTGTGGATCCTTCTTTATGTCCGCTTTTGGAGCCGCGACAGCGGTAATCGGATCACCCTGCGGATTGGTTTTGACTTCAGATTCCAAGGCTTCACTCATGGCCGCACCTCATAGCTATATAGTCTGCGAGACCGAACTAGGCTTCACTTTGCATCTGTTCCGGTTTGTGCCCGAACATGGCCGCGCTCCCGAGGGCGGTGGGTTCCGGAGAAAAGGCCATCGGATTGGTGTGGGTCTTTCCTCCATGAACCTTTGACTGCGTGCCGGTGAATCGGACATTCTCTCCGTTGTCCGGCAATTTGATGCCCAACTGTTCGCGCACCCGCTTGAATATTTGCGCTACCTTCTTCAGTTTGACGGTATCCGAATCCCGAATGGTCAGCATGGCATCTTCATGGCCCTGCTCGGCGCACACGGCCATGGTGCAACAGTTCGTGCCGGCTCGAATCATCTTCAGAGTCAGATTGGCGTAGTGGCAGTGGACCCCGATGAAGATGCAGGCTTCGATCTTATTGCCCCAAATCGTGAGGTTCGGGTGATTGGGATTGATCACTTCCTCGGGATCGATTTTCGGATACTTCGGCCGGTAATCCGGCATGGGAATGATCAGCACATCGGGGATCTGGGCTGCAATTTCAAGAACCGCTTTGGCCTTCTCAACCGCGTGGTCGTTCCACGCCCACAGCACAAGCGGTCCGGGAAAGAGTGTCGCGTTGGGGCTTGTCAGCATTTTGCGCGCCATCTCTTCAATGACCTTTTCCTCATTGGGTTCCAAGAGGCCGTAATACAATCCCTGTCCGGGATCGGGCAAGGAGACGCCCATCTGCGCGGCGGATGGAGGATGGAACCCCGCAGGGCCCGGCACGATAATCTTCTCTCTTGCGTCTTGTGTTGCAGCCACTGTACAGATCTCCCTTTTCTAACTGACCATCGGACTCGTCAAGACGGCCGTGGTGCTTTTCTCGCCGTACGTGACATTGTCCGTGATAGCAGCCTGAGGTAATTGATCGATCATGATCATTTTGATCGCATTATGCTTGGACATGTTGTCGCAAACCCAGACGCACTGAGCGCAGCCCTTGCATCGGTCCACCGCGACATACGCCGATCCGTATTTAAAGCCCCTGTCCTTACCCAGGGTGTCGTTATACAGAATGGTATTCGCTTCAGGACAATACTGCGTACAAAGCTTGCAGCTCGTTGCCGCACAAATGTCTACGTTGATATCCGCTACAAGGTACATCGAGACTCCTTCCGTACCGTTATGCGCCGACGGCCTCAGGCGCTTCCGCACGCTTGACGGACGGAGCGCTCCAGCCATGATCCACAGCGTAATTCCAGCCTGCGCGGATGACCGCGACGTTTTTCTCAATCAGTTCCTGCTTTTTCTTGAACTTCCGTTCGACCACGCTATCCAGCGCGGCAGTTCCACCGGATACCACGAAACCTTTCCCGAGGAATCGGTCCTTGACCGCCTGAGACAAGGCGTCAATCGTCGTTAATCCGGTAATCGCTCCAATCGAGCCCATCAAGGCCATATTGGTGGCGAGATCCATCCCCGCTACATCCAAAGAAATTTTAGTGGCGGGGAAATAATAGAGTTTCGCACGACGCTCTTCCAATTCCCGCGCCTGATCTCTATGCAGCCTCATCGGCCCGTCATTGTTGATCAACGCAATGCCGTCTTCCTTCAACCCAAAATAGAACGGCATCGTGTACGACTTGCCGTGCGTAATGACTTGCGGGTGGAAGATGATAATGATGTGAGGAAAGGTGATTTCACCGATCTCATAGATCGGCTCGTCCGAGACCCTCACATAACTCTCCACCGGGGCCATCCGCTTTTCGGACCCATAGAAGGGGACGATTGTGCTTTCACCGCCGGCATTGATCACCGCCGTGCTGAGAATGTGCGACCCAGTCACGACACCCTGCCCTCCGACTCCCGCCATGCGGATATTGAAACGTTTTGCCATTGCTCCGCTCCTTCAGTTAAGGACCTTGTCGAGACCGATCGTCACCTGATCTAGGCCTTCGGGATCTCCGCCTTGGCGGCCGGCTTTTGCTGAAACTCTCTGTAGCCATACCGGTCGGTCAGATATTGCTTCGCATCATCCGTGATGTATTCGGTGAACTGGTAGCGGTCGTTTTCGACGTTCTTCGCGTCTTCCATAACCTTGTCGGTGGGAATGGCATATTCGATGTTACAGGACGTATACGCTTGGATATATGTCGGACCGACTTCCCGTGCGATCAGCACGGCTTTCTTGATCACACTTTCCACGCGCCGGGGGTTATTGGGCACGACGGTGGCGATGTAGGCGCATCCGGCCACCTTGGCCATAGACACCATATCCATCTTATCGAACTTCTTTCCCAATGGAGCCATCTTCAACACAGCGCCCCGGTTCGTCATACCGCTTTCCTGGCCGCCCGTGTTCCCGTACACCTCATTGTCCAGCATGATCGTGGTGAATTTCTCCCGCCGGAACCATGAATGGAGGGTCGCCGAAAAACCGATGTCAGCCATTCCGCCGTCGCCGACCATTACGACCACGTCTTTGGGCTTATCACCGAAGCGCAGCCTTAGCCCGCGCGAAAGCCCTGTAGCGACACCGTTCTGATCGCCGTAATTGCCGTACACGAAAGGAATAGCCGCTTGAGAAATGGCCAGTCGTCCACAACCGGCGGTGCCGACCGTGATGGTATCCTCGGGATTGGGAAAGGAAATCATGGCGAGCCGGATAAAGAGCGTCATGGCGCATCCGGCACACATCGGATGCTCTTCAAGGATTTCCTTGAAGGAACCCATTTGAGATACTGAAACTTTCTTCCCGAAGGGACCATGCTCCACCATATCTCGATATTCTTTCGGCATGAATTTTTCGAATCCGTTCGAAAATTTCACGTAATCAAGACTCATAGGGATCCCTCCTTCTATACTAGATCGGCTTCGGGGGTAACCTGAAAGCCGTCCAATGATTCTGAATGGTGCCCGCTGTTACGAGGAAATGATCTGCCGATCGCTCACAGACAACTCCGCGCTCAAAGCAGATAGTCGCCGAGTGTAACAAAGGCTGAAAAAAACTGTCAATTGCAAACCCTGGCGGAATTTGCCGTCAATTCAAGACAATATGAGTGTATAGCGGCACGAGGAAGCAATGCAACTTTGCAGAAGACCCACGTAGGACGAAAGAAGGCCTAGTAGGGATATCGAGGGTAGGCCCTTGGCCCTAACATAACAACCCGGCAAAGAAGCATGCGCCGATGCTCATTCTCCGACCAGCGGGATACGCGGCGTTGGAAAACCGAATTGAGGATGGGTCGTGCCCATTTGCCATTAGAAGCACTGGAGTCTGTCATTTGGCCTTGATCAAGGGGTGGATGCCCGCCTTCGCGGGCATGACGCAAAAGGAAACCGGCCCACTACCCGAGGATGAATAAGATTGCCGGTTGAAGTGTTTTAAGGCTACACTGTGCGAATGCCGTTGCGAGTCATTATTCCTGGAGAAGACGAAGGATCTCAACAGACCGGAGGAGTCCATAAGCGCCCTCCCATCCCTGACGGTTCGTTGAAATCGGAATGCCCCAAGTTCATGAGTCACGGCCCCTGCGGCGGCGTCCGAAAGGGAGGCTTTTGTGAAGTCTATCCGGAAATGGCCTGCCCATGGGTGACATTGTACCAACAACTGGAGAAGATCGATCAGTTGGAATGGATGAAACAACTGTGAGCAAGCCACGCAGCAACAAGCCCGGGTATTCCGAAGCCCACGCTAAGAGTGGGTTAACCGCGGCGCTGCCTGAAATCGAGACGTGGCCGAACCAATATAAGGGATATGAAATCACGATTGAGATCCCTGAGTACACCGCTATTTGTCCGAAGACCAGTTTGCCTGATTTCGGCACCATCACACTCTCTTACATGCCGGATCGATCGTGTCTCGAACTCAAGTCCCTGAAAATGTACGTGCATGCGTATCGTAATATCGGGATTTTCTACGAGAACGCAGTGAACCGGATTCTTCGCGATGTCGTGAAAGCCTGCAGGCCAGTCTGGGCCAAAGTGATCGGTGATTTCAAAGCTCGCGGCGGCCTCTCCAGCAGAATCGAAGCCAAGTATCCATAGCATTGCCTCTCCCGCCCCCACCCGGCCTGCCATGGCCGCAGGTCGGTTCTTGTCCTTTCTTTGACAGAATCGCCGATGGCTCCTACACTTCGTTTAGATCGTCAGCAATCGGCGGCCCGTGGCGCCCCATGAAAAAGATCGCCGTCATCGGCATACTTGTCGGATTGGGCTGGTGGTTTTGGGGACGGACCCTGGAGCCGGCGAAGGTGGTCCATGCTCAATTGGAAGCCATCGGCAAGCATGATTACCAGACGGCCTATACTCTTCTCTCGGCTAACGCAAAGAGCCGCATGACGCCCGAGCAATTCACGGAATTGATACAGAGCAACAAGATTGTGAACAATAACTACACGAGCGATTTCCTCGATCGGCACATAAAGGACAATGTCGCAACCTTTTCAGGCACCGTGCGAGCTTTGGGCAAGGAGAAAACGCCCGCTGTCTTTACCGTGGTGAAGGAGGGCGACCATTGGGCCATCGACGACTTCCGCTTTCATTGATCCTTCTCGTCTGCCAGCTCCACCGACTCTTCTTCACACTTGCCGCCGCCTTCGCATCGCGATACTCTTCTCCGCATGGCTACCTACGCGATCGGCGACGTGCAAGGCTGTTTCACCGCGCTGGAGCGCCTCATCCGGCGCATCGCCTTTGACCCTGCAAGAGACCGGCTCTGGTTTGTGGGTGATCTTGTCAATCGCGGACCCGCATCACTCCAGGTCCTCCGATACGTTAAGAACTTGAACGACGCCGCAACCGTCGTGCTCGGGAATCATGACTTGTTTCTGATTGCCGCCGCATCAGGCATTGTGTCTTTACGTCCGAAAGATACAATCAGCGACGTGCTCGCTGCCCCGGATCGCGAGGATTTGATCGGCTGGTTGCGGCGGCAGCGGTTACTGTATCGCTCGGATTCCTTCGCATTGGTCCATGCGGGGTTGCTTCCGCAATGGACGATAGAAGAGGCCGGGCACCTTGCCGCGGAAGTGGAATCCCTGCTTCAGGGCCTCGACTTTCAGACGTTCTTGCGCACGCTTTATTCCAATCCCGGGTTGCAATGGTCTCCGTCCCTAACAGGCTCGGTCCGTCTTGCAGCCATTGCTACGGTTCTCACCAGGCTGCGCACCTGCTCTCCTGCCGGTGTGATGGAACCCGAATATTCCGGTCCGCCGAGCCGGGCCCCGAAAGGCTTCCTTCCGTGGTTCGATATCCCCGGCCGGCGACATGAGGACGTCACGGTTGTCTGCGGGCATTGGGCCGCGCTTGGTCTCTGCCTGAAGGCCAACGTCATCGCTGTCGATAGCGGCTGCGTGTGGGGCAATCGCCTGACGGCGGTCCGGCTCGACGATAGATCGGTCTTTCAGACCGACTGCCGCATTGAATGACGCCCTCTATGCATTCGGATAGGCCTCGCTATTCCGACCGACCTTTTCCCCGCTATCGGTTTGTGCCGGGTGAAACTCCCCATCCCCGGCGCCACCCGGACGGGCATTCGTTCGGACAGCCGGAGCCAAGCTCGACCGCGTTCGCAATCGAATTGTGGCGCGACTCGGAGACCTACGTATTCGGAATCGATCTGTTCAACTTCGGCTATTGGTGGGAGAGTCATGAAAGTTTCGAAGCGTTATGGCACGCGTTTGATCGCCAAACACCGGAGGCCCGCTTTTTCCAAGGGCTCATTCAATTGGCGGCGGCACATTTGAAGCGGCGAAGCGGCAACGAATCGGCGGCAATCCGATTGTCCGGCAGATCGCGAACTACCTTGGAGGGAACTCCGATTCGTTATATGGGTCTGGACGTTGCCGGCTTGGTGAAAGACATTAAGCGGTTTTGTGCCACCCCGACCGGACCGGCCGTGTATCTCAGCCTCGACTTCTCCAACGAGCAGCCCATCGCCACACCCGCTGACTATACCACCGGCCCTCAGACGAACGAACGAAGCCGGGCGAGCGACAAGCGGAAACCTTGAGACGATGACTCCAATATGAAGCCGATTGTGAAACCAACTGGGGGCTATTGATAACTTTCCGGCTCGGCGGGGAATTTCTGCTGTTCTACTTCTTCTTTATAGCGACGCAACGCCTGCAGGGCATCTGCCTTCAAATGCGCATAGGGACGGACAAACTTCGGCACGAATTCATCAAACAGTCCCAGGAGATCGTACAAGACGAGCACCTGCCCATCGCAAGACGGACCCGCGCCGATGCCGATGGTCGGAATGGTCAGCGACTCCGTAATCTTCCGAGCCAACGGAGCCGGAATAGCTTCCAGGACGATCGCGAAGGCGCCGGCTGCTTGCAGCGCTTCGGCATCCTGAAGCAGCATGTCCGCCCGGTCCTTTTCTTTGCCTTGAACCCTGTACCCGCCGTACCGGTGAACGGACTGGGGCGTCATGCCAAGATGGCCCACCACCGGAATTCCGACATTGGTGATGGCCTGAATGCGATCCGCCATGTGCCCGCCGCCTTCCAATTTGACGGCAGCCGCACCGGCCTGAATTAATCGACCGGCATTGCGCACGGCTTCCTCGATGCTGGCCTGATAGGACATGAACGGCATATCGCCGATCACGAAAGCCCGCTGCGCCGCGTTCGCCACCAGACCCGTGTGATAGAGCATTTCATCCATCGTCACGGCGAGCGTATTCGACTTGCCTTGGACGACGACTCCCAAAGAATCGCCCACCAGAATGATATCGATCCCGGCCTGCTCCACGATTCTCGTAAACAACGCATCGTACGCAGTCACGACGATGAGCTTCTTGCCCTCTCGCTTGTATTTCTGAAAGTCCGGAACCGTCATCCCAATTCGGCTTTCGTCAGGATCTCGGGGATCCTGTCGGTCGCTTTGATCGCCATGATGTGAACGCCGTCGCAATGAGGGCGAACGGCTTTAATTGTGCGCACGGCGATGTCCACTCCCGCGTCAAGGGCATGTTTGTCGCCGGCTTGGCGCAATTCCTGGATCATTTCCTCCGGCACCGATACGCCGGGTATATTGGCGTTCATGAACTCCGCCATCTTGGCGCTGCGCAGCAAGAGAATCCCGGCCAGAACTTTCACTTTGAATTTCCGGACCGTCTGCATGAATTGTTGGAATTGGTCCGGGTGGTAGATCGCCTGGGTTTGGAAGAATTCCACGCCCGCGCGGACTTTCACCTCAAATTTGACCAGCATCGGCCCCAACGGGTCCGCCTCCGGAGTCACGGCTCCACCGATCGTATAATTCGTCGATCCATCAAGCTTGTGCCCCGCATAATCCTTGCCGTTATTCAGCCCCTTGACCAACTGCATGACTTGAACGGAATCCAGGTCATACACCGGCTTCGCATCCTTATGGTCGCCGACGGTCGGATAATCCCCGGTAAGGCAGAGAATATTGCGGATTCCCAGAATATGCGCGCCCATCAAATCCGACTGCATCGCAATGCGGTTCCGATCCCGACAAGTCAGTTGCATGACGGGATCATGGCCCAGCTCGTACAGCACGCGGCAGACCGGAAGCGACCCGGCCCGGACGATGGCGGCCGTATTGTCGGTGACATTGATGCCGTGGACGCGCCCCAGCAAACTGCGCGCGCTGTCCACGATGTGCGTGACGTTTGTGCCCTTCGGCGGATTATATTCAATCGTGACGGCGAACTGTCCCTGATCCAACACGTCCTTGAGGCGACGCGGTTCCCGGCTCATCAATATCTCCCTGATTCAAGATCGTTTCGAAAAGCGGCCGACACGTTCACACTCTGCGCTTCTTACCGGCGCGACGCCGTCCCGAGCGGCATCACCTCGCCTCTGCAATTCTCTTAGCAGATTCAACCGTATTGTCCAGCAACATCGCGATCGTCATCGGCCCCACTCCGCCGGGCACAGGACTGATCCACCCGGCCTTGCGGCTGACCGCCTCGAAATCGACATCGCCGACCACTTTCCCGTCCGGAAGGCGGTTCGTGCCCACATCGATTACCACCGCTCCGTCGCGTACCATATCCGCGGTGACGAATTTCGGCTTGCCGATGGCGACCAGCAGCAATTCCGCTTCCCGGCAAACCGCCGGCAGGTCCTTTGTTTTGGAGTGACAAATGGTCACGGTCGCATTCCGTTGCAGCAGCATCAATGCGAGCGGCTTCCCCACAATGTTGCTTCGGCCCAGGACGACGGCGCGTTTTCCCTCAATCGGCACGCCCGTCGATTCGATCATTTTGATCACGCCCTTGGGGGTGCAGGCCTCGAAGATGGGATGGCCTTCGACCAAGCGACCAAAGTTGTACGGATGAAATCCATCCGCGTCCTTATGAGGAGAGACGGCATCGAGCACCGCTTTACTGTCGATATGTTTGGGTAATGGGAGTTGGACAAGAATGCCGTGAATCTTGGAATCCCCGTTGACCTTTTCGATGAGGGCCAATAGGTCGGCCTGCGTCGTGCTCGCCGGAAGCTTATGGTCGTCGATATACATGCCGGCGGCGTCGCACGCCTTCTGTTTATTTTTCACGTACAGATGCGAAGCCGGATCGTCGCCCACCAGGATCGTCGAAAGCCCCGGCTTGACGCCGGTCTTGGCCAGCAGTTCAGCCGATTCTTTGGCGAGGCGCTCTCGAACCTGTTGCGCTAATGCTTTGCCGTCGATAAGTCGTGCCGACACTGGCTCCTCCCGGGTGTCTCATTTTGTGGAGTTTGCAAGGAAACAGGCCACCATAACAGGGCATTTTTGAGCAAGTCAACGCCGTCTCCGAGGCCGATGTAGTCCGCTCCGGGAGGCGGCATTCCTTGACAGTCCGCAAGAGCGTTGGCTACGATGCGTTATTACCAACCCGCAGTCCTCACTTGTGAAGATATCCCATCTCATTCGTCCCTCGCTTATGCCCGCATGCGAGCCGGCCTGGTGCGTTGGCGTACTGCTGGTGATGACCGTCTTGACCGGATGGCTTCCCGCCGCCGCCACACAGATCAGCGGCCTGGAATCGCCGCAAAGCTTTCTCGCCGACCCGGCCACCAATAGTTATTTCATCTCCAACGTCAACGGCGACCCGGACGTCCGCGACAACAACGGATTCATTACAAAGCTCAACGGCAATGCGGAAATCATCGGGTTCAAATTCATTTACGGCGGCCAGGACGATACGACGCTCCATGCGCCAAAAGGCATGGCGCTGATCGACAATACCCTGTACGTAGCCGACGTCGATACGTTGCGGGCCTTCGATAAGAATACCGGCCGGAGCATTGCGAACGTGACATTTCCCGCTCGGAAGTCGGCCGTTCCGATGTCTTTGGTCGATATCGCGGTGGGGACTCACGGGTTGCTCTACGTTTCCGATATGGCGGGCAATACCATTTATCAAGTAGACACCGTCCATGAGTATCGCATCTCCGTCTTTGTGCATGACGCCCGCCTTGCCGGGCCGACGGGCATCGCGGTCCATCCCAAAACAGGGCATGTCATTTCGGTGAGTTGGGAAAAGGGCAGCATCATGGATATTACGCCCGAGGGCGAAGTGACGGAATTGGTCAGTAATTCTTTCTTTACGTCGCGCTTCCAAAACTTGAGCGGGGTCGATTTCGATCAATGGGGCAACATGTACGTATCGGACTTGACGGCCGGAAAAGTGTGGCGGATGCTGCCCAATAAGAAATTTCAAGTGATCGCCGAATATCTGCCCTCTCCCGCGGATCTCGGCGTCGATCGCGTCAACAATCTGATCCTCGTGCCATTCCTCCAGGCGAATGTGGCCGAAGTCAACGGTCTCGAGTTGCCCGTCGGTCTGCGCGGCGACAGCAAGAAGCGAACACTCGCGGATTATGGGTTCGTCGCCCCACCGAAGACGGATGCCGGCGGGACAGCCTCAAAATGAGTAAGTGCGTCTATTGCCGCCAACGGAAGGGGCGCCGTTCCTGCCCGGCATTGACCGGGTTGATCTGCAGTCAATGTTGCGGAGAACACCGGCTCAGCCGGATCTCCTGCCCTCCCGACTGTTCCTACCTCGACACCGGCAGCGAATATCAGCAACGGAGGCTCGGCGAACAATTCACTCCCGTCCGCCGCGATCTGTACCGTCAACTGAGCGAATTGGGAGGGGAGAAAGCCGCGGCCCTCTGCAATTTGATCGAGGTCGTCACCTTCACGCATTTTCACGACCGCCGGGACGGCCAGGACGCCGAGGTGATCGCAGCCGTTCAAGCGCTCAGAAGAACGCTGAGTCCTCTCCATGTTCCGTCGGCTCCCATGCCGGTCTTCGCCGAACGCTTGAAGCAGGAGTACGACACATTCGTCAAGCAACAGCCGCAGCAGATCGTGGATAGCCGGACGGCCCCGGATATTCTCGACCGCCTGCTGGCGGTCATATCGGAATTTTCCGGACGCGAATTTCAATCGCGGCGATTCTTGCACGGTCTGATCGGATACGTCCGAACGTTTCACCCCGACGTGGCCGACCATTTGACCAAACAGGCGGAAGGTGGGCGAATCGTGCTGCCTAGCCAATTCGCGCCTCCCCCGCCGGAGACGCACGTCCATTCCCCCGAGTGCCGCCATCATCATTAAAGCCGGAAAGCCGGCTCTCCGTCGGCGAAGCGGCCACTGCACAATTTTTTCAAACCCTCACTCGACAAGACTTCCGGTCTCCAACAATCTTTCTATCCATCAAGATTTTATCCGTTCGGATACAGCCGGTTATCTAGAGAGATACGCGTTGATAGTTTTCGCTTATGTGGGGGATCGTATGTGTTTGAATCTACAATGAATAATGACTGGATCAAACTTTGCTTTACATGAGGATAGAACACGTAGTAAAAGACACGGCCATCGAGGCCCGAGCCTACGTGACGATGTTGTCTATTAGAAATGGCGGGTATATCCGTGCATTGTCTGACTTTCGAGGTTGAAGAGCATTTCCAGGTTTTGCGTTTTGACTCGCCGATGCGCCGCCGCCACTGGCACTCTTATGAGAGCCGGGTGGACGCCAATGTTGGTCGCCTGCTCGAATTTCTTGACAGCCACAACACCAAGGCCACGTTCTTCATCTTGGGCTGGGTAGGGGAACGCCATCCCGCTCTCATCAAGACCATCGCCGGCCATGGACACGAGATCGCTTCGCATGGATACAACCATGAGGTCATCACTGCTCTGACGCCGGATTTGTTCCGTGAAGATGTCAAGCGAGCCAAAGACCTCCTGGAAGGACTGACCGGCCGGCCGGTCCGGGGATATCGCGCGCCGGGCTTTACGATTACGTCCGAGACGCCATGGGCTCTGCCGATATTGGCGGAAGAGGGGTATGCGTATGATTCGAGCATTGTGCCCTCCCGGCACAATGGCTCAGGCATGCCGAGAACGGGACTCGGGTGTCATACGCGGGAAACACCGGCGGGATATCTGTGGGAAATACCGCCCACGATGGCCCGCCTCGCCGGCATGCGATGGCCTCTCGTCGGCAGCACATTCCGCCTGCTTCCCTTCTCACTGATCGAGACGCTGTTGCAGGAGATGGATCGCAGTGGTCAAGATCTCGTGATGTGCTTCCATGCGTGGGAATTCGATCAGCAGCAACCGAGAATGGACGGTCCGGTTCTCTCGCAACTCCTCCACTATTTGAATCTCCATCACATGGAGCCGAGGCTCGCCTCTCTGCTCCGGCAGTTCACCTTTGTGCCGATCCAGGACTATATCGAGATATTGCGGACGGCGCCTACCGACCACTCGCTTCTTTTCTGCTCCTCTCCCGCGCCGGCAATCGTGACGGACCCGGTCTGACATTCCCCTTGTTCTCGGCCGGACCGGCGTCGCGAATTTAGATTGATCGCGGCCGGACCATCAAGTACTGTTAGAGACCTGCCCGGAGATAGTCTGAACCGTTGGGAAGAGGAGCGGCTGCTTGACTCGAATCTGTGGACGCATGATGCCGTTTGGATGGCGCATGCTCGCTGCTACGGGTGTAGTTATTCTCGCCGGTTGGCCCACCGCCGTATCCGCGCAATCCATCGATGAAACGGTGAAGTTCATTTCAGACATGGTCAACACCCGGGGCTTTGTCCGCGCGCTGAATTGCCGAAACCCCAAAGCGACCAAGCCGACAAAAATGACGGAGGTCTATACGATTATTCCGACCGGGGCCAAGTTAGGAGTGATTGAACTGAATCATGGCCGGGACGATGCGTTGACGGGGTTTACGCAGTTTGACTTGCACGACATCGAGGCCGTGGAGTACCGCGCCAAAGACACGGAGGAGCGTGGAGTCGTCTACCATGCGGTGCAGTTCTCCTGCGCGGCCGGAGATCCCTGCGTTGTCAAAGCCACGTTTTGCAGCGGGGCGGTCACCGAACTGGAGTCCCAATTCCCCGAAGATCGCCTCTTGTTCCGCAACGCCTCTCACGCGGAGCGGGTCATGAAAGCCTTTACCCACTTCCTTACGCTGATCCGGTCGGAAAAGAACAAATCACCGTTTTAACGGTCATTCGACCACCAGCACGGTCATCTCGATCCGTTCAAGCGGGTTGTCGCAGGGTCCTTTATCGGGAGGATTGGGCACCCCCGTCTGACAGGTCACCCGCGGCTGGCCTGCGATCTTATCGGCGACCCCGATGCCTTTCACGACTTCTCCAAAGATCGTGTATTTTCGGTCGAGAAAACGTGATTCCTCAATGACAATGAAGAACTGAGAACCGGCGCTGTCCGGATCTTGAGCGCGAGCCATGGAGACGACTCCGCGCTTATGCGCCAACTCGCTGAACTCGGCCTTAACGTTGTCGCCCGGTCCTCCCTGGCCGTACGTGTCTTTCTTCAAAGAGTCTTTGGTGTTCGGATCGCCCCCTTGAATCATGAAACCGGGAATCACCCGGTGGAAGATCGTCCCGTTATAAAAGCCCGACTTCGCCAGCTTGAGAAAGTTTTCCACATGTTTGGGCGCCACATCGGAAAGGAACTTGATTTCCATATCGCCGAACTTTGTCTTGATGACGGCCCGAGCCGAGCGAGCTGGGACCGGCTCTTTCCCACCTTTTCCTTCTTCCGCCGCCCAAAGAGAATCGGAGCCCGGTCCCCATACCAGCGCCATGACCATCACGAGGACGCCCGCCAGTCTGATGAAATACCCTGTTGCTTGCATTTCACTCCTCCGCCTTCGGTTGTTCATGAGTCACCGGCGCTCATTCCGGCGCATTCGTCACTTGCTCCAACGCCTGCTTGGCCGCCATCTGCTCGGCCTCCTTCTTGCTCAGTCCCCGGCCGCTCCCCCTTACTTCCCCCCGGATCAGCAGCTGCACTTCGAAGGTCTTTCGATGATCGGGGCCGGATTCACGCACTGTAACATAGCGAGGCAACGTATCATACCGTTTCTGGCAGAGCTCCTGCAGATGCGTCTTGTAATCTTCAACACCGGACTCCCCGTTCAACTCCTGAATCGTCCGAAGCTCTTGCTCAAAAATTCGCAAGGTAAAATCACGGCTCGCCTCCAATCCCCCATCCAAGTAGATTGCCGCAATCAGGGCTTCCAATGCATCGGCCAGCAATGAATGCTTTTCTCGCCCCTTGGAGAGTTCCTCGCCCCTGCCGAGCCGGAGCAACGATCCCAAGCCCAGGCGCCTGGCCGACTTCGCCAGCGAGGATTCACTGACCAGTCTGGCCTTCAGCTTTGAAAGCGCGCCCTCGGTGCAGTGCGGAAGACCCGCCGCCAGATGCTCGCTGATGATGAGAGAAAGCACGGCATCGCCGAGAAATTCCAAGCGTTCATTCTGTCTTCGATCCTTCGCCCGGTTCTCATTGACAAATGATTTGTGGGTCAGGGCTTCATCCAACAGGTAGGCGCGCCTGAAATGATACCCGATGATACGCTCGATCGCCTCCGTGGATACAATAGGAGTCATCGCGCGTTTCATCCGCGGGCTGAGATGAAGTCAAGCTTCGGGACGCCGAAACAGCAGGCAGGCATTCACGCCGCCGAATCCGAATGAATTAGACAGCGCCACATTCAACATGGCTCGGCGAGCGGTATTGGGCACATAGTCCAGATCGCATGCGGGGTCCGGCCGGTCGAGGTTGATGGTCGGGGGCAGCACTCCATGATGAAGCGCCAGGATGCTGAAGATGGCCTCGATTCCTCCCGCCGCACCGAGGAGATGGCCGGTCATGGATTTGGTGGAGCTCACCGGTACGCGATACGCGTGGTCGCCGAACACCTGCTTGATGGCCTTGGTTTCGATCGCATCCGCCATCGTCGAGGTACCGTGCGCGTTGATATAGCCGATATCGGTTTTTGCTATTCCGGCGTCCTTGACCGCCAATTCCATACATCGCACAGCGCCCTCGCCTTCTTCAGGCGGGGCGGTGATGTGATAGGCGTCGCTGTTCATGGCGTACCCGATGATTTCGGCGTAGACGCGCGCCCCACGGCGGCGGGCATGCTCCCATTCCTCGAGCACGATGACCCCCGCTCCCTCTCCCAGCACGAATCCGTCCCGATCCTGATCAAACGGCCGGCTGGCTTTTTGGGGCGCATCGTTGCGGAACGACAAGGCCTTGGCCGAGGCGAATCCCGCGACTCCTAAGGGAGTGATGGCGGCTTCCGCGCCTCCTGCAACCATAACGTCGGCATCTCCCCGCTGGATCAGTCGATAGGCATCGCCGATACAGTGGTTGCCCGTGGCGCAGGCCGTGACTGCGCAAGAGTTGGGACCTTTGGCGCCGAGACGGATGGCCACTTGTCCCGAGGCCAAATTTATGATGGTCATCGGGATAAAGAACGGGGAGACTCGCCCCGGCCCCTTATCCCGCAGGACTTGGTGATAATGTTCGATCGAACCGAGGCCTCCGATGCCGGATCCGATGTAGACACCCACTTTCGTAGCTTCGTCGGGGGCCACCTTTAATCCTGCGTCATCCACCGCCAGCTGGCTGGCTCCAACCGCATAGTGGATGAACGTATCCATCTTCTTAATTTCTTTTTTCTCGATGAACTGCGCCGGGTCAAAATCCTTGACCTCGCCGGCAATCTGGGCATCATAGCCGGTCGGATCGAATCGAGTAATCCGGCCGATGCCGGACTCCCCGGCACACAGGGCTTTCCAGGTCTTGTCGGTGCCGGTGCCCAACGGGGTCACCAACCCAAGGCCGGTCACGACCACTCGCCGTGAATTTCGATCCGATGTCATAAAAAGCGTACCGCCTACACCTTTTCCTTGATATAGTCCAATGCCTTGCCGACCGTCAGAATCTTTTCGGCATCCTCGTCGGGTATTTCGATCTCGAATTCTTCCTCCAGCGCCATCACCAGCTCCACTGTATCAAGCGAATCGGCGCCCAGATCTTCAACGAAGTGCGCTTCGGGAGTCACCTCTTCTTCTTCCACGCCGAGTTGTTCGGCGATAATTTTCTTTACTCGTTCATCTACGGTTGCCATCGACTTACCCACCTCCTTCCCCATGAAAAACCTCCTTCAGACCGGGTCGCCGCCGCTCGTGAAGCAGCCCGCTGACCCCCACGCGCTTATGACATTAACATACCGCCGTTGACATGGAGCACCTGCCCTGTAATGTACGACGCCTCGTCGGAGGCCAGAAAAAGGACCGCGGCCGCGATATCACCGGGTTGACCCAAGCGCCCCAAGGGAATCTGCTTCTGAAGCACCTCCTTGACGTCGGACGACAATCCCTGCGTCATCGCCGTGTCGATGAATCCGGGGGCCACCGCGTTGACCGTTACCGCGCGGCTGGCATATTCGCGAGCAACCGTTTTGGTGAATCCGATCACGGCCGCCTTGGAGGCCGCGTAATTCGCCTGGCCGACGTTGCCCATCACGCCCACGATCGACGCGATGTTGACGATGCGTCCGTAGCGCTGTTTCGTCATCGGCTGCAACACGGCTTTAGTGCAATGGAACGTCCCGTTGAGATTGACCTGCAGCACCAAGTTCCAGTCTTCCTCCTTCATCCGCAGCAGCAAGCCATCCCGCGTGATTCCGGCATTATTGACGAGAATATCGATTTTGCCCCATTCTTTGATGACTTGGTCCACCATCGCTTTTGCGTCATTCCAGTCGGCGACGTTGACCTTGACATTCAACGCGCGGCGACCGAGTTCTTGGACCGCCGCCACCGTCTCCTGTGAGCGGCCCGCATCCAAGTCCGCCACGGCCACGTCCGCCCCATTGCGAGCGAGCGCTTCGGCAATAGCCCGGCCGATTCCCTGCGCGGCTCCGGTCACCACGGCAACTCTTCCCTGCAATCTCATCAGCAATCCACCCTTCGTATCCTAACAGAGAAATTCAGATAATGATCTCACCCGCCCACTCGCAGCGCCGAGACGCTGCCTTCCTCGATTTCACCCGCCCGCCCCGCGCGTTTTTCACACCCACCACATTCCCCCAGTTGCTTCGCAACTGATTACCCGCGACGTGCGCTTTAACTCAGGGCTTTCATCGTCGCGTCCAGCGACTTCGGATCACTCACGTTCAATGTGTGCGCTCCGGGAAGAATCCGTTTGATCAGGCCCGTCAGAACCGCTCCCGGACCGACCTCAACGAACGTCGTGACGCCGAGTTGCGCCATCGTCTTGATCGAATCTTCCCAGCGCACCGACGACGGCAGCTGGCGGACGAGAGAGGCTCGAACCGCCTCAGCCGTCCGAAGCGCGGTCGCTTCGGCATTATTGACCAAAGGTGCCCTAAGCTCCTGCCATGCCACCGAGTCAAATTCCTTCGCCAACCGCTCGGCAGCCCGCCGCATCAACGGCGTATGGACCGGCACACTGACGGGCAGGAGAATCGCCTTCCTGCATCCCTTGGCTTTGGCTGCTTCGATCGCCCCCTCGACCGCCGCTTTTTCTCCGGCAATGACAACTTGCCCGGGACAATTGAAATTGGCCGTGGTCACCACCCCATGAGCCGCCGCCTCCCGACAGATTTCAGTCACGACTTCGGCGTCCAATCCGATCAAGGCCGCCACCAAACCGGACCCGGCAGGCACGGCCTCCGCCATGTAGCGCCCGCGCTTCTGCACGATCGAGACGGCATCCGTGAACGACAATCCACCCGCCGCACAAATCGCACTGTACTCTCCCAAGCTGTGTCCGGCGACGGCGGTGGCCGTCAGACCGGCCGGCGCCAGCGCCTGCCAGGCCGCCATACTGGTGATCAGCAACGCCGGCTGCGTGAACTCCGTGAGATTCAACCGCTCGGCCGGCCCGTCGAAACAGAGGACCGCGGCGTCATATCCGAGGACCGCCGACGCCTCCTCATAGAGGCGACGCACGGCGGGAACGGCATCATGGAACGCGCGCCCCATTCCAACTGACTGCGACCCCTGCCCGGGAAAAACAAACCCGATACCAGTCGATGCCATAAGCGCGTAAGATATCTTAGAAACTGCCGGGAATGTCAACGAGAAAAATGGTTCAGAGTCGCCGCTCCGCGATGCCGATGAATCGCCGCTTCACCAGCGGATCAATGCCGAAGCCCACGTCAATCCGGCCCCGAAGGCTCCCAGCATGATCAACTTTCCAGGCACGATCCGGCCGTCTCTGACTGCTTCATCCAGCGCGAGGGGAATCGACGCGGCAGACGTGTTCCCATAGCGGTCCATATTGAGCACCACCTTACTAAGCGGCAACCCCAGCCGGTCCGCGACGGCTCTGATGATTCGAACATTGGCTTGATGCGGGACGTACAGATCGACATCGTCGACATTCAGGCCGTTCGCCGACAGGGTCTCGCGGGCAATCTCCTCCAATGTCCGAACCGCGACTTTGAATGTCTCATTGCCCTTCATCTTAATGTACTGAAGCCGCTCGCTCAGCATCTTCTCGGAAGGAGGAATGCGCGAGCAGCCCCCCGGCACCATGATCAAATCATAGAGACTCCCATCGGATCGCAAATGCGTCGACAGAATGCCCCGTTCATCCGGCGAGGCCGAAACCACGGCGGCGCCCGCCCCGTCACCGAACAGCACACACGTGTTGCGGTCCGTCCAGTCGGTGATGGCGGACATCACTTCCGATCCGATGACCAGGACATGGCGCATACCGGTCTTGATGTAGGCGTCGGCAATCCCCAACGCATATACGAACCCGCAGCAGGCGGCGGAAATATCGCAGGCCGCCGCCCGGATCGCGCCTAATCGGTGCTGGATCAGACAAGCGGTTGCGGGCAAGGGCATATCTCCCGTGCATGTGGCGAGGAGAATCATGTCCAAGTCGGTGGCGGAGAGACCCGCGGCTTTCAAGGCCCGCTCGGCCGCCTTGATGCCGAGATCGGAACAGGCTTCGCCCTCGGCGGCGATCCGCCGTTCACGGATACCTGTGCGCTCGGCGATCCATTGATCGGACGTCGCTACCAGACGTTCCAATTCCGCATTGGTCAGGATTCGTTCCGGAGCATAGGAGCCTGTTCCGGAAATTCGGCTTTTCATGTCGCGCTCGCGTCCCCTCGCCGCTCTTCCTGGTGGCGCATGATGGATTCGTCGATATCCCGCTGGATCAGTTCGTTGACCCGGCTTTCCGCCAATCCTTTGGCCCGCTTGATCGCATTCTTAATGGCCTTGGCCGAGGAACGACCGTGGCAGATCATGGTGATCCCGTTCACGCCCAGCAACGGCGCGCCGCCGAATTCCGCGTAATCGATTTTTCGTTTCAAATTGAGCAATGGTCCGGCGATGAGAGGATAGGCCAGCCGGCCCAGCCAGGATCCTGAAATTTCCTTCAGCAACAGCTTCTTAATAACCTCCGCGACTCCTTCGGAGATTTTCAAGGCGACGTTCCCGATGAATCCGTCACAGACCACCACATCGGCTCCTCCGCTGTAGACTTCACGGCCTTCGACGTTCCCCACGAAATTGAGCGGGCTGGCCTTCAAGAGTTTAAAGGCCTCTTTCGTCACCTCATTGCCCTTCGTATCTTCCTCGCCGATGCTCAACAAGCCGACCCGTGGATTCGGCTTGCCGTACAAGTGTTGCGCATATTCATGCCCCATGAGCGCGAACTGTTCCAGGTGTTCCGCCGAGCAATCCACGTTGGCCCCGACATCCAGCATGACCGCCGTCCCGGTCAACGTGGGCAGCTGCGTGGCAATGGCGGGACGCTCCACGCCTTTCGTCAATCCGAGAATAAAAAAGGCGGCCACCATACTGGCGCCGGTATTGCCGGGGCTGACCACGGCATTAGCCTCGCCGCTTTTCACCAACCCGGTGGCCACCCAGATCGACGAATCACGCTTTTTTCGGGCCACGACCGAAGGGGATTCATGCATCTCGACGATTTGGGGGGCATGGCGGATACTGAGGCGGGGGTCGCGGCATCCCAGACGGCCGCACTCCTTCTTCAAGACATCTTCCTGACCGACAAGAATGATGTCCGTGTCATATTCACGGGCCGCCTGCATCGCCCCCTCGATCACGGGGGCCGGTCCATGGTCACCGCCCATGGCATCGACGGCAATTCTCATAGGCGATGAATGTCCACGGATGGATGACGAGAAGAATCGTCGGGTAAGGGCGCGTTCCAACAGCCGGGAAACCCGGGATCATTCACGGAGACGACCGTGCCCACGCCGCGCCATTGTACCGAATCACGCCTTCAAGAGAAAGACATCAGGCTTCTTCGACCGCGATGATGGCCTTGCCTTTGTAGGTCCCGCAGTTCAGACAGGTATAGTGAGGCAATTTCAGTTCATGACATTGCGGGCACACCGAAAATCCGGGCGGCACCAGCCGGGTCTTGGCCGTGCGACGTTTGTCTCTGCGTGCTCTCGAATGTTTATGTTTTGGATTCGGCATAGTGACTCCTTAACTCCCGGCGAACATTCTTATGTTTCGCCGTCCCTTCCGCCCCCCTCGCGAAGATCCCGCAAAATGCGAAACGGACTTTTGATCGTCTCCGGCTCACATGTACATCGCCGGTCATTCAAATTCTGCCCGCATGTCGGACAGAGGCCGGCACAATCCTCGCGGCAAAGCGGCTGCATCGGCGCGGCGAGAATGATTTGCTCCCGCAACATCGGGGTCAGATCGATATGATCGGCCTGGTAGAAATAAATCTCATCTTGTTCGTCGGCATCCTCCACGGCTGGCTCTTGCCCGCGTTCTTTCGGCTTCCGATCGACACGCTTCAGTGGAAGACCGGACTTGGGCAGGCCCTGAGGCTGCCGAAGGTAGTCCGCATAGACAGTGACATACAACGGGTCCTCGTATTCGCCCAAACAGCGGACACATTGACGCAGGGCGGCGCCTTCGGCGGTGCCAGCGACCGTAATGGCGTTTTCCTGCTGCCGGACTTCCAGGTTGACGGACAGCAGGCCGGCCAATCTTTCATCGGTCTGGCTCAGTCCGAGCTCCTCGGCGGTCACGTCACAGGAAATGACCAATCCTTGCGGGGTAATGTCTACAATGGCAGGATGAAGCAAATCCATGACGGCGATACCGGCTACCATAAAATTAAACAAGTCGGCGCTCAACGTCGGCCCTCCGCAGCAAATTTCCGGCGGAGCTTTCGGAACCGGCGCGCGACTCTCATCGCTCTTCTGCAAAACTCACCAACGCAATATGGCGGGCCCGCTTCACCGCCACGGTCAACTCCCGCTGATGGCGCAGGCAATTGCCTGAAATTCGGCGCGGCACGATACGGCCGCGTTCCGTCAAAAAATTCCGCAACAGCCCGATATCTTTGAAGTCAATCGGCGCTTTGTCGAGACAGAACCGGCACGGCTTTCGCCGTTGAAAGAACCGCCCGCCGCCTGATGCTCGCTCCATACCTACCTCCGTCTTCTAGCAGCATGTTGAAAAGTTTTCGTTCACCCGCCCGGCCCTTGTGGGGCTTAACCCATCCTCCACGCCTACCGATTGCTGTGCAATCGATAACCCGGGACGCGCACTTCACCGGACTTTGTTCTCGCATGAGCCCGCCTCAGCTCCGTAGACATCCTGCAGCCGCGCCCGGGAAAGGCGTGTTTTGATACGCCGGGGCTGGGCGGGTGAGAAAACGGCCTCTCCGAACATCCTGCATGTATTCCAAACCGCTTTTCAATAGCCGCCAGGACCCGTCTAAAACGTTTCGTCTTCGTATGTCGGCGCCGGTTCTTCGTGCGGGGGCTCGGCGCCCGTTCCGGATTCGGCCCGCTTGGGAAGAAAGGTGACGTTCTGCGCCACCACTTCGTGTTTGCTGCGCTTTTGCCCGTCTTCCGTCTCCCAGCGACGTTGCTGCAGCCGCCCGTCCACGATCACGCCGTTCCCTTTGCTGAGATACTGCCCGCAATGTTCGGCTTGCTTGCCGAACACCACGATATCGACGAAACACACTTCCTCTTTCAGCTCATCGCCTTGCTTGAAGCGCCGGCTGGTGGCGAGACCGAAGCTGGCCACGGGCGTACCGCTCGGTGTGTATCGGAGTTCCGGGTTGCGCGTGAGATTCCCGACGAGGATAACCTTGTTAAACCCTGCCACCGGCGGCTCCCTGTGCTTCGGCGGCGCCGCGCGGAGGCGGCAATTCCTTTTCCAGGCGGACAGTCAGAAACTTGATGATCGAATCTTCCAGCCTGTAGGAACGCTCCAACTCGCCGATGACCTGACCGGGTCCTTTGAAATAAAGATATACAAAGGTGCCTTTTCGCTCCCGCTTGATTTCATAAGCGAGCTTCTTCCGGCCCCAATTCTCGGCCTTCATCAGCGTGGCGCCGTGCTTTTCCACGACGCCTTTCATCTTGTCGAACAGCGATGTAGTTTCTTCGTCGTTTAAGGTCGGACGAATAATGAACAGAGATTCGTAGATCTCCATGCGGCAATCCTCCTGGACAAAGGCCCCGCGTCACGCGCGGAGCGAGGTGTAGGACGTCGAAGTCGACGTGGGTTTCGGAAGCTATCATAGCGCCGCGAGGAGTGTCAAATGATCATCGACTCATTTCCACAGCGGCTCAATGAAAACCCGTACTCATCCGGCGATGCCAGCGCTCCTACGCATTTG
Source organism: Nitrospira sp. (assembly GCA_040981125.1). GTDB lineage: Bacteria > Nitrospirota > Nitrospiria > Nitrospirales > Nitrospiraceae > DASSBQ01. The sequence goes on from JANRMQ010000008.1 coordinate 177,814, forward strand.
AACGAGCTTGACTGAATCGGGCCATGCTGTAACCATTGGTTACCGTATAAAAAAACACGCCGGCCGGCGCATTCCTCATTGGAGCAAAGTTTCCTTGATTCATCTTCACGTCCATTCAGATTTTTCACCCATGCGCGGCGTTTCCTCCGTGCCCGCATTGACGGCTGCCGTGCGAGCCCAAGGAGGATCTGCCGTCGCATTGACGGATACGAATGGCCTCTATGGGGCCATCCGCTTCGTGGAGGAAGCCCGGCGAGCCGGCTTGCGTCCCGTCCTCGGCGCGGAATTGGTCACGGACAACCATCGTGCCGTGCTCCTAGCGAAGACCGCCGAGGGCTATGCCAACCTGTGCCGGATACTGTCCGCGCGCCATTGCGAAGCCTCATTTGATTTCATCGAAACGGTGACTTGCCATCGAACAGGGCTGATCATCCTGACGGACGACGAGCCGGCAATTCAGGCCTGGTCTCAGGATTCGTCCCAGGATCTCTACGTCGAATTGACGCCGGGCCCCGCCATGCACGATGCGCTGGCCGTCAGCCGCCGGCTGCATCTGCCTCCTGTCGCCACAAACCGTGTTCATTTTATCCGGCCGGATGAATTCTCCGTTCATCGCCTTCTTCGCACAATCGCGCTCAATACGACCCTTTCCCGGCTCCCGATCGAGGCCTGTTGCGCTCCCACTCAATGGCTCATGCCGCCGGCTGTCATGCGTACCCGGTTCCCTCATGTGCCCGAGGCGATCGACAATACGGTTCGGATCGCCGACGCCTGCCACACCGATTGGAACTTTCGCGAGACGATCTTCCCGGCTTTCCGCCGGCTCTCCAACGACGAAGCCTCCGCCTTGCTGCGCGAAAAAAGTTATGCCGGAGCTTGCCGGCGGTACGGAACGATTTCAACGGCGATCCGCCGGCGCCTGGAGCACGAGCTGGCGCTGATCTCGCACAAACGATTCGCCCATTATTTTTTGATCGTCGATGAGATCGTTCGGCAGGCGCCGCGCACATGCGGGCGTGGATCGGTCGCCGCATCGATTGTCTCGTACTGTTTGGACATCACCCATGTCGATCCGATCCGCCACAATCTCTTCTTTGAGCGATTCTTGAATCCGGGCCGGAAGGACCCGCCGGACATCGACATTGATTTTCCCTGGGACGAGCGGGACGACATCATCAAGTGGGTCTTCGATCATTATGGAACGCACCGAGCGGCCATGGTGGCGAATCAGAATACCTTGGGCCTTCGGGCCGCTTTCCGCGAAGTCGCCAAAGTGCACGGCATTCCGCCGGCGGAAATCGGCCGGGTCTCTTCATTGATCATGCGGCGAAAAGAATTTCTGCGGTTCGATGAGACGCCCACGGCGCGGATGTGGGCCGATCGGCTCGGCAAGGAATTGCGTCTGGCGGAGCCATGGCCGCTCATTATCCGCTCGGCGGTCCACGTCCAGAACCATTTCCGGCATTTGTCCGTCCATTGCGGCGGAGTCGTCATCGTGCCGGATGAGATCCGGCGCTACGTGCCGGTTGAAATCGCCGCCAAGGGTGTGCCGGTCATTCAATGGGAAAAGGATCAAACGGAAGACGCCGGTCTCGTCAAAATCGATTTATTGGGCAACCGGTCGCTGGCCGTCATCCGTGACGCGCTGAACGCTATCGCGCTCAACACCGGCCGCCACATCGACTACGCGGCCTGGGACCCATTACACGATCCGGCCACGCAAGCGCTCATCACGCAAGGCGACACCATCGGATGTTTTTACATCGAATCGCCGGCCACCCGGCTCCTGCTCAAAAAACTCTGGGGGGGCATGCCGGCTCAGCGGCGCGCGGAGCTTGATGTCTTTGACTATCTCGTCATGGTGTCGTCGCTGGTCCGGCCGGCGGCGAATCATTTCGTCGATGAATTCATCCGGCGCGCGCAGGGAAAATCCTATGATCCCTGGCATCCGCGGCTCACATCCATTCTGAAAGACACCCATGGGATCATGGTGTATCAGGAAGACGTGACAAAAGTCGCCATGGCCCTGGCCGACTTTTCGATAGAGGACGCGGACCAATTGCGAAAAGTCCTCAGCAAAAAGCACAAGGCCAAGCAGTTGCGCGATTATTACCGGCAGTTTTGCGAGGGCGCCGCCGAGAACGGTGTGTCGGCCCGCATCATCGCGTTGATCTGGGATATGATCATGAGCTTCGCCGGTTACAGTTTTTGCAAGCCCCACTCGGCCAGTTACGCGCAAGTCTCGTTCAAATCCGCCTATCTCCGCGCCCATTATCCCGCGGAGTTCATCGCCGCCGTCATCAGCAATCAAGGCGGCTTCTACTCCACCTTCGCCTATCTGTCCGAAGCGCGACGGATGGGACTCGCCATTCTGCTTCCGGACGTGAACATGAGCGAGTGGACCTATACAGGACGCAACCGTTCCATTCGCATCGGGCTCATGCAAATCAAAACGCTGCCGGAGTCATTGGGGAAGCGCCTCATCGAAGAGCGGAATCGCGGCGGACGGTTTCGATCCTTCCAGGATTTTCTCGACCGCGTCAAGCCGGATCCGGCTGACGCGCGCACTCTGGTGCGGGCCGGCTGCTGCGATTCTCTAGCGGGCGATTTGACCCGCCCGGCGCTTCTGTGGCGTCTGTACGCAGACGACCGGACACGATCCGCCATGCCCATTCCGGATGAGTATGCCGCGCCGATCAAGCTCGCCCATGAACGAGACATGCTCGGCTTGCTCGCCAGCCGGCATCCATTGGAGTTGTACGACGAGGAGATCCGGCGATTGGCCCCTGTTCCCGGCTCAGCCATGGCTCGTTACGTAGGCCGCGCCATTACCATGGTCGGCTGGCTGATCACCGAAAAGTTTGCCGAGACCAAGCACGGCCTCCCGATGGAATTTGCCACGTTCGAAGATACGACCGCCTTGTACGACGCCACGTTGTTTCCCGAGGTGTATCAGCGGTGCTGCCATCTGCTGTCCTCCGATCATCCTTATCTGTTGCGCGGTCTTGTCGAGGAACAATTTGGAGTCGTGACGCTGACGGTCCACGACCTCCGAATTCTTCCCGCCGCCCATCGTGCCTCCGACAACAACGGCCTGTCTCAGTCTTTTTCTCCGTGGTATGGTGACACATGGGACGACGAATGCCGGACAGATCCGCCGCCGACTTTCTGCCGCCCACGATGACGGTGCCGGCATTACGCGAAGCGGCCGAATCCTGCACCGGGTGCGACCTCTATAAGCGAGCGACCCAGACGGTCTTCGGCGAAGGAGCGTCGCACGCCAAAATCCTCTTCGTAGGGGAACAACCGGGCGATCAGGAGGATCGAGCGGGCCATCCCTTCGTCGGACCGGCCGGGAGAATACTCGATAAGGCCCTCGCCGAGGCCGGCATTGCACGAAATGAAGTTTACATCACCAACGCCGTGAAGCATTTCAAATGGGAACCGCAAGGCAAGCGCCGCAAGCATAAAAAGCCGTCGGCCGGTGAAATCGCCGCCTGCCGCCCGTGGCTCCAAACGGAAATCAATGCCGTGCGGCCCCGCATCGTGGTCTGCCTCGGGACGACGGCCGCGCAATCGGTGTTCGGCAAAGCGATCCGCTTGAATGAAACCCGTGGGAGATTCCTCGACACGCCCTGGGCGCCGGTCGTGATGGCGACGGTCCATCCATCGGCGATCCTGCGCCATCCCGAACGGACACAACAGGAAGCCGAGTACCGGCAATTTGTTCAGGAACTCACGCTCGTGCGGCGCAGGCTGTTTAAGCCGGCATCATAAGTCCCACGGCTATGCCCTCAACCCCATTCGATCTTCACGGCAATGTTCCCGATGCGGCGGACACTTGTCTGGTGATCATTGACATGATCAACGCTTTCTCCTTCGACGACGCGGAGAAGTTATTCCCCGCGGTGGTGCAAACGGCGGACTGCATTGCGCGGTTGAAGCAACGGGCAACGGCGGCTCATGTGCCGACCATCTACGTCAATGATAACTTCGGGAAGTGGCGGCACGATTTCCACAAGCTGGTCGAACATTGTCTGAAAACCCAATGCAGAGGAAAGCCGGTGACCGAGCGGCTGCGCCCGACCGAGGACGATTATTTCGTGTTGAAGCCGAAACATTCAGGCTTCTTTGCGACGCCATTGGAGCTGTTGTTGAAATTTTTGGGAACCAAGCGGCTGATTCTCACCGGCGTGGCAGGCGACAATTGCGTGTTGTATACGGCCGCCGATGCCTACATGCGGGATTTTGCTATCCGCGTCCCGAGGGACTGCATCGTCTCGATTGACGCACAATCCAACCAGGCGGCGCTTGATCACATGAAGACAACCCTGAAGGCGGACATCAGCCCGTCCACTGATATCCGATTCAAAGAAGAACCACCATAAGCTGCGGATCCGGGCAAGCGCCGTATGATCATCAAAACCGATAGGACATTTCGATCATGTGGAGATCGACTCCGCGGGTGTCACTGCCGTAGATCGTGCCGTCGGAATAATGTTGAAACCGATAGCCCAGACCGAGCGGCCCGACTAGTCCGAAGCTGAGCCCGGCGGTCGCCGCGAACTGGAACGGGCCACCGAGATCATGACGCCCAAAGTGATGCGCGGTCACAATGGCGCCCCCGAGGCCGGCATCAATCGTGAGCAGGCCGTCTTTCCTGCCAAAGGCGAGAACCGGCGTCACGGAACTGACGAGGGCGACCTTCTTCAAGGCAGACAGCGCACCGGCGCTCGTGATCAATCTGGTTCCTACACCCCAGCCGGACGCCGAATACCAACTCCATGGCAGACGAAACACACCGAACAGGTCTGCCCCGACGAAGTCCTCTCTCATTTGCTCGCCGAGCGGAGATTCGCCCTTGAGACTGATTCCGCCGCGCAATCCCACCGCCATCAATTCCCTTTCCCACCCATATCCGATCTCGGCTGAGAACAAGACAAAGAGGAGGCCCGCTATCACCGGGCACACCTGCCAGGCGCACCGTTCTCTCGTTGGGCTCCGATGATTCGTCATCCCGCTTCACATCCGGTTTCGGACACAAGCAGAGCTGTCACAAGCTCCGGCCATCAGTACCGATAAGCAAGCTCGAACAGGTGCAAATCGACCCCACGACTGTCACGACCGTAGAGCGTCGCATCGGAATAATGCTGAAAGTGATAGCCCGCGCCGAGCGGTCCAAGCAGCCCGACATTCAATCCGAAGCTCCAGACAAACTGGAATGGCCCGCCGAAATTTTGTGCGCCAAACTTATGGTCGCTCAGGAGGGCGCCGCCGCCTCCCATATCGATCGAGATGCGTTCGTCTTTCCGGCCAAACACCACAGTCGGGACCAGCGTGCCGACAAAGTTCGTCTCACCGGCCCCTTGAAGCGCGCCGCCGGTCGCCAGTAATCGTGTGCTGATTCCCCAACCGGATGAGTGATACCAATGCCATGGCAGCCGGAGGGTCGCCGCCAGATCATACTGGCGAAAATCAGTTTGAGTCTGCTCTCCAATAGGCGAACTGCCGCTTAGTCCATATCGAACGCCCACGGACAGGAGCGAAATGTCGTCACCGAGACAGAGAGCGGGAAAAAGAAAAAGAACAAGAGCCATTCGCCCCGCAGCTTCCATGACCGCATGCGACCAGGAAGGCAAGAGGGATAACCACAATGGCCGGCAATCTATCGTGCGATGCTTGTATGGAAGGCCGGCGCCCGGCTCGCTGTCACGCAATGGCTAACCGGCGTTGAGCGGGTTCACGGTGATGAAGAGCGTGGTCATTTTGACGCCGAGATAGCTCGATAGCATCGCAACCGTGAACCGTTACGAAAGTCGCGGCTCCGAACAAATTAAAACGGAACATGATCTCTTCTTGCCTGCTATCATTGGGCGGACGAGGCAGATTCCCCATGCAATCGCTACGGTTCATTCTGAGCCGACGACCGGTACATCAGATAGAGCACGACGCCGGCCCCGGCCGCGATGAGAATTCCTGCAACCATCCGAGTGGCGAAACTAAGGGGGCCCATCACGACTTCGTACAGGCGCGGGAGAGCGATGGGGGCCGCCACTCCCAATGCCAAGGCCACCATGTGAATGCGCAGATAAATCGGTTCGCCGGGTTTCCGCATAACGGGTTAAAGACAAAGTGTAAGTGAATGCGATTTTATTATTCCAGACTCATCCGTTTCGTTTCTTCCAGATGTTTGGTCAGATACGTCATGAAGGGTGTGCCGCCGGTGCCGACCGCGGTGGGGTTGCCCGCATGGGACTGGTGTTGTCGGAAGATATAGCGATCGGCATAGCCGACATGGATTTCCCTGAACTGAGCGAGCAAGCCCACGCACGCGCCATAGGCTTTCCACAGCTCCGGATTCGTGCGCCGACGATCACACACATACCCGTAGAGCAGCGGCCGCTGTTGCCGATCAACCCGCTCCTCAAGCGCAGTCACAAAAGCCCGGTGGCGCGGCGGCATATAATCGCGCATTTCATTGAGATACTGCGTGAGCGGATCGTCGGCATGTCGGATTCCCAATCCTGCATCGAGCGCCGGCACAATGGTACTCTGTGCGCCGGTTTCTCCGCGAAATAGCTGCGGTTTGTCTTGATAGGAGGCAACGCCCTCGTACATCACCCCCTCGGGCAAAGCGGGACTGTTCTTCCAACCATGGATATAGGGCCGCACCCGGCTGTAATAGATGTACGGGTCGCAGCGTTCCGGCATCCGGAGGAGCGTCTCGCGCATCGCTTCCTGTGCCGCAGCCAGCATTTGCAAACCGATCAGGACATCGTCCTCCTTGTCGTTCTGTGCGGCATTCTGGGCTTGTACCAAACCCATCAGGCCCGGTCCCGCTTCAGCTTCGATTTCGATATGAACAAGGACAAACCACTCCTCGTCGAGGCCACCGAGGAAATTTTGCTGAAGTACGATATTCCCTAGTTCAACTGGTTTCCGCGAATCAAGCCTCCGCCAATTCTGCAGAGCATACGACGCGTAGGATAACACGGGCGGGCGCCCAAGCTGCCGCGCAACGTCGTACCAGGGTTGGGCCAGGCTCCGAGGCAACCTCGCGGCTGGATGATCGGGGTCTTCCCAGACGTAGCCGTGGCCGGCAAAAGACAAGGTCCGCATCGCGCAACGAAATTTATCGAGCCCCCAGTCGTCCCCGACGGGCCCCATGTGATCCGAGCGATCTTGAATGAATCGACGGAGTTGCCGCGCGGTGAGAAGCTTCGGAAGCTCTTCACCGATCTGGTTCAGGATTGGTTCGTCGGCAATGTGGTCTAAAGGATCCACCGCCGGAAGGAAGCCGCGCTCAGGCGAGATATCAAAGTCAGCCAAACGAAGTTGCGTTGGACCGGATGCCTTCATAAAGAATTGGTCTGTCGCATGATAACTTTCCTCACTTTACCACAGGAAGACGGGGTAGCAAGCATGGGAGACATAGCGACCATTCAATGGTTTGCTTCCCCTCCGCATTGTTTCGGTGACAAATCCCTTCCTTTCTCATCACCTAAACGGTGTAGGCAAAAGTATTCTCGACGGGAATAGTGGAAAAGCGCGTTTCCTTTTTACAATGGGACGACTTTCACAACAGACCACCGACCGGGACTTCCAGAGCATCTTATGAACCTCGCATTCTATTCAATTGCGAGATCACCACCGGAATATCAACCAACCTTGGCTGCCAGCGCCTGTTTAGAAAGGCGGCCGGCGCGAAAGGGCCCGATCACACCAAGAGAGGTGCACCATGCTATGGAAAACCGTACAACGCGACACACGCCTGTTGTGGGCCGCGAGCTGTGCCTTGGTATTGATATGCGGCGGTGTGGCCTTGGCGGCAGAGAACTGGGTCGACGAAGTCAGGAACATGGTGACATTCGAAAAAGCGAGCTACCCAGGCTCGGATTTTGACCCCTACCTCCAGAAACTGGACAGGATTCAAGCGGGGCTGGATCGAGAGGATCAACGTATCGTCAAGATGGAAACGGATCGTTTCCTGAAGATGCTGGCCGAGCGCAAGCACGGGATCAATGACGTAGCCGCCGATGAAATCTACAATTTTGTCTTAAGTGTGAGG
>JANRMQ010000009.1:0-166538 GCA_040981125.1 Nitrospira sp.
GTACGCCGTAATCAACGTCGTGGAGGGCATCTCGTGCAAGAATAAGATGTGGGATCCGGCTGCGACCAAAACTGATGCGATAAACCAGGCCAAATACTGGGCAAGAGAGCAGGGAACCGAAGCGATCGTGAATCTACAATGTGATCTTCCTCGCGGAATAACTACTTCCTACAATTGTTGGGAAGGTATCACTTGCACCGGTCAAGCAATTAAGCTCAATTCAAAGTAAGGTTCGATCCCAGAAATGACTCCAGGAACGATTTTCCCTCGCACCGCCTATCTTACAGATCCGGAGCAATGGTCGTCGATTATCGACGGAGGCACTAATTGTGGAATGCATCCCGTTGCTTCATCAACGCTTCTCCGGCGGCAAGTGTCATGCTCTCAAGCGCAGCATGATTTTCAGTATTAGAGAGCAGAGTCACTGTTAGAGCTTGAGGTCCAGTCTCTCCGAAATGAATGGCTGATGCTGAATACCCCGGCCCTTCTCCGCCATGTCCGTAGATCGGGCCATAGGGCGAGTCTGGGTCGGCGATCAGGCCAAGCCCATAGCAAAGTGTGACGAATCGCGGGTGGGAGGGCCGCGCTTGTACGACTGCACACATCTCACGAAGCCGGTCAGCTGTGAGGATCGTTCCCTTGAAGAGACTATGGTAGAAGCAGGCGATCTCGGAAGCGGTCGAGGCGATGACTCCCGTGGCCACCCAGTTGGGATCGTACCGAGCACGAACATCAACAGGAGAACCGTCAGAACTCACGAGAACGGAATAGCCAATGGTCAGATCTCGCAGTTCGGAGCGGCCGGCAATTACCGAGGTTCGGATGAGGCCAAGCGGGTGGCAGATCTCGCGATCAACGCTGTCGGCATAGGTTACGCCGGAAATCACCTCAATGAGGCGAAGGAGGATCATGTACCCGATGTTCGAATACGCCCATCCGCAACCGGGCTCGAAGAGCAGTTGCTCAGCATTCACTCGGACCAGAAATTCCTCAAAGGTCCAAGGCGGTCTCCCTTGGCGAACAGCAGCGTGATATTCAGGGAGGGAACCATAATCGGCTAGGCCACTGGTATGTTGTAAGCATTGTCTGATGGTGATCCGTTCTGCATGAGGGACATCAGGTAACCACTGAGATATGGGCGCGTCGAGTCTCAACTTGCCCGTCGCAGCGAAGCGCAGAATCGTGAGAGCCGTGAAGGACTTGGTAATACTATAGACGAGAAACTGTGAATCCGTAGTAATGTGATGAGGCAACAGGCCGGCACTGTTCGTAAGGAGGCTGGTGCGTGTGTCATCTCCTCGGCACCAGGCAATCGAGATGGCAGCGGACTGAACCTTCTTGGCTAATGGCTCAAAGTAAGGACGGAGTCGCTCTTCTAATAGCTCGTTCACAGATGCCGAGTTTGCCTGACAGTGCCTGTCTGGTCAAACTCAGGTTGCTACAGTTTGACGAAACCGTTCCAGGAATGCTTTGGGTTACTTCTGCAATGTACTGAGGAAATCACCCAAGGATACGATCGTGATGTGTCCGTGCTTCTTTAACATGAGAAGGTGCCGATCCCCGGATACGATCCATTCCGCTTGTGCCGCCAGCGCACATTCAAGAATTCGATTGTCCGGCTCATCCTTAAGCAGGTGTAGAGATGGACGGGGGCGGAGGACGGTCGCCGTTGCACTGATCGCTTGGACGGCATCTCTGGCCTTCTCCGCGGTCCAATCAAATTTTGTCTGGAGCACTCGGGCCGTCTCGGTGAGGATCGCAACGGACGTGAACAGTTCAAAGGTGCCGCGGACGGCCTCAAGATAGGCGTCCTCGGCGTTTCCTCCGGGAATTGCAAACGCCGAAATATAGATGTTGGTGTCGAAGACGACTCGCACGCTCAGCGGTCCTGAAAAACAAGCTTCTCGACATCAGCTTCCGTTAACACATCCAGTTTCCTTGCCTTCTTTGCGCCATACCGCTGGAGCTCATGGAACTGGGCTTCACGGCGCCGCTGCTCATAGACGCGGAGCATATCTCGGAAAAGTTGGCTCTTGTTTTTAGATTCGGCCTTCGCCAGGTTGTCGAAGCTCTCGGCTAGATTAGAGGGGAGTGACACCGTGACCGGCACACGAGAACGTTTCATGGGCTGCCTCCTACCTGTATGACAAAATCATACAGAGCCTGCTTGAAACCGTCAATGCCGCGGGACGTCCGAGAGGAAGAGCCTCATGCGGCTCTCTACCTCTCCTTCGCCGCGTCCATATAGAAGAAACAACGGTCTCGACCAGCTCTATTGAATGCAATATTGCTTCGTGCCAGCATCTGAGGAAAGGATTTCGGCTTCGGATTTGGGGTAACTCTTGCAAATGTCTCGGTGTGCGGGTAGTGGGCCAGTTTGCCATCAGACGCATTGAAGTCTGTCATTCCCGCGGAAGCGGGAATCCAGTCAAAAGATTGGCCTTGGATGCTCGCTCCCCGTTTCCGCGAGGACAAGCTTCGCGGGCATGACGCAACAGGAAAGTGACCCACTACCGGTGTGCGCGGCTCATTGGCCTTTCACAAAGGAGGACATCATGCTTCCGGTTCTCCTCTTCTTCCTGATCTTTCCAGTCGCATCGTTGGCTCAGAACGTCGGCGATCTCAGTCCGAATCCGTTTAGTAACTCCATCGGCAATCCCTTCAGTTCGGGCGGCCCGTGGAGCGTCACTCCTCCCCGGAACCAGGGCGGCGGGCGGGCCAGTCCGAGCAGCCCTTATACCTGGTCCAATCCATTAGCCGTGGGTCCTCCCCAGCCCTTCGAAGGCGGCGGCCAGTTTCGGAACATCAGCCCGCTCAATCAAAGCCAGGCCGCTCCTCGAATTGGCCCGTACGGCATCACGCTTCCTCCAGGGCATCCGCTGGGTCTGCGGTAATGCCGCGTGGCGGTGAGGGCGGATGTATCGCCCAGGGCACTCGATTGTCCGTCTTCACCAACCTGGCACCATAACATCCGCATCCTCCGTTGCGTTCGAATTCCCGGATGGCTAGACTGCGTCTGGTGGACATTCTGTACCTGATGTCCTGATCCGCATGGTTAGAGCGAAAAGAGGGGTGAATAATCAATGTCCGAACACAAGATCACGCTGGAATGGAAAAGAGAAACCGAGACCTTTACCTATGACACCTACAATCGGGACCACGTCTTGGTCTTCGAGGGCGGCTCGAAAATCATGGCGTCGGCGGCGCAGGCCTACCGCGGCAATCCGGCGCTCGCGAATCCAGAGGAAGCCTTCATCGCCTCGTTGTCGAGCTGTCACATGCTGACGTTCCTGGCGGTGGCGGCGAAGAGGAAATTCATCGTGGATCGCTACAGCGATCAGGCGGTCGGGGTCTTGGAAAAGAATGCGCAGGGAAAGATCGCGGTCACCCGCGTACGCTTGCGTCCGTCGGTCACATTCAGCGGGCCGGCGACTCCCACGTCCGAGCAGTTGGCCGCGCTCCACGAAGACGCTCACAAGGGCTGTTTCATCGCGAACTCAGTGACGACGGATGTGACGGTCGAGCCCGCATGACGGACGAGGCAAGCGAGCACTCCTATCGCGGTCCGGCCTTCTTTTCCTACGGCTTTCGGCCGTTCTTTTTCGGCGCAGCGCTGTTTGCCGGCGTGGCCATTCCTGCCTGGATCGTCCTGCTGATCCAAGCCGGTGATTCGGCCTTGTTTCATACCGGCCGGCAATGGCATGTGCATGAAATGATCTTCGGGTTCCTGCCCGCGGTCATCACCGGCTTTCTTCTGACGGCGATTCCCAATTGGACGGACCGCCGGCCGATCAGGGGCACGGAACTGATTCTGTTGAGCAGCCTCTGGCTGGCCGGGCGTCTGGCCGTCGCTCTTCCTTGGCCGGCGCCGGTTCTATCCGCCGTCGTGGACGCGGCGTTTCTCGTTGCGCTGGCAGGGCTGGTCTGGCGGGAGATTGGGACTGCAAAGAGCTGGGGGCATGCGCCGATCGGAGTCATTATCAGTCTGTATGCCGTCGCCAACATGGTCTTTCATGCGCTGGCCGGGAGCGGTGGACAGACGGACCAGGCTGAGCGAGCGGCTCTGTCATTGATCATGATGTTGCTGGCCGTGATCGGCGGCCGCATCACGCCGAATTTCACCCGTGAATTTCTGATGGGGGAGCGGCTCAGGAAGCAACCGGCCCGCTTTTCACGTTTCGATGGTCTGTCGATCGCTCTGATCGGCGTCGCTGCTCTGGCGTGGATTACCATACCCGAAGGAACGGCGACGGGCTGGCTCTTGTTCGCAGCCGGCTGCGTCAATCTCGTCCGACTTGCGCGCTGGTACGGGTGGCTGACCTGGCGTGAGCCGTTGGTGCTGATGCTCCATGTCGGGTACGGGTGGCTGGCGCTCTCATTGATCGTGCTGGGAGCTGCAATTCTTGGAGTGGGTCTGCAGCCGGCGGATGCGATCCACGCCCTGACGACCGGCGCCGTGGGGGCGATGACGCTGGCGGTAATGACCCGGGCCAGCCTCGGCCATACCGGGCGCGAGCGGCATGCGGGTCCGGCGACCGTCGCCATATATCTTCTCGTCAATCTCGGCGCGCTGGTGCGCGTGTTCGGATCAACCACCGATCTCCCGGCTCATTTCATGCTCGGGTTGGCAGCCGCCTGCTGGAGCGGCGCCTATCTGCTGTTCGCCGTGATCTATGGGCCGTTCCTGTTTCGGCCGAGTCTCGATGAGTGAAGATTGGGCGGTTGACAGCATCGCTCTCAACACGTAGCCTACTCGGATGCCGGCTTCATTCGGTCAGATCCCTTCCATGCACGCAACGTTTCGGCCCGGCAGACCTGGCGATGCTCAGGCCTGTGGGGCGATCTTTCATGAGGCCTTCAAGTGCATTGCCGAGCAACATAACTTTCCTGTCGACTTCCCCGAACTTGAAACAGCCATCGGCATCCTGACGATGCTCCTTTCACGGGACGATGTGTACTCCGTCATCGCGGAAACGGAGGGGACCATCATCGGAAGCAATTTCCTGTGGGAAAGCGATGCAATCGCCGGAGTAGGGCCGATTACCGTCAAGCCGTCGGCACAGAACGGTTCGATCGGCCGCCAATTGATGGAGGGTGTCCTGGATCGGGCCCGCGCCAAGCGGTTTGCCGGGGTGCGGTTGGTTCAGAGCGCGTATCACAACCGCTCGCTTTCTCTTTATACCAAGCTCGGATTCGACGCGCGAGAACCGCTCTCCGTGATGCAGGGACCGGCGATGCAGCTCAAACTTCCGGGCTATGAGGTCCGGCCGGCGAAAGAGAGCGACCTTGATGCCTGCAATCGCTTGTGTCTCGAAGTGCACGGGGTGGAGCGCGGGCGTGAATTGCTCGGCGCCATCAAGCAAGGGAGCGCCATGCTGGTCGAACACGACAGCGCCATCACAGGCTATGCGACATTGATTGGATTTTTTGGGCATGCCGTCGGGCGGACGAATGAAGAACTGAAAGCGTTGATTGCGGCGGCGCCGGCGTTCCAAGGGCCGGGTTTCATGCTTCCGACGCGCAACGGCGAGTTGTTCCGCTGGTGTCTGGAGCATGGATTGCGCGTGATGTATCCGACGACGTTGATGAGCCTTGGTCTATACCAGGAGCCGTCCGGCTCGTTCCTTCCTTCGATTTTGTACTGACTCAACCGGGACCTCGCGCGATGAGCCCAGCCACGGAACCGCGTAATCTGGTGGTCTGTTGCGACGGCACCGGCAACATTTGGGGAAATGATCGCGATACGAATGTCGTCAAATTGACGCGGCTCCTCATCAATGACCACCGGCAAATCCTGTTTTACGATCCGGGAGTCGGGACCAACGACACCTATCCATCCATCGGCTATTGGAGCCGCTTTAGGACCCGTGCAAAAGAGCTCATGGCCCTGGCCGACGGCGGCGGCATCTACGAGAACATCGGGCAGGCCTATCAATTTTTAGTCGAGCATTACGAACCCGGTGACCGCCTGTTCTTTTTCGGGTTTTCACGCGGCGCCTTTGCGGCCCGCTGCGTGGCGGGAATGGTGAATCTGTTCGGCATCGTACGCCCCGGCACGGAAGCGATGATTCCTACGCTGACCCGCATTTACTTTGAGCCGACCCATGTGCAAGGGCGCACCGGGAAGACGCGGAACCAATACGGAGACGACATCAGAGAGGTCTTCGCGCTCGATGGCCGCGATGCTCGAATTTATTTCCTGGGCGTGTGGGACACCGTGTCCACGGTAGGAGGCTTGTCGAAACAAGGCATCACCAGTTCCGCCACCGTGACGGGAAAGCGGTATGACCATGTCCGTCACGCCGTGTCGCTCCAGGAATATCGGCACACCTATATCCCCAGGCTCTTCGAAGACAAGGATGTGTATTTTGACCAGGGGGACAAATCCCTCAAGCAAGTGTGGTTTGCCGGCGTGCACAGTGATGTCGGGGGCTCCTATCAACAGCATGGGTTGTCCGACTGCAGTCTCAAATGGATGGTGGAAGAGGCGATGGCCAAGGGATTGCGGTGCGATCCCGTCCGAGTACAAGGCGTCCATCCGGACCCGTTGGGACTCGCGCACGATGAAGTCTTTTCGCACCCGACGTGGGCATTGAGCGGGCTGCAAACGCGGTTGGTTCCTGACGGCGCGGTCCGGCATGAGTCGGTGATGGTCCGGGAACAGGCCAAAGAGCAGGCAAGGCAGCCGGAGAGGGTCTGGCGACCGTTACGGAAGAATCCGCGTGCGCTCGGTTGCATCATCGGCGCAATCGGTCTATGTGTAGTGGTCTTCAAGTTGGGTCAATGGGCTTGTCTGAAGCAGGGCTGCGGTGAGTGTAGCGGCGAGTTTAATTCGCACATTCTATCGGCCCTGTTCAAAGGCACGCCACTTGAAGAAGTGTGGGGTTCCGCCGATGGGGCGAGACTATGGCTCCGGTACATCGTCGATTATATCTTCATCGGCGTCTATGCGTCGGCCTTGTGCTGGTTGGTGATTTACGCGAGGCGTGCGCTCGCCGATCGAAGTCGTAGTGTCACAGTGCATACCGTTGCCTATTGGGCTGGGCTGGTGCCGCTGTGGATGCTGATCGCGAGCGATGTCTTGGAAAATGCCCTGACCCTGTTTCTCGTGAGAAAGTCTTCAGGAACACGGGCCTCCTATGTGGTGACGACATGGCTCCTGGCCGGCTTCACGATGATGAAACTGCTGGCCTGTATCGTGATCGCGTGCTTGCTCGGTTGGCTGGCCGTCTATCTGTTGACTCATAGGAAGCAAGACCTTCTCCATGCACGCCCTTGAACTAAAGATTCCGCCGCTTGCGGTCGGCTTCCTCGTCGGCGGAGTAATGTGGCTTGCCAAGCGATCGGTTCCGGCGCTGACCGTCACGGTGCCGGGACGCCATGTGGTAGCGATCCTCGTGGCGATCGCCGGGGCGATGATCATCGGAATCGGCATCGTGTCTTTCAGCCGCGCCAAGACCACCGTCAACCCCATGAAGCCGGACAGCGCCTCGTCGTTGGTGGTGTCCGGCATCTATGGGCTAACCCGGAATCCCATGTATCTTGGATTTTTCGTCATGCTCATCGGATGGGCGATTTTCTTATCGAACGCGCTTGCCTTTGTATGCCTGCCGCTGTTCATCCTGTACATGAACCGGTTTCAGATTGAACCGGAAGAGAGGGCCCTTGGCTCCTTGTTTGGAGAAGCGTTCGCAGCCTATCGATCACGTGTGCGGAGATGGCTGTAATCGACTAGCCCACATTATTCATGACGGTTCGTGGCGAAACCGCCAAGATGCCAGGCGAGACGGGCGCGCGGAGCGCCGAGAGACCGAGGCATACTTGAAACAGTATGTCGAGGTCACGAGGGGCGAGCCCGCCCGCTTGGCTGCGGAAACGTCCAGCCATGCTTGTCGCGGAGGCGTATCGGCGGTTGTAGTAGAAGCGTTCATGAATAATGTGGGCTGAGGATCAGCCTATGAGTTCGGAGCCGGGACAATTGAAACGGGCGATGCCGGGGCCGCTGGCGGAGTATCTGGCTGAAGACCATCGCCGGCTTGATGCGCTGTTTGAATCGGCGACGGCTGATCCGGATCACATCGATCGCGCGGCGTACGAACAATTTCGCGCCGGTTTGCTCCGGCATATCGGGATGGAAGAAAAGATCCTGCTGCCTGCGGTCCAGCGATTGAACGGCGGGACCCCTCTCTCGATGGCGGCAAAGCTTCGACTTGATCATGGCGCCCTTGCGTCATTGCTGATGCCGACCCCCACCGCCGCGATCATCAAGACGATTCACGGCCTTCTGTCAGGCCACAACGCGGTGGAGGAAGGCCCGGGCGGGCTGTATGAAGTGTGTGATGGATTGGCAAGGATGGAAGCGGAGCCCCTGCTCGCGAAACTCCGGGCTGCGCCCGAAGTGGCCGTCATGCCCCACAATGACAGCGAGGCCGTCATGAACACTGTGCGGCGGACGTTGGAACGAGCCGGCTATGCAGCCTCGCTCTAAGACGCTTGCTGAACATCGATTCTGCTGGAGGCCGTTTTCAACATCCTGCTCATCGCTCAGCGGATCGGACGATATGTTAGGATAGGGCATGGCTACGGAAAGCAAACCGATGAAGCCGGCGGGAAAGAAAATCGTGTTGGAAAAGGCGCGGGCCGGTGAAATCATCGCCGCGCTGAAGATCCTGGAAACCGACGTGCGCCGCGCGAAGGCTGCCGTCGTTTCCGCCAAGCGGATCTTAAGTCGCAGTTCATTGCCTGCCAAAGGACCAGCCGGTGCGGGAAGCACAGACTCGGTCAAGGGCCGCTCGCGCGCCAAGTAACCGGCCGATGCCGGCGCCGGAAGCCAGGGCGGTCTTCGTCAATGTCCCCTTCGATGCCGCCTACGAGCCTCTCTTTGTCACATTGATCGGAACGCTGGTTTTTCTCGGTCAAGAACCGCATTGTGTCCTGGAAGTCACCGAAAAAGGCGACGGGCGGCTGAATCGTCTCATTGAGCTTCTCAGCGCCTGTCGCATGTCGGTCCACGATCTCAGCCGCATCGGCACGCCGGTCAGGTTCAACATGCCGTTCGAGCTGGGTCTCGCCTGCGCCCTCAAGCTGCTGAATCCCGCGGGCTATGAAATCATCGTACTGGACGCCCGGCCATATCGCATTGATCGGACGCTCAGCGATTACAAAGGGCGTGACCCGCTCGTTCATGGCGGGACCTGTGACGGCATGCTCGCCGGCTTGCTCGATACCTTTCAGACGGATATTACGGATGCCGCCGGAGAATTTCGGCGAGCGACACGCCTCCTGCGGAAGTCGGCCCTGCTCATGAAAGCGGACCTAAAGAGCCGTTCGTTGTTTCGTCCCTCGCTGTTTCGATCCATCGTTGCGGCCGCGACCGACCTCGCCATCGAACGCTCATTCATCCTGCCGTAGGCCGCATCTCCTGCGGCGCCTGGTCCAAGCGGCCGATCGAAAAAAGATCCGCGTTACTTGCCCAGCGGGCTGGTCATCATATCTGTGGCGCTTCCTTTCAGGTGCTTGACGTCTTCCTTCACGTCGCCTGCGCCTTTTGGGGTCTGCTTCATCGCCGTCTGATTCACACTTCCTTTTTCCAATCGGCTATCGATCAGAAACTATTCGCTCCGGCTGTTCTGTAGTATACTCGCCGAATTAATGAAGCTCTGTCGCGTGAGGTACGAGTCGTAATGAACGAGCGCATGCCGGCTGAATCCACCCGCCTGCTTCGCATCGCGCTGATCGGCGCCGGACGCCATGCTCAGCACCATGCTCAGGCTATCCTCCGTTGTTCCCATGCCGAATTGGTCGCCGTCGCGGATCCCTCGGAGGTCGCCACTACGGCCATGCGGATTATCGCCCCCGATGTCAAAGAGTATAGAACGCCTGAAGAGCTCTTGGCCTCGGAGCGGCCCGATGTCGTGCATATCTGCACGCCGCCGGCCTCGCACGCTCCGCTGGCTCGTCTGGCCCTCGACGCCGGTTGTCATATTTATGTGGAGAAGCCGTTTACCGAGCGGGTCGATGACGCGCGGCACATTCTGGACGCGGCGCGTGCCAAAAATCTGTTGGTCTGCGCCGGCCATCAACTCATCTTTGAGCCGCCCACCGCGGTGCTGAAACAGTATCTGCCTTCGGTCGGCACGGTTGCCCACGTGGAAAGCTATTTCTCGTTCCGCACTGTCCGGCATGCACCCGGGGGCCGCACCGTGCTGCGCGCGGATCATCAGTTGCTCGATATCCTGCCGCATCCGGTCTATCTCTTGTTGCTGGTGTTGGAACGGGCAGGGGAAGGGGCGCTGGAACTGGCGTCGTTGGAGGTGAGTCAGGCGGGCACGGTTCACGCGCTGGTGCGCCGGGGCGGAGTCACGGGGACGCTCGTCGTGACCTTGGAAGGCCGTCCGGTCGAAAGCTACTTGCGCGTGGTCGGCCGGAACGGATCGATCTTCGCCGATTATGTCCGCAGCACCACCCAACGAGCCATCGGTCCCGGCTCATCGGGCATCGACAAGTTGTTCGCGCCCTATCGACAAGCCCGGCAATTGTTGATCGGCACCACGGTCGCCATGGCCCGCCGTTTCCTAAAGCAGCAACGCAGCTATCCCGGCTTGGCGGAGCTCTTCACCGCATTCTATGACTCTATCCGCACCGGCGCTCCATCTCCGCTGTCGCCGGAGAGTTTATTGGAGACGGTACGGATCTGTGAGCGGGTCGCGCAGGTCCTGCGTGACAAGGAAGCGAAGGCGTTGATTGCCGCCGCGCCACGGCCGGTGGACAGCCGGGGCGTACTCGTGACCGGCGGCACAGGATTGTTGGGAAAAGAGATTGTGCGCGCCCTGCTGGCACGCGGGCGTCCCGTGCGTGTGGCGGCTCGCCGAGAGCCCTCGCCGTGGGAACGGATTGCCGGAGCGGAATATGTCGTGGCCAATGTCGCGTCGGGTGCCGGCTCGCATCTCTTTAAAGGAATCGACACGGTCATTCATGCGGCGGCGGAAACCGCCGGCGGCTGGGATGAGCATCAACGCAATTCCCTGGATGCGACGGAACAGACGGTGCGGGGCGCCGCGGTTGCCGGCATCAAGCATCTCATCCATGTCAGCAGCTTGGCGGTCTTGGCGAAAGGCGGAAGCGAGCCGATCGGAGACCGTCACCCGCTGGAGCCCGACAGCAAAGGCTCGGGACCGTACGTATGGGGCAAGTTGGAATCGGAACGACTCGCCGTCCAATTGGGAAAGGATCTCGGGCTTTCGGTCAAGGTGGTCCGACCAGGGGCGCTGGTGGATTATCGCGATTTCGATCCGCCCGGCCGTCTTGGAAAGCGATTGGGGAATATCTTCGTCGCGGTCGGTTCGCCGGATGATCAGCTTGGTGTCGTGGATGTCGGCTTTTCCGGCCGCTTTCTGGCATGGATGGCCGATGCGTGGGAGAGTGTGCCGAGTCCTCTGAATCTGCTCGATCCGGTGCCTCCGACCAAACGCGAGCTCTTGGGGCATCTTCGGAAAGCGAATCCCGACCTGTCGGTTATCTGGCTCCCGACTGTGGTGCTCGTGCCGTTGTCGTGGGTGGCGACCTTCGCACAGAAGGTGCTGCGTCCGGGGAAGCCCGCGATCAACGTAGCCAAAGTGTTTTCGACTCAGGAGTATGACACGGCGGGCATCGGGCGGCTCGCGCCGCTGGTCGACCATCCTCCGGATAAGCCCATGTAAATCGCGCGCGCCGCGGGGTTGGTCGATGGCTCAATACCCGGCGCTCTGGCGCCGATTCGGCGGAAGCATTGCAGGCTGAGCGTCCATCGAGTATTCTAATTCCGGTAGATCATGATGAGGCTCATCTCGACCGGCGCCTCATGTTCGGCGACCCACCGGCTCCCGAACCACCTACCCGATTACGTCTGACGAAGAATTCAACCATATCGAACGGCTTGGCCGAGGCCGGCGCCGGAGTACCGCCGTCTCGCCTTGGAATGATGCGACTCAAGAAAGACTGGTGTGCGCATGATTGAGAAGGCAGCAAATGACACATTATCCCGTGAAGTCCTCCGCCGGCGGACCTTCGCGATCATTTCACATCCGGATGCCGGGAAGACGACGCTCACCGAGAAGCTCCTGCTGTATGCGGGGGCGCTTCATCTGGCCGGCGCGGTGCAGGCGCGCTCACACCAACGGCGGGCGACATCGGACTGGATGGAATTGGAGCAGGCGCGAGGGATTTCCATCACGTCCACCATGCTGCAATTCGACTATCAGGGCATGCTCGTGAATTTGCTCGATACGCCGGGCCACCAGGATTTCAGCGAAGACACGTACCGCACGCTCATGGCCGTGGACAGCGCGGTCATGGTGCTGGACGGCGCGAAAGGAATCGAACCGCAGACCAAAAAGCTGTTCACTGTCTGCCGGCGGCGCGGCATCCCCATCCTGACGTTCATCAATAAAATGGATCAGCCGGGGCGCCATCCATTCGATCTGTTGGATGAGATCGAACAGACGTTGGGCATGACGGCGGTGCCTTTCAATTGGCCCATCGGGGAAGGAGCCGGTTTTCAAGGGCTCTATGATCTGCGCGAGCGGCATGTGTTGTTTTTTCAACGGACGGCCCACAATCAACGGCGAGCCCCGATGCAGGTGGAAGCCTTCCCGCACCCGAGCCTGGCGGCGACATTGGGCGAGGCCTACGGCCCGCTTCAAGAGGAAATTGCGCTGGTAACCGGCGCCGGCACCTCGTTTGACCGGACACGCTTTCTTGCCGGTGAGCTGACTCCGGTCTTTTTTGGAAGCGCCCTCACGAATTTCGGCGTCGAACCGTTTCTCAACGCCTTCCTCCAGCTCGCGCCGCCGCCCGGTCCCCGCCTCACTGCGCAACGGCTCGTGCAGCCGACGGACGAGGCGTTTTCAGGCTTTGTGTTCAAGATCCAAGCGAACATGGACCCGCAGCACCGGGATCGGATGGCGTTTCTCCGCATCTGTTCGGGACGCTTTGAAAAGGACATGATGGTGTATCACGCGCGATTGGGGCGCAAGATTCGGATGACGAGGCCGCATCGGCTCTTCGGGCGGGACCGCGAGACGATCGATGAGGCGTATCCCGGCGATGTCGTGGGATTGGTCAATCCCGGTTTGTTCGCCATCGGGGACACGCTCTGTTCCACCGAGTCTCTGGTTTTCGACCCGATTCCCCAGTTTCCTCCCGAGTGCTTCGGCGTGCTGCAAAGCACGGATATTTCGAAGTACAAACAATTTCAAAAGGGACTCAAGCAATTGGAAGAGGAAGGAGTCATGCAGGTCTTGCTGGCGCCGGACCATGTCCGCCGGGAGCCGATTCTGGCGGCCGTCGGGGAACTCCAATTCGATGTCGTGGTGTCTCGGCTGAAAAACGAGTATGGGGTCGCGGCCACCGTTGAGCGCTTGCCCTATACGTGCGCGCGGTGGATCACCGGTGATCCCGAGAAACTGGCTCGCGTCTATTGGCCGATGGACACGCTCCGGCTGGTTGATCGGAGCGGGCGTGCAGTCATGCTGTTCGCCTCGGAACGTCTGCTGGCTTACTGCATGAAGGAAAATCCAGCCATTCAGTTCAGAGCGCTGGATGAAGTTGAGCCGGCGGCCGGCTGATCGGAATCACGCGACTCTCCGGCCCGTCATCGATCACCGTCTTCCGTCAAAGCCCATTCGATTCTTCTTTTTTTCCTCCCATGAAAGTCGAGCGCATGTAGCTCGGCATCAAAGGCCCTCTTTCCGCGGGCTTGGCGCCCATTGTCTAAGTAGACTGGAAATGCACGTATTACAAAGACTGGCTCATATGTGCCATTGACAAGCCGGAATCGTCGGTCTAAGAGGGGGCGGGAAGCCCATCTTGCTCACAATCCGAGCCTATTGCCGGGTTTGTCTCGCATCCTCGTTGCTGCAATAGGAAAGGGGGTCAAGCATGTACATCGATTTCTATGGCTTGATCAATGAGCCATTTCGAACCACGCCCGATGCCGACGCGATTTTTTTGAGTCCGAGCCATCGGCAAGCGCTGGAGTCCATTCTGTACGGGATCAAAGAGCGTAAAGGCATCATCCTGGTGACGGGCGAGGTTGGTGTCGGGAAGACCACCGTTCTTTGTCGTTATCTCCAGATCGCGGTGCCGAATGACGGCAGTACGCCTCAATCGCAAAGGACGGCCCATCTCTATAATCCCAATGTGACATTCGCGCACCTGCTCGCCATGATTTTGCACCAATTGGGAGCCGAACCACTCGGCAATGATGCGGCGGAAATGGTGGGGCAACTCCATGAACTGGCAAAGGAGGAGCACGGCCACGGCGGGACTGTGGTGATCGTGATCGATGAGGCTCAGTGCATGCCGGTCGAAACGCTGGAAGGCATTCGGATGCTGACGAACCTGGAAACCGCCAACGAAAAGCTCATCCAAATCGTGCTGGTCGGACAGCCGGAACTGGAAACGTTACTGGAGCATCGCGAATTACGCCATGTGCGGGAGCGGATTGCGGTACGGGGCAAGATTCTCCCCCTGACCAAGCGCGAGAGTTTTGCTTACATTCATCACCGCCTGGATCAAGCGAGCGGAAAACAGGTTGCCATCTTCTCCACCGCGGCGCTTGGTGTAATCATCAAGGCGGCGAAAGGCATCCCGCGGCGATTGAATATCCTGTGCGACAACGCGCTCATGACCGGATTTCGCCATCGTGAGGCCATCGTTTCCGGCAAGATCGCCAAGCATGTGGTCGCCGAGATTGAAGGGCCTCAATCTTCCGCTTTGCGGGGAAGACGTCGGACTGCGGCGCTGGTGGCCGGGATCGCCTTGGCATTGCCGGTCTTCGTTTATTTCGGGTCTCGCACGGAAATCCCCTGGGACGGTTTAAGCATTGTTGCTCAGGATGGGAATCCGTCTATTCTGGATCCGGCGGGACCCTCCGGCAAGAGTCCGACTCCATGGAGCGGCAGGCAGATTGCGGCGCCCGCTCCGGTCAATGCCGCTTTGATCGGGCCGCAGGAGACATTTCAACAGGGTAAGAGGACAAAGGAGCCTGTTGCCGCTGATTTACGGCGGACGGCCATAAACGAGACGCCGCTCGGCTCCAGCGGCTCGGACAGGGCACAGGAAAAGGAGCCGGTTCAAGCTTCAGTTGTGGTACGTGAAAATGGTTCTATGAAGATCGTCATGGCCGGCGAGCCGGCCGGGTCCGAAGAAGCCGACGCGAGTGAAACGGCCAGATTGCTGGCCGTCATGTTGGATTCGGGCCGGGTGGTCTTGGGAAAAGCGCAATCGGCAATCAATAATCCCAGACTGGAGGATAAGGGATTTTCCTCATCGATTTTTGAGGCCAGGTTGCGGAAGGAATTCCTTGCGAGGACCGGGCATGATCTGCAGAATCTGAAGCCGGCGGCATTGCCGGAACGCGCCAAGCCGCTGTTAATACGGCTGGCTTCGTACATGCAGAAGATGGTTAAAGACGCCCAGCCGGAAATCAATAAAAAAGGTGTCGGCTTTAAAGGGTTCATCCCTGCCACGTTTGCCACCAAGGTAGCAGATCAATTCTCAAAGGAAACCGGATTGAAGCTGAGACAAATAGGTCCGCCTGAGGTTGAACCGCGAAATCCGGAGAATAAGCCGGATGCGCAAGAGGAACTGGCGCTGTTGGCAATACAAAAAAGCCACCCGCGAGTCGGGGATCACGTTATTGAGCAGCGGTTAGCGGACAAGAGCGTCCGGGTCTTACTTCCGCTGTTTTACACCAAGGCCTGTCTCGCCTGTCATGGAAAACCCAAAGGGGAAATCGATATTTCGGGTTACGAGAAGGAAGGCTTCAAAGAGGGTGACTTGGGGGGCGCCATCTCCGTCATCCTGCCGTCCGGCGTGTCCTCACCGGACGGAGAGCGCGAGGGGTAGGTTTGTTTCACGGACAATCGATGAGGAATTGAGGACGAGCCGGCGGATCGATTGCCGCCTGTCTGAACCTGCAAGGCGGAATATCATCCTGAAGTCGGCGCAGCAGCGCGACGACCTTCATGTCCGCCGGCACATCGCAGACCCACACGTGCATGCCCGACTCCAGCTCTTCAAAATGCCGCTGCACCCGAAAGTCAGGCTTTTCCATGAAATAGGCGGAGAGAAAGCCGGTCATCGCCTGGACGACCCAGGGATGTTCCTGCACATAGCGGTAGCTCAGGCGCAGTTCCACTTCGTGGCTCGATGGTCCAGTATCCATTCTATCCTGTGAGCTGATATTGATTACCGTCTCCGGATGGTGAGGCGGCCGAGGGGGCGGATAGTGACACCCGGCGGTTGGGCTGTCTGACGCCGGTGCGGCCCCAGGTAATCACAATGGACTTTCCCACGCGGATGAGAGCGGATGCTCGTTGATCAGCCGCTCGTGCTCGATGAGATCGTAGGGTTCGATGCTCAAGTCGGCCGAGTCCATTGGTTCGACACAAGCCGGCGAACAGAGAAACGCCACGAAGGCCTGCGCCTTCTCCTCCGATGAGAAACGGCACAGCCCGTACTCAGGCATTGCGGAGGAAGGATGCCAGAAGGCCAATTCAATGGCACTGCCTTGGTAGATCCCCAAGACTCGATGCCTGACCTGAAATCCCCCCGGCAGATGAGACGAACGCTCAAGCGACATGGCGGTTTGCATGATAGCATGAGCGGCGCTATCCGGCACAATCTCACAGACTGAGGGTAGTGGCCAGTTTGCCATCAGATGCACTGAGACGCACTGAAGTGTGTCATTCCCGCGGAAGCGGGAATCCAGTCAAAACATTGGCCTTGGATGCCCGCTCCCCGCTTCTGCGAAGAGAAGCTTCGCGGGCATGAGGCAAAAGGAAGCTGACCCACTACCAGGCCGAGAAGTCTTGGCCGTGAATGTAGAGATCTCTCTATTTGCCGGGTTCTCTCCGATTGGGTAGACAGGAAGCCGGGAAACCATGTAAGCATGGCCTATGGAGGTCACATCATGTCCCTGACTGCCTATAACGGCGTGTCGATTCCATCGTTCATGTATGGAACGGCGTGGAAGAAAGAGGCCACGTCCCGGCTGGTGCAGCAGGCCGTGGCGGCGGGATTTACCGCGATCGATACGGCCAATCAAATCATTCATTATCAGGAAGCCTTGGTGGGGGAGGCGTTGTTGGCCCTCGCCGGGCAAGGGATCACCCGGGACCGGCTGTTTCTTCAAACCAAGTTCACGCCCGCCAATGGCCAGGATCATCGCACCCCGTATGATCCTTCCGCCGATCTCACCACGCAGGTGAACCAATCTTTTGACAGTTCGCTACAGCACCTTCACACAGATCATGTGGATTCTTATGTCCTTCACGGGCCGTATCAGCGGTGGGGCTTGGGAAAGGCGGACCGAGAGGTATGGGCGGCGATCGAAGCGCTTTACGAATCCGGAAGAACCAAGATGATCGGCATCAGCAATGTGGCGGCCGGACAACTCACCGAGCTTTGCGATCATGCGAAGCATAAACCCATGGTTGTGCAGAACCGCTGTTACGCCGCGCTCGGTTGGGATAAAGAGGTGCGGGACATCTGCCGCGCGCATTCCATCATTTATCAGGGATTCTCGCTGTTGACCGCCAACCGGGACGTGTTGGCCGACCAAACCGTGCGGGCGATTGCGCAACGACTGGAGACCGGCGTGGCCCAAGTCATCTTTTGCTTCGCGCTTCAGATCGGAATGCTGCCGCTGACCGGCACGACGAATCCCAACCATATGAAAGAAGACTTGGCGGCCGAACGGCTGACGCTGTCCGAAGAGGACATGCGGTACATCGAGACGGTGGGGATGTAACGGGAACGACTGATCCGTCCATGGTCCGGTTGGACGGGCGCCTGTCTCAGGATGATTGCCAGCAATCCAGAACCACCCCGCCTTCGCCGACTTCCAACGTGACCGGATGCCCCTCGACCAGATCACCGGCTTTGGTCAGGTGAACCAGGGAAAAGGTTTTCTTGCCTTCCGGTGTCCACAGCTGGACATGAGACCTGGCCTTGTCCGTATAGCGGAGTGGTCCGGTGACGAAACGCCGGTGCGGCTGGTCTCCCGCCTGATGGTAATTCAGGACCACGTCGTTTTCATTCACCCACAACGTCATCTCATCTCCCGGCGCGATACTGCGGGGAGCGATATATATCGGAACTTCATATTCGACGACCGGCGTCTCAATGAAGATCATGCCGTCTTCGATCTTTCGCACCGTGCCATGCAACATCACCTTGCAGTGATGGCGCTTGTCACAGGCGGCCACTTCCGTTTCAACGGGATGGAGATCGAGCACCGTGCCGGTCTCATCGATCTCCACCGTCACCATCGTCCCCTCCGGCAATTGTGTCGCCTTGGCCTCATGCTCGGCCAGGGAATAGACCTTCTCGGCCTCAGGTGTCCAGAGGTGGATCTGCTGTTTTGATGGCGTATCAAGCAAGGTTCCTGTGACGAAACGATGCCGCCGGCCGGTGTCCTGGCGATGGTGATCGACCACTGCATGGCCGGCCGTGACCCAGAGCGTGACGGGATCTCCCGGAGCGGCATTCAGCGGAATCGTCTTTCTTTTGACCCGATACTTGCCTGTCGAAGTTTTCACCACGACGCAATCCGGCTGAAGATCCACGATAGTTCCTTGGATCTTTGTCGGAGAGGTCGCTTGCTGGCCTGAGTCGGTGGACCATACCGCCTCATACGGTACGGCCAGGAGCAGGGCCAAAAGCATCAAACGCTGGCATGTGATCCGGCAGAATCGCAACATGTCCACCCCTGGGTAGTGATGATGGTTCCGCGAAGGCCTCCGACTATGAATGATCCGTGAAATGTGGTCAAGAGCGAGAGTCGTGGCGTCACGCCAACATCGGCCATGTGCAGCAGCTCGGCTATCTTGTCCGGGAAAGCCGCGTCACGGCGGACTGGGCCTGGGCCCATATGTCGCTGTCGGGAGTCAATCGTTGTTGAAGGGCACGGTAAGTGGTCAGGGCCTCCTCTCGCAGGCCGGCCTGCTCCTCCAATCTCGCGAGACAGAGTTGTGGTGGGATTGTCGTGGTATCGGACTGGTTGATATCAAGCATGAGGCGGCGCAGTACTTCGATGTGCGCCATGGCCGGCAGGTTCTTGGGCAATCTGTCCATGCTGGCGGAGGCTCTGCCGCAGGAAAAATAGTAGATGGACCGAATGTCCGAGCGCGCTTGGTCCGGAATCGGTTCATTGTGAATCGCCATCTCATGGGCGATGCGGAGCAGTTCTGTCTCCGTCTCATCCCTGCGGCCGAGGCTCATTGCAATCAATTGCATCTCACGGACGTAGGATCGCTGCCGCCCGCTTGCCAAGGCTACGTTAAAATGTTCTCGTGCTTCATCAAGGTTGCCGTGACGCCAGAGAATCCAATGGCCCCACATGGTATGGGCATAGACATTGGACGGGTCTACGCCGATCGCCTGGCGATAATATGGTTCCGGTGTCAGTTGTTGGCCGCTATCGCGGGACCGGAGAAACTCCGCCCATCCCCGATGGGCGAGAAGATCCGCTTTGCGTTGCCCTTCCGCCGACGCGATCGCCTCGTCCAATGAGGGAAGTAACGGGGCCACCGTATCCGAAAAACGCTCGCCTTCGCGAAGACGCATGTGATCCAGCCAGGCAACGGCGATGTCGGCCTGCCGGGACTGCACGTCCACGACGAGTGAATGGTGAAAAAGCCGAGTGAACGGACTTTGATCGAGACGGGTCCTGGCTTCACGAATCTTGTCCCATGCGGCAGAGTATTCCCCCGCGGCTTCGAATGATTGCGCCGCCTGCATCAATCCTGCCGTCTGTCCAGCCTGACTCCCGAAGCCTGACCATAGGAAAAGCAAACCGCCGGCGATCGCCGTCACCACGCTGCCGATGACGAACCCGCTTCGGCGAAACCGCGACGGCGCCATGCGGCGGATCTCTCCAGCCACCTCGGCGGGAATATCACCGGCCGGGTTTAAGATGGTGACGGCTTTGAGGTAGGGAGGGATGCGGTCGAATGGAGTGGCGCGAATCATGACGGGAAGGACATGGCGATCCGGATGGCTCCATTTCCGCTGCGCGAGTCCCAGTTCGGTGAGTGTATAGCGACCCTCGGTGACGGATTCCGGGGAGATCAGGAATAAGAACAGGTCGGCTTGGTTGATGCCATCGGCGATTCGGGCATCGTATGCAGTCCCAGGCGCAAGGTCGTTTCGATCGAAAAAGACCGTGTGGTTCTCCGCCAAGAGCGCCAGCCTGATGCGATCCGCGAGGTCCCGGTCTGTTGAACTGTAACTGAGGAATATCTTCATCGCGGTGAAGATCGCAGGGATTTTCGCGATGACTCATACCATGATCTTGACTCATGTTTCACCCGGTCGGTAGGGTGCGCCATGCTTGGATTGTGCTCTCGTATCTCGTTGCTGGTCCGGATCTCTCTCGGCGAGATACGTTTCACGTTTCACGAGGTACGGTTAGGGAGGCGGTATCGTCCGCCCAGCCGTTGCCTCCGATGAGAATCGCAATCATCGGTGGAGGACCGGCCGGCCTCATGGCGGCGGAGACCGCAGCCGGCGGCGGCGCCCAAGTGGACCTGTATGATGCGATGCCGTCCGTCGGTCGTAAGTTTCTTCTCGCGGGAAAAGGCGGTTTGAATCTCACCCACTCCGAAGCGGTCGATACATTTCTGTCCCGCTATGGGACGAGCAGCGGCCGGCTTGGCCCGCTGCTGGCTTCCTTCGGCTCCCTGTCCGTCCGTGATTGGGCGCACGGTCTCGGCATCGGCACCTTTGTCGGCTCATCGGGCCGCATATTTCCGACCGATCTCAAGGCTGCGCCGTTGCTGCGCGCCTGGCTTCGCCGATTACGACAGGCCGGCGTGGTGTTTCACGTGCGTCACCGCTGGTGCGGTTGGGACGAGCAGGGCGTCCTATTGTTCAATACACCGCAGGGGATGCGTTCGGTCCTGGCCGACGCGGTCATCCTTGCCTTGGGCGGAGGCAGTTGGCCGCAGCTCGGCTCCGACGGCGAGTGGGTTTCGATTCTTGCCGAGCACGATATCCCGATCATGCCGCTTCAGCCTGCAAATTGCGGGTTTGATATCGGATGGAGCGACCATTTCCGAGCCAAGTATGCCGGGCATCCGGTGAAGACCGTCGGCGTCACCGCGGTCGACAAAGCGGGAGAGGAGATTTGCCGGCAGGGCGAATTCGTGATTACGGAGACGGGAGTGGAAGGAGGGGTTATCTACGCCGTTTCTGCCGCTCTGCGCGAGCAAATCGCTGCAAAGGGGGCGGGGACTCTTCGCCTCGATCTCGCGCCGGATCGGGATGTGCGTCGCCTCGTTGAGGAACTCTCCCGGCCGCGCGGCAAGCGGACGATTGCGACCCACCTCCAACGCCGTGCCCATATCGAAGGAGCCAAGGCGGGGCTGCTTCGCGAAATAATGCCGAAGCAGGAATTTTTGGATCCGGCTCGCCTGGCAGCCGCGATTAAGTCGTTGCCGGTGACCGTCGTTGCGCCGCGCCCGTTGCAGGAAGCCATTAGCACGGCCGGCGGCGTCGGTTTCGAAGCGCTCGATGAACGGTTGATGATCCGCAGCTTGCCGGGTGTCTTTTGCGCGGGTGAGATGGTGGATTGGGAGGCGCCGACCGGTGGCTATTTGCTCACCGCTTGTTTCGCGACCGGCCGCGCTGCCGGCGCCGGGGCGGTGGAATGGCTCGCATCGACCAGGCTCAAGCGGCAGTGATTGTTCACATTCTGGAGAACCAGGCAGAGGCGGCGTGCTTCGGAGCCGAGCCGTGATCAATTGCCGGCCGGTTTCCTTGGGTCCAAAATCTGTCCGGTGAGATCTCCCTCCACGCTTGCGGCGTATGCCCGCGCTATGGTGTCGGCAGGCATGCCGATGGCGGGATCCATGCCTAGCTTCTTAAGCGTGTCCGTGACCCATGGTGGGCTGACGGCATTGAGGCGAAGGCCCCGAGGTAATTCCAGCGCGGCTGCTCGAACGAATCCCTCGATTCCCGCGTTGACCATGCTGATGGAGGCGCTGCCCTTCATGGGCTCGTGGCTGAGGACTCCGCTGGTTAAGGTGAATGATCCTTGGTCCTTCACAAAGCGCCGGCCGATTCGGACGAGATTGACTTGTCCCATGAGTTTGTTCGCAAGGCCCATGTGGTAATCCGCGTCTTGCAGTTCATCAAAAGCGGCAAATTTTGCCACACCCGCCGCGCTCACTACCGCATCCACGGCGCCGGCCGACTCAAACAGTCGCGCGAGCGACTCACTGTTGGAAAGATCGACGTGAAAGTCTCCGCTCCGGTGTCCCACCCGCACCACCTCGTGCCGCACGGATAGGAGTGTGCTCACGGCCGACCCGATGATCCCTGTTGCTCCAATCACCATGACTCGCATGTCGATCTCCTTTCTGGATCCGATAGACCGCAAGGGTCATCGTCAGATTAAGTAAGTATCGCCGTCGAATCAAGCGGAGTGATCCCGCCCGAGATGACGATGCGGGCGCCGGCTTGGCGTCAGGCTGCACTTTTCTGTAGCGAACCGCGATGAACGTCGGTATTCTGTGCCGACATGCGGATCGGCGGCTCATCCGGCTCCTCCATGAACGCCTATCACGTCGTATTACCTAACCGATCGTTCTGCTCGGCATGATCGAGCAGTGAATCACACCCACACATCAAGGAGGTTTGCAGTGGCGACATCAAAACCACGGACAGCGGCAAAACGAACAGTCAAAAAAGCGGCGACGGCGGCCAAGCGTAAACAGACGCTGAAGCGGGGGCCGAAGAAGACCAGGACCGCGCTGGGAAAGCAGGGCGCGAAAGCAAAAAAGGCAACGTCCCGCCGTTCAAAGAAGAAGTGAACGGATTCTCCGCAACCTGAAGCCCGGCGGCCGGGAAAACCCGGCCGCCGGGCACCTTCCATCATCGACATTCTCACTTCGTATAGGGCGGAGGGATACGGCATGTCTTCCTAAGGACCGTCCTGGTGCTGCTGGGGATGTCCTTCTCTGTCTCGGCTGTACCATGAAAGGCCGATGAGGTGCGGCTCATCGGTGTCTCAGCGATGCCTAAGCCCACCCCGCAAGCCTCGCTGCCTGCAGGCATTCTTATTGTGGACGACAGAACTGACCGATCGCGTTCATTGCTATGACGCCATGCCGTCGGTAGCGAACCTTGAGCGGAATGTCACACGCGACCGTTGCCGGGCCGGATCGACCTGGAGCAGATTGGGTCGCTCGGCTATGAGGCTGTGCGGAGCGGCGGTTTCCCCTTTGGAAGTCGGCCGTTGGACGACACGCTTGCTCCGCCGGCACATTGAGATGCCCGCTCTTGAAGAGGATCTCGATTGGAGCCAAACTCTAACCTTGGTTGATTCGACTCGTGATGTGATCCTAGCCCACATTATTTATGAACGCTTCTGTTGCAATCACGGATTTGACCCGTCAGTCAGGGAGAATTTTAGTTAAGATAATGTGGGCCAGGCTGCAAAGTGGACGGATTTTCGTGAGCAATTACCGAAGGGAGCCGGCCGAATCCGGCGAGATTGGCACAGCGCTCCGCCATGAAGCGATCACGGTGGTGTACGGCGTAGCCGATGAGCAATACAATCAGGCGGTGGCGCGCAAAGAATTCATCGATCGGCTCGCATCAACATGTCTGAAGGAAAAGGAGTGAACGGATATGGCGACGACGATTGCGATTAACGGATTAGGCCGAATCGGGCGGGCGGCCTTCAAAATTATCCTAGAGACACCGGAGTTGGCGCTTCGAGCGGTCAACGACCTCAATGGCGCCGACGATCTTGCGTATTTATTGAACTACGATACGGTCTATGGACGCTACCATGAGAAGGTCGTACCGGTCCCCGCTGGCCTGAAGGTCAAGGAGACGACCTATCCTGTGTTCAGAGAGAAAGATCCGGGGAAGTTGCCCTGGAAGGAACTGGAGATTGATATCGTGCTGGAATGCACGGGGATGTTTAACCGGCAGGCGGACTTGGAACGTCACCTGGCGGCGGGCGCCAAGACCGTCATCCTCTCGGCGCCCGCCAAAGGTCCGGAAATTGCGACCATGGTCCATCGGGTGAACACGGCGAACGGACCGACGACAGGAGTTATTTCCTGCGCCAGTTGCACCACGAACTGCATTGCCCCGTGGAGGTCATGGGAAGAAGAATCGGGCTCGAGAAGGCCATCATGACCACGGTGCATGCCTACACCGCCACTCAGGCGATTATCGATCGGCCGAACAAGAAACGGCGGCGGGGCCGGGCTGCCGCCGCGAATCTGATTCCTTCTTCGACCGGCGCCGCCGTGGCGACGACCAAAGCCCTGCCGCAGTACGCGGGCAAGTTCGATGGCCTCGCCGTTCGCGTTCCATTGGCGATTGGCTCCCTCGCGGATCTCGTGTTCCTCACGAGCCGGCGCACCACGGTTGATGAAGTCAACGCGATCTTTACGGAAGAAGCCGGGAGCGACCGGTACCGAGACGTGCTGGGCGTGACCGAGGAGCCGCTTGTCTCCTCGGACATCATTCATGACCCGCGCGCGTCGATCGTGGATCTGGAATTGACCCAGGTGGTGGACGGAAACCTCGTCAAAGTGATGAGCTGGTACGATAATGAGTGGGGATATACGTCTCAGATGATTCGGGAGGCCGTGAGAATCGCCGGCTCGTCAAAGGCGGCCGCCGTATGCTAAGGCTCGTCGTTCTGTAAGGACTCAGATGTCGGTATAGAATACCTGACAATGAAACGCGAGAGGGCGCCCAGGACATCCGCGCATTGGGCTTGGGATAGGAATTGAGCTTCGTTCGCATGCGGATCCGCGCAGGAAGGGTCGTGTCGCAGTTGCAAGGAGCGCCGTCTAAGTCGAGGGTGTCCAGTGATAGCCGTTCTCTCCGTGGAGCCGCATTTCCTGTGCAACATTCTCTGTGAGTAAGCGGTCAATTGTTTCCGGGGTAAAAGTTCTATCTGCCAAGGTAGGCCATCCGATAATCAGCTTAAAGAGTTTTTTCCCGTTATTAACGGTACAGGTATGGGTGTGCGATCTGTCGGCATGATACGCAATAGCAAAATTCTCGAACTCTCTCCTTAAATAGTTTGTGATCACTTCGATATTGATATCGGTCCATGACGCGTCGTTAGCCAGGTTTGCCATCGCAGTATCTCCTTTCGTACATCTTGACCCGCGTTATTCATGACGGTTCTTCGCGAAATCGTGGAGTCGCCAAGCGAGACGGGCAAGCACAGCCACGAGGAACCGAGGCGTACTGGGAACAGTACGTCGAGGGACTGAATGGCGAGCACGCCCGCCGAATGGCTTGTCGTAGCGGTGAATCCGCGATTGCAGCAGAAGCGTTCATGAATAATGCGGGTTAAGACAGTTCGGTCGGTTTCACGCGAGCAGGAGCACGGTATCGCTGCATAGCCGCTGAGGTATCTTCACTCTCGCTCCAACCGGCCCGTACCGTCACATGCATGGTTTGTACTCGCCATTGCCATGCCCGCGTGGCGCCAGGGTTTTATTCGCGAAGAGTACCATGGCACGAACGATGGCCTGACATACCGGTGCAGGTCCTATTATCCCGGATGGTTGTCACATGACGGTTCAGTCGCAAAATGAGAAGTTCTGCACAGGCCGCACAGTGCGAAGCTACTTTCCTGTCGGCAACAGCGTCTCGTCGCGGCAAGATTCCATTGTGATTTCAACATGAACCCATTCGAGCAAGGATAATGCTTAAGAATAAGGATTGGGGAGCACGTGCGGAAGCTGGCAGGAAAGGCTACGCCGCTTCGGACACAACGTGCGCTCGGCATTTTATGTTCTGTCTCAATCAGAGGAGGAATCCATGACACCGCATTGTTTACGCAGACTGTTACTTTCGCTCGTGCTGATCATTCCTGTTCTTGGAGCAATTCCCATTGCAGCAGAGGCCTGGCTCGCGCCGCCGTGGATCGACAAAATTGCGTTGGATCTCATGCTTCAAAAAGATCTGGCCAAGACGGGGAACTTTGATCCGTACTTCAAACAGTTGGAAGTGGTCAAGGAAGCAGCCGTCAAGGAGGAGTATAACGGGAAGCGAAAGGGTATGAACCGTTTCCTGGAAATGCTGGAAACAAAGGAAGGCGGGATCACCACCGAGGCCGCGCATCATATTTTTGCAACCGTCGTCAAAGTAGTTCCCTATGCCGTGCTCCTTCCTCTCAAGAGTGAAGACAAGCTCGATCCTGAAGAAAAGGCCTTGGTGGACCGCATGAAACGATTCGCGGCTTCGATCAAGGATCAGGACGAGCGAGCAGCCCTCTCGTTCTGAGACCAACGGGGTGCGCCCTTTGCTAAGGCACACGTACCACAGAGGCGGCGAAATGCACTACGTCAAGCGCTGAGTCTCGGCGATCGCTGGCGAGGCGGGCCTGGACATGAGATGTCCCGTCAATATCGAGGGAGACGCAACCCACCGCTGTAGGGAAAGGAGAAGAACACATGAACGATCGCAGCACCATCAATGTCACGAGAGCAGAGTGGCCCGGCCTCAGCGCGGCTGAATTGCAGACCGAGGAGCGAAAAGTGCTCGCCATGCTGTTGCTGTATACGGCGCTCATCTTCTTCGCCATTGTGGGCGTGACAATGCTCGATCTGCACCTGGAGAAGCCACAGGAGTCTCTCACGGTCGGTGGGACGACGTGAGTCTGTAGAGTTTCCAATGGCGACTCACGCGTCATCGACATTGAGGAGGCGGAGATGAGGCAAACGGCCGGAGAGGCAAGCGTGTGGTCTGCGGGAGGAACTGCGCGATGTCCTGTGGAGTGACCATGAGCATCCCCGGCGGATTACGAAGATGCTGAAGAAAATTGAAGCCGCCCGGCCTTTGCTGAGGCGGGCTTGCCGGCGCTTCAAGCAGGTTGACAATGTCTTGTAGGTCGATAACCGAGATGCCGCATCTGAGAAAGGAGGTATGAAATTGGATAAGAGGACCGTCACATGTCAAATCTTTGTCGAAGAGCGGGATGCCGGGGCTGTCTGGGTACCCTACAAGACTCTGATCGGCTATCAGGTGGGAAATCGCGTACTCATTCACTCCTATGGGGAACAGATCTACAGCGACGAGGAGTTCTCGAAGAAAGACGAAGCGATCAATCGGGCGAAGGCGAATGCGTGGGAGACCGTCCGGTCGAAATTCCACGGCGTGGGTCAAATGGACATCGACTGGGATATCAGAGAAGAGCGCGCCCCGATGTTCGTGAGAGCTGAAAGGAAATCTTCTCCCGGCAGATGACCGGGGTTCCGGCGGAGACGAGAGCGCGGGGGCGTCGTCCCGGCGTACGTGAAACGGATTAACTGCATCGCAGATTGGAGGAAGCCCAGACCATCGCCAATGAAGCTCTTACGACAACGAACTCGACAAGGCTAAAAGGCTAAGACGTCTTCCTAATCAGGGCCAGAATGACGATTCATAAAAATGCGTTGCCGCACGATCCGTTTGAGATGAGCCTCAGCAACGCGGATGATCGCCTCCGCTTGAGCAGGTGGCTGCCTCCACGCGCAGGCATCGTACCCCGCGTCCGTATCGGGGGGAGATGGATCAATGTATTGTGGATCGTGCCGCTTGGGTTTGTGGTTTTGATCCTTGGGATCGCCGCCGCGCAAGAGTTGCGTGCCATGCCCGCTGTGCAGGAATTTCTTGCGCGCTACCCGGGCGTTCCTGCGTCCGCGCCGGCCGTTCACTCGGGCTTTCCGCTGTGGCTCCGGTTGGAGCACTTCTTCAACCTGTTCTTCATGATCTTCATCATTCGTTCGGGCATTCAGATCCTCGCTGATCACCCGCGACTGTATTGGACGCGTGATTGCACTCCTGGTACAGAATGGTTTCGTTTTCAAGGTGAAGTTCCGAAGGACCGGATTTGGACATCCAAGGACGATGCGGTGACGATCCCCAAGTGGTTGGGCATTCCAGGGATTCGCCACTCGGTCGGGCTCGCGCGCTGGTGGCATTTTTCATTCGATCTTCTATGGTTGATCAACGGGGCGATCTTTTACGTGTTGTTGTTCACGACCGACCAGTGGCGGAGGTTGGTGCCCACCGCATGGGAGGTGTTCCCCAACGCGCTGTCAACGGCAATTCAGTACGGGTCGCTGCAGTTTCCCGTCGAAACGGCCTGGACTCATTACAACGGTCTCCAGCAACTGACATACTTCGTCACCGTGTTCGTGGCCGCTCCCCTGGCGGTCATCACCGGCTTGATGCAGGGTCCGGCGATCGCCAACAAGTTGGGGTGGTTTGCCAAAGTCCTGAATCGGCAGGCGGCGCGGACGATCCATTTTGTCGTGCTGTGCTGGTTCCTGCTTTTCATCGTTATCCATGTGACTCTGGTGTTCATCACCGGAATGCGACAAAACCTGAACTTCATGTTCGCCGGCAGGAATGACAATTCCTGGGAAGGTGTCCTGATGTTCGGCATAGCCATGGTGGTGGTCGTCGTTGCCTGGAGTCTTGCGTCACCCTTCACGATCAACTATGCCCGTCTCGTTCAGAAGGCCGGCCAAAAGATGATCGGCCCCATCAAGGGCTTGGCTGAGTGGTGGGATCCGAACACCCAGTACGCCGAACAGGACATCTCGCCGTATCTCTGGATCAATGGCACCATGCCGCAGTCCGAGGCCTTCAATCTGCTTGCGAAAGACGGCTTTACGAACTACAGATTGCGGGTTTACGGGCTGGTCGAAACTCCCAAAGAGTTCTCGTATGCGGAGCTCAAGGAGATCCCGAAGCAAGAGCAGATTACTGCGCACTTTTGTATTCAAGGTTGGTCTGGCGTGGCGAAGTGGGGTGGTGTCCCGATGCGGCACATTCTCGACATCGTTAAACCGAGGTCTGACGCCCGCTATGCGGTCTTTTACTCATTTGCCGAGGGTGCCGACGGCGGCCGTTACTATGATGTTCACAAGATTCAGAACATGAGGCACAAGTTGACCCTGCTTGCCTATGAGTTGAACGGAGCGCCGCTTGGCGTGCTGCATGGAGCCCCGCTTCGACTGCGATGCGAAAACGAGCTGGGCTTCAAGATGGTCAAATGGATCGAAGCCATAGAGTTCGTGCACGATTTCACTCACCTGGGAGCCGGCCAGGGCGGGTATAACGAAGATCATGAGTTCTATGGATACCGTATGCCGATTTGACGCCTGGGTTTGCGGGTTGAGAGTCTTCTGGTTGCGTCGGCTGCCACCCGCATGAATACAAGTTTCTGATGATCGACGAGGATGCTGTCGGGGCACTCGAAGATTCCGGCTGAGGCCAATCCACTGAAGATGTCATGAGCAAACACAAACCTGTCGGCAAATCGATCAACAGTCTCCTACCCGCAGACATTGAAGGGTTTGATTCTCTGGCCGAACTGGCCTTGGATCTGCGTTCGGCGTGGAATCATGCGACCGATCAAGTTTGGCGGCAGCTTGACCCGGTGCTCTGGGAACTGACGCATAATCCTTGGGTTGTCCTACAGACGGTCTCGCGGGACCGGATCGAGAGCGTGTTGGCTGACCTTGATTTTCGCAAGGATGTAGACGACCTGATCCGGACCAGGCGCGATGCGGTCACAATACCCGCGTGGTTTCAGCAAACCCATCCGGGATCTCCGTTGAGTTGTGTTGCGTACTTCAGCATGGAATTTATGTTGAGCGAAGCCATGCCCATCTACTCGGGAGGACTGGGCAACGTGGCCGGCGATCAGCTCAAAGCCGCCGGGGATCTGGGCGTGCCGGTCGTCGGCGTGGGGCTGCTCTACCAACAAGGCTATTTTCGCCAGGTCATCGACAAGAACGGCGCGCAAGAGGCCCTCTTCCCGTATAACGACCCCGGACAGTTGCCGATCACGCCTGTGCGCCAACCGAACGGCGAGTGGCTGCGGTTGGAGATCGCCTTACCTGGGTACTCGATGTGGCTGCGTGCCTGGCAGGTCCAGGTCGGCCGGGTGGAGCTGTATCTGCTGGACAGCAATGACGCGGCGAACTTCCCCGCGCATCGAGGCATTACCGGCGAACTGTATGGTGGTGGGCCGGAGTTGCGCCTGAGACAAGAACTGCTCCTCGGGATCGGCGGGTGGCGGCTGCTTCGTGCGCTCGGCATCCAACCGGACGTCTGTCATCTGAATGAAGGGCATGCGGCCTTCGCGGTATTGGAGCGCGCGCGACATTTCATGGATGAGACCGGGCAGCCCTTCGACGTCGCGCTGGCCGTCACGCGAGCGGGGAATCTCTTTACGACCCACACGGCAGTGGCCGCCGGCTTTGACCGGTTCGCTCCAGCCGTCATTGAGCAATACCTCGGTAGGTATGCAGAGCAGAAACTCGGCATACCACTCCATGATGTGCTGGCACTGGGCCGCCGGAACCCGCACGATTCGTCGGAACCCTTCAACATGGCCTATTTGGCAATCCGAGGGAGCGGGGCGGTCAATGGCGTGAGCCGTCTGCATGGGAAGGTGAGCCGTCGCCTCTTTCAGCCGCTCTTTTCCCGCTGGCCATCGCACGAAGTGCCTGTCGGTCACGTGACCAACGGCGCTCATATGCCGACCTGGGACTCGCCGGCCGCCGACGATTTGTGGACGGAGGCCTGTGGAAAAGCCCGTTGGCTCGGGACGACCGAATCCTTGGAGCAGGATATTCGCGGCATCTCCGACGCCAGGCTTTGGCAGTTTCGCATTGCCGGCAGCAAGTCTCTTGTGGAATATGCTCGCGCGCGATTGGCCCGACAACTGGCCGCCTCCGGCGCGTCGACGCAAGCGGTGGAGGAGGCAACGCATCTTTTTGATCCCAATGCGTTGACGCTGGGCTTTGCGCGGCGCTTCGCAACTTACAAGCGACCGGACATGTTGCTGCATGACCCGGAGCGCCTGCTTCGCCTCTTGAGCAATCCGCAGCGTCCGGTACAGCTCATCATAGCGGGCAAAGCCCATCCGGCGGACCAGGCGGGGCAGGCTCTGATTCAAGAATGGATGCGGTTCATTCGTCGGTCCGAGGTACGCCCTCATGCGATCTTCCTCAGTGATTATGACATGCTGTTGACCGAACAGCTGGTGCAGGGGGTCGATGTCTGGATTAACACGCCGCGGCGACCTTGGGAAGCCTGTGGTACGAGCGGCATGAAGGTGTTGGTCAATGGAGGGCTCAATCTTTCAGAACTGGACGGCTGGTGGGAGGAAGCCTACGGGCCTGAAGTCGGGTGGGCGTTAGGGGACGGCAAAGAACATGGCGATGACCCGACCTGGGACGCTACCGAAGCCGAGGCGCTGTACGACGTGCTTGAACGCGAGGTCATTCCCGAGTTTTATCGCCGCGACAAGGAGGGTATCCCCACCGCCTGGGTAGCGCGGATGCGGGAAAGCATGGCGCGGTTGACCCCGCGCTTCTCCGCCAATCGCACGGTGCGCGAATACACCGAGCAACACTACCTTCCGGCTGCGGCCGCCTACCATACGCGCGCCGCCGACAAAGCTGCTGTAGGGAGGAACATAGTCAATTGGGGCCGAACTTTGAAGGAGACATGGAACACGTTGCATTTCGACGACATGAAGGTACAGACAAATGAAGCCCAGCATATCTTTGAGGTGAGGGTGTATCTGAATCACCTCGATCCGAACGTTGTGCGAGTCGAGCTCTTTGCCGATGGCATCGATGGCAGCGATCCGATCCGACAAGAGATGACGCGCATTCGTCCTGCTGCCGGCGCGGCCGGCGGGCATGTGTATCGCACGGCGGTATCGGTGTGTCGCCCGGTGACGGACTATACAGCGCGAATCATCCCATGCTGCTCCGGTGTGGCGGTGCCTTTGGAGAACGCTCACATCCTATGGCAGCGGTGAAGCCGCTGACAACGAGCCGCCTGATCTGATTCCGTGCGATATGTGTCGCTTAGCGGCGGGGGCCCAGCCCTCGATGGCCGCGCTGTTTCGATGGGGTACGCCGACCATGGGCTCGTTTTTGTCGAGGTTGATATTGGTCACAAAGACAGTCCCGGCATGGTCCGCGAGCGCCGGCTACGACACGATGCTGGCGTTTATTGTGCCCGCAGCGGCACAGCCGTTCGGCTTTTGTTCGCGCGCTCATAGATTTGCGCTCGATAGCGATCCAATACCGTCCGGAGGCGGTGAAGAGGGGAGCAGGTCCGGGGGCCGAGCCGGTCCCGTCCTGGTCGGGACCGGCTTCTCGCATTCCTACTTCACAATGTCGAGCAATTCAACTTCGAATACCAGAGTTGCGCCCGGTTTAATCGCCGGTGGTGAGCCGCGGTCTCCATAGGCCAGATTCGACGGACACACCAACCGGCTCTTGCCTCCGACTTTAATTTTCTGCACGCCTTCTGTCCAACACTTGATCACCTGATTGAGCGGGAAGGTCGCCGGCTCCCCGCGCTTGACGGAACTGTCAAACACCGTACCGTCGAGCAGGGTGCCATGGTAGTGAACCTTCACCGTATCGGTCGCCTTTGGGTTCGCGCCTTTCCCCTCCTTGATCGTCGTCAGGATGGCGCCCGACTCTGTTTTTGTCGCGCCTGATTCGGCGGCTGCCTTAGCCAAGAAGGTTGCACCGGCCTTTTTCTCTCCGTCGGCGAGGGCCGACGTCCGGGTTTTCTCCAGTTGTTCGATCTTGGGACCATACGTCTTGAGGTCGACTTTGGAAGGATGTTTCAAGACGCCGTCGGAGAGACCGGATTTGACGAATTCGAGTTCGGACTCGTTCAATCCAAAAACGCCGAGCGATTGGCTGATCGCGATGCCCAACGCATAGAGTGTTTTCTGTTCGTCTGACACGGGATCCGAAGCCGCCGACGCTCCGGATGCCATCAACCATAGGAGGACCGAACAACAAGAAACGACGATACGCATAACCAATCCTTTCTCATGAGCCGCTGAACCGCGACCGGGCGGTTGCCCTCGTAATGGCAACACAGCTGTAAAGTAGGCCAGCCTCGGTCCCGGGCACAAGACAAATCTTGCTCATGTTGTGAATAGCGAGCGTCTTGTTGGCCCTCTACCTCTGCGGTGCCTGGTTGGCTACACTGTCGAAATAGATCAGGTGTGATTCATCGCGACAATATTACAAGGAGCGGCAATGGGAGGGCTATTGGGCCGATAGGGCTCAGCCTCGGTGCGTCCATATTCATGTCGAACGTCGGCGGCATCATCGAAGAGTCGGAATCATCAAGCGACCGATCACTACAGAAGGGCAGGCATATTTCCATGCGCGCTGCGCCGGATGCCATGGCCTCAAAGGGAAGGGCGATGGGTACCGGTTGTTGGACCTGCTCCTGCGGATCTCATCTCGCCGCTGATTGGAGAGAGAACGGACGAGGATTTACTGAAGGCGATCAACCATGGCAACCCACACATGCCGCCCTGGGATGTCGCGCTGACGGCAACCGAGCGGCAAAGTGTCCTGGCTTATGTCCGCAGCTTTGCCGAGTAAGACAGCCGAGCACCCGATGCAGCCGGATGGGCGGTCGCCGAGTCGAATCGATGGCGGCGGCGTCGCGGGCATCGAGTTGATAAAGATTGGGCTTTTCTCCCGCAAGAGATGGCGGGTATACTAAAGGATCACATGTAAACAGTGCTGACTGCTATCTTGGCGCTCGCCCGGATTCATTTCGCGAACGATTCCCGAGTCTGTGCAGTTCTCGCTGTTGGGCCCGTGCCTCAGTCGGAAGGACCAGCGATTTTCCAATTCACAATGGAGGATATACCGTTATGACGCAGTCGAACAGCGAATCCGTCCGTGAAGAGAAGAAATGGGTACGAATTCCCAATGGAACTAAAGTTCGTGTCGGGGCGGGAGGACGGGACGGAACGGTTGACGGTTTGACGGAGCTGGTGACGGGGTCGCGACGCAACCCTGACGGGCGTACGCAATATCGCATCAACGTGGGGGAACCGGAACGGACCCTGGCGGTGGAGGATGATCTGGTCATCCTGACCGATGCGGATGGATTGGTCTTGATTGCGAAACAGGCGGTGGAGTACCGGTCTTACGTCAGCCAGCAACTTCATGCAGTGCTGGCTGACGATCGATTCGTTAAGCTCGGGTCATCCTGAGCAGGAATCCTGCGGAACTTCGGCCGTCTGCTCTTTCAAAAGAGCGGCGGCTGCGGTCCCCAGTGCAGTCCTTCCAAATCCGGGTCTTCTCCCTCGGGACGGGGACCACGGGAGTCCTTCTCTGCCTTTCGCTGGGCCCGCCGCGCATCCTTCTCGCGTTGCTTCTGTTGTTTTGCCTTCTCACGGTCACGCTTTGCGACAGTTGTTTTGCCTGGTCGTCCGATGGCGTCCTCCTTGGAGTACTTGGTGAGCCGTCCGGTGTCCTTCGGGGCAGTTATTCGGTCGCCCCTCGTCGCCTGCGAGCGCTCCCCGTTTCTTTCGCTTCTGAACGAGAGCGTGTACCTTGGCCGAATCCCCGGCTTGCCAGGGAGGTGACTTGCCTCCTGATCTCCTCAATGGATACGGCGGATTCATGAGTTGTGGCGGGCAATCCCAGAGTATCCCAACAAATTTTGGGCTTGTGAACCGGGCGTTTCTTTTTCGCCGCAGTCTTATTTCGCCTCCAGACGCTGGACATTTTCATGGTGCTCCTTTCGACAGGTTACCCGCGGAAAAGTGAGTGAATGCCGAACTAACGTCAATCCCGGTCCCATTACGACACATGGGGCGGGGGCAGGCGCGGAGGAGCAGCATACTAGATTTCCCATCGCGCTGAGGATGCCGGAATGGCTTTGGATGCGCGAGGACTAGGATGGCGCTCGTGGCTCGTACGAACAGACACCCTACCATTTAACCCAAAAGGAGTCAATGAGAGCACTATGGGGTGCGGAAGGCGTGTGAAGCCTGCCGTTGCAGGCAACAGGCTACCGGGATGGACGTCGTATACCGAGTTTCCTGATCCGGCTGCGCAATGTCTCCGGATTTAGACCCAGAAGTTCGGCGGCTCCGCCGGTGCCATAGATTCGCCAATTTGCCTGTTCCAGGACCCTGAGAATATGGGTCCGTTCCAGTTCGCCGAGATTGAGCGAGTGCTCCTCCCGGGGCGCGGCCACGGTCGAAATCGGAAGAAAGACTTCATCCACGCTGATAGTGGAGGAATGGGACAGAATAACAGCCCGTTCAATAACATTTTGTAATTCGCGCACGTTCCCGGGCCAGTTATAGTCCATGAGTCGCTGAAGTGACGGAGCGTCAAACTTCAACTGAGGCCGGTTCATTTTCACGCTGAGTCGGCTGAGAAAGTGTTGGGCCAGCAACACGATGTCCTGTCGGCGTTCCCGGAGGGGG
Source organism: Nitrospira sp. (assembly GCA_040981125.1). Classification (GTDB taxonomy): domain Bacteria; phylum Nitrospirota; class Nitrospiria; order Nitrospirales; family Nitrospiraceae; genus DASSBQ01. Next base: position 35,312 of record JANRMQ010000009.1, read on the forward strand.
GGGACCGAGATAGGAAAAATATGCAGCCGGTAGAACAGATCCGCCCGAAACGTGCCTTTGCTCACTCCGGCCGCCAGATCGGCATTGGTGGCGGCAATCAATCGTACATCGACGGAAATCGGCTGCGTGCCGCCGACCCTGTCCACCATTCCGTCCTGGAGCACCCGCAGCAATTTGACCTGCGCTTCGAGGGGCATTTCCCCGATTTCATCCAGAAACAAGGTGCCCTTGTTCGCCAGTTCAAATCGCCCGGCGCGCCGCTGCCCCGCGCCGGTGAACGCGCCCCGCTCGTGACCGAAGAGTTCGCTTTCGATGAGTCCGGCCGGCAAGGCCGCGCAGTTGACTCGAATAAATGGCTTGTCGCTGCGGGGACTCAAATCATGGATCGCCCGCGCCAGAACTTCTTTGCCGGTTCCCGTTTCACCCAACAGCAGCGCCGTGGTCTGAGTCGGCGCGACGGCTTTCACCAGCTCGATGACCTTGCGAAAAGCCGGGGACTCGCCGATGACCGACCCCAGATTCCGACTGGCTTTCACCTCTTCAGCCAGATACTCGTTTTCCAAGCGTAGCTTTTCACTCAGTTGCTTGATTTGTTCATAGGCCAATACGTGATCAATGGCATAGGCGATCTGGGTCGCCACTTGCTGCAAAAACTTCAAATCATCGGGATCCGGTTCTCCGGGCTGGGCGCTGCCGATGTTCAATGTGCCGAGGCAATGTTCCCGAACCAGCAAAGGAAGATTGATCATCCGTCCCAGCCCTTCCTGCACGTAAAACGCGTCTTCCAGAAAAACCTGCTCGCGCTGCAGATCGGGCCGCACATGAAGGCGACGATGGGAGTAGACCCAACCGACCGCGCTGCCGTCGCGCGGAATCACGGCGTCATGCCGAAGAGCGGGGGTCTCCATGTTGGTCAATACGGCATAAAAACGAAAGGAGTCGTTCGCCGGCTCGTAGAGCGTGATGCCGGCGCGATCCCAGGGAATCACTTTTTGAATCTGGTCCGCAATGACCTGCCACAGGCTTTCGAGGTCCCGCTGCGAGTTCAACGCATTGGTGACTTCGAGCAGGGTCTCAAGATTGAGGCTGGCGCCCTTGGCGCCGGTTAGAAGTTTGTCCATAGTTGCACGATTCCCCAATCTTGGTCGGCCGAAGTTCCGAGTTGATTCCGGATATAGGAGCCGGAAAAGAAGTGGCCGTAAATTACGGCCAAGGATACTTTCCCGTCTGCGAAAAAATGGGACCAAGATACATCGATCTCGTCCCCCACATGATTGGCGGTGTTATCCGCACGAGAAAAAATCAGCGGGCCTTGTGAGCCTCGATACCAATTATCACGGGCACTGGCCAAATATTTCCGTAACGCCCAGATCTCGATATGATCGCGAGCCGTCGGCCTGGCTTGAAAATTCACATGCGGCTGCACGCTGTTGCGCCATGCGCCGTTCAACATGTATCCGACATGAAGAAAATTCGTCGGAAAGAAATTTTCAAACGTATTGGCATTCCCTCCGCAGCTGCGTGACACGACGCCGCCCGGCGTGACGCAGTTGGCGTCACCATCGCCGGAAGCATAGTCGAATCCGGCGGCCACGCGAGGCTTCCAGCGGTTATCGTACCACGTATAGCCCAACCATGTTCCCGAGGCCCAGGCATTAATGCGGAGATTATCCCGGTTATCGGCCCCCGCGCCATCGGCTGCACGTCCGAATTGATAGGCGATTTCATGGACGAAATCCCAATTCCCTCTTCGAAGCTCGGCTCTCGCTCCGATCATGTGTCGAACCTGAGACGAAAACTTGGCATTGTACTGGCCTGGATTGGCCAGTTCAGACAGTCGATTATGATACAACACGTAGTAAGGCTCAATGACCATGCTCGGGACGCTTCGTATTTGATTATACAAAACAACCATGTCTACATCAGCATTGCCGTCATAGCCGGGCAACGGCGTGGGAATGTTCGGGCCGACGCTCCCGTATGGTGCGGCCTGCGCCAGATCGGTGTCGGAATGCCGGAACCAACCCAATTTTGTGTCGAATGAAGAGGTGGCGTAACTCAACATCACGCCGTCGTGCGAATAGCCCGTATTGGCCCAGTCAAAGTGGCCGAAAAGCCGCTGGTTTCCCATGACCAGATACTGCCGTCCCGCTTTAATGCTGAATCCTTGAATCCCGGCGACGTTACGAACGAGCACGTAGCCGGCACGGATGCCCAGGCGGCATTGGCCCGGCTGAGACGACCCGCAATTATGGTTCAGCGGATCTCCGCCGTCGCCCCCGTTCAAGGGGTTGCCGTTTCCTCCCCATGTCGCCGAGTCCTCAATCTCAAAGTAGAAATTCACGTCCGGCGAGAGATCATAGCCGATGCCCAACCTCGCCCACTGTTGGACAAAAAAATCACTGGCGCTGCGACCGGGGAAGGCTCCGGTTCCACTCCCATCCGGAGCCAAGCTGTTGCAGGCGCCGTTTCTTGGCGCTCCGCCGCCGAAGCAGACCCCGTTGCGCCATTCAGGCCGAACTCTCAGGTCCGCCCGCATCCAAAACTTACGTAGATCGAACACAGGCCTGGCCGGCGGCTCATACTCTTCGTAGCTACTCTGCGGCCACGCGTTTGGAACCACATAGCCGGGCTGCATGGGCCCATGGTCGGCCGACAATTCAGCGGCGTGAAGGACCGGCGGTAGCCGCACACCATGAAATGCACAAAGGAATATGGCGAGAACAAGAAGGATCGTGAACGGGCTATCGGGCCGGCGCATGAGCCATAAGGTGATTTTCCTCAGAACCGCCTGTCCTGAATAAAGCAGAACTGGAGCCGGCACAATCATGCCGGCTCCAGTTCTTGTGACAGAGATGATCTATGAAGAGAGCGGTTAGAACGCCATGCTGGCCCGCTCCTCCATATCTCTGATGAAATTCTCATGCTTCTTCACATCCTCGGCGCCCTTGGCTCGGACGTGCCGGTCGCGGGCATGGAACTCGTCAGGAGTCACCTTATAGCAGAAGTCCCAGAGCGCGTCTGCACTATGTGCGTCGATGCCGCCGACACGCGCTTCCAGCATGACCATAAAGGTGTTCACTCCCTCATAGGTTGCTTGGCGATTTCCAGAGCGATGATCCTCGCGCACTTTACCGAGTAGCTTGAGAAACGGATCAAAGTCTCCGGAGATGACCCCTTTTTCCGCCAGCGTCTGATAGGTGACGACTTGGCCCAAGAGTTCCTCCGACCAGGCCGGGGACTTCTGGCTGCTGGTCGCTCCCCAGAGTACCGGCTCGGCTATGACGGGTCTGGCATCGGAAAAGGCTTGGGCTGAAGTGAGCCCCAAGAAGCCGGATGCCGCCAATGCGGCGAATGTGGATAGGATAGTGGTCTGACGCTTCATGGCATTTCCTCCCTTAAATATCAACTCGGCTTAGTTTTTTAGACTTGATGAATCGCGGTCATTATCTCTGCATTACTTGATCAGTCGTTTAAGCAATCAACGTGCCACAACAAATATATGTATAACAATATGATTTATTTGTATAATATTTAAATTGTGAAATTTGGGTTTCGATGGGAACCGTTCTAAAAAACGGTTAATCCGTTTCTAGCAACGGTTGTAGTGCGGGATACCGCTGTATCGTATTCAAACCAAGGAAGACGTGCCTGCCTGCTTACTTTCAAGCTCGGCCCAGCGCTGGTACAACCGTTCGACTTCTGCGCGAGCGGTTTCCATTGTGCTCAGTCGTTCTTGAAGCGCGGAGGCATTGGACATGACGGCCGGATCTTCGAGGCTCGTCCGACAGGCGGTGAGTGCCGCTTCCGCTTTCAGGATATTGCCTTCGATTGCGTTCCATTCCCGCTGTTCGAGATATGACAACTTGTGTTTGGGAGAAGATCCACTTCGGTGGTTGTCCGCCGTGGCCGATGTGGAGGATGGCTTGGCCGGATTCTGCGCCGGCGGAGCGAAATGACGTTGAGCCGCTTCCCATTGCGCGAGATCGGCGTACCACTCCGCGCCGCCGCGGCCATCCAACGCCAACAGGACCGTAGAGAGCCGATCAAGCAGCCATCGGTCGTGAGTGACCAGAGCGACCGCCCCGGGAAAGTCCATGAGACTTTGCTCCAATATATCCAGGGTCGGAATATCAAGGTCGTTGGTCGGTTCATCGAGAATCAACAAGTCCGCGGGTTGGAGCATGAGACGGGCGATCAATAAACGAGCTTGCTCTCCGCCGGAGAGTCGCGACACGGGCAAATCCAGCTGTTCGGGTCGAAAGAGAAACCGTTTGGCCCAGGATACAAGATGTATCGAGCGGTCCTGAAAAATGACGGCATCTCCAGCCGGGGCCAAGGCGCGTCGCAGCGTGCCTGATTGATCCAGTGAATCACGATGCTGCTCGAATGACAGAATACGTAACCCTTCCGCTCGAGTGATTGTGCCGGTATCGGGAGCGAGTGTCCCTGCCAGCAATCGTAACAGCGTCGTTTTGCCGCTTCCGTTGGGCCCCAACAATCCCAGTCGCTGGCCCGGTCCCAACCGTAGGTTCAGGCCGGTCAGTACCGGTTTGTCTCCGAGGGATTTGCTGATGCCCGTGGCGACGAGCAGTTGCTTGGATCTGCGGCCGGATGATGTGAAATCAATATCGACACGGGAAGTGGCGGCCCGAGCTTTACCGATGGCCGCCTCCTCGATTAATTCGGCCGCCGCCTGTACGCGGCCTTTCGCCTTGGTCGTGCGGGCCTTGGGTCCCCGCCGCAACCATTCGATCTCACGGCGGACGCGATTCGCCAGCGAGGCTTGATAGTCGGCCTGAACTTGTAGCATGGCTTCCCGCTGCTCCAAATAATCGCTGTAGCGTCCTTGTGCCTCGAACAGGCCGCCGGGATAACACCGATTCAATTCCACCATGCGCGAGGCGATCGATTCGAGAAAGCGCCGGTCATGACTCACCACCAGAAAGGCTTTGGCTTGGACCTTGAGCAATGATTCCAGCCACAGGATGCCGTCGAGGTCCAAATGATTAGTGGGCTCGTCCATTAATAGAACGTCCGGTTCCAGCATTAATGATCGAATGATGGCCAGGCGCTTGCGCCATCCTCCGGACAAGCCGGCGACCGGCTGATCGGCCTCAGTGAAGGAACCGATACTCAATGCTCTGGCGAGCCGGCCGGCCTGTTCATGAGGATTCATTCCCGCCGTGCGCAAGGCTTCACACAACTCATCTTCGACTGTCCGGGTTGGATTCAGTGTCGGGTCTTGTGCGACGTAGCCGATTTGCAGATGCCGCCTGGCGGTCCTGGTGCCGCTGTCAGGGGATTCTATCCCGGCAAGGATCTTGAGCAGCGTGGATTTTCCTGACCCGTTCGGTCCGACAATGGCCATGTGATCGCCCTCATTCAACCCCAACGTCAGCTCGGTGAAGAGAGGCGTCATCCCATAACTTTTACTGATCGATTCACAGCTCAGCAGAATAGTCGGCGCCATTCGATTTCCGTTCTGTTTGACTGGTGGTGGCGTGCTCGGCCCGGCCGAAGAACAGTGAGTATACGGGCTGCTCCGTGTGCGAAGCCAGAGGTCGTTCCACGACCCAACCTAGGGAATGCGCCAGTGCCCGGCATAGTGGGAGGAGGGTATCCTGACCGTAGCCGGTTGAGTTGGATACAGGCGGCGGAAGGGAGGAGAACCATCTATGGGATTATTATTTATGAACTCAGACGACAGTGCGGTGGAATTGTTGCGTAAAGATCATGAAAAAGTGAAGTCGCTGTTTCGTAATTTCGAGGCGGCCACCGGCAGAGAGACGCAACGAATTGTCGGAGAGGTCCTCGACGAGTTGGAGGCGCATGCGACGGCGGAAGAAGAACTATTTTATCCCGCTGTACTGGGGGATGCCCCTGAAGCGAAGGCTAAACTGGACGAATCGCTGGAAGAGCACCATGTGATGAAGTTGTTGATTGCCGAACTGCGGGACATGAACGCCGGCAGTGAGCGGTATGCGGCCAAATTCCGTGTCCTGGCGGAAAACGTCAGACATCATATCAAAGAGGAGGAAGCGGAATTGTTCGCCCGTGCCCGCACCGGAAAACTGGATCTTATCGCGCTGGGCAAAGAAATCGAGCGTGTGAAGGCGTCATGGCGAACCTTGTTTAAGCGGGGAGCTAAGGATCGGCGACCTCCCGTCGACATGCGCACCACACGCAAGCCTCGGCGGACGAGGCCGTCGCGAGTGACCGGCGTGAGAACCGCGAAGAAATCGGTCAAACGGTCGACCGGCTAAAGATTAGGCACATGCCGCCGATGTGTTCGGTCGCACATTTCCGCAACGCGTCGATATAACATACAAGAGGCCGACTTCGCCTGAAAGGCAGTCGGCCTCTAGCAGCGCGCCAATGCTCGGGTTGCTTTTTATTGCCGTTTCGCAGAGTGCGGCATAGGTTGGTTTCTATGTGCGGCTCTCCGCTATCAAGCGGCCACGTGCATGCTGCGCTTCCAACAGGACCCGATTCAGCGATTCAGCGGGCGTCAATTGCTCGGCATAGAGAACGTTATACTGTTGCTGCATGTAGCCGAAGAATGCCGCCTGTCGCTCTTCCGGAATCTCCAGCAAGGTGGCGAACGAGCTGAGATATTCACCGCGTCCTCGCGCAACATCGGTCTTTAAACTCTGGAAACTGTAGGCTGTGAACGCCCGTAATTTGTGTTCGGCCTTGACCGGACCGTCCCCCGAAAACCAGGCTCCTGGCGTTGTGCTGGAGGTGATTTCCTTCGTCGGTTCCGTGAATTCTGATGTAGCTTCGCTGACACCGCCCGAAATGTCCGATGTGGCGTCGAACGGAGCTTTAGTGAGTTCTGTCGTCGCGTCCGTAATGCATGCGGTGAAGAGGAAGCCGATGGGAAGCAGTATATGTGAAAGGGACAGGCGATAGCGCATGATGACCTCCACTTAAGTTTCCGTGAGCCAGAGTATCTCAGTGAACGCTTCATGGTCTGTACTGGGTGAGACCCTAGTTCGACCTGGCTCGCACCCTGAACTGTAGAGCGAAAATTAAAGGTGGGGCGGTACGGGAGAAGAGGAATGACGGCTGCGCGCTCAATAGGTGGCGCCTAAATGATCCGGTTCCGCAGCCATACCGTCGGCGAAGGTCGTCGCCAATGCCCTGCTCTCGATAAAGATGATGCCGCGATCGGTGCCGCTGTTGAACGTCAAATTGATTTCGGTATCTTCGCCGCGCCAGTTACCTTGCTTCACCGCTTTACCCGCGATCTGTCCCGGCGTTCGATCAAGGGCACCATGTTTCGATTCAAGGAAGTTCACAATCTGCTGGTGGGCCTCCAGGCCGTGGTAGCGAATCGTCACCCGGCCGAACTGCCCGTCGATGGTGACAAAGCGCATGGAATCGATCTGCGCCGGACCGAAGGACGGCGGACCTTGCTTGAGCTCATATCCCTTAACCCTCCGGCCGTTCTCCACCAGTTTAAAATCGGCTGACTCGGTAAACGTCACTCCCCAGGGAATTCCCTCAAATCCCTTGGGGTCCCCCTGCATCGGCACCGCCTGGGCTTGGAGAGGCAAGAAACCGAGCATGGCGAGTCCGAGGCCCACACTCAGTACAAGACTATGTAATCGTATTCGTCCCATGGGCGCCTGGGCATCACACTGCGGCGGCTGCACATTGAGATCTGCCGGCAGAGTCTTACGGATTATAATCCCTGCCTCCGTGCTTGTCACCAGGCCACGGCGCGATGCATGGATGGCGGCGTTGTGTTCTTCCGGAGTCCTTCGTACAATCTCGCTGCCTTCGATGCAGAAGAAACGGAAAAGAAAGCGACCGGCGAATCTCTTTCATCCGATCTATTGGCCGTCCTGGATCGGGGTCGCCTGTATGCGGACCCTGGCGCTCTTTCCTTACCGATGGCAATGCATCCTGGGCCGATGGGCGGGCTTGTTACTGCGGTTCATGCACGACAAGCGGCGCGAGACCGTCGAGATCAACCTTGCCGTCTGCTTTCCCGATCTATCCACGCAAGAGCGGGCGATCCTGGCCAAGCGCTGTTTCGAATCGCTCGGCATGGCGCTTTGCGAAACCTCGACAGCCTGGTGGATTCCAGACCCCAGGGCGCGCTGCGCCTGTCGCATCGTGGGGTTGAACCATATCCGCGCCGCTCTCGAGAAAGGACGAGGCGTTCTTCTGTGCAGCGCGCATCTGCACACGGCCGAATTGGCGGGGCGCTTCATGGTGCTTGAGCAGCCGGTTACCATCGTCTTTCGCCCGCAGAATGACCGGGTGATCGAGACGGTCGCCCATCGCCGAAGGGCGACCTATTACCCCAACATGATTCACTACCGTGACATGCGGGGCGTCGTCCGAGCGCTGCGGCGTAACGAAGTCGTCTGGTACGCTCCCGATATCGATGCCGGGACGAAGCGAAGCGTTTTCGTACCTTTTTTTGGCGTGCCGGCTGCTTCACTCACGGCCACCGCGCGCCTGGCGAAGTTGACCGGCGCGCCCGTTGTGCCGTGCTTCTATTTCAGGCGAGCCGACCGGACCGGTTATGACATCCATGTAGAACCGGCGCTCCAGGAATATCCCAGCGGTGATCCGACGGTCGACACGGCCCGCATCAATGAACTCATTGAAGCCGCCGTCCGCCGCCACCCCGAACAATACCTGTGGCAACACCGGCGATTTAAGAGCAGGCCGGCCGGCGCAGCGCCTCTTTACAAGGACCGCCACCCGAGAAGGTAGCTAGGGGGAGATACCGGGGTAGGCGCGTGCGCGGTTCCACAATTGTATTCTCGAAATGCCGGTCCTATTGTACAGTAGGGCGAGCAAGGGAGGATACGTATGGATACCATGACACAGCCGCTCGACCTCCGCCAGCATCCCCGCCTTCGTATTCCTGCTCCGTTCGCCTGTTCGTTTCAGCGGCGCGGCCTAACGAAGTGGATCCGCGGCAATCACGAAGGACTCGGCGTCGTATTCGACGTGTCGATCAAGGGAGCAAAAGTGATGAGCGAGACGGGGATTGAGCCCGGCGAGCGCATGTCGGTCAGCCTATGCTTGCCGAACCAGGTTTCTCCCATGACGGTGAAGGAGGCGGCGGTCCGGTGGGGAAGAGATCAGACCTTCGGCCTGGAATTTTTGAATCTCTCGCCGGTGGCGGAGATGCGTCTTCGCAAATTCATCGCAATCGCCGAACGGCAAGGGGGTAGCCCGCCCGGACGATGATCCGACGCACCGCCCTGGTCGGTTCCTTTCCCCAGCGTATTGCCCAACCCATACGGAATATTTCCGATGACCCACGGTGGAAGATTTGAGCGGAATTAGTAACAATTTGTTCGGTCGGACGGCGGAATGGGTGTATGGTAAACCGTGAGGTCAGACAGCGCTACTTTGAGCGGCATCTTCGGTTGTGCCCCGTGGGGCCGTGATGGAATCTTCAGCCAGTAATCGGATTGAATTGCGCCGGCATGAGCGCCACTTCGTTCCGGACTCCTGTCTGCTCTCCTTTTCTCACTTCACGCTGTCCATCTCCCTTGCCGGCGACGCCGAAGGGGAGGGAATTATCGTGAATCTGTCCCCCAAGGGATGCAAGGTCGAAAGCGAAGCCGCCGTGAAGGTATCTGAGGCGATGTCGCTGATTCTCCTGTTGCCCGACCAGAAGACGCCGACGACGGTAGACCTGGCCATCGTGCGATGGGTGAAAGGAGCCGCATTCGGCCTGGAATTCATCTCCATGGGCGCGAACGAGTCGGCACGACTGTTCGAGTTTCTGGCAAATATGGAAAAGCCGTCGAAGCCGGCGCCATGATCTGTGGAATACACCAGGGCTTGCCTTGCCGGTCGGGAGAGGACGGGCGATGTCGCTGACGAAAGAAGATCGTAAGGCACGGCGAGTCGGGGTGACCTGCCGTCTCTTCTTTTTCGGGGAGGATGACTTTGAGGGAGAGGCTCAGCTTTTGGATCTATCCTCCACGGGCTGCATGGCGAGGTCGATGGAACCTCTTCAGGTGGGCCGGAAATTGAAGCTGTCTCTTTTCTTGCCGGACGAGCATACGTGGCCGGTTCGAGTTGAGGAAGCTCTCGTGCGTTGGGTGCGAGGCTGTGAATGCGGCATGGAGTTCATTGCCATACGGCCGCCACATCTGCACCGGATCCAACAACTGATCATGAAGAAGAAGAGACGGTGACCCCGCGGACGCATTGCTCTGGGCAACCGGTTTTCTGAATTCCCCCACAATCCCGACGACAGCTCCAGGGAGGGAAACGAGATATCCCGCGCGACGGGAGCTGTTTATTTGATGGCGACCGCTTTGACTTCCTTGTATGTCGTTTGCCCTTTGAGGACTTTGTCGATCCCGTCTTGGACCAGAGTCGTCATGCCTTCGCTCAGCGCCAATGAGAGCATCTCTTCTGTTTTGGCCTTGGCTTGAATAAGCCGCTTCATGCGATCCGTCCCGAGCAACAGCTCGTGGAGCGCAACCCTTCCTTTGAGGCCGGTGCGGTTGCACGTGTCGCAGCCCTTTCCGCGATAGAGTCGAAAATTACCGTCGAACTTGACGTCTAATTTGTCCCAGTATTCAGGTCCATACCCCGTTCGCAACTCGTCATATTCTTCCTGCGAGCCCGGATAGGCCTCTTTGCAGTCCTTGCAAATCCGCCGCGCCAGCCGTTGTGCGAGGACTCCTAACATGGCGTCGGCAAAACTGAACGAATCGCATCCCATATCGAGCAAGCGGGTCACGGTCTCAACTGCGCTGTTGGTATGGAGCGTGCTCAGCACCAAGTGACCCGTGAGTGAGGCCTCAATACCGGTATCGGCGGTTTCCTTGTCCCGCATTTCGCCGACCATGATGACATCGGGATCTGCCCGCAAAAACGCCCGCATCGCGGCGGCAAAGGTAAAGCCGATTTTGGCATGGACCTGGACTTGTCGAAGTCCATATTGGGTGATTTCGACCGGGTCCTCGGCGGTCCAGATCTTGATGTCCGGCGTATTGATTGATCCAAGGACCGAATGGAGCGTCGTCGTCTTTCCGGACCCGGTCGGCCCGACGCAGAGAATGATGCCGTAAGGCTTTTCGGCAATATTCTGAAGCTCGCGGAGGTTGCGGTCGGAAAATCCCATCTTGTCGAGCGGCAGCGGCTCGCTTGCCGCCAGAATCCGCATGACCACGTCTTCGTTGTAGCCCGCGGTCGGAATCGTCGCGACGCGCAGTTCGATCTCCTTATTTTCTCCGAGCTTGAATTTGATTTTGCCGTCCTGCGGCTTTCGCCGCTCGGCGATGTCGAGGCTGGCCATGATCTTGAGCCGGGACACGATGGCGCGCCGGTAACTGGACGGGATCTTCATGTACTCGAAACAATTGCCGTCGACTCGAAACCGCACGAGCGTATCGCGCTTCTCGCCGTAAGGCTCGATATGGATGTCGGAGCTGCCTTGCCGGAAGGCATCCGCGATGATCTGATTGGCGAGCCGGACGATGGCGCTGTCGTTTTCATCGAGGCCCGCGCTGGCGGCCTCTTCCTGCGCTTCCAACTGGGATTCGTTCACCAACTCGCCGAGAATATCCGAGACGTTCTCGTTGAGTTTCGCCGTCGCCTCCGGCTGTCCGGTCGAGGCGGCGAGAAACTGGGCGATGTCCTTTCGAAGGCTCACAGCGAACCGGATGTTCAGCCCGGGAAAGGTGCGCTTGATATCCTGCACCCGGTCGAGATCGCCGGGGTCGTCGGTCAGGATCTCGATGGCGGCACGATCGCGCTTCAACGGCATCCAATGATTTTTCTTGAGGTAATCGATGTTGAGATTTTTGAGAAGCTCGATATCGACGATCGTGCGATCGCTGAACTCGATGTAGGGGCATTTGTGGTATTGGGCCAAGGACTTCCCCAAATCGGCCTTGGCGACCTTATACTTTTCAATGAGAAGGCACTCGAGATCCGTGACGCCTTTCCGGGACTCCGCCGCCGCATTATCCAGATCTTGTTGCGTGATTTTGTGGTTGGACACGAGATAATCGAACTTGGAGGGGGCTTTCTTCGACGTTTTGCGGAGATTGTGGAAGGCCGTGCCGAGTGCTTTGGCGATTTCCGCGACCGACTCCTCGTCTTTGCGCGTGAACCGGCCGCCGCTTTTTTTATTGAGCAGCTGAATCACGCCCATGAGATATTTGTTGTCGGCGACGATCGGGTAGGTCAGCACTTGCTTGGTCTTGAAGCCGGTCTTTTTGTCATAAGTTGTATCATGAAGCAAGGACGGATGAATCGCGCTCAGTTCGATCTGGCTATAGGCGTCGGCGATGTTTACGGGGCGTAGATATTTCGCGCAGAAGCCGGCGAGGCTTTGCTCGGTGATCGGGATACGGACTTCTTGGACCGTATCCAGATGTGGAACTTTGGAAAAGATTTCCTTTTTTTCCGTATCGACGGCGAACAGTGTCAGATCTTCCGCGTCGAACAGACTCAGAATATCCCGGTGGAGGTCGAGAAGAATCTGATCGATGTCGGTGGCCGTTTGAATCTGATTTTTGATGCGTTTGACATGCTCGGCGAATTCCGCCTTCTGTTGCGAATCGGGTAGGCTAGAACCGGTTGTCTTGGCGAGCATGCCGACTCTCCATGAAGGTAAGAGGCGATAGCAGCATGGATGTGAAAAAGAGAACGGGCTCGAGATCCGTTGCAATCGGACTGCCGCTCAGGGATCAGTCTAACGCAAGGGGCGGGCAAGGCAAGGAAAACTCCCTTTTGCGATCGAACCTCAGAGTCACGCCGAGAAAAAAAGAAGACGGAAATCAGGAGGAGGGCTGAGGGACGAACCCGAGGACTTCCCCAATCGCCGCGACCGCCTCATTCGGGGCCAGGCGGGTGGTCTGCCCGGTCTTCCGCGCTTTCAGCTCCACCACGCCTTGGGCCAGCCCTTTGTCGCCGATGACCAAATGAAGAGGGGCTCCGATCAAATCGGCGTCATTGAATTTCACACCGGCCCGTTCATCGCGATCATCCCAGAGGACTTCGATGCCGGCCGCGCCGAGGGACTCGTATAGTCGGCCTGCCAGCTCCAAAACTTGCTGGGATTGGCCGAGCGGGATGAGATGAACATGAAATGGGGCGATGGGAAGCGGCCAGATAATGCCTTTGGCATCATGGTTTTGTTCGATCGATGAAGCCGCTGTCCGGCCGATTCCGATGCCGTAACAGCCCATCACCGCCTGTTGCTCGCGGCCCTGCGCATCGAGGAATGTCGCGGACATGGCCTGGCTATACTTGGTTCCCAACATGAACACATGGCCGACTTCAATGCCTTTGGCGACCCGTAGGGTTCCGTCGCCGCGGGGTGAAAGATCGCCCTCCTTGGCGTTGCGGAGATCACCGAAATGATCGACGCTGAAATCCCGGTCGATATTGGCATCGACAAAGTGGGTGTCCGCCTTGTTGGCGCCGACAACGACATTCCGCATGTGCTTGACGGCCTGGTCCGCCAGAATTGCGATCCCTTTTAGCCCCACTGGCCCGGCAAATCCGACAGGGGCTCCGGTCAGGGCCTGAACTTTTTCCGGCCCGGCCAGCACCAAGTCCGTGGCGTTGAGCATGCGCTTTACCTTGATCTCGTTGACCTCGTGGTCGCCGCGGACCAACACCGCCACGTCTTTGTGGTCGGTCGTATAGAGCAGGGTCTTAACGAGCCGGCGAGGGCTGATCTTCAAAAATTCCGTCACGGCCTCCACCGTTCGGCGGTCGGGCGTCCTGACTTCGCTGATCGAACGCATGGGCGATTGGTCAACGTCGGTCGGGGCCGCCACCTCGGCGCGCTCCACATTGGCGGCGTAGCTGCCGGTTTCACTGTAGACTACGGTCTCCTCGCCGGTATCCGCCAAGACCATGAATTCGTGGGATGAGCTTCCACCGATCAGGCCGGTGTCCGCCTCGACCGGACGAAACGTCAAACCGCAGCGCGAGAAGATGCGATTGTACGCGTCGTACATCTTCTGGTAGCTGATCCTGGCTCCCGCCTCGTCCGCGTCAAAGCTGTAGGCATCCTTCATAATGAATTCTCGTCCGCGCATCAGGCCGAAGCGGGGACGGATTTCATCGCGGAATTTGGTTTGGATCTGATAAAAGTTCAGCGGAAGCTGCCGATAGGAACGGACCTCCCGGCGAAACAGGTCGGTAATGACCTCTTCGTGCGTCGGTCCCAGGCAGAAATCGCGATCGTGGCGATCCTTGAACCGGAATAGCTCTTTCCCGTAATAATCCCACCGTCCGGTTTCCCGCCAGAGTTCCGCCGGCGAGGCGATGGGCATTAACAGCTCTTGGGCGCCGGCCCGGTTCATCTCCTCGCGCACAATTTGTTCGATCTTGCGGATTACCCGCAGGCCGAGCGGAAGATAGGTGTAGATGCCGGCCGCGACTTTCCTGATCATCCCGGCCCGAAGCATCAGCCTGTGGCTGACCGTTTCGGCTTCTCCGGGATCTTCGCGCAGCGTGGGAATGAGGATTTGAGAGGTGCGCATGCCAGGCTAACGGGAAAACAGCCGCTCGAGGTCATTCCAAAACGCAAAGATCATGATGCCGACCAGCAAGACCAGCCCGACCTGTTGCGCCAGCTCCCGTTGCCGCTCTCCCAGCGGCTTCCGAAGGATCGCTTCAATGAGAAAGAAAAAGAGATGCCCGCCGTCGAGAATCGGAATCGGCAACAGATTCAACACGCCCAAATTGATGCTGAGGATGGCGATGAGAAACACCACGCTGGATGCGCCTTGAGAAGCGGCCTCACCGGAGATATTGGCAATCGTCAAAGGTCCGCCGATATTCTTGCTGGAAATATCGCCCACGATCATTTTGTAAATGCCGACGGCCGTCAGTTCGGTCCATCCCCATGTGGCTTCCAACCCGTGATAGAGAGAGAACAGAGGACTCGACGCTTTCACCAGCGACCGGCCCGGACCCGAAATGCCGATTTTTCCGACTTCGACGGATTTGCCGTTCACGACGGCATGATCGGCCGTAGGCGTGATGGTCAGGGCTATCGGAGAGCCGTCGCGCAGCACCGAAAACCGAAGCGGCCGATTGGCGCTTTCCTTCACGATCGTCGTCATTTCCGACCACGTCTGAATCGGCTTGTCTTCGATGGCGACGACGCGATCCGCTTCCTTGATGCCGCCGTGCGCGGCCGGTGATCCGTTCAAGACCGCCGTCACGACAGGCGGCGGCTCTTCCACGCCCAGATAATACGCGACCTCCTTGCCGGCCGGGCCCTGGGCGGGCAGCGGCGCCGGGGTGACGAGGACCGTTTTAATCTGCCCGCTTCGCTTGAGGTCCAACGTCAGTTGCTTGCCTCGGCTTTTCTCGACGGCATCGAGCAATTCGGTCTTGGTGGAAATATCCTTTTCGTTCACGCGGATGATTCGATCGCCGACCTTCAATCCGGCCTTCTCCGCCGGTGAATTGGCCATGAGCGCTTCCACATCCGGACTCAAATCGCGAAAGGTCGGCACGAAGAGAGGAGAGCCGGTGGCCAGCCAGCCGGTGAATATCAAATAGGCCAGAATGAAGTTAAAACCCGGGCCGGCCGCGACAATCAGTGTCTTGCCCCAGAGCGATTGATGGGCGAACGAGCGTCGTTGCTCCTCCGGACTCAAGGCTTCTTGTTCGTCTTCACCGTATAACTTCACGTAGCCGCCCAGCGGAACGGCGGACAAGAGGTATTCGGTTTCTCCGACCTGCCGACCGAAGAGCTTCGGACCGAAGCCCAATGAAAATTTCAGCACTTTGACGCCGACCCATCTCGCGGCCAGGAAGTGGCCCAGTTCGTGGAAGGCCACCAAGACGCCGAGGACGACCAGAAACCACCAGGCTTTTTGAAGGAGCAGCCAGACTGAATCGGGAGACCAGGTCAAAGCGTTGAACACAGTAAGTACTCCTTGTGCGGCTGATTAGCGAGCCAGTGCGTGGACCAAGGACTCGGCTTTTACGCGCGCGGATCGGTCGGCTTCCAATGCCACTTCGAGGCTGTCGATCTCCCGGGGACGGTGCGCATCCATCGTCGACCGAATGATGTCCGGGATATCGACGAACCTGATTCCTCCGTGAAGAAAAGCGTCAACCGCGATTTCGTTGGCGGCATTCATCGTCGCCGGCATGGTGCCTCCGATCCCGAGCGCCTCGTATCCGAGCTGGAGACAAGGAAATCGATCGTGATCCGGCTTGAAGAAAGTCAGCCGGCCGATTTCGGCCAAATCGAGAGACGGGAGATCGAGGGGCATGCGTTCCGGATATCGCATTGCATAGGAAATTGGTGTACGCATA
The DNA here is from genome assembly GCA_040981125.1 of Nitrospira sp. Taxonomy (GTDB): domain Bacteria; phylum Nitrospirota; class Nitrospiria; order Nitrospirales; family Nitrospiraceae; genus DASSBQ01. The sequence continues at coordinate 51,608 of JANRMQ010000009.1, forward strand.
TCGGGAAGGCCGAGCTGGGCGACCACCGATCGGTCATTATATTCTACCAGAGAGTGAATGATGCTTTCGCGGTGAATCAGCACTTCGATGCGCTGCTCGGGAACATCAAACAACCATCGGGCTTCGATCACTTCGAGTCCCTTGTTCATCAACGAGGCCGAATCGATCGTAATTTTCGCTCCCATTTTCCAGTTCGGATGCTGGAGGGCGCGTTCGGGGGTGACATCGCGGAGTTGTGCCGCCGGAAATTCCCACAAAGGCCCGCCTGACGCGGTCAGAATGATGCGCCGGACATCTTCGCGGCGATGGCCGACCAGCGACTGGAAGACGGCGCTATGTTCGCTGTCAACCGGAAGGATTGCGATGCCCCGCTGACGAGCTTCGTCCTGCATCAGTTTGCCGGCCATGACCATCGGTTCCTTATTGGCCAAGGCGATCGTTTTCCCTGATCTGATGGCTGCGAGGGTAGGCACCAACCCGGCCGCCCCGACGATGGCTGAAATGACCAAATCGGCTGTGGACACTCGGGCCACTTCGGCGATGCCTTCCTGGCCTTCGAGGATCTCCACGCCCAAGCCGGCGCACCGCCGGCGCAGCTTGTCCGCCGCGGCGTGATCGGATAGCGCGGCCATGCGAGGCCTGTACCTGCGGATCTGTTCTTCGAGCTTGTCATGGTTCGATCCGGCGGTAAGTCCCGTGACGGCAAACTCCTCCGGAAAACGATCGACAATATCCAGGGTGTTGGAACCGATAGAGCCGGTGGAGCCAAGAATGACGATGGATTTCATTGCAGTCCTTACAATAGAGCTAATACGTGCTCGATTCAACTTCCTTTGACGAGCACGACATAGTAGTAGAAGCAAGGGGCTGTGAACAAGAGACTATCGAGCCGGTCCAGCATTCCTCCATGTCCGGGAATCAATGAGCCGGAGTCTTTTTGAGCGACGCTTCGTTTGACGGCGGATTCCGCCAGATCCCCCAGCAAGCCGGCCGCTGTCAGCAGAACCGCCAAAATAACGGCATCCGTCAATGTCAGCGAAGGAAGAAACCATGAGCGTGCCCCGAGGGCGACGAGTAATGCCAAGACCGTGCCGCCGATCAATCCCTCCACGGTTTTTTTCGGACTGATGGTGGGGGCCAGCGCATGGCGTCCCAGCGTTTTCCCGGAAATATAGGCCCCGGTATCGCCCGCCCATGTCACCAAAATGACAAAAAATATCAAAAATTCTCCGCCAGGCAGGGCGCGAGTCAAAAGCAAGCAGCTCAACGTCAAACCGACGTAGAGGACGCCCGCGACCAAGATGGCGCTCTGCAGCACAGCGCGGTGTAAATCCAGACGGGGGAGCAGCGGCAAGCAGGCGGCGGTCAGCATCGTGACCAGCAGGACCAGCCGATCGGACAACAGGTCGGGCCATTGGGTACTGGATAAGAGCGCCGCCGTAGCCGCGCATCCGATTCCCATCCCGAGAGGCCACGGTGTCTCGGAAAGGAACAGCCGGTAAAATTCTCCCACGGCCAGCGTTGCGGCCACAGTCACCAATCCAAAAAAGGCGACCGGAGGCAGGTATCGGACCAGGACATAAAAGAGTGGGACAAACAGGACGGTCGCCAGGATGCGGCGTATCACCTCGTGGGTGCCGGAGGTTGTCCCGCCGGGCTTTGTCTCCGCAACGCGGCATCCGAAGGCTCCCGGCTTCACAATGCGACTTACGACGAGACGGTCGTGAAGACTCGGCCGAATCGCCGTTCACGACGCTGGTATTCGAGCAAGGCCACGAGAGTTTCGCGTCGGCGAAAATCGGGCCAGAGGGTGGGGGTGAAATACAGCTCGGTATAAGCGAGCTGCCAGAGCAAAAAATTGCTGATCCGGGCTTCGCCGCTGGTGCGGATCAGGAGATCGGGATCGGGAAGATCTTGGGTATAGAGCGCCTGCTGAATGGCGGTTTCATCGATTTGGTCAGGATACAGTGAACCGTCCTTCGCGCGCTGAGCAAGGCGGCGGGCGGCGTCGACGATTTCCGCTCTTCCCCCGTAACTGAGCGCCACGGCGAGAATGAGTCGATCCAGATGCGCTGTCTCGTGTTCGGTCGTCCGTACCCATTGCAAGGCCGTCGGCGGCAACGAATCAACTCGACCGATAGCCTTGAACCGGACCCCTTGTTCGATGAGGCTCGAACGTTCAGTGGAAAGATAGTGCTCCAGCAGGCCCATCAGGGCGCTGATTTCCTGGGGGGGCCGATTCCAATTTTCCTGAGAAAAGGCATAGATCGTGAGGACTTTGATGCCCAATTCCAGGCACAGTGAAATGAGTTCGCGAACCGACTTGATGCCTTCCTGGTGACCGGCGATCCGGGGGAGTCCCCGCAGTTCCGCCCATCGTCCATTGCCGTCCATAATGACCGCCAGGTGCTTGGGAAGGAGATCCGCATCCAGTTTTGATAAGAGATCGGAGTCTGAGGAATGCTCAGCTTCGCTCGATCGAGAATGCGTCATGGACTGGATTCGCTACCCTTTCGCAGAAATCTTGGGGAGGTGAGGCCAGTCTACTGGCGGGGTCTTGAAAAGTCAAACATCTTTCCTGTTTTTCCTTTGTATTGCCGCGGGTTGAACGCTCAGCGCATTGCGTGGCGAGAATTGAATACGTTATACTCGGTTCTCGCATCCTCCTTATTGATCATCGAAAAGGATACAAAGGGACCCTATGTCGTTGCAGGAAACGGGCGCATTGGCGCAGTTCGGTCTTTCAGAAGCGGAAGTGTCGCGCGCGCTTGGACGAGTGAAGGTCCGGGATGTGGATTACGCCGACCTGTACTTTGAGTATTGCCAGACCGATTCGGTTTCCATGGAAGAGGGGCTGGTCAAGCGGGCGACCAAGAATGTCGGCCAAGGGGTGGGGGTTCGCGCCATTGCCGGTGAAAAGACCGGGTTTGCGTACTCCGATGAATTGACCAAACGAGATTTGGAGATCGCCGCGGATACGGCCCGGTACATTGCCAACTCGCCCCAGGGGGACGCGCTGATTTCAGTCACCCATCGATCGGGTCCGCCGCGTGATCTTTATCCGCACGACCGCCGCCAAATCGAGGTCTCGACGCCTGAGCGGGTCGCCCTGCTGAATGCGATTGATGCCGAAGCGAGGCAATATGATCCGCGTATCAAAAATGTCATGGCCTCCTTTAATACCGAATATAAAATCGTCGTTGTCGCGACCGCCGAGGGGCGGGTTGTCAGCGATGTGCAACCGCTTTCCCGTCTTCAGGTCACCTGCATTGCGGAAGAAAACGGCAATCGGCAGATCGGGACATTCGGAGGCGGGGGCCGGGTCGGCTTGGAGTATTTCCAAGAGAATGCCCGCTATCTGCACTTCGCGCGGCAGGCGGCGCGGGAAGCCGTCTTGAATCTGAGCGCCGTGGATGCGCCCGCCGGCATCATGCCGGTCGTGCTGGGAGGCGGCTGGCCGGGCATTTTGCTGCACGAGGCGATCGGGCACGGACTCGAGGCTGATTTCAATCGAAAAAAGACCTCTGCGTTTTCGAACCTGCTGGGCAAGAGGGTGGCCTCGGATGTCTGCACGATCGTAGACGACGGCACACTTCCGTTTCGGCGCGGTTCCTTGAATATGGATGATGAAGGGACCGCGACCGGCAGGACGGTCCTGATTGAACAAGGCATCCTGCGCGCCTATATCACCGACAAGTTGAACGCGCGGTTAATGGGAATCCCGCTCACCGGCAACGGCAGGCGGGAGAGTTATCAGAGCGTCGTGCTGCCTCGGATGACCAATACATTCATGCTGGCGGGGGAATCGGACCCGGCGGACATCATCCGGTCGGTCAAGCGAGGTCTCTTCGCCGTCTCGTTCGGCGGCGGTCAAGTCGATATCACAAATGGGAAGTTTGTGTTCTCCGCCAGCGAAGCCTATCTCATCGAAGACGGACAGGTCACGCGGCCGGTGAAAGGCGCCACCCTGATCGGTAACGGTCCGGAGATTCTGACGAAGGTCTCCATGGTCGGGCATGATCTCAAATTGGATGAAGGAATAGGCACATGTGGAAAAGAAGGGCAATCGGTTCCGGTCGGCGTCGGATTGCCCACGATCCGGATCGACGAAATCACCGTCGGCGGGACTCAAGCGTGACCGTATGCTGGTGACCGGCGAAGACTCCTACATCAACCTTGCTCAGGATCTGCTCGCGCGAGCGAAACAGTGCGGAGCGGATGAAGCCGATGTGATCGTCGCGAATGGGGAGACCCTGTCGGTCCAAGTGCGTATGGGCGCCGTGGATCGGCTCACCAAGGCGCGGGAGAAACGATTGGGACTGCGGGTGTTTTTCGGCAAACGCTCGGCCAGCGCTTCCACCTCCGATTTCGCACAATCCGCGTTGAAGCAATTTGTCGAGGAGACCTGTGCCTTGGCCAAAGCGGTGGTCGAGGACGGGGTGTCCGGTTTGCCGGACCGGGATCAGATGGCGGCGGACCATCCGGAATTAGAGATCCACGATTCCACAAGACTGGAGACGGATCACCAAATCGAGCTGGCGCGGCGTGCGGAGCGGGCGGCGTTCGAATCCGATCCTCGCATCACCAATTCCGAGGGGGCGGACTGTGATTCGTCGTCCGGACGGATCATTCTCGGCAATAGTCACGGTTTTATCGGACATTATTCCAGCAGCAGCTTCTCGTTGTCCGTCTCTCCCATCGCCGCGGATCCCGACAGCGGCGCCATGCAGCGCGATTCCTGGTATGGCGTGCAACGGAAGTTTGCAAGGCTCGAAGAACCGGAATCGATCGGCCGGGAGGCCGCGCGCCGTACAATCAGGAAGTTAAAGGCCCGCAAGGTCGCCACGTGTACGGCTCCGGTGGTGTTTGATCCGGAGGTGGCGGGCAGCTTGCTGGGCAACCTGTGCAGCGCGGTGTCGGGTTATACCCTCTACAAACGCGCCTCGTTTTTACTCGACAAGCTGGGGCAGCGGCTTGCCCCTGATTTCGTGACGATCTACGACGACGGACGCATGCCTGGTGGACTGGGGTCCCGCCCGTTCGACGGCGAGGGCCTGGCCACGCGAAAGACCGCCGTGGTAGAGCGCGGAGTTCTCTCCAGTTATTTGCTCGATACCTATTCGGGACGCAAGCTCGGCTTGCCCTCAACAGGTAATGCGGCGCGGAGTGTCGGGGATAGTCCCTCGGTGGGCCCGACTAATTTTTACATGGTGCCCGGCACAGCGACCCCGGAAGCCATCATCGGCTCGATCACACGCGGGCTCTACGTAACCGATTTGATTGGATTCGGCATCAATATGGTGACGGGCGACTATTCGCGCGGCGCCTCGGGATTTTGGATCGAGAACGGCGAATTGGCCTATCCGGTCGAGGAGATCACGATCGCCGGCAACCTCAAGCAAATGTTCGCCGGCATTGAAGCGCTGGGAAATGATCTTGTTTTTCGCGGCCGCATTGCCAGTCCGACCATTCAGCTTGCCGAGATGACGATTGCGGGGAATTAGCAGGATCCCGACAACGTTCCCGGCTCTATGGTCGCCGGATTCTGCGCGTTTCCGACCCACGTCCGTGCGGAAAGACGGGTGACCACCGCGCTTAGGTTCCCCTATTCCCTATTCTACCGGCTGATGTGATCGATCTTCATGGCCTCTGAGAGGTGATACGATGGCTGAGGAATTGAACGGGGTGATGGTCCAGTATCCGAGCGAGGGCACGACGGTCAAGGCTTACTTGGCGGCTCCTCCGGCGAAGGAGAAACGGCCGGCCGTCATTGTTATTCAGGAGTGGTGGGGATTGACCGAACTGATCAAGGATGTGGCGCGACGATTTGCTCGAGAGGGGTATGTGGCCGTTGCGCCGGATTTGTACTCGCGATTAGGCAATAGAGTGACCACCGATTCCTCGGAAGCCGCCCACTTGATGAACAACTTGAGACAGGAGGACGGCCTCAAAGATTTGAACGCCACGGTGACATATGTAAAGACGCTGCCCGGCGTAGAGGCCGGAAAAATCGGGGTCACGGGGTTTTGCATGGGCGGCTCATATGCCTTAATGCTTCCCTGTGTCAATCCGGGCATTAAAGCTGCGGCGCCATTCTACGGGTGGGTGCCGAATCCGGACACCCCGATTCAGAATCTGGCCTGTCCGGTCCTATATTTCTATGGAGAAGAAGACGGGTTTGTTCCAAAGGCCGATGTGCAGCGGTTGGCGGCGGCCCTGAAGAAATACAACAAGTCGGGAGAAATCAAAACTTATCCCGGCGCCGGCCACGCGTTTTTCCGGGACACCGATCCCAGCGTGTATAGGCAGGCTGAGGCCAGGGATGCCTGGAGTCGCACGCTGGCATTTTTCCGTCAGCACTTGATATAAAAGCGGCGCCACCCACGGATCGCCAGACCGATGAGATAGGAGCTACAGAGACTATGGCACTTGATGCGGACCTTGGCGCGAAAATGCTTCAATTGGTTACCTCCCGCTACGATGACCGTCGCTGGCGAAAACAGATCGAGAAGATTCTCAGTTTGCCCCAAAGCGGAGTCGGAGACGAACGCCAACGCCAGATATTCATGCATTTGAAGATGGCGCTGAAAGCCTATAAGTCTCGCCGAGCGGACCCCGATTCATGGATCGTCGGGGGGTTTGCCACCAAGGAAGTGATTGAACGGGCCAAATTTCAGCCCAACGTGGTCGGAGCCGGGGTCACAAAGGATGATGTGTCCATTCTCGGCACCGATCCTGGTCCGGAGATTGATCAAGCTTGGTGGGAAGATCTGTTGGTTGCGTGGTTTGAAGAGCCGGAGGAAGAGGAAAGTCCTGAAAGCGACCACCAGAGCGATGAAACACGCCAGCCTGTCAACGGACTACCGGACAAGAAGGATACGTAATCAATTTCGACGGTAAACATTCCCGCCGCAGAGTTGCTCGTCCCCTTCCGTTTCATCAAACGGTCAAGATGCAAACAAATCCATTTGAGCGTGCGCAGTGGAAGGTTCGCTGGGCGCCGGGTGCCTGACGGCGGGCTCCTGGGTTGGTTGAATCGCCGTTTGACGGTCCAGGTATTCCCTCAGCTTCTTGAAATCCTGCCGAAGCGGCTCCAACATGCCGCCCTGGTGGAGCGCGGCCGCCGGGTGGAGAAGCGGGAATAGAACAAACTCCTTCAAATTGAAGATCTGCCCCCGAACCTTCGTGATGCCGACCTTACGCTCCAGCAGGGTCTGCGTGGCCCAGTTGCCGAGTGAACAAACCAGTTTGGGTCGGATCTGGGCGATCTGCCGCAAAAGGAAGGGCTTGCATGTTTCGACTTCATCCGGTTCCGGATCGCGATTATTGGGTGGGCGACATTTGATGACATTCGCAATGTAGATATCCGACCGGGAGAGTCCGGCCGATTGCAACAAATCATTCAATAATTTTCCGGCCGCCCCTACAAACGGTTCCCCTTGCTGGTCCTCATGGAAGCCGGGGGCCTCCCCGACGAACATCACAGAGGCTTGCGGGTTCCCGACTCCAAATACGACTTGCTTGCGGCCGAGCCGCGATAATTTGCAGCGGTTGCAGTCGTGAAGAAACTGGGCGAGTTCCTGAAGCGGGGTGGGAGAAGCTGGCATCATGACCATGCGGATAAAAATTGGACGGCATCTTAGGCTCGACCGCTTCCATTGTCAACGATCGATTGATCGAAATTCGCGCGTGAACCGTACTTGATCGCTGGAAGCGGAAAATCTTATGAACGCGAGGTGGGGTGCCTCACTACGGCTTCATTGATCCGCATCTTGCGAGGGTGACGAGCGTGACATCGCGATGGCCCCTGCGCAGCGATTTCCGCTTTCGATGGCGCTTTCCAGATTGGCCGGCCAGCCCGTGTCGGTCCAATCTCCGGCGAGGAATAAATTGAGGAAGGGGCTCTGCTGCAAAGGGCGATACGGTTGGGTTCCCGGCTTGACGGACAGGACAGTCTCGGCGACCCGCGTGATTTTATGACGAATCAAGGGCGGAGTACCCAGCGGTGGACATGCGGCCGCCGCGTCGGTCCGAGCGGTCTCCAGTACCGCGGCGTCCGACGACGAAAAAAGACCGGTGTTTCCGGTTGCGACCAGATACAGGTCGGTGACGTCTTCCCGTCTTCCGACCGCCGGGCGCGTGACGCACCAATGAAACGACCCCTGGGACAGGAGAACTACGCTGGAACGCCCCGTGCCATACGCGACTTGCAGATGGACTGCCACCATACATACGGCGCGCAGCCGGCCGAGCTGTTGGAAATAGGCATAATGCGTCATAACCCGTTCAGGCAACAGTCGACGAAGGCGGGGAAACGGCAATGCCAGGACATAACAGTCGGCCGCGACCGTGTCCCGGTTTCCAAACTCCGCCGCCGTCACGCGATCATGCGAGAATCGCAGCCCTGTGACCGCGGTAGAGAGTCGGATAGACACCTGCTGTTCAGTCAATCGCTCGATAAGCGGTGTGATCAGGAGCCGGGATACGTCGATGGACGGCACGATGATCTTGCTCGCGCGCGCGCCGGTAAAAAAATAGCGCCGCAATGTGCGCATAAAGAGGGAGGCCGAGACGTTCTCGAGGTCGCCGCTCAGCATCAGTCGGCTGAGCGGATTCCAGACGCTGCGCCGAGCAGTCTCCGACTGGCCGATGGCAGCCAACCATGACTCGGCTGCCTGCGTCTCCAGATCATCAGGCATTGGGGGATCCCGCTCCCATGTCCGTTCAAGGAATGCCAGCAGCCGCCATCGATCCCGCATGGAGAGTCCTTGGAAGAGGGTAGTGCCGACCAATGTATTTAACGGGGACGGGAGCGGAAGAGGTGAATATTGGACGCGGCTGCCGTTGGGCTGAAGAAATTCCAGCGGCGTGTGCCTGAGCGGCCGAAGCAGAGAAGCGGAGTGTAATTGGTCCAGCAAGGCCCATGTGGCCGTGTGACTACCGAACAGCAAGAGGACCGGTTCGGTGGTCAGACGGCCTCCCAGCCGATCCGCTTCGTCAAGGATTGTCACATCATGGCCTCGCGACGCCAGACCGAAGGCGGCGGTAAGGCCGGCGATGCCGCCGCCGATAACGGCAATGGTGCGGCTCATGGAGAGATCGGAAGCCATCGCGAGCGCAGCCACACCGCCGCGGCGACGGCCAACCGATGCCTGGTCGAAAGAGTGACCCGCTCGTCGAACACACGGAATTCAGAAGCTTGGACTCGATGGAGGATGCGACTGTAAACTCCCCGCATGATTTCCGCGACGGTCAATGAGCGCCGTTCTTTCAACGGCAAAGCCTGCAGGGCCCTCTCCGCCTTGGCATAGTGCTCCCGGGCCCGCTGTGCTTCGAACCGCATCAGATCGGTGAACGGGAGATTGTACGTTTTCCGGAGAAGATCCTGTTCGGTATAATTGAAATGTTTGAGGTCTTCCTGGGGCACGTAGATTCGGCCCTTCGCGGCGTCGATCCCTACGTCCCGCAGAATATTCGTGAGTTGAAACGCCATCCCGAGATTGACCGCGTAATCCTGCGCCCGCGGCGATGTCGTACCGAAGATATGCAGGCAGATCAGGCCCACCACCGAGGCGACACGGTAGCAGTATAGCGAGAGGGCGTCGAAGGTGGCGTATCGGGTGGTGGTCAAGTCCATTTCCACGCCCTTGATCAATTCCTCAAAATAGGTCTGCGGAATCGACAGTCGCCGGACATGCTCGGCCAAGCTCTGGGTGACGGGAAGAGAGGGCGTCCCGCGGTAGGCGGCGGATAATTCCTCCCGCCATATATCCAATTGCTGCCGAGGATCGGTGCCGGGCGGCGGCTCATCGACGGCGTTGTCGACTTCCTTGCAAAACGCATAGACGGTATACATCGCTTCACGCCTGGCGCGGGGAAGGAATAGAAACGAGTAGTAAAAATTACTCCCGCTCTTTTTTGTCAGGCTGGTGCAGTATTGTTGAGCTTCTGCGGCGGTCATCATGGTTGCACAGGATTCGGGTCCGTAAGCCGGAAGGGCCGCATCTCATGCATGGCATCCCGTGCCCGGAGCGTGGGGTGGAGCAGCTCTGCCAATTGGGCAGTCCCGTTGATGAGACGCGGCCCCGGACGGCTGAAATATGAGAGGGCATCGACGACATGAACTCGTCCTGTTTGAACGGCAGGCAAGTCCTGCCATTCAGGCTTGCCGAGCATGCCTGTGAATTCGGCGGCAGCGCGTTCCTTGGTGAATCCGCAGGGCATGATCACGATGACATCAGGCCGAGAGGACGTGAGCTCCTCCCAGGCGATGCGGCGAGACGGCGCCCCGCTTTCGGTCAGAACGGCAGTCCCGCCGGCGAGTTCCACCATATCGGGGACCCAATGGCCGGCGATATACAGCGGCGAGAGCCATTCCAGACACGCGACCCGCGGGCGGACGGGGATCGAACCGATTTGACGCTCTATGGCGGCGACGGCTTCCTGCAAGGTGCCGTTCAGCTGTCGGGCTTCCGCTTCCCTTCCGACGGCCGATCCGATTCGCAATATATCCACGAACAGATCGCTCAGCGCACGCTGCTGCAATTTTAAAAGACGCGGTTTCGGTGTCAGCTCCAAGAGGTATTGTTCGAACCGGGCGGGTGTGACGGCGCAGACATCACACAGATCCTGGACAATAATCAGATCCGGGCGGGCGGCGGCGAGCAAGGAAGCCGACAGTCGATAGAGAGGTTCATGCTTGGCCGAAGCGGCGCGGACCCGGCGATCGATTTCCGCGCTGGACAGATCTTCTGTCGGAAGTAGCGATTCAACCATGACAGGAGCGGACAGCCCCGGAGGGTAGTCACATTCATGACTGATGCCGACCAGTCGGTCGGCAAGACCGAGAGCGGCCACCACTTCGGTCGCGCCGGGAAGCAGCGAGCAAATTCTCATCGGATGCGAGCCGCCATTATGTCCATAGTTCCGATGCCAATGCCGATATGCTGACCTGCTCCAGCGAGGAGACGACGACATCGGCTTCATGGAGGTCCTGCATAGTATGCGTATTGGCCACGGCAAGGACCTTCATGCCCGCCGCTCGAGCCCCTCGGATGCCCGGAAGCGAATCTTCAATGACGAGACAGTCGGCGGGGCGCAGCGGCGGAAGCGGCGTCAAGGCATTTAGTCCCGCCATGGCCCGCAGGAACGGTTCCGGCGAGGGCTTCCCCTGTGACACGTCTTCGGCGGTGGTGATGTGGGAGAAAGCCTTTCGTAGACCGCCCTGTTCCAGAATCAATTCAATTTCGTGTCGCAACGCGCCGGATGCAATAGCCAACCGATAATTCCGCGCCGTTTCCTGTATCAGGTTTCCGACGCCCGGAAAGAATTTCAAATCCGTCCTCAAGGCCGCCAAATAGGCCAAGCCCTTTTTCCGGACCAGCTCATCGATCAGATGGGGTGTGAAGGGACGTTGATGAGCAGTCAACGCAGCCGTGAAGCACCCGCGGTCATCATATCCGAGATAGTCGGCATAATACTCGGTCATCGTCAGGGCAATGCCGAATTCGGCCAGCAATACTTCGCGCAGCGCCGCGTAGTGCAGGGGTTCCGTGTCGGCGATGACGCCGTCGAAATCAAAAATGATCGCCCGGAGATCGTTCATGACTATGAGATATGCCGGATGAAATTGGTGTTCGGCGGGAGGACCACCGCGCGGACGGATTATAGCACAGAGGAGACGGACTTCGAGTCAGGTTGATGCGGCACGGCCGATGCCATTTGACCGCGCTCTGAAGAAGCGCGGTCTATCTCCTGAACTTCAGATGTTTCTCCGCCACCCACCCTTTCCGTCCATCTTCCGTGGCCACGGCGTAGATCCAATTGGCGCCTTGCAGATCTCCGTCCAGTACGGTCAGGGACGAACCGGCCGCCACCGTCGGACCCGGCTTGGTTCGGGCGGCATCCGCGAACAAAAGGACGGGTCCGTTGGGCCGTGCAGGGTCGGGCACGACGGAAACCTTTTGTCCTTCCGCGAACAATGGTCCGGGGACAGTGGAGGAGGCCCCACCCGGAGTTGTCTTCGTCATCGATGGCGGTTGGACGGCAGGCGGAGCAGGCGGTTCATTCAGCGGCGGAATTGCGGAGGCTGCCGGAGACTGTTCCGCGTGGGGCGGCGGGACGGTCGATACGGAGCTTTGTTCGCTGTCTCCCAGATACGGTTCCAGAATCCGCATAATCATATCGGGATCCATCGCGATATATGCGACGCCTCCCAAGACCGCGAGCAGGAGCAGCCAGAGAATAGGACGTTTGTTTGATGGTTTGGGCGGCTTCATCGGGGAGGACGCGTGGGGGGTTGCGTCGGCGAGATCGTCCTCGGTTAACTCCAAATCCGGTTCCGGCTGTCGCGCAAAGAAGAGTGTCTGATTCAAGGAAATGCCGGCAAAAGCTGGAACTCCTAGGGGAGTGAACATCGAAAAACCTCCTGTCCGAGGTTGACCGCCGCTGTCAAACAGTACTTAGCACTAAGGCCCAACGCTGTCAATTTGCAAACCGAAATATCGGCTGGCCGATATTTCAACAATTTTGTATGGGACGCACGAGAACACCTGCCTTCTCGCTGTCTGATCTGGATATCGGCAGTCCTTTGCGGCGCGGGCGAAACACCATGAGCGGTGGGAGAGGCGTCCAATTCCGTCCGGGATGCGTGTGAGATGCCGGATCGATGTATGGCTTGGGTCTCCGCATGGGCGTCCTGGAATACAAACGGTTTTCCGGATGCGCGCCGGCGCGCTTCGGTGGCCGGGCGGTTCGCGAGCCGGACTTGCCGGTGAGCCTGCGCCTGCCTCTCGTCGAGAAGCTGCTCCGCATCGATGTGGCTCCCTCTCGAATCATGCCGGCTCATGATATGAAATGGAACGGCGCGCCTCCAGAGTCCTTTCGTTCCCTAGCGTATGGCCGGCAGCGTCTTTGTGAAAGAAGAATCTTCAGGGGCTTGCATCTTCGAACAAGCTCGATGCAGAATCGCTGTGCGAAAGCGCGGACGGTGCCATGAAATCCTATCGGGAAGAATTGTGGTTTGAGACAGCCACCAGACGCGCGTATATCAATATCACTCCGCAGGTCCAGGCCGCCGTTCAGAAAAGCCGGATCCGTGACGGATTCGCGCTGGTCAATGCCATGCACATCACCGCCAGCGTGTATATCAATGACGATGAGCCGGGATTGCTGAGCGATTACGATGAATTCTTGGAGAAGCTCGTTCCCCAGAACGCAGCCTATCGGCATAACGATACGGGAGAAGACAACGGCGACGCGCATATCAAGCGGCAGCTCATGGGACGCGAAGTTCTTGTGGCGATCACCGGCGGCGCGCTGGATTTCGGACCGTGGGAGCAGATTTTCTACGCGGAGTTCGACGGCCGGCGCCGCAAGCGAGTGTTGGTCAAGATTATCGGAGAGTGATGGCGTCATGCAACGTATCCGCAAGCACGTTGCTGCTTGCCAGTGTCTGGAAACTTTGGCAACATGAAGATGAGCGGCGTGCGCAGGGCGGAGACCTTCGCGTTGCCCATTCAGGAGGATCTCGATGTTAACTTGGACGCGGCCTGACCCATTGACCCGCGATCTCATTCACCTGATCAATGCGCGCCGGCATGATCACGGCGACACCGACGCCGCCATCGATACGTTGCAAGCGTTCATCGAGCAAGGGCGGGAACAAGACCTCCTCACGGTGCTGGCCGCGCTCGATGAAGAAATGGCGGAATGGCTGTTCGATCTGGTGGCGGAGGCGGCGTGTTCAGTCATGATGGATGGACCCGTGGACGAAAAGCCGGTGTACGCCGTCATGGCTGCGCTCGAACTGCCGCTCCAGGCGAATCTGACCCATCCACTGGGTCTGAAGATCGATGCGGTGGCCACCGCGGATCTACTCCATCAGCATCTGCAGGTTCCGGCGGGCACCGTGGTGCGGGTCGAACCGCGTTTGTTGACGGATGCGACGTTGGAAGTCTTGACGCTTCAGGCCTTGAATGAACATCTCACAAGTGTGGCCGATCATCAGCGCACGCCGCCGATCGCGGCGCGGCTCTATACTCCGGTCGAGAATACGGCGTTCTTATTGTTCCAATTGATCGGAATTCCCGATCCGGCCCTGCCCGAGTCGATGGATGACACCCACCGCCGTGCCCTCTTGGAAGGATTGGTCGAACAGTGCTCGGAATTGGCGCTCGCTCCCGACATGTTGGAAGCGCCGGTCTATGCCTCCTACGCGTTGTTCGATGCGCAGAATGCCGTGCGGCTGCACCGGTTAGCCGATGAAACGGCGGCGGTGTGGCGTGATCTAGAGCCCCTGGTGCGGGCGAAGACGATCGTGCATCTCCATACCCAATGCGGCAATGGGGTCTATATGCCGGTCTGGACGGACCTGTTTGATCCGGAACTGCCGGAGGATCATGGTCCGGTCTGGACCTCGCCGGATGTCTGGGTCTTTACGGCCGACTTGCCGATCGAATGGCCCGGCGAGATGGTGACGAACCGCCTGCTGGCTGAAGGCTGTACCCGCTTCGAGAATCATATCGTCGAGACTCCGGACAACTGACCGCCTTCAACGAAGCGGGGACCGTACCCCGAGCCGTCATCCCGACGTCTTTCAGACGTATCGTTCCGAATCTCGCCGAGCGCAAATTGCGCGCGATCTCGATTTTTTTTCGAGGTTGCCGTATTCTTTTCTGACACCTTCATTCGGGTCAACGGCAAAGGGATCTTGTCGGTGCAGCTACGACGCATTTCGGCTCTCATCTTCGTCGGTCTCTTAAGTGTCTTTGTTCTTGGGGGCGTGTGGGCGGCGGTAATTTTCCTGTTGCCTCATGACGCAGATGAATCCATCGGCTTGGCGCAAACCGTGCCGAGCCGGCCGACTAGACCGGATCCCGCTCCGTCGATTGCGATCATGCCCTCGACTGCCGAAGAGTCTTCTGTTGCCGCGTTACCGCCCCCTGATCCTCTACCGGCGCCCTCTCACACCGATCCGGTCTTCCAAGTTGAGGCGGCGGTCCCGCTGAATATTGAAATCAGATGCGAAGCGGAAATTGAATCGGCTTGTCCCGCAGGATCTTTGGAGGAGCGACGCCAATGCATGCAAAGCCGATTACGGCAGCTGTCCGTTCCATGCCGCCGGCGGGCGCGCGAACATTTGGTGCGCATGAAGGTAAACCTGCAACACATCAGGAGGGACTGTGAGGTGGATGTGCGGCGATTCTGCTCGGATGTGGAATCGGGGAAAAGATCGATCGTACAGTGTCTCGAGGCCCGTGCGCAGGAAGTATCGGATCCCTGTTTCAGGACGCTGCCCAAACGAGGGCGTCTGATGCCATAGCAATCTTAGATTGCCGCCTCCCTGAGAGAGATGTACAGCTTGACACCCGCGACTTCAATCACATCTCCATCCGCCAATGACGCTTGCCCCTTCACCGGTTGTTCATTGACGTAGATCTGCTTGCCGCCTTCCGCCATGGTAATGACGTATCTGTTTGCACGCCGTCCGATGATTGCCGCCGTCTTGGGCGCGAACCAGCCGGTGAGCCGGATCGCCGCGTTCTCTTGCGAACCGATTACCGAAAGTTGCTTGCTGAGTTGATATTCCGGGTGATCGGTTTTCCCCGACAAAACCCGAACTACTGCGACGGATTGAGACGACCGCGAGCGGTCGGGCTCTACAGAGCCGGTGAATAGGACCGTCTTATCCGTCCCGGGCGCCGCAGAGGAGGGAAACGGAAGTTCTGCAGACTCGATGTCGTGGCGATAGATGATCCGATAGAATCCGATCTTAATGATGTCGGCGTCCTGAAGTTGCTTCCGGTCCACTTTGCGCTCATTGATGAGTGTTCCGTTCGTGCTGGCCAAGTCCTCAAGAAACAACACCTCCTGGATCTTGACGATTCTGGCATGGTGTCCGGATATGGCCGGATCATCCAGGCATAGATCATTGTCGGCTTTTCGGCCTATCGTGAAGGATGGTTTGCCGATCTCGATCTCCTTCGTCATGCCTCGGGGCGATTTCACAATCAGGCGAGGAAACGTGGCGCCGGTATGCGGCATGATAGGCCTCCTCTAGCTTGCGGCGGTATTCAGATGTTGAATAGATGGCTCTGGAGACGGGCCCAGATGCCGGTCTTTGATTTGATGACCGCGACTACCACTGCCGTGATATTGTCGTCTCCTCCCGCCGCATTGGATGCCGCAATGAGTCGATCGGACAGAGTCTGAGGATCAGTACAGGTCCGGCTAACCCGCAGAAGCTGCGCCGGCGGCACGCAGCTGAGGCCGTCCGTGCAGAGAAGCAGGAGATCTCCACTCAACAGAGGCACTTCCGCCAATTCGACATCTACGGTGGCGCCCACCCCGACGGCTCTGGTCAAGACATGTCTATGAGAAGCTTGGTTGGCATCGTCTTCATTCAGGAGGCCGACGCGAACCTGTTCGGAGATCAGCGAATGATCACATGTCAACGCTTGAACGGTGCCGTCGCGGATCAGGTATACGCGGCTGTCGCCGACGTGGGCGATCGAGGCGACCTGGCCGGATATCAGGATCGACGCCGTCGTCGTTCCCATTCCTGCATAGCAAGGCTGGCGCAGGGATTCCTGATAGATCGTGAGATTCGCCGCGCGAACGGCGCTGGCCAAGCGGTTGGTGGGCCCGGAGAATTCCGGCCGGTAGACACCGACCAGCGGATAGTCCGCATGCAGGGCGGTCGCGGCGATATGGTCATGAATGGTTTCGACCGCTTTGGCGCTGGCGATTTCACCGGCTCGATGACCTCCCATCCCATCGCACACCAAATAGAGCCCGAGTACCGGGTCGGCACAGAAGCGATCTTCGTTATGGCGCCGTTTCAAGCCGGTGTCCGAGGTCGCGCCATACTGGATGGTGAATGAGTCCATCGAGAGTTTACTTCGGCATGACTTGGGCCAGTTCGCGCAGGTCTTGAGCCATGTCCGCGGCATGGCGGTACCGGTTGACGATTTCCTTCTGCAGAGCGCGATCGAGGATGGTCTGGACGCGGGTCGGAAGATCTCGGCGATATTTATTCAACGGGGGATGAGGCGCTTTCATGATGCGCATGACCAGAGCCGGCATATTTTCCGCATCAAACGGTTTTTCTCCCGTGAGGAGTTCGAATAAGACGACCCCAAGGGAGAAGACGTCGGATCGGCCATCCACGCTCTTCCCGATGGCTTGCTCCGGCGACATGTAGCGCGGCGTCCCAAGGATCATGCTGGCTTGTGTTTTGGATGAGCTGGCGAGCTTGGCAATGCCGAAATCCATGACCTTCACGATGCGATTCTTCATGATCATGATGTTCGCCGGTTTGATGTCCCGATGAACCACGCCTTGGGTGTGCGCGTAATCCAGCGCATCGGCGACAGTCCCGATGATCTGCAGCGCTTGTTTGGCGGGCAGGAGCGCGGCCTTCTGGCAATAGGTATTGAGAGTCATCCCCTCCAAGTACTCCATCGCGATGAAGGCCAGGCCCTCTTGTTCTCCCGCGTCGTACACCGTGACGATATTGGGGTGCGAGAGGCGCCCCGTGGATTCCGCCTCACGGAAAAAGCGTTCGCGGAACTGTTTGACCTCCTCCATGTTATCCAACTCGTCGAGCCGCATGGTTTTGATGGCGACAAAACGCTGAATGGTGGGATCTTTGCCGAGATAGACGACCCCCATCGCACCGCGACCCACTTCCTTCACGACCTTATAGCGACCTAAGGCTTCCGGTGCCGCGTGCCCATTTCGTAGAAAGACGGTTCTATCGGCAGCCGAAGGCGCCGCTACCGGCGCGGCAGCCTCCGCCTCCTCTGTATCCGGCGGGCCGGACTTCTGAACCGGGACTCGCCTGCGTGGAACGGGGGCCGCTAAGCAGCCAGTCAATGCATCCGCATGGCGCAACCAAGCGACGGTCAACCAGGCTGCGGATCCGATCAATGTCGCGCTGAAGAACCAGCTGTAGAAGGGCTGCATCGGGAGGCCGAGAATGGGCATCCCGTGGACTTCGTAAGCCTTATGACCCGCGACGATGATGAAGAAGCATGCTGCGGGATAGAGAATCGACCGGACGAACGTCTCGCCTTTTCCGGTTTCCGCGAGCTCGCCATACGCCCGGCGAGCCGCAAGCCAGACCATCAGCAGACAAACGGCGTCCGCCAGCAGACGCAGCGCTTGGGCCATGCTGATTCCAAGTTGCGGCAGGGAGGTACGCGTAAAGACGGGAAGGGCGGCAAGGAAGGGACTGACCAGAATGATGAGGACGATGACGGCAATGTATGGGCCGATCCAGCCCCAAGGAGTAACCATGTGTGGGATTCAGATGTATGCCCCAGTGTAGCGGAAGACAAGCAGGAGTCAACGAATCGCCTGAAACCTAGCGGGCCGATGCAGGATTTTCGGTCATCACATTGACGGAGAGGAGACGATGGATGCGGGTGATCACTGAAGAGTGCGGGTCGCTTCGGACAGAATGAGATTCGAGCAGGGGCTTAGTGCAGCGATGCGGCTTTCTTAAGCGGGTCCAAGAGCTTATCCGACACTTTGAGATTGCCGCGACCGGTTCCCACGAAAATATCGGGTTTGGTCACACCGTGAAAATCGCTCCCGCCGGTGACGAGCAGATCGAGGCGCTTGGTCAGACTCAAATACTCTGCCGTCTGCTTTGCATTATGTGTGCTGTAGTGAACCTCGATGCCGCCCAGGCCTGCTTCTTTGAGTTGTTCGACAAGGCGGCTCAGCCCTTCGGAGGTTTCTTTGACCCACGTCGGATGGGCCAACACGGCGACTCCGCCGGCCTCGCGGATCCAGGTGACCGCTTCGGTCGGCTCCGGCAGTTGGCGGGGTACGAATGCGGGACGTCCTTCGGCCAAATACCGATCGAACGCTTCCTTCGCCGAACTCACGAGTTTCTTGTTCATGAGGACACGCGCAATATGAGGCCGGCCGACGGATTCGGTGCCGGCCAAGTCCCGCACCTCCTCGTAGGTGACGGAGAGGCCGAGTTCGTTCAACCGTTGAATGATCCGAGGATTGCGCTCGTGACGGCTTTCCCGTAGGCCCTTCAGGCGTTCGTTGAGTTGCGGCTGCCGCCAATCGAAACAATAGCCCAGGATATGCAACTCGCTGTCGCCATAGCGGGAGCTGATCTCCACGCCGGGAATGATTTCAATGTCGAAACGGGCTCCGACCTCCATGGCTTCCGGAATTCCTGCCACGATGTCATGATCCGTAATGGCCAGTGCGGTCACGCCCGCTGTCTTCGCAAAAGCCAGCACGTCCGCGGGAGAAAAGCTTCCATCCGAATGGGTCGTGTGAAGATGAAGGTCGATGCGGCTCATAGCTTGGAAGAGACGGGCTTTTGAGCGACCAGCCGGGCGGTGAAAGCGGCGCCGGTTCCGCTGCTGCCGTGATGCTCTCCTTCGTCATAATGAAGGACGCGCAGCGAAGAGGTCAAGCCCAGCAATTCGTTGTGCGCGAGACAAAATTCCCGGCGCCGCGGATGATGGTGGTGAAAATGGTTGTCGATGAGGAATGTTTCGTACACGAGCAATCCTCCGTCTTTCAAGGCCTGCAATAACGGAGCAAAGAGCGGCCGAAACAAATAGAAGAATACGATGATGAGCTCATATTGTTCGCAGCCCAGATCAGGAGGCCGGTCGGGATACTGTTCGAGATCAAGCACTGTGGTATTAAGATTGGACAGACCCAGAGCTTGCGCGCTCGATCGTAAGGTGCTCAGTGCCATCTCGTCCCGATCGAGGGCCTCGACTTCCATTCCATGCTGGAGCAGATAGAGACTGTTTCGTCCGGTTCCCGCCGCCAAATCAAGCGCCTTGCCTTTCGGCAGTCGATGAATCTGTTGCACCAGAAACGGCGCCGGTTCCGGCTCAGCCACAATGCGCGGCGTTATGGGTCTCGCTTTTTCGATCCGTACGCCGACCGAGCCGGCGCTGGTCGACAGCGGCGCATGAAGCTTTCTTAGCCAAATCCGCACCCGTTCAATCGGAAAATCCGCAAGGAGCATCGCCACAATACGCTCGGCCAGGTTTTCCAGCAGCCGGCAGTGTTGTCGAGAAACAAGGGCCACGACTCGTTCCGCCACCGCGGCATAGTCCACCGTTTGGGCCAGATTGTCCGTTTCCGCGGCTTGGCCGGTGGGAAATTCCAGGTCCAAATCGATCGCGAGTTTCTGCGGGCGTTCGCGTTCCACCCGTTCCACTCCGCAATACCCCTCACATTCGAGCCGTTCGATGACAATCTGGCTGGCCATGTCCGGCATTGTCATGGATTAGATTTCACACTGTCAAGAAAGCGGCCGGCTTGACTCACCTTTCAGGCGGCCCCTATAATTCTGTCACTTGAGACGATCAAGCAACTGATTCTCAAAGGAAAATGGGCGAGTTCACTCACTTTAACGATGCGGGCCGCGCCCGGATGGTCGATGTCGGCGGAAAGGCCCCGACCGAACGAATCGCCAGCGCGCAGGCCACGGTGTGGCTGGAGCCGGAAACCCTCGAAAAGATTCAGCGCGGAAAGGTCGCCAAAGGAGATGTCTTGGCTGTCGCTCAGGTGGCCGGCATCATGGGGGCCAAGAGGACTCCGGATCTCATTCCCATGTGTCATCCCGTGGCCTTGACCAGCGTCGATATCGGCTTCAAAGAACAAGCTCTGCCGAATCGGGAAGGACGGTGCTCGATTTTGATTACCGCCACCGCGAAGACCACGGGCCCTACCGGAGTCGAAATGGAAGCCATGACGGCCGCGTCGGTCGCGGCCCTGACGATTTATGACATGTGTAAAGCGATCGACCGCGCGATGAGCTTCAGCGACGTGTGTCTCTTGTCCAAATCAGGGGGCAAATCGGGCACGTACATGAGAGAAATGAAGAATGAAGGTTGAGGAATCAGAATGAGTTCGAAGCCATGATGACCACAGTGCGTTTATTCGGCATGACGAAATCACTGGCGGAGAATCAAGACTCCCTGTCGCTTGATCTTGCCGGTTCGCGGTTGGTCCGCGATCTCATCGGCCTGTTGAACAGCCGGTATCCTCAGATTGGAGAACTCATCCTCAAGAAAAAAATTCTGGTATCGGTCAACCAGGAAATCGCCCACGAGGAGCTTGAAATCAACGAAGGGGATGAAGTGGCGCTGCTCCCGCCCTTCGCAGGGGGAACCACTATGGGTGAAAGAGACGGCGAGTTAGTGCGTGTGCAGCGGGAGAACTTTTCCATCGATGCGGAGATCGACCGCGTCCGTCGGCGATCCAAGCGGATCGGCGGCATCGCCGTATTTTTGGGAACCGCTCGGGATCGCTCCAAGGGCCGTGATGTCGAGAGCCTCACCTTCGAGCATTACGAGGGGATGGCGCAGAAGAAGCTGCGCGAGATTCGGGAGCGGGCGCTCAAGGATTTCGACGTCATCGAAGTCTTGTTGCTTCATCGATACGGCGATATCGGGATCGGCGAGAATATCGTGCTGGTCGTGGTGGGGGCGGAACATCGGGCGCAGGCCTTTCAAGCCTGCAAATGGGCTATCGATGAACTCAAGCAGATCACGCCGATCTGGAAGCGCGAACAGACTCCGGAAGGCGACGTGTGGGTCGAAGAACATCCATGAGCCGTTCCTCCGAGGAAAATCCCATGTCGGTGAGCGATACCTTCGGACGTCCGCTCCAGAGCCTGCGCCTGTCCGTCACCGACCGATGCAACCTGCGCTGCAAGTATTGCATGCCGGAAGAGGATTACGCCTGGCTGCCCCGCGAAACCATCCTCACTCTTGAAGAAATGGCTCAGATCACGGAGGTCTTCACCGATGTGGGAGTCGAAAAGGTTCGGCTGACCGGAGGGGAGCCGTTATTGCGGCGTGACCTCCCCCGGTTTGTCAGAATGTTGACGCAGAATCGCCGCATTACCGATATTGCCTTGACCACGAACGGCGTGCTGATGGCGGAGCAGGCGGCGGACCTGTACTACGCCGGTCTCCACCGTGTGACGGTGAGTCTGGATACGCTTCGGGCCGATCGGTTTCGCGCCCTCACCAAACGGGATCTGCACCATCGGGTGTTTGACGGCATCAAGGCGGTGGTCCAGGCGGGATTCTCCTCATTGAAATTCGATACGGTGGTTATCAAGGGGTATAACGACGACGAACTGGTCGACATGATCGAGTACGGTAAAACGGTCAAGGCGGAAGTGCGGTTTATCGAGTATATGGATGTGGGTGGCGCCACCGACTGGTCCATGAGCCAGGTTCTGTCAAAGGCCGATATGTTGGAGCGATTGGGCCGGCACTATGGAAGCATCGAACCAGTCATCGAGGACAGCACCGCGCCCGCTCAGCGGTTCGTCTTGCCTGATGGAACCACGCTCGGAATTATTCCGTCCACCACCACGCCGTTTTGCAGAACCTGCGACCGAAGCCGGCTGACTGCGGACGGCATGTGGTACCTCTGTCTCTACGCGAAGCAAGGCATCGATCTGAGGGCGCCCCTCCGATCAGGGGTTTCTCGTGGAGATATGGCGGCACACATCGCGTCCACCTGGCAAGGCCGCACCGATCGCGGCGCAGAAGAGCGAAAGGCCCTGGAACCGTTGGGTTTGCGGGAACAGCGTCTGATCGAAATCGGCAAGTTGCGCGAAGATCCCCACCTCGAAATGCACGCCCGCGGGGGATGACGGACTCGACCACATCCAATGCGAATCCCCGCCAGCCGGTTCCGGAGGTTACGTGACTGATTCGCATGGGCTCACAATCATGGGGCTGGGCTTCGTGTTGGGCCTTCGGCATGCGCTCGATGCGGACCATATCGTGGCGGTCTCTACGGTGCTCGCCGAACGCCCCAGTTTACGGGCGTCCGGGACAGTCGGTTTGTTCTGGGGATTGGGGCATACGCTGACGCTGTTGTTGGTAGGTATGTTCGTGCTGGCGTTGCGGATTTCTATTCCGGAATCCCTGGCGGCGGCGTTGGAGTTTTGTATCGGCCTTATGTTGGTTTTCCTCGGCCTCAGCTTGGCCCGCCGCCTGTACCGGGAGGAGTGGCATGTCCATCCGCATGAACATGGCGGCAGGCGACACGTGCACCTTCACCGGCATGCTCTCCGCCAGGACCATGCGCATGCTCATTGGTTTCAAGAGGCACGGCGGCCGCTCCTCATCGGCATGGCGCATGGATTGGCGGGGTCGGCCGCCCTCTTGTTGATGGTCGTGTCGGCGGCCGGTACTGTGTTCCAGGGAATGGGATATATCCTTATCTTCGGTATCGGCTCCATCATCGGCATGATCGCCGTCGGGACGGCGATCAGTCTTCCGTTTGTGTTGTCGCTCTCGATCGGGCGCGGCGCCTTCATCGCGGTCCAAGGGGTGGCCAGCCTCGGCAGTATCGGCCTCGGTCTTCTGTTGATGTGGCGGCTGAGCCTCGGCGAATCCGGTTTCTGACCGGGATGGTGTCTCCGGCATGGTCATTGAGTTCTTTTCTGCCTTCTTGTCATCCTATGCGAAGGGCGGGCTCAATTCCGCGTGCGCGGCTTCATCGGGTGTGTTATCCTCCCACTCGCTTAAACCGTGAGGCACGTGGGCCGGTATGCATGTGATATCGAGGCGACGACACCGTGAGGAATGTGTGTGTTGGGTTGTCATGACGCCGATCAATTGGCGGCGGGTCCCGAAGGTTCCGTGGAGCGCCGCACGTGCGGATTATTATTAAACGATACCGCGTTGCTGGATGCAGGAACCGGCGGCTCGCGTCTTTACCTGCATGAGCAGCGTCGGATCCAAGCGGTTCTCTTGACGCATCTTCATTTCGATCATATCCGAGATCTCCGACACTCGCCGACAATTTGACCGGAGAGATCGACGAGCCGACCCCGGCTCTCTTGGCGAAGGAGCTTCACAAGCTTGGTCGACTTGAAGTTCCGGTGTACCTAATGAAGGCCGGATTCGAAAGCCGTATCGGAACAGAGTCGCGCCGTCTTGAGATTTCCCGCCTGTCGGTGTTGGTGGACCGGCAAGAGTTTTTTCTCACGTAGGTGATGTATGGCATGGTTCAAGAAGAGTAAGGCGGCGGAGACCGAGGGGCCGAAACGCAATAAGGGCGCGGAGGGCATGTGGCTCAAATGCAATCACTGCCGCGAGATCGTGTACCGCAAAGAGGTGGACCGGAATAACAAGGTCTGTCCGAAATGCGAGTATCATTTTCCCATTTCGGTTATCGAACGCATCAATCTGCTGATCGATCTCGGCACATTTAAAGAGTGGGATGCCGATCTCGAACCGCAGGACCCGCTGAATTTTCAGGACACCCGCTCGTATCGGGAACGGATCAAGTCCCAGCAGGACAAGACCGGCCGCAAGGACGCGATGGTGATCGGCGAGGGTCAGATCAACGGGCGCAAAGCCGCGCTGTGCGTGTTCGATTTCAGTTTTATGGGCGGCAGCATGGGCTCGGTCGTCGGAGAGAAAATCTGCCGCGCCGTCGATCGGGCGCTGGCCGGCCGCTTGCCGTTGATCCTGATCACGGCGTCCGGCGGGGCCCGGATGCAGGAGGGAATTTTGTCGCTGATGCAGATGGCGAAAACGTCGGCGGCCATCGCGAAACTCGGCGAGGCCAAATTGCCGTTTATCTCGATCCTGGCGGATCCTACGTTCGGCGGCGTGACGGCTAGTGTCGCCATGTTGGGAGATGTTATTATCGCCGAACCGAAAGCGCTGATCGGCTTCGCCGGCCCCCGTGTCATCGAGCAAACCATCAAGCAGCAGTTGCCGGACCAATTCCAGCGGGCGGAGTTTCTCCTGGAACACGGCATGGTGGATATGATTGTCGAGCGGAAGCATCTGAAAGAAGCGGTCAGCACGCTGGTCAGTCACTTCTGAAGGCGTCCTCCTTCGGACCTCGCAATGATCTATTCGTCTGCCGTCGAATATCTCTACGGCCTTCAAAAACACGGGATCAAGTTAGGGCTGGCCGGTACAGAAGCGATCCTGTCCCGGCTCGATCATCCGGAACGGCGATATCGCGCGATTCACATCGGCGGAACGAACGGAAAAGGGTCCACGGCGGCGATGGTAGCGTCGGTGTTGATGGCCGCCGACTACCGCGTCGGTTTGTACACCTCGCCGCATTTGGTCGATTTTCGTGAACGAATCCGCGTGAACGGCGCGTTGATTCCGGAACGCCGCGTCGGCGAACTGGTCTCGCACATCCGGGCTTCGGTGGACCCGGACTCTCCCTTGACCTTCTTCGAATTCACGACCGCCTTGGCATTCCAATATTTTGCCGAGACGCAGGTGGACGTGGCCGTGCTCGAGGTCGGCATGGGCGGGCGCTTCGACGCCACCAATGTCGTGCAACCGGTTGCGACGGCCATCACGACCATCTCGCTGGATCATGAAGATTATCTGGGGCATACGACCGAACGCATCGCTTACGAGAAGGCGGGCATCATCAAACCTGGTATTGCGGTCGTTCTCGGACGGGTGGATCAACAGGCGGGGAGGATGATTCGAGCAGTTGCAGAAGCGCAGCGCGCGCCTGTCTATCAACTCGGAGTCGATTTCGATGTACGGGGGGACTCGACCTCCTTCGAATATGCAGGGATCGGTGTCACCCATGGCGGTTTGCCGTGCCGGCTCCTCGGCCGACATCAACTCGATAATGCCGCCTGCGCGCTGGCGCTGATGGAGGTGGCTGAACGGGCGGGATTGCGGGTACTCCCCGAGGCAAGGAAAAGCGGCCTCGCCGCGACTCAATGGGAGGGGCGCCTGGAAACGGTGGATCGGAATCCCGCAGTGGTCCTGGACGGGGCCCATAATCCCGCGGCAGCCGGGGTGCTTTCGGCATTCCTTGCGGAGTTTCGCGCCTCGCATCCGGGAAGCCGCGTGGCACTGATTCTCGGCATGATGCGTGACAAGGCTCATCGTGCATTCGTGCAGTCGCTCCTGTCGACGATCGATGAATTGATTGTGACGCAAGCCGCGATCCCACGGGCGGCGTCTCCTCTCGAACTTCGCGAAAGCCTGGCCGATCTCATGCCGTCCATGCATACGGCTGCGACTCCCGGCGAGGCGTTATCGCTTGCGCGCGGTCTCATGAAGCCGGCCGATCTCATTTGCGTTGCCGGATCGCTCATGCTCGTGGGTGATATGAAGGCGTTACTCCGCGGGTGGACCCTTTCGCCCGTCCGTGGATAAGATGGAGCAGCGCCTCCGTTCCTGCCT
Organism: Nitrospira sp.; assembly: GCA_040981125.1. Classification (GTDB taxonomy): domain Bacteria; phylum Nitrospirota; class Nitrospiria; order Nitrospirales; family Nitrospiraceae; genus DASSBQ01. The sequence goes on from JANRMQ010000009.1 coordinate 77,815, forward strand.
CGCTTCCGTCTTCATCGCGTTCGTCGCCTGTCTCGCCGTCTTGCTTTCCGGGTGGACCGGCGACATTCGGGCGGAAACCAGCGTCACGGCGCAGCCGGGCGCGAGCCAGCCGCTGAATATTACCGCAGACCGCATCGATTACCTCCAGGATCTGGAGGTCTACGAAGCGGAGGGGTCCGTGGTAGTCACTCAAGGCGCCGTACGTCTCACGGCCGATCATGTGACCATCCGACCCTTGACCGGTCTCCTGATCGCGGTGGGACATGCCCGGCTCGGGGATCCGACGGCGGAAGCCACCGCCGAGCGGCTTGAACTTAACGTGAATACCGAAGCCGGCATTCTGGCCAATGGATCCTTATATGTCAGACCGAGCAATTCATACTTGACCGGCAGGGTTCTGCAACGGTTCTCGGAAGATCACTACCGGATCAAGGACGGCACGTTTACCAATTGCGATGCCAAGGATGGAGAGATTCCGGCCTGGCGTTTTCAATTCGATGACCTCGACGTGAATACGGGAGAAAGCGTTGCCATGAAGCGCGGCTGGCTTTGCGTGAATGATCACCGGGTCGTTCCCATTCCGACTCTCACGTATCCTTTGACCACCAGACGGAGCGGGTTCCTTATCCCGTCACCCGGATACGACAGTCGATTCGGCCTGCGCTACCAGCAGGCATACTTTTGGGCCATCAACCCCAGCCAGGACTTGACGGTCGCGCCTTTCTATTTTTCCAACTTGGGTTATGGCAGCGATTTTGAGTACCGATATTTCCTGGATCGGAGATCGAGAGGTCGCTGGTTTATCAGCGCCCTCCAACAGACGGAATTGCCGAATGTCTCCGGCGTAGATCAGAATGCATCCGACGCCAAACGCGCGCGCGCGCTGATCAGCGGCACCCATATCCAGCAAGTGACACCGACGCTCCTGGTTCAGGGCCAGGCTTCATTGGTGACCGATCGGGAATACTTGCAGCAATTGAGCAATTCCGGCGCACAACGAGCGGCCCCGAGCGGTGAATCCAGTCTTCTTGGCACACAGAAATTGCCGTACGGCAACGCCTATATGCTTGCCCAGTATCTCCAACCGCTCAATTCCGGTGGTCCGGATACATTCCAACGGCTGCCGGAAATCGGCTACGTCCTGCCGAATTCCGCCCCCACCAGCCTGCCGTTTCTGGTGAATTTTGACGGGAATTTCGTCAATTTTTATCGCGACCAGGGATTCACCCTTAATCGCATGGACATTGTGCCGGGCTTGACCACCGATATTATGGATATCGGCCATGTCGTCGGCATTGCCCCTCACTTCAAGGCGCGTGAGGTGTATTACACACGAGGCGCGCAGACCACCGATACGATTCATCGCGAGACATTCTGGGCCGCTCTGGAGGCGACATCCAAGCTGAGCCGCCGATTCGGTCAGGGACAGGGCGGCGGGATGTTCTTGCATACGATCGAACCAAGCTTGATGTACGAGTATGTGCCGGCTTCCGATCAATCTCAAATTGCCCAGATCGATCAGGTAGACGATCTGCCGAAGAAGAATCTGCTGACCTATGCGCTTCGCAGCCGGTTATTGGAGCAAAAGGTGGACGGCAAATCGTTCAATTGGCTGGATCTGACACTGGCCCAAAGCTATCACGTCGGCGGCGTGCAGACCAAGGCAAGGGACTTCAACCCCGGTGTCGAGCCGTTTTTGGGCACGGTAACGCAACCGTTGCAGCCGGCGACCGTTGATATTCAAGGAAGAAGATTCTCCGATTTTTGGCTGCGCGCGGTCGTGGGGAACACTGCGCCGGAGTTTTTCCGCCCCCCGAATCTCTCAACGAGTTTTACTCAGTCGCCTATGGGAGGGCAACTGCTTCCGCCGCGAAACCAGTATCTCATTGTCGATGCGTTTTTTGATCCGTATCGCGGCACGTTCAGCCAGTGGAACACGGACTTTCGCGTGCAACAATCGAACTATTGGTATGTGGAAGTTGGACAGCGATATTCGCGGGACGGCAATCGAGTCCGGCGCGGTGATGTCTGGAATCCCATATCGTTTAACGAAGTGTTCGCGCCGACCGCGGAAGTGGAATTCGTCACGGCCGGCGGCGGGTTCCGGACACCTTGGGGATGGACAGTGGGGGCGAAAGGTTATTACGATGTCAAGAACGGCAGGAGTCCCGAATATGATGTGGTCGGACTGTATCAGAACCCGTGTAAATGTTGGTCTCTTGGATTATATTATCTTCAATTTCCCGATCGAACTCAGTACAACTTTATGTTCAGCATGACGGGCGTCGGATGGACGGAAAATTTCGGCACGACGGTCTTGAGGACGGTGTTAGGTCCTCTGCTGGTCGGAGAACGGGGATTGCCGTGGGCTGCGCCCGGGGGACCGTATGGCCGCGCCGAAACCACACTGCCGGTGCCGACGATGCCGAGTCTTCGGTGAGAATGTCACTGAAAGCGATGTCTGACGCGCAGGATTCCATGGTCCAAGAGTATGGATCGCATGAACCTACCGTTCACCGGCTTCATCGTGCGCCGGGTGTTCGGGGGATCCTATTTCTCCTCTGTGTGGTGTGGTGGGGCATGGCGTGGTCGGGCGGGACTGCTGCGGCCAAGGCGGAGGAGCCGCTGTCTCAGCTTCAACGGGCAAAAATATTCCTTCAGGCCGCCGACTATCGACGGGCGATCGATGCCTGCCAGGAAGAAATTCGCATCCGTCCCTCAGCGGCCGCTTATGTGTACCTCACGTATGTGTATCTTGCGCTGGATCAGTATCTGAATCATTTGGCGCAAAGCGATCAATGGGTGACGGTTGAGTTGGTCTATCTCAATCTCGCGTCCGGACGGGTTGAAGATTTAACGGACCCGCCTGATGTCTTGGCACGGGTCGCGAAAGAGGTCATTCAACAAGCGTTGCAGCGACAAGCCGATGTCACGGCTGCCATGGCGAAGAGGTTGGACGGCTCTCTTGTGCTGGAATTATGGAAGCAGCAAGCGGCGTGGCGCGAAGCCAGGCCGATCGATTGGTGGTTCGGTGTGCCGCCGGAATGGCGATGGTAGGCCGATGAATTGACACTCGAAAGAAGCGTGGTATAGGATGCACGAGTTCTTTCTGCAAGTGGTTGAAAGCTGAAAGCCGGAAGGAGGGCTGTCCGTGGGAGGAGAGGCACAAAAAGTCAGCGAGGCGACGTGGGATGCCGATGTGATGAAGGCGCCTGAGCTTGTGTTGGTTGATTTTTGGGCGGTATGGTGCGGGCCGTGCCAGATGGTGGCGCCGATTATCGACGAGCTGGCGGGAGAGTATGCGGGGAAACTGAAAGTGTGCAAACTCAACACGGATGAAAACCCTGAGATCGCCGGTCGCTACCAGGTCATGAGCATCCCCACGATACTCTTTTTCAAAGGCGGGCAGGCGGTCGAGCGTCTGGTCGGTGCGCGACCGAAGCGCCAGTTCAAGGAAATCATCGATTCCCTGTTAGCGCAGCATTCCGGCACCGCATAAGAGACTCCCCTGCAGCAGCAATGCTGACCGAGCTGCGTATTTCGAACTTCGGGGTTATCGACCAGCTCGCGATTGAGTTTCATCCGGGTTTTACCGTCCTGACCGGCGAGACCGGCGCCGGCAAATCTCTATTAATCGATGCATTGGCTCTGTTATTCGGGGGCCGCGCGTCAGCCGATCAAATTCGTGCGGGCGCGCAGGAAGCCCGTCTTGAGGCGGTGTTTTCGCTCGCGTCGACCGATCCGCTGCTGGAAGAGTTGAGACGGGACAATTACGTCGAGTCCGGCGCATCTGATCTGACCATTCATCGCGTTGTCGCGGCATCCGGTCGGAATCGAAATTATTTGAACGCGAATCCGGTCCCGCTTCATCTTTTGGAAAGACTGGGTGGGACGCTCGTGGATATCCACGGGCAGCATGATCAGCAGTCGCTTCTCGCTCCCGGGGTGCAGCTGGACGCGCTCGATTCGTTCGGCCGTCTCCGGGATCTACGGGCCGAACATGAGGCCGCGTATGAGACCTGGATGCATCATCGGCGATCACTTGCGGAACTTCAGCGTGAAATTAGTGAACAACGTCGGCGTGAAGACTATCTCCGTCATCAAATCGCGGAAATTGACGAAGTAGATCCGGCTCCGGGGGAAGACGAGACGCTGGAGGCCGAACGTCGAAGGTTGGCCAACGCACAGCGCTTACGTCAGTTGGCGGGAGATATCTACGCGCGGCTCTACGGTGATGAAGAGGGCATACTGAAGGCGTTGGGAGAGGTGAAGAAATACCTGGCCGAGTTGAGTCTCCTGGATGCCGTACCGGCGGGATGGACGCCGTTCTGCGAGGACGCCATGGTTCAGTTGCGGGAACTCGCCGGTCAGGCGCGTGACTATGAAGGGCGCCTTGAGGATGATCCTGAACGATTGGCTCAGGTTGAACGGCGGCTGGATGTTCTGGAACGACTAAAGAAGAAATACGGCGGTTCGTTGGCGGCGGTGGTGGAACAGGCGCAATCGCTTCGAAGGGACGTGGCGGGTCTCGATGCGGCGGAGGAGCGCCTTGCGGAACGAGCCCGGCTTGCCGATGAAGCCGAGCGTCGCGAGCAGGAATTGGCCGTCCAGTTGTCGCAAAAGCGGGCGGGAGTTGCACGAGATCTTCAGCGAAGAGTAGCCGGTGAGCTGGCGGCGCTCAGAATGGAACGTACGAAGTTCGAAGTGCTCGTTGAAAAAACGACCGATGGAGAGAGGGGACCGACCGGTCAAGACCAGGTTCAGCTGCTGTTGTCGGCGAATCCCGGAGAACCGCTGCGGCCGATGGCTCGCGTTGTCTCGGGTGGAGAACTGTCGCGCGTAATGTTGGCGCTGAAAACGATTCTGGCGGGAAGCGATCGAGTGCCTGTTCTCATATTCGATGAAATCGATGCCGGGGTCGGGGGAGCCGTTGCGGAGCTCATGGGGCGGCGCTTGCGAGAGCTTGCCCGCCATCACCAAGTGTTATGCGTGACCCATTGGCCGCAAGTCGCCGTCCAAGCTCACCGGCATTGCCTGATCGAAAAGACGATGAAGGAGGGTCGGACGTTGACGCGAGTGAGGGAACTCAAAGGCGCCGAACGCGAGGCTGAAATCGCCAGGATGGTCGGCGGGGTGACCGTCACGAAGAACGTTCGGGCTACTGCTGCAGAGATGATGGGAACGGTACGAAAACGGAATCAGGACGGAGGCCGCTGATCAATCACGCTTCCGATGTGCCGGTTGAAGAGGCGGCGATGGCCAATGCAGGCAGCGAAGATTTACATTCCTGGACCACTCGGGTAAACAGTTCCGCCAACATTGGGTCGAAGTGGGTATTTGCCTGAAGGGCGATTTGGCGGATCGCGTCGTCGATCGACAGAGGATGCGAGCCCGGGATATCGACCGTGAGCCTGTCGAACGCTTGAGCGATCGCGACAATGCGGGCAAGAAGCGGAATGCCGTCCCCGCGCAGACCGTGGGGATATCCCAGCCCATCGAACCTCTCGTGGTGGTAGGCGATGATTTGCCCTACCTCCGCGGGAAATCCCAACGGGAGAATCATGCGCGCGCCGACATCCGGATGCTCGGACCCAGGCCCCTCCGCCCCTTCCTGGGCGGAGAAGCGAGATGGAGAAGTGCGTATGCTGCCGATATCATGCAGAAAGGCTCCCAGCGAGAGGGATTTTTGCTCTGCCACAGGCAGGTTCAGACGGTTGGCGAGCAGGGAGGCATAGAAACTCACCCGGCTGCAATGATTGAGCAAGTGCCGATCTTTCGCTTCGAGCAGGTCCGATAATAGCGGGATCAACGCGGTGGCCTCATTGTCCGTCGGGGCCGGTTCACCTTTTTGCGCCAAGCCGATTGAAAAGTACCCCTCCTTGATCTCTTTCCATGCCCGAGCAATGTCTTGCTCCGTTCCCCACAGCGCCGACGATTGTTTGAGGAACGAACGAAGAAAGTCCAAGCGGCGTTTTTTCTCCAGCGTTTGGTTGATGAGCGTAATGAGTTCCGTCACGTTAAAGGGCTTCAAAAGGTAACCGGCGGCGCCGTGGCGAATGCCCTCCATCGCGGACTTGAGGCTCCCGTAACCGGTAATGATAATGACTTCAATATCGGTATATTCCTGTTTGATATCCTGAAGGAGATCAATTCCCTGCCTGTCCGGTAATTTTTGATCCAAGGTAATCAAGTCTATATGCTGCTGCTTGAGGACTTGGAGAGCAGCCTGGGCGCTTTCGGCGGCATGGATCGTAAAAAACGGGCGAAGGATGACCTTGAGCGCGTCGCGCGGTCCTGTTTCATCGTCTATGACCAAGACGGAAGGTTTACTTACGGAGTTACCTAGAGAAGGTAGGATCCCCATGCGGCGCGCTCCACGGGTGAGTTGCGAAGCAGTTGACTGCATGCAAGCAATACCGATGCCTTTTCAATGACATACGCATCGTTGCAACCTTGAACGGGCCGCCTACACGCGGCACGCTAGATATAGACTTCTACATAGAAGAGGTCAAGGCCGTTCTTCATAGTAAATCAAAGAGATGCACGCGATGCGGAAGGCCGCTGGATCTGTATCCATACCCCGTTACGATTCGACGGGAAGGGCGCTGTCCGGCCGGCTGATGCCCAAGGTGTCCATGCGGTATTTCAGCATCCTTCGACTGATGCCCAACATGCTCGCCGCGTGCGTTTGAATATAGTTGGTCCGCTTCAGCGCGTCGAGAATGATCTCCCGTTCAAATTCCATGACGGCCTTCTCCAGCGACAGACGACCGGCGAGCGTATCGTCCCGGAGAGAGGAGGAGCGCGTATCTGTCCGCACGATCGTGGGCAGATGTTCGGGCAGAATGATGCCGGACCCTTTGGACCAGATAAACGCCTGTTCGATGATATTCTCCATTTCTCGGACATTGCCCGGCCACGGGTATCGGGCGATCAGTTCCAGCGCGTCCTTGGAAAATTCCTGAACCTGGCGCTTTTCTTCCTCGATACGCCGAGCGAGAAAGTGTTTCGCGAGCAAAGGGATGTCCTCGCCGCGTTCCCGCAGGGGAGGCAAGTACAGCGCAATGACATTGATCCGGTAATACAGGTCTTCTCGGAATAATCCTTTGCGGACCAATTCATCCAAGTTCTTATTCGTCGCGGCGATGATACGCACATCGACTTTGATCGATTGGACGCCTCCGATACGGGTAAACTCGCGCTCTTGAAGCACGCGCAGCAGCTTGGCCTGGGTCGCCGGACTCAGATCTCCGATCTCATCGAGGAACAGGGTTCCGCTGTTCGCCAATTCGAATTGCCCGACTCGCCTCGCCGTGGCGTCGGTAAACGAGCCTTTTTCATGGCCGAACAATTCGCTTTCGATCAGCGTTTCCGGAAGCGCCGCGCAGTTCAGCGCGATGAACGGACGATCCCGGCGAGCACTATTATAGTGAATGGCTTTGGCAACCAGCTCTTTTCCGGTCCCACTTTCGCCCGTCACGAGGACCGTGGTGCGGCTGTCCGCTACCTGTTCGATCTTGGCATAGATCTCTTGCATCGACGGGCTCTTGCCGATCAGGTTGTGAAAGGCATACCGTTGCACGATTTGAGCGCGGAGCTGTCGGACTTCGCGTTCCAGATCGTGTGAATTCAGGGTGCGATCCACGACAATACGCAGTTCTTCCACGTCAAACGGTTTGGAGAGGTAGTCGGCGGCGCCCAGCTTCATGGCATCGACGGCCGTTTTCACCGATTTGGTTCCCGTAAGCATAATGACCGGGGTATTGGGTCCATCGGCGCGCATCGTTTGAAGAACCGTCAGACCATCCGTCCCGGGCAGGATCACATCAAGAAGCACGAGATCAGGGGATTCCCGCTTGAACAACTCCAGGCCCTCTTGGGCGTCCGCGGCTTCCAGGATGTCATAGACCGGCTCCAGCACCAGCTTCAGGGAAGCCCGCACCCGCGGCTCATCATCGACGAGAAGGACCCGCTTTTTCATATGACTCCCGTACCGTCACTTGAATGCCGGCGCGCGTCGATCGGCAAAGAAACACGAAATGTCGATCCGAAGCCCTCCCTGCTTTCCACGGTAATGTCTCCTTGGTGTTCGCGAATGATTTGATGGGCGATCGTCAAGCCGAGGCCCGCGACCTCACTGCTGCTGTTCGAATGGCGGGTCGTGAAGAACGGATCGAAAATATGCTCCCTATCCTGGGGCGCGATGCCTTTTCCGTCGTCCTGTACCTCGATGCAGACGCGGCCGGCGGCGTCGGAGCGGTGTTCGATAAACGTCCGCACCATGATCTCCTTGCTTTGGTCTCCCGCTGCATCCAGGGCGTTCAGGAGCAAATTGATGATCACCTGTTTGATCTGCTGACGGTCCAGCAACACGATCGGCAAATGTTCGGAGAAATGGGTTCGTACTTGGATGCCGCGTCCGGAGGCCCGCATGGAAATGAACGAGAGACAGGAGGACACCAATTCGTTGAGATCTTCTTCCGTCGGTGCGGGGACGATGTAGCGGGCATAGTCTAAAATCTCTTGAAGGAGGTGTTCGATACGGTGGATATCCTGCACCGCCACGCGACTGAACTCTTGCATGAATCGCGCATCATGGCGGCGTTCGGGAGCCAGTTGCACGAAGGTTTTGATCGACGTAAGCGGGTTGCGTATTTCATGCGCGAACCCGCCGGCCATGATTTCGAGCGACCGGAGACGGTCGGTCCTGCGCAGGAGAGTGTGGGGATGGCGGAGACTGTCTTTGGCAAGAGACCGGTGTAGCGCGCCGGCTGAAATTTGGGCGGCCAATTGGAAAGCGGATGTCCTGGTGGGGTCATGCAGGGCGCCGTTTTGAGTCTCCAATTCGAGCGTACAAAGCCCGACCGTCGATCCCGCGTAAGTTAGAAAGGAGACCGCATTGGAGCAGGAGGCGGTGAACAGCTCTTCTAAGATGGCTTCGACATCAGGGGCGAATAAATGCCGTGCTGTCTCTCGTCCAAGAATGCCTGGAACTTCGCGCAAGGCATTGGAAAGCCCGAATGATGCCGGCAACACGATCGGAATGGTCCGGCCGGACGACCCCAGCCGGCCGCGCCGGCGGTATTGCCCTTGCTCGACGTCTATCGTCCAAAGCGCGGTCGATGATGAGCAGGCAAGATCCGACAAGGTGTCGAGAATGTGTTGATGAGTACGATCGATATCCCCGGCGGTTTCCAGCTTCCGCATGAAACCGCCCAGAAGGATGAGAAGGTCCGAAGTCGGCCCGGTTGGCGCGATGCAGCAATGGTTGTCCATCATGATCTTGATAGGCGGTCGGCCCGCAAGGATATCCCTCAACCCAGAATGTGCGGCGGAGGCCCCATGGCGGCGGGAGTTCCTCCGGTCTGACGAAGGAAGTATACATCCCGGTTCTAGATGCGCCTAATGGAATCAAGCTTTTGCACGGTGGTGAGGAGGAGGACATGATTGTTTCACTATCATACAACCGAGTAAAGGCCCCATCCCATGCGCGATGGGTTGTGTGAAACACTCCGGGAGGGAAGCAACCGGTGAGGGCGCAAACCTGTGCGGATGTCAGTGCAAAGACGGGAGAGGCGCGAATGAGACGGACGATATTCGATGATCTATAGAACGAAGAGACCAAGCGCAGGGCGCACACGTCAGATTGAAGGGGAAGCGGAGGCGGCCGCACGACCGCGATCCGTTTGCCCGATTAGTTTGCACTATCGCGCGGCGGCCGTGCTGCTGGAATCGGCACAGTTGCCCGGCGTCATATAGAGGAGGTAGTTCCCCATCCCATGGTGAATATTGGGATTATGCAATGGATGGTGATGCACCATGATCATTTCATAGTCGTCTTTTCGAGTCACCTGAAATCCTTGGGCGTCTCGATAGACCTGATGAGGCTGGAACTCCAGAAAGGTTCCCTCCGAATCGACTGCCGGCACCGTGCGGAGGAGGGTCCGCCCTTCAGTTTTATTTTCAAGCGCAATGAGAAGCAACTCGTCATGGCCGTGAGGATAGGCAAATTTGACGCAGCCGTCCATGTTAAACTTCAGCGGAGCTGTTTGAACGTTGACGCCGGGTTTGATTTCTATTCCTTCGTCGGTTTGGTCGGCCCCGCGCTGGCCAAATTTGCTATAGCAGACGATATTCACCCCCACCTGATATACGTCCATCTCTTTGACGGCGGTCCCTTCAGGCGCGACATACATGGTAAAACGCGCCATCACGTCCTTGGTCGGCGGCGCCTTGTGATAGAAAGCCACCACGGACATGAGATTTTGGCCCTTGGCCAATTTGACACCATAGCCGTCCGGAAAGCGGGCCTCGGTCATCTCAAGACCGGCGCCGGCGAAGAACAACGGCTCTCCATCACAGGAGACGCTTGGTTTGTCGTTGTTGAGCATCAGGATATGATGAAGGTAATTCCTCGGAAGCTGCTTTCCGTCCTTGGTAAACACTTCGGATTTGAATCCCGTCATGTACATATCCCGAGGCAGCTGAAAGATGTGTTTGGGCATGCTGGCGGCCAGATCTCCGTCATGGCCGGACGGCAAATCCACCGGTCCGAACGTCAACGCCACAACATTGTTCTCGATCGTGATGCTCGTGGCTGCTCGGCTCGGCATAGTGGGAATCGCATGATGGTCATGTTCTCCTGACGCAAAGGCGAACGATTGCCAGCCGAGTGTGACGAGCAACGACACGATCAGAGTTTTCAGCATGCCTTCTTCCTCCTTGCGTCGGTGGTGATCATGACCGCTTTTCTAAGACAGGATATGTCGCGAGGAAAGTACATCTAGACTGCGGTATTCATTGTTGAGTACTGGGCCGAGGAGATGCGATCCGCTTCCATACGTAGGTGCCGCCATGTTGCCGGGGAGGAATATTTTTTTTGTCTCCTACCCGCACATACCACCATATTCCTTTTGCCTGCGTGCCGTCCTCGGACAAGACCAATTCAAACCCACCCTCGCGATCATTGCCGGTTTGTTTCCACGTGCCATGCCATCGGCGGTCGTCAAAATTAGTAGTGGTGAATTGTCCGCCTTGCCAGGTATAGGGTCCGTTTCCGTGGCTATCCAAGGTCGCGCGGTAGGTCTTATTGTCCTCGATTTCCAGGACTTCCCATTCGCCGCTTAGGTCGTAGTTTGGAGCTGCGTTCGATAAAGAAGCGCCCTCGGCTATTCGATGCTTGAGATCATGGGAGGTGTCGAGCTGGCCTAGGGTACCTTCTTCTCGGGCCGATTCATGCCAGGATACCAATATCCACCGGCCGTCCCGTCGCTCCAATACGCCGGTTTCCCGCAATGGAATCACCATCCGCTGGTTCGACGCTGCCTTCGATCCATGCGTGGCAACGTGACGGATATAGTCCAGTTCCATGACGAACCAGGCGATATCCCCTCGGCGCCAAACTTGGAGATCCAAAATAGGAATCTCAAGTTTAACAACGGAATTGAATTCGCTGCGCATCTCATCGGCGAACGGTTCCCACCCGACGTATTTCCGGCCGCCGATGCTGTAGCCGATCGCGTCCACATCATGTGACATATGTTTCGCCATAGCGGCCAAGTCTTTGTCGGCGTTCGCTTGAACGAGCATGCGGACGACGGCCTCCGGGCTCAGTTCATCGCCTGCAAACGATGGGGGAACCATCCCACCGATGAAAAGAGCCAAAAGAACCAACCTGATACAGTGCAAAAATTGGCAGAACTTTCGGGTGTGAGTCCGCTTCAACATACGTGTTATCGGGTGATAATGGCGTGGAAACAATAGCTCAGGAGGCTACCTGGGAGCTTGGCGCCTTGTCAATGAATTTTTCCACCGCGATCAGGCTGTCCATCGATGACTACGGCGGTGATATTATCAACCCCTCCCGCATCTAAAGCTGCAGTAAGGAGTGATCCACAGAGGGCGTCCAAATCACGGGGAAATGCGTTCATGGCACTCTCTATCCGCGCGTCTTCGATCATTTTGGTGAGCCCGTCAGTGCAGAGCAGAAGGACATCACCGGGGCTGAGCGGCTGGATCACAACATCCACATCGGATTGCGGCCCCAGACCGACCGCCCGAGAGAGCACATGTCGTTGAGGATGATGGAGCGCCTGTGTGGGTGAAATCAGGCCCTGCCTGAGATATTCCTCGACTACCGAATGGTCGCGTGTCAACTGCTTCAACATCCGGTCTCGCAGGAGATAGGCGCGGCTGTCTCCCTGATGAACTATAGTGGCGACGGAAACAGGCCGTGAACAAATATGGAGGAGCGTCAACGTGGTTCCCATTCCGGTCAGTTCGGGATGCCGCACGGTGTGGCCGAGAATCGCCTGGTGCGCGGACTCCGCCATGTCACGTAACACCGGTTCGATATGTTCCGGCGAATGCCGCAGCAGCGCGTCTTTCCGAACCGCCTCTTCCGCGACGGTATCGACCACCAGCCGGCTGGCTACATCGCCGCCGGGATGGCCGCCCATGCCGTCGGCGACCGCCCAGAGTTGAAGTTCGGTGTGCATGAAAAAGGCATCCTGATTGGTGGGGCGGGCAAGTCCTTGATGGCTGATTCCCACCCCTGTCCATTGCATCATAAATGACAAAATCCTAAGCAGGGGCAGGCGAGCTGCGATGAGGATCGGGCGGCCCATAGCGGGCTATGAGCTGCGGATATAGCAATGCCGAAAGCGCCTCGAGGTTTTGCGTATCAGCCCGATTATATCGAATGAGCAGGTCCAGCGCGGCAGAATCGCCGGCACGCCAACGGTGCCAGAGCCTCACGGCTTCCCAGCCGTCCAGTGAGCTGATGTCGGAATCACGAATGATGTCGAAGTCGCGCTCGATAGACTTGAGTCCGCCCGTCAGATTGAGTCGCCGGGCGGCAAAACAAAGATCGAAGTGGGGCAGATCAAACCGCACCTGCGGGAACTTGGCCTTCAGATAAGGCACGTCGAAGACGCTTCCGAAGAAGGTCACCAGGAGATCGGCTTGATCGAACTCTTCCTGCAGGCGGTCCGGCGACAGAGACTCGCCATGGATCAACGTGGTCATCCGACCATTCCGATACAGCCCCACCATGGTGACGGATCCGTCGTAGACGGACGTCCCTGTCGTTTCGATATCCATATAAAGAATGCGGTGCCCGAACGTGTCGAAGAGACGCCAGTGTTCTTTGGTTTGGAGGCAACGGGCGAAATAACGCGAGTCGCCTTTTTCAAGAGCCGATGCCGCGTCGGTCACCTGACGGTCGTACAAGCCTTTCCGTTCCATGGAAATGCCCGAAACGGCGTGCCGATGCAAGAAGGCGGTCCAATCACGAATGCCGTCAAGCCACAGCCGGCGTTCCGTCGAGGGGCCGATTCCCTTGAGATGCACGAAGGTCGAGGTCAACATAAGCAGGCGAGTCCGCCGTGCCGGGATTGTAGCCTTGATTTCAAAGGATAAACAAGCTAGAGTCGGCGACCGACACGAACACAATTCATTCCATTCTTTCTCACAAAATCGTCCACAAGATTCAGGCGGCATGGTGGAACCGGCAAACAAGCGAATCCGAATCAGAGTCGGCGGCATTCAGCTCGATGCGGAGCTCAAAACAAACCGAACCGCGGAAGAAATTTATAAGGCATTGCCAATTGAGGACCAGCTCAACGTCTGGGGAGAGGAATTCCATTTTAAGATTCCCGGTGTCAAAGATCATCGAGAAACGGCGACCACGCAGGTGAAGGTGGGGGATGTGGGATTTTGGGGCGCCGGCCAAGTCCTGACCATATTTTTCGGCCGGACCCCCATGAGCATGGGAGCGGACCCCGTACCGGCTGATCGCGTCAATATCGTGGGGCGAATCCTCGGTGACGCGACCGTGCTTCGCCAGGCGATGGCCTCATCAAAAATCCGCGTCGAGCCGCTCTAGCAGAACCAGCCGGACTCCGTATGCGACTGGCCAAAGAACGTATCCAACACATGGCCGAGGGCCTGATCAGCCGATTGGAACAACAAGGCTATATCGAGGTCACGGGCGAGAAGAAGGCCTTGCGCGAGTCGATCCAGCACACGATCACCGAAGAATTGGCGGTTGAGGACCGGTTGAACGCGGAAGTCCGTCAACTTATGAAGACGTACGAGAGGGAAATCGAACAAGGCAAGGCGGACTATCAAAAGATGTTTACGATGATCAAGCAGAAGCTGGTGCGCGAGCGGGGAATCATTCTGTAAATTCCGCCAACTCAACACGTAGAGCTTTCAGCGACCCTTATTATGTTGAGCGAAGACAAAGCCAGCCACCTCTCTCATCTGATTCTCGGCGCGTTGAAGAAGAGCGTTCTGTGCCGGATGAAAGAAGAAGACGGACGCGTGTTGCGGGAAATCAAACGAGTGCTGGCGTCCGAGATGGCTCTGGAGGAGGGCATCGACCGCAAAGTAAGAGCCAGGTTGGCATCCTATTCCCGTCCAATTGCCGAGGGCAGCGCCGAATGGGATGTCCTCTACCGAAAAACGTTCGAGGAAGAACAACGCAAACAATCGAAGCCGTAATCGCCCGCCTTGACGTTGTGAATAGGTGACTCTATGAAATGGATCATGGTTCCTCTTTCGGTCCTCATGCTGGCGGCGGTCGTCTCATGCACGAAATCCAAGCCCAAACCACTGGTGCCGCTGAATCTCGGGACCGGAGCCACCTCGGAAGCTCAAGCATTGACGCAGCGCGGCACGCAGGCCTACGCGGCCATGCAGTTCGCGGAGGCGAAATCATATTTTGATCAGGCGGTCAAGGCGGCTCCGGATTCCGGCCCGGCCCATTACAATTTAGCCCTCGCGCTCAATGCTGTCGGAGAAACGGAGCAAGCGCACCAGCATTTCATCGAGGCGGCGAATCTGGCTCCCGGCGATAAAGTAATATGGGATTCGCCGGCGCTGCGACCGTTCGGCAGCCCGGCTGCGCCGAAAGGTCCACCCAAAGAACATCCTCACGGAACACAACGGCCGGTATTCGGTGGAGGCCCGCGGTAGCAAGAGCAAGGGGGAATCGAGACCCATGGCGAAAGACCTCATGCCTGGTGACAAGGCGCCCGAATTCTCACTGCCGGACCAGGACGGAAAGACCGTCACCCTCAAGAGCTTCAAGGGGCGCCAGGTCGTGCTGTATTTTTATCCGAAGGACGACACTCCGGGTTGCACCAAGGAGGCGTGCGGATTTCGCGATTCGCTGGAGTCGGTCAAGCAAGCCGGCGGAGTGGTGCTCGGCGTCAGCCTGGACGATGGAGCCTCCCATCAGAAGTTTATTGCCAAATATGGACTCCCGTTTTCGCTCTTGAGCGATGTGGACGCGCAGGTGTCCAAAATCTATGGGGTTTATAAACAAAAGAACATGTATGGCAAGAAATATTGGGGCATCGAACGATCAACCTTCGTGATCGATTCAGCCGGCAACCTGAAGGCCATTTTCAAACGGGTCAAAGTGGATGGCCATCTTGATGAGGTCTTGGCCGCCCTTCGCAGTACCGCATAGTTTTTGTGCTCCTTCACTTGGGCAGTCCGTCCGGTTTTACATGAATACTGCCGAGAAATCACGGCACGCCGCGCGCGCCGCCGGGCTCAGTCTTTTACCCGGTCTCGGCCATCTCTATATCGGAGAAAGGCGCGGCTATCGGCTGCTCCTGGTTTCCGTCACCGCGATACTTGTCGCCTGGCGGTTTTGGCCGCCGGCGATCTGGCTGTATCTCGTATTGGCGGCGGGCTCAGCGTGGGATACCTACCTGATGGTCACTCGTGATCGAGGCTTATGGTGAGGCCTCTTTTTCTCGTTTATCGAAACCGATTTATTCGCATACCGAAGCAACCATGTCTTTATTGCTCGCTTGGATGCCGGATTTTCCTGTTATGGGTGATGCTCGGGATTCTATCCGGGACGACCGCCGCGGCGCCGGCCAAGAGAACGGGACTGCTCCACACCAAAGATGCGCTCACGATACCGAATCGAGCCGCCAAGGTGGAGGCGCGGTTGATACAGCAAGGCTTGATCGGAGAAACCGGCCTGGGTGGCGAATCATTGCAACTCGAGATCGCGGGTAAGACCGTGGCCACGGCAATGACGGGAGGAGACGGACGAGCCTACTTTGAGTACACCCCCAAAATGCGGGGAAACGTACCGTTTACCGTGGCGCTTGCCGATTCACCGCGGGTCGAGGCCTCCTCGGCGGCTGGTTTGTTGGCGGTATGGGAGCATCGAAGACCGATCTTGCTCGTAGAGGCCTCGGCGCTGGCGGAACAAGAGCCGGAGCCTCCTGCGCCGGCCCTGCCGTTTGGGAAGTCTGCTGTCGCGCCACTACGCCCATCGCCGGACGCAGCGGAAGAACTGAAGAGAATGGCGCAGTTCTACTATAATGTGATCTATGTGGCTGGGCAGGCCGAAGGACCGTTCTCCGAGGCAAGAATCGGGCAGTTCCGACAGTGGTTGTCCGACCATGGATTTCCGGCCGGGCTCATCATTCATGCAGAAATCAATTCCACAGGATTGGGTGCCACGCTGGACGATTTGAAACAAGAGGGATGGACTGCGATGAAGAGCGGCATCGGCCGGTCCCCTGCGTTTGCCGCCACGCTGGTAGAGCGCCGGATGGAAGCGGTCCTGGTGCCCGAACCAAGGAAGGGCGACGTGCCGCGCAAAGCGAAAACGGCGAAAGATTGGAAGGACGTTCGTAAGAAACTGTAAGCCGCGTCGGTGCGGCGGTTCACTCCGGCCTTCCGACCGTGCTATCTTGCACCGTCGGGAATGTTCACTTTTCAGGAGATCACGCGACCATGTTGCTGGATGGTAAAAAGGGATTAATCATCGGCGTAGCGAACAAACATAGCATTGCCTGGGCCATCGCGCAGGCGGCGGCGCGGGAAGGCGCCCAGCTCTTTTTTAACTATCAGAATGACCGGTTGAGAGAGAATGTTGAAGAACTGGTCGGCGGCTTGCCCGGTTCAGAGGCCATGGCTTGCGACGTCGGCGACGACGGCCAAATCGAAGCGCTTATGAAGCAGGTGGGGGCGAAATTCGACCGGCTGGATTTCGTGATCCATTCGGTCGCCTTCGCGCCCCGTGAAGAATTGACGGGGCAGTTTGTGAACACGACACGCCAAGGATTTGCTACAGCCCTGGACGTAAGCGCCTATTCACTCGTTGCGGTGAGCAGAGCCGCTGTGCCGTTGATGTCCCAGGGAGGGGCGATTGTGACGTTGACCTACCTGGGCAGCGAACGGGTTGTCCCCCATTACAACGTCATGGGAGTGGCGAAGGCGGCGCTGGAAGCGACCGTGCGCTATCTTGCTCACGACCTTGGTCCGAAAAATATCCGTGTCAACGCCGTTTCTGCCGGTCCGATCAAAACCCTTGCCGCGCGCGGGGTATCAGGGATCAGCAAGATGGTCGATCATCACAAAGAATTCGCCCCGCTGCGCCGGGCGACTGAGCAGGCCGAGGTGGGAGATACGGCGCTCTATCTGATCAGCCCGCTTGGTCGTGGGGTAACAGGCGAAGTGATCTATGTGGACGGGGGCTATCACATTCTTGGGTCTCTGGCCTCCGCCGACTAGCGTCGCGTCTCAGCCGTTGGGCCCCGGATTCTTCCTGAATGGCGCCCATGCAGATGTCCTTCCTTGCCCGGAACGAAACACTCATCCTTCTCCTCCGGATGACCGCGGCTGTTCTCATTCCGCTGCAGACCGCATTCGCCTCCGCCGGCATTCACCACCCGACCGATCGAGCCGACGCCGGGCTAATCGGAAACGTAAGCACGATTGAAACAATCGAGGACTTGGTCAGGGAGACGCATTCCTATGATAAGTCCGGCCGCTTGTTGCAGCGCGTCCAGGAACCGGTTGAAGGGCAGGGTGGGATCGGGCGGATCGCCGTTACCTCCGAATACGATTCAGCCGGTTTGAGCAGGCTCGATACGATTCGTGATCATGCCGGGGCGCCGATCAAACACACGGTGTATCTCCATGATGATCACGGACGCCGGCTGGCGGAAGTCACGGCCTGGGCCGATGGGATGTTCGCCAATAGCTCCTTTTATGAGTATGACGACAAGAACCGCCGCATTCGTGAACTCCATTTCAATGCGCCGAATCTGATCAATCAGAATCGCTACCGATACGATAACCAGGGGCGGATGGTCGAGGAAATCTACAGCAGAAATTATGAGTATGAGGAAGGTTCCGGCCAGCTGCGTCAGTTCCCAAGGGCCACGGCCGGCTATCATGTCACTGTCCGCTACAATGAAAAGGGTTTCATCGGCGAAAAACTCATCTCTGATTTGCGCGGTGTGCGACAGTCACGATCCGAATTCGACTACGATCTACACGGCCAGCAGACCGAGGAGCGCATCTACGATCGAAAAGGCCGGTTGACCGGCCGGAAGCGGTATGAATATTCGTATGATGCCCGAGGAAACTGGATTACGGAAACGCTGCACTGGTGGACCTTTGCGGCCGGGGGGCCTCACCTGAAGCAGGCACACTCGAGGCGGCGCGTCATCGTCTATTTTCCATAGGCTTGTCCGGCCTGGTCCATTCTTTCCTTTTGCGGCATGTCTGCTTTAAAATAAGGCATTCTTTACCATTTGACCCGTTCAGAAGGCGTCGGGCGGATGCGGGCCAAGACCAGTTTTCATTGCCAGGCATGCGGCCACCAAGCTCCACGGTGGCTGGGACGTTGTCCCGATTGCGGCGCCTGGAATACCCTAAAGGAAGAACGGGTTCCGGTTGCTCCCAAAGGACGGCAACCGCTTGTGAAGGCCGCCGGTTCCGGCGCGACTCCGATCTGTGACATCGAAGTCATTGGAGAGAGCCGCCGCAACACGGGCATGGGAGAATTTGACCGTGTGTTGGGGGGAGGCGTCATCCCCGGCTCACTTGTGCTGATCGGCGGAGATCCCGGTATCGGAAAAACGACTCTGTTGCTGCAAGCCCTGCCGGGCCTGGGACTTTCCGAGGAGCAGGTGCTGTATGTGTCGGGCGAAGAATCGCCAAGACAGATCAAAATGCGCGGGCAACGGCTTGGGGTTGAAAATCGGAATCTGTTGATTCTGGCGGAAACCTCGCTCGAGCAGATTCTCAAATCCATTCAGGAGATTCAGCCGGCCGCCGTCGTCGTGGACTCCATTCAAACCGTGTATACCGAGCAACTGACGTCCGCCCCCGGAAGCATCAGCCAAGTGCAGGAAGTCGCCGGCCAGTTGATGTGGTTTGCCAAGCGCAGCAGCGTGCCGGTGTTTATCATCGGCCACGTGACCAAGGAGGGCGCGATCGCGGGCCCCCGATTGCTCGAACATATCGTGGATACGGTGCTGTATTTTGAGGGAGACAAGGGCCATAGCTATCGGATTCTGCGCGCAGTGAAGAACCGGTTCGGCTCGACGAACGAAATCGGCGTGTTTGAGATGAAGGAGAGCGGCTTGGCCGAAGTCGCCAACCCCTCCGAATTGTTTCTCGCCGAGCGGCCGCTGCAGAGCACCGGCTCGGTGGTGGTGTCCAGTCTGGAAGGAACCCGTCCTATTCTCGTAGAATTACAGGCGCTGGTGTCCCCGACGTCCTACGCCATGCCGAAGCGCATGGCCAATGGGGTGGAGATGAACCGGCTCTCCTTGCTGCTCGCCGTGATGGAAAAGCGGTTGGGATTGCATCTCTCCGGCCAGGATGTCTATGTGAATGTGGTCAGCGGTATCCAGCTCGAAGAGCCGGCGATTGATCTCGGATTGGTCACCGCGATTACGTCGAGTCTGCGGGAGACCTCGATCGATCACTTCACCATGATCATGGGAGAAGTGGGCTTGGGCGGAGAGGTCCGGGCCATCAACCAGGCGGAGTTGCGGATTCGGGAAGCGGCCAAAATGGGCTTCCGCCGTTGTCTCCTGCCTGAGCGGAATTTGGCCAAACTTGATGCGATTGACGGGATTGAACTCATCGGTATTCGTGAAGTAGGAGAAGCGTTGGATGCGGTACTCGCCTAAGGTACGGGGTAAAAAGGGAAAAAGAAAAGGTAGCAGAGAACTATTCTGTGCTGTTGCGTTTGTACTGTGTACTTTGAACTTTGCTGCCTGCGGCCTCTTTGCCACGCGCGACGAAGTTCCGCTTAAGAGCGCCACTCTTGAAGAGCTCACGGCTTTATTGGTGAAACGGCAAGCAGCGATGCATTCCCTGAAGGGCCTCTTCAGCGCCAAGATCACGGGAGGCATTCTTCCGATCGGCCAGCGGGTGGAGGGGACGGTATTTTATCGGCAGCCGGATGCCATGCGATTGCGTGGGTTCACGGCGTTCGGCGGTGAGCTGTTTGAATTCGTCCAAGCCGATGGTCAGTATCGACTCAGGTTGCCCACTGTGGGGCGGGAATTCAACGGCCTGCGGTCAGAGCCGGAAAAGATGGGCAAACTGGCCCGCGCGTTTCAGCTCAGCGCATGGGCAATGAGCGGGGTCATCGGGACCACCGCGATTGCCCCATCCGAGCGGGCGGTATTGGTTGAGGAGGGAGAACAGTATCGGCTGGATGTGTATGCGGCTGAGAGCAATCCCGTGGCCGCAGCGGCGCCCGTTCGACGCATCTGGTTCGATCGGCGTCTTCTGGTGGTGGTTCGGGAGGAGCGGTTGTCCCCTACGGGCGACATCGATGCGATCATGCAGTATGATGATTTCCGGCCGATCGGGGAGCCAGCCGGGGGGAATGGCGACCACGTTGCCATGGACGCCGCTCATGGTGAGCGATTGCTTCGGCCCTTCAAGGTATCGATGAAAGATGGACAGGGGAAGGGGGCCGTTCAAGTCACGTTCCACGAGATTATCCCGAATGTGCCGCTGGAACCGGCCGAGTTAGGGCGCGTGTAGCGCGACGGAAATCATGAAGATTTTGGCGATCGACAGCGCAACTTCGCATCAAAGCGTGGCGATTCTTGACGGCGCGGCGGTATTGGCGCACATCCACCGGGATGCGGAAGGTTCGCATGCCAAATTCCTGGTCGGTTCGATCGATAGAGCCCTTCGGACAGCGGATCTGACCCTCCGGGATCTGGACGGATTTGCCGTATCGATCGGTCCCGGCTCGTTTACGGGCCTCCGAGTAGGACTCGCCACATTGCTGGGATTCCGGACGGTGCTCGGCAAACCGGTAGTGGCTGTTCCCACCCTGGAAGCCATGGCGTGGAATCTCCGTTCCATTCGGGGGCAGGTCTGCCCCATTTTGAAAAGCAGAAGGAATGAAGTGTATTGGGCTCGTTATGAATGGATGCCGAAGCTCGTGTTGCGCCGGTTGGTTGCCGAGCAAGTATCGTCACCGGATCAGGTGTTGGCTGCCATTCAAGATCCGGTCGTAGTCGTCGGGAACGGATGGGAGGCTTACGGCGCCGAGATGCGGAAAGGAATGGGCTCACGGAGCAGCCTCCTGACTGAAGCTCCGCCGGAAACCATGCGACCTTCGGCGGTGAGCGTAGGTCTTGCCGCGCGGGAACGATTTATGCGTAGCGAGTTTGTGGGGATCGGCGCCGCGCCGCTCTATGTGCAGCGTCCCGAAGCGGACATTCAATACGAACAAAACGGTGGGATATCAGCGATCGAACGGCGGAAAGAGCGAGCGGCGCGCCGATCCCGTCCGAAGTCAGCTGATCCGGTTCGCAATCAAGCCTCGGCGGTTCGTCTGAATGCAAAAGACAGAGCTTGAATAACTCACTCGTATGGGCAATGCTGAATCACCGTCGGGTATTATAATCGAGCCGGCAACGGCTGCAGATGTGGATGAGATCGTCCGGATCGAAGAAGCTTGCTTCTCGGCCCCCTGGACGCGCAAAATGTTGGAAGCCGAGTTGGTCGGCAACCAATTCTCGTCATTTCTTGTCGCCAAGCAGGCCGACCACGCGTCGAACGACATTCGCCTTCTCGGATATGTTTGCTTTTGGGTGGTCTTTGAAGAGTTGCGAATCATGAATGTGGCCGTTGCCCCATCGGCCCGCCGCCGAGGCATCGCCAGACAGCTCATAGTTCGGGCGCTGGAGAGTGGTCGCGAAAAATCAGCCGCCAAGGGATTGCTCGAAGTCCGCGCATCCAATACGGCCGCCCGACGGTTGTATGGAGCGTTGGGATTCCGGGAAGCTTCCGTTCGAACCCGCTACTATACCAACCCTATTGAAGACGCCATTCTTATGGAGACGCCCTTTCAGCGGCCGCTTGGCCCGGCAGGAATGGATTCATCAGCATCATTGGAGGACAGTTCAGCCACGGTCGACTCTATCAACGGAGGAGGTGCGACATGATGACGGAACGTGCCATCGCCGAGCAGTTACGCCAATCCAACACTGAATTCCGGGAACTCGAAGAATCTCATCACCGTCTGGATAATGAATTGGCGGAACTTCAAAAACGACACGTTCTTACTCCTGCAGAAGAGCTCGTCAAGAAGCAGCTTCAGAAGGAAAAGCTCGTGAAAAAGGATAAGATGGCGGAGCTGATCCGCCTCTATAGGCGACAGGACGATCATTCCACGGTTCATTGATCATCGAGCAGAACGCGATTTCCATTCTCTCTGATGGAACGGACGGAGACCAGCGCGACCCGAGCGACATGTAAGCGATATGGCGATCCTTGCACCGTTAGCCGTACACATTCAAACGTTGAAGCGCCGGCTGATTATCATGGCCGTGACGCTGTGCGTGGCGTTCGGGTTCGCCTTTACCTATTCGGCGGACATGGTCGCCTGGTTGAACCGGCCGTTTCCCAACCAACTCGTCTTCTACGGACCGACCGAGGCGTTATTTGCCTCCATCAAAGTCTCGTTCTTGGCGGGGGTGGTGCTCAGCCTCCCGATCATTTTTTACCATTTCTGGAAATTCATCGAACCGGCGCTGCTTCCGCAGGAGCAGCGCTGGGCGATTCCGTTGTTTCTGCTGGCCGGCTTCCTCTTTTCTCTGGGACTCGTCTTTTGTAATCTCGTCATCCTTCCGCTGGTCATCGATTTCTTCGTCAGCTTCGGCATGGACCGGGACATTACGCCTGCGCTGGGAGTGGGCACCTACATTGATTTCAATGTGAAGTTTCTTCTGATTTTCGGATGCGCGTTCGAGCTCCCGCTTGCATTGACGCTGCTGGCGCGGGCGGGGCTGGTATCCGCGGCCATGTTGGCCCGGTATCGCAAGCACGCAATTTTGGGCTCCCTCGTCATTTCGGCCGTCGTCACGCCGGATGCGACACTATTCACCATGCTTCTCATGGCCGTTCCGTTGATGGTCCTCTATGAGATTGGAATCTTGGGCGCCCGCTGGTTCGGCCGCGGCGGACCCGATCCTGATATGAATCTGCCGCTCGATCCGGACATCCCTATCAAGACGGCCGGGCATCGGGTGCGGTAGCCATGCAAACGGTTCCATGGCATAGACCTCTCGTCCGGTCCCTGGCCTGCGCGGTGCTGATGGCTCTCTCCGCTTCCGCTGTCGCAGCCGAACCGCGAACGGCGGCGGAGGGGGTCGCCCCGGTTCCGCCTCGTGGGCATGGGAGCCAAGGATCCGCCCAAGGCGAGGCGGCACGGGATGAAGCCGCCAGTATTCAGGCTCTGACGACCGTCGGTAAGACAACCATATATGCCGGATCGTTTGGGATGGGAATCTTTCGGAGCGAGAATCGCGGGAGCGTCTGGACTTCGACCAACGAAGGCTTGACCGATCCGTTTATTCTTTCACTTGCAACCGGGAAGGACGGCGTTATCTACGCCGGTACGTTTAGAGGAGGCGTGTTCCGGTCGCGGGACAAAGGAAACACCTGGCAGCCGCTCAATGAAGGATTGAAACGACTGGAAATCAAAACGCTCTTGGTGACGGCGACTGCGATCTATGCGGGCACCGGGGATGGAGTCTATATTTTGAATGCCGAAGGAACAAAGTGGACCGTGGTGACGGAAGGCTTGGATGAAATCCTCGTCCACTCGATCGCGAAGGCGAAGGACGGCACCCTGTATGCCGGAACGTCGGGCAAAGGCGTGTTGCGTTTCAAGGAGCGAAGCGCCGGATGGACGAGGCTGCGGCAGGGATTGCGGGATCACGAAGGATTGGTGGAAAACTTCATTCGCGTGTTGGCGATCGACAAGGACCAAGGTATCTATGCCGGCACGTTCGACGGGGGCGTCTTCCGCAGCGCCGACGGCGGGCAGACATGGACGCCGATCAGCCGCGCGCTGCCGAACGATTCAATCAGAGGCGTGATCAGCAATGATCGGGGCATCTACGTCGCGACCGGCCGGGGCATTTATAAGACCGTCGATCGAGGCGGCCAATGGACTCCGCTGAACAAAGGCTTGAGCAATCTGTCGGTGCAGGTGCTTATCGAGGCGGGAGATGGGGTGTGGTTTGCCGGGACAAATTCCGGGGTATTTCGGAGCGATGACGATGGGCTCAGTTGGACGGCCGTCAGTGAAGGGTTGCAAGGAGAGACCGTATCGCCATTTCGATTTTGAAGGAGAGGAGAGAGACCGTATGAGCGAGACCGGACCGATGAAAGCGACGATTGCCGTGAGTTCAAAGGGTGAACAGTGGGGCCAGATTGTGTTGCGATTCTTTCCCGATGTGGCGCCCAATCATGTCAAGAATTTTGCCACGCTGGCGAAACAGGGTTTTTATAACGGAACAACCTTCCACCGAGTCATTCCCGGGTTCATGATTCAAGGCGGAGATCCGAACAGCAAGAATCCGGACCGGGCCACGCATGGAATGGGCGGACCGGGATTTCGAGTGAAAGCGGAATTCAACAGCAAGCCCCACAAGCGCGGGACCGTTTCCATGGCCCGTTCGAATGATCCCGATAGCGCCGGATCCCAGTTTTTTATCTGCGTCGCCGATTCACATTTTTTGGATTGGCAGTACACGGTATTCGGCGAAGTCGAGAGCGGCATGGACGTGGTCGATAAGGTCGTCAATATCAAGCGGGATGGCCGCGACAACCCGCTGGAGCGGGTCGAGATGACGGTGACCATCGCCGAATGACGCGGGGTGAAGGCCAAGACGTGGGCAGCAAAGTGGAGAATGTGTCAGCCACCATGCGTCAAGCGGGCCGGGCCTTCACCGTCGCGGTATTACGCTTGACGCCGTACGCTTCATACGCCGTTGTTTTCCTCCTGCTCAGCGCCTGCGCGATTCCCCAAGTGCCCTCTCGCGTCGTCTATGAAGATCCGGTGAATTATGTGCGGCTGGAAACGGATCCGAACGTATTGCCGGAATGGCCCCCGAGTTACTTCGCCCACCCGGCGGAATTCAGCCAAGAGCAGGTGCGCAGGATTCTCAAAGCCCTCACCGTTCGAGAGCACCGTGTCAGCCTGCAGAGGTGGTTCCTTGGGGAGGCGCCGCGCGTGCCCGTGTTCCGTGACGAGGAGATCGCCCTGCTGGTGCCGCAAATTTCGGAAGCGCTGGCGCTGGCAAAGGAAAACGAGCGGGTCACATTCTATCTCAGTCAACCTCAGACCTCGATCAAGCGCATCATCACGTCGGGCGGGTTGTATATCAAAGGAACGAACCTCCATGTCATTCTCGGGAACTGGCAGATCGTTTACGGCATTCCGGCGTATGGCATGATTTACGACCGGCGCTATCCCATGAGCCCCACCGCGGCGAAGGGATTCGATTTGTTTTTTGAGAAGGAAGCCGCGATGACACGCCGGAAAACCAGTTTCTGGGATTGGCTGCTGGCCAATGTCAAAGACGAACTGGTCATCGATCTCGCCAAGGTGTTTCCCAATCCGTCCGTGTAGATCCATCTCATACTTATTTACGGACATCTCCGTTGTGCCGGCGTGCGAATATCGTGATGTGTGGGGAGGCTATGGGGAAGGCGGAATACGACCGGTCGCCCGTTGTTTCAGGCGCTGCCTTAGTGAGATCGAGCATGAACTTTGTGTGGGCGGTCCTAATGGAGCAAGGTGAGTGCCTGATCAATGCCATTGTAAATCGATTGAATCAATGTGTTAGATGATAAACATAAAGTATAAGATTATGATTATTATGACCTGTGAGACAATCCAGTTTGTCGCCTGCCCATGTAAGGCTGCGCCGCAGCGTCGCGCTGCCGTCGTAGCCTCGCTCAAGGCTCGCTGGAGAAGACCATGAGGACGCTCACAAGTAAAGATCATCACAGAAGTTACGACGGAACGAGAATCTCGATCCGACCCCACGTCCTAGGGGTCTTGGTAATCGGCTGCTTCGCGATGGCGGGAACGGTCTTATCGTTGACGGCCGAAGCAAACCATGAAGGACGCGAGCATGCAGTTGAAGATCATCATGAGGCGATTGGGGCGGGCCATCCAATCCCGGGCGTGTCCTTTCAAGTATTCCTGGATCGGGCGCAAGTAACGACGCCAGGAGATGGATTTGACCAGGCTCAAGCCGATGCGGCTGTTCAAACGGTCGTCGATGCCTTCACATTCATGATTCAGCATCGGACCGACTATCAGCGTTTTGATGAAACGATAAAGAAAAATCTGCTTGAAAAAGTCATCATTGAATCGACCGTCGTCAATCAGGATGGAAAGTCCTTCCCTTTCCTGGTCGCTCGCACGAAGGAGCCGGGACGGGTCAAACTGTTGATCAACGGGTCCTCATTGAAGGAGAAAGGCCATCTGGGCCATCCCGACCGGCTTGTCCCTGTGCTCGCCAGAGAGTTTCAATGGGTCGTCAGTAAAGCCGATACGAGCCCAAAACCGAAGACCGTGTCGGTTGAACGGGATCTCAAACATGCCCCTATCCGCAGCGACAAAGAGATCCGAGAGATGTCGGGGGACGACCGCACCAGCCTGATTCAACAGTTGTTCGACACCTATCTGAAAACCGTCGATGACCATAAGAGCCTGGAAGGGCAATCCTATTATGAAGTCGGTACGACCGCATTGATTCCACCGGCGCAACCGGATTCCACGATCAAGCTCTACGAGATCCGGGTTCGCGAGGCCTTACAGAAGATCGTACGGGATGCGTATTTCAGCGAACGGACGCCGAAAGCGGTCAAGAGCCTACTGAACGGCACAGTTTGGAATGTCGCCTTCGTCAAGATCGATCAACGTGATTGGGCTACGCGCACCAGAGTGCTGTCGGAAGACAAGGCTGTGGCGGTAGGAGGAGCCGGCCGAGTGGTTCAACCGGCTGCGATCTTGGTGAATACGTATCGGACGGCTGCTCCGGACGACCCGTTTTATCAGGATACAAAGGGCCTGCCGATGGGTGCGCTGTCGGCGGACCAACTTGCCCGCGTCATCGCGTTGGAAATTCAACACAACATCATCGAGAAATCCATGACCGGCCATGTGGCGCAGGACGAGATGACGGCGCCCAAGTGAAAAAGACCGCATAGCGCTCATTCCAGTAAGGAACAGACTTCCAGCTCGGGCCCTCTATTCTGCGGACAGTATGTTGTGTATCCCTTCTGATACGTTCCTGCGTGATTATTGGATACAGCCCGTGCCATATCATCCCAGCCGCAAGAATACTTCCATTCGTATTCCCTTGTAGAGTCACCTCCCGAGATCTTCTTTGCCACGGTACGTAGTTTGCTTATGCCGTAGGCCTGATTTTAGCCATCGGTCAAGTGTGATGCCGCCTACAATGATCGCCGACATCGTATGCGGAGCTATGCGGAACGGAAGCCTGAGGGGGGTCGAATGAAGCCTACACTGCAATTTGATGAGCTGCATGTCATCTCCGATCTTCACCTGGGAGGCGTGAAGCCATTTCAGATTTTCGGATCGACCAGGGAGCTTGTAGCCTTAGTCGAATATCTAACGAAGATAACCGTTGAGAGGCAGGTGGGACTACTCATCAACGGGGACTTCATTGATTTTCTGGCTGAGGAGCCGAGCGCATATTTCGATCCAGATGGCGCGGTCAGTAAGCTGAATCGCATACTGAAAGACGCAACCTTCGAGCTGATTGTTGATGCACTCAGCAAGTTCGTTCGTACCAAGAACCGCATGCTCATGATCAATCTGGGCAATCATGACTTGGAGCTTGCCCTACCATGGGTTCGCGAGCACCTGATCCAATCTCTGTGCGGCGAAGATCTCGAAGCGAGAGGAAGACTCAACATTGTCCTAGATGGGACCGGCGTTCTCTGCCAAGTCGGAAATGCCCTCGTGCTCTGCCTCCATGGTAACGAAGTGGACAGCTGGAATGTCGCGGACTTCGAAACCATTCGCCGTGTTGGACGCGATGCCCAGTTTGGCTGGCCCGTCGAAGCTTGGGTTCCGAACGCCGGAACCCGGATGGTAATCGATGTGATGAATACAATCAAGCGTCGCTTCCCGTTTGTGGACTTGCTGAAACCGGAAGCCGAAGCCGTGGTGCCGACCTTGCTTGCGTTGGATCCGTCTGCTTTGCCGACACTCCGGGACGTGGCGTCGGTAGCAGGGCGTAGAGCATGGGATGCGGCCCGCATGGCCACGGGTTTTCTTGGTGATCCGATAGCAAACACGAACGGCGTGATTTCCAGGGCAGTGGAGCCGCCAGCCGCAATTATGGCCGGTGGAGCCGGCAGATTCAGTGAACGAGGCGGACGAGTGCGTGCCGACGACGAATTGTTGAGTCTCATGGAAGTGGTGGAAATCGAGGCGCGCAAGGGAACGGTGCCGATGGATCTCATCAAACAAGACCAAGATAGGCAGCTTGGCTTCTGGGGGGCGACATGGAAGTTGATCTCGGGAAAACCCATGCCCGAGGTTCTGCGTGAGGCGCTTGAAGATCTGGACAAGGACAGATCCTTCGATATCGAGGAACCCGATGATACCTTTAAGCGGCTGGACGCGCTGGTAACCTCGAATATCGATTATGTTGTCGCAGGTCACACTCATCTGGAACGGGCGCTGCGAAGAAAATCAGGCCGGGCTTATTACTTCAACAGCGGCACATGGGCGCGTCTGATCAAGATCAAGAAGGCGACTCGCCAGGATCCGGTGAAGTTTGAGCGCGTGTTTAATCTCCTCAAAGGCGGATCGATGGAGGACCTGGATAAGGAGCCTGACCTGGTCATCAAACGCTGCTCGATTGTTTCAGTTTGGACGGACCCAGATGGTCGGACCTATGGCGAATTGCGCCGAATGGGAGCGGGACAAGACCAGCCTCAGCCAGTCGAGGACAGCCGCTACCCCAGGAGTTAAAGCTATGCGCACCATCACACTCGAGTTGCTGCGACATGGGCCGACTCACAATCAACTGCTGTCGCCGCTGACCCAATATTTGGCGTTGTGTCAAAATCATTCGGCCGTGACGGTGCGCGTTCCGTTTGAGCATAATCAAATGCTGTATCGCCTGCGCGCCCTGAGTTACGCGCTTGGTCCGGAGGGCCGTCAGTTTCAAGTCAAGGATACCGCGCAGGTACTCGGCTCTTTGCTGGCCGAGATTCCAGGTCTCACCGCCGATATGAATCGATGGCAGGACGACGCCAATTCAGATCCGGTGACGCATCTGAGGCTCGTGCTCTCTGCTTCTGAACTGGCCCTGCTTCCCTTCGAACTGGCGCTCGCACCCAATGGATTTCCCGGCGCAGGTCAGCCGCTATGCCTCCAGGCCCAAATGCCGCTGTGCATCATGCGCGAGACGCGGAGGGTAGCGGAGGAATTCGATGAGTGGCCCGACCGTCCTCGGATATTGTTCGTTGCGTCGACTCCGCCGGGGTATGGAGCCGTTCCCGTTGAGGCGCATTTGCTAGCACTTCGCAAAGCGCTCGAGCCGTGGATAGGATTTGTTGAGACCAATGACTCCGACACACGGCGCCGGCAGGTCGCGCGGTATCTATCTGTTCTGACTCATGCGAGCATTGAAAGCATCGAGGAGGCTTGCGCCACCGAACGATTCACTCACATTCATATCCTGGCGCATGGAACCCAGTGTCCGGGCGACTATGACATCCGGTTTGGCCTTGCATTGCATGATGCTCGGGATCCGCTTGCACGGGCGGACGTTGTGAGCGGCGAACGGCTTGTAAGTGCGTTGAGAGTTTCCAGACGCGGTGAGCACGGAAAGCTCATGCGGCCGGCGGTGGTTACCCTCGCTAGCTGTGACAGCGGCAACGTAGGCACGGTTGCCGGCGTCGGCGGCAGCATTGCGCATGCTCTGCATGAAGGGGGCATTCCACTCGTGATCGCATCCCAGTTTCCGCTTTCGTTTGGCGGCTCGGTGCGCATGGTGGAAACCTTGTATGGAGGTCTGTTGTGGGGCGAGGATCCCCGCAAAGTCCTGATCGATTTAAGGCGGCAACTCCACGCAGAGTTTCCAAATACGCATGATTGGGCCAGCGTGACGGCCTATGCATCGCTTTCTCCAGGGTTTGAGGGTCAACTCACCTCAGCACAGATTCGAAGGGCTAAATCCAGCATTGATGAAGCATTGAGGGTTGCGGACGAAGTCACACGGCGATTTTGTTCTCGGTCGGCCCAGCGCTTGAAGCATTCGAAGCCCGGAACAAAGCTGGAGCAAGAGCAACTTCTCGACAACACAAGGTTCCAAGTCGTGGCGGCGAAGCAACGACTGGAGAAACTGTTAACCCGATACCCGTCCGAGCGAGCAAGAATCCGTGGACTACTTGCGAGCACGGAAAAGCGCGAAGCTGCGGTGCATTACGCGAGACGGAATATCGTTCCCATAGAAGCGGATCAATTGGTTGAGTGTCGCGAGCAGGCACTCAATGCCCTCATTCGTGCACGAGAGCATTATTGGGACGCGTTCATAACGAATCGTGAGAACTACTGGATCATTGTCCAATATTTGTCATTGACGATCATTCTACAGAAGAGCGAGCGGCTTCCGAAGTCTGTGGGGGACGCGGAGCGCATTCCCGCCGCACTTTGGACCATGGCGGAAATGCAATCGCTATGTGATCTTCGGAGCAATGGCCGGCTCACGCGAATCTGGGCGTTGGGCAATTTGGTCGAACTCTATATCCTTGCACCGTTGACCGATCATATTGCCGTGCAAAACGATGTTCCGGGTCTTATCGATAAGGCGTCAGCGCGAGCAAAGGATCTCGTGGCTGTCGCAGGCTCGGACCCATTTGGAATCTTTTCCACGCGTCGCCAAGTGGCTCGCTATTTGGATTGGTACAACGATCTCACCGGAGGCTCTCTGAAACCGATCATTCCAATCGCTGAAGCGGTATTTGCTCAGTTGCCAGAACGGGAGGAACCCGAATGGGATTATTAAGAATATGAACTCGCCGCTCATGAGGCTCTTCAGACAGCCTGTGCCATGCTCACGTCCTCCTCTTTCGATCGGAAATTTCGGCCTTCCTCGGGTCTTGAACGAAATAGTCAGCCTCTCTAGACTCATTCATGTAGACTCTACGCCTGATCGCAAGCGCTGCCTCGTGCAGGGCGCTGATTCGATGAATGTGTCCGCACAACTCCAAATAGAAAGGAGCCGTTATGGGTCTCTTCGGCACAATTCTGGAAAAACTTGGTTTCGGTGGCGCTGCCGCTCAGGCTTCACCCACGGCCGCACCACAGGCCGAGCCGGCTCAAGCTCAAGCGGCGCCTCAACCTGCAGCGCCACCTCCGGCAAAGGCATCCGGCTCCGTCGATGTCGTCGCCAAGCTGGGAAGTCTCGCCGCGAAGCACAAAGAAAAACTCAATTGGAGAACATCGATCGTGGATCTTCTCAAACTACTAGGCCTCGACAGCAGCCTTACGGCGCGCAAGGAATTGGCGACGGAGCTTGGATGTCCTACGGATAAAATGAACGATTCGGCGCAGATGAACATGTGGCTGCATAAGACCGTCATGAAGAAACTTGCCGATAACGGGGGCAACATCCCGAAGGAACTTTTGAGCTGACGGGTGGCTGGAAAGCTCGCCGTTGAATGTTCGCCGTCATCCTTTTTGAACCGGAAATCCCCTCGAATACCGGCAATATTATCCGGCTCTGCGCCAATACCGGCGTCGCCTTGCATCTCGTCAAGCCGTTGGGTTTCACGCTGGACGATAAGCGATTGCGGCGGGCCGGGTTGGATTATCACGAGTTTGCTACGCTCACGGTTCATGACAATTGGGGCGAGTGCGCCGACAGCATGAAGGAGCGCCGCGTCTTTGCGGTTTCCACCAAGGGTGCGCAACGCTATGATCTGAACGATTATACCGAGGGCGACGCGTTCCTGTTTGGTCCGGAAACGCGTGGGCTGCCGGCCGAGATCCTTCACGCATTCCCGGAACAACGGCGTCTTCTCGTACCGATGGTTCCGGGAAGCCGAAGCCTGAATTTATCCAATGCGGTCGCGGTGGTGATTTACGAAGCCTGGCGACACGCCGGGTTTATCCCGCCTCATCAGTGACTCGCCAAACGTTCTCCGTCACGACGTCTTCACGATTCTCAGCGAGCGATGTCGTGATGTCTCGTGGTCGTTCGATCCGCGTCGATCCCCGCCGAATCGCAATTCGGACGAAATCGTTGGAAAGCCGATAGTTTAGCCGGTCGATTGCCTAGCGCATGGTGCATGGTATGCGCCATGCATCGGCTTGTCGATATGAAGTATCACTTGGGACCGACGCGTTCAATATCGCATGGACATTCAGAGAGGAGGCATCGATGAAATGCACACGCTGTGGCGGGTTCATGATGATTGAGTCACTGTACGACGTGAAACATGAGGACACGCGGGTCGGTAAATTCGGCGGTCGCTGCATCAACTGCGGCAATATCGAAGATTCGGTGATCCGCCGGAATCGCGTGGTGCGACCTTCGCTGAGAAACGCGCCTCGTGGTGGAACCGTAGAGCAAGGCGTCATTCTGGTCTGGTAACACCTGCGCTGCTTCCATCGCCGGCGCCTGTACGAGTCCCACGGAATAAGTGAAGAGCAATCCTAAGTGAATCGGTATGGTTCGACTGCAGAACAACAGGCGCCGGCCCGGAAGATGGACGTAGCCGTCGAAGATCACGTCACAGCAGTTCTCCCTTCAATACGAATTCTCTCCCGCGCGTAAACAGCCGGCCTGTGTGATGGCGATGGTGCCGCGCGCGCCCCGTCATAGCAATAGCCGCGTGCGAACATGCCTTCGGTGTTGCAGAACATTCCCTCCTCCGGGATAGATCACGATTGATGAAGGTATTCACGGTGAGTCTTCGTGACCGTTCACTGCGAGCAGTCATGTCGCATTACTCTCTTTCCGTGAACTGCCCAGGGTCTCGACAGGTTAGCTCGTGTCTTTTGAACCGTCCCTCCTGGTACAAGCCATGCAACTTGACCAAAAGCGCGCCGCGCGACTTAACTTTCACGAATGGCGCGACCGGTCGGCTGACATTCACATGCGAACCGAGAAAGTGAGGGCTGGGCGATGGGTGGTCTGTTCTTTGAAGACAACTCACTGGTGAGCGGCATCCTGGCGATCATGGGAATTCTTGGAGCATTCGTATTGGCGGTCTATAGCCTCACGCTTCCTCCTCCTCCGGCCACGTCGCCGCTTGACCGGCATGCAGAAGAAAAGGTCAAGCAAATTTACACCAGGCATGACCTATGGAGATGGTAATTGCCTCGCGCCGGATCATGCCGATGCGAGGTGAATCGGGAGAAGCGAGCGATACATGAAGGAGTTCAGCCATGTATAGAACCGTGTCCCTGAAAACATCGATTGTCGCGATCGGACTGATGAGCCTCTGCCTGTTTGTTATGCCGGTCATCCTATCCTGGCCGGACGATTTATCTCGGCCGATCGCGCTGGCTGCGGAATCCGATGTCCCATTGTCCGAAACGGCGGTAGCGGACGCAAGGGACGAGCAAAAGATCGAGACGTCGCGGGATGTCTATTACAAGACGGAAGGAATCGTGTCGGGCCAGCCGGCTCCGCAGGCGACCGATAGCCAAAAGGATTACCCTCGTTACAACTTTGAAAGTCGCGTGCTGATCTGGATCGCCAACCAACAGCATCTCTATTACGGCAGTTTTGTTCTCGCGGTGCCGATCTTCTGCATGATCATTGAATTCATGGGCATGGTGGCCAAAGACAAGACCATGGCTCAACGGTACGATCGGCTCGCGTACGATTTCGTGAAGATCAGTCTCACGGCCTATTCGTTGACCGCGATTCTCGGAGGGATTCTCGTCTTCACGTTCCTGACCCTGTACCCGACGTTCTTCGGATATTTATCCAGTATTTTTCGGCCGGTCATGCATCTCTATGCCTTGCTCTTCGTGGCCGAGAGCGGGACCCTCTATGTCTATTATTACGGCTGGGACAAAATGAAAGACGGCTTTCTCAAATGGATCCATCTGAGCCTGGCCGTCGCCTTGAACACCATCGGCACGGTGCTCATGTTTCTGGCCAATTCCTGGATCGGCTTCATGATGTCTCCGGCCGGAGTAGACGAGCAGGGCCGTTACCTGGGCAATATCTGGCACGTCATCCATACGGCACTGTGGAATCCGCTGAACATGCACCGGATTCTCGGCAACATGGCGTTCGGCGGCAGCGTCGTCGCGGCCTATGCGGCCTACCGGTTTCTGGCGGCGAAAACGAAAGAGGAGCGGGCCCATTATGATTGGATGGGCTATGTGGCGATGTTCATCGCGGTCGTGTTTCTTATTCCGTTGCCGTTCGCAGGCTACTGGCTCATGCGCGAGGTCTACGCCTATCGCCAGCAAATGGGCATCACGCTGATGGGCGGTCTCCTCGCCTGGCTCTTTATCATCCAGGCCACCATGATCGGCGCGCTGTTTCTCACGGCGAGCTACTATCTCTGGCAATGCTTGGATCGCATGCGCGGAGCGGAGCGTTATCAAAAGTACATCAAGTACGTATTGTTCGCCATGGTCGCGGGATTCCTCGTGTTCATCACGCCGCACACCATGGTCATGACTCCTGCCGAACTAAAGGCAATGGGCGGCCAGCAGCATCCGGTGCTGGGCAATTTTGGAGTCATGTCGGCCAAGAACGGCGGCATCAATATCCTGATCGTCGCGACCATCTTGAGCTTTATCTGGTATCAACGCGGGAACAAGGTACCCACGGTGTCCTGGGCGAAATTCGGCAACATTCTCATGGGCTGCTTTTTCGCCGTTGGGGCGTTAAATATCATCTGGCTCGCGGTCTATGGCTACTATATCCCGGCGAATGTACGGGTGGGCCTGTCCGTGCCGCAGGTGGCGACGACTTTGTCCTGTCTCATCTTCATGACCACCCTGAATCTTCTCATGTTACGGGGGGCAACGCTCGCCGGACCGGTGGAATGGGGGAAGATGGCGGGACGCAGCCAGTATGCCTTGATCATGTTGGCGACGGAATTCACTTGGATGATGGCCTTGATGGGGTACATCCGGTCGTCCGTCCGGCTGTTCTGGCACGTGAACGAAATCATGCGCGACAACAGCCCGTGGGCCTACACCCATACCGTGGGATTTGCGGCCAACATGATCTCATTCAACGTGCTGTTTTTCTGGGTCAGCATTCTCTTTGTATTCTGGTTGGCGTCGCTGGGTGAAAAGAAGGCGGTCCAGAAACAGCCGGCGGCAACACCCCACATGGTGCCGCAGCCGGTGAGGCGTTGAGACGCCGGTGTCCGGAGTGAGCCGGAGATTCAGGGAAAGCGTAGTCAGCCCAGGGGAGTTCGGTTCTGGTTCAACACCTGGGCTGACAATGATGGGATCCGGAGTGTGATTGTCGTAATTCGATAGAGCAAGTCGTCGCTGAAGCGCCCTTGCAGCACGAGCGCTTGCAGGTCTTGGTTGGTGGCGCCGACAATACGAACATCCGCACGGAGTCTGCGCCGGCTTTGTACCGGCTGATACGCTCCTTGCTCGAGAAAGCGTAAGAGGCCGATTTGGGTTGGTCCGGACAGAACGCCGAGGTCGTTGAAAAACAGGGTGCCTGTTTCAGCCGCGGCGAGAAGTCCCGGTTTGGTTCCCGTGACGCCGGTGGATGAATCGGTTTCATAGCCGAACAGCTCGCCCTCCAACAGCTTCCGGCTCACCTGATCGCAGTGGATCGCAACGAACGGACCGCCGGCCCGGCGGCTCTGCGTATGCAGGAGGCGCGCGACTACTTCTTGGTCCGGCTTGGCCCCGCCCTGAATGAGGATCGGCGCATCGGAGCGGGCGGCTTGCGCAATCAGCGGCTGCAAGTCCTCCGTGACTTCGTCTTTTCCCCACGACATCGAGAACGGCTCCGTCCTTTCTTCGGCCGCGAGATCGATCCT
Source organism: Nitrospira sp. (assembly GCA_040981125.1). GTDB lineage: Bacteria > Nitrospirota > Nitrospiria > Nitrospirales > Nitrospiraceae > DASSBQ01. Next base: position 113,953 of record JANRMQ010000009.1, read on the forward strand.
GATCTGCGCTCCCTCTTCCATGCGTTTACCCTATCATAGGCGTGAAAACGGGGCCACAGCAGGGGACCGACTGATTCGGTCGGTGAGCCGCGCCGTGAGATTGATGAGATGCTGCTCCTGACGCAGTGAAGCAACAGATTGTGCTGCTCTATCAGCACCCATGCCTTGGATGATGTGAAAATCCCCGCCAACTGAGCGGCATGCATGCTGCAACAGCTCACGGGCAAGGCGATCAAGCATAAACAACCGGGAATGTCTTTGGCCGCCTTCTTGAACGGCATTCCCATAATTCACGGAGGAGCAGCATGGCGATTGAAGCGATCAACACACGCAATCAGTTTCGGGGCAAGATCAAGGAGATCGTTCCAGGTCCCGTCTTGTCGGAAGTCGACGTCGAGACGCCGTCGGGCATCGTGACGTCGGTAATCACGAGTCGGTCCATCGCGGATTTGAAGTTGAAGGTTGGATCGGACGTGCTGGCGCTGGTGAAATCGACGGAGGTGTCGATCGCGAAGCTGTAATGATGACACGGGCGCGTGAGGATCCATTTACAGGGCCTGAATAAAAGAAAGGAGCGTTCAGCATGGCACGATCAGTGGATGAGTTACTTCGACTCAAAGGCGCCGTCGCATCCGGGGAGTTTTCCTCGGACGGGAAGGTGAAGGAGTTTCGATCGAAGAGCAACGAGCTTTCGTCGGAGGTGGCGGACTTGACGGCCCAGTTCGCCGCCTCGGTCAGTCAACTGCTCGGAACGTTGGCTGTGGCCCATTCCAAGATCAGCGGCTTCAATTGGATTCCCGAGCAGGGATGGGCCTACTCCGGTGGAGAGCTGACGATTGCCGTCGGCGGCAATCGTGGTGTCTTTGTAAAGACTGCCGAGGCCGATTTCAATCAATTGTTTGAAGCATTGATCGGCTCACGGCAATTGGCGGGCGCGTCGCGATAAGGACGCCACATTAGACTTGGGTTCCGTTCCGCCATGGCGTCGACGGTCGGTTCGAGGGGGGAGACCGGAGAGATTCGGTCATCCCTCCTCAGGAACCGGCGGTGACGACGGGTGAAAAAACACAGTCGGCTTGGGCCGGCAAGTGCAACGAGGAGAATCTATGAACCAGTATGCTGCCCACGGGATCGGGAGCCGGCCGGATGAGGGTTCTATTGACGAACGGATTGTAGACCTGTTGCAGATTCATGGGCCGCAATCCCTCGACATTCTGAGCGATGTGTTTTGCGAGGAGGGGTGGGCCCAGGTGTTCCTTGCCATCGATCGGTTGAGTCGTGCGGAACGGGTGCTTGTCGGCCCTCCTTGCAATGGCGATTACATCGTCTCGGCTTCATGGACACCGAAGGAGGCGTCTGCTTCAAAGTCCGGATCCGGGAGCAGGCCGCTTCGAACGCCAACGGCTTGCTTGGTCCCATCCGATTCTTAGTAGAACGACGATCAAGGGGTATGTATTCTTGAGGCGGCTTGGGTTTGCCGGTATAGAGCTGTCGAGATCCGGTTGGAGAAAGTGCATGAACGCTGACGCACGATGATGCGGACCGATAGTGCACGTCGGGTCGGTATATGAAACACTCACGAGATCGAGGCGCTGTTACGAGGAGCTGCTATGAGAAGAAGTCGGCGGTTTCGGCTCAATTGTCGCCGTATTCCGCATTTGCGCCTGGATGACATTGCTGCCGGGCGGGACACTTTGAGTCAGCCACACATTCCCGCCGATGATCGACCCTTTTCCAATTGTGATCCGCCCCAGGATCGTAGCGCCTGCGTAAATGACCACATCGTCCTCCACGATCGGATGGCGCGCATTGCCTTTGATCAGTCCGTTTGCGTCTTCCGGAAAGCGCTTGGCGCCGAGGGTGACGGCTTGATACAGCCGGACGTGCCGGCCGATGATCGTGGTTTCGCCGATGACGACCCCGGTGCCGTGATCGATGAAGAAGTGTCCGCCGATTTCCGCCGCAGGATGAATGTCGATGCCGGTATTCGAATGGGCGATGTCCGAAATCAGCCGCGCAAGCAGCGGCGCCCCCCAACGATGCAGTTCATGCGCCAAGCGGTAATAGATAATCGCCGTCATCCCGGGATAGCACAACAGAATCTCCGACGGGTTGGTGGCGGCCGGATCGCCTCGATACGCGGCCTGCAAATCGCTGAACAAGAGCGCGCGGATGGCAGGCAATTGAGCGGCGAAATTGGCCGTAATGTCGATGGCCGTTTGTGTGAGACGGTTCTCCTGCGCGTCGCGCGAATCCGACATAAACAGGAGCCCTTTGCGGACTTGATCCTGCAACTCGCTCAATGTCAGGTGCAGCTGATTGCCGACGAAATAGTCAATGTTCCCTTCATTCAAATCCGTGCGTCCGTAATGAGTCGGGAACAGGACGGCGCACAAACCGTCCAAGATGCCGAGGAGCGCTTTGCGCGACGGCAATTCTCTGATACGGCCGAGATGCCGCACATTGTGAGTGACTTCGCGCGATGTGCGTAGTTCCGCCACAATCTGGTCCAAGCGCCAAGTGGGCGACGTCCCACCCTGCGCGTCGATCGGATCCGATTTCATGAGGTCAGTCCCTTCGAAGTTGATGCAGCGCCTGTACCAAGGCGTCAATTTCATCATGCGTGTTATAGAGAGCCAGTGACGGACGCACCGTACCGGCTAATCCATATCGATGCACGGTCGGCTGCGCACAATGATGACCTGCACGGACGGCGATGCCATGCCGGTCGAGATGGCGAGCGACTTGTTCATTCGAAAATCCGTCCATCACAAAAGACAGGACGCTCGCCTTGGACGGGGCGGTGCCGATCGGGCGGAGGCCTTGCACGGATGAGAGCGCATTTGTTGCATACATCAGCAGCTCGTGTTCGTACGCGGCAATCGCAGGCATCCCGATTTGGCCCACATAATCAATCGCGGCTCCCAGCCCGACCACTTCGGCGATGGCGGGCGTCCCTGCCTCGAATTTCTGCGGGATCCCTTGATACGTCGTCTTCTGGAACGTGACGTCCTTGATCATATTGCCGCCACCCTGCCACGGCGGCATGGATTCGAGCAGTTCGGTTTTTCCGTACAGCACGCCGATTCCGGTGGGCCCGAAAATCTTGTGACCCGAAAAGGTAAAGAAGTCACAGTCCATCGCTTGAACGTTGACCGGCATATGCGGCGCCGATTGCGCGCCGTCCACGAGGACAGGTACGCCCTGTGCATGGGCCATGGCAATGATTTGTTCGACGGGATTGATGGTTCCCAACGCGTTGGAGACCTGCGTGATCGACACCAATTTGGTACGTGGACCCAATAACCCGGCGAATTCGTCCAGGAGTAATTCGCCTGCGTCATTGATCGGCGCGACGCGAAGCGAGGCCCCGGTCTGCTCGGCCAGCATCTGCCAGGGCACGATATTGGCGTGATGCTCCATCGTCGTCAGGAGGATTTCATCACCCTGGCCGACATGCGCGCGGCCATAACTCTGGGCCACCAGATTAATGGCCTCGGTAGTCCCCCGGACAAAGACGATTTCATTCGGATCGGCCGCGCCAATGAACCGCTGTACTTTTTCGCGACCGGCTTCGTACAGCTCTGTCGAGCGTTGCGCGAGTGTATGGGCTCCCCGGTGAATGTTGGAGTAGTCCCGATGATAAAACCGGGACGTGGCGTCGATGACGGCCTGCGGCTTTTGCGTGGTCGCCGCGTTGTCGAGCCAGATCAGCGGCATCCCGTTCACCTGTCGGTGCAAAACGGGAAAATCACGGCGAATGAGGTCGATGTTCAACGAGGACAGTGATACGCCGTGGCCGAGCGTCGATGCGGGCGGATGTATCCGATCGTCGGAGATGCGAGGGCTTTGGAGAAAATAGAAATCAGGCGTGGAGAGCTCCTGGTGGTGCGAAAAGGGAAATCCGAGGCCGGCCGGCTTCGTAAAATATGGAATGGCCGAGGTGCTTCCCGGTGACGGTTGCGCGGCAGACGGAGCATGTGCCTCTTGCGTCCTGCCGCCATTGCACCGTGGCTCGCCGAATGGATACGTTTCCCCGGATCCCGGGCTATGTCCACCGGACAGGGTGCCGGCCCCTGTCGGCGGGGACAAGGCATCCTGAAGTCCTGGGTGTACCGGCGGATGCGTGTCGGCTGTGGCCGATGGGTAGCCACCGGCGAGGCCGGGGTAGCGAGGCCCGCCTGTTGGAACTGTAGGCGCAGGACTTGGTCCGCCGGCTCTTTGCGGGAATACCGCCGGTGCTTCAGGTGGCGCAAGCGATGTGGACGTTGGAGCAAGCGATGTCGATGTCGGTATCGAAGAAGATCCGTCGGGTTCGGAGAAGAATTCGTTCGCCGGCCTCGTAATGAGTTCCGTGCCGAACGGGTCGTACGGAAGGCCCGTGAGATTGTCGTCTGCGTGTGTCATGACCTCACCCCTTCGGATAGACATAGTCGTGGTAGAACCTGACGGACACGTTATCGAGGCGGGCGATGGCGTCTTCGGTCAACACGGCCGTGGAGAAATAGCGCGTGACCAAATGCGCCGCGATGCCGTGCTCGTTCGTCCCCATATAGCGTACGGAAAGACCCGGCTCGACTTCTCCGGTCACCCCGCCCTTTTGCAGGCCGACGACGCCTTGGTGCGGTTCACCGACGCGCAGCAGCAGCACGGTCGTTTTGCCGGCCTTGTCGATTTCCAGTTTGTTGGTCGGAATGACCGGCACGCCGCGCCAGGTAATAAACGGAGAGCCGAAAAAAGTCACGGTGGGCGGCGGGACACCGCGCCTGGTCGCTTCGCGTCCGAAGGCGGCGATTGCCTTGGGATGAGCTAGGAAAAACGCCGGTTTCTTCCAGACCAGGCTCAACAGTTCATCGAAATCGTCGGGTGTGGGCGTCCCCTTTCGGGTATTGATCCGTTGTCCCGGCGCGACTTCTTTTAACAGCCCAAACTTCGGATGATTGATCAGTTCCCACTCCTCGCGTTCCTTGACGCCTTCCACGGTCAGCCGCACTTGTTCCCGCAGCTGGTCGATACGATTGCTGTAGAGATCGGTCACGCGGGTGTGCGTGTGCACGATCGCTTGGATAGTGCTGAGATGATATTCGCGTGGATTCACTTCGTAATCGAGGAAGGTCGTCGGCAGCTTCGGCTCGCCGTCATCGACCGTCAAGACTTCGACGCGGTCTTCCCCGAAGTCGTTGTCCGGCGTGCCGCTCGGCGCCTCCTTTGAGACCCGGTTCACACGATACACTCCGCCATCGATATTGACCCACGGGAGCAGTTTGTGCAGCCATCGTGGGGTGATCTGCACCATCTGGGGCACCGTGACCGTCGCAGTTGCAAGATTGCGGGCGGCCTTGGCGCTCAAGCTCGTCGCCTGACCCGTTGTCCCTGTCCGTTCAGCCATTCTGTTCTCCTTTTCCGATGTGGTTGATGCGGTATCGTTGATTCACGGATTCACGCAGGCACAATGACCCGCTTGCGTTTTCTGCCATTCAGATGCATTGCAGGATGCAGTATGATTCTCAGATAGGTCAAGACAAATGCCCGGTGCGGGGGTCATTGTCCGCCGCCCATGTAGAAAAGAAATTCCACCCGGTCGCCATCCGTCACCGAGGTGGAACTTAGTTGGTCGCGCTCGATCATCGTATCGTTCAGCTCCACCCCGACCATGCGAGGGTCGATGTTTTTCGCTTTCAATACGTCCAAAATCACCGTCGCCTGAATATCCTCAGACTTTCCATTAATGATGACGATCATATGTTGTGCGCTCCAACTTATTCCAATGCAGCATCAGATAAACAATGTCGTCTCGGCGCCGGCGGTCAACGCCAGAATGGCCGGCAATCCCAGGACGTGGTCTACCTGTTTGGTAACGGCTTCCGAATCGACCCCCATGTATTCAAGGCCCGCGCTGCAGGCGACCAATCGAAATTCGCCGACCATCCGGGCCTCGCTGAACATCTCGGAAATGCGGGGCACACGCTTTTCCTGGAGTAGGCGACGAACCTCATCTGCCCCTCCTTCATACTCCGGTGGAAAATCCATCTCGTCGATCCGTCCGTCAGCCAGTTTCTTGATCGTCCAGAACAGTAAAACGACGGTGACATCTTTCCCCATCGCAGCCGCCGTGAGGCCGAGTGTCGCCACTTGATGGAGGGTATCATAGGTGGCACTGTGGGCAAAAATTACAAATCGTGGTTTCTGGGTCAAGATCTCACCTCATAGAATTGAGCAGCCCATAGCGGGCCAGCCGGTCTCGGATGATATTGCGGCTGGTTCCCAGCAAGCGGGCCGTTCGGACTTGGTTTTGGTCGCAGTAAGCATACGCGGACCGGATCACCGTTTCATCGATGAATCGGTAGATATTCGGCCTGTCGCTGTTAAAGAGCCGGACGAGCGCATCCTGCAACGGTTCGCCGGCCGGCGACACCGACGCGGCTGATGTCGCGTCGTGGCGCACCGACGGGAGATGCAGATCCTCGGCCCGGACTATCGTGCCGGGGCACACGAGCAGCGCATGGTGAATGGCATTTTCCAGCTCCCGAATGTTCCCCGGCCAGGGATACTGGAGGACTCGTTCGATCACATTCGAAGAGAGACTTGCCGTTGAGTAGCCCAACCGTTCGCCGTAGACCGAGAGAAAATGGTAGGCGAGCGGCAGAATGTCGCCGGTCCGTTCGCGCAATGGCGGCAGCAGAATAGGCGCCACGTTGAGCCGATAGTAGAGATCTTCACGGAACCTGCCGGCGGCCACCGCCTCCTTCAAATCCACATTCGTGGCTGCGATCAGTCTCACATCAATATCGACCGATTGTCGCGAGCCGACGCGCACCACTTGCCGTTCTTGCACGACGCGCAGCAGCTTGACCTGCAGCGGCAGTGGAAGGTCGCCGATCTCATCGAGGAACAAGGTCCCGCCATGGGCGGTCTCGAACCATCCCGCCCTCGCCGTCAGGGCTCCGGTAAAGGCGCCTCGCTCGTGACCGAAGAGTTCGCTTTCGATCAGCGATTCACTGATGGCCGCGCAGTTGACCGCGACAAACGGGCCGAGATGCCGATCGCTCAGTTCGTGAATATGGCGCGCGATCAGTTCCTTTCCGGTTCCGGTTTCGCCGATCACCAGCGCGGTGGCATCGCTCGGCGCGATCCGATGCACCAGCGCCAGCAAGGCTTTTGATTTGTCGTCCTCGAAGACAAGGCAGCTTGCCCGTACCGAGAGGGCCAGAGCCTTCGGATCGGAAGCCGTCAGCGCTTTGAAAGTCGGGGCAATGTTCATGACAGTTCTCTATTCCAGATCAATTGAACATTCGGTCGCCGCTGGGTGTCTGCCATCATCGTTCGATCGGGTTGGAAACACCCGCATAGTCTTCGGCCTGACGAATACTTGTTCGCCCGGACTAAGCGCGAGTTCCCGCCATCGTTCCTGGCTTAGCTCGCCTTCGAGGATCTCCCCGTTATCGGTCCGCAGAATCTCCACGCGCGCAACGGCCCCGACCGCCTGGATTCGGCTGATGACGGCTTCGATGGCGCCCGCTTTCTCCGGCCGGCGATGGAGGTCGATCTCATGGGGCCGCACGTAGCCGATCGCCGGGCCGTCCGGAACGCCGTGATGATGTTCACGTAGCGCGACCTCAAGGTCTCCGACTTGCACGCGGCCTTCATGCACTCGGCCGTGAAACAGGTTGACGCCGCCGAGAAAGTCATAGACGAATGGACTGGCCGGATGGTCATAGACGTCTTCAGGCGTTCCGATCTGCTCAATCCGCCCGGCGTTCATGACGATCACCTGATCCGCGACCTCAAGGGCTTCATCTTGATCATGGGTGACGAAGACGCTCGTCACATGGAGGTCATCGTGCAGTCGCCTGAGCCAGCGGCGAAGCTCCTTTCGAACTTTGGCATCAAGGGCGCCGAAGGGCTCATCGAGCAACAGCACGCTGGGCTCAACCGCCAGGGCTCGGGCCAGCGCGACCCGTTGCCGTTGTCCGCCGGACAGCTGTCCGGGATAGCGGTCCCCAAGCCATTCCAACTGCACCAGTTTGAGTAATTCGCGCACCTTGGCGTCGATGGCCTGTTTCGATGGACGCTTGGCCCGCGGCCTGACTTTCAAGCCGAACGCAATATTGTCGAAAACCGTCATATGACGGAATAACGCATAATGCTGAAACACGAAGCCGACGCCGCGCTCTCCGATATGGCGATCGGTGACCTCATCACCGTCCAACAGAATGGCGCCGCGGTCCGGTCTTTCCAAGCCCGCCAGGATGCGCAGCAGGGTCGTCTTCCCGCAGCCCGATGGACCAAGCAATGCGACCAGTTCGCCGGAGCGGACGTTGAGCGTGACATCGCGGAGCGCGGTGAAGCCGTGATACGCTTTTGTTACGTCGCACACGTCAATACTCATGCGAGGCGCTCCTTTGCTTCCGATGAGGATTTCCATTCCACCAGACTTTTCGCGATTAACGTGACGACCGACAACGAGGCCAAGAGAGAGGCTACGGCGAACGCCGCGACATAGTTGTATTCGTTATAAAGAATTTCCACATGCAGCGGCATGGTGTTGGTTTCGCCGCGGATATGCCCCGACACGACCGAGACGGCGCCGAATTCCCCCATGGCGCGCGCGTTACACAAGATGACCCCGTACAGCAGGCTCCATTTGATGGAGGGCAACGTCACGCGCCAAAAGACTTGCCACCCGCTTGCGCCCAGTACCAACGCCGCTTCCTCCTCGTCGTTGCCTCGGGTTTGCATATGAGGAATCAGCTCGCGTGCGATAAACGGAAAAGTGACAAAGATAGTGGCGAGGACGATCCCCGGCACGGCAAAGATGATCTTGATGTCGTGCTCGGCCAGCCAGGGGCCGAGCCACCCCTGCAAGCCGAAGAGAAGCACATAAATCAGGCCGGAGACCACCGGCGAGACGGAGAAGGGAAGATCGATCAACGTCACCAGCACCTGTTTGCTCCGGAACTCAAATTTGGCAATGGCCCAGGCGGCGGCGAGGCCGAAGACGAGATTGAGCGGAACGGCAATGCCCGCCGCAAGCAAGGTCAGTTGAATAGCTGAGATCGCGTCGGGCTCCTGGAATGATGCAATATAGGCGCCGAATCCTTGCTTTAATGCCTCGACGCAAATGACGGCAAGGGGAACAAGCAGGAAGAGTCCCAGGAACGCCAGTGAGAGGCCGATGAGAACCAGTCGCACTGAAAACGGCTCGCCTATGACCGAAACTGCGCGAGGCGTTCTGTGCAGCACACTCAGGATAGTGGTCGTCATGGTGTAGTAACTCCGCTTACAACGCTGCCAGCCGCCTGCCGCTCCACCATTGCAGGCCGTTGATGAGAAGAAGCAGCGCGAACGATACCACCAGCATGACGACCGCAATAGCTGTCGCCCCGGCATAGTCGTATTGTTCCAGTTTGGTGATGATGAGCAGCGGTGTGATTTCCGTCCGCATCGGCATGTTGCCCGAAATGAAAACCACAGAACCGTATTCTCCCACCGCCCTGGCGAAGGCCGATGTGAATCCGGTAAGCAGCGCCGGCAGCACCTCCGGCAGGATCACGCGGGTGATGGTTTTCCACCGTGTGGCGCCCAGGCTGGCGGCCGCTTCTTCGATTTGAGTTTCCAGGTCTTGCAGCACCGGCTGGACGGTGCGGACCACGAAGGGCAGACCGATAAAAGTCAGAGCCACGAGGACTCCGAACGGTGTAAATGCCACTTTGATGCCCCAAGGTTCCAGGTACCGGCCGATCCATCCGTTGACGGAGAACACCGCGGTCAACGTAATGCCGGCCACCGCGGTGGGCAGGGCGAACGGCAGGTCGATCAGGGCGTCCAGGAGTTTCTTGCCGGGAAATGAGTATCGGGCCAGCACCCAGGCGATGATCAGTCCGAACACGGCATTGATCATGGCCGCCACCAGGGAGGCTCCAAACGTGAGTTGATACGACGCCACCGTTCGTGGATCCGTCACGGCCGCCCAGAACTGATCCCAGGCGAGGGTGGCCGTCTTCATGAAGAGTCCGGCCAGCGGGATCAGGACGATGAGGCTCAGATACAGAAGGGCGAATCCGAGCGCCAGGCCGAAACCCGGCAGCACACTTGGTTGTTTCAATAGGAAAGCCATGGTGATTTCTTCACACAGCGATCTTGGTGATCCGGTGAGTTCTCCGGGACACGTGATGGCACTGTCTCTCCTCATTTCCTCTCATTGTTTGCTCCGAGCAATCTCTTGAAAGATCTGGTCAAAGAGCCCGCCGTCGGCGAAATGGATTGCGTTCGTCTTGTGCCAATCGCCGGCGATCTCATTGAGCGTGAACAGGGCGACCTTGGGAAATCGTTCGGCATACTTGGCGGCGACCGAAGCGGATCGCGGCCGGTAGTAGTGTTTGGCGGCGATGTCTTGGCCTTCTTCCGAGTAGAGATGCTCGAGGTAAGCTTGCGCAATGGCTCTCGTGCCTTTCTTATCGACCACCTTGTCGACCAGGCTCACCGCCGGTTCCGCCAGAATACTGACCGGAGGCACGACGATCTCGAACTTATCGCGGCTCAACTCTTTGCCGCCCAGCAGGATTTCGTTTTCCCAATTGATGAGGACGTCCCCGATGCCGCGATCGACGAAGGTCGTCGTGGCACCGCGTGCTCCGGAATCGAGCACCGGCACGTTCCGATAGAGTTGCGTCAGAAACGCACGGGCGGCGGCGTCCGTCCCCCCTGGTTTGCGGAGGGCATAGCCCCACGCGCCCAAGTAATTCCATCGCGCGCTCCCGGACGTTTTCGGATTAGGCGTGATGACGGACACGCCGGGCTTGATCAGATCGTCCCAATCCTTGATGCCTTTGGGATTTCCCTTGCGTACGAGGAAAATAATCGTGGAGGTGTAAGGCGCGCTGTTGTGGGGGAGGCGCGTATTCCAATTCTCCGGAAGCAGCGCCGCTTTGTCCGATATCGCATCGATATCGTAGGCTAATGCCAAAGTCACCACGTCGGCTTGCAGGCCGTCGATGACGGCCCGCGCCTGCTTGCTGGATCCGCCATGGGATTGTTTGATAGCGACGGGTTGTCCGGTCTTGGCTTGCCACTGTTTGGCAAAGGCCGCGTTGAATTCCTGATAGAGTTCCCGCGTGGGGTCGTAGGAGACGTTGAGCAGTGAAATCGTATCAGCCGCTCGAGCCGGCGACTGGAGCAAAGAGATGCCGAGCAGGATGAGAAGAGAAACAATAAAATGTCCGAACCACATGTGAAGTCTCCTTATTTGGTCTCAGAGAACTTCCGGTGGTCCGGTCAGTTCGATCAAATGGACGCGTGTCTACTTCTATGCGTGCCCGTAGAGAACGGCCTTGGCGGCCGGACCATCCCGCTCGGCGAACGCTTGCGTGAGCGCGGCCTTCGCCAGCAGTCGCGTGGAATCCAACAACGGCACGACCGATTCATCCGACGTAACTAAAAGCGGCAACTCCGTACAAGCCAGGATGACGGCATCGCAATCCCGCTTGTACAGACGTTCTATCACCTCATAGACATACGACCGGGATTCTTTTCTGATCTCTCCGGCAACCAGTTCCTTCAGGATCACGTCCTGCAATTGTGCTCTATCACGCTCGTCAGGTATTGCGTAGTCGATGTCGAGCCGTGCCAGTCTGCGTGGATAAATGGAGCCCTCCATGACGACCCGGGTGCCGATCAGGCCCACCCGATGAAAGCCGCGGCGGGCGGATTCGGTTACGGCCACATCGGCAATATGCAGCCACGGGATCGGAGAATTGGTCAGGTCGATCGCTTGATGCAGCGTATTGTTCGGACAAATGATGAAGTCCGCTCCCGCGAGAGCCAGTTTGTCGGTCGATCGGGAGATCAGCGCCGCCACGGTTGTCCAATCCTGTTGCTGGATCGCATCCAGATACAGATGGAGAGGAAACGTATGCATGGTCACCTCGGGATGGACATCGGAGCCCAGTAGCTTGCCGGCTTCCTTGTAAATCGTCCGATAGCACAGCGCGGCGCCTTCGGCCGTGCCGGCGACGATACCGATATGTTGGATGGCGGCGTTGCGATGATCGGCCATCTCGACCTACCTTTCTTTGACCGCGCGCAATTGTACGAAGTCGTCTGAGTTGCCGTTGACGGCGCCGACGTGTGCCCGCTTTTGGTACACGACGGGGAGGCCGCGGCGGCCGGCCTCGATGCGGATCTTTCTGGCTAAGGCATGGCTCACCCGGTCCAGCACGACGACGACGGCTTCCGTGTCTCGGGGGATCGGCCTCGTCAGATCCCGCCGTTTGCGGCCGCTGAAGTGCTCAATGGATCCTCGACCCCGTGCCTTCCTTTGTCGGAAGATGCCGATGGAGTCTCCTCCGACGATGAGGATATTGGGCCGGCGCTGTCCGGCCTGTGGATCGCGTGCAGAAATTGCGCCGGCTCTTTTGTTGTCGCGAGCGGATATGGCATTCAAGGTCGGAACTCCTTTGTGTTTTCTTCCTTAACCGGGTAGACCGGCATCGCAGACAGCGCTTCACGATATCGGATTTGCAACTCTTCCCGCTGATCCGGGGCGTAGAAGCGGCCCGCGGATTTCACCCGGACCAAATATTCTTCCGGTTCAAAGATCACATCGAATTCAGGCGAAACCTGAGGGACATTCGGCATTTGCCGATCATATTTGCTGATGTCCGGGCCCGGTCCATGTTTGTCGTGCACTTCGCTGAGGGAGAGATAGAGCAGTTGATCGCGAACCGACAACCATCCGGTGGTGGTCTCTTCAAATCCGTCCTCCGTTGGACTGCTGAGATGGAAGTACACTCGCTCCGATGGCGAGGCTTCAGCCAGAGCTTTTGAAAGGGCCGATGCCAGAACGGCGATCTCATCGTCACGGAACGCTCTGGTTCTATCCGCCTGGCCGACAAAGAGCCGGTGGATCACGTTGCGTCGTTCCCATGTCCGCACCCCGCGCAGCAACGTACCGATTTCGCTCGGAGTGAGTGTGACCGGATGCGAATTCGATGTGGAATCCGGGTCCTGTTCCAGGTGCACCACTTTTAAGCCTGACTCATATACCACCTTGGGCGGCGCCGGCTTGGTCGAGGCGCAACCGGTCATGACGGACAATCCTGCAATGAGCACAGCAGCCGACAAGCGGGTCGTTAATCGCAATGTGGAGGGTTCCTTCCTGACGAATGTCATTGTGGCGCCTCCCACCGCTGAGCGACTCCGGCCGATGAGGGGACGCGATCGAAACCGTATTTTTCCAGCTGAGCATGCACTTGGGGGGTGACCAAGAATTCGGTGAAATCCTTCGCCGCTGAAATATTGCGAGAGGTCCATACCGTCGCCGCCCCATAGCGGATCGGACTATGAGAGCCGGCCGGAGCGGTGTCGATAATCCGGACCTTCCGATTCGGGCCGACATCCGTGCGGTAGACCACGCCGATCTCGGCTTCTCCATTGGCGACAAGATCGAGAACGGCTTTCGAATGCTCTCCATAGACATACTGTGATTTCAATCGGGGTTCCAAATCACTGGACTTGAGGAATTGGGCGGCGACCTTGCCCACCGAGGCCGTCTTTGGGTCGCCTACGGCAATCCTGCGGATAGGAGTTTTATGCAAATCCTGAATGACGCCGATCGGGGCGGGAACATCCGTGTTGGTGATCAAGACAAGGGTCGTACCGGCATAGACACGTTTGGTGCCTTGAATGACCAGGCCATTTTTATCGAGTTGTTCAATCTCCTCGAACAGCGACGGCAAAAAGACGTCGACCGGAGCGCCCTGTTTAATCTGGTCGCGTAGTGTCTGGGAGGGGCCATAGACGACACGAATACTGACATGTGGATATTGAGCTTCGAAGAGAGGGAGGACGTTCCGCAGCGCCTCCCGAAGACTGTTGGCGGCTGCGATGGTCAAGGTCTCGGTCGGTTCCGCCGAGACGGACGTCGTCATGCCGAGGACGGCAAAGAGCAAGCCCAGAAGAAAAAGTTTGAGGGGTGTCGTGTGTAACTTCATGACCATTGTCTCCTTATTTCCAATAGTGAGATGCGTCCGGTGATCTAGAAGAAAAACTGGTACTGGACATTGATCCTGTTTTCGATGAGGTCGCGGCCGAATCCCGGATTACTTTCGAAGGGAAATCTGTCCGGCGCGCGCCCGCCGCTGCCATACGTGATATTCGAGTAGTCGATGACCAGGCGATTATTATATGTGCCGTCGAAACTGTAGTTGATCGCTGCGCCGAATTCTTTGACCAGGTCGTGGGTCTGCTTGGTGGATGGATCCATGAAGCCGTAACGCAGCGCGACTTCGAGTTTCCGGGGAATCACATATTTGCCGACTTGCGCGTACCAGCCGTAGGCTTGTCCGAGCTCTACCGGGGGACCTAAGATGACGGCGGTGTTGGGATCGAACGGAATGGCTCCGGAATCAGGGCTCCTTACTCGCTGGTGCCGGTAGTAGCCCTCTCCCTGCAAAGACCAGCCTTGGTACTTCGCAATGAAGTCGACCTCGTAGGTTTGAAAATCGTAAATCCCGCCGCCAAGAAGACGGCCGTTGTAGCTCTTCGTGATAGCCTGGCGGTAAGCGCGGGTCACGATGTCGGATCGAATGGAACTGAGGTAGTTCTGCCCGGGATTGTAGGCGTAGCCGGCGCCGATGGCCACCTGCGGAACACGCGAGTTGAGAATATCTCCCTGTCCATACCCGGGATTGCCTGAAATTTTAAACAAGAGCCGAGCGGTATACATCAGCTCGCCCGTCATGAAGCGCGTGTCGTAATTAAATGTCCGGCGCTGGGAAGCGGGCAGGTCGGCGTTATTCGGAAGCGCCTGGCTGACGGCCGTGCCTTCGCGCGAGAGATTCGTTCCGGCTCCGTTCCAAATACCGAACGCATAGTTGAATCTGTATTGGTCCTCGTCGCTGAGGACCGTGATGCCGATATCTCGACTACTCGCCTGGTTGGCCGCGAACGCGCGCTGGACAATCAAATTATCCGCGAACGTCGAGGTGGCGATCGAACTGATGAGGGCTCGATTGAACCACACCCGCTGCTGTCCGACTTGGATGGTTGCAAACGGAATATGCCAGGACGCCACGTAGGCATCCAGCAGGGAGCCTCTGCCGCTGCCGCCTTCTTGATTCCACGCCGTCTGGTCAAATTGAATCGAGAAGTTGTAGCGAAGATCGGGATCGAAGGCATAGCCCAGGAACTGGAGGCGTGTGCGCGGCACCGTAAACGTGCTTGAATCACTCTGCTGCCGGACGGCTCGATACTCGACTTGACCTCCCAGGATCTCCGGGTACCTGGAATCTCCGATCGTCGCCCATCCTTCGTTGTAGGTGCTGTAGGAATAACGGACTTGGGTGAGCAGCCGCATCTTCAGCAGGAATTTGGAGCCGACGCGGATGTTCAATCCATTATTGATATCGACGCTATAGTTGGGTTTGGAGGCGTATTCCTTTGTTTCGAGGACCTTCAGCCCGCGCTCGTATTCCTGCTGGGTGATGATGCCTTTGAGATAGAGATATTTCAGTCCAGGATCTTCCGTGGTGACATATTCCCAGCGACCGTCCTTCTTCATGAGCTGGCCTTCTTCAACGGCATGAATGAACGGCGCCGATAACATTAAGAATCCGACGATAAGAAAAGGAACGAACCCAAACGGTCTCATGTCCCGATCTCCTCCTTGACATGAGAACCTCCAGTGGTCCGGTCAGTTCCCGAGCAGATTGTTGAATGCCGCTAATGATGGCCCAGTGGTCTGGTGGCCGAGTTAGAAACGACTTCAGCGCTCCCGATCGAAACGCAGCTTCTCTTTCCGCTCTATTTGGACGATGCGTGAATCATGAATGGTGATTTCAATGGAGCCGTACCGGATACCTCCGATAGCCGTCGCAATATGAGACAGATCTTGTTCCCTGGCATAGGAATAGGCGGTGAAAGATTCCTCGCTCTGCATGGTCATTCTCCTACGTGTAGGTATTCTTAGTAATCCGATGAGGATTAAAATAATTAACTTGAATAAGAAAGTCAAGAATAACTTTCTGAACTACTGCTGATGCAAGAATATTTGACTATTATTATACTATGCTGTACTGTCCTGCAGCCTGCTCTACGCAGAGACGAGGGTCACCTAATTATTAACAAGGGGAAACTCCATGGAAGAAAGTTGCTGTACATCGCAGCGAAAGGGTTCCAGGCGGCGTCCGTTTCAGCTGGAAGGGGAGGATCTCCACGCGTTCGATCGTATTAAGATTCCGATTACGTATAAAGCCAATCAAACAGTATTTTATGAGGGGCATGCGAGCCTCGGTTTGTACATGTTGTGTTCCGGGAAGGTGAAGTTGACGCGATCTTCGATAAAGGGCCAACGTGTCATCGTCCGTATTCTTGAAGGGGGGGACATTATTGAGAAAGAAGCCTTCGGGGACAAGACGGTTCATCAAGTGACCTGTGAAACACTGGAGCCGTGCAAGATCTGTCTGATTGAAAGAGCACCCTACCTCGAATTGGTCAAGCGGAACGGCGCACTCGCTCTGAGCTTGATCGAGTTGCTCAGCTCCGAAGTACGCTCGCATATCGGCCAACTTGACGAGTTTCTTTTTAAGAACGCACGGGAAAGGCTCGCCGCAAAACTGTTGCAGTTGGCATTACGATTTGGTTTTCGTGTTGAAGGTGGTGTGAGCATCGGAATGAATCTCAAACGTGAAGAAGTCGCCGAGATGGCCGGTATCACGCCGGAGACATTGGCGCGGTTACTCGGAGCTTTTCAAGGGGAGAAACTCATCACCGTGCATGGGAGGACCATCACACTTGTCGACATCGACAGGCTTTCACGCATCGCCCGCTATCCCGATCTCAAGTTGGCGCAGGTTTCAGCAGAGGCGCCGGCTTCTTAAGTTTCT
The DNA here is from genome assembly GCA_040981125.1 of Nitrospira sp. GTDB lineage: Bacteria > Nitrospirota > Nitrospiria > Nitrospirales > Nitrospiraceae > DASSBQ01. The sequence goes on from JANRMQ010000009.1 coordinate 130,836, forward strand.
GCAATCAACTATGAACATCACTCTGCATAGGCCTTAGGCCCCATTGTCAAAGTTGACGTAAATCATGATTTTATCCATCGAGGTCAAGGAGCATTCCGTTGACCCCAAATATAATTCACTCCGCCGGCTGCGAAGTTGATTCTCTGTCAATGTCCCGAGACAAGAAGAATGAAATTTGGTTTGTCAGGGTGCGGAGCGGGATTTGAGCCTTTCCATCCGCTGCATTGGCCTCGCCTTGCGCAAGTGGCGGAAGCCGCCGGTTTTGATTCCCTGTGGCTCAACGAAGAACATTTCCAGGAGCCGCGCGACGGCCGAGGAAGGCTGTGCCTCTCTCCCTTGATCGTGGCTGCCCAGTTGGCGGCGCAAACGCAACGTATCCGCATCGGGTTTTCGGTGCTCTTGCTTCCGCTACACCAACCGATACGGCTTGCCGAAGAGATTGCGTCATTGGACGTGATCAGCAATGGTCGGATCGATTTCGGTGTGTCGCGTGGAGGCAATCCCGGCTACTCGAAGGCCTTTGGCATCGATCCTTCTGCCGGCCGGCAACACTTTCAGGATGATCTACTCCTGATGCGCGAATGCTGGTCGGCCCGGGAGGTTCACGTGGGCGAGCAGCGTCTGAATGTGCAACCCAAACCGGTTCAGACTCCGCATCCTCCCGTCTATATCGGAACGTACAATGAAGAGACAGCCGGATGGGCCGGCAATCAGGGGCATCGTCTGATTCAGCACGGAATTCAATCCATGCCCAACATATGCCGAATCATTCGGGCTTTTGAGGCAGAAGGCGGGAAAGCCTGCGACACGCCGATCGGAAGATTTGTCTACGTCAGCACCAGCGATCAGGCCGCCAGGTCGGAATTATGTCCGGTTCTGCGCTTGCTGACGGACCGCTTGCGGAAAGCGGGGATCCCGGCTCGGCCGGGGACACTGACGGAAGATGAGCTTGACGTCGAACAATTCTACAAGAATATGGTCGTTGCCGGCAGCCCGCAGGCCTGCCGCGAACGGCTCGAGGAGATCTGTCGCGCCACGGGGAGCCGGCATGTGAATTGTCTCATGGGGTTCTTTGGGTACTTGCCACCGCGCCTGCATTACCGTTCTCTCCGGCTGTTTGCGGATGAAGTCCTGCCTCAGTTCCGGAATGAGTCTCGATAAGATAAAGCGCGCGCCCACGTTTCTTCACTCAGATCCTTCATGAGACTCGTCAGCGTCAGCTTGTCGGCCAATCCTCCGACTTTAGCAATGGGAGTGACCTTACTTGATCGCTCGCTCCGCGAATGAGCCGAAAGACCCAGCATGCGGTTGACTGAAATCAGGTGACGAGCCTCCCACGATCAAGGAACTGACGCCCTGCTTCCGGTAGTGTCCAGCCCATCGAGACCATGGTGAAATCAGTAGATCTTGAATCAGGAGTTTCTCGATGGAGCGTGTCGGCCTATTGGCGGGGTGTGTGACCATTGCTGTAATGATCTGTGTGAGCGGAGAAAGCAGTGCGGAGGAGGCCGTTTTGCCGGAAGGTAAAGCGGAGGAGGTGCTGTTGGAGGATGTACATGTCAACCCAACGGCGGCGACGACGTCCATGATCGAACGCAAGCAGTCGGAACCACGCACCGAGCGGACCATCACCAAGGAAGGCATCGAGCGATTGGGAGGACCCGGACAGACATCACTGTACAAGGCCATTGATATTCTTCCTTCCGTCCATTTTGAAAATATCGACGCCTACGGCCTCACCACCAACCTCTTGAATAATACCGGTGGAGTTCGTATCCGGGGGCGGCAAGGCATTACCGCCGGTCTCCTCGTCGAAGGAATTCCGGTGTGGGGGATTTCCTCGCCCGGACCTCGATCGGACATGTTCGACCTTGAAAATATCGCGAACATTTCACTGTATCCCGGTGCGGTTCCCGTCAACAAGAGTTTCGGCGCCGCGAACACGGCCGGCGTGATGGAGACGCAACTCTTGCGGCCCGCCGATGAATTCGGGGTGACGGTGCGTCAAGGATACGGCATGTTCGATATGTTGCGGTCGTATGCGCGCCTGGATACCGGACGGCTCAAAACCGGAACGCGATTGTTCGGATCCTATTCCTATACCTCGGTGGACAAATGGCGGGGAGCCGGCGACTCGCCGATCGGCCGCACCCATGTGGCCATGGGGCTTGCGCAAGACTTCGGCAACCGGGTCAAGTTTGAACTCTTCGGCAATTATACCGAAGCCGTCGAGAACAATTATCGGCCGTTGTCGTTTGCGCAGGCGCGAAACCTAGATCAGTTCCGGTTTTTCGATTACAACACGACCATCCGGAACGCCCCGTCTCAGGATGTCAACTATTACGGCTTCAACAAACAAAGCTTTCGAGGCGTCAGCGTTATCGGAAAACTGGTCGTGGAAACTTCCTCCACCGGTTCTCTGACCTTCCGTCCGTACTATTGGCGCGAAAACAGAAGAAATTTTTCCGGTTCCGGTAACCTTCAGATTTTCCAATACCCCGACGGACCAAATACGACCGGGCCGGGGATCCAACTGGGTATGAATTCAGATTTTCAGCGGTATGGCGGAACGCTCGAATACAAAACTCAACTCTTCGATACGACCGTCCTCGCTGGAATCTGGTCGGAATGGTACGACCACCCCTTGGCCATCAAGGGGTATCGGGTAGTCGGCGGGGAACTCTCGTTCGACAACTGGATGGTGCTGACCAAAAATGACGGCATCTCCCAGTTTCACAGCCCTTATATCAGAGTCATCAAGGACATTAAGCGGCTCCACATCGACGGCGGCGTGCGCTATCTCTACATGAACGAGGTCGGAAAGGATGCGTTCGTGACGAACGGCGTGGGCGATGTGTCGTTGGATGAAGCCTACGATCAAAACCTCACGAAGGACCCGGCCGCGAGTTACGGCCGGCGGATTCAAGGGCAAGTCCTGCCCAATCTCGGGTTGAGCTACGATCTGACGGACCGTGTTTCGTTGTATGCCAATTACGGCCGGCAGTACGCGAGGCCGAGAGGTTTCCCCAGTCTCATGAGCGTGTTCAACCAGAATCGAAACACGTTCCTCAACCAAGGTCTGACGCTCGATTACATTGTCGGATCGATGCGTTTGGAAACCGCCGACAAGTTCGACATCGGATTCCGCTATGGCGGTGACAGATGGTATGTGGCGCCGGTGTTGTTTTACAACCGCGTCCATCATCAGATGGTCAATATCTTCGATACGACGATTAATCAATCGGTGCCCACGGCGGGCGGGGAAGGCCAACAGTACGGCGGCGAATTAGAAGTCGGCGCGCAGCCGCTCGACAATCTCTCGCTCTATGCGTCGGGAAGCTACACTCGGGCGGAGCTGGTGGAAGACCTGCAAACCGCCACGGGAGTTGTTTCTCCCGTCAGCGGGCGGCAGTCTCCCAACGTCCCTCGTCTGACGGTCAAAGCGGGAGCCACCTACAATTTGCATGGCTTCTCGGTTTCCCCGATCTTCCGTTACGTGGGCGCCCGGTTCGGCGATGCCTTGGGTACCCAGCAGATTTCCCCTTACATGACCGTAGACCTGAATCTGATGTATTCCGATCCCAAGACCTTTCAAAAATTCTACATGAAAGACGGGTTTATCCTGGTGAGTTTCTTGAATCTCTTCGATAAGAAATATATCGGCCTCATCAATTCGTTCGACGAAACCGTGGCGAGCGGCACGTCCTATTTCCCAGCCGCTCCCTTCACGGTCGCGTTGACGGTGGGTGCCAAGTTTTGAGGCGCGAGATGAGACGGCGATGAGAAAGCATGCCGCTGACGATCGCGCCGGCCGATGTGGCCAATAAGTTTCAGGTTTGCTGTGAGCAAGACGGAGCGCAGATGACGCGAGGGAACGAACGCCGGACGGTTGGAGCCTTGCTGCTCGTGTGGTGCTGGATTGTGATGGCGCCGCTACCGTCTTCCGCTCAGGGCCATTCGCGCATGGTCACCGACATGGCGGGCCGGGCGGTGTCTTTGCCGCCGGTGGTTGAGCGGGTGGCCGCGGTCGGTTCCGTACCGGTCATCCACAGTTTCATCTTCACGATGGGGAAAGCGGACACGATTGTAAATGGGCTCCCGCTCTTTGCGCAGGGAAAGCGGTACGACATCCACCGCCTGTTTGCGCCGAAGGTGGCGACACAGCCGACGACGCAAGGACCCGGTGGAGAACCGGACATGGAACGCTTGCTTGAACTGAAGCCTCAAGTTGTATTCGTCATGGATAAGATGTTGCTCAATATGTTGGAGCGGAAAGGCTTCACGGTTGTCTTTCTTGCCTGGCGGCAACCGGATGATGTGCGGACTCTCATGACCCTGCTTGGTCACATCTTTCATAGGGAGGAGCGGGCTGCTGCCTACTTGGAATGGTTCGATGAGACCGTCAGGCGAGTTCAAGCCGGGCTTCACGACCACCCTCAGGTTGTTCGGCCCCGCGTGCTCTTTGCCAGCATGAAAAGCATGCGAAGCCCCCATTTAATCGGAGACTGGTGGATTCAGCAAGCAGGAGGCGTCAGCGTCACCGCGGATGGCCGTGAAAGCGAACGGTTCGATTTTTCCATCGAGCATATGATCCAGTGGAACCCCGATGTGTTGATTGTGAATGACCCGGGAGAAGTTGAGCAAGTCTATAAGGATCAACGGTCGAGGTATGTGAAGGCGGTGCAAGCCGGGCGAGTATTTTCTATCCCGGTCGGTGCTCATCCGTGGGGGTATCGCACGGCTGAACAACCGTTAATGGTGATCTGGGCGGCCAATCGGTTGTACGGCGACGGCTTTGCCGGCCTCAATCTCATGGAGGAGATGCAACAGTTCTATCGCCGATTTTTCAATGTACAACTCACCGATGATCAACTGCGCATGATCTTAAACGGCGGCGCGTAATGTAGGCAACAAGACGGAGAACAATCAACGTGAAAGGAGGCAGTCATGGCAAGTTTTGCAGAGTTGTCGGAATTGGTCGGGGTCCTGAACGAAAAAGACCGTGAAACCAGCAAGGTCTTGAACTGCGTCGAAAGCAAATTGGCCGGCATGGACCTCAATCTGGAATCGTGGCTCATGAGTGATCCGCTCGTCTCGGAGCCGGCGATGATCGAGGGCGTGCCGCATCAAATTGACCAGGTTATCGGGTTTGGCCTCCACAACGGCCGGCATGCGTTGCTGGTCAAGGAAGTCGTTCATGCCAGGGAGGAGGGGTGGGAGTCCAAAGGGGTTCAGAGCCATGGGCCTGCACGCTTGCTTCGCGAGGCCCCGCGCGAATTGCGGTTTCGGTCGATCGGGAAGATGGATGCGCTCGTGGATTCCCTGACGGTCCGCGCTCGGTCGATCATCGAAGCGTTTGACGCGGGTCGCAAAGAGCAACGGCACTGTTGACGATGTTGCGGCGTCCTCCCTTTGCCGGAGTCTAGGCGTGGCGAGAATGACAGTATAGTTGACAATAGTTAGCATTCTGTGTAATGCAGACAGCGGGCGGCAGGCAAGCAGGAAGAAGTGGCGACGATTAACTCACAGTGGCATGGATGGGGGTGGTCGCTAGTCCTGCACGCCTGTCTGGCCGTTGCCTTGTTTGGTCTATGGCCGGTCCATCGGCCCGATCCGATTCTCTTCAAATGGGAAGTCAATGTGGTGCAACCTCCGCCGGCGGCGGAAGCTGCGCCTGCCTCTGAACCCCATGCTGAATCTCAGCCTGCGAAAACATCGGTCGAGAGCGCGGTGTCCGATAGGGCAATGAATCAGCCGGCGCGCGACAGACCGACCGTGTGGGAGCGTCCACAGGCCATGGAAAAGGCGATTGTCCAACGCGCGCCGGAACAGAGCCGTCCCGTACACCAGCGAACGGCACGTATGGCGGAGCCGGGGCTCACAACTAATCCGTCGCCGATCGAACATGCGCGGGCCATGCCGGCGACTCAACAGAGAACGCCGATGGAGACGAAAACCGTGGAGGCCATGCCGTCTGCGAAAGAGATGCAAGCGGCGGCGCAAACCCCGCCATCAGCAGTTTCACGCATGGCTGCCCACACAGCACAGCCAAGTCAAATAGAGGAAGGAGAGGTAGTGCAGCGTGGGGCAAGCGCGTCAACGCCGTCGCGGAGACAGGAAATAGCAGAAGCTGTCACCGCACAGGCTGTGCGGGAGGTCTCCCCGGTCGAGCAGGTCACACGGCAGACCGAGGCTCGCCAGACCGAGACAAGCCAATCCGAACCGGTCCCCGTGAGGCAGTCGAGGCCAGCCGGCGGCGCCGCTCGATCTTCGAGGGAGGTCCGTGCACACTACGGATGGCTGAAGGCCGACCTGATGGCCCACATTGAGCGACTAAAGCGATATCCTCAGTTCGCGCTGGACAACAAATGGGAGGGTCGAGTGGTGGTGCGAGCTGTTATTTGGGCGGACGGCCGGCTTACGGACCTCTCGGTGGTCGAGACCTCGGGACATGATCTGCTGGATCGTGAGGCGCTGGAGCTATTGAAACGGATTTCGCCCGTTTCGCTCAAGCATGAATTGGTTCCCTCACCGGTGACGTTGCGGATCCCGATCAATTATGGCATCCGGTGAACTCAAGAATGTGATGGCCGATCCTTCAATGGCGTCTCGGGACATGGATGTGACCGTGCGAAAACTTCCATGGCTCTGCGGCTTGGTTCTATTTCTGGCCGGCTTGGCCTTGTTGTCGCTTGGAGTCGGGCGATATGCCATTTCGACGGCGGAGCTGTCGCGGTTCTTTCTCTCGCTGGTGTCAGGTGTGCCTTTACTGGACGAAACGAGGTATCACGAGCTCAAGAATGTGATCCTGGAGGTGCGCCTGCCGCGGATTATCGCGGCGATTCTCATAGGCGCCGGATTGTCCGTATCCGGCGCCGCATTTCAAGCGATGTTCAGAAACCCGCTCGTTTCGCCGGGACTCTTAGGCGTGTTGGCCGGAGCCTCGTTCGGCGCCGCCGTCGCGATGTTAATGGGAGATCAGTGGATCATTGTCCAAGTCAGTGCCTTTGCCGGAGGTCTGGTTGCGGTTCTTCTGTCGCTGGGAATCGCGCGGATTTATCGGGCCGACTCTCTGTTGATGCTGGTGCTCGGCGGCATCATTAGTACCGGGCTCTTCACCTCACTGCTGTCCATCGTCAAAGCGCTGGCCGATCCATACAATCAGCTGCCTGCCATCGTATTCTGGCTGATGGGCCGCCTGTCGGCGGTCGATGCGGCGACGGTGTTGTCATTGGCCTTGCCGATGTTGCTTGGAGTCGGAATGCTGATGCTGCTCGGCAAATACCTGAATGCGCTCAGCATGGGGGATGAAGAGGCGCAGACAATAGGCGTCAACGTGCCGATGATCCGGACTGCCGTCATTCTGAGCGCCACATTGGTGAGCGCGCTGACGGTCAGCATGGCCGGCATGATCGGGTGGGTAGGGCTTGTCATTCCTCACATTGCGCGTCTCCTCGTCGGACCGGACAATCACGTCTTACTCCCGGCAAGCGCGCTCGTCGGGGCGGTGTTTTTGTTGATTGTGGATGACGTCGCAAGGACGCTCTTCAACGTCGAAGTGCCGATCGGTGTCGCCACGGAACTGATCGGGATTCCGGTCTTCATCCTTGTCCTGCGCAATCTGCGGGCAGGTTGGCTCTCATGACGTCTGCGCTGGATGCACGGGGCGTGTCTTTCGGTTACGGGGACCGACCTGTTTTGGATAATGTGTCGCTTTCAGTCGGGCGTGGGCAAGTCCTCTCTCTCCTGGGTCCCAACGGAAGTGGAAAGAGTACGCTGCTCAAAATCATGCTGGGTTTACTCCAACCGAAGAGCGGAACCGTGCTCGTGGATCGACAGCCGATCGGTACGCTGACCGTCAAACAACGAGCGCGCAAAATGGCCTATGTGCCGCAGGCGCATATGTTGTCGTTTCCTTATCACGTGCTCGACGTCGTCCTGCTCGGCCGGCTGGCGCATCAGTCGTTTCTCGAATCCTATTCCACAGACGATAAAAGAATAGCGGCCGAGATGCTCAAGCGACTCGGCATCGAGCACCTCGCCCTCCGATCGTATACGGAGATCAGCGGCGGTGAGCGGCAACTTGCGTTGATCGCTCGGGCGCTGGCGCAAGAAGCCGAAGTGCTGGTCATGGACGAGCCGGTGAGCGGCTTGGATTACGGGAATCAATTGCGATTGCTACAGGAAGTGCGGAGGCTCGCGACTGATGGGTACACGGTGATAAAAACTACTCATTTTCCGAATCATGCATTTCTCTCCTCGGACGCGGTGCTCCTTTTGCATCATGGCAGGGTCCTCGCCCGAGGCCTTCCGGCAGAAGTGATGACGACCGACACGCTGCGACAACTGTACGGCGTAGATGTCGAAATTGTTCCGCGTGAAGACGGGCTGCTTTACTGCGTGCCGATGTCCTCGTCCACATGGCGATGATTCTGTACGGATGCCCGGTCCTCTCCTGGTCGCCTCAGAATTCCCTCATCTCACCGGAGTTCGCCGCGTTGAATCCGCAACATCCAGAGTCCCGGAAGCGCGGCCAGCAACAGCAGGCCCGTAGCGGGCTCCGGCGCCGATACGGACGCAAACGCGTCGAAGACCTCAAGGCCGATCAGGTTTGAGACGTACCGGCCGCCGAACGCATCTCCGGGAAGCACCAGTCTCGCGAATCCGTCGTTCCCGAGTCCTTGACCATTGAAGCTGTATGCAACGAGAGTGTTCTGATTTCCGAAGCGCGGCGCGATTTCGCCCAGCGCAATGACCGCCTTGTAGCCGTCGCTGCCGGTCGCCACCAAATACTTACCCAATAGGTCGTTCCTCACGTTGGGATCCGTGATCAGGCCTGCGTTGGAAAGAAGAGTCCAAAGCGGAACGCCGGTGAATGATCCGGAGACTGTGGACCGGCCTGCCTGATAGGTGACCGCCCAGATTGAACGTGCCCGGATTATTGACCAGTCCGGATAGGGTAAATTGCTCGGTGTGCCGGTTGCGACGACATAATCCCGCAAGAAATCATTCTTCACGCCGGGATCCTGGACAATCCCCCCTCCGCCTTGAGGACTGTTCAGAAATTCGTAGATCGGCACGCCGGTGAAGCGTCGTGAGGGTCAAACTTCGGCCTAGAATCTTCAACACCAGCAGGGAGTCGAATCCTCCATTGGCCGAGAGAACCACGCGGGCGGGCCAGCAGTTGTCTTCCAAAAAGCTGACCCATCGCGGAGGACTGAGTAGGACATCGCCGGGGGGGACTTCAAGCGTGACCTGCTGGCCGATGTCGAGTTCCTCGCATTGTTCCGTCTCCGGTACCGAAACCAAATCGATGGTTCCATTGTCGGGGAGACGCACGCGATACTTTGCGAGGGGATAATGCGGATATTGATAATGCCGGGCCACGACGGTTCCGACTAACTTGTTCTTAATGCGGATGAGAGATGGTTGCAGCTCCGGGACATCGAGAGCCGTCTCAATTCTGTGAGCCATCAGCGCCATTGGGACCTCCTTTCCATTTTTGGATCAACGTGCGGTATAGGCCGTTTCTGTTTCCAATTCCGTCTCGTCAAAGCCGGCGGCCGGGACGGCACGTCGCGGGCTTTTCGTCGGACCTCTCAGAGACCTCTCCAGCGCCGCTCGATCCATCGCCAAGGCCATTGACGTGACGGCGTAGCGGCAACCGGCGCAAGACCAAAACGCTCCGTTTGAGACCAGCGTTTCGCGCGCGCACCCGGGGCACACGCGCACTGCCAGGCGACTGCGTCGTGAGTCGTTCATCCGCATTCCTCCGTTATGACTTGGGCTGATCGACATTGACCACGGCGAATGTCGGGGACGGTATCAGAAAATTTGACATAATGTCAACTATACTGATATCGAATGGCCGTCACCATCGCGCAACGTAAACAAAGGAGAGATCCGATGTGGATGGCATTGTTGATCGGCTGGCTGAGCAATATGTGCTACATCACCGGCGAGATTCGTTGGGCCGACAACCGTACGACGGCGAATTTAAAGGCGACGTGTCCGATCAGTGTCACCGTGCAGGGCCCAATGGTGACGCTCACGTCACGGAAGTGGATCGTTCACATCCCGGTTCCGGAAGAGCCTGGTGTCCAATCGTTCATCTACAAATGGGGACAATCGGCGGCGCAAGTGGGAGATCACACCGTGGACGTGTCCTATGGGCCGGCCGGCGGAGTGTAGCCCGCAACCGAAGCCGCCGCGACCCGCCTCTCGCGGTTTATCTCCCCGGGCGTCCGGGCCTGTTGGGCCTAACGCGTTATTGATCAAAATCAAGCACCCGCCTGCTGATCATCAAGGACCGTTCGCTCCTTTTCTCCTATAGCCTGATCGGAAACGGCGACGCTTCTTCGGAATGATCTGAACGCTCGCCTTCTAGAAAGAAAGTAGTTATGGAGCGAATGGCGATGGGGATTGCCTTGCTGACCTGCGGCGTTCTCCTCTGTATGGAGCAGTCCGGCTATGCGCAACCTGAAAACGAGCGTCCGGCAAACCGGACGGCGGAGGTCGCGCTCGAGGATGTCGAGGTCAGCGGGACGAAGAGTCGCGGGCTTATCGAAGAGAAAAAATCAGAGCCGCGGACGGAGAGCACCGTAACGAAAGATGCCATTCAGAAGCTGGGGGGACCGGCGCAGGTGTCGGTGTATCAGACGCTCCGCATGCTGCCATCGGTTACTGTTGAGACGGCTGATCCATATGGGCTCAATACACGCACGCCCTTCAACTTCAGAGTGCGGGGGCAGCCGGGCAAGGGAACGGCGATGACAATCGAAGGCGTACCGGTCTGGGCGCAGGAATCTCCCGGCCCAAGACCGGATATGCTGGATCTGGAGAATATTGCAGGCATCACCCTCTACCGTGGCGCGATTCCACCGGATCGAGGACTCGGCGCAATGAATATCGCCGGGAATATTGATCTCGCCGTGTTGCGCCCATCCGAACAGTTTGGAGTCGATGTTCGCCAAGGGTTTGGCTCATATGACTTCATGCGCAGCTACGCACGAATTGATTCCGGCCGGCTGTCCACCGGAACCAAGCTCTATGCCTCCTATTCCTATACGACCGCGGAAAAGTGGCGGGGAGCCGGAGGAGCACCGACGGATCGTCACCATGTGTCCTTTGGGGCGAGTCAGGAATTTTCGCGCTACGTCAAAGCCGATCTCTTCTTTGACTTTAACGAAGCCACGCAGCATGCGTTCCGGCCGTTGACCTTTGCTCAGATTCGGAATCTCAACACGGCGCAGGACCTGGACTACAACCTGAATATTACAAACAACAATGCGCAGGACGTGAATTACTTCAACTTCAATCGCGAAAAGATTTCCAACTATCACGCCTTTTCGCTCATTACGATTACGCCGGCCGTCAACCATACGGTCACGATCAAACCATACTATTTCCGCGAATGGATTCCGCGGTACGCGGGGATTGGAAACTTCCTCGGATCCCCCGGCGCTGTGCGCGAGCGCACGAACAGATTTGACCGCTACGGCAGCGTCTTTGAGTATGATACCAGTATTCTGAAAACCGGATTGAAGATCGGATACTGGTATGAGCAATTCAGCCTGCCGATCGCAGAGAAATATTTTCGGGTCCAGAGCGGCCAACTCCAATTCGATCAATGGCTGCTGACAGAAAAACAAGGAAACGGCGTGATTAATAGTCCCTTTGTCAAACTGACAAAGGATATCGATGCGCTGCACGTGGAGGCGGGATTCCGCTATTTCAATATGTATGAACCGCCGGTGACAGGATTCAACAACGCCGGGATTCCGAATGTGGGTTATGAGGACGCGCTGGCGACAAACCCCGCCAAGGATCCGGCGGCGAGTTATAGAGGACAGACCTATGAGGCCTGGCTGCCTCATATCGGACTCAGTTATGCGGTGAATAAAGAAGTGACGACCTATCTGACCTATGGAAAAAATTACGCCCAGCCGCATGGGTTCCCCGAATTCCAACAGACCTTCGCCAACAATCGGGCGGCCTTCAATGCGGCGGGATTGACGATTCAAACGTTGGTGGATCGAGTCAAGCTGGCCACCTCTCACAATGTTGACTTGGGCGTCCGCTATACGACAGACAAGGCGTACATTGCTCCTGTGCTTTTCTATACGTATTATGAGAATCTCCTCGTGGGCGTGTTCGATCCCGTCCTGAACACGAATATTAGAAGCAGTTCCGCCAATGCGAGAGCCTATGGAGGCGAACTCGAAATAGGAGTGAAGCCGATCGACGATTTGTCTGTGTACGGCTCTGTCTTATACGGCAAGTCCGAAATGGACAGTGACACCACGGCAGCCTCAGGGGCGATCGTCCCGACAAAAGGGAACGACACCCCGGACTTTCCGAAGTTCATGCTGAAGGGAGGGCTGAGTTACAGGCTCTACGGACTAGAAATTGCGCCGATGGCGCGGTACATCAGTTCCCGGTATGGCACGGTGAACAACACGGAGAAGGTCTCGCCCTATACGGTCGTGGATTTGTTTGTGACCTACCGGAACCCGAGGCTCTTTCGAAAACTCCCCGGCGTCAAGGACGGCTTCGTGAGCCTGGCGTTCTTGAATCTCTTCAATAAGAAGTACGTCGGTGTCATCAACGCATTCGAAGATCGGCTGGGCGGCGGCGCGGCCTATTTCCCTGGGGCGCCGTTCACCGTGGCCGGCTCCGTCGGACTCAAGTTCTGAGCCTCCCTTCCTGACCTGACTAGATGCTGGATGCTTCATCCGGCTGCCAGCCGGATGTCCAGGGGATTGTCGGATGATTTTTGGCTCCCGAATACTTGACACCTGTTAAGCTATTGTGATAATTCGCACACCGCCATGGGTGAAAAGCACAAGGCTGAACGTCCAGAGAACATCGAGAACCGCCTGCGCAATCATCGCATGGCCCGTGGCTGGTCCCAAGGCCAGCTGGCGGATGCCGCCCAAATCACCCGCCAGGCCGTCTGCGCCATCGAAGCCAATCAGTATCTCCCGACGACCGCCGTGGCCTTGCGTCTGGCCGGCGCGCTTCATTGCAAGGTCGAGGATCTCTTCAGCCTCATTACCACCGGCGATTTGATCGAAGGCGATCTGATTTCAACGGAGTCATCTCGACGAGGTTCACTCGATCGAGCCCGCGTCAAAGTGGCGCTGGTCGGAGATCGATTTGTCGTGCGTCCCATGTCGGCCCTGGGAGAAGTCTTGAATTACACGGTGCCTGCCGACGGTCTGATTGTGGACGCCGGTTCGATCCGGCGAGGCGGGAAGCCTTCGCCTCGCGTCAAGGTCCGTTTGCTGCGGGATCGCCGAACGGTCGAGCAGGAAATTGCCGTGGCCGGCTGCGATCCGGCAATTTTTCTGGCCGGGGAATATCTCCGCCGCCGGGAAAACAACATTACGGTCATCGGATGGTCGATGGGCAGCGCGGCAGCGGTGGACGCAGTCAAGGCGGGCGAGGTTCATGTCGCGGGTTTGCACGTCGTCGATGCGAAATCGGGCGAGTCCAATCTGCCGTTTCTCCGGAAGCATCTCAAAGACGACAGTTTCACGGTCGTGACGTTTGCGACCTGGGAAGAAGGATGGATCGTCGCCGCCGGCAATCCGAAAGACATCAGGGATGCCGGTGATCTGACCAGAAAAGACATCACGCTGATCAATCGGGAAACCGGGGCCGGCGCTCGCATGTTGCTGGATCGCAAACTGACGGAGGCCGGCATCACATCCGAACAGGTCCAAGGGTATGAGCATGCGGCCATGTCGCATTTCGAAGTCGCGCGGTTGATTGCGGAAGGCCATGCCGATATGGGCGTCGGCGTACGGTCGGCGGCTATCGCCCTCGGGTTGGATTTCATTCCCTTGCAGGTTGAGCGATATGATCTGGTGATCCCCACAAAACTCCTGAAAATGAATCGCGGGCTGGAGCAATTGCTCGACACGATTGTCAGCCGGCCGTTTCGCACTGAAATCGAGGCATTGGGCGGGTATGACACGAGCCAGACCGGCAAAATTCATCACCTTCGCGCCGGGTAATTATTTAGAAAACTGAATGGTACAAGGCAGGTGGATGATGCGAGATCGATACCAATATCCCGCGACCCGATGCGGAGGGCCGGTTTCATTTCTATGCGTTTTTGCAGTGAGGTTGAGCATGCAAGCAAAGCTGTTGCTTCCGGCTGTGTCTCTTCTTTCTCTCCTTGCGACGATCACACCTGCTCAATCACAGAGCGTAGACCTTCAGTGTGTCAATGAGGTGGAGCGGTACTGTAGGCGGATTGAGCCCGGCTTCGGGCGTATCCAAAAGTGTTTTGAGGACAACATAGGCAAGTTCTCACCGATGTGTCAGACGCAACTTACGGAGGGAAAGGCCGACGCCGCTGCCGGTATCAGTAGACATCGCGAGGGATTAAAGGAACCAACGGAACTAAAGTCGGCTCGCGCGACCGCCGCTGAAAATTTCGTGATTGCTGGATCCCCAAGCTTAAGGGGTGTGCTGGAGCGACTCGCCGCAGGCTTTGAACGGTCACATCCGGATGTCCGCGTCAAACTCTATTTCAACTCGGGCCTGGAATTGAGGCAAACCATTGCGGGCATGGAAAACAGCATGGTGGGCCGTTATTTCATCGGGAGCGGGCCGATCAACCTTGTGGCTCCAGGAGGCGATGAGCTGCTGACAAGATTGGAGATGAAGTACTACGTTCTGCGGGGGACCCAACGTTCATATGCGCAGGAGCAGCTCGTTCTTGTCGTCCCGGAATCATTGGCAGAAGCGCCTGAATCTCTTGAAGCGATGAGCCGTGGAAACGCTCGACTGGCCGTCGCGGAACCGGTACGAACGAGGCTGGGTAAACAAACCCAAGAAGCCATGGGCGCGTTGGGTTTCTCGTCGTCATTCGAGGGACGTCTGGACCAAGCCACTGATTCGCGCGGAGTCATCGATCATATGGTTGCCGGGGAGGCGGATGCAGGCATTATCTATGGACACGAGGCGGCAAGAGAACAGGAGCGGTTGCGGGTGGTCGGGATCATCAAGGAAGGATATCGACCGACCGTTCATTCGATGGCCATGGAACGGTACTGTCCGAACAGGGAACTGTGCCAACAGTTTCTCGACTACATTCAAAGCGCCGAAGCCCAGGCTCTTGTTCGAAAGGCCGGGTATGATGTGCCTGGAAACTAGCCATTGGCTGGGTCCGATTCTATTTTTTTTGGCTCCGTGATGCAAGTATATAAGTCTTTATGAAAACTAACGAGTAATAGATTGGTGAGCCAGGTTGCCGTTTTTTTGGCTCAAGGGTGCAAGTATATAAGAAGTTATTGTAGCTATTCATACAGTTTCTGGGAAGGAGGCCACATTGATAAAGGGAATACGGCTTGAGAGAGGGGCGCAACGGGATGCGTTACGCGCTCTCGTTGTCCTGCTGGTACTGGGTTTCTTTGTCGGCTGCGCGAGGCGACCCTATACCGTGCAGACGGTGCACGAAGAAGAACAAGTAGTCGTGACGCTTCAGAAAGAAGTCAAGCCGCAGACCTATACCCACCCGGTTCAACTCACGCCCGCGGAGGTGGCCAGCATACTGAAGGGGTTTTCTGTTCGTGAGCAGCAACGTTTGCCGCTGAGATGGTTTGCCGAAGAAGCGCCGCCGAAACCATTGCTGCGGGATGATGAAGTACGAGCCCTCGCCCCGCATCTCTCCGAGGCTCTTCAGAAGGCCGGCCCGAACGAGCGGGCCCATTTCCAAGTGCGGACGCCTCTGTTGACCAGGTATGACCGGTCTATTGTCGAGGGATGGGTCGCGATGCGCGATCCCTATGTCTATCTCACCGTCGAGCACTTCCATACCCCGATTCCGATTCGACAGTCCGACCTCTATGATCGCACCTATCCCACTCCGCCGCCTCCGGCCAGGGACTATATCCTCTATTTCGAGCCGGGACGATTTTGGACCACCGACGACAAAGGCAATCACGCCGTTGAATTCAGGCAATTCCTCAAGTCTGGAGAAGCAGGCCCTGCCCGTTCGAAGGAATCGCCGCCTGCAGGCGCTCCGTAATCTCTGATTCCACGATTCAACGAAACATCGGTATCCAAATAAACGGGAGAGAACCCATGAATAGACCATTACTGATAAAGACCTCATGTACTCTATCTAATTACATCCACAGTCTGTACTGTCTGATCTTGCTCATTGCCTGTGCTTCGCTCGGCGGCGTTGGTGTGGCGCGCGCGGCGGATACGGGAAAATTGGTCGAAAAGGACGGGAAATATGTGTTCGTGGAAAGCATGGATCCCGCGACGAAGCTGTTGCTCGACCGGGCGGCTAAGAATGGGATCATCACTCAGGAGGAATATGCGCAGGTGGTGCAGGAGTCGGAAGACCGGACCTACCTGATGCAGCCAAGTTTCAGGGGATGGTATGACCGCGGATTCAATCTCTCAATGAACGACAATGCGTTCTTCATGAAGATCCGTTTCCGAACCCAATTGCGGTATACGCAGCGGTATCGGAACGATGCGTGGCGGAATCCGGGAGATGCGAAGAATTTTCCTGAACTGCTCGGCGTATTCGGGGATTACCGGGCCAACCGGTCCGACAGCGAGGCGTCCTCGTTCAATGTGCGGCGCGCCCGCCTTTATTTCATGGGACACCTCTTCAGTCCCGACTTCAAATACTATGTGCAGTTTGCCGGAGAAACGGCAGAGAACTCCCAGTCGCCGGGAGCGATTCGTCTCTTGGATATGACCTTTACGAGCACGCACTACCCGCTTTTCAATCTTCAGTTCGGTCAATACAAAGTCTACTTCAATCGGTCACAGATCAATTCGACGGCTTCCATGCAGTTTGCCGAGCGCGCATTGGTCATGGACGCCTTCACGGCCAGCGGCTTGGACCGCCGGGATATCGGTATCACACTCATGAACGACGAAGAAGTGTATCCCGTGAATTACTACTTGGGGATTTTTAACGGAGCCGGTCCGAGCTTCAACCGTATCGGCGGCTTCTTCAGCGAACAGCCGACGGAGGGCTGCGGAGGTGGTACCACCGGCCAACCGCCCTTTCCATCGGATCCCGGCTGTCCGAATCCTCAACGAAATATTAATGCGAATCTGCGGAATGACATCAATCAACTCATGTATACGGCCCGCCTGAACTGGAACATCATGGGCAGGCCCGGCTATGGGGAAGGCGATAATCAGTATTCCGAGACTCCTCAGATGGCCATCGGTGGCGGGTTTGCCTACAACCCAGCGGTGAATGCCAGCTCGAACAGTTCGTACATCGGCACCGATCTCGCCAACCTCAATTTCCGCCGGCAGATCGCCGCCTTCGGCAACGCCAGGCAACTTGGGTGGGGGGTGGTGGATTACCTCACCTACGCGGTGGACGGCATATTCAAGTATCGGGGCTTCTCGCTCCAAGGAGAATGGTTTTTCAAGAATATCAACCGGCACAATAAGGGCGTCCCTTGCATGAATGCGACCTGTACGCAAACGGCGCCCGGACTTCTCGGGAATTCCACAGGGTGGTATGTGCAAGCGGGCTATTATCTAATTCCACGATATTTGGAGGTCGCCGGCCGATTTGCCTATTGGGATCCGGACACCAACTCGGCGGATGACTTGGTCTACCAGAGTGACGCCTCGATAAATTGGTTTCTCGGCGGCACCTATGACCACCAGATCATGATCACTTACAGTAACATCCAGATGGGTACCGGCGGCTATGCGATCGGGCGAAGCGCGCCGCTTCCTCCTTTATCCGGAGCCGTCCCCCTCGATGCGCGAGGCGGAACGTTGATTGAAAACATGATCCGAGTGCAATATCAGATATTTTTCTAGTCCGGGGCATCGATCCATGGAGTCGTTGTAGCAGGAGGCTCTCGCATGGACATGATGAAGAAATGAGAGAGATCAGGTAGAAGCTGAAAGGATGGGACAGTGAATGTTACAATCGTCGGCACGCACGTCTCAGACTAGTGAGATCGATTCCTGCGTGTATGCAACAAGGAGGACTGCGTGTGCCGACTATGAGGAGATATATTCGTTGTCTGACCGTTTTCTTTTTCATCGCATGTGGAGGTCATGCGCTGCCGGCCGCCGTGTCGGCCGAAGAGTTGGCCGTTGCTGCCGCGTCGGCGCTCAATTTTGCCATGAAGGACCTGGCGACCAGGTTCGAAGCAGTCCGCGGCGCCAAGGTCACCCTGTCGATCGGCTCGTCAGGCAATTTGTATTCGCAGATCCGAAACGATGCGCCGTTCGACCTGTTTTTTTCGTCGGACATGGGCTATCCCAAGAAATTGGAGGAGGCTGGAATGGCGGTTTCCGGTACGCTCTATCGGTACGCGGTCGGCCGTCTTGTATTGTGGGTTCCCAACGAGTCACGGCTTGATGTCGAAAAGGGGCTGGAGCTTTTACGCAACTCCGGAATTCAGAAAGTCTCTATCCCGAATCCCAAACATGCGCCCTACGGTCGAGCGGCGGTGTCGGCGATGAATTATTTTCGGGTCTATGATGCGGTGAAGGATAAACTGGCCATGGCCGAAAATACGTCGCAAGCTGCGAAATTCGTCGAATCCGGTGCCGCGGATATCGGCATTATCGCGCTTTCCATGGCCCTTTCACCTGATATGAAAACCGCTGGTCGTTACTGGGAAGTTCCGCCCGAGGCTCATCCCGAGATTGAGAAAGGGGCAGTGATCCTGAAACGATCGGCCCATCAGAAACTTGCGCAGCAGTTTGTAGAGTTCATGAAGGATTCAGAAGGGCAGGAGATCATGCGGCGCTATGGCTTCACCTTACCGGAGTAAATATTGGAGAGAGGCCTTCTGTGTGGCGGCCGCCGTCATACTGCCGGCTTGTTCCGAAGCCGTCACGATGAACCGGGAATCGGACCACGGCGGCGTCGTGACGTACCTCTATAAGGTGGATCGAGGCGGACCAATGGGATCGAAATATAGGCGGGAGGCGCTGGATCTGATCAAGGCGAAGTGTCCAGCCGGCTCACGGATCATTCGAGAGGGAGAGACGAGAGGGTACAGCAGCGCCGGCATGGGCATGGTAGAAGGGACGGAAGATGAAATTAGAGGGACGCGGTGGGGGATCCAGTTCGAGTGCAAAGACGGTGATCGCGCCGTTGCAGATCAAGGCGCCCGCCACGCCGGTGGGCAGCCGAAGTGATCGGCAGGAGATTTGGAACAGGCCCCTCGAAAGGGCCTGCCCGCCCGGCAATCTTCAGAATCGATGATGTTGATGGTTGTACTCCCATGCGGAAAGATAGCCGTCTTTGTCCAGGTCGCTTTCCTCGAAACGCTTCTTGCCCGCCGCTAAGAATTCTTCCTTCGTCACTTTTCCGTCATTGTTCTGATCCATCAGCTTAAACTGATGTTTTCTTCTCGCTTGCAGCCCGGTATACCGGAGATCTTGGAAGCCCTTATGATCTCCTCCTTTGGTCACCTTCTCCGGCTGCGGTGGAAGCGAAAACTTTTCGAGTGTCAGGTCGCCTCCTCCTTCAGCCATTCCTCCCCCTTTACCAGTTCCGGCCCCTTGCCCTTTGCCGGTCAGGGAGACGAAAATTCTCTCGCGGCGAGCTGCCGCCTCGTCGGGGCTGATCAAGCCGTCTCCGTTCTTGTCCATGGACCGGAACTGTTCGAATACCCGTCCCATGGGTCCATGACCGAGACCCGGTCCCAATCCCTGGCCGAGGCCCTGACCTTTGGCATATCCATGTTGGCGAAAGACATTGGGCGACTGCTGACCCTGGCCGGTTCCGTGGCCGGGAGTCATGCCTTCTTCGCCATACACAAACGTCGAAGGAAGCGCCCATCCTCCGATGCCCACTGTGACCGCGAGCATAGATGATATCACCAATCGCGTTCGCATGACCGCCCTCCTTGGTTCGGCTGATTCAGTGAGCAGCCGATAGTTTGTCCGTCTGTCCTATGCTAGGGTAGGCAAGTTGTTTGGTCAATGCACAGGCATGCTAATGGATTGCAGCGAATGAGAATTTCGCGCCGCGCCGCGGCGAAAATATATTCGTGCTCTATCGTCGCGTGGTAATACGTATATGAAGTCTTTCTTAACTCCTGAAGTCAAGCTCGGGTATCTGATCGTCGTGGTGCTGCTGTTGGTGGCGGTCCCCGGTCCTGTGACCACGGTGATTCTACTGGCCGTCCAGGCCGCTCTGTGGGCGATCTCCCCCGTTGGGTGGCAATCCCTTGCCAGAATTCTCAAGAGATTGGGAATCTTTTTTCTAGTCATCGGGATTTCATACGCGTTTGTTTCTACCGGGGATGCTTTGCTCGATCGGTGGACGGACGTGACGCTTGGTCCATGGACGGTCGCGATCAACTTGGCCGGCATTGCGGCCGCAGTGATGATGTGCGTAAGGGTGCTCGTACTCGTCATGGCCAGCGTGTGGGTGCAGGCAAGCGGCAGCCCCGGCGATTTGGTTCGAGCGTTGGAACGATTCCGCGTTCCGACATTCATCGCGGCGTCAATCGATGGAACCATTCAACTTGCATCAGGCGGCGGTGGCGGAATGGGTGGGGGTGGAGGACGGGGGCAGGGCCGGGGTGGAATGGAGAAACGGGACAAGGTCGCGATTGATTTCGAGCAGCTCCGTCACGGCAACCTGACATTTATCACGGAGTTGGTGGAGCGCGGACTCGACCGGGCGGAGCGCTTTGTGACGAGGGCGAACCCGGACATGGAACGGGAACAGACAAAGGATATCGCGATCATTGTCGGAATGGCCACGGCGATCATGGGGACGAAGCTTCTGCAAGTTCTCCCGGGAATTCCCTTCGCGCCGGGTCATAAGAATGTGGTGATCATTCCATTTCTTCTGTTGGCGTCACGCCTCACTTACCGACGCTTCGGTGGATTGTGGACCGGTCTCACCGCGGGAGTAGTCTCCGTGTTTTTGGGGTACGGGCAGTATGGCGTGTTGGAAATCGCGCAATTTGCGGTGCCGGGACTCATGGCGGATCTGCTCCTGCCGGTTGTCCGTCCCAGCCATCCGAAATGGCTGCGATTCATTGAGTTCGGGCTGATCGGCGGACTTCTGGGAATCGGTCGCTTTGCGGCGAACGTGCTCGTCATACTGGTGGCGGGCGCGCCGGGCATGGCGTTTGTGCTGTATCTCCCCATGCTGGCGTCGCAGGTATTTTTTGGTGCCGTCAGCGCCTTCGTGAGTATGGCGGTGCTTGATCTTGCATCGCGTCCGGCGGTCGTTATTTCGACTGAAGCGGTTGCCGCGCCGCCGCGCCAAGAAGAAGATGAAACGCGTGACGGGGCCCATGCCGGAAACGGGGGCGGAGGAGGTCGCCACCGCCGCGCCTCCTCTTGAAGACCGTACGGAATGTGGATATTCCGTCACATGGAGAAAGGAAGCCGGAAATGACTGGTCCGTTGATTTCTGATGATGGACGTACCCATATCAAGAGCGGGCTCATGCGCGAATCCTTGGTCAGCAAGACGTTGAATGAGGCGACGGAAGGAGGCCCCATCCGGCGCATGGTGCCCGACGTGAATTTCATCGCGATCGGAGGACAAAGCATCATGGATCGAGGTTCGGACGCGGTCATGCCCTTGGTCGAGTCCATCGTGGCGCTGCGCAAGAAGCATAAACTGGTGATCGGGGTGGGGGGCGGCGCCCGTGTCCGGCACACCTATGCGATCGGAATCGATCTCGGCCTGCCGATCGGAGGACTGGCCCGCGTCATGGGCGCGGTGGAGGAACAAAACCGGGATCTGCTGGTGTTTCTTCTCGCGCCGTACGGCGGCCTCACCTTCATCAAGGACCATCTTCAGGATTTGCCCATGTGGCTCGACGGCGGGATGATTCCCGTGTGTATCGGGCAGCCGCCCTATCATTTTTGGGAGCCGCCGCCGAAACACGGCCGTCTTCCGGAAAACGGGACGGATGTCGGCCTGTTTTTGATGGCGGAGTCGATTGGGGCCGCGCGCATGATCTACGTGAAGGACGTCGACGGCCTCTACTCCGCCAATCCGAAAAGCGACGCCGGCGCCATGCTGATTCCGGAGATCACCGCACGCCGACTGATGGACATGAACCTGCCGGACCTGCCGTTTGATCGGGAGTTATTGCCCAGTCTCGAGCATGCCCGGCTCGTGCAGAAGGTGCATTTGGTCAACGGGCTGAATCCAAGCACGCTCGCTCAGGTCTTCAACGGTGATACGGTGGGATCGACCATCACTGCCGGTCGAGAAGGGGGACAGTCATGAGCGAAAAGCGCAACGGCCGCATTTGGATTGAAGGCTTGGACACCGTGTTTTCCGGCCAGTCGATTTCCAACCTCGCACTGTCGGAGCAACTGCCCTCTTCGCCGCCGGTTCGAATCCTTCCGGATGTGTGGGTCGTGAAGATCGGTGGGCAGAGCATCATGGATCGCGGCCGCAGCGCCGTGTTTCCGATCATCGACGAATTGGTCGAAGCCAAGAACAATGGGGTTCAATTCATCCTGTGCGTCGGAGGTGGGACACGCGCCCGCCATGTGTACGCGCTTGGGCTTGATCTTGGGATGCCGACGGGTGCGCTGGCGAAGGTCGGAGCGTCGATTCCGGTCCAGAACGCGCGCATGCTGCAGATGCTGACGGCCAAGCACGGCGGTGTGATGGTCTATCACGATGATCTTGAAAAACTCCCGCTTTATCTGGCGACGAAGTGCCTGCCGATCATGTCCGGCATGCCGCCGTTCGAATTTTGGGAAAAGCCTCCCGGCAAGGGCCGGTTGCCGAGTCATCGTACGGATGCCGGCACCTACCTATTGGGAGAATTCCTGGGCGCGAAGGGTGTCCTGTACATCAAGGATGAAGACGGTCTTTTCACGGCCGATCCGAAGAAAGACCCGCAGGCTCGGCTGCTCGATCGCGCGAATGCAAAGGATCTGCTCGAAAGCGATCAGGATGATTTTATCGTCGAGCGGGTCGTGTTGAAATACATGCAACGTGCCGCGCATGTCCGGGAAATCCGAATCGTCAACGGCCTTCGGCCGGGGCGGGTCTCCGCGGCGCTTCGCGGGGAAACGGTCGGTAGTGTGATCGTTGCCGATCAATAAGACAACGGACGCTGTAGGAACATTGACAGGGCCTGGTCGGCTTTAGAACATGTTCTTCAAGGACGGTGCTTTTCCGATCCGGTAGGCGGCGTGTTCTTGACGGGCGCCTCACTGCTGCTATCGGATCCTTCACCTAAGCGGTGTTTGAGCTCCTGTAATTGTTTTCGCAGTTCGTCCACTTCGGTCGCATTCTGCTTCATTTCGTCTCGAATTTGCTGAAGATCCCCTTTCACAGGAGGCGCCGGCTCAGCAGCATTCGCCGGTGTTCGCGATGAAGTGGATTGTGCCGCCGCCGGTTGTGATGCCGATGGACGCGACACTGGCGGTGGGGGAAGCTTCGCCAAAAGATTGTAATCAATGACGAAGGTTGTGAATCCCTCGCCAATAGTAAACGACGGCGTATAGACGTCGGGACGAAGGGCCATTTCCGGCACGAAAGAGATGGTGCGGATCCCCACCGCGCGCGGTCGAGGCGTCTCACGATCCTGCCCATTGATGTCGCCGGCCCGAGCTTCAGGTCGCTCTCGAAATTGGTGCAAGGTCAGGTAGATCGATCGACCGAAGACAAACAACCTGCCGGCCGTTCTTATCTCGGGCACGGGACTCACCGGAGATCCCGGCGTCCTGACCTCGTCGCTTCTGTTGCCAGAACCAACTCCTCCGGTCTGATGTATCCTGAATCCGATTTGCTGATCGAAGGCCGCCTCACTCAACTTGCTCGCAATGGCAGGTGCAAGAAAGGCTATATCATCCGAAGAAAATGCCGGTGCAATTTGTTCGGCGGCGGCTTGTTGCCCATCTTCTTCACGCACCATGACGCCCTGCAAACTTCGGACGATCAACGCGGCGTCCAGCTTGACGGGATGGCTTGCTGCAAACTGCCGGGCGGGAATAGGTTCAAGATAGACATTGCCTTTGGTAGATTCTTGAATCGGCGTGCTCGCGCACGCCGGGAGGAACAATACGAAGATCAGAATCTGACGCCAGTACACTGAAAATCCCTTTCTACATGAGCGACGGCGGTCGAGGGCGCGCGTAGTGTATCACAGACCCATTTGTGGTGGCCCGATGAGTTTCGCTGCCGATCGCATCAGATAAAATAATGATAAATTAATGCTAGAAACAGCTTGATTTATATCAGGATAATCCATAATATTCATACAATTGTATTGTATGTCGATCATCGAACGCTTTTCACCGGAGGACGATTGATGAGGACTTCCAACTGGCGATTCAACCTCAGCAGAGCAAGCGCAGCGCTCGCGCTCCTGGCCGGGACCTCAGCTATGCCGTCTTTCAGTCTGGCGGAAATGGGACATCGGTCTCAGGTAGAGGCGACAGAACAATGCACGACGTTGCCCGTGGGTCTCCAGGAGATTATCGCGGCCATGGAGAAGCCGGGAGAACGGGTGGAAGCGCTGGTGCAGAGGAGTGACATGGCTCCGTTGATGCCGGCCGTACGGCGAATCGACGTGGCCTTACATCCCGCGGAACGCGTATCGCTGGCCATGATGGCCGGACGAAATGGACAAGGACGGTCCGGGGATTGGGCCGAGACCTTTGCCGGTCTGCTGGAATTGACCGTTCCCAGCGACGGAGTCTATCGGATCTCCGCCAGCTCACGCACATGGATCGATGTGATGGAGAGCGAGACGGCGGTCGCACGTGTGAGGCCCACTCACCGATTGCATCGATGCGGTCACGTCCACAAAAGCGTCGAGTTCGCCTTGAAAAAGGGGGGCTCCTACTGGCTTGAAGTGTCGGGCAGCGAGTCTCCGGTCATCTCGTTGATCATCACGCCGGAGATGGACTAATGCGCGAGAATGGTATGCGCCGGTAGGCGGATACACATCCATGGCGAACAAGCGTCGTGTACGGCGATCCGTTGAGAACAATGATGTGCTGACAGCCCGCGAGGCGGCGAAATATTTGCGCCTCGCGTTGCCGACCTTCTATCGCTACATGTGGGAAGGAAAGATCCAAAGCTCAAAAATCGGCGGGCGGTATCGGTTCAAGAAATCACTGCTGGACAGCTGGTTGGGGAAGAAGCCCGAAGGAGAGGACGTCAGCGGTCGCAATAAGCTGGTGGGAAAAGTCTCGGCGATTAAGCGAGACGTTATCCTGGCGCAAGTGAATCTTGACGTCGGCGACCAAAAGGTGACGGCGGTGATCACGCGCGACGCCCTCGATACGCTGGGACTCCAAATCGGCGATCACGTGGTGGCTTTGATCAAGGCGACCGATGTGATGTTGATCAGAGAACACTGAATTCAGTCGAGCAATATTTCACAGGACAAGGAGGGTTCGAATGAGACTGAGTGCGCGCAATCAATTCCAAGGCACGGTGACAAAGATTACCGAGGGGCAGGCGATGGCCGAGGTGACCGTCAAGGTCGGCACGCTCGAGTTTGTCGCGGCGATCACGGAAGGCTCGGTGAAAAGCATGGGACTCAAGGTGAACGATTCGGTGACGGTTGCGGTCAAGGCGACCGAAGTAATGGTCGGCAAGTAACATGTACCCGGTAGAGCCATTCACGCCTTGCTTGGTCCGACTAGACCGTTCCGTGTGGGACCGAAGCTGGGTCTGAAAGGAAGTTGGTCGTAAGGAAGTTGGTCTAAACAGGTCGTTAGAAGAGTCCGGCGATGCCGGTGGTGAGCTTCTCGCGCACGATCGGCGTCGCCCCTGTTTGAACGACGGACCGCATGTGATGTGCTAGGCCCGCCCGGAAGTCGATGACCGCTCGGTTACTCGGATAACGACGACACAGACATACAAGACATTCTTAACCTCCGAGGGCGGCGCCATCCCGGTGTAACCTGCATTGCGCGGGCGGCCGCCATCATCGCGTTCATATCCGGCATACCGGCCGGTATTTCACCGTCACCCCCCCGCGTCGCCGTCAGCATTCCAGCAAACAATTCAGCCATATCAGTGCTCTGATGACCGGCAAGACTGGTCACTTCGCTGCCTAGGCCGATTCCGAATCCGCGCTTATCGAGGAGTTCCGCTTTAAACCCCAGCCGTGGTTTATGACAAGCTGGCGGCCAAGTGTGTTTGATAAACACCGGTTGAATTGTCCGTTCTCCTGAGGCTTCCGCGACAGAAGTGATTGCGGTGTGATCGGTCATCTGAAGATCCGCGACCCAGACGTAAGCGACGTCGTCGAAGCATCACGATATTACTCGCCGGGAGATCAGTATCGAGAATATGGCTTGCGCGACCGACCAAGAGGAGAACGCCGCCGGACAGGAACAGATACGGAAAGGAGCGAAGATCCATCGACACTTCGCCGGAGACCCCAGTCCAGTGCAATGGGATAGAAAAGTGGCGGCGCATTCTAGCCAGAGCAATGCTGGTTTGCAATCGATATTGGCATTAATATACTTGACTCATCACGGCTATCTCGGGTAGACTGGGGCCAGAAATCAGGAGGACCCCATGAAGTTACCCGCCACTCTTCAAGACGCGATTCAATACTTTGCCGATCCACAACGCTGCATTGACCTCTTGTCCGCCATGCGCTGGCCGCAAGGTCCGGTTTGTCCGCGTTGCCGGTCTCATGAACATGGGTTCCTGAAATCACGGGCGCTCTTTCAATGCAAATCCTGCCGGAAACAATATAGCGTCAAGGTCGGCACTATCTTTGAGGATAGCCCGATTAAGTTGGATAAGTGGTTCTGTGCGTTATGGCTGATTGTGAACGCTAAGAATGGGGTCAGCTCCTATGAAGTCTCTCGGGCCTTGGCCGTGACTCAAAAGACTGCCTGGTTCATGATGCATCGCATCCGGCTTGCCTTGCAGCGTGGCTCATTCGATCGCAAGCTCATGGGCGATGTGGAAGTCGATGAGACTTATATCGGCGGGTCCGCTCGCAACATGCACAAGAAACAGCAAAAGAAAGCCCTGGCTAAAGAAGGCAGTTTCCGCAAGGCCGTCGTCATCGGCATGTTAGAGCGGAAAGGCGAAGTGCGGGCCGAAGTGATTAATCGGGCCTCGGCCAAGCTCATTCATCAGCAAATCAAAGACAATGTGGTCCCTGGCTCGCATCTGTATACCGATGAAGCCAACGCTTACGTTGCGATGAGCAAGGAATACGCCCATGATGTGATTTGCCATTCGGAAACTTACGTGAATGGGCATATTCACACTAACAGCATCGAGAACTTTTGGAGCTTACTGAAGCGCGGGATTAAAGGCACCTATGTGAGTGTCGAGCCGTTCCACTTGTTCCGCTATCTCGATGAGCAATGCTTTCGCTTCAATGCTCGGAAGGGGAACGATCAAGAGCGGTTCCTGAATGCGGTCGCATCCGTTCAGGATCGCCGCGTCACCTATCAGCAACTCACCGGACGAACGACGAATTGCTAAGCCGGATGATTATAAAAGACAGGGAAGAGGGAAGCGTGGTTCTGCGAAATCACGGGCTTTCAGATAGACGCGGAGATATATGGACGAAAAAGCTGCATACGCTGCTGAGAATGTTTAACGCTTCTCCAAATTTATATACCGGTTTGTCTTTTTGAAAATGCATGACATGATTTCTCCATGCATGCTGAAAATTGCGAAACTCGGTAGCGCACGCAGCAAAAAAATGCCGATCAGCTTTCGGCAAATTACTTATTACTTTCTGGCATTCATCAAGAATAGTACTCCAGTTTGAATCACGAGGCCTCACCTGTAGTTGTTTTACTAGCGCATCAAGACCTACCTCTAGCGCCCGCATGCTATGACTGACGGCGGCCGTTGGACGTTTAAACACTATGCATTTCCCTGCTTCCGAAAGATCAGTGATTGATGACGGAAAATTGTCACGTATTACTGGGGCAATGAATGAGCCGTCATAATAGGACTGCTCGCTAGGGTCTATAAGAAAGAACTTTCGCTTGATGAATTCCTGCTGAATATGCCCCTTCAAATCACTCAGTAGCGGAACTAGGTATCTAATTGGAACGCTTTGCAATTGTCTTTTAATGCGCTCTATTTGTTCTTTGCATGAAACTAGATTGGCCAACTTACATTCCTGAGCTAACTGCCCCAATATCTCCATGGCTTTATCCCGCAACTCATCTTGATCATGATCAAGATGAGGATGCAAGTCTAGAAGGACGGCATCAATCTCCATAATCGCGGTAATAAAAAGAGCCGAATTATATTGAAGCAATTGGTATAGATTCCAAATCGCACTATGACTAGGGCGTAGTGCAAGGACTGCATTAGACATCATTCCCTCCCTGTGCTAAGGTGCAGCTTACGCTAGGCGTTCCCTGGCAGGAACACCAAGCCGGAGAGAATGCATGTCTACGAAAAACCCGCAGCATCCTACCGTAACCGCTCAGACGACGCAAACGCCGTTTGAGCGGTTCAAGGCGGCCCTTGCGACCGTCGTTTCCGTCCCGAAATCCTCCCTGCCCAAGACTTCCAAAAAAGCCAAAAAATAAATCCAGCCTTCCAAGCCCAAGTTATCTACAGTTTTTAGGCGTGATGAGTCAAGTATATTAATGCCTCGATATTTCTTCCCCAAGTTTTGTGGATATCCCTGTTGATAAAGGCCTTTCTTGCGTCTCCGGCGTCAGTCCAGAGGGGCACTGAAGACCACGTTGCCTAATTTTTAGGCATTGAGTCGTGGTCGGCTTAAGCTACAAGATATTGAGTCGGATTTTGCTCAATGTAGGCAGAATCATACGATTTGGCATTCACGCCGTAGGCAGTTGGAATCAGGGGAAACGATATAAGACGACTCGATTTGACAATCACTTTGTAATGATGTAACCATTGGCTACACATGAAGGGCGCCGACCTAAAAGCTATTCGAGAGCAATTGGGACTGACTCAACAGCAACTGGCTGAGGCGCTGCAAACAACTCGTGTGTCGATTGCCCGCTATGAGACCGGTGCCCGGAAGATCGGAGGAGCCGTGCAGGTCGCTGTTCGCCAACTGCTTCAGGCTATCGAGGTTCCTATGGCGGGGATCGTAGCGGCCGGCGTACCGATCGAGCCGGTACCCCAATCGGAATCGGTTGAAGTTCCCCCGAGCATGCTGCGTGGCGGCGATACGTTCGCGTTGCGAGTGAAAGGTGAGTCGATGAAGGAGGACGGCATTCTTTCCGGTGACCTTGTGATCGTTCGAAAACAGGCTACCGCGCGAAATGGACAGACCGTCGTGGCGATCGTTAATCGCGAAGCCACGGTAAAAATCTTTCATCGAAAGGAGGGCCACATTGAACTTCATCCGGCGAACATATCGATGAGCCCCATTGTTGTCACGGCTAAGGACGAATTCAAAATTGAAGGTATTGTAATCGGAGTCATTCGTCATTGTGAACCATGAGCGGAGGGAGGATACGATGGGAGCCGGTGAACGTCTGCAATTTCTTGAGCGACTGTATGACCTGGAAAAGACCATTGTGGCGCTTAACCACCGGGTCAGCCGACTACAGCAGGAACTGAAGCGTGGATATGTTCCTGCAGGCTCTGTTCTTTCGAAAGGGTCCTGTCTCCGTGCGCTGTTCGGAAACTGGAGGCAGAGTGGGATGACCGCTGCCATGGTACGTCAAAATAGGAGGGTAGAACGTCATGCCCCTTCTCTCTTCTGATAAAGACTCCTCAACTGCCGGCCTCTGTTCAGATTGCGGCCAGATTGCCGCACGCCGGACTAGTCTCCGTGACGAAGATGCGCACATGGACCTTCATCTGTGCATCCGGTGTCTTGTATGGTTCTATCATCGGCGTCAATTTCAGTCGGGATGTTGCGGATAATGAATTGAATCCATCGCCCTAGCCGCGTCATCCCTGGTTGCCCGCGCCGGTTTTGGAATGTAGTGAAACCTTCGCTTGCCATGTTAGTATTCTCATGCACGAGCTTGTCCCGTTATTTACCGCAGCAAGGAGCAAAGGCATGAGGCGGGTTCATGGTCAACGCGAACCGAGCGCCGCGCAAAAGGTCTTTACCATTCTCCTGGTGGAAGACAGCGGCGCGGATGTGGAGACGTTCCTTCACGCAGTGGAAGACGACCTGCCGCGTCATGAGGACGAAGACGTGGAATTGGTTATTGCCGCTCGTGCCGAAGGCGGGCTCAAAATATTGGAGGAACGTCGCGTCGATCTCGTCATCACCGATGTGCGGCTTTCGGGCATGAACGGCATTGAGTTGTTGCAGCGGGTCCAGACCATGGATCGACGGATACCCGTGATTATCCTGAGCTGCATTGATGCCGTTGAAACAGCCGTGGATGCCATGAAGCACGGAGCCTTTGACTATGTGGTGAAGCCCTTCGCGCGGCTGGATTTGACCGCTCGGATCCATCGAGCCATGCGGATGTCGGAAATCCTGTCGCGGTATGAACCTCAACATCCGGTTTCTACCGAGAGTTTTAAGAGTATCATTGGAGTCAGCCCCGCCATTCAAAACGTAATGGCCATGATCGAGGCGGCGACATGTGTGCCGTCCACCACATTGATCATCGGCGAGACAGGGACTGGAAAAGAATTGATTGCGCGGGCTATCCACGATCGAAGTGTTGATCAGAACGGCGCCTTTCAAGTCGTGGATTGCACGTCTTTTTCCGAAGGCATGGTGGAGAGCGAGCTGTTTGGTCACGTCCGTGGGGCATTTACGGGAGCCGTTGTCGACAAGCCCGGACTGATCGAATTGGGCGTGGGCGGCACGGTTTTTCTTGATGAGATTGGAGAACTGCCGCTGACGTTACAGGCAAAGTTGTTGCGAGTTTTGGAAGAGGGTGAAGTCCGGGCGGTGGGAAGTACCCATCAGAAAAAAGTCAATGTCCGGTTCATTGCCGCAACCAATCAGGATCTGGCCGAGCGAGTGAAACGCAATGAATTTCGTAAGGACCTGTTTTTCCGCCTGAATGTCATGGTCATCAAAGTCCCGTCATTGCGCGAACGGACTCAAGATATTCCGCTGCTGGCCCGGCACTTTATCGGCCGCTATGCCAGAGAGTTCGGCAAATATGTCGATGATCTTCATCCCGCAGCCGTCACTGAATTGGTGGCCTACTCTTGGCCGGGTAATGTTCGAGAACTCCGAAACGTCATGGAACGAGCAGTCATGTTGGCAAAGGGTGATCGGATTGGGCGAGGCGACGTCATGAGTCTATTGCAGTTTCCCGACGAGGCTCGCAGTTCCGTCGCCGAGGACTATCTGCACCTTCCCTACGCCAAGGCCAAGGAAAAGGTGTTGGAGGAGTTTAACCGCCGATACATCGGCAGTAAATTGGAACATCGCCAAGGCAATGTGACTCATGCGGCCACGGATGCCGGTTTGCCCCGCTCTTACTTCCACGAAATCATGCGTCGCTATATTAAGGACGCACAGCAGTAGCGTCAGTTTTTCCTGACAGGCGTGACCTTCCTTTAAGAGGTATCCCCAGTAGACACGCGGAAATCTACGAATCAGTCTGGTTGTCAGTAAATACTGACATCATTAATTCATTAAATTTCAATAACTTATGATTGTCTTCCCCTTCCGGGTCAGCTTAGCCTGACAATAGACCTACTAAGAGTGGTTCCAGCCGGCCAGCCGCCGTTTCTTTGTATTCACAACATACTGAAATATATAGATAAATCTGCATCGTCCATTTGCCGATTTGTTTGCCTGCACGGCACGATGATTGTAATGGTTCCCGCCGGGATACTGCTATGTCACTAGTCGGGAGGCCGAAAAAAATCATGAGTGTGTTGAAAGGAGGTGAGGGTAGACCCCGGAGCGAAAAGCACGAGGGAATTGGGTTGACAGGAAGAATATCTATTCAAGCAGGAGGTGTTCGCAATGCAGTTATCACGTCGGCAGTTTCTTAAATTTTCTGCTGGGACCGTCGCTGTTGCAGCCTTGGCCGATAAGGCCTTGGCCTTGACGGCGCTCCAGCCGGTGGTCGAGGTCGGCAATCCACTCGGCGAATATCCGGATCGATCCTGGGAGCGGGTCTATCACGATCAATATCGGTATGACTCATCCTTTACCTGGTGCTGTTCCCCCAACGATACGCACGGCTGTCGAATTCGCGCCTTTGTGCGAAACGGCGTGGTGATGCGGGTGGAGCAGAACTATGACCACCAAACCTACGAAGATCTCTACGGCAATCGCGGGACATTTGCGCACAATCCGCGGATGTGTTTGAAAGGGTTCACGTTTCATCGCCGCGTCTACGGCCCCTATCGCTTGAAAGGGCCGTTGATGCGGAAGGGCTGGAAGGAGTGGATGGATGCCGGCTCGCCCGAACTGACACCGGACGTGAAGCGGAAATATAAATTTGACAGCCGGTATCTGGACGATATGGTGCGCGTCTCCTGGGATACGGCGTTCACCTATGCGGCCAAAGGTTGCATCATCATTGCGACCCGGTATAGCGGCGAAGCTGGCGCGCGTCGGTTGCGGGAGCAGGGGTATGCGCCGGAAATGATCGAGATGATGAAGGGCGCCGGAGTGCGCTGCTTCAAGCACCGCGCCGGGATGCCGGTCTTGGGCATCGTCGGCAAGATGATGAACACCCGCTTCAACGGCGGCGTGTTGCCATTATTGGACAGCTGGATTCGGAAGGTCGATCCGGATCGGGCGCAGGGAGGCAAATACTATTCGAACTACACCTGGCACGGCGACCAGGACCCCAGCCATCCGTGGTGGAACGGCACACAGAACTGCGATATCGACCTGTCTGATATGCGGTTCTCGAAGTTGAACACCAGCTGGGGGAAGAATTTCGTCGAGAACAAGATGCCGGAAGCGCACTGGAAGTTGGAGTGTATCGAGCGGGGCGCCCGCGTGGTCGTCATCACGCCCGAATACAACCCCACCGCCTATCGCGCCGACTATTGGATTCCGGTGCGGCCGGAAACCGATGCGGCCTTGTTCTTGGGAGCCTGCAAAATCGTCCTTGATGAGAACATGCAGGACATCGACTATGTCAAGCAGTTCGCCGACTTCCCGATCCTCATTCGCACGGATACGCTGCAGTACTTGGATCCGCGCGACGTGATCGCGGACTATAAGTTCCCTGACTTCTCGAAGAGCTATTCGGGGCGAGTCCAGGTGCTGAAGCCGGATCAGATTGAGCGCTTGGGCGGCATGATGGTCTGGGATTTGAACAAGAAGGCTCCGGTGCCCTTGCATCGGGAGCAGGTGGGATTCCATTTCGTGGAGAGCGGCATTGATCCGGCGTTGACCGGGACGTACCGCGTGAAGTTGCTCAACGGCCGCGAAGTCGACGTGGCGCCGATTTACCAAATGTACCTGGTCCATCTCCAGGATTACGATTTGGATACGGTCCACCAGATCACACGGTCGCCGAAGGATCTCATCGTGCGATGGGGCCGGGACAGCGGGACCATCAAGCCCGCGGCCATGCACAACGGCGAAGGCGTCTGCCACTATTTCCACATGACGGAAATGGGCCGCGCCGCGGCGTTGTTGCTGACCTATACGGGCAACCACGGTAAGTTCGGGACGGGCTGCCATACCTGGTCCGGCAACTACAAAGCCGGCATCTGGAATGCGGTGCCCTGGTCCGGCGCCGGCTTGGCGGTGCATACGGGTGAGGATCCGTTCAATCTGACCCTCGATCCGAATGCGCACGGCAAGGAGATCAAGACCAAGTCGTACTACTACGGCGAAGAAGTCGGCTATTGGAACCATGGCGACACCGCCTTGATCGTCAATACGCCGAAGTACGGTCGCAAGGTGTTCACCGGCAAGACCCACATGCCGAGCCCGAGCAAGGTGCGGTGGGTGACCAACGTGAACATCTTGAACAACGCGAAGCACCACTATGACATGGTGAAGAACGTCGATCCGAACATCGAGATGATCGTAACGCAGGACATCGAGATGACGTCCGACGTGAACCATGCCGACGTTGCGTTTGCGTGTAACAGCTGGATGGA
The DNA here is from genome assembly GCA_040981125.1 of Nitrospira sp. Lineage (GTDB taxonomy): Bacteria > Nitrospirota > Nitrospiria > Nitrospirales > Nitrospiraceae > DASSBQ01. The sequence goes on from JANRMQ010000009.1 coordinate 164,799, forward strand.
GTTCACCTACCCGGAGATGACGGCCACGGTGTCGAATCCGTGGATTCAGATCTGGAAGGGTGGGATTCGGCCGCTGTACGACACGCGGAACGACGCCGACACGTTCGCAGGGGTGGCGGCGAAATTGTCCGAGATGACGGGCGACGCGCGCATCCGGGGCGTGTTCCATTTCGTGTACATGAACCGGGTGGACGTCTATCCGCAGCGGATGCTGGATGCCAGCGCGACCTGCTACGGGTACAGTGCGGACGTCATGCTGAAGTCGGAGAAGGGCTGGATGGTGATGACGCGCACCTATCCACGCCATCCGTTGTGGGAAGAGACGAACGAGTCGAAGCCGCAATGGACACGGTCTGGCCGGCTGGAGACCTATCGGATCGAGCCGGAAGCGATCGAATACGGTGAAAACTTCGTGGTGCACCGGGAAGGCCCGGAGTGTACGCCGTACTTGCCGAACGCTATCTTCTCGAACAACCCGTACATCCGACCGGATGATTACGGAATTCCGATCACCGCGCAGCACCATGATGACAAGCATGTGCGGAACATCAAGCTGCCGTGGGCGGAAATCAAGCGGCATGCCAACCCATTGTGGGAGAAGGGCTACCAGTTCTACTGCGTCACGCCCAAGACTCGGCATCGGGTGCATAGCCAGTGGTCGGTGAACGACTGGGTGCAGATTTATGAGTCGAACTTCGGCGATCCGTACCGGATGGACAAACGGACGCCGGGCGTCGGCGAGCACCAGTTGCACATCAACCCGCAGGCGGCGAAAGACCGCGGGATCAACGACGGCGACTATTGCTATGTGGACGGCAACCCGGTGGACCGGCCGTATCGCGGCTGGAAACCGTCGGATCCGTTCTATAAGGTCAGCCGGTTAATGATCCGGTGCAAATACAACCCGGCCTATCCGTACCACGTGACGATGGCGAAACACGCTCCGTACGTGTCGACGGCGAAGTCGGTGAAGGGGCACGAGACGCGACCGGACGGCCGCGCGATTGCCGTCGATACCGGATATCAGTCGAACTTCCGGTACGGCGCCCAGCAGTCGTTTACGCGGAGCTGGTTGATGCCGATGCACCAGACCGACAGCTTGCCGGGCAAACACGCGATTGCGTGGAAGTTCAAATGGGGGTATGCGATCGACCACCATGCGGTCAATACGACGCCGAAGGAATGCTTGATCCGCATCACAAAGGCGGAAGACGGCGGCATCGGCGCGCGGGGCCCGTGGGAGCCGGTCCGGACCGGGTTTACGCCGGGTCAGGAGAACGAGTTCATGATCAAGTGGCTCAAAGGAGAACACATCAAGATCAAAGTGTAGCGGCGGGCGCATGGAGCGACGTTGCTTCACGAGATGTGAGATGCGTGACCCATTAACCATATGATCATGACCAGAAGGAGGATTCACAATGCCTGAAGTCTATAACTGGCAGCTGGGCCGGAAGATGCTGTATCCGTATGAGGAGCGGCATCCGAAGTGGCAGTTTGCCTTTGTGTTCAACATCAATCGGTGTTTGGCCTGTCAGACGTGTTCGATGGCGGACAAGTCGACGTGGCTGTTCTCGAAGGGGCAGGAGTACATGTGGTGGAACAACGTGGAGACTAAGCCGTACGGCGGGTATCCTCAGTTCTACGACGTGAAGATCACACAGTTGGTCGAGCAAGTGAACCCGGGCGGGCAGGTGTGGAACGTGCGGGTCGGCCGCAAGCACCATGCGCCGTACGGGGTGT